>JALYJB010000049.1 GCA_030775485.1 Planctomycetota bacterium | reverse complement strand
GGCGCGGGATTCCACACGGCTGGCGAAGTGAAAGTGCCGGAAAACATCACGCTGCTGAAGCTGCCGCCGTATTCGCCGGAACTGAATCCGATCGAGAACCTGTGGCATTACTTGCGAAGCCACCATTTGGCGGCGCGCTTCTTGGCGGCGCTTTCATGCTTCGAAATAGCTACTCCGGTGTCACCGTCCGAGGTGATCCTTCGACCGTTCCATCACCCGAGGAAATTGCCAAGGCGCAGGCGGCCCAGTCGCTGGCCGACAATGGGCCACTGGGCCTGATTTCCGCGCCACAGATGAGGCTCTCGGGTCACAGCGACGGCGTGCAGAGCGTCTCATACTTTCACGACGGGAAGCGCGCCATTACCAGCAGCATGGATCGAACGGCGCGAATCTGGGATCTTGCGTCCGGAAAACAGCTTCTGAGCCTGGAAGGACATCACGATGGGATTAACAGCGTTGCAGTTTCACCCGACGATTCTCTGGTTGCAACCGCGAGCAACGATACCCAGGCCGCCGTTTGGGACGCAAACACAGGTGAAATGGTTTCGCTGCTGTTGGGCCACAAGTATGGTTTGACCGGCGTCGGGTTTCTGGGGAACAACAACACACTGGTTACCATTTCGCAAGATGGCACGATGCGCGTTTGGGATATCCCAAGCGAACGTCAGACCGCCCTTCTGTGCAATGATGCGGACCAAGACCTGGAACATCTCAGTTTGACCCCTGACGGAAATTATGTCGTTGCGGCTGGTCACAAGGGAACCATATTTCTTGTGAACGTCAAACAACAACGAATCGAGCGACAATTCAACTGCACGGCCGCAATTTCAAGCGTCATCATTTCCGAGGATGGATCGCGCGTGTACGCGGCGTGTGATGAAAAGCCCAGGAAATTTTATGAATGGGATGCCGGTACTGGTGAGCAGATCGCATCGTGCAAAATCGAGGGAAGCTACAACACCATTGGGGTTTCGCCGAATGGGAAATTCGTCGCTGTTGATCTTGGGTGCTCGGATATCCAGGTTTATAGCTTGCCGCGATGCGAAAAGGTTCTTCGCTTTTTGGAGCCCGGCAACCATTTGTTTGTTGACCACTGCATCCAATTCTCACCCGATGGAAAATCAATGATCGATGCATGCGGCGGTTATTACTCAGTCAATGGATATCAGCGGACGCTGGACAATGTCGCCCGCGTATGGCGCCTCCCAATAACTCTACAACGATGAGACTATCCCAGCAACGACGTCAAGGAAGCTCCAAAGTGATTCGAAAGCACAATGAAATCCGCAAAATCAATCACGCCATCACCCGTAAAATCGGCAAAGGGACTTACAGCGCTGTTGGCGCTGAAGTGATTTGACAGGACCACGAAATCCGCGAAATCCACAATCCCGTCATCGGTGGCATCACCTGGCAATATGTCGATGCGCCGGGTGTAGGTCGAAATAGTTGGATTTGAGATGGTCAGCGTCAGGCGATCACTGAAATTGACGGCTGCTCCTAATGTGATGACGTAGCGTGTTCCTGCGCCAACCACCGTCATCGCGCCATAATTGATTCCAGCGGCACTAATAATTGAGACATCCCCTGCCGTCAGAGTGGCGGCGGTATTCAGATTTATCTCAAATTGATAGATGCCGGAATACGGGAGGTCGGTGTTTCGCCCCGCGGGAAGAAGACGAAGGCCATCAGCCGCGGTGAGCAGCGGCGCGGAAGCCAGTCCGCCGCGTACAACTCATCCGCCTTGGCCGGCGTATTGTCCTCCCGCCGATCCATCAAACCCGCCTCGCCGGACTCACGCCAGCGCGTGCGCGTTCGTTTCACCGTCGATACGCTGCATCCCAGCATTCGAGCGATTTCCCGCTGGCTCTTGCCCTCCGCCGTGTGCCGCACGATCATGTATCGCGTTCGCAGCGCCGCGTCTTTGGTTCTTGCAGCTTCTCGGATCAACCGATGCCGCTGCGAAACAGACAGTACAATCGAAGTCCTTTTCATTGTGGCGTTCCTTCTTTCTCCAGCGCTAACTGGATTGGAACGCCACTTTTACAGCATGGCTCAGCAGGGCGCGCGTTTATTCAGCCACCACCGGTGGAACCGGTGGAACCGGTGGAATGAGGAAGGCCCCTAAAAGGGGCCTGGGGGTTACTCGAACTCTAGAGCGTGTTGTGAACTTTGCCCATCATCTGCGATATTGGGTGGATGGCAAGGAAGCCTTACCCAACTGACGTGATGGATGAAGAGTGGGCGTTTGTGGCACCGTATCTGACGC
>JALYJB010000048.1 GCA_030775485.1 Planctomycetota bacterium | reverse complement strand
TGGGCAACGCACCATGGGTGACGGCAACAGCCAAGCGGTACGATCTGCTAAGCACATTGCGCCCTCGCGGAAGACAACCAGGCTGGCGGCAAAAGCCGAAGAAACGCAGCGAACCGTAAATAAAGGGGTCGTGCCGGTCCTGTCCCGTTTATTTGTACAGCGCAGCGAACCCCACACCGTCGCGGCTTCCGTCCGGTGGAGGTGAATCTGGTGACGACGCTGCTGGACCCGCAAGCCTACCCGGCCGATGAACTGATCGAACTGGGCCGGGGGCGATGGTCGGCGGAACTGAACATCCGGCATCTCAAAACGACGATGGGTCTGGAGATTCTCAAATGCAAAACGGTGGCGGGCGTGCTCAAGGAGCTGGCGATCTTCCTGCTGGTGTACAATCTGGTGCGGGCGGTGATGCTCGATGCGTCGGCGGAACAGGGCGTGCCGCCGGATCGAATCAGCTTCGCCGACGCCCTGGCGGCGGTTCGCTGCTCGCGATGCGGGCAAGCGTTGGTGGCGTTGCTGGTCAACCCGATTCGCCGCAATCGACTGGAACCCCGGGCCGTCAAACGCCGTCCCAAGGAATACGACCGACTCAACCGCCCGCGCCAGGAAATGCGAAACGCCCTGAAAACAGCGGCAAAACGGCTTAACTAAATGGCATTAGTGCCCGTCTCCAAAACCTTCGCGCCTATCAGATCGCTGCGCAGAATCGAGGGTGATTTCGCTTAACACTTGGCGAAGCCTCTAATCTCTCCCTCCTTTGAACCTTCAGGGCCTCTCGCGCATCCTACCGGGCGTCCGAAGCGTGAACGAAGAGCCATTATGATGACCGATGCGAACCTGATCCTCTGCGAGTTGCTTGTGCTCCGCTGTCAGCGGCGCGACCGCCGTGCGGCGGACGAATTGGTCACTGTTTTCGAAAAGCCCCTGCTGTACTACCTGCGTCGTATGGTTGGATCGGAGGCCGACGCCTGGGACCTGTTTCAGGAAACGTGGGTGTCCGTCTTCCGCTCTCTGTCGAAACTCCGCGATGCCCGTACCCTCCCATCCTTCCTCTACCGCACCGCTCGCAACCACGCCCTGGCGCACCTGCGCCACTTGGACGCCGACCTGCGATTGTATGCGGCGGTTGAGCGCAGCCCGGCCTACATCGATGACGAACCCGCTTTTACCGCGGAGGATGGGGCTGTCGTGCATGCCGGCCTCGACAAACTTTCACTCCCCCACCGCGAGGCCTTGACCCTGTTCTTTCTTCAAGACCTGAGCATTGAGGAAATCGCCTCGGTGCTGGCAATTCCACCGGGTACCGTCAAGTCGCGACTTTACCACGCGAAGAAGGCCCTCGGGACAATCCTAAGCAAAGGAGATAGCCATGTCGGATGAGAAGAATTTGCGAGAGAACCTTTTCAGCGCCGAGCCGGTCAGTCCGGATCGCCAGCAGCGATTCCGAGAGGAACTCGCACAGATCCTAGAACCCCGGCTGCCTCGCAGCCACCGGCTGTACTACCAAACGGGGCTGGTGTGCCTGGCAATTGGAATTCCCGGTGCGGCGTGCGGCTTCCTGTTCGACTCCGCACATCGCTGGATCTGGGGTCTCAATCTGCTGGTTTTAATTGCCTGCGCCGGTTGGACAATCCACGTCCTTCGCCGGGGGGCAGAGCCTCTTCGGGCGATGCAGGACATGAGCAAGGCCCTGGCGGGCATCGCTGGGATTTTCGCCGGGTACGTCATTTTTCATGGTCTGCAAAGTCCCTCGCTGGCCAACGTGCTGTGGGCGCTTCTGGGTCTGTTAATGTTTCTTTTTACCAGCTTCATCAACCTCTGGAATCGCGTCATCACTGCCGAACGGACCACGCGTGAGCACGTCCTTCGCGTCGAGCACCGCTTGGCCGATCTATCGTCGCGACCACCTACACCGAGGTGAACGGGCGCAGGAATGCCCAAAATCGGCGACGCCTGAATTGCCAAGGCCCGATGATCTAACCCCCCGTCAATCGGGTCGGCAGGATTTGAATCGAAAGTAAGAACCTCCGACCTCGCTTCAACACACTCACCAGTACCGGGTACCTTCAGTGCCGGTACTAAGGAAACATCCCCAATAGCTGGGGCAATCTCCCGGCTTAGCAAATGGTGCATAAATTCTGGGAAATTGAAAAGGGGACATTCATAATTACCGGAAAATGACCGCGCACTGGTCCTGTCCCCTTTTATTTGTATCAGGTGGATGTCGCCAGCAAAAAGCTGGTGGCGAAGACAAAGTAAATCGGGACTGGATTCAGACTTGGTTGTTCGGGAGCGCGACGGACCGATCATCAGCCGTCAACGTCTCGGAGGATTGTTGAAGTTTTATCATCGAAAGGCGGCCTAATTATGCGCGGATGAATATTTTTACCTCACGCGATTCGAAGCGTATGCGCCTGCCCTTATATCGAGCGCGAGAGCAAACCATGAACCGTATAATTATGCGCGGATGAGTTTATTCAACTTACGGGATTGCGGCGTGATGCTTTGCATGAAGGTCTTTTACCTTCCGGCCACTACGATGACATTTATGTCAAATAACGATCGATAATTTGGACGAGAAACGTGATAGCGATCACCACTAATGACATGCATAATAGACGATCACGCGCGGTCTCTCCTTCCCGCGCGGTAATTAGAATCCCAAAGCCGAAACCCTGAAGCATAAGCCACAATGGTGTTTTGACAAAGTTGCGTAAATTCATTGAAAGTCAACCGATAAAGTAAATACCGATGGTGAAACTAAAGGGGACACGACCCTTTACATCGATCCGCTGCTGGATATCCTGTAATGCATGCCTCGCATTGCACGCACGGCTCCCGGTGGAATGGTATATCACGTTATCAACCGCGCCAACGGA
>JALYJB010000047.1 GCA_030775485.1 Planctomycetota bacterium | reverse complement strand
CAACGCCCGCTGGCGTATCCGTCGCGCCGAACGGATCGGGGTGCTGCGGTGCGTGGACGCCAGCGCTCAATGGTCAAACTTCTGGCTGCCCGCCGCCTGATTTACCCGGAATATGAACTACACCCTATCGACCCGCCTGTGAACGCCCAGCCAAGCTCGACTTCTTCGCGGGGGATGCGGATCATGTGTTTTCGCCTCCTGCCGTAAAACCTGTCAAGCGATTTTTGCCAAAAAAGTAACTGCGCGGATAATATAAGCATTGCTCATATTCAAGCAAGGACATTGCATGTTATTTTCCAACGACGGTTATGTTGCCGGCATGAAGGCCGGAAGACCCACACAACGTCCCCGCACCCCCTTTGGCGAGCGCATCGCCCAGGCCCGCGAACTTGCCGGGATGACTCAGCTTCAACTCGCCGAAAAGCTGGGGGTTTCCCAGGAAGTCGTCGCCTATTGGGAACGCAAGCCCGTCGCATTGCGCGCCGAGCAGCTTGCCGCGTTGGCCGACGCCCTCAACGTCACCGCCGATTCCCTGCTCGGCCGTCCAACCAAGCAACCGGCCCCCAAGGGACCACCCGGCAAGCTTCGCCAGGCGTTCGACAGGGCGCACAAGCTGCCACGCAACCAGCAGAACAGGATTGTCGAACTCGTCGAGGCATACGTGGATCGTTACGCTTCCAAGGCGTCGTGATCGCGCACGCCGGCGTGCGCACCGTCGGCAGCTAAAGGGAAGGTGAGCGGTTGGCCCAGCGCTTCGGCAACATCGTCGTGGAGATCGCCAAGCTGTGCGACTACTGCCTCAGCGACACCCACCCACGCGGACGCCACAAGGCCCGCATCTTCCGGTCACGGCTGGGATTGACCGCCAATGACGCCGAGTTGCTCCGGCAAACATTGCTCAATGCGGCGCGGGACCGGCAGGACGACTTGCAGCCGACCGACGCCGACGAGTTTGGGCAGCGTTATGTGCTGGATTTTGAGTTGACCACCGCCGTCGGCAACGCGATGGTCCGCTCCGCCTGGATTGTTTTGGCCGGTCAGGACGTGCTACGATTGATCAGTTGTTACGTGCTGTAGGAGATGATGCCCATGACGCCCAATATCCAACTGCTCGATGTCGTCGCCCTTACCGCCGATCTGCCCGACAAGGGATTGCTCCGTGGCCAGGTCGGAACCGTCGTTGAGAACCTTGCTCCCGGCATCTTTGAAATTGAGTTCTCCGATGACCAGGGGCGCGCCTACGCGCAACTTGCACTGCGCGACAACCAGCTTTTGGTCCTTCATTACCAGCCTCAGCAAGCTGCTTGATGACGACCGGCGCGCACGCCGCTGACAAGGGAAGCGAAGAGAGTACTTCGCTCATCGTCCCTTCCACTCCATCGCCCCGGCATCGGCCCCCAGCGCTGCGCTCTTTCGTGAGGGCCGACGCCGACGCGATGGAGCTACAGGGACGAACCAAGAAGGCTGCGTGTTACGTTGAAGAATGCCCATTCAGATTCACTTGTCGAACGGGCAAGTTTAGAACCTTCCTAGTCTCGTCCACCCACTTCGACAATTGAGCTTTAGCAACTTCCGGTCCTTCATGCAGGAGTTCAACGAGATGCTTCGCCCTCTCACCAATTGGTTTCAACCACGGAGAGACGCTTACATCTTCTTCGGCCTCCTCCGCCACCTCTGTCAGACATTTTATTGCAGCCTCTGCGTTGCCGATATACGCCAACGAATAAGCGAAGACCTGCTTGTCATGGAAGTTGACGCTTTCCGACAGTTGCTTTATTACTAACTTCGGGCTAGCGAAGCGTGCTAGCCAGGCCATTCCGTCTTGATCGATAGCAGCCAGCAAGTCTCGTGCGAAAGCCCTTGATTCTGCCGCATCCACGGACCACCTCTCCCATCCGTTACTTTCCTTCAATCGTTTTGAAAGGCTAAAATTAATCGTATCGGTTGGCACATAAAGCGGCATCACGAATGCCTCGACATAGACCACTGTTGGTGAACTGGACCCGGCCAGATAGACGCCGCGCAAAATATCCCCGGGCTCAGGCAAATATGCGAAGCGATCACAAATCTGCCACCCGTTCAAGTGCGGAAGAATCTCCCCGCGTAGGATTTTCTGGATTTCCCGTATTTTCATCATTTGTCGCCCGCTCATGGTTTTCGGATTTCCACAATGGGAATATTTTGATACCCCTTCGGTAGATTGGCGCGATAGGCTGCAACCTCGCTTGCAGTTAGACCCTGATCGCCTGTTTTTAAATCGTAAATTGCTGTCGGCGCGTTCTGATTACACAGCGTCCGCTCTAACGGAACCGGATGTGCCATATTCAACGACCTGACCATTCAGGTAGGACACCTCGGTACTAATTCCCGGCACTCCCTCTTGTGCGATCAGGGACGCAAATTGCGAATGTATGTTCGTTCCAAGGACCGGTTGCTGGCCGGGCCCTTGAACGAGAGCGAGCATCGGACACGACTGCCGGTCAAGTTGCCACGAAGGCGGTTAAAGACGAGATCACCACCATCGACGAGCGCCTTGAGCGCCTCATGCACGGGCGAGTAAGTGATTTGTCGCACGACTTCCGTAATCCTCGAGCGCAAAACGACCTCGTAGTGACCGGCGAACGAATCTCATTGCATAAGGACGCCATAAGAGTCGTTAGATCTGTTAGTTCCTTTGTTCCAACAGCTACCTTCGGAGTTCCAATGAGATCCCTCATTTCGCTCTTGTTATTTTCTCTCTGCTAGACGGGATAGGATGTTTTGCAGGATTGATTGATGTTGCGGTTCACCCCATCGCGCGACCAATCCAGTGACAATAACAAGCCGCTCAATCGCCTGCTCGTAGAGCTGGACCGTTTCGGACAGTTTTTCGGGGGTAATAGGTTGGAGCGATAGCGGGAACGCCTCGTCACGCAACGCATGTAGTGCTCCACGAATTTCAGCCGTGGCCTTGTCGTCAAGCTTGATTCGATAGCGGGGGTCGGACAAATACTCTTTGAGAAGATCAGGAAGCGATTGTTCCAGGGGAGCCGGACTTATCGGAATGGCGCTCTCAGGCAGTTCGATTAAAACGTCGGTATCGATCCTTTCATTGGCGATGAGGGACGGAAGTTGCGGAGCAGAAAAAATAAAATCTCCGTCGCCCTCTAAGAATCCGAAATGGGGTGTTTGATTTGAGTGAACATCTGTCGCGACGTGCTCATAGACATATTGCATAACTGATTGTCCCTTCGGGGGAGTTAACCGCGGTGAGATTACCTTCGACATCGTAGCTATTCGTCGTCGTCCCCGAATCATCGGTCACGGTGTGCATGCGGCCCATCGCATCATAGGTGTAATGCACCGGCACGTTCCTCGAACTTTGCGTCCCAGCATTGAAGGCGCTGGCGGAATCGTAGAACCTCT
>JALYJB010000046.1 GCA_030775485.1 Planctomycetota bacterium | reverse complement strand
TTCCTTCATCAGCGTCAGATACGGTGCCACAAACGCCCACTCTTCATCCATCACGTCAGTTGGGTAAGGCTTCCTTGCCATCCACCCAATATCGCAGATGATGGGCAAAGTTCACAACACGCTCTAGAGCCGGCAAATGTCGGTCCATTGAGAGATTTGATCAATCTGATTGACACCGGCGCTCATGCTGAATCCAAGTGTCTCAATGACCTGGAGAAAATTAACGGCCAATTTGAGCAATTTCGACGCGAAATCGAAGAGTGGGTAAAAAATTATCCGCGATGCAATGCTTGCGGCCAAGCCATAACAGCCGAACTAATCACCAGCGGAGGCCACGCCCATGAATGAGACGGCGCTACGTGGCATCTTGTGCATCGGCGATCCGCATTTATGCACATGGGCACCCGGCTATCGCAAGGACAATTATCCGCAAACGGTGCTGGATAAGCTGCGGTGGGCTTTGGAATATGCGCGGCAAAATGCGCTACTGCCGGTGTTGCTCGGCGATTTATTTCATGTGCCGCGCGACAACGCCAATTGGTTGATCGCGCACCTCATGGGGTTGCTCGATGGACAGATTCTAACGGTCATTGGCAATCACGATTTGAGCGAAGATCAGCTCTGCGACCATGACTCGCTAAGAGTGCTTTTCGCCGCCAACCGGCTTTTTCGGCTGGACCAGGCGCCATGGATTGGCGAAATTAACGGCGTTCCTATCGCCATCGGCGGCACCAATAATGGGCAAAGACTGCCAATTGCCGTGGATCGCGCCGCTCTTGGCGATCCCCGTTGGCTGTTTTGGGTCGCCCATCATGACATCCTGTTTCCGGGCTACGAAGAAGCGGGCCATATAGGCTGCGAGGAAATCCCTGGCGTGGACATGGTAATCAATGGCCACATTCATCGCTGTTTACCGGACGTGGTTCGTGGCTGCACAACATGGTGCAATCCGGGCAATATCGCGCGCGTCAGCCGATCGGATGCGAGTCGCCAGCACATTCCCGGCGTCTTGCGAATTGAGATCGACAACGACTGTTGGACAAAGACTCGGATCGTAGCACCGCATCAGCCGTTTGAACTGGTATTTTATCCGGTAGAGCAAATTGAAACAGAGAAGCCGGGTGCGTCCAATTTTATTGCTGGTTTGCAGTCGATGCAGAAGTTCAAAACCGCTGATGGCGAGGGTTTGCGGCGATTGATTGAAGACAATCTGCCAAAGTTTACGAACGAGCGCGTTAAGTCGGAAATCCTGATTTTAATGAAGGAGGTTTTACCCAATGCCAGTACAAGCAACCAAATCACAGACGATTGAGGAGCTTCGCAAGCGTTACGAGGAGTTGAACACGAAGAAGATTACCGCTGAGGCAAACCACAAGAATGCCCAGAAACAAGTGGATGATCTTAAAGCTGCCGCGAAAACTCAGTGGGACACCGACAATCTGGATGAACTGCGCACCAAGCTCAAGGAAATGGAGGCCGAGAACGAGCGCAAGCGGAGCGAGTATCAAGTTCAACTCGACAAAATCGAAGCCGACTTAAAGGATGTCGATCAGAAATTCGTCCTCGCGCAGGAAAAGAAATGACGCAGATGAATACATCGTCGTCTGCCGAAGCGCGCTCGCCTTCAAATGCGCGCCGCATCTTCGATCGTTTGGAAGGGCGGCGCGAAGCGATCCAGAGCGCGCGCGATGATCGTGACAGACAACTACGCGATAATGCTGAATATCTGACGGTGTCCGACGATATCAAAACGGCGTTGGAGACGTTCAGTGACCAGTTATTCTGCGAATTGGTGGAAGCGCTTCAATCGCAACTCACAAAGGCGTTACAGGACGTTTTAGACCAGCCAATTGAACTGAAAGTTGAGCGGGGAAATCGCCAGGGAACCGTGACTCTCGGATTCTACATCGAGCGTGCTGGCCAGCGCGAGGATATCATGAAGGGCCAGGGTGGATCGGTAGTGAACATTCTTTCCGTGGGGCTGCGTTTACTGGCTCTTCATGGAGAGGACGAAAAACGACACCGCCGTTTTCTCGTTCTCGACGAACAGGATTGTTGGCTGCGGCCCGATTTAGTTCCCAAGCTGGTAGGGATCATCAGTGAGGCCGGTAGAAAGATGGGGTTTCAGGTCTTGATGATCAGTCACCACGATCCCGCCATGTTTGAGAAATATGCCGACCGCATCTACCGCTGTCGGCCCGAAAATAACGGCGTAGAAAGCTATGTGCTCGTCGAGGAGGTGCCGCCGCTGCGTATCGACGCCGAATGATCTCGATTAGTCAGGCGCCCTCGCCTGCGTTTCTGAAACCAGCATTGTACCCGGTTCATCACCTGCCGATGTGCTGGCATGAAATCCACAAACAATCTGGAACGGGCAATACTGTTATTGAGTCGAATAGCCGAGGCTCACACAACGGCGGCTATTGCCGTGGCAGAGCTGCGTGTGATGCTGACGAAAGAATCGGTGGCCGCCTATGGTCAATCCTCATCGAGATCATATCGGGAAAAATCAACCGGCCGCACATATCAACATCTAAGGCCAATGATCGACCACTCCACCTTTTGCGTTGAATGGGAAGGCCGGACGTGCCGCCTCGGCAATCGCCTTTCGCTGAAGCTATTGGATCGTCTATGCCGGCGACCCGGCCAGTACATTCCACACGAAGAATTCCTACACGAGGTATGGGAAGCCCGTCGATCACCAGAGACAATCCGAAGTGCGATCCGTGACCTGCGCCAGAGGCTCCGCGCGGCGGATATGGGCGAACTTGCGAACGCGATCCACGGTCACGGTAAGTGCTATGCGCTGATGCTCTGCACACGTGGATAGCTTTTCAAATCCCACGCGAATCGCACGAAACCTACCCCTAAATCCGCACGGAACCGCCTGATACTACGGCCATCATCTTCCGCAGTCATTTTACCGGATCAATCTTCGCAGTCCATTGGAGTCATATGCCAACCGAGCATCAACATAACCTGGGCGTCGAGGCTTCCCTTCGCATGCGAGCGGCCCAATACGTGCGCATGTCAACGGAGCACCAGCAATATTCGACTGAAAACTAGGCAGACATGATCCGCGAATATGCAGCCAAGCGCGGATACGAAGTCGTCCGCACCTACGCCGATGATGGCAAGAGCGGCTTGCGGATTGAAGGCCGCAACGCGCTCAAGCAATTGATAGCGGATGTTCAGAATGGCCAGACGGAATTCCAAGCGATTCTGGTTTACGACATCAGCCGTTGGGGAAGATTTCAGGACAGCGACGAAAGTGCCTATTACGAATATGTCTGCAAGCGCGCGGGTATCAAGGTTATCTATTGCGCCGAGCAGTTTGAGAACGACGGCAGCCCTGTCTCAACGATTATCAAGAGCGTGAAGCGCGCCATGGCCGGCGAATACAGCCGGGATTTGTCCGCGAAGGTGTTCAAGGGCCAGTGCAAGTTGATCGAGCTTGGATACCGTCAGGGCGGCATGGCAGGTTACGGTCTTCGGCGCATGCTCATGGACCAAAGCGGTCAACCCAAGCAATCGCTTAAACGTGGCGAACACAAGAGCCTTCAGACCGACCGGGTGATCTTGATTCCCGGACCGGAGCATGAGGTCGCGGTCGTGCGCTCGATTTACCAGATGTTTACACATGAGAGTCAGTCGGAGCAGCAGATCGCGGCGACATTGAACGCGCGGGGCATTGAAAGTGAAACCGGCCGTGTGTGGACGCGCGCCGTCATACACGGAATTCTCACAAACGAAAAGTACATCGGGAACAATGTCTTTAATCACGTGAGCTTTAAGCTCAAAAAGAAGCGTGTTGTGAATCCACCGGAAATGTGGGTGCGGGCGGAGAGCGCATTCGATGCGGTTGTGGACCCCGAATCATTCTTCATTGCCCGTGGCATCGTTCGGGAACGTAATCGCCGCTTCTCCAACGAGGAGATGATTCGGCATCTAAAGGAGCTCCTTGGTCGGAATGCGACGCTCACGGCAAGCCTCATTGACGAGGCCGACGGTATGCCATCCAGCGCCACCTACCGCGACCGTTTCGGAAGCCTGTTAGAGCGTGTTGTGAACTTTGCCCATCATCTGCGATATTGGGTGGATGGCAAGGAAGCCTTACCCAACTGACGTGATGGATGAAGAGTGGGCGTTTGTGGCACCGTATCTGACGCTGATGAAGGAAG
>JALYJB010000045.1 GCA_030775485.1 Planctomycetota bacterium | reverse complement strand
TTGATTTTCCGCTGCCGGTGGCGCCCAGGCAGCAGATGTGCGAGAACGAATCGCCGATGCAATGATGGTCCCGCCGCGACCAGCTCCAGAGCCGCTGGTCCAGCGGCCACCGCTCAAGTGATCGCCGGCGCTTTCTCCATGGTGTCAGAAAGCTCCACATCGCAGTTCCATCTCAGAAACGAGTATCGCCGCTTTGGATTTACGCCTTGGATTGATCCCGGAGCATGTGGATGAAAGTCGCCAGCGCTAAATTCTGTGGCCGCACTTTGCGGGCCTTGGCCAGCAGTTCTTCCAGCCAGTCGATCAACACTTCCACCGACGCCAGCCCCTCGCCGCTGAGGGTAACGCTCCGCCGCTGATCCAGCATCGCCGTCACGCGCGACTTCGATGGAGCGGCGTCGCATTTGCCCCGCTTGATCGCTTTCACTCTTGCAATCAATCCATCGCGGGAGAGGACGCCGCTTTCCACTTGTCCCGCCAGTTCGGCTTGAATTTGTTTATCCTCCACCCGTGCCAGGTGATATCCAGCCGCCGCGTTGATCAACCCGGCGTCAATTTTTTCGCGGATTAGCGACGGGAGATTCAGAAGCGCCAGCGATTTGGTGACCGCCGCGGGCTTCATGCCCACGCGCTTGGCGACCTCAGATGCCGTCAGGCCGCCCGCTTTCATGAGTTGATCCAGGCCGACAGCCTGTTCCAGTGGGCGTAGCGATTCCCTTGAGATATTTTCAATCAGCCGGATCTCCATCGCTTCGGTGTCGGTGCGCGGTTTCTCGCGAACGACCGCGGGGATCGAATCCAAGCCGGCCAGTTCCGCCGCCATCCAGCGACGCTGGCCCCACAGGCCAAGGTAGGCGTCTTTATCGCGAATGACTCCGATCGCCTCCAGAATCCCGTGGGTGCGAATGGTCGCCGCCAGTTCCGCAAGCTCTTCGGGTCCGAAATATTTTCGCTCTTGGGCGGGCCAGGTGATTTTCTTGATGGGGATTTGCTCAACCTGATAATCCGACATGTTGCACCTCTTGCCTCGCAAGCGCAGAACACTCGCGCATCGGCGACACGCTTCATCTTCATATTGCAGGCAAGCGGTGAAAACTTTCATTGCCACCCGGAAATTATTGTCTGTATAGAACGTCAATTGGCGTTCGGCGTGAAATCGCCGTGTGGGCTGTACGGACAATACTGATCTGTTTTCCATCAACAAAGGAAATCGCTTACGTCTTCTGGACTTTGCTGAAAGGGTTTGATGTCTACGGGCAATATCTCTTTGGAAGTCGGCCACCGAGCTGCTCTTGGTGTCACCTGGCCGGCGGCGATTCACCAACGGGAGATCATCATGTTTAGGAATTCGATTCAGAAAACGCAGGCAGAGTCCATGGCTCCGCAGAGGGCAGCTTCCAGTGGACTCACGCAAATGTTTGGAATTCATCCTCAAGCGGCGATCTTGACCGTGATCGTGGACCTGATGGTTTTCTCAGCTAATACCGCGACCCTTGAGATGTTTCTGCCTCTGGGCGTCGCCATCGCGGGTGTTCTCGGAATTATCGTCTACCGCATCCAGCGCAAGTCGTATGGCGATGACCATGATACCGCGCTCACCAAGGCGCTAATCGTGGGTCTGCTGACCGCCATTCCCGCACCCCTGTCGCCGCTTTTTGCGATTCCCAGCGGCCTTGTCGGGATCGTCAAAGCGATAGCACGCCGATAGATCGCAACAGCCAGCGCGCTTGCTTCGCGGCAGGGTCCAAGGTGATGCTGACAAGGCACATTACGTGTCGTGAATATCCGTCCGCGATCGTTCTATTGTTGTGTCGGCTTGACGCCCATGCTGGGCTGGAGGTTTTCACCTGTCGATGATGGTCCAGCTTGCTGCATTCGGCGAAAATTCACGTTGCGCGATCACGAGAAACGATGTAGATTGATGTTATGGTTGGCGATGAAGTTTTGTGGTGCGGCAGGAATGATGTATAAAAAACGGCCGTTAGCCGCGCTGCGGAACGTCGTCTGGATACGGGTGATTCGCGGGGCCGTGAATTTGACTCCGACCCGGCGTTCTATAAGCTATGCCCAATCAAACGCCCCGAAGGGACCATTTAGATGGAATTCTCAGCGTCCGACGAGCACCACTCATCAACTAGCGACTTTATCAGACTTGGGCCCCCATCGCTCGCTGCCAATCCATGTTTGTTCGAGGATTCTTTCATTTCCGCCCCTGTTCTTGCCGAATCACAGAGCGGAATGAGGATGGTGGACGCTCCAAACTCCCGACGCGTACTGAGCATTCAGGCAACCGCCACGTGCATCAATCGGCTGACGAAGCTGGTCGAGCAACACGGGCCGTCTCTGATATACATTGCCTTTAGCGGCCATCCTCCTCTAGAGGCTTCACGCCGTTTGCTCCAAGATGCGCTGCAAATTTTACGCACGTCCCGCTCCCAAGTTCCCAATCCGCTCTTCGTCGGACTCGCCGATGTAGAAGCAAACTGGCGCGATGATTTTCAACGCGGCATGGTAATGGACGGCGTTGGCGGATTTTGCCGAGAGCCGGCCCTGCAGTTTGCCAAGGATTACGACGCACAACTCGTTGACGGGGCCTCTGGGTCTGCCCATTCGTCACGCTCTTCCGGTCGAAGTTCCAGAAATCCACGCCGGTAGACTCTCCCTACCGTCCGATGATGTCACCCCTTCAATTCCTCCCATCGCATATCTTTGCCTCCGGTGATTTTGCCGTCGGCAGCTAGACGAGCCAGCCTGTCTCCGCTAACCTCCGCGAAATGTCTTGTGCGAGGCAAGTCTTGGCAAGGGCGGGCTGACGGATGAGCGACAAGTTTCTGGAGGACCATCGCCTGGCAGAGCGCACGTATCGGCTCTGCGGGCCGCTGACGCCGGCTTCAATCCGCGACATGTCTGTTCGAGCTGGGGAACTGGTGGCGCGACTTTTGGCGTATGACAAAATAAAAAATGATTCCAACGTACTGATCGTCGGGGCCGGGGTGGCGGGCGTATCCTGCGCCGCAGCTTTGCTGACATTGAGTCAATGCAGAGTCACCCTCAACGACAAAATCAAATCACCTTTGTCCCTGCAGACCGCCGTCCGTCACAGGCATGTGACGCCTCACGGATTTGACTGGCCTTACTATTTTTACCGCCGAAATCGCTATCCCCTGCTTGGCTCCAGCGCGATGCCCTGGAATGGTGGCGCCGCCGATGATGTCGCCAAGCAGTTTAACGCGCGCTTTGGTTTACTCGTCGGCCAGCAGCCGCGCGGCCGGTTCCATAGTGTCATGGCCAATCCGATCGTACATTGGACCTATGATCCGCGGCAGGGATGGGATGTCCGATTCCAGTCCCTCCCTGAATCGGGAGCGCCAATCCGCCAGCAGTTCACGCACTTGGTTTTATGCTGCGGAATCGGCGCTGAAAACGACACGCTCGGCGGTTATCAGGGATATCGCTTCTGGGACTTTGAGGATCCATTTCTTTCCACGGGGGCAATGGCGCTGGACAGCAATGACCATGTGCTCATCAGCGGGGGAGGCGACGGCGGCCTAAACGATTTTGTTCGACTGCTGACCGGTGAATCAACCCCGGAAAATCTCCTTCCGTCGCTGGAGGCATTGATCGGCGCAAAATTCAAGGCCCGCTACCAAGCCATCCAAGCGCTGGCCCATCGGCACTTTCTGCTTAGTTTGAATCCGGAAATCGATCGAAGGATTAACGTCTACGCTTTTGACGCGCATCAGCGCTTGGCACGGCGGCTTTACCATACGAATGCGATGAAGGATGCGCTGTCAAGACTGCTGCTGGTTAACCGTCCTAGCGTGCAATTGATCGTTCGCCAGCAATCCTTCGGTCGGTGTTATACGCCCAACGCGATGTTGGCATCACTGCTGGCCCGGGCCGTGGCTCGCGAGGGAAACGGCGATCGGCCGCCGCTTGTTTTCGGCAGCGAAATTTTGGATGTAAAATCAAACCCGTCGCATCCGTTTCCGGCTTCCGCCGCTGATTGGGCCGCTCGATCGGTTGAAGTGACACTGGCCCCGACGCCGGCGGCAACAGCCGATCAATTGCCGGAAGTCAAGTATCTTCTACAAGATCAGGTGGCTGAATTGGGCGTAGCGGGCCAAAGAAGCTATCGCTGCATTTTTGTGCGCACAGGACCGCAAGACAACCTCCCTTCCGTCCTGATGGAAATTCAGCAGGCGATCCAGCGGGCGGGCGCCGATCCCATATTACAGGAAGTCCGCCACGCCGTCCCGCAATCTCCGATCCGCCGCTAGGGCATTGAAGGCCAGGCCCGATTGTTGAAATCAGACCGGTAGGCAACAAGTCTAGCCGCGAGAAAGTCATAATCGATCGTCCGTCACTCAAGCGTTCTTTGATGTGCCACAAACTAATTGCCGCAATCAGTACGTTCCAGACGTTGCGAAAACGCCGCCAACTTTTCCGGATTATAGCCGCGGCGATCATAGAGCATTGTGGTGTTCGGATCAGGGCGCCCCTCGTTGCGCTGAACATCTTCAAGAGTCGCGCCTTTTTCCAGCGCCGTCGTAACAAATTTCGCCCGCACCGAGCGGGGACAACCGGTCCTGCCGCTCAATTTATTCTTAGCTTTCTCCTGACTCATCCGGATCGTGGTTAATTTCCGTTTGCGTATTGCACCAATCCGTCGCGGCGTGGAACGCGCGAAGAATCTGCACTTCATCGGCCATGACGCGGTAGACCACAATATAGGGCCATTGCGGCAGGACCAGTTCCCGCGTGCCAGGGACCTTCCCCGGCCTACCGGAACTAGGAAACTGTGACAACCGACGGGTCGCATCGCGAATTCCCCGCACGACATGTTTGGCCGCTACGGGATTGTCAGAGGCGATGTGCGCATGAACGATGCCCAAGGATTGAAGGCCGCGTTTGAGCCAGCGCAGCCTCACCGGGTCAGCTTATCGAAGACGGCTTCAACATCTTGCTCCAATGCGAACTCGCCCGCGTCCGCCTCGGCGATCGCTTTCTCGATCTCCTCGATTTGCCACCGGTGCATTTTGATGTAGTGATTGACGGCATCCTTGATCAGGTAACTGCGATCACGGTCGATATTGTTTCCCAGCGTATCGAGGAAGCTGACCGCTTCACTCTCCAGCCGGCAGGTTACGTTGACTTTTGTCATGAGCCCTCCACTTGCAATGTGAGCGAACAGACTACGCTGGATTGCGTCCGAGCGCAAGCCGTGTTTAGTGATAAATAACATCCTTTGTTTAGCGTTATTTCTTGACGCGCCGTTTCAGACATGCCAAGTGTCATTCGTGCAACAATCACGGAAAGAAAGCGCGTGAACGAAACAACTCACTTGACGATCATCGATGACTGTGTTCCAGCGGAGGCCGATGACAAACTTCCGGTCGTCATCGTCAACGGCGGAAGAGTTGACGTTTTGGATCGAGCGAAATCAGCGAGTTACAGGGTTCCCTTTTCTTATACTAAAAGCTCCTTCTGATTCACCGCCGCCGCGCAATGCAATTGAGCGCCGTAGGCGGCGGGACTGGATTACTGGACTGCACCATGCTCAAAAGAATCCGGCGATCTGTGGATAACTCATCGGAAGGGAAGGGATTTCAGGCCAATCGGCAATGCTTTACCGTGTCGAGGGAATGCGGCTTGGCAAAGTAAGGACTCACCCTTGGCACCGACATGGTCCAAAATCGAATTCTGAGGGCGCTATGGAAGTATTTTCGGGTCAACCCACTCTGGCGTATCATCCAACGCGCTCAATGCACTTCGTATCGTCATTTTCGGACTATTAACGCGCGTTGATATCGGATATTGGGAGCCACCCCTATCGATACTCTGCGATGCCACTACTTTTTGATGTTCCATGGCATTCCGTGCCATCGCATCCGGGTTTCCGCGCTTGCAGTAATTTGCTCGCTGCTTCGAGGGATCGCGACCGCCTTAAACATCCAAGCGAGGTGAGCAAGACCAGGCGGCAACATATCGGCCACGCCTCAATATTCCTGATATTTATTCTTTGACAATTCGTCCGCAAAATCGGTAGACTCAGACTCACTTACCGGGCGTTCT
>JALYJB010000044.1 GCA_030775485.1 Planctomycetota bacterium | reverse complement strand
TCCCTGCCGGCGGCCAGCGCGACCATCGCCACCGTCCTTGGCGACTTGCTGGTGATCATCTTATAAGTAATACGAAAGCGGGTTCGTCCAGATCAGGCCTGAAAGACGCGGTTTTCTACAGAGCCGGTTTGGCTCAATTATGCCAAATTCGCCAAGAATGCGCGATAAACGAATATCGAACAGTTTTTCGGAGTTTTGTTGACAGGTCCCCCCGTGAAATTGCCACGCTGCCGTGCTCGACGTAACACCGAGCACGGCAGCGTGTTTCGTTATGTGGTCGAACAGACCCTCTCGCCATAGCGGAAGATGCCCAGGCCGCTGCCGAGAAAATCAAAGGGGACGGAGAAAATCAAAGGGGACGGGGACATTTTTTGCAGGGCTATTCAACATTCGCCCCCTTTGGTTTGCACATCCACTCACCCTGGATTCGTTTAGCTAAATTCAGTTCCAGAGCTGATTTCTCCGGAAGAGAAACAGTTTAGCCAAGGCCAACGCCCGTCCTATTTTCCCGTCACCCACAGCAAACCCAAGTCACTCCCCACCCGCCATAATCCGCTTCTAAAACCTCCGTACAAGATTTCCAGATTTTCCTCTTGACTGCCGCACACAATAGTTAGTGTATTGCTAGGTACGATATGCGGATTTCAGGTATAAAATTAACCCTATATTCCGGTGGAAACGATTCATATGATTCTATCCTTCGCAAAAGCATGACCGCCAGTCAACAAATCGCTTCACCAACGGGTACAGGTATTGTTCAGCTTAGCCTCATGGCGGATATTCTCTGCCATCAACAAGGAGCCTCTCGCGTGAAACCAACCACCGCCCGCAACATTCTGCTGGCCGCCCTCGCTTTATCCGCGGCGATGGAAGCGCCCAAACTCACTTTCGCCCAGGCCGCCCCCCAGTCCAATACCATTGCCGCCGGCGGGAATGAAACTCGCGGCTACGACATGGCCCCCGAAACCAACGCCGCTGTGGTGAAAGACGCCCTTGCCGCCCTGCCCGACAAAATCCCCACTGGGCCGTTTAAGCCCGATTGGGATTCCATCAAGGCCAACTACAAAGTCCCCTCCTGGTTCGCCGGCGCTAAGTTCGGCATCTTCATGCACTGGGGCCTTTACACCGTGCCCGCCCATCACAATGAATGGTACGAAAAACACATGTACACCGACGGCGCCGACGGTGCCTGGCATGCGCAGCACTTCGGCCCGCAAGCCCAGTTTGGCTACAAAGATTTCATTCCCATGTTCACCGCCGCCAAATGGGATCCCGATGCCTGGGCCCTGCTCTTTAAGAAATCCGGCGCGAAGTACGTCGTTCCCACCGCCGAGCATCATGAAAATTTCGCCAACTGGGACAGCCAGGTAACCCCATTCAACGCTGTAAAAATGGGGCCCAAGCGCGATCTCATGGGCGATCTTTCCAAAGCCGTTCGGGCTCAGGGCCTGAAATTCGGTGTCTCCAATCACGGCATCGAAAACTTTCAGTTCATCAACCCCCCGCCCGCCATGGCCGCGGAAATGAAAGCCAATCAGGTCGATCTTTACGATCCGAAATGGGCTGATTTTTATAATGTTGCCGATCGCAGTGATGCGGCTTGCGCCAGGTTTCTGGTCAATTGGGTTCAGCGCAATGAAGAGTTGATCGACAAATATCAGCCTGACATGCTTTGGTTTGATAACGGCGTGGATGTGCGCTATCTCGACCCGCTGAAGCTATGGGTCGCCGCCTACTACTACAACCGCGCCAGCACATGGGGCAAGGAAGTTTCCATTAGCACCAAAAAAGCCGCCTACGCCCCAAGCGGAATCAATACGCAAACCATCGGCTCGATCATCGACTTCGAAAAAATCGGCGCGCGTTCTCCATCGGGCATCCGCACCGGTGAATGGCAAGTCGATGATCCCATCGGAACAACCTGGGGTTACACCACCGGCATGAAGATCAGCAGCCCCGATAGCATCGTTGGCCGACTTATCGACACCGTCAGCAAAAATGGCAACCTGCTGCTGAATATCTCGCCCCAGCCCGACGGAACAATTTCGCCGGAACAGCAGAAAACGCTGCTGGGAATCGGGCAATGGCTGGAAGCGAATGGAGAGGCGATCTATGACACCCACAGTTGGATCAGGTTTTCCGACAGCGACACCCCCGCCGACCGAAGGTCGCGCGGCTCGAACATCCGATTCACTGTTAAAGGCGACGATCTGTATGCCATCATCGTCGGCCAGTGGCCCGGCAATGAAGTGGTGATCGCGTCGCTGGCAAAGGGCAAGGCGCCGGAAGGCGAAGTTTCGTCGGTAACAATGCTAGGAGCGGCGGGCAATCTTGCGTTTCAACAGGATGATGCGGGTTTGCATATCAAGCTGCCCGGCACTGCACCGGGCAAATTTGCCTATGCGATGAAGATCTCAGGCTTGAAGATGAACGCGCCGACAACCACCGAATCGGGGAACCCCAATTAAGCCGTTTCCAGAAGCCGCAATTTCTCAGGGTCGAAGCTCAACCGATTTCGCCCCGTCTGAATCATTTGCTTTTCCCGCAGCTCGGTAAGGCAAATGCTCACCGTTTCACGCGCGGCGCCAACGGCCTGGGCAAGCTGGGCATGGGTGATGTGCAGCACAACTCCCTCAGCCCCGCGAACGGCCGCCGCGGAAGTGCTGAAACGCAAAAGTGTCTTGATGAGCCGAAGCCGGCAATCCTCGGAAACAAGCTGGCTTCCCTCTGCCCATGCCTGGAAGAGCCGCCGCGTCATTTCCTCAAGAACTTCCACGGCCATGTCGCCGTGTTGCAGGAGGTGACTGCGAAGTTCTTCAATCGGCATCGAGAGCGCTACGGTAGGCGTCGCCGCCACGGCGCGTTTTGTGCAAACGGGCAAATGGCCCAGCGCGGCAGCTCCCAGCCAATCGCCAGGCCCGAGGATTTCCAGGAGGCGCGATGTGCCGTCGCTGAGGACGTCGAATACCCGGATTTCACCCGATTCGATCACGCAGAATGTATTCGCGGGGTCGCTGGGTTCGTGGATGACTTGTCCGGAGGCAAATTCGGTCCGTTGAACAGCGTCAGAATCCTTGATCAATTGGTAGATAGTTTCCCCCAGGGACCTCGATCGCGTTACCATCCGTATGCTCCGTCTTAAAAACAAACCCCTGTCCCGATTATTCCATTAGTCATATCGGGTTTTCGCTAGAGTATTATGCAGTGCCCCTTTTTATTTCAAGCGCCGCTGCAAAAAAACTCTCGTGGAATTTTCTGCGAGGTGTATCCATTTTTTTTAACCTGGATAGATTTTGAAAGAGGATGGAGCAAGAAAATACTTCTATTGCAAACAATTGCCCTTACAAACCTTATGGATTTTATTAACCAGGGAAGGTACCGACGCCGCAAAGGACGAAAATGGGTCCAAATGCTAGTAATCGCGTCGACAAAAAATAACAGCAGCCAAGGTTAATGTGAGCAACTCAAATCCAACGGACGTTCCCACTACCCAACTGACCGTCCGATGGCTGAGCTCAACCTGCATTGCAGCTTCAGCTGCCCGTTCCGCGTCGCGGCGGTTGCGCCGTGGTGGCGGCGGTCCATTTTGATACTCCACCGCGGTCGTCAGTCGAGCGCGGACGACCAATTGTCGTTGCAATAGATCAATCGTCTCAGCGGTCTTGGGGAGAAAGGTCATCACAGCATATGAAATCCGATGCGGGAGAATGTAATCGTCCCTCATGCGCCCTTGCTGAATACGCTCTCCAGCAATCTTCGTTTCGAGCCTGCTTTGCGCTGTGTCTTGGGCAAAGCCGCGCAGGAATCCTGGAAGATACGAACTCAAACTCGGTTGCGTGGTTGGGTCGGTCGTTGGCGTAATCCCGGCAACGAGGGAAGGAAGCGTCGTTGGGGCCTTCATTCGCTCTAAAGCGGTTTCATCAGTGAGTATCTGTTGATTCAGATAAATACCAGCCTGCTGCTCTTCGAGATGGCCGGCCAGCGTTTGGGTCTCCGCGAAATGCACGCCGAAGACGGCTGCCCAGAACAGAATGGTCACGAGCAATGCGGTGATCGTCGAGCGGCTCACAACACCAACCAGCGTGCAGACGGAATAGAGATAACTGTAAAACAACACCACCAGCGGAATGGCCATGAAGACGCCAGGCTCCCATTCCTTGCCGCGAATTCCGATCACGAAAAAGCTTGCCAGACAGAAGACCGTAATTTGCAGCGTGACGAAGATCATGCCGCACAAATACTTGGTGATGAAAAGTCTTAGCCGGCTGATGGGTTTGGACAGATAAAGATCGATCGCGCCGCTGGAAAGAATGTCGGGAAAGATGCTGGCGGTGGAAAGCAGCGCCAGAAGCGTGGCAAAAAAACCGAGCCACCACTGGAGGCCAAGATAAAGAAATACGAATTTGTAAAACAGCGCCGGCGCGACGTTGCGGCTGTTCAGGCGGGAAAAAAATTCTTTCCAGAATATCGTGAAGCCATTGGGCGTTAGGCCAACCGCGGCGGAGGAGGTTGCCATCAGGGTCGAGAGAATCAGCACGATCCAGAAGATCTTCCTGGCGTTCAGGTCGCGATAGGCGTCGAGGACGAGTGCCCAGGTTTGTCTCATGGTCGGCTCTCCGCTCCCGGCACCGCGCTGTTGTTCGCGCCCACTGCTTCCAGGAACAAATCTTCCAGTGTGGGGCGAAGAAGCTGAACGCGCCGGATAACCATGGCCTGCCTTCGCAAGGCATCAATCACATCCTGAACCACGCCGGCATCGGTCTTTCCCACATGAAGGGTTGTGCCGTCAAACTCGCACCAGGTTTGGTCGGGCAGCATGCCGCGCAGGGCTTTGCCCGGCTGACCCGCTGCCTTTGCGGCGAGCGCCGCGGGATCGAACGCGCCGGGAAAAGCAGAGGCAATGTCGTTCCACGCGCCGTTGTTGCTGGAGACTTCGAACAGATAAAACTGCTTGCCGACGGTCAGCTCATCCAGTGTTCCCTGGCTGGCGACGCGGCCTTTCACCAAAATCGCGACGCGATCGCAAACCGTTTCCAGCTCGCTGAGGAGATGGCTGTTGACGAAGACGGTTTTGCCTTCGTCGCGCAGGCGGATGAGCACATCGCGAATATCGCGCCGGCCGGCGGGATCGACGCCATCCGTGGGTTCATCCAGTACGATCAGGTCAGGGTCGGCTCCCATGGCGGTGGCAAGACCAACCCGCTGCATCATGCCCTTGGAATATTGGTTGATGCGGGTGTCGGCCCAGGTGCTCATGCCGACGGTTTCAAGAAGCTCCGATGCGCGGCGCTGGCGGGTTGGCCGATCGACATTGCTGAGCGCGGCAAAGAATTCCACGACCTGCCTGCCGGTGAGATAGCGTGGATAGCGATGGTTTTCCGGCAGATAGCCCACGCGCGAAAGTGTCGGCTTGTGCCCGACCGGCATGCCAAGAATGGTGCCGTCGGCGCGGGTGGGCCGCACGACCGTCAGCATGATCTTGACCAGCGTGCTTTTGCCGGCGCCGTTGGGGCCGAGCAGGCCGAAGATCTCACCGCGGCGCACGTCCATGGCAATGCCAGCCAGGGCGTGCAGTCGCCTGCCGTAAATCTTGGTCACATTCTGCAAATTGACGGCAAGGCCATCGTCGTTGGGTGTCGAGCGATATTGAAGCTTGGGAGTAGCTGCCGGGGCCTGGGTTTGCGTCACTGAACTTCTCCCTGTGCCGGTGTTTCGGCGGCAGCGGGCGCGGGCAGGCGTCTGTCATCGGCCATCACCTCAGCCACGTAGCCCTTGATGCGCTCATCGTTGAGCAACTGGCTCATTAATACGCGCCGATAACCGGTGCTGCGCATCTGCTCCTTGAGTGAATCGGTGCGCTCCTGTTTCAGCTTTTCGTTTTGGGAATAGAGCGCTTCTTCCAAGGCCTCATTTTCCAGGAGCAGCGCGTACATGGCATCGGCGCGCTTGCCGCCGGAGCTGAAGAGCCCACCGAGGCCGGCTGCCTTTTTGCGATAGTCTTCGACCTTGGCTGTCATGGCTTCCAACTGGCTGCGCAAACCCTGGTTCTGGTCCTTGAGCTGGGCGACTTCCTGCTCATAGAGCTGTTTAAATCCGCGTTGGGCGATGAAATGTTCTTCATCCTTCGTCGTCAATTGCTTTGAAGCAACAAAAACTCCGATTGCTCGTCCAATGCGGTAGCCGACAAACAGAATCACTGCCGCGGCGATGCAGAATACAATTACTTCATGGTTAGAATATGATGGCATGGCCAGATGATACCCGGCGAGCCGCTTGGCGCGAACCGGTGTGTTGGTTGGGATATCCGCACTTTTGGGGCTGCCGCAGCGTTTTGGTGAGGTTCTTTTCAACCGGATTCGACCCTGAAAGTCTGACCTGAGAGGATTGCCGCGATGGCCCGATTTTCGCGTCCACTGATTTGGGGAGCTGCGCTGATTGGCGCGGCAGCAGTGGCGGCTGCAATGGTTTTGATGCTGGGCAAAGGCGAGACGCCGATTGCCACCTCCCAACCGGCAACGCTTCCCCAAACCCTCGCATCGGTTACGACCGCGCCTGCAACAGAGCCGACGGTGATGCGCACCTACGGGCAGGTTCTGCATGCGGATTTGCCGAATTATCCGCAGACACAGCCGTGGGCGACGAATGTGGATCTCGCGGAAGCGGCGCATGTGGTTCTCCATGAGCCGGTGTATGTGTGCCCGCGCGGCGATCTCTGGATCACCCGCGCGGATGCTGATCCGCTTTCGACCGTGTTGGCACGGGCGACCACTGAACCCGAACATATCATCGATCAAGTCGTGCGATACGTTTTGTGGATGCCTAACGCCAAGGGCGAATGGCAGGCAGCTGCGGTGTGCGGCGACGATGACAATCTCGCGCTTGTGTCGGCGACCACGCGACAGGCCATTCCCGGGCATCGCAGCTACCGATGGGATCTGGCGATGGACTGGCAGGACAACGGCACGAGCCGATTGATCGTGCCGACGGATCGGGGCATCAGTGTTTTGACAGCAGGCGCGACGCTGACCGAAGACTATGTGGATCTTGCGGACTCGCCTGCTTCGACCGAACCCGGCGTGGCTGCGACTGCGCCATCGACCATCGCCTCCACTGCCGCAACATCACCGAGCAACGCGCTTCCGCGGCCACAGGTTTTGTTTGATTTGCGCGGGCTTCTGGCATGGATTCCGGCGGATGGCGATTTCCGCGGTCCGAGCCAGGTGGCGCGATTTGTGGATGGGAAGTGGGTGACGCTGGACGCGCTGAACTGGCCGGCGAGCATTTTGCATCTGGTGCCGATGCTGGATGGCAGCGTCTTGCAGGTTCGGCGCGGGATTGATGCGGACAGCGTTGAGCTGACGATTGTGCCTCTCGATAACCCGGCGATTAATGAGAAGGACGTGCTGGCCATCGTTAATGAGCTGGGAAATGACGACCCGGACAAGCGGGTTTCCGCCTTTCAGCTATTGACGCAGTATGGGCCGGGGATTTATCCGATTCTGGAAAAAGCGCAGTCTCACGTTCCACCGGAGGCGCAGGCGCGGCTTCATTCTTTACTGGATGGGCGAATGGCCACCCAGCTGGGTGGGATGATGATCAATGACAATCTGCTGACCGTCACCGCCCGATTGCGCGATGGCGGCGCGGTTTTCTTCGCGCCGCATGGCGTGAGCATTCCGCAGGAGCAGCAGGACCCGAAAATCGTGAGCCCGGATTACCTGGTGGTTCGGCCGGGGCAGGCGGTTCGCGAATTGCCGGGCGCGATTATCGCGGCGCTGGATGGGCAGAAAACGATTGATGCGCTGCGCGATGAATGGATTTTGAACACGCCGGATAAAGGGCCGCAGCGGTATTTGCCACCCGAGCAGTTTTATCCGCTGGTGCATGGCAGGGAGCTTGGGTTTTCGCATCTGGTGGCGATCGACAGCCGGGGGCGATGGGTTTTGCGCGGGGAAGGCAATTCATCGACGCGGCCGACGCTCATCATCGACCCGACGGTTCCTGATCCGACGCCTAAGCTGGCGATCTGGATGATCGATACGGGGAAGGATGCGGGGTGGAATAAATCGGATTGGCCGACGCTGTTGCGTGGAGCGACGCATTGGCTGGTGAATAGCCGCGACTGGGAGGCGATGGACGAGAATAGCGATGCGATGTCGATTGAGTTGCCGGCGGCGACGCTGCCATCGACATCGTCAACAACGGTCGCCAGCAGCCTGCCGACGACATTGCCGCAGACTGAGCCTGAGGGGAAGCAGTTGTTGCTGATCGATGCAGCGGGGAATCGGTATTACGACGGGGAGACGACGCTGACGATTGTGGATGCGAAAGGACGGCAGCGGATCTGGACGCTGCCGGAGAATTGCGCGGGAGATGCTGAGCAGCGCGCGTGGCTTGTGCCGGATCGCGATGGGCATTTGTTTCTGTTCAACGCGGTGGGAAGAATTGTGAGGCTGCGGCCGACGCTGGATGAGGCGCAGCCTTTTGTTGTGGAGTCGGTCTTCACGCACAGCATACCGCCGTTCCGGGAGATTCGAAGGATCTGGCTGGACCCCGCGGGGAGGATCGCGGTGATTTATGAGGAATGGCGAATGGCGATTATTTTTCCAACGGGGCAGATTTCGCCGGAGATTGCGGATCGGGTGTTGATGCAGGATGTGAAGAGGACGGATGAGGGGCAGTGATGCGATTTGCTGTTAAAAAGTGGAAATTCCTGCCAGGGAACTTTAGGGGGCACCTCAATGGTTTCGTCGAAAATCGATTATTTCCTGAATGCTTACTGACCATTCTGAGATTTGATACCCATCTTCATTGCATTGTTTGTGCGGGGGGACGAATTCCTGAAAACGATCCAAATCAAACGGACGCTTAAGGCTTCCCAGAACTAAAAGCTGGTACCGCACAGATACGATCTTGCCTTCCAGGTAAAGTGGCCACCAGTCCAGGGCACCATTAATCTCTGGTTTCTCGAAACAAGTTATCAATGCTGATCGTGAAGCGCCATTAATGAGATCGTCTAGGGCCTGCATCCATTGTTTCCGGTATTGATCGACGGACAAATAATCGAGCGCTGATCGGAAACTTTCGTTGAGACTACCGGCGATTATTCGTCCCACTTGATACGTGACTTCATCATGAATTTCTTGGCTGTCTGTAAACGTTATTGAAAACATAATTATGCTTCGATTATATTTCGATCCCCATCCAAAGCATGTTATCTATTCATGTGCCCGTCGGTCCCACCAGATTTTGACGCAATCGGTGAGCGACTTACGCCCACCCTACCCAGCTAAATGCTCTAACAGGCTCGCCGCTTCGGTACGAGCGTCAGGCCAAGTTCTCGTCCCTTGACGCACATCATGGAGGAAGCTGATAAATCTGCGTAACTTTTCGATTTCGACTTGATTAAACTCATCCGCAAACGGCTTATAATCCAGAACATCGTCCGTGTAGTAGTCTAAAAATTCTCCCAGTACGTCCCGTTTTTCTTCAATGTATTTCATCTGCACGAAATGTTGGTCCAATTCGTGCGCACCCGCAAGTGCAGTAAGCTCGTTGACCAAAGTCTTACGAAATGTGGTCTGGGGGTTCATAGGTCGCCTCGGCAAGAGCGGAGATACGCCGCCCGATCCATCACCTTAGCGGGGAATGATACGGGGACGCGTTTGCTGCGCACGCCTGTTGCGTTCTTCTTGGAAGCATTGTTCGCACTTGCCAAAGATGGCGTCAATGCATGGGTCCTGCGCCAAGACCGTGTCCGCATTCGCGTGATTGCAGCGTGCGCCGGGATTATACGTCCGGAACAAAATGATCTGGTCGATCGGCGTCCGGCTCCTGATTGCTTCGATGACTCTTTTAAGACAGTCGTCACACATCCAGAAATTTTGCTCATCCTGGGGGTATTCGGCATTTCTACAAATTGTGCATCGGAGGTGGCGGCGAATACCATCCTCTGAGCGCACGTAGGGAACCACTTCCGGAAACGCCATGCAGTCGGCGAGCAGCTCTGTCTTCGCCATCCGCACGCTAACAGTAATCAGATGGATATTCGCTGGCAACCGCTGCGATTGTGGCGAGCGGTGTGCAAGCTGGGATGCGCACAGCACGGCATTCGGGAAACGCGCCAATCAGCGTGCAGGATGTTGACCTCCCGGTTTGTTGCCGAAGCTGCCCCACCCATCCGGATGTCCTCCGAATGGCAAAGCGATTTCGGCAAGCTCTGCCTGAATCGCGATCACATTTTCATAGGTCGCCAGCATTCTGGCGGAGCACTCGCATGTCCATGGGAAACTGTGCCCCTGGCTCGCATAGAGATTGGCTCTGTATCCGAGTTTCCACGCGACGTCCGCGAACGCCTTGGCGGCCACCTCATCACGATGGGCGACTTGAAAGTTAATGTACATCGGTTTCTTAAGGTCAGAGCCCTGGACGAGGAGCCTTCGCAGTGCGTCACCGTCATCGTCGTTTGGAAGGTCATTCCCCATAGCCAGCCTGACTAATTGTTTCGGGTGTGTTCGGAGAATCACGCATAGGGAAACTAAAGGGGACACGACCCTTTACATTGATCCCGCTGCTGGATATCCTGTAATATATGCCTCGCATTGCACGCACGGCTCCCGGTGGAATGGTATATCACGTGCTCAACCGCGCCAACGGACGGTCGCGGCTTTTTAAAGCTGAGGCGGACTTGGGGAAACTAAAGGGGACACGACCCTTTACATCGATCCGCTGCTGGATATCCTGTAATACATGCCTCGCATTGCACGCACGGCTCCCGGTGGAATGGTATATCACGTTATCAACCGCGCCAACGGACGGTTGCGGCTTTTTAAAGCTGAGGCGGACTTCGCAGCGTTCGAAAAAGCCATGCTGGAGACCCATGCGAAATTTCCCGTTCCCATCCTGGCCTGGTGCATCATGGGAAATCACTGGCATTTTGTAGTCCAGCCAAAGCAGGATGGTGAGCTGAGCAGGT
>JALYJB010000043.1 GCA_030775485.1 Planctomycetota bacterium | reverse complement strand
TGATGAATTGGCCGGTGGGGGTGAGCAGCCAGTGTATGCCGATGTATTGGGCATCGGAGGCGGGGACGAACCAGGTTTTGCCTTCCTGGGCGAGGAGAGTGGCCTGGGCGAAGTAGCCGTTGTCATCCGGCTCGGAAATCGCCGGCGCGAATCGCAAATGCAGAAAGAAAACATAACCCAGCAGCAGAATTCCCAGTCCCGCCCATGCCCATATGGGCGATTTCCAAATCCGCCGCCGATCGCTTGCGGGTTCCGTATCCGCAACCGCCGACACAACTACTTCGTCGCTGATAGAACAAGTCATTAGCGCGTGCTCCGTCCCCAATTCCTGTCGTGCCTGCAACTCTAATCTAGTGGCGCAAACGGGCCAGAATCTTCCCGCGATTCCCGATCGATTCTTCGATTCTCCAAAAAACTTAAAATCCACTTGCAACCTAAAGACCCTACCCAGCGAGTACCTGGCGCAGGTAAACGGCGACCAGATTAGCAGATGCAGGAGAATTTGAATGGGAACTAAAAATCAATCAACCACGGCGAAATCGAATCTGGAACTTGTCCCTAAACGATTTGAGCCTGTTCGGGCGCATCTGCCGGTGCGTGCCTGGTGGGAGAGTGATTTTGGTGTTCATGGGGCAGAATGCCTGTTTGATTTGCAAGTATCCGGGACGGCTCCGTCTACAAAGTAAAATGTTGATCTTGCTCCTGCATGTTTTGACTCTTCTCTTGTTGTCGTATGTGTTGGCGCTGATCGCATGGCCTCTGCTTAGTTCCGGGCGCGGAGGTTTTCCATTTATTCCTGATATGCTTGTTGTCGTTGCCATTGTTCTGGCGGCGTTCCTTGCACGACAAGATTCTGCTCCAGTGCGAGCGGTCCTGGCAATTTCCGGACTCCTTGTGTTGCTTCGTGTCCACAGCTACGGTTCGTCGCCCAATGGTCAGGGTTTTTTTGATTATGTCCGGTTTCTCTCGTTTGGGCTGGTCTCGCCACATTTGATCTACTCTTCGAACCGCCCAGCGCTTGTTTCGCGCGCCGCCCCTATCAAGCAAATTGGGCGCATTCTGTTTGCCATTTTGCTTATCCTCCTGACCTGGAGCGCGGCGAGCCGACTGATTACAAGCGGGTGGGGCGAAAGCTCGTGGTTGCTGAATCATCTTATTCTTGTGGCCGCATTCACCCTTGTCATGACGGCCTTCGGGCAGTGCGCAACGGTTTCATGGCAAATCCAAGGAAACGCCGACAAAGTTTTGGTCGACAAGATTTATCTCTCTCGGACACCGGCTGAATTCTGGCGTCGGTGGAGTTGGCCGATGCACATTTGGCTTTACCGGCACGTTTATATTCCGGTGGGAGGAAAGCCGCATCACCTTCGCGCGACTCTTGCCGTGTTCACCGTTTCAGGGATTTTGCATGAATTTATTGCCGCGCTGGTCATAGGCCGCATAACCGGCCACCAGATGATATTCTTTATTCTTTCGGGGATTGGGGTTCTTGCTTCTCCCTCGCTTGAAAAGCTGGAGGAGCGCGGGCGCGCCTTTCAAGCCGTATCACGGATACTGACGGTTTCGTTCCTCGCAACGACTTCGTGTTTCATGTTTGCAACACTCGATTACATCGTTCCTGTGTATTACAAGCACGTCTGGCTTCGGTGGTAGTGACCTGCCCCCAATACCTGGAAGATTGCGGACGGCGCGGCGACTTTCAGATTGACGGTTTCAAGTCCGAGTCTCGCTGGTGGAAAGTTCGGCGAAAGTGGCGGGTGTAGATTCCTCCGTGCAGGCGGGTCCGCAGGCGGGCTCGATCGATCGAGCGACTGATCGAAAACACAATGTGCCGATAGAGTTGGCAAACTCTGTCCATCTTTACATTGTAACCCTTAGAATTGCGATCCATTGGCGGGTTAGTCGTCCGAAAATTTTAGCGGGATGTATATATTCATCCCGCCGCCGGGCGTGAAATATAGTTCCGGCAAATAACTTACGGAAAAATCCGAGCCTCCAACGAACTAAACATTGATAGACTCCTCCGCGAGCCGGATCGAGGCGTGAAAGTTGTTGACAGGCGCGGCGGAGATAGATTCGCATGCGCCATTTTCATTCAGGATTCAGGCGTCTTCGACACACCATTCCCAGAGGACAAAAAGCCATTCGTCGCGCGGTGCTGGAGGTTTTGGAAGCCAGACACCTGTTGTCAACCAGCGTGCTGACGTATCACAACGATCTGGTCCATGACGGCGTCAATTCAACTGAGACAGCGCTTAGTCCGGCAAACGTCAAGCCTGGATCATTTGGAAAGCTGTACACCACTCCGCTTGATGGCAACGCATATGCGGAGCCGCTGATCGTTTCGGGGCAGATGATCAACGCGGTCATTAACACGCCAACTCCAAAGTCGGGCATTTATGACGTGGTGTATGTCGAGACAGCGAACGATTCGATTTATGCCGTCAACAGGATTAATGGTGAAGTGCTTTGGCAGCGCAACTTTCTGTCGACCAATGCCGCGGGGGTTGGTACGACCGCCGGGACGGACATTAATAATCCCCTGGCGGCGACAACCATTACCGCGCCAACCAGCGTGGATGTCAACTGCACGGATATTTCACCCACCTACGGAATCACTGGCACGCCGGTAATTGATCCGGCGACGAACCGGATGTATGTCGTCGCGTTCACCAGGGAGATTATCGGGGGCGTGGCCCATTTCATTCAGCGCATCCACGCCATCAACCTGTCGGATGGCACCGACATGGTCGTCCCGTACCTGATTGGCGACACCACGGGGACCACCACCAATTCGACCAGCATCTACGTTTACGGCACCGGCGACGGGAACGTAAGCGATCCGTACAACAACACCGGTAAATCCGTTGTGCAATTCAATGCGCTGCGCGAGAACCAGCGGGCGGCTTTGTCGCTGGTGAATGACGTTCTGTATATCTCGTGGGGGTCGCACTGCGATGTCACGCCTTATCACGGGTGGATTGTTTCGTGGAACGTCGCCAACCTGGCCTCTAGCGGATTCGTGCTGAACGGCGTGCTTTGCACTTCGCCAAATGGAGCCGCAGCGGGAATCTGGAGCAGTGGCGGGGGGCTATCGTTTGATCCAGGTGAAGCGAATACGTTTTACTTCGAAACCGGTAATGGATTTGATCAGGGAAACGGGATCTCGCTCACGGGCGCGGGTTTTCCCGTGGGCGGCGCTTACTTTGAAGCGGTTGTGAAGGTCACCACTGATCCGACCACTTCACCCACCAACCAGAATACCAACGGCTGGGGCTTCAAGGTTGTGGATTATTTCATTCCCTACAACCAGGGACCGCTGGATAATGCGGATCAGGATCTTGGGTCGGGAAGCCCGCTGGTGCTGCCCGATTCGGCTGGCGTTCCTGGACATTCTCATTTGCTGCTGGCGGCGGGTAAGCAGGGGGTGATCTATGTCATTGACCGCGACAACATGGGGAAATACAGCCCCCTCAATGACAACGTGCTGAATTCGGTTCCGAACGGGAGCGGCAACAAAACGCCGCCCGTTGCCGTGACGGGCGTGCTGAGCACACCGGTTTACTTCAACGGCACGATTTACTATGTCAGCGGATACAGCGGCCCCTTGCAGGATTTTACAATCGCGAGCAGCGGGATTCTGCTCGCCAAATCTCAGAGTGCTCTTGGTAGTTTCGGTTATCTTCCCGGGTCACCGGTGCTGTCGTCCAACGGTGGTGTGAACGGCATCCTCTGGCAGACCGATCGGGCTAATAATGAACTTCATGCCTATGACGCAAACAGCTTAGCCACCGAATTATGGAATAGCGCACAGGCAGCCGGCTCGGTCGATGCGGCGGGTTCCGTTCTGAAATTCGCGACCCCCACCGTCGCCAACGGCGAAGTGTTTCTCGGGACCGCAAACAGCCTGGTTGCTTACGGCCTGCAACCGCCGGTGAATGGCGCGCCCGCGGCGCCATCGCTTTCTTCGACGGCGCTTTCCTCGACATCCATAAGCCTCAATTGGACCGATCCGACGGTTGCTCCCAACACCACAGCTACCTATTCAATTGAAGAATTGATTAATGGGGCATGGACCGGCGTTACGACGGCGCCGGGGGGAACGACGCTGTTTTCCATCGGTGGGCTGGCCCCGCTGACGAGTTATTCGTTCCGAATTCGCGGGCTTAACGGCGCGGGCTATTCACCTTATTCGAATATAACGATTGTAAGCACGACCAGCACCGTGGCGGCGATTAACTTGGCCGGCGGATTCTCCGGTTCGGGGGCGCTGCTTACATACAACGGCTCGTCGGTATTGAATGGAAACGCTGCTCAGCTGGTTAACAACTTCAGTGAGGCGGGCAGTGTATTTTCCGATTCGCTGGTGGATATCAGCAAGTTCAGTTCGACCTTCCAATTCCAGTTATCCGCGGGGATCCATACCGCCGACGGGTTTACGTTCACGATTCAGGGAAGCGGGCCGACGGCGCTGGGCAATGCCGGTGGAGGATTGGGGTCGGAAACAATCGCCAAAAGCGTTAGCGTCAAGTTCGATCTTTATAACAACTCCGGTGAAGGTTCGGACTCCACCGGTCTTTATCTGAACGGCGCGGCGCCGACCATCCCGTCAACCGACATGACTTCGAGCGGCGTGGACCTGCACAGCGGGGACATCATTACCGCGCTGATGGGATATGATGGGACTACGCTGAGGGAATCGCTGACGGACACCGTCACCAAGGCGGTGTTTTCAACGCAGTATACGGTCAACATTCCATCGATCACCGGCGGCAACGCCTATGTTGGATTTACAGCCGGCAATGGAAGCCTATCGCCAACCGCGCAGGATATTCTCAACTGGACTTTTTCACCCAATTCAACGCAGGCTCCAACCGTGCCCACCGGCCTGGGGGCGACTGCTGCCTCGGCGACGAGCACCAGCCTCACCTGGACCAATAACGCGACTAACCAGACGGGTTTTCTGCTGGATCGCGCGACCGACTCCGGATTCACGCAGAACCTGGTGACTCAAACATTGCCGGCAACTCCCACCAGTTTCACGGACACGTCTCTGGGCCTGGCCAGCGGCGGAACATACTTCTACCGCATCCGCGCCACCAATACGGCAGGCAGCTCGGCCAATTCCAACGTTGCAAGCACAAGCATCCCGTTTGCGCCCGCCAAGGCGATGAATTGTGTATTTGATTCGGTTACCGCGGCCAGTATTTCGCTGCACTGGACTGACAACGCAGGTGTTACCGCGTCGGGATACCATATTCTTCGCTCGGTGAATGGCGGAGCGTTTTCCCTCTATACAACGCTGCCCGGGCTCTCCACCAAGCCACCCACGGTATATGACTGGACGGATACGGGCCTTACGCCGGGAAGCAATTACAACTATCACATACAGGCGTTCAATATTGCGGGCTATAACGACTTCGTCGGCGGAAATGCCAACACACTGACGACGGCCCCCGCGGGCGTGGTGGCCACCGCGGGCGGCGGAGGCATTGCGCTTTCGTGGGCGGCGCCCATGGGCGCGTCGAGCTATAATATTTACCGTGGGACCACCTCCGGCGGCGAATCGGCCACACCCGTTGCCACGGGCATTACCGCGAATTCCTATACCGATACGACGGTATCGGGCGGTGTGATGTATTTCTATTTCGTTACCGCGGTCAATGCCAACGTGGCTCCGTTGAATTCTGAAAGCGCTGCGTCCGCGCAGGTATCAAGTAGTATGGGAACCGCCACCAGTGTGCCGGGGGTGATTCAGGCGGAAAACTATGATTCGGGCGGTCAGGGTGTAGGCTACAGCACGCCCGATACGATGAATCGCGGTGGCGCCTATCGCAATGACGCGATCAGCATCGAGCCGACGACGGACACGGGCGGGGGTTACGATGTCGGCTGGGTCCACGCGGGGGAATGGCTTGACTACACGGTTAACGTGGCCGCTACCGGCAACTACACCCTGGGTGTGCGGGTGGCCTCGGCCAATGCGGGTGGAACTTTCCATGTGGAAGCGGATGGGACGAACATCACCGGCGCGATGACGATGCCCGATACTGGTGGCTGGCAGACCTGGACCATTGTGTCAAAGACGGTATCGCTCTCGGCTGGCACGCATGTGCTGCGTCTGTTCGTCGATTCATCCATCAATACCTTTCTCGGCAATTTCAACTGGATCAGCCTCGCTGCCGTCGCTGGTCCGGTCTCCACGCCCTTCAGCGGCACACCCGCGGCGGCGCCGGGAACGATTCAGGCGGAAAATTATGACTTGGGCGGGGAGGGCGTTGCCTATCACGCTGCCGATGCGGTTAATCGGGGCGGCGCATATCGCAATGATGGCGTGAGTATTGAGCCCACCACCGATACCGGCGGCGGATATGACGTCGCCTATATCCAGGCAGGGGAATGGCTTAACTATACCGTTAATGTGGCGGCTACCGGGAACTATACGCTAAGCGTGCGCGCTGCATCCGCGAACGCGGGTGGGACATTTCATGTTGAATCCGATGGGACAAACATCACCGGCTCGATGACTTTGGGCAACACCGGCGGCTGGCAGACCTGGACAACACTGACCAGGACGGTTGCCATTACCGCCGGTACGCATGTGCTTCGACTATTCGTTGATTCGTCGGTCAATACCTTTTTTGGAAATTTCAACTGGATTAACCTTACCGCCGTTGCTGGCGCGGTCTCAACGCCTTTCAGCGGGACACCCGCTGCCGTGCCAGGGACGATACAGGCTGAGAATTATGATCTGGGCGGCCAGGGTGTTGCATATAACACGACCGATACCATGAATCGGGGAGGCGTCTACCGCAACGATGGCGTCGGCATTGAAGCGACGTCCGACATCGGGGGCGGTTACGACGTCGGCTGGGTGCATGTGGGCGCGTGGCTCAAGTACACCGTGAACGTGGCAACCATGGGCAACTACACCCTGGGCGTGCGGGTTGCCAGCAACAGCGCGGGCGGAACGTTTCACGTCGAATCTGATGGCGTGAATATCACAGGTCAGATGACGGTGGCGAATACCGGGGGCTGGCAGATCTGGAAAACGCTTACCCAGGCCGTTTCACTCACCGCGGGCACGCATGTGCTCCGGCTGGTTATCGATTCCTCGATCGATGCTGATATTGCCAACTTCAACTGGATCAGCCTGACCTGAATGCGGCTGTTTCTTAGCCTCAACTGGTTCAAGGCGGGCTTCTGGTCACATCCGCGCGGTCGTTGCGCGTTACGCACCCCTGAAAATCAAGCGTCGGGGGCGCTTGTGAAGAGACCCTGGCAACTACCTCTCCATCGTCAGCACGACCCGGAAGCGTGCTTTGCCGCTCATCATGCGGTCGTAGGCTTCGCCGGCGCGCTCGAGGGGGAAGATTTCGTTCATGGAACGGACGCCGGTGAGGGCGCTGAAGGCGAGCGTGTCCTGGGAATCGATGGATGTTCCGGAGGGCCAGCCGGCGATGGATCGCCTGGCGGAGATAAGATCCAGTGCACTGATTTCCAGGGGTTCGTGGGCTGCCCCGAGAATGATAAGCTTTCCGTTGACGCTTAGGCCGCCCACCACCGCGCTGATCGCTTTGCCGCTGGTTGCGGTGGCGATGATGACCTTGGCGCCACCGAATTTCATCAGCTCGGCGGCGGCATTCTGCTTGTCGCTATCAATGTACTGGATGGCGCCCAGGGCTTTGGCCAACGGGGCTTTGTCCGGGCCTCTGGCGATGGCGATGGTTTTGAATCCCATCTTGGTGGCAAACTGAATGCCGAGGTGCCCGAGGCCGCCAATGCCCAGCACGGCAACCACATCGCCCGCCCGCGCGCCGCTATTGCGAAGCGAATTGTAGGTGGTGATTCCCGCGCACATGAGCGGACCCACCTCGACGGGTGAAAGAGATTCGGGCACCAGGGCAAGCGCCTGCGCGGGGGCGATCATGTATTCGGCATAGCCGCCGTCGTAGGAAATTCCGGGGACTTCGGGGGCAATCTGGCAGGTGACGAAATCTCCGCGGCGGCAGGAATCGCAATATCCGCAGTGGCCGCCATACCAGCCGACACCGACCCGCTGGCCAACTTTCCATCCCTTTACGCCCTCTCCGATGGCGTCAATGATGCCGGCAATTTCATGTCCTGGAATTCGAGGGTACTGGATGCCGGGGAACAGCCCATCCTTGGTGAAGGAATCGGAGTGACAAATTCCGCAAGCCTGGACCTTAACGCGCACCTTGCCCGCGGCGGGCTGGGGAATTAATCGCTCCACCAACTCAAGCGGCCCCTTGGCCTTTGATACCTGAACGACACGCATCTTTGCCATGACTGCTCCGATCCCAATGTTGTTGTTCCAAGGTCCTTACATTTCGGCAATGTAGCATAGCAGGCACGGGCAGAGCAGAACGGAACAAATCCGGATGTTCCGCCAACCAAAATACGTATTTCAAGGCAAGTCAGCCCTGCTGGTGTCCTGGATCGGAATGATCGGGCGCGGACCGGGGGTGTGCAACAAGATGAGGGCTCGGGAGTAAACAAGGTTGATAGGCGAAGGAGATTAAAAAGGTCCATTGAGGTGTTGATCCAACGTGCGTGATCTTCGCAAACCAATGTTGTGCAGGAAATAAGTTGATGAACCAAGCGTTCAATTCCGTCGTCCGGGCGGTTTTTATTACTGGTCTGGCCGCCATTTCCACAGCCGCATTCGCGGCGGATTTGGGTCGGCCTTTTCCCAGTCCCGATCGCATTCGCTACGACAGCCAGTGCATGACCATTGAGGGCAAGGACATTCTCATCTTCAGCGGTGCTTTTCATTATTTCCGGTGTCCCAAGGAGCTTTGGGCGGATCGCTTCGCCAAGATTAAGGCCGCTGGGTTTAACACCGTTGAAACCTATATTGCCTGGAACATGCAGGAGGCTAAGCAGCCGGCGGGCCTGGATGATTATTCGCAGATTGATTTGCGCGATGTGGAAGATTGGCTGAGGCTTGCCGAGCAAAATGGGCTATACGTCATTATCCGGCCCGGCCCCTACATTTGCGCGGAATTCTGGCGCGGAGGCATTCCTGGATGGATGGAAAACCTTCGCCCGGACGCGCCCAGGCGAACGCAGTGGCTCCGCAGTGACGATCCAACCTTTGTCGCGTGGAGCAAACACTGGTTGCATGCTGTCTGTCCGATGCTTGCTCCCCATCAAATCACCCACAAAAAACCGGGTGAGCCGGGCATCATTCTTTTTCAGCTCGAAAATGAATATGACTATTCCAACCTGCCCGACGAAGTAAAAATCTCCTATATGAAATCGTTGGGCGAGGAGGCCCTGACAGATGGAATTGATGTGCCGATGATTTCCTGCTGGACGCGCTCCGTGCGCGGCAATCAGGACCCAATTCTTCGTCATGTGTTCGATTCGTGCAACTTCTATCCGGCCTGGAAGGTCGATGGAACTCTCAAGGACATCCAATCGCTGCGCAAATCACAGCCTGATGCGCCGCTGATGACCACCGAGCTGCAAGGCGGGTGGTTCACCGGCACCAGTCCTACCGATGGTCCGCAACTGCTTCCCGATTCTTACCGCTGGCGGCCAGATCTTGTGCCAGCGCAGATCAACAACCTTACGCTGTTTGCCTGGCAGAATGGGGAGACCATTACCAGCTATTACATGCTGTTTGGCGGTACCAATCTGGCTGATACCGCTGCCCGCGGAATCTCCACCTCTTATGATTACAGCGCCCCGATCCGTGAGAACGGCGGCATCGATGAGAAATATCTGCGGGTTGCTGCGCTGGGTAATATCATTCGTGACCACGGCGCTGCGCTGGCCCGCGCCAAAGCCGTGGATTGCAAAACGACCACCGGGCAAGCCGATGTAACCGTCGTCGAACGCCGAGCCCCGGATGGCAGCCGGTTTATCTTCGTCCGCAGCAACCAGCACGATTCACCCCGCGCGGGCGCTGCGCGCCTGACCGAGCAGGGTGACGGCGGCATCGATCTCACGTTTAACTATGATCTGGAGCCTTTCGGCGCTAAAATTCTCTACCTTCCGCCCGGCACTACCGACGCTGCCCGTGGCCAATGGCTTCCCACGGCCCTCCCATCTATCGCGCGGCCGGCTAATCTTCCAGCCAGCGTGAAGATCACGCAGGTTCGCACGCTGGCTGATCCTGGGCCGGAGCAATGGAAGCCGATGAAGCTGGGCCAAAGTCTCGCTTCGCTGGGAATTTACGACAGCCGAAATGTCTTCTATCGCGTTGGAGAATTCCCCGTCACGGCAGGGGACCTGGCCGATCCCGGTCATGTGGGCCTTACGGCATTTCATGATGGATCGGATCGACTTATTGCTCTGGTTAATGGCCAGCGCGCCACCCTGATGGGCGAAGGGTCGGCCGCGGAAATTCCGGCGGCCACCAAAGCGCTTCATGTGGGCGAGAATAGTTTGGTCCTTCTTTACGAAAACGCCGGCTTTCCCAATGGCTCGGAAGACATGATTCGATTTGCGGGCATCTCTCACCTGCGGCTGTCGCCAATCGGCGTGGGCGCCATTAGTGGTTGGCGCATGCACCTGGTTGCAAAAATGAACCGGCCCGATCGCCAGCCCGCTATCGCCGTGGATTTTGCCGATCAGGACTGGCCCAATGTTGCCGTCGACAAAGTCGAGGCCGACCAACTAAAGCCCGGCGAGACTGCCGTTTTCCGCGCCACGATCCAGCTTAGCCAAAATGATGTGGATGCCGGCAAGACTGAAATCATTGTCTCCCGCATGGACGACAAAGGTTCTGTGTATGTCAATGGCAAGCGCGTGGGGCAGGGGGATAGCGCTACCAGGTCTTATGATTTTGACGCCGCGAAATTATTGCACGCGGGGAACAATGTTATCGCCGTGGTGGTTCAAAATGACCACGGCTTGGGCGGCCTGGGAATTGTGGAACTGGTCTCCAGCGCCAAAGCCGACACCGCCTCCGCGCCAAAGTGGGAATATTCCGACCAACCGGCAGGCGTTGCCGGCCAGTGGTGGAAGCCGGCGCTGGATGATTCGAGCTGGAAATCAAATCCTCTTCCCGAGCCGCCTTCGGACATGACTTCCTTGCTTACCTGGCGCCGCCTGAGCTTTGCGCTCCCCGCGCAAAAGCCGAATGTCTGGGTTCCCTGGCTCATCCGCCTGAATGCCCAGGGCAACGGCAGCATTTATCTGAATGGCCACCCCATCGGGCGCTATTGGCAGTACGGTGGCCAGCACGACTATTTTCTGCCGGAGTGCTGGCTCAACTTTGGCAACGATGGCAAGAACGTCGTGACCCTTGCGCTTTCTCCGGTGGAGAAAGCCACCAGTGTTCATGACGCCGAGGTGATTCCGTACACGGCTTATGCCGAATCGCGCTGACTTTACAGGTATGCCATCAACATTCAGGCCTGAGAGCACATCCCGCATTTCATAGTGGAATGGTTGTAGCACCTGTAATATCTGTGCACGCCGAAGCGATCATGGTTCATTTTGGTGCTGGCGTGGAGTTATTGTGACATGGGTTTCGGCGTTTGTTTCAATTTCTAATTTGACCTCCCCGGAACCTATGTTATATTCC
>JALYJB010000042.1 GCA_030775485.1 Planctomycetota bacterium | reverse complement strand
CCTTGCGATGCATGATCGACTCCATTTCGATTGTGCCGGGGTGGCCACTCCCGAGCCCGATACCAGCGGGCTCGGTCTATTTTATGCCTGACAATAACCTCAAGCGACAAACTGGGGATGACTCAGTACGCTTCAGTCTTGACGGATGCGACCAATTCCGGCGCAATAGCGGGCACTTGTTCGACCGGATGGATCAGCAGCGATACGACGTCAGTGGGGCAAACCTGAACACATTCGCCGTCGAGATCGCAGCGATGCAATTGGCGCAGGTCGATCAATGCCTTGCCATCCACCATTTTCAGAACACCGCGCGCGCAGTGGGCGACGCAGACTTCGCAGCCGATGCAATCGCGCGCATCAATCCCCAGCGTAACGCGCAGCGTTTGCTTGCTGCGCGGATCCTGCGTGGTGAATTTACCGATGGCGCTGGCCATCTCGCGGCTTGCCTGGGCATCGAAGCCCGCTTCATCCCGATCGAAAGTCGCCTGGCTTTTCACCTCTACAGGCCCGGTGCGGCGCATTCGGAACATGGGCTGATTGCAACTGCCGCAGAGCTGGAGCTGCTCAAGCTTTTCAAGATACTTGATGGCGGTGCTCACGACCGTGGCGTGAGACCAGGTCAGCGGGCTTACGCTGATCGGCTCGTTGGTGTAGGGATTTACCTGTTCCGCAAGCACGCCCGATTCGAGCGCGTGGCTGGCCGTCCATTCGAAAATTGGCAGCGCCAGCTTTAAATCACCGGCGGTCTGGGCGCGGGTGATGAAATAATCCGCCAGCCAGAGCGTGCAGATAAACCACGGATTGCCCGGAACAGCGGCAAGATCATTGCTCACGCGGTGGTAGTAATCGTTCTCATAGCGCGCCAAACCACCAACCCGCGTTTTCACCCACAGCTTGTTTTCAACCTGGCGCATCGTGGCTTCAACGCGTGGGTCGTCGGCCTCAAACAGGTGGAATTTGAATATCGAATAAAGCGAAGCATCAATGACTTCGTCAACCTCGTAAATATCTTCCGGCCGATGCTCATCAGTAAGAGGCACCTTTTCGGTATATTCGCTGTTGTCCGGCGGCTTAGGGGCATCGCGCGGCACGAGGCGGCGGACGAATCGCCTAAGCTTGTTGCTCCAAAGGTATTTCTCCGCGCCGGCGCGAATTTCCTCGGCCGCCTTGTTGTATTGATCGGCCTTGGCGCGATCTCCGAAACAGACCGCGAAGTTTCGCGCCGCCTTCAACCCGCCGTAGACAGTGGCCACCGTGAACGCATGCACGCCCCATCGCTCTTCCCAAAGATCGTAGCTGGGCAATGGCAAACCGGTGCGTGGGTCGCGATAATTGCACATGAAATCAGCCGCTTTTTGCACCAAATCAACCCAGAGGGGACGGATGTATTCAATATCGCGATAGCGGTAATAATGCCGCCAGAGCGCCCAGACCACCAGCGCCGTTTCGTCTTCCTGAATGGGCATGGCCCGCTGGCCCTTGATGACCCACGGATGCCAGCTTGAAGCGGGCGATCCATCCGGGTTGTACTTGTGATAAAAATACCCTTCGGGCGTCAGTACATCGCGGCAGAAGCTGTAGAACCACCTGGCGACATCCGGGAAGCCGGCCAGATCGAGAGAATCAGCAACGAGGGCGCCATCGCGCGGCCACATATAGGAATAGGTGTCGCGGGAGAACTGCATGATGTCGCTGTCATTGGCGGCGAGGATTGCGCCGCCGTTGTCGATCTGAGTTCGCAGGATCAAGAGCGATCGTTTGAACAGCTCCACCACCTTCGGCGGCAGATTGCCGAAATTGATGTTGGTTCCTCCAACCCAGAGCCGCCAATAGCCGGTGGTTCGATCAATCGCTGTTTGTGGTCCGTACTTAAGAATCCACTTGTGGAGTTCCAAAAGTTCTTCGCGCGATTCTCCGGCAATGATCACCATATACAACGTGTGATCGCCGTCGGCGGCTATCCTGGCATGATAGCTGATGGTGCTGTCTACCGAACCCTGGGCGATCGGATTTCCCTGGAGGTGCCCGTCTTCGGCGTCGCGCCAGGTACCCTCCGCGCCGTGAAAGCCGCTGGTTCCGGTGGCGTATTCATCGATCCGCTGCTCGTAGGGGCCCGCCGGATCGGCGGCGGCGCTGAAGAACGTGACCATCAGATAGCGCTTGCCGCGATAATGAACGATGCTTTTGAGCTCGGGATCGTAGTAGGCGGTGTCGCCCACCTTGGTGCCGAACATATTAAAATCCTGGTGATGCATGATGCGGAATTCCCGCTCATAGTTGGCCAGGTTTTTGATTTTGATTTTGCGAACGAGGATGGGGCGGTGAAAATCCACCACGTCGTTGCAGTAGAGCGCCATCGCCATCTCGCGATGATCGAGGCTTACGCTGGTTGTGAGCGTGTCGCGAAGGTAGCGCTGGCGGATTTGCCAGCCGGGGGTGCTGGTCCAGACCAGGCGGCCCTTGTTGGGAACCCAGGGAACGTCGGTATAAACGCCAAACCGGCAAGGCCCGGCGCCAGCGTGGTTTTCCTGCCCAACGTGCGGAAAATAAATATCGCGGATCTGGTACTGATGGTCGTAAGTAACCAGCAAGCGGCCATTACCGACGGGAATATCGCGAGGCATCCATACCTTCCTGGTGCATGGGAACGGACAATCGTTGTCCACAACTTCGGCAGGTCACGCGAACTTCTTCAACGAAAGATGGTTACGACGATCAATCCTCAGCGGATTACACAGGACAGGCCCTGGATTCCGATAACCAAGGTCAATCGCATGCGCAGTTTTTGCCTCTTATGAGTGAACTGGATTACCGTTGGGCCTCAAGAGACACCTGACGATAGTGCGCTCGAAAGCGTGAAGACAAATTCATTCGTTCCCGGGCGTGCCATTGGTCGGCATCTTGCGCGGGGTCGGCTTCGATGCGTTTGCGCACTGCCATCAGGTCAGCGACATCCTGCCGGGTGAGCGGAATATCCCCGAGCCTCGCCAGTAGATGCTGGCGGCGAATTTTATCGGGTACCGCTAGAACTTTCGCATATGAATCTTTGAGCTGATCGCGGCTATCAATCCAAGCTGCGGCCCAGATTGTTCGGAGATCGGAAAACGTCGACATCCACTCCTGGCGGAGCGTGAATCCATTGGTCTGCGTGAAATAGTTGATGTTGTCGGTCCAGCCGGTCTGGTCGTGGTAAGCGTCGCGACGAATGGGCGCGCGCCGAAGGGCGCGAAGGCGCGGGCCACCGGGTTGTCCGGCTTTTAGAATCCACAAACGCTGGCCGTGGGGGCTGAGCAGAAACTCGATGAAATGATTGGCCAGTTCCAATTGCCGGCCATGGGCGCCATAAAGAATGGCGATGGGATCGGGGGTTACGGCGGTGGCATTGGCAGGGGTGACGAATTGCAGGCGATGGGGGCCGACCGATTCCTCCGTCACCCGTCCGTAAAAATCGATGGCGGTGCCCACGGCGGCATCTCCACTGGCGACATCGCTCGGCGACTGGCGGGCGTCATCACTGAAATACCGGGCGTTGGCGGCGATCAGCTCAAGCTGTGCCATCCCGCGCTTCCAACCGTTATCGAGGGCAACCTGATATGAAGCCGTTTTCCGCAGCGTATCCTTCGAGATACTTTTATTCTCCGGCTGCGCGAAAAAATCGTTTTCGGCGTCGCCCATGGCGCATTGCAGAACCATCATGAATGTCATGCCGGCGGTGCCGCTGTGGGTGGGGTCCGCCAGCGCGACGGCACCGGCGAGGGCGGGATCGGCAAGATCGCTCCATGTCGCCGGCGGAGCGAGGTGCAATGTTAAATAAAGATCGGGATTATAAACGATCCCAAAGCTGCTCAAGCAAGTGCCGACCCACTGGGGAGCAAGTCGATTGCCGGATTCGTTTTTGGTCTGGTCGTAAAGTTTGACGCCAGCAAGCGTGGGCTGGGGAAAGATTTGGGTGATGGTTTTGGCATTCAGATCGATCGGCGCGAGTATGCCCAGGGGCTTTAATTCTCGATCGAAAAAAACGTCTCCGCCACCCCAGACCATGTCGATGCCGACAGTGATCGCGTCTTTGGCCGGGAGGGTTCCGCCGTGATCGGTTTCGATTTTCCGGTAGATCGTCTCCAGTTCGCGCTTGATGTCGGAGGTGCCGCCCGGGGAAAGGTATTCGATATCAACGCGCTGGCCGTACTTTTGCAGGTGCCAATCTGAAAACGCCCACTTGAATTCATTGCGTATATCGGTGTCGTTCGGCGTGATAATGACCAATCGATCCTCGGCGGATGGCGAGCGGCTTTCCACCGAGCCGTGGATCCAGTGAATCCCCAGCGGGACAACCAGCAAGAGCAGGAACGCCAGGATGTATGCGCGGGCTTGCGAGAATCGCATATCGTCTCTCGCTATTCGAGGAGAACAATCGCGTCCGAGGGCGCGAATTCAATCGTTACATCCGACGCCGGGGGCGAAAGTGGCAAAGGTGTTATCAACTTCAATCGCTGTTCCCCAGCGGCGACGACAAGCTCGGTCGATTCGCCCAGGAATGTCGTTTCAATAATTTTTCCCTGAAATTGATTTGCCCCAGCCGCTATGCCCGCGCCGTTGACGACGCGAAAATGCTGCGGACGAATGCTGATGATAACCTGGGCGTCCGGTCGCGGGTCGGCAACAGAGGCCGCCTTGAAAATCCCCAGAGGCGTCTGCACGATCGTATTCCCGTCGTCGCGACCGATGACCTTGCCTTGAATCAGATTGGTCTGGCCGAGAAAATCCGCGACGAAACTGGTGAGTGGCCGCTCATAAAGTTCCAGGGGCGTTCCGATTTGAACAATCTTTCCGTCGCGCAGCACCGCGATGCGATCGGCCACCGCCAGCGCTTCCTTCTGGTCGTGCGTGACGTAAATCGTCGTGAACCCCGCAGTCTTGCAAATTCGGCGAATTTCGCTGCGCATTTCCAAGCGAAGCTTAGCGTCGAGATTGGACAGGGGCTCATCCAGGAGAAGGCAATCGGGGTGAACCGCAAGCGCCCTGGCAAGCGCGACGCGCTGCTGTTGGCCGCCGGAAAGTGTATTGGGTTTGCGATCGGCCAGGGGCTCGAGTTGTACCATCCGCAAGACTTCATTGATTCGCTGGGACTGCTCGGGCTGCGAGAAATTCCGGACCTTCAGGCCGAATCGGACATTTTCGCGAACGCTCATATGCGGCCAGAGGGCGTAGCTTTGAAAGCACATTACCGCATTGCGCCGTTCGGTGCCCAGGGAAGTGACATCGCGGTCGTTAAAAAAAATCCGTCCGGAAGTTGGGGCAATCAAGCCAGCGATCAGGCGAAGTAATGTGCTCTTGCCGCAGCCGCTGGGTCCCAGTAGAAAAAACAGCTCACCCGCTTCAATTTGGAGATTGATAGCACGCAGCGCGTTTGTTGCGCCGTAAGTTTTAGCGATGTTTTCCAGCCGCACGCGCGTCATGGCGGCAAAGATTGTAGTCGAACAAAGCGGTTAGGGATGTGTGGCGTCGCTGGTTTATTCCCCGCGCCGCGCTTCAGCCTGCATTAATTTGTATTGGGTGGTTCCATCGGATGGATCGCGCTGTAAGGCGGCCTTAAACTGGATGATGGCATCTTCCCAGCGGCCCTGCATCATGCGGATGGTGCCGATGTTATTCATTGCGTCGATATTGCCGTGGTCAATTTGCAATGCCTGCTGATATTGCTCGATCGCGGCGTCAAGACGTCCCGCTTCGGCCAGCACCAATCCAAGATTCAGCCTGGCCTGCACGTTTTGCGGATCAAGCTCGATCGTCCGCTGATAAGCATCGATTGCGCGATCCCGAAAACTTTGCACAGCAGCGGCATCCCGCGGCGACCCCGCGGCGGCCTGATGAGCCAGCGCCACATCAACATTGCCAATCTGCATGAGCGGCCGGGCACGAAGCCGGCGAACCACCGGCTCAGACGACTGGGGCATCACCGCGTATGAAAGCTGATACCAACCCAGCGCCGGCGCATAGCTTTTTCTGGATGCATAGCACCGCCCGATATCCATTGCATCGGTAGGCCCCTGCCGCAGTTGCATCGCGCGCCGAAAGTACGGCTCGGCCCCATCGACATTCCCGTGGTCGAACAACACTTCCCCGTAGTTTGCCTGAGCCATCGGCGAGCGGGGATTTCGGGCGATCGTGTCCCGCCAAAGTGTTTGGCGATCACGATAAACCTCGCACCGCTGAATATCGAGGATGCAAAACAAGCCGATTAGCAGGGATGCAGCCGCCAGCAGCAGCGGCCTGGTCGCATGCCGCGAGAAAACCGCCGCAAAAAGCACAATTGGCCCGATCGCGGCCAGATATTGAAAGTGATCCGCCACAAAGGAATATCGCATGGGAAAAACGCTGACAAAGCCCAACGCTGGCGCAAGCGTTCCCGCAAAAAAGAGAAACCCAGCAAGCGGCCCCCGCCCGAGCTTGCCGCGAAGCAACGAGAGAGCCAGCAGCCCCGCCACTGCCGCGAGCGGCCAAATCAGCAACCACGGACGAAGGAGGGGATCGATCTTCCATCGCGGGTAAATGAAGATCAGGTTCACCGGCCAAAGAAGTTTGAGCAGATAAAACCACAGAGCCCGCCCCGCAATCGCCATGCGATCAACAACGGACAGGTCGAATTCGCTCCCCATGGCGCCAACAACGTGCTTCTCCATCCAGCTCGTCAGCCATCCCATTGCGATTCCCGCAACAAACATCGGCAGCAGCGGCCAGAGGTCGCGCCGGACAATCTTTCCTCGCTTCCACCATGCCAAAAGTAAAATGACAGCGGGAAGCGTCACAGTGACAGACTTACTTAAAATCGCACCGCAATACAGAAGAAGACTAAGCAGGTACCACACAACACCGGATTTAACCTGAGATTCTGATTCGGCTTGAGGAGCGATTGCCGATCCACAAGGGCTGTTTAAATAAGATAAAAGGCTCAACAAATAGAACAAACCAGACAACAGATTCTTTCGCTCGGTCACCCAGGCGACGGTTTCAACCTGCACGGGGTGAATGGCAAACAACAGTGCTGCCAGATACGCCCCCGGAATCTTCAACAGTAACAGAACCCGCCAAAGCAGGATGCTGGAGCAGGCCTGCAACAAAATATTGTCCAGGTGATACCCAAGCGGGCTTTGACCCCAGAGTTGATATTCAATCCAGAATGAAGTGTGTGTAACCGGGTAATATTGCGGCTCTGAATCCACTTGCAGCCAGATTCGCCTTAGGCCGCCAAGGTCTCGCAACTGTACATTATTCTGAATGTAGTAGTCATCGTCCCAGATATACCCGTTGCGCAGTGTTGGAAAGTAGGCAATGAAACATATCGCGAATAATAGAAGAAGCGAGGCACCGGTGGCGCGCGGGGGCAACATGCCTCCTTTATTCCGCTATTCCGCGACAATTTCAAAAGGCGTGGTCGCTTCAGCAATTCGATTGGATTGCTGGTCCATCAACGTCACCTTCAGAAGATATCGCCCGATCGACAGCGTGGAAGGCAGTTTAACCTTGCGCGGAACAAAGAAATCATGCCGCCGATTACGCGCTTGATCGAGAAAGAGCTGGGCATTTGATTTTGAAGGCCAAACCATCAATCCCGAATCGGAATACAAGGAACATTCCTGCTTGAGTCGGGTTTCCCATATTTTGTCCGAATTTTGAACCGATGTGAAGTTGCTCACTTCACAGTAAACGATCACTTCATTTTCCTGGCCAGCCGGCAACCGCAATGACGCCAGCGGCTTATAAACACCGAAACTCTCGACATTGGTGCAAAGAGCAATTGTGGGAATCGTCAGCTCCGCCTCGGAACGCAGCCGATCCGACATTTCCAGCAGGGGCTGAATCTTATGGCTCAGCAACTGGTTGCCATCCGCGCGTGCATTGTTGCGAAAATTGTTCAGCCCATCGAGCAATGCCGAAACGATCTCCCGGTCCTCCGCCGGCATTGTCGCAATTGACTCTAAATCAGGCGTTGGTTCGTCCCGGGCGAACCGTAGAAGCTGGTAATTCAGTTGATTCCCAAGATCGCGCGGATAATCGCGCACCTGCTGGGCAAGCTTCTTCTCGTAGTCATCGCTGGAAGCCGTGGCTGCTGCTACCGGGCCAGATTCAGCAAGATGGTCGGCGCTTTCAGGAAGAATAATCGGCACGCTCATTTCTTCGTTTGTTTTGGATGAAGCAAGAACCGCTGCGCGAGCCGTCGCTTCCGGAAGAGCTGAAGCCGAGGGCTGAGTTGCCGATATCGCGGTGTTCGCCTTACTGATTGGCACCACGGGAACGGTGGAAATCTTTGCATCATTCCCTGGCTCGGCCCACTTCACCACCGACGGCGCGGGTTTGGCGGCGGCCTCTTGATTCAACAGCGGGGAAACCTCGCTGGCATATTGATTGGCGTGCGCCGCGAGGGCGGCAGCAGCATCGCTATTGTCGGCTGGCGCCACGGCCGATGCCGGCAGCGACACCGGAACAACCGGATCAAGCACGCTGGATTGCGAATCGTCGTGATGGTGGCAGGCGGGAAGCGCCAGCAATAAAAAGAGAAATCCGAGTGAAAAATGCTTGCGGTGCGACATTGTCCCATCCTTGGGTTGTGTTACCAGGCGGCATCCTGCCGTCCTCAACTGCGTTGCCGATCATGATCGAGTGAGACCGACAGTGGCGAGTATAACTTTGGCTTGGCGAGAATCAACGAAACTTGACAACCTGTTGTGCGGTCGTAGGATTCGAGGCTTCTCCCCCACGATGGGGCATATGTCGAGAGGTTCGACTCGGTGTCGGATGGGTAGACATGGCTTGCCGGAATTCGCGGTTTAAACCGGCACGGGCCCTGGGAGAATTCAAACGGCGGCTCTGTCGCCGAGTAGGCCGCGAACGGTCATCCCAATTCAAGCGCTAATCGCTTTGCACATTTGCTGCTTTGCATTGATGGCGCGGGTTGTTGCCCTTCGCATTTACCCGGTAGTGTAACGGTAGCACAAGAGTTTTTGGTACTCTTTGTCCTGGTTCGAATCCAGGCCGGGTAGCTTTAAACCCGAAAAGCACCACCGGAAAAGAATTGAAACGCGAACAAGCAACGCATCGGCGTTAAGCCCGAGGGCGCGTTTTCGTCCGTGAGCTATGAGTTTGACGGCAATCATCCTCGCCGCCGGCCGTTCGACGCGGATGAAATCCAGGCGGCCAAAGCCGCTTCACGAAGTTTGCGGCAAGCCGATGCTGGGCTGGATTCTGGATGCCTGTTTTTCAGCAGATGTGACGCGGGCTTTGGTGGTCGTCGGGCATGGCAAAGAAGAGATCGTCGAGCAGTTTGGCCATGACAAACGCGTTCACTTTGTCGAGCAGACGCAGCAACTGGGCACCGGCCACGCTGCCAGAATGTGCGAGTCGCTGCTTCGCGGGCAGGGCGGCGATGTTTTCATCCTTGCGGGTGATACGCCATTGCTTCGCGGTGAAATTTTGCGAACGCTGCTGGGTGCCCATCGGCAGGACAAGGCCGCTGCCAGCATGGCAACCGCAATGTTGGAAGACCCGACCGGTTATGGCCGCATCCTTCGCGACGAGGCCGGCGAGTTTATGGAGATTGTCGAACAGATTGACTGTTCACCCGAGCAACGGGAAATCAAGGAAGTTTTCCCCAGCTACTATTGCGTAAAAACCGAAGAACTGCTTTTTGCGCTATCGAAGCTGACGAATGAAAACAAAAAAGGCGAGTATTACCTCACCGACATCTACGCCATCCTTCGCAAGGCCGGCAAAAAGGTGATTGCCGTGCAGGCCGTAACCGCCGACGACGTTATCGCCCCCAACACGCGTCAGCAGCTTGCGGAAGCGGATGTGGTGATGCAAGACCGATTACAGAGAAAACTTCGAGACCAAGGCGTAACCATAGTGAGCGGCATCAACACCTACATCGAAGCCGACATTTCCGTCGGGGTCGATACCGTGATTCAGCCCTTCACATTCATCGGCCGCGAAACATCGATCGGTGCTGAATGTGTGATCGGCCCGTTTGCATCGCTGCCACGCAGCAGTATCGTTCCCGAAGGAACCAGGGTCCCCGGCGAATTGTAGAGCAATGTCAAAATTGGATGCAAACAATCTCAAGGTTTTCGCCGGTCGAGGCAATCCCCAGCTCGCGCAGAAAATCTGTGACTACCTCCAGATTCCCCTCGGCAAAGGCTCAACCGAAGTCTTCCCCGACAGCGAAATCATCGTCGGCGTGGAAGAAGATGTTCGCGGCCGCGATTGTTTTGTCGTGCAATCAACCTGTCATCCGGTGAATGCTCATCTCATGGAGCTGTTCATCTGGATCGATACACTCCGCCGCGCCAGCGCCAATCGCGTCACCGCCGTAATCCCCTACTTCGGCTACGCCCGGCAGGATCAAAAGCACGCTGGTCGGACGCCCATCACCGCCAAGCTGGTCGCCAACCTCATCGAGCGCGCGGGCGCTGATCGCGTGGTAGCCGTCGATATGCACGCTGCCCAGGTGCAAGGGTTTTTCGATATTCCCGTCGATCATCTCAACGCTGGGCCGGTGCTGGGCAAATGGTTCAAGAGCCTCAAGCTCGCCAACCGCGTCTTCGTCAGCCCCGATGTCGGCAACGTAAAACGCGCCCAGGTTTACGCTGAAATGCTCAACGGTGAACTCTGCTTCATCGATAAACGCCGCAAAAGCGGCACCATCGCCGAAGCCAAGCATGTCATCGGTGATGTCGCCGGCAAGAACGTGCTCATCGTTGACGATATGATCACCACCGCCGGCACCGTCACCGAAGCCTGCAAAGTCCTTCGCCAGCACGGCGTAAAGGACATCTACATGGCCGCAACCCATGCTGTCTTCGCGCCGCCCGCCATGGAGCGTTTAGCTAAATGTGAATTTATCAAGCTGGCCATCACCGATTCCATTCCCCTTGGCAATCGCGCCGATGCCATCAAGGATCGCCTGGTGGTTCTCAGCGTGGCCGAGCTTCTGGGTGAAGCAATTCACCGCATCCACCACAACGAAAGCGTCAGCGCGCTATTCCGCAAAGACACCAGCGACGTCGACAATTAAGTAAACAAATAAGTGAACAAGGAATCCAAAGGCGAGAGTTTTCAGGAAAACATAACGAACGATCTGTTGATGACAGGAGAAATGATATGGCAGTTCAAACCGCACAAGTGACCGCAAAAAGCCGCCCCGAACTGGGCAGCCGCGCCAACAAGCGTCTTCGCGACGCCGGCATGCTTCCAGGTGTAATCTACGGCCACAAAGAGGCCGTAATTCCCGTGACCCTCCCCCGCAAGGAAGTTGTCAACCACCTCAACAAAGGCGCCCACCTCTTCGATCTCAACCTCGATGGCAAAAGCGAAAAGGTGCTGATCAAGGCGGTGCAGTACGATCACCTCGGCATGGAAGTCCTCCACGTCGATTTCGCCCGCGTCAGCCTTGACGAAAAGGTGAAGGTCACCATTCCTCTCGAACTACGCGGCACGCCCAAGGGCGAGGCCGACGGCGGCGTTCTCCAGCAAATAATCAACGAGCTGGAAATCGAATGCCTCGTCACCGATATTCCCGATGCCATCCGCCAGCTTGTCTCCGACATGGCGCTGAACGATGTTCTGCACATTAAGGATCTCAAGCTGCCCGCGGGCGTAAAAGTTCTGCAGGATGAAGATCTGATCGTTGCCACGGTGAAGGAAATTGTTGAGGCCGCGCCGGCCGTCGCCGAAGAAGGCGCTGCTGAACCCGAAGTCATCGGTCGCAAGCCCGCTGAAGGCGAAGAAGCGGCAGCCGAGGGCGCAGAGAAGAAGTAAGCGATGCGGCTTGTCGTTGGTCTGGGAAATCCGGGAAGTGAATTCGTCGGTACCCGGCATAATGTGGGCTGGGAAGCCCTCGACGAACTGGCCATTCGCTTGGGCTGGATTGCCAAACGGGAAGACTTCGCCCGCCTGGCGAAAAATCGGTTCGATGGACTGCTTATGGATGGATCGATGTCCATCCAAAGCAGTGGCTCCGAGCGACTTATGCTGCTCAAGCCCACGACGTACATGAACCGCAGCGGCCAATCCGTGCAGGCCGCAATGGCGTTCTATCAGGTGACGCCGGTAGACGTGATGGTGGTGCTGGACGACTTGGCCTTGCCCTGTGGCAAACTGCGAATTCGCAAAGGCGGCAGCAGCGGAGGCCACAACGGCTTGAAAGATATCGAGCGGCTCCTGGGCACGCAGGATTACCCGCGCCTGCGGCTCGGCATCGATGCCCCGCCGCCACGCATCCCAGGCCGGGATTACGTCCTGGGGCGCTTCACCGAAGCGCAGCGAACGCTTCTCGAGCCGGCCTTGGACCGCTCGGTAGCGGCCCTGACAACCTGGATCGAGCGCGGCATTGATGCCGCCATGAACGCCTATAACGGTGAGGACGAAAAGAACGCGAAACAGTAGGTAACGTTACCAAAAGAGCCCGCGGCGCAGCCGAGGGACTGAAACAAAGAGTTTGGAAGTTTTAGACGCATAAGTATTCTTGAGGAGCAACGATTTATGGCAAAAGCCAAGACAAAAGAAGCAGCCACTCATGTTCAGTACGAGGCCATGTTCCTGCTTGGGTCAGGATTCGCCACCGAACTGGAAAACGCACAAAAAATGATCCGCACCATGGTCGAGCGCCACGGCGGCGAGGTCCTCGTGCTGAAGAAGTGGGATGAACGCAAGCTCGCCTACGAAGTGGGCGGCCAGAAGCGCGGCCTCTACCTCATCTGCTATTACAAGGGCCCCGGCGCGTCCGTCATGGCCATCGAGCGCGATGTGAACCTCAGCGATCAGATCCTCCGCGTTCTGATCACCAAGGCCGATCACCTCAACCCTGATGAAATGGCCGCTGTCGAGCCCCAGCCCATTCAGCCGCGCGAAGAGCGCAATCCCTGGGATCGGCCAAGCTATGATGATCGTCCCTCCGGCGGCCGTGGTGATCGCGGCGATCGTCCCTCGCGCAGCCGCGACGAATCTCCCGAAGCCGCTGTCGGCAAGGAATAGTCCTTTATCCATTGAATCGCGGGTGATTTATGGCCAGCGTCAATCGTGTAATCCTCGTCGGTAACCTGACGCGTGATCCCCAGATGAAGTATCTGCCCAGCCAGACTGCTGTGGTGGAATTTGGTCTGGCGATGAACCGCAAGTTCCGCACCGCCACCGGTGAAGATCGCGAAGAAGTCTGTTTCGTCGATTGCAGCGCCTTCGGCAGACAGGCCGAGGTCATCAATCAGTACTGCCAGAAGGGCAAGCTGATCTTCGTCGAAGGCCGCCTCAAGCTCGATCAATGGGAAGACAAACAAGGCGGCGGCAAGCGCAGCAAGCTCACCGTCGTTGTCGAAAACTTCCAGTTCCTCAGCGGCGGACGTGAAGGCGGCGGCCCACCCGCCGAGGGTGGCGCCGGCGAAGAAGAAGCGCCGCGCTCAGCCCCCAGCCGCCCGCCCCAGCGC
>JALYJB010000041.1 GCA_030775485.1 Planctomycetota bacterium | reverse complement strand
CAGCATCTACACCATAGGCCTTATTATGCTCGACAAAATCGATACAAGCCCCCCGGAAGCTTTGGCCGCCGTCCTTCAACTGTCAGAATACATCTCACCAAACTGGGGATGACTCAGTGAAGCGTAACCGCCGCTACGTTCGATTATCACATCGTCACTTTGCCCGTGCCGCGCCATCCGCTACGATGTGCCCGTGCCAAATTCTCGAAATAAAACGGGCCACCCGATGCGGGTTGGCGTAATTGGTTGCGGACGAATGGGGCGTTTGCACGCGCGGGTTTATTCCCAGATGCCGCGTGTAAAGGTGATGGGTGTTTATGATGCTTCGGAGGACGCGGCGGCCGCTGTGGCCGACGAATTTGCCGTGCCGCTGGCAAAAACGCTGGGGCAATTGCTGGAATCTGTGGATGCCGTCACCATTGCGGTCCCCACCAAATATCACCTGGAAATGGCTCAGCAATGTATTCCCCGCAAAATTGCCTGCCTGATTGAAAAGCCGCTGGCCAAGGATGTGGCCGAGGCCAAAAAAATTGTCGAGCTCGCCAAACAATATGGCGTCACAGTGCAGGTGGGCCATATCGAACGATTCAATCCGGCGATTCGGGCGATGTCGCGCCTCGACATTCAGCCGCGATTTCTGGAAGTCACCCGCATCAGCCCCATGACCTTTCGCAGCATTGATGTGGGCGTGGTGCTGGACATGATGATTCACGACATCGACATCGTTCTTCGCCTGGCAAACTCAACCGTCAGTAAGATTGATGCCACCGGCGTAAGCGTGCTGGGAGAGGTTGAGGATATCTGCAATGCCCGCTTGACCTTTGCCAACGGATGCGTGGCCAACCTTACCGCCAGCCGGCTTGCGATGAAGACGGCGCGCAATCTTCGCGTCTTTAGTAACGACGCGTATGTTTCGATCGATTATCAGAAGCGGCATGGCATCGTGGTTCGCCGGAGTGGAAACATTGAGGCGATTCGCGAAGCGGCCGCCAAGATTCGCAGCGGCGAGATCGAAGATTTATCGCAATTAAATTATGCCGACATCGTGCATATTGAAGAATTGAAGATCGACGATGTCGAGCCGCTGCGAGCTGAGCTGGATGCGTTTGTCGATGCGATCATTTCCGGATCGCGCCCGGTAGTCAGTGCTGAAGACGGCCTGCACGCGGTTGAAGTGGCGCGCCGTATCGTGGAAACGATCGGACCACCGGTATTAACCTGAAGTATGAGCCCAGCAACAGAAAATGCCGTGCTACTTCGTCCACTTCGGATAGTTCTGCATCACCATTTCCATTGCCGCGTCAAACATCGCCGGCTCGAAGCGAATGATCGCCTCGGCTCTCAGCTTGTCTTGCTCGGCCTTGCGCAAATCAGACAATTGCTGGCTGAATAATTTAGCGTGAATCTGGTCCTGCACGGTCGCGTCGTCAAATGGTTTCACGCCGCCGTTTTCGCGGTTCAGCAGCTTGACCAGATAAAACCCATTATTGTCCTCAATTACTTCGCTGATTTCACCAATTTTCAGGTTCCAGATGGCGTCTTCCACTTTGGTCAGGGCGAAGCTGTTGCGGCTGAGTTCAAGGAATCCGCCGTTATCCGGGCGGAAATCGTTGGTGGCTTCGCTGGAAGCCAGGGCCGTGAAATCCGCGCCGCCGATCGCCTGCCCGCGGATGTCTTCCAGTCGAGACCGGGCCGAATCCTGCGGGTGTTTGTCCGCAATGCAGGCAATCATGCGGATGTCGGCCTTGTCCGCGCGCGTGAATTCAGAATCCAGATGAGACTTGTAGTAGCGCCGCTCATCCGCGGCCGTCACTTCAATGCGCGGTTCAACCTTTCGCATGTAATAAAGCTCTTGAAGGAATTGACGATATTGATCGTGCTCGGCATCTTCAAAGTCCTTCCCTTGCGACTGAAACTTGCGCTTGGCCACTTCCTGCGAGCCGCCTGCTTCAGTGATCTGCCGCTGACTCCACATCGTTGTCAGATGTTTGGCAAGGTCTTTATCACTCGAATCCAGGGTGCGTTCCGCAGCGGCAACTTCAAGTTCGTCGTTAATGAGCTCAAATGTCGTCCGCTCCATCACATCCCGCGCATCAATTTCGAATTGCTTGATATCCACATCTTTTTTGGCCTTCGACCGCAAAGTCGGCCCTTCAAGCTGAAGCAGTTTGTTCGCATAAATGGGCGTGCCGTTTACTTCCGCCACCAAAGTTCCCAGCGTCATGTACTGGCCGCTCTGAAAAGCGGGCTCGGTGCTGGCCGAGCCGTTGAGCGCGCCCAATTCCAATGTGGAGGGCTCCGTTGACGCATCAAGCGAAAAAAGTCCCGATGGCAGTGTCGTGGCATCCGTCGGTTGAGTCGTCGCAACGGCGCTTGAGGGCATCGTTGTTGAGGCAATGGCATTCTGCACAGCCGGACTGATCGTCGTGCTGCGACCGGCGCTTGCCGGCGGCGGGGGCGCCGGTTCGGATTGCGTATCGCGCTGCGCGACGGCGCCGGGGTGGTCCGTCTGTGAAAATGGCGCTTCATTCACGGGCCGATGCCCGTAAAAATCTTCCGGAGCGACCGCTCTTGGACCGCTGGCGGATCCGCATCCGCAAAGCGTTGCCGCCAGGAGCGGACCGGCCCAGCGCGCCAATCCAAAACTCGCCCACTTAAGATTCTGCATGATCGTTCCTCTTTCGCGGCATATCTTATCGACAAACCGGCCTTGCCCGCTATGCGCCAAAGTTTTTCCGCATCCGCTTAAGTGCGAAAGACCGCGCCCAGCCGTCGCCCGAGGAGGGAATTGGCCCCAAGCAATGTCAGGGAAAGCAGCAACATGGCCCAGACACCGAGCGCGCTCGCCACATAAAGGCCATCTCCCAATCGATGGGCCAATTCCAAAATCGCGCGGGTGATGGGGAAATAGGCGGCCTTCTGCGCGAGAATGATCGAATCACTGACTTCCAGCAAGGAAAATGCGAAGGCCAGTAGAGCGCCGGCGAGCAGGTTGGCGGCGATCAAGGGGATCGTAATCTTTGCGAGAACCGTTGCCCGCGATGCTCCGAGATTTTGTCCCGCCAATTCGAGATCCCGCGGCGTCTGCTGCAAACCCGCAACAGCGGAACGGACGACATAGGGAAGTCGCCGCGCTGCGTAGGCCACGATGAGAAACAGCGTAGGCGCCTCCTGGACATCCAACTGGCGCGGCAGCGAAGCGCCGTATTTCTGTTTGAGCCCCACGCTGATGGCCAGGTATCCAAACGCCAGCGCCAAGCCCGGAACCGCCAGCGGCAGCATTGAAAGCGCGTCGATAACCGCTCGACCGCGAATCTCGCCTCGGACGATGACAATCGCGGCTGCCAGCCCGACTGCGACCGCCACAGCGGTGGCGCACGTCGCGTACCTTACGGAATTCCAAACGCTGGGCATCGCCAGGTCATCCATGAGGGCGGCGCCGTAGTGACTCAGGGTAAAACTTTGCGGCAGCACCGAGCGATACCACTGTCCAGTTGCTGTGAAACTCGTAAGCACCACCGAAACATGAGGCGATATCGCCAGGAGCAGGACAACAACAAACGGAGCCGCCGCGGCAACGGCGCGCCACCCGCGCAATGGTTGCGGCGCCCAACTGGAGGCGGCTTTGGTGGTGGCGATGTCATATCCCCGGCCCAAAGCGACCTTGCCGATGAGATAGAGCGCCGCGGATGCCAGCAGCGTTACGATGACCAGCGCATAGGGCAGCGGATTGGCCGCCACATCCGTCACCTGCCGATAGATTTGCACCGGCGTGATCGTGCCGAAATCAAACATCAGCGGCGTTCCAAGCTCGGTGAAACTCCAGATCAGCGTCAAGGTGCATCCCGCGAAAAGCCCCGGCCTCACCAGCGGCAACGTGATCCTGCGGAAAACCGTCCATTTGCCCGCGCCCAGATTTGCCGCCGCCTGCTCGAGGAATGGGTCGATGGCGGCCAGTGATGCCTGAAGGTTTAGCAGCAGCACTGGATAGAGGTGCAATGTCTCGACCACCAGGATCCCAATCAGCCGGAACCTCCCGAGCCAATCGAAACCGGCTCCCCGTCCCCATCCCATCATTACCGACAAAGGTCCCAGCCGGCCCAGGATCAACCGCATTCCGATTGCACCAACAAAGGGCGGCAGCACGAGTGGCGCCAGCAGCAGCCCGCTGAGAAGTTGTTTGCCGGGGAAATCGAATCTCACGCTCAGTATCCCCAGCGGTAACGCCACCAGCAGACAGAGAAACGTGACCGAGATTGCGATGAGCGTTGCGTTCACCAGGCCGCGAATCAACACCGGGTCCTGAAAAATCAGTCTTAGATAAGCAACCGTAAAACCGCCATCTTTGGCCGTCACCCCGGCGGCTGTTACTCTCCAGATCGGCCAGATTAGAAACAACCCGAAGAACAGATAAAGCATCAAGGCAAGAGCCCACGTGGCGCTTTGACCGCGAGGAAATCGACGGGATATTACATCGCTCGATTTGTTCATAACCAACATTCTCCAGCCGGCCGCCGCTTCGGTTATACACGACGCGCGAGCTGCCGCGACCGCGGACGCCCCATTCCCATGCGTCTACCCCATAAACGTTTCGCGCTGTATCCTACCGTGATATGCCCATTCGCATCCTCTTTCTGGGTGACATTGTCGGACGCCCGGGCCGCCAGGTTCTTCACCAGAAACTTCCCAATCTCGTGCGCGAACGAAATATCGACCTGGTCATTGCCAACGCGGAAAACATCGCGGGCGGAAGCGGAATTACCTCAAACCTGTTCCACAAAATACGAAGCTACGGCGTTGATGTCGTTACGCTGGGCGATCATGTTTACCGAAAAATAGACATCGTTCCCACGCTGCAGGGCAGCGAGCGAATCATTCGGCCGGCCAATCTGGCGACGGCGGCAGCGGGGCGGACGCATACGGTTGTCAGCACCAACGGCGGAGTGGCGGTCGGCGTGTTTACGGTGCTGGGGCGCATCTTCATGAACTTTCCCGCGGACGACCCGTTTGCCGCATCCGAGCGCGTGCTGGCGGAGATGCCCGCCCATGTGAAGGTTTGCGTTTGCGAAGTGCACGCTGAAGCCACCAGCGAAAAAGTAGCGATGGGTCATTGGCTTGACGGACGCTGCTCGCTGATCGTCGGCACGCATACTCATATTCCGACCGCCGATGCCCACATTCTGCCCAACGGCAGCGCGTACATCACCGACCTGGGGATGTGCGGGCCTTACGATTCAGTGCTTGGCCGCCGAAAAGAAAAAGTCGTCAAGCATATGACTACCAGCATGCCCCAGATGTTTGACATTGCCACGGGAGATGTGCGGCTCTGCGGCGCGTTGGCGGAAATTGACCAGGAAACCGGCCGCGCCCTCAGCATCGAGCGGATTGAAGTGCGCGGCGACAATGCCGAGCAAGCCTACGATGCCGACGACAAGGCGCCGCCGGGTCATCAGGCAGATTAGCTGGGCGGCAGGGCCACGGCCGCGGGGGCATCAAGGCTGCGCTTGCGCTTGCCGCTGTCGGGGGCTGTGCTGAGAGGTGCTTCGGCATCCCGCGAAGATTGGGCGCCGCGCGACATGGCGATCACGCCGGTTCGGGCCAATTCGCGAATGCCGTAAGGCTTCATCAGCTCGACAAATGCCTCGATCTTCTGTTCAGTTCCGGCCAGCTCGACCATCACACTTTCCTTGGCCACATCGACGACCTTGCCGCGGAAGAGATTCACCACCTCGATGACCTCGCCGCGGTTCTGGGGTGAGGCTGAAATGGTGACCAGTGCAAGATCGCGCTCGATATAAGAAGAACCTTTGAAGTCTTTCACCTTTGTGACCGGCACCAGCTTGGCAAGCTGCTTGCGCACCTGCTCCAGCGTGTTTTCGTCGGCATCCACCACAATGGTCATGCGGGAGACATTTGCATCGTCGGTCCGGCCGACGACCAGGGAATCGATATTAAATCCGCGTGCCGCGAACATTCCCGCCACGCTTGCCAGGACCCCAGGCTCATTGACCACCAGCGCTGAAATCACATGCCGCATGAAAACACTCCTCGGAAAACTTGAATTCTATTCGATCGTGAAGCGGAAGAAAATACGCACGAGAATATCCACTGGGGGCAATTGGACGCCTGCTGATACATTCTTGGCCGCGCGAATCAGGTGAGGCGCGTGCGGCCCGATTTGGCGATGACGGCGTATAGGATTGCTCCCACGATATGCAGGAACAAAATTACGATTACCCAGACCAGTTTTTCGGTCGAGGGGAGATTGCTGGTCAGGCAATCGATCAACATCATGATCCAGAAGATTGTCGCGGCAATTGCCACCAGGACACCCACGACGATGAATAGAAGTCCAAAAATTGCCATGGCACCCATCCGTTTCTAAATTGCTCAACCATTCAGCGCCGGTTTGAGATTCAAGCGATGGCGGCTTATTGGCCACCGGTGGCGGGGGCTGCGCCGGTATAGGTGACCCGCCAGATGGTGTTGGATCCATCGTCGGAGACGATAAGCGAGCCCTTGGAATCCACCGTTACACCAACGGGGCGGCCCCAGACCGTTGCGTTCGGATTGACGAAGCCGGTCATGAAATCAACGTAGACTCCCGTTGCCTTGCCGTCTTTCATTTCGGCGTAGATCACTTTATATCCGGTGCGTTTTTTGCGGTTCCAGGAGCCATGCTCAGCGGCGAAGGCCTGCCCGCGGTATTGCTCGGGGAACTGGGAGCCCTGGTAAAACGTCATGCAAAGTGAAGCGGAGTGGGCCTGAATGAGCACATCGGGAACGATGACTTTATCGGCCAGCTCCGGGTGCTTGCCCGCGTGGCGAGGATCTTGGTGGTTGCCCAGGTAGTACCAGGGCCAGCCGTAGAAGCCGCCTTCCTGGATGTGGGTGATGTAGTCGCAGGGGAGATTATCGCCCAGCCGATCGCGCTCGTTCACCGAGCCCCAGAGCTGGCCGGTGTTGGGCTCGATGGCGAGGCCAACGGCGTTGCGGATGCCCGCAGCGTAGATGCGGAAGCCGGAGCCGTCCGGGTTGTATTCGAGCACATCAGCGCGATTTTTCTCAAGGCCGTTGGGGTCGTCATCAACATTGGAATGGGAGCCGACGGAGACGAGCATTTTTTTGCCGTCGAGCGTGAAGACGACGTCGCGCGTCCAGTGGCCACCGCCGCGGAGGCGTCCACCGCCGGGGAGATCGGCGATTTTTTCGAACGGGGCGGAGGCTTTGATGTCGCCGTTCTTATAGGCGAAGCGGACGACACCATCGGTGTTGCCCACATAAAGATATTGTGGGTCTGGCCCGGGCGGATAGAAGGCCAGGCCGAAGGGTTGATGAAGGCCGGAGGCAAAGACGCTGGATGACTCAAGCTTTCCATTCTGGCCCTGATGAAGGATTTTGACGTTGCCGGGCTCACTTTCAGCCACGAAAAGATCGCCATTGGGGGCGGTGATAATTTTGCGGGGATTGAGAATCCCTTCGTGAGCGAGTGGTTCGACGGTGAACCCTTGCGGCACCAAGGGGGTGGCGCCTGGCCGCGGCGGGACTTTTTCTGCGCCGCTGTCAATGGATGGCGTTGCATACGGCTGCGGGAGGTCGTCAAAAGTAATGAGCCGGCGGACCCCTGGGGCATCGGTGGAGAAATCACCGATGGCGTCGGGGCCTTTGCGTACGGCGCTAGTGGCATCGGCGGTTGCGCCGAGAGCTGGATGGGTGAATAGCTGACCGGCGAGGAGCGGCGCAGCGAGGACGGCAACCAGAGCGAGGCATTTCTTTCCGGACATCCGCATGTTCAATCTCCGAGAGTTGTGATTGTGAATGAGCAGTAGGTTAGCGTGCGGGATATAGGCTGGTCAATTTGTGGGAGATTAGAATGCCTCTGAGTTTTTGGAATATCTTTCAAGGATTCAGAAGGCCCTTATATAAGCAAGAGTCAGAAAATAGTAGATCATGTTTCCTTTGCCTAATCGAACAGCGCGCCATCGCGTGACGGCGCGATGAACTCGTCATCTTTCTATTCAACGGCGTAAACTGGTGAATATCCGAACCTTTTACGGGTTCTATGCTCTGGAGGGGAATGCAAAAAAACCCAACAAATGCGCAACGGTTTAAGGAGGAAGATCGCTCCTCGCGGGAGCGGATTAGCGGCAAGGAATTTAGTAAGTTCAATTCAATTTGTCCGTTCCGAGAATCTGGCGCCGATAGGCCGTGGGTGTCATTCCAACCTCCCTGTGAAAGGTGGTCGTAAGCTGCTTGGCACTTTGAAAGCCCGCCGCAATCGCCACCTGCGGCATCTGTTCCAGCGTCTCGGATAACATTGTCTTGGCCAGCTCGATTTGCGCCCGTCGGATTTCGTTGGCTGGCGTTCGTCCCAATAATTTTAGGAATCGCTGGTCCAATGACGAGCGCGATACAGGAATGCTGCGCAACACATCCTCGACCCGGAGATGGTCCTTTGCGTGGAGAGCAATGTAGCTGACCGCGGCGGCGACATCACGGTCTAGAATGGTACTCAGCGCCGAGGATTGCCGCGGTATTACCGCGACGGGCGGTATGAGGATCGTGGTTGCCGCCAGTTTCTTCCCTTCCATGAGGCTGGCAAGCATTTGCGCCCCATCAAAGCCGATGCGCTGGGTGGCCAAGGCGATGCTGGTCATGGGCGGGTTGGCGACCTTGCAGTAGAGATCATCGTTGCCCACTCCCAAAACTGCCACATCCGTGGGCACGCTGATGTTGAACTTCTTGCAGACCGCCAGGAGTTCCAACCCGAGCATGTCCGAGCTTGAAAGCATGCCGATCGGCGTTGGAAGTTTCTGCACCCACTTTTGCAAGTCATTCGGTGGCGCCGGGCGCGTTTCATCATTGATCTTCGCGGGATCAAGGAAAGTATGGCAGGGATATCCAGCCAACTTTAGAGCTTCTTCAAATCCCTTCGAGCGGGACAGTGAGCAGTAGTCGCCGGCGCTGCCGACAAATCCAAACTGCGGCAAGCCAAGGGAGAGCAGATAAGCGGCGGCCAGGCGCCCGACGGCGACCTCGTCAGTCACCACGCGAGGCATATCACAATCGGGCAGCGCGGAGGAGATATCCACCGCCGGTATCGCGGTTTCCCGTACCTGGTCCACGAGGGCTCGTTCTGAAAAATGTCCGATGTAACCGTCGACAAATCCCTTGCCGAATCTTCCCAATGGTAAGGAAATGTCGGCGGGCAACAGAACGTGCTCCCATCCGGCTTGCGAGCCTACCGTAACGATTCCGTCAACGATTCGTCGGCAATAGATTCTGGTCGGACGGACGACAATTCCGATACACTTTGTCCGCGCCATGGTTCCATCCTTCACCCCTCCCTGAAACCCCATTAAGTGGTCGGAGGCCCCTGTGGAGTCCCCGTCCGAAGTCGGATATGTGCCTAGTCTACATTCGGCTACTTGGAGGGTCAAAATTATTGAGCGCGCGGCGTTGAGCTCGCTCGGCGGCGATAGACGTGTTCACATCAGAAGTGTTCACATCCCCCAGCGGCAACGAAAGTTGTTAAGAAAGACCGCAAAACTACAGATGAGTGTGAAAAAAAGGAAAACTATTACAAAATGAAGGGTGGTAAGCATCCTCCATTCCTAAATATGCTTCGCACGAATCGACAGGAGACAGCCCAATCAGTTTGGGGAGCAAAACGCCAAAGTGCGACGGGGAGATTCGGAAAGATTCTCGCTAGTCGGAGTGTTGGAATTGCAAATCTAAATCGGATCTTCGGGGAAGGCAGGACACGGATGTCGGCAAGGAACCCACAAATCGGCGATGGCTTACCGGATATTTTGGAGAGCATGTCCGAGGCATTCTGTGCCGTCGATACCGATTGGCGGCTCGTCTATGTGAACGGCCAGGCTGAGAAGATCACGCGCCGTTCGCGGACTGATCTGCTCGGCAGGATTTTCTGGGAAGCTTTCCCCGAGATCGCCGGAACGCTTTTTTTTGAGAAATATCACCTTAAGACCACCGAAGGCGTCAATGTCCGGATGGACTTCCTTTGTCCGACTCTCAATGTCTGGCTCGAAGTGAATACGGTCTCTTCGCCGCGGGGCCTGGCGTTTTTTTTCCGCGACATCACGGAGCAGCGAAAATCGACCGACGATCTAAAACGGCTCTCAGAGCAACTATTTTGCGAGCAGGCGTACGTCGATAACCTGCTGCGTCACATCCCCGCCGGCGTGATGATCTGCGAAGCCCCCGGCGGGCGGATTCTCTATGAGAACGAACGGATTGAGAAAAACTTTGGTCACCGCATCATCCCGCCCAACAGCATCGAGGAATACGCCAACTGGCAAGGCTTTCATTCCGACGACCGGCCCTACGAGGCTCACGAATGGCCGCTGGCCCGATCAATCCTGACCGGCGAGGTCGTGAACGGCGAGGAGATCAGCATCAAGCGCTCGGATGGCAAACGCATGATACTGCTGGTTGCGTCGGCGCCGATTCGCAACAAAGCCGGCGAGATCCTGGCGGGCATGGTTATCGATCACGACATCACCGATCGCAAGCAACGGGCCGACGAGCTCCAGAATCTCGTGCTCTCGGAACAGGAGGCACGAAGGACCGCGGAGGCGGCCAACCGATCCAAGGACGAGTTTATCGCCGTTCTCTCACACGAGCTTCGCACTCCGCTGACGCCGGTGGTGATGACGCTTTCCGCTTTGGAGACGGATATGAGTCTTCCCGAAGCAATGCGGGATGACGTGATGATGATTCGCCGCAACGTCGAGCTGGAAATGAAGCTGATCGACGATCTGCTCGACGTAACGCGCATCACCAACGGCAAGCTTCGCATGGAGATGAGACCCGCAAACATTGTAACGCTTTTACAGAATGTGCTGGAAATTCTGCGGAGCGACTTCAATACCAAAGGCCAGAAGCTGACGTGCAAATTTGACGCGCTGGAAACGGTGGTTTCGGGCGATTCCGCCCGTCTGCATCAGGTATTCTGGAATCTTCTTAAAAACGCCATTAAGTTTAGTCCCGAAGCGGGCCAAATTTGCATCCGCACCTCCAATCCCAGCCCGGGCATCCTGTCGGTCGAGATATGCGATAGCGGAGAAGGAATCGATGCCACCGCAATGCCCCGGATCTTCGCCGCCTTTGAGCAGGCGGACCACGGTGTGACTCGAAAGTTCGGGGGCCTGGGCCTGGGCCTCACGATCTCAAAAGCCATCATGGATTTACATGGCGGCACGATACGGGCTCAAAGCGACGGCAAGGGACACGGTTCGCGTTTCACGCTGGAATTTCATACGACAGCCGCGGTCGAAAGGCTTGTCGAAAGGATCACCGGCACATTGCAGGAGAAGAAGCCGACAAATGTCTCGCGGGTGCTGCTGGTTGATGACCATCGCGACACGCTGCGCGTTCTGCGCCGACTTCTTGAATCGTTGGGGTATCAGGTCGCCACTGCGATGAGCGTCAACGCCGCCCTGAGCTATCTGGCAACCAACGCGATTGATGTTTTGGTGAGCGACATCGGCCTCCCCGATGCCAGCGGTCACGATCTCATGCGCCAACTCAGGCAGGTTCAGAACGTTCCCGGCGTCGCGGTCAGCGGCTTTGGATCCGAAGCGGACGTGCAGAACAGCTATGACGCCGGTTTTTGCGCGCATCTGACCAAGCCCATCGATCTGCATGTTCTGCACGCGGCCATTCAGCGGGCAGTCGCCACCGAATCTCTGGTCGCAAGTGGAACCTGAGTTGAATCAGGGGTCGTTTGCACGGTCTGATTTTTTTGAGTGAGGAAACCTCATGCCCGGTTTAGGCGAACGCAACATTTCGAGCGGCATCTGCCATGGCGTGCGCGAGCGGCTGCTTTTGTTGGACGCCGATCTGTATGTGAAGGCTGCAAGCGAATCGTATTACGACGGCTTTAATGTTGCGCCTGGGCAAACGCTGGAGCGCGGGCTTAATGAACTGGGCAACGGCCAATGGAACATTCCGGCCTTGCTCAAGCTGCTCAAAGACCTGGCGTCCGGCGACGGAACATTCGACGATTTCGAGGTGCAACACGATTTTCCAGGAGTGGGATACAAAACCATGTTGCTCAGTGGCCGCCGACTCGCGGGAGACGGCGTTACAACCGGGGAGATCCTGCTGGGGATCGTGGACGTTACCGATTGGCGGCGCATGGAGGCCGAATTAGCCCAGCAACGCATGTCGTTCGAAACCACGCTTTCCAGCATCAGTGATGCCGTCATCGTTACCGACACCAGAACACATGTCACCTACATGAATCCAGCCGCTCAATTCCTCACGGGTTGGACCCAGCAGGAAGCATTAGGCAGCCTGCTCACAAAAGTTTTCAATATCGTTGACGAGCAGTTGCGCCATCCAGTTGAAAGCCCTGTCGACAAGGCAATTCGAGAAGGCCCGATTGTAGGACACGCGAACCACACCGTGCTGATTGCCAAAGATGGCCGCCATTTTCCGATCGATGACAGCGCTGCGCCAATTCGCGACAAGAGCGGCACTATTCTGGGCGCGGTACTGGTATTTCACGACATCGCCCAGCAGCGGCGCGCCAAGCAGCAGATGGAGATTTCCGAACTCCGTTACCGCCGGCTGTTCGAGGCGGCGCATGATGGCATCCTCATTCTCGATGCTCAGACCGCCAAGGTTCTGGATGTCAATAGTTTCCTGCAACATTTGCTGGGGTATCCCGCTGAGTACTTTCTGGGAAAGGAGCTTTGGGAGATCGGATTTTTTCAGGATGCCGATCGCAGCAAGGCGGCCATGGCAGAGCTGCAAAAGGTTGGCAGCATCCGATATGAGAACCTTCCGCTGCCGGACAAGGCGGGACGGCACATCCCGGTGGAGTTCGTCAGCAACGTATACTGCGAGGGAGACCACAAGGTTATCCAGTGCAACGTCCGCGACATTACTGCTCGCAAAACCGCCCAGGACGAGATCGGCCGGATGAAGGAAGCCGCCGAGGCCGCGAACCGCGCCAAGAGCGAATTCCTGGCCAATATGAGCCACGAAATCCGAACTCCCATGACCGCCATTTTGGGTTTTGCGGAGATTTTGTTGCAATCGAATCAGGATCCGTTCGACCGGACTGAATGTATTCAGACCGTGCGGCGCAATGCACTGCATCTTCTGGAACTTGTTAACGATATTCTCGACCTTTCCAAGATCGAGGCCGGGAAGATGACGGTCGAGCGAATCCATTGCAATTTGCCCAAGTTGTTTGAGGACCTGATTTCTCTCATGCGGCCCCGGGCATCGGAAAAGAAACTCGGATTTGAAGTGACCTTCGATGGGCCAATTCCGCGCAGCATCAAAACCGATCCGATGCGGCTGCGACAAATCCTGGTCAACCTGCTGGGCAATGCGGTGAAGTTCACCGACGCCGGCAAAATTCAGATGCGGGTGCGCGCCGAACGGAGCGACGCCGCCAATATCCTGTATGTTGAGGTGATTGACACCGGGATCGGCGTGGCTGGGGCGCAACTCGATCGGTTGTTCCAGCCGTTTACTCAGGCTGAAGAATCCACCACCCGCAAATTTGGCGGTACGGGACTGGGGCTGGCCATCAGCCAGAGAATCGCCCATCTGCTCGGCGGGAATATCGAGGTTAAGTCCGAACTGGGTGTCGGAACCACCTTCACCGTGCGCATCGATGGCGGCTCGTTCGCCAATGTGGAGATGCTGAACAATTTGGACGAGTCCATGTTGCCCAAGACGAATCCGGTGGAAAAGTGGGAAGAAATTCCGCTTCGAGGCCGCATCCTCCTTGTGGAAGACGGCCGCGACAATCAGCGCCTGCTTTCGACCCACTTGCGCGCCTCAGGCGCGGAAGTCAGCATCGCCGAGAACGGGCAAATCGCGGTGGACATGGTGAGAACGAACTCGTTTGATCTGGTGCTGATGGATATGCAGATGCCCGTAATGGATGGATACAGTGCCACCGCGGAGCTGCGCCGCCAGGGCTTCACCATGCCGATCATCGCACTCACCGCCTATGCGATGGCGGAGGACAGAAAAAAATGCGCGCTCAGCGGATGCACCGATTATCTCAGTAAACCAATTGACAGGGAGCACCTCTTGAAAACTGTAAGCGAGCATCTTGGCCAGGGAACGTCACCGGCGCCCAGCGATTCCGGCATCGCCGCCGCGCCACCGGCCGCCGGCGACATTGGAACCATGGGTTCCATGAGGAGCACTCTGGCCGGTTTTCCCGGGATGGCGAAGATCATCGCGGAATTTGTCGAAGGATTGCCCGAGGAGGTGAGAAAGATGAACGATCTTCTGCAGCGCAACGAACTGAATGCGCTGGGCCGCGTGGCGCATCAACTTCGCGGGGCCAGCGGTGGCTACGGTTTCGACTCGATCACGGAACCAGCGACGAGGACAGAAGACGCAATTAAAGAATCCAAGAATCTCCAGACCATCACCGAAAACGTGAATTTGCTGATCCGCGCGCTTCGTCAGATCGAAGGCTTCGACACCAGCAAAGAACAGCCGTTGGCCGAGAGCAAAACATAGAGAGGGCAAAGCCCCATGAATGACTGCATCGTTCACGTCGTTGACGACGATCCAGGGGTTCTTTCGTCCGTGCAGGGAATTTTAAGCTCGGCTGGAATATCCGCGCGCATTTACCATTCAGCCGAAGAATTCATTGGGCGTCATTCCGCGGCCAATGCTGGCGCATGTCTTATCCTGGACCTGCGCATGCCCGGTATGAAAGGGCCGGAACTGATCGAGTGGCTCAGAGCCGGCCGGATCGAAATGCCAATCATCATCCTGAGTTCACACGGGGACGTGCCATCGGTCGTGGAGAGCATGAAAATGGGCGCCGCGGAGTTCCTGGAAAAGCCCCCAGACCCTCTGGTGCTGATTGAGAAGGTGCGCCGATTGCTGCAAGCCGCGGTGGAGCGATCCGCCGCGCGGATCAAGATACAGGAGATACGCGACGACTTCGCAAAACTCACGCAGCGCGAACGAGAGATGGTCGAGCTGCTGGCAAACGGCCTCTCCAGCAAGGAAATCGCGGCTAACATCGGCATTTCCGTTAAAACCGTCGAGAACCACCGATCACATGTGCTGGCCAAGACGCGGGCGGCCAACGTCGCGAGTCTGGTGCGAATGAAAATGATGGTGAGCTAACGCCGCGCAGCCGCGGGAGAAGTATTTGATAACAACGCGGCCATATCATTGAGACATCCAAAAATCACCAATTGGGGGGAAGCACCCATAGAGGCGACAGCGTAAGTAATTCGATAACAGAACAGCCGAACCATGACCCGCGGCCTTGCGGCACGTTGATCGTGCGGGCCGATGGACATCGCATCCACGGCAAAGCGCTTCTTTCGGAGCCCGTTGAGATGAAGCCTGTTCCCCGTTCTTTGACCGCTGCCGTCTTTTCCATGGAAAACGCGGGTCATTTCGCCGACGAAGACCTTTTGCCCCCCAATTCGCTGGTCATCGTGATTCAGGACGGCTCCCGACATACTACATCTCTGCTTCCCGTCCAATGCAATTATATGCGGGATTATCGCCTTAAGATCGAGGCGTTGTTCGCGATCCCTTGCAACGCGGAAAAGGCTTATGGCGCCCGTCCGCCGCTCGCAGCGCGGACGTCAATTGACGTCGTAGCCTGAGCCAAACACGATTGCTATTTGCGTTAATTCGACGCGTGCGGGGTTCGACGAACATAAGGCAGTCGCGCCGAACAAAGGAGACGGACTGTGAAAAATTCGCTTTTGATTATCGATGATTCGCCTTTCCTTCATCCGCTGGTGCGAGCTCATCTGGAGACCGAATCTATCAAAATCCATTCCGCCCACGGCGGGAAGGATGGGGTTCAGGCAGCGGTGGAACTGCGGCCAGACCTGATTCTGCTGGATGTGGACATGCCTGATTTGGATGGGTTCAACATTTGCCAGCAACTGAAGGAGAATGTGGCGACCAAAGACCTGACGATCATTTTTCTGACGGCGGCCGATACAACTCACAATAAAGTGCTGGGCCTGAACCTGGGCGCGACGGATTACATTACCAAGCCCTTCAAGCCGGAAGAAATGCGAGCGAGAGTGCGCGCCGCGCTGCGATCCAAACAGCACGCCGACAAACGATCGATGACCGATGGTCTAACGGGACTTTGGAGTGAAACCTATTTCGATATTCATCTGCCCCGCAAACTTTCTCTGGCGCGGCGGACGAACCGTCCCCTGAGCTGCATCATCGGGAATATCGACGAAATGGGCAATATTAATAAAGTACACGGTACCGAAGCGCGGGACGAAGTGGTGCGGGCCATGTCAAATATTTTCTCGGCACACTGGCGGGAAGAAGATGTGGCCTGTTATCTGAAAAATGGGAATTACATTGCATTAATGTCGAACACCGATCGCCAGGCCGCCGTGCAATTGGCGGAATGCACGCGTAGCGAAATCGAGCGGCGATTCAAACAACGCGGGGGGACGGATTTCGGCGTGACTTGCAGCTTTGGCGTGGCCGACACCGAAACCGGGGACGGCGCTTCGTTGATAGACCGGGCCGACGAAGCCCTTTTTTGCGCGAAACAATGGGGCGGAAATAATGTTTCGATCGGGGACCCGTCGATTTCGCAAATATGTTCCGTCGCTTCATAAAGTGTACCGCCTTTGCGGCGGCGTGGAGCGCGATGAAAAACAGTGACAGTAAGGGGAGTATCTGACAAATGTCGCAATCTATTTTGGTCATCGATGATTCTGTATCGCTGGCCAAGTTAATTAAGGCTCATTTAGTCGCCGACCATCTGAAGATAGACTCCGCGTACGATGGCGAATCGGGTCTGGCGGCGGCGGCGAACTCGCGTCCCAGTCTGATTCTTCTCGATGTGGATATGCCCGGGTTAAAGGGGTTTGAGGTCTGCCGGCGACTGAAGGCAAATCCGGTAACGGCGTCGATTCCAATCATCTTTCTGACTGCCGCTCCGATGTCGGCCGACAAGGTCCGGGGCTTGGATCTCGGCGCCATCGATTACATAGTCAAGCCATTCAAAGCGCTGGAATTTCGCGCGCGGATCAGGGCAGCGCTGCGCGAACAACATCAATCGGATTCAGCAACCATGGTCGATGGATTGACCGGACTATGGAACCGCGAATATCTCAATCTGCATTTGAACTCGCAGGTTTCACTGGCGAAACGATCGGGTACATCCCTTGCGTGCGTGATCGTGAATGTTGATCACCATCGTGCGATCACGGCGAAATACGGAGTGGCCGGTGCGGACGAAATCGTCCGCGCGATTGCGCAAATACTCCTGAGCCAATGTCGCGCCGAGGATGTGGTGTGCCGATACGACGCCTGGAAATTCGTCTTGCTGGTGACTGGAGCCTATCGAGCGGGCGCGGCATATCTGGCAGACCGGCTGCGCGGAAGCATCGAGCGGCGATGGAATAGCGACGACCACAACGGAATGAGCGTCACATGCAGTTTTGGAGTCTGCGACACGCAGATTGCCCGGGGCGGTGATCTCCTGGGTCGAGCCGATGCAGCCGTTGAGAAGTCTAGGCATCGGGCCGGGAACTGTGTGCTAATCGCCCAGGAAGAGGGCGACGAACGGCATGAAGCGGCCTGAATCCAATGTTGTTTGTGCGATTGATGGGCCTGTATACAAGGGGAAGAATGCGGCAACAGCTTTTGGTCATCGACGATTCACAACCGATCCATACATTGGTGAGGGCACTACTGGCCGACCTGCCGGTGGATATACAATCGGCGACCGATGGAGCTTATGGCGTCACTCTCGTGTCGTCCATGCGTCCAAATCTCATTCTTCTGGACATCGATATGCCCGGCACGAATGGATTTGAAACCTGCAAAAAACTTAAGGCCGATCCGGCGACATCTCCTATTCCGGTCATCCTGACCGCGATCTCGTCGGTTCAATCGAACGAAAAAAAGACAGCCATTCCCGCCAGGAATGCCTGCATTCCATCCGTTGCCAGATCAAGGAAGTCGATCAAAAGCTTGATCGACTGATGCAGGCATACTTGGACAAAGTGCTCTCGCTCGATGAATACCGAGCGCCCAAAGCAACATTGATTCAAGACAAACAGGCTCTGTCTCAATCCTCGAAGTTCGGCGCTTGTTCGGTAGCGCTGGGCTGGCGTCTCTGTTTTGTTTGAGCCTTGTAATGCAAGGGCTTGTGATGATTTGCAGTGGCATCGCACCCCCCGACAGCCGTCCGCTTTCCCTGTCGGAACCTCGCCTTCACAGGCTTCGGTTCCTCGCTCGCTCACGCTCGCCTCGGTCAATCGTCCGGCTCCTCGTCCCAGTGGGACTCGGCCGCTCACGCGGTCACGGGTTCTATGCTCTGGGGGGAATACAAAGAAACCGAACAACTGCGCAAACAAAGATAAACAGGTTAAGGAGGAAGGTCGCTCCTCGCAGGAGCGGACTCCTTCCACAACTCCGCCGGCGTAGCCACCGGCTCATCGCCCCCACGCCCCAAGAGCCCACGAATGCAAAAATACCTGCCGCTTTTTTTCATCTTACAGGCGGGTCTCGGCCGTCAAGCCGCAAGGGCATTGACTACCTATCGACCGGGTGTAGCGCGCCATCCGGGTAGATTTTGTAAAATAGGGGAACCCTTAAAGGAGGCCCTATGGATTTCTCAAAATTATCGGATTGGGAGCGTCTGATTGCCGAGCAGGCCGTGGAAACGCTTAG
>JALYJB010000040.1 GCA_030775485.1 Planctomycetota bacterium | reverse complement strand
TTCCTTCATCAGCGTCAGATACGGTGCCACAAACGCCCACTCTTCATCCATCACGTCAGTTGGGTAAGGCTTCCTTGCCATCCACCCAATATCGCAGATGATGGGCAAAGTTCACAACACGCTCTAGGGGCCTTCGGCGCGCATTCCCCGGCGTTCCAGGCAGATCGCCTCCGAGCCGCCGACGCGGAATTGCTGCTTCCCCTACCGCAACTTCTCATGCAGAACCTCGCGTAATCGAGTATACGATTCCCAGCAATCGAGGGTCATCGTCGGTGCTATCTGTGTGCGCCAGCCGCGATTTGCGCCAGATGTTGCGATAGAATCGTTCTGCTTTCGGAAGGGTTTGATGCCTCAGCAGCAAGCTACAGTTATGACGCCGGACAGCCCCGCGCTTCGCCACAGTGGGTTTTTTGCCAGATATTTCTGGGTTATCGCTAAAAATGCCGTCGGCTGGGTACTCATTTTTTCGTCGATCCTGATTGCGGGCGTTTTCCCGGGGCCCCTTGGCACGCCGATGTTCCTCATCGGTTTTGCCATGATCACCTTCCCCGGCAAGCGGCACATGACCAGCCGATTTCTGCGGGGCATGCCAATCAACCCTCTGTTGCGACCCGTCCGGGTTTTGCGCGGATTTTTCTCACTGCTGCTGCCGGCTCTGGTCATCCTGGTGCTCAGCCGAAAGCGGTCCGGAGCCTATGAACGCGCCAGCGCCGTCGAAATTATTGGCCTCTTCTGCGTCGCCAGCGCGGCCGCCTGGCTCGGCCTGTTCTGGTTGCTGCGGGTGGGAAATCTGGTGATTGCTCTTTTGCCGCGCGTTCGCCGCCGCGTCCGCCCCTGGCTTAAGCGCCGCGGGATTAACCTGCTTCCCCCCCGCTATTCCCGCCGCAAGCTTCCCCGGATGACAAACCGCGGGAGCAGCGAATCCATTTTGGAAATTGATGCCGCGCAAATACGCCGCGTCAAAAGCTTTTGGGATTCGATCCGAAATCCCGTTGTCCGCGGTTTCCGATTCCTCGGTGGATCCGGCAAGCCGCTGGTTGCCTTATTGATCGTTGCGGGCATCGTCAAATGGATGTTTCGGCCGGTCCTGGCGCACTGGCACACCGTGCACGATCGCGTCCTGCAGACCAGCCCTTTTCGTTTCGTGATCGCCTCGGCGATGTTCGCCCTGTTCCTCTTCGTATTCCGCGTATTTTCCTGGCGAAAGATCATCGCCGCTTTTGGCTTTAAACTTCCCCTGGCAGCTTCGGCGCGAATCTGGTCCTCATCCGAATTAGCACGCTATCTGCCGGGCATTATCTGGCAGGTCTGGGGAAGGGTCTACCTGGCCAGGCCGTACGGCGTGACCGCTGCCGCCTGTTCTACCAGTCAGGTTCTTGAGTTGGCCATCTTCCTTATGGCGAATCTTCTGGTTGCCCTGGCGTGCCTTCCATGGTTTCTGGCAAACCTCAAAGGCCCAGCGCAGCATTATTTTTGGCTTGCGACGGCTTTGGCGCCTGTGCTGTTGTTGCTGCTGATTCCCAGTGTTTTCTATGGCAGGATCAATACCATTTTGAGGTGGCTCAAAAAGCCTCCCATTCAGCAGCGGCTCAGCGGGCTTGGGCTCCTCGGCCTTCTCAGCTGGGCAGTGATCGGCCTTTGCTGGCAAGGACTGGCAATCTGGCTTCTGCTTGGACAACCCCAGGCGCTTGGGTTGCGCTTAAGCGATCTCCCCCTGGTCATCGGCGCGTATTGTCTGGCGTGGTGCGCGGGCTTTATCGTTGTAACCGCCCCCGGTGGAATCGGCGTGCGGGAGCTGGTTCTGGTCTGGGCACTCCGGTTTGCCTTGCCGGTGGAAATTCGTCAGCAATTTTCCAGCGCGCAAAACTTAAACGTCGTGCTCTTCTTTCTCGCGGTGCTGCTGCGGTTGTGGACCATTGCGGGTGAACTGATGCTATCAGCTACCGCCCATCTCTTCGATTTTCGCGGCGCGCTGGGTCAAGCCGATGCGCCGGGAAGAATTGTTCTTATCGATTCATTGCCGGGTGCGTCAATGGAGCGCTCGATGCCGGCGGGTGTCGCTGGGGAAACACGGTCTTAAAATAGAGCGCAATCAAACCGAGCATCCAAATCGAATAGACCATGCAGAGGACGGCAAAAAGCCGACGGTGGGGTTTGAGCGGCTTGTAAGGGTGCGGCGCCAAAGGTTCCGCGATGCGGGTTGCGGGCTCCGTCAAAGCTTGCTCGTAATTCGGTAGCTCGAGACGAATTCCGTCTTAAAGTTAAAGACATTACGAAAATCATCGATACTGTCCGTTGCGCTGGTCCGCATAATTTTGTGCTCGGCGAGAATGAAAACGATGCGTCCAAAATCATAAGTGGATGTGATGTTCCAGCAGCGTAAAACCGTTTGTGCCAAAAGGCCCCACTGGTGAAGGGCATACTCTCGAAGCCCGTGACAAAGTTCCTGTCCGGAGACATGCCGGTCCTGGCCCTCCACGGGAGCGGCGCCATGCACTTTGGCCACCGTGTAACCGAGCCCACGTTCCAGGAATTGATAAGCTTCGATTGGGTAGACGCCGGTGTCCGCGGCGACGCGAATTAAAACTTCCTGCTGGTCGGTATCGCTGGAAGGGGGCATTATTTAATATTACCAAACAACAGGCTTTTCTCCAAAAGTTACACCACAAATTTTGCGTGTATTTTGGCGGAAGGGACATGCCGCGGAGGTTCCACAAACACTTGTCAGTCCGGGTATTGCGTGGTTAGCTTTGTGGCATTTTTGGTGAGGCGCGAACTCTTGAAATCGCGTAGCCCGCTGCCGCACCGAGCAGGCCTGCCAGGAAACCAAAGAAAGCATAGGAGCCCGCGGTCCACAGCAAGTCATTGATGTTTCGGGCGGAAAAGAACCCCCCCAGGGGCTCAAAGAGTCTATTCATTGAACAGGCCAAATTGCCCACAGTTCCAGCCAATGCAAACCAGAGCAAGGCGCGCCCTCGGGTTACGCTGCTTCGCTCCACAATGCCGGCGGTCAAATCGAGAAGGGCGCCCGCGAAAACAACCATCGGCATCATGATAATTCCACCGGCAAGGCGGCCACCCAGCAGCATCGTGGAGAGCGCTGTCGCCAGTGCCCCCGTTATCGCCCCGGCTTTGGTGCGGGTGAGAAGTCGACTGGTTAAAACAGGCGTCATCCACCATAACACCTTGTGACCCGGCATATGCAGCGGCATTCTGGCGAAAGTCACCAAAATGCCCGCTAACAAACCGACGGCCCCAACCGTGAGGTAGGCATCGGTATCCGTTTTACTCCAGCGGACGGCTTCTTTTTTGATCGACAGAGATCCATTCATGATGTTCTTCACTCCATTCGACTGGCCAAACAGCTTTGCCTTGCACGAGTCTGGGTCTTACCCAGCCCATCGTCCGATAGATCGCTAGGTTGCCATCTCCTCTTACGCGCGGCGGGTCCTGATTTTGGTTGCCATCCGGAATCCGATGGTCTAATTCGATGCCCAGCTTTGTCACCTCGGCGGCGGTCACATACTCGCCCAGTTCACGGAGACCGGGCAAGTCTAGAAATCTTCCTTCATTGCCATCAGCGCGCAACCCTACACTGGCAAGGGCTCCAATGATCCCCTGCCCTGTGCCCCCGAGAGCGCGAAGCTGGAGTCCCCCAGCACGGGCAACGCTTACGGCCTCATCCATGGTGAGGACTTCGCGCGTCGCCCGCCACCCCCACTCACATACAGCATCAGGAACCGTATCGGATGCGGCAATGCAAACGCCTGGATCGGACCCTTCTGCCGCCCATTCGCCGATAAGTTCCATTGCGATCCGCATTTCATTGATGGCCCCCGACCATTCCACTGCCACACAGGCTCCGCTGTTGTGCGATGTATACGGAATGCGATCGTCAACAAGGAATTGATGGCGGGTTAGCCCTAATGTCGTTGCCCCGATCGATGTGAGCTCCTCCGCTAGACGGCGGGCCAGCTTCCCAGTGCCTGGGCTGGTCTCGTTGTCGGTATCGTCTATGCCGATGAGAATGACTGCCATGCGCTCTCGCCCTAGTGAAAAGCTTGCCGCGGACTTTCGCCAACAAAACCAACGCTGCCGTCCAGCATCAGGTAATTAACGCCTTTTCTATACCCTGGATGAGAGGTCGCCAGAGAACTTACCCAGATATCGCTCATGACCCACGTCTTTGGATCCAATCCGGTATTCAGCTTTCGAGGCCAGGAAACGCCATCGCGAAGAAATTTGCTTAGAGATGGGTCGGCACTCATGCTCGAAGCACTGTAATAGTAATAACCAATGATGCCGGCTCGAAAATTCTCCTCACTGAAGCGATATTTTTGTTGCCGCTCACTCGGACAGTAATAGTTCCCCGGATCACCGGTGAATTGGCCCACATTCAGCTCATCGATCAGTTCCATATGTGGATTTTCAATTGTTGGAGAGACCGGTAAGTCGCCTCCGTTCGCACGGGTATACAGAGCCAAAGAGTATCCGATCTTTCGCAGATTATCCTTACACGAAGCGAGGTTTGCCTGCTCGCGCAGGCGTTCTATTGTTGGTACAAGCATCGCGATCAAGAATGCCAGGAGGGCAAGCAAAACGATCGTGTGTACGAACGTGATGCCAAATCGCGCTGGCCCTGATGAGTTTGAGCGCCTCAATCTCATATCGGGAACCATGTCCAACTCAGGCGCACGGTAGCGCGAGGCGCTGCCGGCGGCACAATAAAACTGGCGCGCCGAAAAACAAAAGGGATATGCTCATCGGCTCCGGGACGGTGTAGGTGACGGACAAAACCGGTGCGATGGCTGGGTTGTTATTCGCAGCTGCCCCTTGCGATGACCAGAACGCTCGAAAATCCTCAACGGTGACTTCATCCGCGCTTTTGATCAGCCAGCCGAAATCGGCAGTGGGATTGTTAAGCCAGTTCTGTACGTCCGCAATCATCGGGGCGGATGACCATGTAAAGCTCGTTAGTGTGCCAGTAACGCTGGCATCGGCAATATCCGCCGAGGCGGCTGTCCAGTTTCCGCCCGGAACGGTCCACGGCATTGCCAGCGCGCTGTTGGAATTGTAGAAGGCGTTGTTCCAGGTCGCGTCGCCGTTTTGTGCGGGTGCTCCGTTGCCATTACCCCCGAAACTTGTCGCTCCTACGATATTCGCGGGCTGCCCCCATGTGCGTGTCTCGTCGAAAAGACTGATGGTTTCCGCCCCGCTGACACCACCCGGCCCGAACCCACCGTTTCCAGCAAACAGGCCCACCGTCAGTTGAAGTTGCGCTCCAGTGATGGTGGCTCCCGCGGGGACTGCCCCCGCGATATCGAACTTGATCAGACCGCGCTTAGGGTTGCCTGGGCCATCAGTGCCCACAAACATTCCAGGGAGGGCCATACTTTGATTCTTGGCTGCAGAAGTCCCGCCCAGCAAACAAGCATCCTCTGATGCTGAAATGTTCACCTGGCCTGCTCGAGCTAACGAGATGCCAAATGTCGACAGGCTGACACCGATGACGGCGACCGCGATTTCTTTTATTTTGAAGCGCATGCATTCTCCCTATTTCAAAAAACGTTCGAAAGACGAAATCACTGAGCCTTATTCCAGGTGTTGCCGGGTGGATGCCAGCGGATGTCTGCATGTTCGATTAACCCGTTACCTAATCCGATATACGAGCCCGAAACTGCATCCACGTGCCCGTCCAGAAAGCAGATGTTTACCGTGTTATTCGAATGCCGCGGCACCGGATTATAGCCATCCTGATATTTAGACGGAAAAACGGAGCAGTAATTGCCTGGCGCATCAGCGAAAAGGACCAAATTTGAGGTACTACCCACGCCCGTAATCTTGTCGGGTTGCCCGTTGTTCTGATTTGCTTCCCATACCGACAAGCCCATGTTCATTCCGTAGGACCAAAAGTTAGGCCCAGTCATATCCCTGGCTTCGGGACAGACCCAGACGGATCTATCGGGAGGGCGAGAAATTCTGCCCGTCGAGACCAGGTCTGTATAGGCCGGCATCTTCATCAAGGGCGGGAGCGCATTGAACCAGTCGGTCGGTCGAGCGACCTGAAATGTCGGCCCAACGCCCTGGCCGCGTCGGGGAAGAAAACCGTTGTTGTCGTTCGCGTAAATCTCGGTAGCCATGCCCCACTGCCGTAAATTGGACGCGCATGTAATTCCGTCCGCGCTTCGGCGCGCCCTGGCCAATACCGGAAGCAATAGCCCACCCAGCACACCAATGATGCCGATTACAATAAGCATTTCAGCGAGGGTGAAGCCTCTATCGCGCTCCCGCATATAAAAAACTCCGAGGGAAAGGCGGCCCGACCATTGGGTTGTATACCGGAGTATATAGCGCGTCAAGAATGAATTAGCGGGTATGGAAGGGATCGCCCGCGGCGCCCAAAAGGTGCTCTAACTGCAATTGGAGGTCGCGATACGAACGCAATACATGTTGCCCCAAATCCGTCACCTCGGTCCCACCTCCCCGCCGACCCCCGGTGGACGTTCTTACCAGCGGTTTGGGCCAGCCGCGATTCATCGCATCAAGCAGCATCCAAGCGCGGCGATAGCTGAACCTTAGACGCCGCGCCGCCTCGGATAATGAACCGCAAATGGCGATCTGATCCAGCAGATCAGCGCCGGCGTCGGTCATAACCGGACGCCCTTCTAACTCAACCCAGAATCGACCGCGCAGCACATGGGATTGCGGAGGCACTGTCCGATGTTTCATGGCATTACTTCTCGTCCGTGCCTGGCAGATCGGTCGAGATAATCACTTCCGTTGCTTTAATAACCGCGACAGCCGAACTTCCCTTTCGCAGTTTCAACCGTTTGACGGACGAACTGCTTATGAGGGACACGATCTGGTGCCCACCCCCTATGTCCAGAATAACCTCGCTCATGACGGCGCCGTTTCGCACCGAGACCACTTTGCCGACGAATTGATTGCGTGCGCTAAGTCCCATGGATACCATTATTGCTTCAATCCTTCGACAAACAATCCCCCAGTGAAAAACGTGGGCCTCTCGCCGCATTACTTGCTTCGGGTATAGCTCTGTGAGAAGAAGACCAGCTTCACTGCCGCCGGGAAAATTTATTCTCCGTTTCGCGCCATGTATTGTGATTGCGGGGTTGTATCGGTAAAAGAACAGTGCGGTTAAATATCGCCCCGGCCAAGGGCGTGTGTAAAGGTTGCGGGCGGGTTGTTTCCCCTAGCGTATCGGCCTTGATCGAACCTGCCGAATTAATTCGGCGCGCGGATCGAAAAGGGCGATGGACGGAGCTCATGGATCGTCGATTTCTTTTTGCCTTGGGTATAGCGGCTTTGGGAATTGGATTCGCCGGTTGCAACCTCGCGCCGCCGGAAATGTTCGACCCCGCGGCCTTACAGAAAAACGAGCGATATGGAGCCGCGAATTCTTCGAGCGATTACCTCCGCCCCCTGCCGACCACGCGCGAGGGCGCTTACGGCGAGCGAGAGCATGGCCCCTCCCTTATGCCCGCGCCAGACGGACCCAATCGCCCCACGACGGGTCCAGATCTGGACAGTGACCCTGTCGTGCGAATGAGCCTGCGGGAAATCATACATCGCGCCGTCGCCAATAATCATGACGTAAAAGTGGCGGGTTATCAGCCCGCTATTGAAGGCACGCGCGTGATTGAGGTTGAAGGTAATTTTGATCCAGTCTTCTTCACCACCGTTCAATATCAGCATAAAGATGACGTCACTGGCGGGCAGATATTCAACAGCTTCGGACCTAATGGTGGATTAATCACTACCGATATCGACAAGCAGGATCTGGGCACCCTGCAAACGGGCATTCAGCAAAACCTGGACAACGGTGGACAGGTTCAGCTGCAATATCAAAACCTCTACAGCTGGTTCAGCCCGCAGCGCACAACGCTTAATCCGTTTTATGAAAGCGATCTAACGGTTCAGCTTACCCAACCACTCCTGCGAAATTTTGGCTCCGACGTCAGTCATGCCCGCATTGTTATTAATCGCCTGAATCAGAAGGTCAGCCTTCTTGAGTTCCGAAAGGCGGTCGAGCAGAACGCGACCGATATTGAAAAGGCCTACTGGAATCTGGTTCAGGCCCAGCGCGACGTGCAGATTCTCAGCGAATTGGTAGCCCGAACCGAATCCACCTATGATATTTTGAATACGCGAATGAGGCAGAAGCTTGACGTCAGTCAGCTCCAGGTGTCGCAAACCCAGACCCGTCTGGAATCGCGTCGCGCTCAGTTGCTGCAATTTAAGTCACAGGTTCGCGATTTTTCCGACCAGATCAAAGGGCTGATGAGCGACCCGGAATTCCCCGTAACATCCTCGATTGTCATTCTTCCCGCGGACGCGCCGGTTGAAGAGCCAATGGAGTTTAACCTGGGCGATCAAATCAACACCGCCATGGAAAATCGCTTTGAACTTGGCGAGCAACAGTTGAAAGTTGACGCTGCTGACGTGACGGTCACCGTAGCTAAGAATAACCTGCTGCCACAGCTGGATTTTATTGGATCGGTTGGCGCCGTGGGCGGCGCGGGCAATTACGGCGACGCCATCAAGAAGAATAGCGACTTCAACCACTTCGACTACACGGTCGGCTTTAAACTGCAAATTCCCCTGGGCAACCGGGCCGCGCGCGCCATCTGGAAGCGCACGTTGTTGGAGCGCATGGCAGCGATCGAGCAATATCGCTCTCATATTGAGACTATCTCAGTGGACGTGAAAACCAGCGCTCGCGGTGTTTCCACCTCATGGGACACCATCGTCGAAACCCGCCGAGCGCTGTATGCCGCCGAGGACGCCCTGGGAGCCATAAATGAACGCGAGCGTTCCGGCGAACCGCTCACCCCAGAGTTCGTGCAGTTGAAGCTTGATATCCAGGAACAGCTTTCCCAGGCGCTCCAGGCCGAAGCGCAGGCGGTTGCTGGCTACAATATTGCCCTGGCCCAGCTTGAACGTTCCAAGGGCACCCTGCTGCGATACAACAACGTCTTGCTGGAAGAGGAAATGCTCAAGGCGGAAGACAACGGGTTGCTGCATTGATTGAGACAGCTTGCAGCTCAGTAGTGGATTCCCCTCCTCAATGAAGGTCAGGAGACTCTCCTCACATATCACCCCGCGATCGCCTCTTCAGCCTTCAATGCGCCGACCTTTTGCTCGGCTCGTTGCAGGGGAAGCCATTGGCTGACGATTACCTGCAATACCGAAACAAAGAGCATCACGACAAAGACCCAGCGCAGCCCTCCGCTGATCATGGCGCCGGCCTGCTTTAATATCTCCGGGGAAAGACCTTCGCGCATGTGCGGATCGAGCAATGAAGCAGGCGTGATGCCCCGCGATTGCAGGGTGCGAAGCTGCGGTTGAGTGATTGTGTTAAAAAGCGCTCCGAGTATGCCAATTCCCATGGCGCCGCCGACAGTGCGGAAAAAGTGGATACTGCTGGTTACGGTGCCTCGCCGTTGCCAATCGACGGCGTTTTGCGCCGCCAGCAGAAAGCTCATTGATGCCGGTCCGAATCCCAGGCCGGTAATTGCCAGAACAATGCCCAACACAAGCCGGGGCGCGCCGGTGAAAGCGCAGCAAAGCAATCCTATAAAGCCGACAACCACAAGGATCGACCCCAGCCGCGCTGTGCGGCGGAAGCCCCACCGCACCATGAGCGGCGCCGCAACGATTCCCGATAGTGCCCAGGTCAGCATCACCGGCGTCACCGCCCACGCCGCGGCCCCCGCGCCGCCGCCCCGGCCTCCCTGAACATAAAGCGGCACGAATGTATCAAGGCTGAGGAAACCGATTCCCAGCAGACCACTACCCAGTAATGCGGGGCCGATCGAGCGGTTCATTAATAAATCGGTCGGCATCACCGGGTGGGCCGTTCGGCTTTCGTGAAATGCAAAAAACGCCAGCAAAGCCGCCGTGACAGCCGCCAGCACGCACGAGTTTTCCCACGACCAACCGCCCGGCCCCAGCTGCGAGACCAGCAAAAGCAGCGTCATGCAGCCAAGTCCAAGCGATAACACGCCCGGCAAATCCAGATCGACCGAATGCGGCTTCTCCTGATCGTGATAACACAGCGCCAACATCACAACCGCGATGATGCTCAGCGGAACGTTGACGTAAAAGATCGACGGCCACCCCAATGTCGTGACCAGACACCATCCAAGAATCGGGCCTGCAAGAGAGGCTGTGCCCCACACCGCGCTGAAAAGACCTTGAACGCGCGCCCGCTGTTCCATCGTGAAAATATCGCCCAAAATCGTCAGTACGACCGGCATGATGCCGCCCGCGCCCACGCCTTGCAGGCCGCGGTAGACAATCAACTGGGGCATGGTTTTGGCGGTCGCGGCGAGAGTCGAACTGAATGCAAATAATGCAATCGCAAATAAAATGACTCTTTTGCGACCCATTGAATCCGCCAGCCGGCCAATCAGCGGCATGCTCACCGTGCAGGCAAGAAGGTAGATCGAGGCCACCCAGGAATAATGCTCAAGGCCATGCAGCGCCCCGATGATTGTCGGCATTGCCGTGCTGGTGATCGTCTGCTCCATCGACGCCAGGACCATCACCAGCAGCAGCGCCGCCGTTACAGCGCGGCGGTTCAGCGGCCTGGGCGCGGAGTCGTCGGGTTGCTTCACCGCCTTGGAGGCCTCCTTGCCAGTTCTCATCCTCGCACGTTTGCTTTCTGCTTCGCACAACATCATTAAGCCTTAGATCGGGAAGTATAGGCGCGGATCATCACTCCGTCGTCCGGACGTTTTGCCTTACCTCTCATCGGCAAATCACAGTCCCTGCTTGTCGCATATTTGCGGGGTAGAACACGGGCGGCCGCATCGGCACGGTGTTTTTTGACCGTCCTTGCAAAATAATTTCGTTACATCAATAAATTCTCGTCTTGCGAATTTGGCGCGGAAGGCAGCACTTTCGAATCAATCGGCGAACCCTTTCCCTGCCCTCTCGTGGCGATCAAGACGGCAATCGTCCAAGTCGGCGCCAGATCAACAAATGGCAAATCCTTAATGATAAATGTCGGAAGAAAAGCGATGTGCCAGCCCAAAAGGAAGATCAAAACAGCGCAAACGGCGAGATCGAGCGCGTCATTCCAGGGCATCGCAAAGCCCGGCGCGAAAATTGGAAACAGGCCAATCTGCAAAGCGTCGGCTGCGACGGCAATGCCTCGCGCCAGCCAGACGCTTTGCTTCGATGGAATCTTATTGAATAACTCGCCCATGAATTCATTGCCAAAATACCAGAAACGAAATAAAAACCCCCGGACAGAACCGGGGGCAACTTCTAAATCAGATGACCAGACAAATCGGTCATTCGTTTACTTGGCCATATCCTTCAGGGCCTTAAGCGGACGCACTTTAACAACCTTGCGTGCCGGCTTTGCCTTGAACATGACTTCTTCCTTGGTGAAGGGATTGATCCCCTTGCGAGCCTTGGTGGCCGGCTTCTGAATGACGGTGATCTTCAAAAGGCCTGGAACAGCAAACACGCCAGGTCCCTTCTTGCCTACCGCGCCTTTGATCTCTTCCGACAGGCTGTCGAAAACAGAAGATACTTGCTTGCGAGAAAGTTCCGTCGCCGCGGCTATGTTGGCGATGATCTCGCTTTTGCTAGCGGGTTTGACTGTAGTTGCCATCGTGGTCGCTCTCCTTAGCAGAGGGTTAAAGGTTGTTACTTACCAAGCGGAGTCTGTCAGAAACTGCACGATTTCGCAAGTTTCCCGCCGAAAAACAACAAGTTTTTCCATTCGAGCGAAATTAATGCGTTCCGCATCGCGCGATTTCCATATCGGTTGCGCCTAAGGCGACATCGCTTTTAACTCGGTAATTGCGAGCGATTATCATCCGATCTCGCTTCGGCGGCCTGATGTTCCGCAGTTCCTGGCGAGCGACAAACACGCGGCATCGAATGTCAGGATTGTTCAGGTGAATAGGTAAATATACCCGCTGAACGCCACCGCAATTCCACCGCTGAGGGCAGCCAACGTCCAGAAGACACTGCGCTGCCGAACCGCAAGAGAAAGGGTGGAAATGACCACCCCCGCTTGTGCCGCGAGCATGCCGTAAAACAGCTCCGCGCTTCGGTTCCGGGCGCGATCTGACATGGCGCCGCTCTTGCGCACTTCAACTTCATAGAGCTGGCCGCAGACCCCGTTATATTGCGCTTCCTTCTCATAGCGCGCCGCTGAATACTCCAGCCGAGCCGCCGTCACGTCCGCTGCTGCCGCATCGATTTGCCGGAACGAATCGGCTCCGGCCTGCGTCGGGGCGGATGTCATGGTCGATGCGCCATTCGCCCCCGCGCGATGCGCAATGCTCGACATTGGGATGACGATGTCATGCAGCTTGTCCAGCATCGCATTGGCAGGCTTAACAGCCTTGGAAAAAGCCTGAAGGTTTTGATCGGCTGTCAGAATGGCATCATCCAGACTCTTCGCATCGATCTGTCGAAGGAGCGGCGTCATTTGCTCTTCGGTCTGCCCCTGAATTACCGCATCCATCGCCTGGATAATCTTCGGATCCGAAATGGGCTTATCTGTCATTTGGGGCAAATTCTGTTCGATAGATCCCGACGCCGACGTTACCGCCGGGCTGCTCAGGAGATTCGCCAATTGCACACCAAGTGCCCCCGCACGATCTGAAATCTCTTTCGAGATACCAGAGGTTTGCAGGTTTTTGGAAGCCTCCCGACACTCCGCCTGAACGCCCACAAGATCAAGCCGCATGGGATGAGCCGTAAAATCGAGCAGATCGAGCGCATTCTGGGCTTCGGTCGCGCGGGTCCGCTTCGATTGATAATATCCCCATTGGTCGGCGGCCTTGGCCTGATTCTGCGCCGCCATCGCGCGATAATATTGCGCGCGTGTCATCTCGCTGGATGACATGCCCGCCAGAATGGTCGCCACCACGGTGAGCACAACCGGCGTCGAGGTGTAGATTGAATCCTTAAGGGTCTTGGGTTTATCGCCGTCGGCAGGAATCTTCGGAAGAGCCACCTATCGCCTCCTGGGTTGTTGAAAACGCGCGCATCGAACGACCGCATTTTAGCGATCGACCATGCTCATCGCGAACCAGTCCCCCGTGCGCTATATTCCACTCAGATAGACCGCCGAGCGGGCAGGCGAATAATTGAAGGGTACATTAAGGCCTGCTTCCGAGAGATCTGAAATGAAACGAGCGGACGTATTCGAAAATCCGCGTTCGGACAAGTTCAATTCGCCCGAGCCTGCGCAATGCTTGCCTCGTGCTGATCGATCGCGCGCACAATCCGTTCCTGCAATACCTTGGCCCCGCTGTTCGTGCCTTCGGGGATGCCGTTGAACATAATGCTGAAACAGTACCAGGCATCATCCTTCGCGTGCAGATAACCGCTGAGACAGCTCACGCCATTCACAAAGCCGGTCTTGGCGATCACCCTGCCTCGCAAATCCATGCCGCGAAAGCGTTCCGCCAGCGTGCCGTCTTCGCCCGCGACAGCGAGAGAGCCCATCCACGCGGAGGAATCTTGACTGTAATAATCGTGGGTCAAAACCGTCACCATCGCATGGGCGCTGATCGCATTCTTCTTGGATAAACCGCATCCATCATCCAGGAAAAACTGGTCGGACGGAATCTTCAAGCTGCTTAGAAACTGCCCCACCGCGGCGGTTCCATCTTTCCACGTTCCGTTTCCGGTTGCGTTGAACCCAAGCCGTTTGCAGAGGCACTCCGCATAAAGGTTCAAGCTGTCCTTATTGGCCCGGGAAATTACGGTGGTCAGCGGCGTTTCATGCACCGCGAGCAGGGCCCAGGACTTGTCCCCCGTTTCCACCGCCCGCGCGTATGCCATGCGAAGGGATCGATCGCGTTTCACGGAGCCATGCACCGCCACGCCGGAACCTTGAAGCGTTTCCGCAAGCACTGCGCCAGCGTAAAGGGGTGGATCGTGAATCGTTACCGAAACCGGAACGTCATTCGCCTGGCGCGCTTTGCCGCGCAGGACAAGATCGTTGGTTCCCGGCTGTCGCGAAAGCCAGATTGAATCTTCATCGCCGCCCACACAGGTATTCTTGACCGTTACATACCCCGTCGAAGGATCGGTCGTGTAACTGACAATGCGGCCAAACCCCGACGGACGCACATAGAAGTCGATGCAGTTCACGTTCAGATTCAGCCCGGCAACCTCGGCCAGATAATGCTTCTGCGCCTGGTCTGTCGGCCAATTGGCGTGAAGAAATTCATCATCGAATACGCTGTCATCCACCAGCAGGTCTCGCGCGGCAGCCAAGCCGCGCTTGGACAATCCGTCGCCCCAGGATTTAAACACCGTGGAGACATGCCATCCCACTTTTCTTAGCAGCTCAGCATCACCCATGGTTGGGTCGCCATCGCCGATCAGCACCAGATCAGGCCCATGCATCAGCAATCGGGTTTTAAATTTGAAATCAGATCCAAGCTGCGCCAGGGCGGCAGATGTCGTTATGACCTTCAAATTGCTCGCTGGGATCAGCGGTTTGGTGGCATTGGACTGCAGAACACCGACCACGTTGTCCGCCCGTTTCCCGAGGCGAACCACGTCGATTCCGACGGTCGCCCTGGCGAGCATTTTGTCGGCGAGAATCTTGTCAATTTCCTCATTCAAAGCCGCTGAAGCACGGGGCATGGGTGTTGTGAGCGCCATGAATATGCAAGTTAAAAAAATCGAAAGCGGGCGAAGAGGAAATGGGCGTTTGATGCTTGAAACTCGTTTCATCCGTGAAACCTCTGGAAGACGTTAGAACGTCCACTAAATTATCGGGACTTTGGCCCGTGGCAAGCCGGCGAGCGCGTAAAATTGCATTTCAGCAACATTTCCGGGCAGGCCCAATGATGAAAGCTTGGCCTTTGCCGCCGCGTTAGATGATAAACTCGGCAAGGGGAACCCAAATATCCTTATTTCAAACGGTTCCAGATTCTGAGGTATAATTGCTTCGATGAATCTCACGAGGCGGCGTTTGCCGCTCATAATTTACATGGCTGCTATTGGCTCGATGACGGCCCCCACCGGCATATGGGCGGATATGGCGACAACCCGGCCGTCGTCCTCTCCTACGGTCACGATTCTACCCCTTCGAACGATCGGCGAAGCCGGCCACGAATGGATCGGCAATGCCGTTCAGGAAGGCCTGGCCAGCGAAATGCGGAAGCTGGGCGGAACCCAGGCTTCGACCGCGCCCACCGCTACTGCCAACCCGCCGGGTGAGTTTCTCATTAGCGGCACCATTCAGTTCGTCGAAGAGCAGATGCGCGTTGATTCTCAGGTCGTACACTCTTCCGATGGAAAATCGGTGGGAAATCTTCGCGCCGAGGGCAATATTCGCGACCTGTTCAATATTGAAGATCGGCTGGCTGAGGAAGCGAATCGACTGCTCGCGCCCCCGAAAGCACGCACAGCCGCATCCAACATTACGGCGGCAACAATTGGATGGACCGGATCACCCACGACGTATCAACCGCGCTATTTCGATGGCGATCTTTCGCGAACCCTGGCGGTGCCAGATCGATTTTCCGCCGAGTCGGAAAAGTATAATTATCGCCCCACCTCGTTTGGGTATTATGGAGTAGGTTACGGTAACTTGGGGTATGGTGGCGCGATTTTAATTAATTCGGGATCCTACTTCTGGGGTCAGCAGGCGACACCGACTTCGGGTTGGTAAATCGATCAACTAATCAATCCACCAGAATCACCTTTAGCACTCTTTGGGCGAATTTTCGGCGATCATGCCCATTTCTTTGTCCATTTCCCCCGCGCCGTAAACGCCAAGCTCCTCTAGCGCCAGCAGCGCCGCTTTCTGCTCGGCCATTTTCTTATTTGGCCCCCAGGCGCTGGTGAATCGTCGTCCCTCAATCGCCACGCAAACTTCAAAGCACTTGCTGTGATCCGGACCCTTCTCATCGAGGAGTTCATACACCGGCGTCGCGCTGAGCGCCTTTTGGGCATGCTGCTGAAGGACTGCCTTGAAATTTTGTTGATGGGTATTGGAAGCGATCTGATCCATCTTCGGGGTCATGGTCCGAAGCACATATTGCTTCACTGTTTCGAATCCGGCATCAAGATAAATTGCCGCCACGATCGATTCGTACACCGCCGCCGCCAGCGAGCTGGGCATTTCCTCGCGGCTGCTGATTCCCTTGCCGATAATGAGCAGGTCGATAAGTCCGGTTTCGTTCGAAACCTCGGCACAGGTTCGTCGCGAAACGACGGCGGACTTAATTTTGGTGAGATCCCCTTCAAGATATTCAGGAAATCGCTTGTAGAGCGCCTCGCAGATGATGAGGTCAAGGATGGCGTCTCCCAGGAACTCCATGCGCTCATTGCTATTGAGACGATGATCCGCCACGGAGGCGTGTGTAAGCGCTTCCTTAAGGAGATTGGCGTTATTGAAGGTATGGCCGAGCAGCGCCTCGGCCCTTTCGCGGGTTTCAGTATTCACACTCGACCACTCGCGCTTTAAAGACATTCTCCGCGCGTTTTTGAGCAAGCGCCGGCAATGCCTGAACAACCGGACGTGGCGGCGTGCGTACATATCGCAGACCGCTGTGTTGACCATAGATGATGGACACAGACGTGTCAATCAGATTCTGGCCGCCGGATAAAGCGTCGGCCCGGCGCCGGCAGATGGGGCTCGCTTGGTCTTCCACCGAGGCCTCCGCCGCGCGCCCACAATAGTTTGCACAACTCCCTTCGGCGGCTTGCGAAGGTTGAGTCGATTATTAGGATTGGTTGATATGCATAAAATGCCGGTCGGCCTGCCGTGGATCCTGCTCACTACCGCTTTCATCGCAATCCCGGCCCAAATGGCTCATGCCGACGCGCCCGCGCGGGCTTCGGCCGATGTCCCGGCACCGCCCAAATCACTCTTTGACCCGGCGCGGCATATGCGCGTCGCGGACGTGCGGCCGGGGATGAAGGGGTACGGCCTCACGGTCTTCAGCGGGTCCACCATCGAAAAATTCGACGTCGAAGTCATCGATGTCGTCAAGAACTTCAACCCCAAATACGATGTTGTGTTGATCCGATGCAAAGGCAGCAAGCTTGAACATACCGGGGCGATTGCCGGCATGAGCGGATCGCCCATCTACCTTTACGACGCCGCCGGCAATGCCAAGATGGTCGGCGCGTTTGCGTACGGCTGGCAGCTTTCCAAAGACCCGATCGGCGGTGTGCAGCCAGTTGAATACATGCTATCGCTTCCCACGAGCCACGCTTCAATTACCGCCAGCGCCAACAATTTGGATGTTGCTCCTGGACGGGCGCATTGGTCGCTGGATGATGTCCCACTCAAACCCTGGGGCAAGCACATCCCCGCGCAACGCCTTTCACAAAATGATATTGGCGGAAGTCTTCGCCTCCAGCCGCTCTCCACACCCGTGATGGCCGGTGGCTTCAGTGCCCGATCCCTTGCAGATCTGTCATCGACCTTTGCCGCATCAGGACTTGTTCCCATGCAGGCCGGCACCGGCGGCTCCATCCCCACCGCTGAGCAGCAAATTCCAAAACTTGAGCCCGGATCGGTCCTCGCCGTCCCCTTGCTCACCGGCGATATTGAACTCACCGCGGTCGGCACCTGCACCGAGGTCATTGGCGATCAGATATTCGGCTTCGGGCATCCTTTCCAGGGCGAAGGCCGGATCAATCTTCCCGTTGGCAGCGGGTCGATCGCCACCGTCGTCGCCAACTACCTCACCAGCTTCAAACTGGGTTTCCTTTCCAAATCCACCGGAACCCTCACGACCGACCAAACGGTGGGTGTTGCTGGGAGGATCGGGCAGGTTGCGCCAACTGTTCCCATGGAAATTCACGTCATTTATGATGACCAATCGATCGACAAGACCTACCACTTCCAATGCGCCATTCATCCAAAGCTGACGCCACAAATCGCCGCCGCCGCCGTTTCCGGCGCGGTGACTGGTGAGCATGATCTGCCGGAGTTTCACACTATTACCTATGACCTGGCGATGGAGTTTTCGGACGGCCACGCGCTGCACATCAACAACACCAGCGTAAATAGCGGCCCCGCCGAGCTTGTTTCCGACCTGGCTTTGCCCATCAGCGCCGCGGGCGAAAACGCGTTCCAGAATGTCCCACTCAAGAAGCTCACCGGTACGGTTCGTGTCTCGCGTGCCGCCAGGCTGGCGGAAATTCTTTCTGTCATGGTGCCACGGTCGAAGTATGAACCGGGCGAAACCATCAAAGCGTATATTTCTCTCCAGCCCTTCCAGGCCAAGGAAATCACCCTGCCGGTTGAATTTGAATTGCCCCGCGCTTTACCCAACGGCACCTACCAATTATCGGTCGCGGATTGGCAGCACTACCTGGAGGACGAGCGCGCCGCCAACTCGTTCAAGTTCGATGCCAATAACATCAACGAACTATTTGCGGTGGTGAAGGATGTAACAGCAATCAAACATAACGCGCTCTATATTCGTCTGGCCCAACAGCCGGATGGAATAGCAATCGGGCGGACGGCCATGCCGCGCATGCCTTCCAGTCGCCGCCAAGTGTGGACGGACGCCGGCCGCAGCGATATCACTCAATTTGTGAGCTCAACGGTCAAAACGATCCCCACGGAATACGTCATGGATGGATCGGCTGATTTCTCGATCACGATATCAAGAAATTCGCGCGTTGAAGTCACGGGGCCTCCACGGGCCACGGCTCAAAGCGCGGTTTACCCCAATGCGCGCGAGCAAACCCACGAATAAGGGATTGTAGCGTCCGTTGCCGCGCAACTGGCATGACCCGCGCGAATAGAGGGACATTCAAGCAGTAACCGTTTCAGGATTTCTATGGTGAAGAAGATGAAAATTCGATTCGTCGCTGTTCTGTCACTCGTGCTGTTGGCGCTGGGGTTGGTCCAGCCGGCGATGGCCGTTTCGACCTCGCATTGGATTGCTGCTGGCGAAAGCGACTTCAAGGGCGGCAAACTCCACAACGTCGTGGTCACCAACCTCGGCGACATCAAGCTTTCCCGCGCCATTCAAACCATTCAGGATCAGGATGCGGATGTCACCACCGTCAATGCCCTGGCACAAACGCCGGATGGCACGATTTATGCCGGCACCGGACCCAAGGCAAAATTGCTCGCGGTCAAGGAAGGTCGGATTTCCACCGCGGCCACATTCGGCGATGCGGTTAACGTTCTTTCCGTCATTGGAGATGATGCCGGTGGCCTCATTCTTGGCACCGGCGGCGACAAGGGAAAAGTCCTGCGAATCAAAAAGGCCGGAGACAAGCCGGAGGAAATTTTCTCCGATGAGGATGTGCAATACGTCTGGTCGCTGGCGCGCACCCCTGATGGCAATATCTACGCAGCCACTGGCCCCAATGGCCAGGTATTCGAAATCAAGCCCGACGGATCGCATTCCGAAATTTACCGCGGATCAGAAGACAACATCACCGCCCTGGCTTCCGATGGAAAAGACCTGCTGTACTTCGGCACCGATCCCAACGGCCTGATTGTCCGCTTCAACCGCAAGACGAAGGATGTCTTCATTCTTTACAACACGGCTGAACGGGAGATAACAGCGCTGGCGCTCGACCACGCGGGAAACCTGTATGCCGCCACTGGCGAAGTGAGCGACCGCCAGCACACACCCAAGGCCAGTGACCACGACAAGATTCGCGGCGGCCGCCCGGAAAGCGAGCCCAACGGATCACCCATCCCATCCAATCCTGCTCCCGCTCCTTCCAAGCCTCCCGAGTTGCCCAATCCGAATCCGGGCGAGCCCAAGCCCATCCCAAAGAAACATTCGATGCGCCTGGATGATTCAAGAGCAATAAATACATCCCAGCCCTTGATGATGATGGTCGCCGACGGTTCCAGCGAGAATGCTGACGATAGCTCGGATGACAGCGCCGCCCCGGGCGGTCCTCCAAGCGCGCCCAATCCTCCAGGCGGGGCGCCCGCGCCGGACATCATTTCGGGCGGCGCTGCGCACCATCCTCCCATTCCCGCAATGGAGCAGTCCGCGACTGGCGACCAACGGCCCGACGGCAATGCTATCTACAAAATTGACACCGACGGGTTCGTCACGGAAATCTTCCGGCAGAATGCTGTTATTTACAGCATGATCGTCCAGAACGACCTGCTGCTGGTTGGAACCGGCGGGGAAGGAAATATTTACCAGGTCAACCCCGCCGCCGAGGAAACAGAGGTTCTGGCAAAGGTGGATGCCAAGCAGGTTATGTGCCTTTTGCCGGTCAAGGACGGCCGGATCGTCATGGGTCTGGCCAATAGCGGAGGGATCTCCGCCCTGAGCAGCGGATACGCCTCCGACGGAACCTATATCAGCGCGGTGCTCGACGCCACGCAGGCCAGCCGATTTGGCAAAATGCAGCTCCATGGGCAGCTCCCGGATGGTACCACGCTTAAGGTCAGCACCCGCAGCGGCAATGTGAAAGACTCAGATGCGCCGGGCTGGTCAAAGTGGACAGCGGATGAAAGCGCCCAGGAATATGTAAAAGTGACCGCGCCCTCGGCGCGCTTCATGCAATACCGCCTCACCTTTGCGACAACCGACCCAGCCAGGACGCCCCTGGTCGACCGCGTGGATGTGCCTTATCAGATTCCCAACCTGGCGCCGGTCATCAAATCGATCAAAATCGGTTCGGGCGACGATGGTGAGAATGCAAATGGCGGAGCCGCGGGCGCCGGTCACAACGGTGAGACGGCGGGTAAGCCCGCCAACACGACGGTGACGATCGCCTGGGAAGCCTCCGATGCCAATAACGACAATCTCAGCTACAGCCTGTATTTCCGATTTGAGCCGCGCGGGCAATGGATTCTATTGAAGGACAACGTCAAAGAAACCAGCTACGAATGGAACACCAGGACCGCGGCTGACGGGCGCTATCAGGTAAAAGTGGTGGCTTCCGACGCGCTAAGCAACCCACCAGGCCAGGGCAAGACTTCCAGCCGGGTGAGCAGCTATTTCGTGATTGATAATACAGCCCCCACCATCGGCGATCTGGTGATTAAGGCCACCGGCTCCGATGTCAAGATCGATTTGCAGGCTCAGGACCAGACGAGCATCATTGCCAACGTGGAATATACGGTTGATTCCAGCGACGACTGGCAGTCCGTCCTCCCAGTCGATAACATCTACGACAGCCCGGATGAGAAGGTAAGCTTCGCCATCAAGGGACTGGCGGCTGGATCGCATCAGGTGACGATTCGCGCGACCGACAGCCACGGCAACGCAGCGCTCCAGACAGCGGTTGTCAAAATTGAAGGCCCGACGGCGCGAGGGCAGTGATTACGAGGCCGGATTGCTTAATTTACCCGGTCTGAAGGATTGAAAGAGGACGTAACGCAATGCATTACCCACACAAGATCAGCAAAGTTAAACGCGCCCGCAAAGTGGGCTTTCGCGCCCGCATGCGAACCAAGGATGGCCGCGCGATGATCAATCGCAAGCGCCGCGCCGGACGCCGCGTTCAAGTGGTCTGAACCCTTAAAAAAATCAACGTTCTGGAAATCCCAACACTCGAAGCGGGACGCGGGAGGCGGCGCGCTGCAAATCAGTCGCGTCGGACCGCTTACATTTTGCCCAGACGCATCGATGATCGAATGGTCGTCGGTTGCGATTGGCTGATCGCGTTTTTGCCCGTCAGCGCATCCGTCAGTTGGGCTTGCACGTCTTCTTTCTTTTTCGGATCGACGAGGAATTTGAATTGATCCGCCTTGCCAGCCGACAACAAGCGAGCCATCAGGTCACTGTGGGCGGGTAAATCGGCCAGGGTCCAGCCGCGCGCATCCACATAGGTTTGATTTACGCCGATGCGATCCTTGGGGACGACCACGAAATTAGATTGCGTGGGATCGCTGGGGTTGGGCGTGCGAACGATGTGCAGGCACATCGCGGCCAGTGCCCATCCACTGACCATCAACGAAAAAACGACCAATCGGATAACTGATTTCACGCGCGCTCCTTATTGCCGAAGGATCCTGGCGGGACACCTCGGAACAATTCTTCCCAACGAACTTTGCATCGACGCGGATTATATCCTATTGATGTGTGCGGCCCCCTATAATTGCAAGAAAAGCTGCTAATGCCGGCGGTTTATGGGGGCCGCAACGGTACCACCGCTAATAAGGAATGTACCAGGTGGTTATTAGCCGCGCCCCGGAGAAGCTTTAGCCCGGCCGTTGAGGCGAACGTTGGGCCCGGGGGGCATGGTCGGGTTGGGTTTCTTCCTCTTCCGCGAGCACGTCTACGGCTTGCCCATTTTCCTCGGAGGGGCCGAAAATGGCCTCTGCCGCCTCGCGAAGTTCGTCAGAGGTCATGGGCTCGTCAGCAGACGCGTCGGGAACCGCGATTTCTCCAACATGGGGTGAGCCATTGCCTGCTGCGGGGGGCACGGCCTGATCGTCCTCGACCACGCTGAATTCTGTCTCACTATCGTCGACGATATAGGATGCCGGGTCATTCATGTCGACCGCGCCAATCGATTCATCGATTGATTCCGCAGCTTCCCCGCCTTCCTGAACAGCGATAACCTCACTGTATTCACCGTTGGCGTCCGTAACTTCGGTCTGGTGGGCGACGTCCCCGCTCATCGACATCGGCGCGGCGGCGTCATCAATGGGTTGTTCCACAAAGTCGGGTCCGGTACCGGCATATGCCGCAGCTTCAGCTGCTGCATCTGTGCCCTGCTCCCCTTCGGTCGGGAGCGCGGTGGTTGTCCGCTGCGGCGGCATCCTCAGGAATCCGGTATAGAAGCCGACCGCGAAGAGCCCTTGCTGCTGTTGATAAGGAAAATTGATGAGCTCGCAGAATTCGCGTACCAGCGCCTGCGCCACGGGATCGCTGCGCTCAGCCGATTGAACCCCCAATTGATGCTTGCGGTCACGGAAACGCATGATCTGAACAAAGCGTCCGGTGGTTTCACCGGTATTCCAATTGGCGCCCACCTGTTCGTAGACCTCGAAGTGATCGCACCCAAGGCGCATCAGGGTTTGGCGGAACCGCCGAAGCAGGCGCGCGTGTTCCATTCGCTTGTCGCGGGGCACGATATAGCTGTTGGTTTGCAAAAGCATCTAATGCATTTCCTCATTGCCTGCCGGCCCAATACCCGCCGAGCCGGAAGAAGGCCCGACCTCAACCGTAAGGCACAATCCCGCACGCCCTGAACATTGTGCCACAAGGTTCCCGCGCATTCAAACGGCAACGGACGCTCGTTGCTTATCGGACGATCCTCGGAAAAGCCGACAGTTTAGCGTTGGAATCTGCGGGTCGAATAGACGCGCGATCTACCCGTCCCGTCCGCCTCAACTTTGGCGATATTCTAATTATCTGCAATTAATACGCCGTTAAATAGCGCAATTCTTATTTTCCCGTGAATCGTAGCGCTCTCAGCGGGAGGGAAGCTACTTTTCCAGAAAGTGTGTGGCTATTTCTTTTAGTTCTCGCGCTACGACCTGCTCCGCGACGATGACCTCGTTGGCGCCGCGGCGGAGGGCTTCTAAGCCCGAGGAGGTGAACGCCAGTCGGGCGATGATATGGACGGTCGGGTTAACACTCCGCACCAGCGTTACCGCTTGAAGGACGACGCTTTCTTCAGGGACCATCAGAGCGACCAGGGTTGCCCGCTCGACCCCCGCGCGAAGCAACGGCTCAAGTTCGGCCGCATCGCCCTGCACAATACTGATTCCCCCCGCCGCCACGCGATGACACGTCTGTGGGTTCAACTCGATGATGCCATAATCGATCCCACGCGCCCGCAACAACTCGACAATGGTGCGCCCCGGCAAACCAAACCCCGCGACTACCACAAACGGCACGGGGCCACCGCGCGGGGTTTGACCCGCGGAAACATTCTGCTGATTGGGTTCCTCCATCTTCCCGGTCCTTCCCTGCGATCGCATTGATCACCCAATTGTACGCAATAGCCGGCCAAAAGCGCTTGCGAAGAAAGCCGGTCGAGCGCAGAATTCCGGGATGATCCACCCCGTGAATATGATTGCCGCCCTTTCGGCGACGCTGGTTTTGAGTGCCGTTGCCCTCTTTGCTCAGGCCGATGGGCCAACCATGCGGGCCACGACTCAGCCCGATGCGCCGCCAGTGCTTTCATTTACGATGAAATCGCTGGAGGGAAAGGATGTCGATCTTGCCAGCTATAAGGGAAAGGTCGTGCTCATGGTGAACACCGCAAGCAAGTGCGGCTTCACGCCGCAATATGCCGGCCTGGAAAAACTTCACGAGAAGTATGCCGACAAGGGCCTGGCCATTCTGGGGTTTCCCAGCAATGATTTCGGCCATCAGGAGCCGGGCACATCCGAAGATATCAGCACGTTTTGCACAAAGAATTACGGCGTTAAATTTGACATGTTTTCCAAGATTGATGTCAAGGGGGACACGCAGCATCCGCTCTACAAATTCCTGACCAGCCAGGACACCGACAAACCGTTTGCCGGCGTGGTGAAATGGAACTTTGAGAAATTCCTGATCGCCCGTGACGGCACCATTGTCGCGCGATTCCGCTCGAAGATCACGCCGGAATCTGATGAGATGGTGAAGGCCATCGAAGCCGAACTCGCCAGGTAATGTCCTGATTCCCCCCTATACGGCCACGGCGGAGCTGCGCATAATACTTTCCCCCCAAACCGAGAGGGAATTCTCCCTCCGCCGGGCGCGGGCATTTTAGGCGAGAGAGAAATGAAGCAGTCCGATGGCATTGATGAGGATGAACAGTCCCAGGAAACCACCGAAGCGCCCAACGTACTGAGCCGCGCTGATTTGGCGCCGGTTCACGCGGTGGCCAGCGAATTGATTGAAAGGCTGCGCAAGGTTCCCGACGGCGACATGGTCGGTGAAATCATCGCCAATGGACTAAAACTGCTGCGGGATCAAACCAACCGCGGGGACATCAAGCTCATCAATAAGTCGTTCAAGGAACTGCGCTACGCGCTGAAGATTTTTGCGCCTTACCGTGATGTTAGAAAAGTGAGCATCTTCGGCAGCGCCCGCACACCCGAGGATCACGACGACTACCGCCAGGCCGCGGAATTTGCCAGGAAGATGGCGGCGTTTGGGTGGATGGTCATTACCGGAGCGGGCAGTGGGATTATGGCAGCCGGGCATGGTGGCGCGGGCGCCGAGCCAAGCTTTGGGCTGGCCATCCGGCTTCCCTTTGAGCAGAAGACCAACACTTTCATTGCCAACGACCCTAAGCTGATTAATTTCAAATATTTCTTCACCCGCAAGTTGATTTTCGTCAGGTCAAGCCACGCCATCGCGCTGTTCCCCGGTGGGTTTGGCACGATGGATGAGGGCTTTGAGGTGCTGACCCTTATTCAGACCGGCAAATCCGTTCCCATGCCGATTGTCTTCATCGACAGCCCCGGTGGCGATTACTGGAAGCAGTGGCAGGCGTATGTCAAAGATCAACTGCTGGACCGCGGGCTTATTTCCCAGGCCGACCTGCATCTTTACAAGATCACATCCAGCGTTGACGAGGCGGTGGAGGAAGTGCGCCATTTCTACAGTAACTTTCACAGCATCCGTCACACGCGCGACGAAATTGTCCTCCGGCTGCATCATTCGTTGACCGAGGCGCAGCTGGGTGAAATTCAAAAGAATTTTGCCGATATCTGCGTGTCGGGAACTTTTAAGCTCACCGGCCCCTTGCCCGTGGAGCGCGATGAACCGGCTCTGGCCAATCTCCACCGTTTGGTGTTCAAGTTCAATCGGCACAATCATGGGCGCCTGCGGATGCTGATCGATGAGCTGAATCGATTCGGAAGCGTGAATGCGGACCCGAAGAGCGATAAAAAAATCTCGTAATTGCCTGCGAAACCGAACTTTTCCCGTTCTCTTAAAGGGTTTCCGCGGGCTCTGTAGAAAACCGCGTCTTTCAGGCCTGATCTGGACGAACCCGCTTTCGTATTACTTATAAGATGATCACCAGCAAGTCGCCAAGGACGGTGGCGATGGTCGCGCTGGCCGCCGGCAGGGAA
>JALYJB010000039.1 GCA_030775485.1 Planctomycetota bacterium | reverse complement strand
GCTGGTGGCGCGCCAGCGGGCCGCGCGGAGGCAGGAGCGCCGGGCGGACGCACTGGCTTAGGCGCGCCCGCGGGGGTCGGGGAAAGCGCGGGTTTCGCGGGCGTTCGCACGAGCGGGGCTACAGTAACCGTAGCGGGTGCCGCCGCGCGATCCTCATTCTCGTCGCCTCTGCCGGCCGTTCTGAGAAGGGTTTGCTCTATTTCGGTGAAAATTGCATCGGTGGGGTCGCGGTCATAAACGAAATCGTCAAGGCGAAACATCGCGGACTTGCCGTCCTGGTCATATTCGACATCCGCTATTCCCTTGCGATCCCATTTTTCGCGATGCACGGTCTGAATTCGTTCCAGAGGCACCGGGGGATGACCGGGGATGTAAACAATTCCATTTTCCAGCCTATATTCCCCCCTCGAATTGTAGAGCATGCGGATGAGCAGAATTATTCCCAGCGGCGGCAATGCGCAACCCAGCACCTGGTTGAAGCGAATGTCCATTTCGCTCTTGGGCTTTTCGTCCGGATGCGTTTCGGTCCAGTGCGGCCAACTGATAAATCCATCGTGGAGCGACCACCCGCCGTAAAGCGCCAGGACAATCACCATGACGAACCGGGTGCGCCGGTAATAGGCACCGGCCTTTGCGATAATGGGTCCGTCTGGCGTGGGCGCCTCGGATATCTGGTCGGTTGCCTCCGTGGTCATTTCTCGTCGCCTTTCATGTTCCGGGGAGGCCCGCTTTCGGATTTGCCGCCCTCTTCCACCGCCGCGGAGAGATTCCGCACCGCGTCAATTGTTGCCTTCACCGCCACTCGGCCGGAAGCGAAATCAATTCCACCTGACGCATCCGGTAGTTTCGACAGTTCAACTTCATCGGTTTTCAACTCCGCCAGTAGCCGCCTGAGGCGATCCGTGATCTGGGCGCGGAACTCTCCGCCTTTTGAATCCGGCCCGTCCATCGGGCAAATCTTACTTCGTTTTGTTTTCTATGCCATAGGCCCGCTGGCGCGGAAGAGCGCCGCGCTAAGAGCGCGAAGCAATGGCGGCGGAAATTGGGCGAATGATGCGGGGAATGACATATTTATCGCACAACTGCTCGGCGCGCTGCGCCATTTCGCGGAACATGCTTTCCAGGGGCTGGCGGGGCCGATCGCCCCAATAACGCCTGAGGATGAGATAGATGCTGATGACATCGTCGGAATAATCACCCGTCCGAACCTGGTAGCTGTTGGTGCGCGTGACAATATCCAGCCGCGCCTGGAGCCGGCAATCATCCGAAAGCGCCACGGTAACCGTGGGCTGAAAATCCACCGGCCGGGCGCCGGGTTCATCGGCGATGCAGTTCAGCGGTGAATCAGCCAGCAGGCTTTCGGCGATAATCTCGTCGTGGTTGCCGCTGAAGGAAAGATCAAAACCGAAGAGAATATCCAGATAATCAATTTCAACCGTGCTGACGCCCAGGTGATAAGGCGCCAGCTCCAGAAGAAAGGCGTGAAGGCGAAGAGACTCTTCAACGGTGGCGGGATTCACGTGGCCGCCGGTGAGGCGCTTTGATTCGACACTCGCCCAGCGATAGTTTTGTGAGCCGCGATCCTCTTCCAGATTGAGCTCGCCATTTTCAGTTTTACGAAAGCGCGTCATGGAAGGAAATTCCTTCTGGATGCGCTCGAAGAAATGCAGGAGGGTTTCGCGCTGATGCGGGAGGTTCAGCTGTGACCCCAGCCGCATGTTGACGTAGAAATCCTCGCAAAAAGCGGAGTAAGGATTAATCATTCGTTCTCCCTATTGCCCGTATAGGTCCCGATATCCTTATTCGGGCCCGATATGCCTATCGGTTGGTCCGATGCCGCGAGTGTAGCGGATTTCTTATCCAACGAAAGTCTGGCGTGCGTGGTTCGTTGACGCTTCAATTTTTCGCCCGTACAACGACTGCAAATGTCCAAGGCTTCTGCCGCGCCAACTAAACCCGTATACGCCCTGGTGGGCGGCGATTCTCTGCTTCAGCAGGAGGCATTGTCGTTAATTCTTCTCCAGCTTTCCCCGGAAGCCCAGCGTGTTGATGCGGATGGCCAAACCGCGGAATTAGCCCAGATTCTGGATGAATTAAGGAGTTTTGCCCTTTTTGGAACGGGAAAGGTAGTCGTCATTCGCAATGCGGACGAGTTCGTTTCACGGTTCCGTTCGCAAATGGAAGAGTACGTCTCATCACCATCCGACAGCGCGGTCTTGATTCTGCGGCTCAGTTCGCTGCCGTCGAATCAGCGCATTTATAAAGCAGTCGCAAAAGTTGGGAAAATCGAATCCTGCGAGCCACCCAAGGATCTGGTCCGGTGGATCATGCAACGCGCCGTAACGCACAACGTTTCCATTTCACACGATGCCGCGGGACTTCTGGCTGAGCTGATCGGCAATGACATGGGCCGACTCCATAACGAACTGGCGAAACTCGCGCTGGGGGCCAGGAACGGAAAGATCACGGCGGATGATGTCGCGGGTTCCGTCGCGTTTCAACGCGAGCGGCAAATGTGGGATCTGACCAATGCGCTGGCTTGTGGCAATCTGAGTCAGGCAATTACCCGGTGGCGGCAACTGGTGCAAAGCGATTCGTCGGCGGAATTTCGGGCCGTTACCTGGCTGGCCATCTGGCTGGAAAATGTGCGTAAAGCGCTGGCCATGCTGAAAGCCGGGCAGAATGCCTCTACGATCGGACAGACGCTGCGGATCTGGCCGCGCGATCTGCAGCAGCAGTTCGTGGACACGGTTGGGGCCATGGGCGATCGCGGGCTTCGAGATGCTGTCGATCTTCTCGCCGAAATTGATTACCAGACAAAGACCGGCGTGGGCGACGCTGCTGACAATGTGGAGCGCTTTATTCTGACGCTGGGCGCGCGGGCGCAGAGCAGCGCGGCCAACTAGGGAGTGGAGATGAGCAAAAACGGAAACAGCAAAACCAACAGCGTTGTGAAAGTAGGCTTGACGCAGATGACCTGCGACGCCGATTCGACGGCGAACCTCAAGAATCAGCTTCGATTAATTGAAACAGCGGCCAAAGGCGGCGCCGAGATTATCTGCACGCAGGAGCTTTTTCGCTCCCAATATTTTTGCCAGGTGGAAGATCACCGATTTTTTGCGCTGGCCGAAACAATTCCAGGCCCCAGCACCGATGCGATTTGCAAGCTGGCCAGGAAATATCGCGCGGTGGTGATTGCGTCACTCTTCGAGAAGCGGGCAGCGGGTCTGTATCACAACACCGCCGCGGTGATCGACGCGGATGGCTCGATTCTCGGCGTGTATCGCAAGATGCACATTCCGGATGATCCGCTCTTCTACGAGAAATTTTATTTTACGCCCGGTGATACGGGATTCCGCGCATGGGACACCAAATACGCGCGCATTGGCGTGCTGGTCTGCTGGGACCAGTGGTTCCCCGAAGCCGCCCGCCTGACCGCGCTGGCCGGCGCTCAAATTTTGTTCTACCCCACCGCCATCGGCTGGCATCCCGGTGAGAAGCGCGAATTTGGCGCTGCCCAGCACGAGAGCTGGGAACTCATGCAGCGCAGCCACGGCATTGCCAACGGTTGTTACGTCTGTGCGCCCAATCGCATTGGCCTTGAGCATATCTCCGGGACCGATGGAAAACCGGTCAGCAAGGATGGCATTGAATTCTGGGGGCAATCTTTTGTTTCCGGTCCCAACGGCCAAATCGAAAAGAAAGCCTCATCCGGCAAGGAAGAAGTTCTGATCGCTGATTGCGATTTGCGAAAGGTGGAGTTCAGCCGAACGCACTGGCCTTTCCTGCGCGACCGGCGCATTGATGCCTACGGCGATCTCACCAGGCGATTTATCGATAAATCGACAAAGTAACCACCCCTTTCCACAAAACCATGAGCAAACCCAGAATTCTGAAACAGACCCCAGCCGAGCTTGGCTATTCGTTTCCGGCGGAATGGGAGCCGCACGCGGCGACATGGTTTTCCTGGCCGCGACCGGAAGGCATTTCGTTTCCCGATAAATACCACACCGTGCCGGAAAACCTGGCGCGGATTTTCGGTGAAATCGCAGCGCGGGAATCGGTGCACATCAACGTGCCCAATGGAAACTATGAGCGGGTCGTTCGGCGCGAGCTTGCGGAAAATGGTTGCCCACAGCGCAACATTTTCTTTCACCACATTAAGTCCAATGAAAGCTGGTGCCGCGATCACGGGCCGGCGTTTGTAGTGAAACGACGCGGCAGGGCAAGATCAATTGCAATTGTCGATTGGAAATTCAACGCCTGGGGCGGGAAATATCCACCTTACGATGATGACGATGCGGTTCCAACGCGCATCTCCGAAGAATTGAAGCTGTCCGTCTTCTATCCAGATATCGTGATGGAAGGTGGCGCCGTCGATTTCAACGGGGCCGGAACAGTGCTGACCACCACCGATTGCCTGCTGAATAAAAATCGCAATCCAAAGCTTGGCAAAGAGCGAATCGAGCAATACCTCAAGGATTATTACGGCCAGAAGAATGTCTGCTGGATGACGGGTGGAATTGCCGGGGACGACACCGACGGCCACATCGATGACCTGGCGCGGTTCATCAGCAAAAACACCATCGTGATCGGCATGGAAGACGACCCGCGCGATGAAAATTACAAGCCGCTTCGCAATGCGCGCCGGCAGCTTGATTCATTGCGCGACCAGGACGGCAACCCGTTTGAGATCATCGAGATTCCCATGCCGGGCGTGGTCGAGCACGATGGGCAGCGTCTGCCGGCAACGTATGTCAATTTCTATTTTATAAATGGGGCGCTGCTGGTGCCGACTTTTCGAAATCGGAAAAACGATCGTAAAGCAATTGAGGTTCTGCAATCGCGCCTTCCCCAACATAAAGTCATTGGCATCGACTGCGTGGAACTGATCTGGGGATTGGGCGCGATTCATTGCCTCAGTCAGCAACAGCCGAGGTAAAAAAACGGTTCAGCCCGCGAATCAGCGCTCAGGCGGAGTGAGTGCCGTTGGTGAACTTTTCGCCCGTTACGGTAGTGCGCTCGGTCGGCTTCTCAAATGGTGTGCTATCCATGATGAAGACCACCGCGGAGACGACGCTGGTCCAGAGCCCGCTTTTGTCGCCTTCAGCGGTTTGAACCACGGCGCGGGTCTTCACGATGTCGCCGCTCATTTTGAACTGCTGTTCGCGTTCGTCCCAGTTCTTGTCGGCGTCGAACGGAATGCCCAGCGTCGTCGCCAGCATGGTGGCGGCCAGGTCTTCGCAAAGATCTTCCGTCTTCTTTTCGCTCATGCCGTAACCGTGGTGCTCGGCAATGTAACCATGGGCATGGTTCCGGGGGATTGCCAGACCAATTCCGGCGCAAATCAGGCGGTTGGGTTCATCCGTCGCGGCTTCCGCGAGGACGACAAAGGTAATCTGCCCGGGCTTGAGCCTGGACTGCCCCTCTTTCATGGGGATGATTTTGCACGTTGTTGGATAAATCGAGGAAACGCGCACGAGATTTTGCTTTTCAATTCCCGCATCACGCAGCGCGAGTTCAAAGCTCATCAACTTTTGCGCATGCCGCCCGACGCCCTTGGTGAAAAAGCACCCCTTGGGCATGAGTTCGTCGCCGTTCACCATGTATGCCAGCTCCTTTACAACCCGCGGAGTGCAAAATCCCTCCCACGGCAATATTTTCGCCAAGCGTCGGTTCGCCAACAAGCGTTTCTTCTCCGCTGCGCGTCGTTCGGATGCGCTTTTTCGCTGCGCGAGGCGGGATTATAGCGTGATTGTGCAAAGCGAAAAGAGATGTTGAGAAAATCTCTGTCGCGAACCCACATTTTTCATTTTTTAGATTAAGGAATGGAAATCCGGGGGAAGCAGAACGACGGGAATCTTCGTATTTCGGATCAGCTCCACGGGCACATTGCCGGCCAAAAGCCGGGCAAAGACATTTTTCCCTGTAAGGCCCAGAACAATCAACGTCACGCCCCGCTCGGCGGCGGTATTCAGGACGGCGCGGGCGATATCGTCGCTGAACATGAGCAGCGTCTGGACCGATACGTCACGTTCCTGAAGTTTGTTGCGTAAAAGGCTGATTGCCGCTTCGCCGTCGGCCTGTTCCTGCTCGCGCATCTGCCCTCCGCTGGGCCTGGAAACATGGACAACAAGGACCTCGGCCGCCAGACGCTTGGCAAGATCGGCAAGAGGCTCGACCACCCGTTCCGCCGCCCACGGGCTGCTGACGGCTATCAAAATACGGCTCATGCGGGCAGTTTAGATTGAATCGGGCCAGTTCGGAAGGGTCGATCAACTGTCTCATTTCGCCAGCACCCGGATATTCTCAGGCAAGCGCAGCCAAATTCAGGCGTTTCATCAGCGATGCTAATCTGCGCAAAGCGTAACCACGGTGGCTAATCCGGTGCTTTTCAGCCGCAGCCAGTTCGCCAGTGGTTTTGCCAAGACTTTCGATGAAAAACAAAGGGTCGTATCCAAAGCCCCCCTGCCCGCGCAGCTCCGACAAAATTTGACCTTGAACGGTCCCCTCGGCGGTCAGGATCACGTTACCCTGGGCATCGGCCAGGGCAAGGACACATATATAGGCGGCGGTGCGTTGATGGTCTGCAACACCTTTGAGCTGCTGGAGTAAGAGTGCATTGTTGTCCGCGTTTCCGCTGCCGGCTTTGTGCAATTCCGCCCACCTGGCACTGTAGATGCCGGGTTTGCCACTGAGATGATCCACTTCCAGGCCACTGTCATCCGCCAGCGCCCATCGTCCAAGCGCGCGGGCGTAGGCCGATGCTTTGATGCATGCGTTGTCGCGGAAGGTTCGGCCTGTCTCCTGAACGTCGGGAAGGGAGCGATGTTCTGTTAAATCCGTTAATCCAATTCCGGGGAACACACCAAGCATATCTCGGAATTCACGAATCTTCCCCTGATTGGTTGTCGCTATAAGTAAATTCAAGCGTCACCCGGGAAAGAATTCCACCGCAGCGATCACGGCGTCAACAACATCTATCGAATGCCACCCAGGCCGGGTGTTGGTTCGCCGGCGCTGGGGGCGAGGCCGCCGGTTGTATCGGTTCCCGTGCCCGTGGTGACATCGGAATTTGGGGCATCGGTTGAATCAGTGTCTGCATGGGGAATTGCGACCAGGCACGATGGAAACGGGACTACCTTGCTGGTTCCGTCGGGCTGACGCATCGGGCGGCCGACAGCTTGGCCGTTGATGTACTCATTCGGATATTCGTCGATTGCCTTCTTCAGGGAAGGATCTGTCACCTCAATTTTGGGCATGGCAACCTTGACGGACTGCCCGTCGGGGGTGGTCACGCGTTCCTTATCAACACCGGCAACCGGCGAAGAGAAAACGAGCAACTGCTCACCGTTATTGTTGGTCTGGGCGTCCGCTTCCTCGCGTTTGACGGCTTCTTTGGGCCATGAACCAATATAGACTTCGCTGACGGCCGGGAAGTGGTGATAGTAAGCCTGCACGCCCCGGCTGCGGAATTCCCTGACCATATCAATTGCGGCCTGTTTGCGCTGTGGGTTATCCCGATACACCAGGACCTGCAGCGTCCAATAGCCGGAGCTGGTCATGATGTCCCAATCCTTTGGCGCGATCGGATCGGGCAACTCGATGGGATTAAAAACCACCTGGGTAAAGAGCTTTTCTCCCGACTCATCAAGCAGCGAAGCAATTCGGGCGCGATCACCCTGAGCGCGTGTGTACTCAGCCATCTGGGCTCGATCGTCGTAAGTCGTATAAAAGCCATAATTCAGCGTGCTCTCTGATTCGGTGTGAACCAGGTACCACTGCCTGGATCCTGTGCGCTGAATCATGTTGTTCTTGGCCCGGGTGGCTTCAACGATGTGCAAGGGCCCGGAAAAGATCATGCATTGCAGCGTGTAATTCGCGCCTGCCGGCGGCACGGGCATATCCGAGGGTGGAAGCGCCTGCGGCGCCGCGGGGCGTTTGGTGACACCCGCTTGCGGATTCATGGCCTCGCCCCTCGCAGTCATTGGCGCTGCTTGCACGGGTGGAAGCGGCATTTCGTCGGGCGATTGCATCGCGGGGCTGGCGCTGTCGGTTGTCTGGGGGGGCTTGTCCGGTCCACACGCCAACAACAAAAATGGAACTGTTGCAAGAATCGACCAACTCAATAACTTCATTTGGCCTCCCGAAAATACAGACCCACATTATAGCAGGCGATCGGATAATTCCGGTATCGGGGACAATTGAATTATCACGGCCCTTCCAGCGCCCGCGTCTGGAATTCCATCACTTTCCGGCAACCGGTCGTGGCCAAATCCAGCATTTGATCCATTTGTTTGCGATCAAATCCAAGCCCATTTTCAGCCGACCCCTGCACTTCCACGAATCGGCCGCCGGCTGTCCAGGCAACGTTCAGATCAACCTGGGCGCGTGAATCGTCCGCATAATCAAGATCAAGCCGCAATTCCCCCTCCACCAAACCCACACTGACCGCAGCAAGCTGATCGACCAGCGCGCCGGCCGGATGATAAAGCGCCGAATCATAGCGTGGAAGCGTTTGCCCGTTGGCATCCACCGTACTTTTAGACAGAGAACGCGGCTGGGGCATTTTCGGGGGAAGGCGCGCCATGGCATCGCGAAGCGCCACATACGCCGCCGAGATACAAGCCGTTCGCGTCCCGCCGTCGGCTTGCAGGACCTGACAATCGACCGCGACGGTGTGCGGTCCGATACGGCTGAGGTCGATTCCGGCTCTGAGGCAACGGCCGATCAGGCGCTGGATTTCCGTCCCTCGCGAATCCGTATGGCCCGTCTTGGGCCATGGCTTTCGGGTTGGGGTTGAGCCAGGCAACATAACGTACTCAGCGGTAATCCACCCACCCGCGCGGTCTTCCGTAAACCAGGGGGGTAAATCTGCGGCAATCGAAGCGGTGCAAAGCACCACGGTATTTCCCTGCTTCCAAAGCACAGAGCCCGCTGGGGTTTGCGTAAAGCCGCGCGTGATTGAAATGGGGCGAAGTTCATCGTTGCGGCGGCCGTCTGTTCGCATCATCCATGCAGATTAGACTGCGTCCGATAAATTTGCGAGAACGCGGATTTGAAGTTCCATGAAACGAATTGTTTAACGCCTCATTGGGGCGTGCTCCGATAAATCGAAGGATGTCCCAAACTGATTTCGACAGACTTCCCGAGTGGCTTTCGATCGCCAAACGACTTCAGCTGGTCCGCCGGACTTGCGCTGCTTTTCTTGACGAATGGGCTGCCAGCAAGCTTGCGGATGACGCGCGGGGATTTGATCGCGTCGCTTCGGATATTGCCGAGGAACGCTCGAACACCACCAATTGTAAGGCATATCCAAGCCTGCTGCCGGACGAATCTTCGGGCCATGACTGGTCTTTGTTGTATCGGGGCAGTGTTTTAGACGATTAGACTACCATGGCTCAGATTACCTCCGGCATAGGATTGATTAGCGGCCTGAATACAGCCGACCTCATCAATTCGCTGATTTCCCTGGATTCCGGTCCGGTGAATCTCGTGCAGACCCAGGTCGCTTCCACCAAGAACCAGCAGGCTGCGTATTCGAGCCTGGGAACAGATCTCACCAATATCCAGACGGTCGCCAAAGCCCTGGCGCTTCCCCAGACTTTTCTCAATGCCAACACATCCAGCAGCAATCCCAATATCTTGACGGCAAGCGCCGCCGTTGGCGCCGCGATTGGAACCTATCAGTTGCAGGTGTCGCGGCTGGTCACGACCCAACAAAGCGTCAGCCAGGGATTTGCGGACGCCACCACAGCGCCGGTCGGCGCGGGCACAATCACGTTCGAACAGGGTGGCGGCGAAGCATCCAGTCTGACGGCGCTGTCGGCTCTGAATGGTGGAACAGGCGTTCAACGCGGACAATTCCGCATCACCGATGGAAGCGGCGGCGCCGCGGTCATTGATACATCCAATTCCGTGGCGCTGGATGACGTGGTTAAACAAATTAACACCGCGCTGGGAATCAGTGTTCATGCGACTGTCACCAACCAGGGGCTGGTGCTGACAGACATTTCCGGCGGCAGCGGAACGTTCAAGGTTCAGGATCTTGCGGGTGGTTCGGCCGCGGCAAGTCTGGGAATTGCCGGCCAGGGAACCGCCGGCACTCTTACCGGAACAAAGATCAACTTTATCTCCGCAAATACCGTTCTCAGCCAACTGAATGACGGCCGGGGAATTCGCACAACCACCCCAGGACAAACTGATTTCTCCGTAACCCTGGGAGATGGCTCCGCGGTGAATGTTTCGCTGTCGGGATCGAAAACCCTGGGCGATGTATTGACCGCTATCAACACAGTTGGTGGAACCAGACTGAAGGCCGATATAGCCCCCAACGGGGCGGGCATTCGTCTCACCGACAATAGCGGCGGCGGTGGAGCATTAAGCGTTGCGGCACAAAACAATTCATCGGCAGCCGCGGACCTTGGTCTGACCGCCGCGCCCGCCGGAAATATTGTAAACGGGAAAGCGATACTCGCGGGCCTGGATTCCGTGCTTGTTTCATCCTTGAAGGGCGGCGCCGGCTTGCCGCTGGGACAAATCTTCATTACGGACCGGGCGGGCCACAGCTCGGGCATCGATCTTTCCAACGCGACTTCAGTTAATGACATCCTCAACGGCATCAACAATAACGCCGGCGGCGTGCGGGTACAGGCTTCGTTAAACTCCTCCGGCACCGGCCTGCAAATCACCGACACCAGCGGAGGCACCGGCAACCTGGTCATCGGAGATGTCAACTCGAGCACGGCCGGCGCCCTTGGTATCGCGGGAACTTTTAATGCCGCAACGCCCGTGGTTACGGGCGTGAATCTTCAGCGGCAATACGTCTCACAAAATAGCCTTCTGAGCAATTACAACGGTGGAAACGGCGTTACGCCCGGGCAATTTCAAATCACCAGTTCCTCCGGGAGCGCGGCGACTTTTGATCTGGGCACGGGGAACTTCAACACGCTGGGCGATGTCATCAGCTCCATCAACGCAAAACGCATCGGGGTTACCGCCTCAATCAATGCCAATGGGAATGGCCTGCTTCTCACCGATACCGCCGGCGGCTCACAAAAACTTACCGTGAAGGATTTGGGCGGCACCGCCGCCTCCGATCTGAACATCGCGGGCGTGGCGGCGGGAACCACTATTGACGGAAGCCTGGAAAGATCGGTTGCGGTCACGGCCGCTGATACCCTCACCACGCTTCAAGCGAAGATCAACCAGGCCAATCTGGGCGTCACCGCCAATATCATTAATGATGGTTCGGCCGGCGCGCCCTTCAGGCTCAGCGTAACCTCCACCAACACGGGTCAGGCCGGGCGCGTCATTATTGACGGCGGCACCACGAATCTGAATGTTCGCAACCTGGTTCAGGGGCAGGATGCCGCCGTCTTCATCGGCGGCGATGGATCGAACCAGCCGCTGCTGATCACCTCCAACAAGAATCAGATCGCCAACGTAATCAAGGGCGTGACCATCAATCTTCTGGGCGCCGGCAGCACACCCGTGACACTGAGTATTTCCCGCAGCAGCGACAACGTCGCAACGCAATTGGCGAATTTCACCACGGATTTTAATTCGGTCGTGGACAAAATCACTGCCGACACGAAGTTCAATACAACGACCAACCAGGGGGGGATTCTCCTGGGGGACGGCACCACCCAGCAGATCCAGTCAACCCTCTACAACACAATCAATGCCGTCGTGAATGGCGCGGGAAAATTCAGGGATCTTGCGGACATCGGCATCACCATTACCGATGGGGCCAAGTTAACGTTCAACACGAACACGTTTAATACGGCTTTTGCCACCGACCCCACCGCCGTTCAAAATCTTTTCAGTCAGGCAACCAGCGGCCTTGGGAACGTTATTAACAACGCCGTGACAACTCTGACCGATCCTGTGAATGGCGTTCTAACGGTGGAAAACAATTCACTCTCCACGCGGATCACACAGTTTCAAACGCACATTACCGAGTTGAATACGCTTCTGTCACAAAAACGACTTCAGTTACAAAACGAATTCAACAACATGGAAACAACGCTGGCCAACCTCCAGAGCCAGGGGCAACTCCTGAACTCGCTGAGCGGCACGACGACGACCACGCCGGCCAGGAGTTCGACTTCAAGCAGCTCCTCGTCAACGCCTTCTTCATCCTCCACATCTTCCTCGGGAACGACAACCGGTTAGTTGGCCAATAATGAACCTCAGGCATTTGCGGCCAATTACTGAATGCTCCCCCGCCGCGCGGTCGATATCTGGGATGTTGGGTAATCCAGAAAACATAAAATGAATCCCCAGGCGGCAAATTACCTTCGTGTCAAGGTACTGACGGCAACCCCCGAGCAGTTGCAGCTCATGCTCTTCGATGGCGCGCTTCGCTTCGGCCAGCAGGCCCGCGCCGCCCTTGAAAAGAAGAATTACGAGCAAAGCTTCAATCTCATCTCCCAGACCCAGAAGATCGTCAACGAGCTGCAATGCGGCCTGCGCCACGACGTGGCCCCCGAGCTATGCGGGAAGCTGGCCTCGCTTTACAACTATGCCTATCGAAAGCTGACTGAAGCCACCATTGAACATCGCCTTGAAGCAATGGACGAAGCCCTGGAAGTGCTTAAGTACCAGCGGGAAACATGGGTAATGCTGCTGGACAAGCTGGCCAAGCAAAAAGCTGGATTGGCCGCACAATCGATCGACATTCCCACCCCCGATCCCCGGATGGAAGCCACATTCAGCGCCCAGGGTTGAACAGGATCCTCGCCGAGCATTGAGCCTTCCCCCCGGCGATAGAACCACCCCAGCATTCATTCCCATCGATAAAACCGCCGCGCATTATCGGACGTTCGGGCATCCAGTTCTTCCAGACTTACTTTCCGCGCCGCTGCCACCACCGCCGCCGTATGCATCACCATCGCCGGCTCGTTAATCTTCTGCTTCCGCATCGGCTCGGGAGTCAGGTATGGCGCATCAGTCTCCACCAAGATCTGGTCTCGAGGCGCCGCGGCGGCGATATCGCGAAGCGCTTGTCCGTTTTTAAAAGTCACCACGCCGGTGAAGCCAATGAAATGCCCCAACGCGAAAATTCGTTTTGCTTCGTCGGCGGTGCCCGTAAAACAGTGAAACACGGCGCGGATTTTTCCAAAGCCCGCGAGAATCGCCAGGCAATCGTCCACGGCTTCGCGGCAATGAATCACAACCGGACGGTCCACCTCCTGAGCGATTTGCAGCTGCGCCAAAAAGAATTCAGTTTGCCGCGCCTTGGGGGCAAAATGATGGTGGTAATCCAACCCCATTTCCCCCAGGGCGACAACCTCCGGGTTCTGCTGCAGTTGGCGCAGATCTGACACCGCGCCAAAATCAACCTCGTGGCAATAATTCGGATGGACGCCGATGGCGCAGCGAATGGCTGGTCGATCCTTCACCAGATCAATCACCCTTTGCCAATCTGTTGGATGCGTTCCGATCGTCACCATCCGGCTGACGCCCGCGCCGGCCGCCCGCGCCAGCACGGCTGTTAGCTGCGAAAAAAGATTTGGGTCTGTCAGGTGGCAATGGGTGTCAAACATTCCAGCCCCGCGATTCAGAATGTGGCCTCGAAAGCATCGGGCGTGTGGCGAATCCGCGGATCGCGGCCGGGCGGCCATACAATCGCGACCACATCAAACCGCGCCGCGGGTTGCGGGGAGCCGTAGCGCGACAGATAAAACCGCGCAGCCTTGGTAATCTGGTGCTGCTTGGCATTATTCACCTGCTCTTCGGGCGTCGGCTCGTCATACGCTCGCGTCTTCACTTCGGCAAACACCAGCGTGCGGCCATCGCGGGCAATGATGTCCACCTCACCCACGTCACACCGATAATTTCTTTCCAGAATCTTATACCCCTGATCGCGAAGAAACCGCGCCGCCACGTTTTCGCCCCGCTGGCCCAGCGCATCGCGCGGTGGTTGAGATTTGAAAAGTTGCGTCAGCCAATCAAACATGAATCGGGATTATGCCCAGACAGTGGTGGCGTGCAATACAGATCGAACAAGTTCACTGTCCGCGCCATGACTCATCCGCGCCACAAAAATCGCGCAGCGCGGAAAGATGTGGGATGGATCGAGAGATCGAAACCCGCGCTTTACGATGCGGCCGCGGCGGCCGCGAGCTCGGGCTTGTCGCCGTCGGCAACCGGCGCGCTCTTCTCGTCTTTCTTGGTGACCTTCCGCTTTTCGGTAAGGCGGGTCGCCTTGCCAACGCGGTCGCGAAGATAAAAAAGCTTGGCGCGGCGCGATTCGCCGCTGCGCTTGACGACAACTTTGGAAACAAAGGGCGAGTGCACCGGGAAGATACGCTCGACGCCCTCATTGTTCACAATGCGGCGGACGGTGAAGGTTTCGTTAACCCCAGAGCCCTTCCGCATGATCACCACGCCGGAAAAAATCTGGATGCGTTCTTTTTCGCCTTCGATGATTCGGGTGGAAACATCCACGGTATCGCCAACGGCAAATTGCGGGGGTTCCTTCTTCAGGTGGGGCTGCTCAACACTCTGCATTAGTCGATTTACCATGGCAAACTCCGATCATCGGCTCAAGCGATCTTGTTATTATCGATATACGCCTGCCACAAATCTGGCCGGCGACTCTTCGTCTTCTCTTTCCGTTGCTCCAGCCGCCATTTTGCAATGGCCGCATGATCTCCACTCAAAAGCACATCCGGCACCCGCATTCCGCGAAATTCGCGCGGGCGGGTGTATTGCGAATGCTCCAAAAGGCCCTCAGCGAACGATTCGTCCGCCGTGCCGTCTTGCGCTCCCAGCACGCCCGGCAGCAGTCGAACCACTGCGTCCACCACCACCATCGCAGCCAGCTCGCCGCCGCTGAGCACGAAATCACCAATGCTCAGCTCAATCGGCGCAAGACCCTGACTGATTCGATCGTCAAAGCCCTCGTAGTGCCCGCAGATCAGCAGCAATCTCTGCTGTTGCGCCAGCTCTTCGGCCACGCGCTGATCAAACCGCCGGCCTTGCGGGGTCAGCAGGATTCTCTGTGCCTGCCTCGCATCTTGTTTTTCAACCGATTCAACCGCGTCAAACATCGTTTGACACATCATCACCATGCCAGGCCCACCGCCAAAGGGTTTATCGTCAACCGATTTATGAGCATCGGCAGCGAAATCCCGAATGTTCGTCAGGTGGTAACTGACCAATCCCTTCTCAGCCGCGCGCTTTGGAATGCTCGTGCCCAGAACCAGGCCAAACATCTCGGGAAAAAGCGTGAGAATGTCAATCCGCATGACATTCCCGCCGCACGACCCTCTGGCCCCGCGGCGCCTCGTCCAGCGTCAACTACACAGCAGCTGCGGGCTTGGCTTCGCCTTCCTTCTTCGCTTCCGGTGGCTTCGCCTTGGGCTTACCCGGACGCGGCAGACGCAGCATCTTGTGATCCAGCCCGTTCTTCTTCAGCAGCGAAGAAACCGTCTCCGAAGGAATCGCGCCCACATCCAGCCAGTGCTTGCACCGGTCCAGGTTCACAAGGAATTGCTTGCTTACATCCTTCGCGCGCGGATCATAAAAGCCCAGCTCTTCGATCACGCTGCCATCGCGCGGCGATCGTGAATCCATCGCGTTCAACCGGAAAAATGCCCGGTTCTTTCGGCCCATCCGCTTAAATCTCAACTTGACAGCCATGCAGAGTCTCCAAAGTCGCTTAACTTGTTGCGAATCGGTGAGTATAGCAACCCCCAAAACCTTCGCAAGTCCAGCCCAAAGCCGAGAATTGACGAAATCAATAGCCCAGTCTGCTTCTGGTTAAGAGGGTAGCCATGGTTTGGCAAAATCACTCCGTGAAAGTGCGGCTGACGGCCTCAGCCACCCGCGCCGTCAAGGTGTCTTTATATTCACGCCACCACCGGCGAACACGCCCCGCCGTCTCCTCGACATCGATCGACCGCATCACTTCACCCAGGTTTTCCCAATAGTTGATGCGCGGGCAAGGGAAATCCGGTCCATATGCCGCGGTCCAGTAGCTCGCTAGCCCATGATTTCCCAAATTAGAGACGCAATCCCGCGGCCCAAACTTTGAAAACAGCCGCGTTCCCCCCGGCCGAAGCAAATCTCCAATCGATCCCATCGTCGATCGATCCTCAACAATCGGAATCGCCCCCGCCTCCAGTGCTTCATAAACCCGAAAGCAATCCACCGCCCGGTTCCCGCGCGGGCACAAAGCAAACACGGTATCGTTCAGCATCTCCGCATAGCGCTGCGTATCCAGTGCCGCTGGGTCATTCCATTGCGTGGTCAGATGATGAAACCCACCCGCAATGGCATTGGCTTGCAGAAGCATCGCTGCCCGGGTTGTCTTTAGCTGTCCCGCAAAGGACCAGACAATCCGCCGATCCGCGATGGCTCTCTCTTGAATACACTTCGTGAAACCGCTTTTATACCCCAGGCATAGGTAGCGCGCATTCCATTTCCGCATCGCAGGCCGCCGGTAATAATTGCGAAAAACAAAAGCCGCATCCCGATAGAAATCGAGAGGCGCCGATCCAAACTCGTCGCTTAAATGCAAAACGCCGGCGGACAGCCCCTGCCGTTTAAACATCTGTAAATGCCCAGCGATTTTCGGCGCCTGCTCGGGCGAAGAAAAGCTGACAGCCAGGATGACGTTCTCATCCACAACGCGGTGGTCCGCATCGAGAATAGTAATGACGTTAAAATCGCGCAGGAGATAATGAATCCAATCTGATTCCCACCGCGTAAATTCCGGAATGTCATACACCAGACGAATCGTCTTCCGCATTGGCCCCAATCCCAAAACGCTTCATCACATCGATCGCAGGCGCAAGAGAAAGAATACCGGATTCCACAGCTCAGAACCAATGCCACAAAGTATCCAGGTTTAAACGAGGCGCTGGATTCGGGGAACGCATCATACAATAATTGGGCGCCCCTAATTTGACTGTTCCACCGCGCCGAGAGCAGCCGAATCAGGCTGAAGGTCAGGAGTTTTTATGCAATCGCCTGAACATATTGGAATCACCAGTTTGCCGAGCAAGCACACGGTGGAGGAGGTCGTCGCCAAACTCAAGGACTTGCTGGGAAGCAAAGGCATCACATTGTTTGCGTTGGTCGACCACAGCGGGGAAGCGGAAAAGATCGGTCTGGCGATGCGGCCGACCAAGCTGTTGATATTTGGGAGTCCCAGGGCAGGTACGCCGGTGATGTTGGCAGCGCCCAGCGCCGCCATCGATTTGCCGCTCAAGATTCTGGTTTGGGAGGATTCAGGCGGCAAGGCTTGGGTTTCATATAACGATCCGGAGTATCTGCGCGCCAGACACCAGTTTCGCGAGGAATTGGTTCAGAATATCGCGGGCGTAGCGGCACTCGCGAAAATAGCTGCGGAATAATGGGATGACTGGCGTCGCCCCCACCAACAAACACAACAAAAAATCCCATAATTTCCTGGTATATAAGGGACGGATACGCGGTGACTGGCCCTGGGCTGGTTAGCGCTGCGGTTTTGGGCTTTATCCGCTGATCCTGTCGCCGGCAATGTTGTCGTTTCTTGCAATTTCGTTTAAACCTTGACTTTGATTCGTAATGCATCTCAAGCGACACTTTTAAGGAGCGGGCATGGCTTTTAAATTCGGCTCTCGGCGGCGTTCTGGTTCTGCAAAAGCATCGGGGCATCACACAATCAGGCTGGAAGGGTTGGAATCGCGCCTGTTGTTCGCGGTGGATGCGACGGTGGCCTTTGTCGCAAAAGGCGAGGGCTTTACCCAGACCAGCGACACCACCGTGGTTACCGCGGGTTCCAATGATCTGAACCCGGCTTTTGGATTTAGCGCGGGCGTTTACCTGCAGGCTGGGGGCGCTTTGAATAGCGCCTCCGTAACGCTGCCAAACCTCGCCATAGACACGATGGGTTCCAGGCCGGCACAGAATGCCTGGTCAGTACCGTCGCTGAAGTTTGCGTCGAAATCGCAGATGGATGCGTCCGTCGCTGACGGTCCCTATCACTTTATGATCGACGCGGTTCACGATGGCGTTCATTCGATCAGCCTGGGGACCCCGGGGGATGCCTACTCGACCGCGCCGCAGATCCCCATGGCTAATTACGATGCCCTGCAGAATGTCGATCCGACCGTGAACACGACGGTGAATTGGAATCAGTTCAGCAACGGGACCAACGCCGACTTTATTCAACTGGTCATTCAGGATGTGGGCAAGCACGTCATCTACAAGACGCCTCGGCCGGGAGACAACGGCGCATTGAATGGCGACGTGACCTCAACGCAAATTCCCGCGGGGGTCTTAACGGCCGCTACCAGCTATACGGGAGATCTGTACTTCTACAAAGTGGCGGAATCAGACTTTACCACCTACCCCGGTGTTGAAGTGGCGGAGGTGTTTGGAACTGCGACATCATTCCCGATCATTGCCACCAATTCACAGGGGTCGCTTAACGCACCCGGCAACGTTGCGGCCAGCGCGGGCACCTTTGCCCATCACGTTCAACTCACGTGGGACTCGGTGAGTGGCGCGGCTTCCTATCAGGTGTACCGCAGCACGACCAACAACATCAACGTAGCAACCAAAATCGCGGGTGGTTTTAGCTCCAACTTCTTCAACGACACGTCCGCTACACCCGGAGTTCAATATTTCTACTGGGTTCGCGGCCGCAACCCATCCACCATCGGCCCGTTCAGCAGCACTGCGGCGGCCGGATTTGTTCCGCTCGCGGCGCCAACCGGCGTGGCGGCCAGCCAGGGAACGTTCCCCCACCACGTTCAAATAACATGGGCGGCGGTGACCAATGCATCGGCATATCAGGTGTTCCGCAGCACGACCAATGACATCAACACGTCACTCAGAGTGGGCGGCGGGTTCACGTCAACGTTCTTTAACGACAACACTGCTGCTCATGGCCAGACTTATTTCTACTGGGTGAAGGCACGGAACTCGGCAACCGGCCCCGGCCTGGCCAGTGCTTCGGTTTCGGGGTTCATTCCCTGATAAGAAACCAGCGGATTGCGAGTGGAGGATTCCATCGCATCGACCGAAGATAATGGAATCATCACCCGAAAGACCTGGGTTTCGTTGAACGATCCGGAATATCTCCGGCAACGGCATCACTTTCTGGTGGAACTTCTTCAGAATGTTACCTACGCGGCGGTACCAGCCAGTCAGGCTGGTAAATGAGGGCGGTCGCTGCAATTCAAACGCCCGCGGGTTCGTTTAGCAGCGAATCCAAGTCGAGGGCGCGGGTGAACATGCGCAGCTGGCCATCCGCGCCGCGCGGCCACAACTGGGCGGGCCGATCCCAATAGAGTTCCACGCCGTTTTCATCCGGGTCGCGTAGATAGAGGGCTTCGCTGACACCGTGGTCGCTGGCGCCGTCGAGGGAAATATGCGCTTTAAGAAGTCGACGAAGCGCATCGGCCAGCGCGGATCGCGTCGGGTAAAGAATGGCCAGATGGAATAGACCGGTAGAACCGGGCGGCGGAGGCGAGCCGCCGAGGCTTTCCCAGGTGTTCAGGCCGATGTGGTGATGATAGTCACCCGCGGAAAGGAAAGCGGCTTGATTGCCATATTTCTGGGTGATGCCGAACCCCAGCACGCCGTGATAGAACGCGAGGGCGCGATCGAGATCGGCGACCTTCAGGTGGCCGTGGCCTATGCGAACTGCCGGGTGAATGGGGATGATCTTGTCGTCGTTCATATCGGCGGCATCAAAATGCTGCTATGGACTTGATGCGCACCAACGGTGCGCGATCCCTTATTATTGGCGCGAAGACGATTCTATCCTGGCCGGACCCATCCACACACTTTTGCGGGGATTTGCGGAGTTTTTGACCCCTATCACAAGCTGTCGCGTTGAGTTAAGTGCGGAATGGAATGCACCGAATGTAGGGAGGATGCCACGGTTGTGGCCGGAAATCGCCCGCTCGTGGTTCATTGCTTGCCCATTAAATATCGAAGGCGCTTCACGTGATAAAGTGGTTTCACAACTTGAAGGTCGCACAGAAGCTGGCGCTGATCAGCGTGCTGTTCATGGTGCCTGACTCGATCATGCTGTACCTGTTCATCACCAGCATTAATGAGAACATACATTTTGCGAGGCTGGAACAAGTTGGCAATGAATATCAGCGGCCGCTTGAGCGCCTCCTGGAATCGGTGCCGGCACATCGGCTGACGGCCCGGCAAGCGCCAACCAGCGCGGCGCGCGGGGAATTGCTTACCGAAGAAGCGCGGATCGACTCCGCATTTACCGAACTGAAAAAGGTTGACGCGCGCATCGGCCGCACGCTGGACTTCACTCCAGAGGGGCTGGCCAAGCGCCAGCGGCAAGGGTGCGACGTGGCCACCGTCGGCGCGGAGTGGGAGAAGCTTCGAAATGAGATGGATCACATCAGCGTTGAAGCGTGCGATCAGCGCCACTTGCAATTGATCGCCGACATCCGTTCAATGATTGCCCACGCGGGCGATATGTCGAATCTGATTCTGGATCCGGAACTGGACAGCTACTATCTGGTTGATGTAACGCTGATGGCGCTGCCGCAGACCCAGGACCGGTTGGCACAGGTCATGGCCGACGGGGAAGACTTTCAGCGTGCCACGGGCGACGACCTGGCGCGCGGAAAAATTACCCTCGCGACGGATCTGACGCTGTTGAAGCAGGATGATCTGGATCGAATTTCCTCCAGCACGCAAACCGCGCTCAGCAATGGCAATCCCCGTTACGGATCAAGCGCCAGTTTTCACGCGCGCGTGCCCGGCGTGCTCAAAAGATATGTGGAGGCGGCCGGGAATTTTGATGATTTGACCGCGCAGATTCAAAGCGGCGAACCGGGGCGCGTGACCACGGATCGATATTTGGCCGCCGGGAATGCGGCGCGCGACGCGAGCTTCCGGCTCTGGGAAGTGGCCGACCAGGAATTGGACGTCCTTCTTCAGAACCGCATCAATTACTACGTTTACCGCCGGACCCGGAGCCTGGGCGTGGCGGCCAGCGCGCTGCTGGCCGCGATTCTGCTGGTTACGTTCATTACCAAGAGCATCAGCGGTCCGCTCAGGCGACAGGCGGCCCTGTTGAAGACAGCCAACGATGACCTTTCCCTGGCGCGAAAAAAGCTGGAAGATCGCGTTCTGGAAAGCCGCGCGGCCCTGCAGCGCACGGAAGACAAATATCGAAGCATATTTGAGAATTCGGTCATGGGGATTTTTCAAACGACCCCTGAAGGCCAGTACCTCAGCGCCAACCGCGCGCTGGCAAACATTTATGGTTACGACTCCCCCGAAGAACTTATCGCGGGCATGACCGATATCGAGCATCGATTGTACGTTGATCCCGGGCGTCGCGGGCAGTTCATCAGCGCCATTAAGGAAAATAGCTCGGTGACGGACTTTGAATCTGAAGTGTATCGCAAGGACGGCAGCATCCGGTGGATCAGCGAAAATGCGCGGGAAGTGCGCGGAACGGACGGCCGGCTTCTGTGCTACGAGGGAACGATCGAAGACATCACGCAGAGAAAACGAGCCGAAGCCGAGGAGTCTCGCGCCAAGGAGCAGGCCCACGAGGCCCGCGCCGCGGCGGAAGCCGCGCGGGCGGCCGCCGAATCGGCCAGCACCGCAAAGAGCGATTTTCTGGCCAGCATGAGCCACGAAATTCGCACGCCCTTGAACGGCGTGATCGGCATGGCGGACCTTCTGGCCAATACGCCCTTGAGCCCCCAGCAAGCTCGTTATGCGAAGGTCATCAAATCGTCATCCGATGGGCTGCTCACCTTGATCAATCAGATCCTGGATTTTTCGAAGATCGAAGCGGGGAAGCTGGAACTGGAAATGCAAAACTTCGACCTGCCGCTGGCGGTTGAGGAAGTCGTCGTGGTATTGGCTCACAGGAGCGCGGCAAAGGGATTGGAACTGGCATGCAAGATTGACACCTCGGTTCCCGCCCTGGTTCGCGGGGATGGCGATCGCCTGCGCCAGATCCTGATGAACCTGCTGAACAATGCCATCAAGTTTACAACCCAGGGCGAAGTCGTTCTGCGCGTTTCGGTGGTGGAAGCTTCACAATCGCAAATCGCTGATGGGGGCCGCGTGACGCTTAAGTTTTCCGTAAGCGATACCGGAATCGGAATTCCTCCCGAGCGATTGAATCGGCTCTTCAGAAGCTTTTCACAGGTTGATGCCTCCATCACGCGACAGTTCGGCGGCACGGGCCTGGGTCTGGCGATCTCCAAGCAACTGGTTGAACTCATGAGTGGCGCAATTGGCGTCGAGAGCGTATCGGGCAAAGGATCGACCTTCTGGTTCACGGTGCCGCTGGAGAAGCAGCTGTGCCCGCCGGAGACGCCCTTCAGCCTGAGCGGGAACCGCGTTCTCATTGTGGACGATAACTTAACGCAGTGCCAGCTCCTTCAAGAGCAACTGACCGCATGGGGCATTGAGGCGGCGTACGTCACGTCCGGGCCGGCGGCGATTGAACGGCTGACGGACGCCGCGAGCCGGGGCCGGCCTTTCGGCACGGCGGTGGTTGATTTCAGCATGCCCGGCATGGACGGGGTGGCGATGGCCCAGGCGATCCGCGCGTTGGCGCCCCTGCGCGATCTTCCACTGATACTGATGAGCGGAATGGACGTGCAGGCCGACACCGGGGGATTTGTGCGCTTCCTGACCAAGCCGGTCCGGCAGTCCCAATTGTTCGATGCGCTGATGAAAGCGCTGGTTCACCCGCGCATCCGTGTTCCACTGGCCATTGCCGGCGCCACAGCGACTTCGGAGCCTCCGCGCCATGTGCCGTGCCGATCCACGAAAATTCTTCTTGCGGAGGACATGGAGGTAAACCAGTTTGTTGTCACTGAAATTCTCGCTCGCGATGGATTCATCTGTGACATCGTCAACAACGGCCTGGAGGCGGTGAGTGCCGCGGCCAGGAAGGCGTATGACATTATTTTGATGGACTGCCAGATGCCGGAAATGAGCGGCTTCGAGGCCGCCAGCGCGATCCGCAAGAATGAAAAAGAGAACGGCCCGGCGGGACTGCGCGCGCCGATCATTGCGTTGACCGCCAATGCCGTCAAAGGCGATCGCGAGCGCTGTCTACTGTCGGGAATGGATGAATACCTGACCAAACCGCTGAACTCGACGAAGCTCATCCAAACGATTGAGGCGTATACGGGTTCAAAGCAAGGCGCCGTCACCGCGGCTTCCGATCCGGAGAATGACCTCCGCGCAGCGGCATCGGAGCATTCAGCGGGCGTCATCGATTACCAGGAACTGCTCGAGCGGTGTGAAGGCGATGAAGCAATGCTCCGCCGGCTTGTTGGGAAATTCCTGGAAAAAAGCGTTCAGACATTCCAAGAGCTTCTGGAAGTCTGCAAATCGGGCGACGCCCCCGCCACCGCCCGGCTCGCGCATGCCATCAAGGGGACCGCGGCAAATCTTTCGGCGATTTCAGTCGCCGGTTTGGCGGCGCAGCTGGAAGCGCTGGGCAGCGCGGGCGATCTGACCCATGCCCAGGAGCTGGTGGAGCAACTTGGCATCGAACTCAACCGCTTCCACGAGGAGTGTCGAACACTGGAATTGGGCGAGGCTCCGAATGGGCGTGAGGCCCAAAGGGCGTAGAGAAACAATGTGCCTACGATTATTCACCTAGAGGTGTCATGAGATTGCTAGTTGTCGAAGACGATGAAATTACCCTGGAGATGACCCGCCGCATTCTTGAGCGGCGCGGACACCAGGTGGATACGGCCAGCGATGGGCAGCAAGCGCTGGAAATTCTGAGCGGGCGGGTTCATCGCGTCGTTATTTCCGATTGGGAAATGCCCAACCTCAGCGGACCCGATCTTTGCGCCGCCATCCGGGGAAGGGATTTTGGCGGGTACGTTTACACCATCCTGCTGACCGGCCGCAGCAAAGGCGCGGATTCGATCGCCGCGTTTAACGCGGGCGCTGACGACTTCATTACCAAGCCGGTCGATCCTGAACAGTTGGCGGCGCGCATTCGCATTGCCGAGCGCATTTTGTCGTTCCAGACGCGGGATGTGACTATCTTCGCGCTGGCGAAACTGGCTGAGTCGCGCGACCCCGAAACGGGGGCACACCTTGAGCGCGTTCGGAATTATTCACAGGTGATTGCCCAATACCTGATGGCCCACGCCCCCGCCGACAGCCCGCTGGATCCCGATTATGGCAATCTGATCTACCAGACCAGCCCGCTGCACGATATTGGAAAGGTTGCCATTCCGGATCATGTGCTGCTTAAGCCGGGCCGTCTTAGTGATCGCGAATTTGAAATTATGAAGACGCATACAACGCTGGGGGCCCGCACCCTGGAGGCAGCATTGAAGGAGCACCCCGAGGCAAGCTTTCTGCGCATGGCCAGGGACATTGCCATCACCCACCATGAGCGCTGGGACGGAACCGGATATCCAAACAATCTCAAAGGAAAACAAATCCCACTTTGCGGCTGCGTGGTTGCGGTGGCTGATGTTTACGATGCGCTGACCAGCAAGCGGGTTTACAAAGATTCCTTTTCCCATGACACCGCAAAATCCATCATCATGCATGATTCGGGCACGCATTTCTCACCAGCCATCGTGCAGGCGTTTCTGGCGACGGAAGAGTTGCTGCTTGGTATCCGCGAGAAATATTGTGATGGCGAACTATCGCTGGCGGCTTGACCCAAGGCGCATGATACAAATGCTCCGACGATTTTTGATTCCATGCCGCAGCGATTTTCTGGTACCATGCGCGGCCTAATTCATGTGGCAATACATGGTTAAGTTCACTTCTTGAGATTCGCGGGCATCTTTCCGCTGTTGGACCGAAAGCTCTGGAACCATCGGGATTACGTCTCGCTCGATCAGCTTCACATTTCCTTGCGACGATGCGTTGACAGGTTCGCTGGGGGCTGTATTATTGGACACTTAGGCGGTCAGTGGAACGTGGGCTTCGGGGTGAATCCGATGCAGAATTTTTCCTGGGTGATTCCCGCTGAAACGCGGGGGTAGAAGGGGTCTTATGTTTTATTTTGAGCCAATCGAGGCGCGGCGCGGCAAACGGAGGATGCGTGGAGTTTTCGCGCTGGCTTCGGTGGTCCTTTGCATTTGCGGGCTGGGCAGGTCTCTGCAGGCCAGCCCAATTACGCTTACAGCAACTGGCAGGGGATTTATAAACAACAGCGGATCAGGGAATGGAATCGCGTCGGATAACAACTACATATTGAACTATTTCAGTTATTATCGCGATTTTTTTATCTTTGATCTTTCCGGCCTTACCGGAAAAACAATTAACTCCGCAACACTGCAAATAGACGGTACCTCGGATTTCGTCCTCAGGGGCGGAGATTCAGCGAATTTCTACAACGTTACGGACTCCATCGCCACATTGGGCAGCGACGGAGTTTCAAATTATAACGGTCTTAATGGCAGCACGTTGTACGGCGGTCACACTTACACGAGCAGCGACGCTAACACGACACAGTCCATCTCGCTTGATGCGGCATTTATTGGCGATGCGACAGCGGCTATAGGCGGGAAGATCGCCATAGGCGGCTCAATGAATGCACCGCATTTCGATGATTACCTTTTCGGAAGCAGTCAGGGATTAAGTTTTAAGACTCAGTTGCTCTTGGACGTCAGCCCGCGCATTTCGACGCCGCTTCCCTCGACCGCTTATGCCGGCGTAGGCCTGCTTGGCGGGCTTGGGCTGTTGCAGTTCGTTCGAAGCCGAAGGAACGTCGCCGAGTAATTTTCCCCGTTGGAATCCTGGGAGAGAGACACCACCCCTTCGGCCAAACTTCGTTGGTGGTGGAGAATACACGATCGTCACCCTGTTTTTCCGGCCGGCTACCACGCCTTTAAGTTTTTCACAACGACGCAATGCAAGCGTTCCCACGAACCCGGGCGACAACGTAAAAAGAATCCTTGAAGCAAATCTGTGCATGATCGTGCTTGGCTTGACAGGTCGTGCATGCCCGATAGAGTGAGATTTCTTCGATTACGCGCCAAAACATGCGTAAACGGGGCCATAGTGAAATGGGATCACGCGACCATGGCATGGTTGAATTCGGGGTTCGAATCCCCGTGGCTCCAATGAGCGGGACGAATTTTTCGTCTCGCAGCAAATCGAAGGGTTTTCTCAGGGAAATCTCCAGATTTTCAAAGTTCGATAGGACTGATTCGCACATAATCTCCAGAATTGTGCGTTTGGCCCGGTAATCCGCTGTAACCCATCGCTCTTTCAGGCTTTGAGAAAGTTCGAACGCTTTAATCGCTAAGTCAGCCAGGTTGTCGCCGTCTATATCCGCGGTTTCCAGTTGCAAGCGGAGCGCGGCCTGCCGCTCATGCAGCTCGCGATGTTTGCCGGCGTACTCCTCCTGGCCGATCTCGCCATCGACTCGCAGTTCCAGGAGTGTGCTCAGTTTCGCACTGACTTGATCGTGCTGCCGCTGCAACTCGATCCGGTGATCGCGATTCTGGTCCTGTCCGGCGTGGGCGCGGGCTTTGATGACGTCCACGAACCACTGACGGATCTCCGGATCTTCGATGCGAATCTGAGCGAAGAGCGAAAGGAACTGCCGGTCGATTTCTGACTCCTTCCAGTGAATGATCGGATGCCCCTGCGAGAGATAATGGGTGCAGCGGTAATAGGTGTACTCACGCACCGTGCCATCCGGGGATTTCTTCGTCTTGACTTCACCGGTGATGACGTGACCGCAATGGCCGCATTTCATCAACCCGCCGGCAAAGGTGATCTCGCGATTGCGGTAAACCTTGAAGTCGGTTCCAAACTTATCCTGCACGATCTGGAAAGTCTGCCGATCCA
>JALYJB010000038.1 GCA_030775485.1 Planctomycetota bacterium | reverse complement strand
CTACACCATAGGCCTTATTATGCTCGACAAAATCGATACAAGCCCCCCGGAAGCTTTGGCCGCCGTCCTTCAACTGTCAGAATACATCTCACCAAACTGGGGATGACTCAGGGGAAAAATGGTTTGACATCGGACTGACCAAAGAGGCGCTGCATGAACGTGCCGCAAGGGTAGGCCTGGCAGACAGTACCGCCATTTCTCGAACTGGCTCAGTGGCGCGATAACAGGTTGGCGTTGATTTCGTAATCTGATGGCTTTATCGTGTCGCCGTGCAAATGAAATCGCATTTGGTGGTTGGGCGGCGGGTCAGTTATCCTTGAATCAGCTCGAGGTGAATAATGGCCCAGACAGTGAGTGAAGGCGACGACAAATGGACTTCCGGGCTTACCGAGGAGATTCAATTCTGGGAAACCTACGTCGCCACGCGCGGGGGGAAGTGGCCGGAAGAATTCAATCAGCGCATGAACCCCAACGCTCCGCTGGGACGCGATCAGCGGGAATTAATCAATGCGCCGGAAGGCGCGCAAGTTGAGATTCTGGATGTCGGCGCCGGCGCGCTTACCTGGCTTGGAAAAATCTGGCCGGGGCGAACGGTTCACATCACGGCAATCGATCCGCTGGGGCACGAATATGATCGGATGCTTAACCAGCATGATATTCATCCGCCGGTCCGCACGATTTACGGCCAGGCGGAGGAAATCGTCAAGGATTTTGGCGATGATCGGTTCGACATGGTTTTCTGTCGAAACGCGATGGATCATAGCGCGGATCCTTTGAAGGGAATTCGCAACTGTCTGCAAGCGGCCAAGCCGGGTTGCAGCGTGCTTCTGCATCATTTTGTGAACGAAGCCCAGTCGCAGCAATACAACGGTCTTCATCAATGGAACTTCGATTGCCGGGATGGGCGGTTTATTATCTGGAGCCCGCAGGCAACGATCGATGTCGGCAAGGAAGTTGCGGATCTAAGCGATCATGTCCGGGCTGAAATCCCCGTTCCCAACTGGCACGTCGCGGTTCTGCGCAAGCGAGGGCGCGTTTGACACTCCGGACCTCCGAACCCACGCGCTACAAATTAATATTGATCCTGCTGGCAGGGTTCTTTACCGGCCTGACGGCGCTATGGATTCATCTGAATCGAAGCCCATTGTCCTGGGATGATTCCTGGTACCTGGATGACGGCCTGCATATGTTCGATGCCCTGGGAAGATCCGGGGTCGCCGGCTGGCTGTTCGGATATTTCCATGCCCAGGCCGGCGTGCGAGCGCCCCTGATGTGCGTACTGCCCACACCCATCTGGATGGTGTTTGGCCGGGGCATCAAAGCGGCCATGGGCGTTCAACTCGTCTTTCAAGTTATATTGCTCGCGTCGGTTTATGGGATCGCCAAAGAGCTCTGGAATGTCCGCGTCGCGATTCTGGCGATTTTTATCGCCGGCTCAATGCCGGAGCTATACGGTTTGGCAACCTGGTATCTCGTGGAACTGGGGGTGGCCTCCTTAACCGCGCTGGCGATATGGTCACTTATTCGTTCCGAGGACCTGACGCGGAATTCCTATGTCCTTCTCTTCAGCACGGTCTGTGGCCTGGGGCTTCTGCAGAAGATTATTTTTCCACTGTTTGTCGGTCCGCTGCTGCTCTACTTCTTATGGCGCTGGGCCAATCGATTGCGCCAACTGCCCGCTGAAGGTGATTCCTCAACGCCCTGGCCCCTGAAAACGCTGGCGAGCCTTTGTCTACCCGCTTTATTGATCGCCGGGCCATGGTACGCGGTGAATTTTGAAGGAGCCATCAAGCGGGCGCTGTTCAGCGCTTACGACGTGAACGAAGCGTCCCTATATGGCACAGGGGATCCTTATACCCTTACAGCGATTTACCTCTACGGAAAAAAGATCGTCAATGAGGGGTTCGGGCCCACCTATTTCCTCTTTGCGCTTTTCGTACTGTTGGCCATCGTTGTCCTTATCGGGATCTATGGTTGGCGCGCCGGTGGTGAGACGGGCGAGCAAACCCAGGCCTGGCAGAAAAATCGAGCTGCGTGGGGATGGCGCGGCTGGATTGTGCTGGCGTGGTGGCTGGGTTCCTTCGTAATTTTCGTCTTCGGAAGAAACAAAGACGTCCGATTTATCGCACCGATGCTTCTGGTGTTTCCAATCGCTCTTGGCGTGGGAATCGATCGACTGCTGGCGGTCTTTCCCTGGATTGGATGGGGGCTGCTCGTCCCGGTTTTTGGGCTGGCGGTCGTGGTTCAGTGCATGAACGAATTCCACCCCTACGGATCGGGAGTGGTGTTTGCAATTCCCGGAGGTTGGTCACTGGATCGACCCGCCCACGGCCTGCGCGTCATCGGAGATCGGCTGGGAGCCGCGCGCGGCTACGGCGAAAACGATTGGCCACTCGAACAGGTCATCCAGGAAGTATCGCAGGGCGTGGGATCAAAAGCCGGCCAGCGTCTTTCTCTGTTGACTGGCACGGATTCGCTGGATTTCAACTGCCCCTGCCTGCAGTTAATTGCGGACATGGATCATGTGCCGATGCTGGTCCAGACAACCGCATACACAACCGACAAGGTGATACTGGACAACCAGATCAAAGCCAGCGATGTGTTTGTCTATCGCGATGGCGGCGAAAGCGAAAGCAACGGCTACAACGCCCTGCGATTGCGCGCACGACGCCGAGCCGTGCGGTTCGGGTTTCTCGACACAGCCAGCGGTATTCGATTTCCCGATGGCGGCATCCTTCATATCCTTTTAAATAAATCCAGCCTTATATCGCATTCCTATGCTTTTCTGCCGCAGGATCTGGAAACAATGCCCACCTGCGATGTGCTCTTCGCGGGAAAGCTGCATCTCACCGGTTTGTCGCTCGACCGCGCGGGCGATAACTTTGTAATGCGGTTCCGCTGGCGCTGCGAGGCGCCCATGGCGGAGCAATACAAATGCTTTACGCATGTTGTAGATGAGAATGACAACGTTCTCACCGGGTACGATCACTATTTGCTTGAGAGTGACCCGCCCTTGCCGGTCTGGAAGCCGGGAGACTGGGGCGTGGAACAAATCTCATTTCCAATATCTTTTTTCCCGCCCGGCGGAAAAGGCCGGATCGATATCGGCGTCTACCTGCCGCGCGATTCGACCATCTTGAACGCCAAAGCCCAGAATCTCGCGCCCGGCTGGTCGATGATGCGCGACGATATCGGGTTCCACATAAATTTCGACATGCCCGCGCCGGCCACGAGGCCCTGAAAGTAATCGGATGACCACAGTTGATACACCAGAATCCGCCTTAGCATCCAAACCGGCATTGCCGGTCGCGCCCGCATTGCCGCCCGGGCAAATTTCTCTCCAGTCCGCAGCACAATCCAGCGTCGCCCGCTGGCTAATCCTCATCCTGATTTCCGCCACTTACACTGCGTTTTCGATCCAGCTTTCTTATCACCAGGGCCGCCTCGCCGCCCCCCCCATTTTGGACGACGTTGGATATTTCAACGACTGCTGCCATCGTCTCACGGATCTATATGAAGGTGGTGTTGCCAAGGTCCTGCATGGAATGAATGTCGATCCGCCGCATTCGCTTTTTTCCACGCTGATGGGCATGGCGGCCTTCGCGCTCTTCGGCATCCATGCCTGGCCGCCCTACGTTCTCAATGGTTTGATCGTCCTGACTCTGCTGAAGGTGGTCGACAACCTGGTCGATGATTTACCCACCTGGCAGCGATTGCTAGGCTACGGCCTAGTCCTCACCACCCAATTCCCCGGTGTAAGCGTCACGGAATTTAAACCCGATATGGCCTGGGGCATCGCCAGCGCCGCGGCAATGGTTGCAACCCTGAGAAAGCCGCTCTGGCGAACCGGTGTGGGGCGGCAAATAGGCATCGGCGCGTGGTGGGGGGCTGCCCTCATCATCAAAGCCTCCACACTCCCGGTTACGGCCGCCATGTTCGTTGCAGCGGTTGTGCTGGCCTTCGCGTGTTCTTTCCGCGCGACCGAATCCGAAGACGTATTGTCCCGCCAGGCGGCTTCCCGCAACGGCGATTCTCTTCCGCAAACATTCAAAGCGCTTTGCGTCATCGCACTGGCGGCCTTAATCGTCTCCGCGCCCTATTACATCATCGACTGGCGGCAGACCATCGGCTATTTCGTCACCAACGCCCTGGGCGATCGCCGGCATTGGTGGGCGCTCAAAGGCGGCTTCTGGGTTCAGGCGCGCTACTATTTCGACGGCGATGCCAACACCTTCATGCTCGGCTGGCATCTTTGGGTGTTGCTGGCGGTGGCCGGCATCGGGGCAGCACTAAACTTCTGGCTCCGCCCGCAAACATGGCGGCGGGCTTTGTCGCTGGCGATTGTGATATTCGTCGCCTACCTCATCCCGACAATTCCCGAAGTAAAAGGCCTGACGCTTGGCGCGGCATTTCAGGCGCTGCTGCTGCTCGCCGGCGTCATGGGCCTGCGCCGGATATTCCTTGCTCTGTCCCGCTTCAAGTACCGCTGGCCAGCGTGGCTGTTCGGCGCCGCTCTGTTTTGCTTCATCGTCCCGTTCGAAATGCGGCCGCCCATGTGGACAGTGGGCGATGCTGTCACCCAGGCCTTCTGGCGAACATCCGATGGCGTGATGGAAACCATTAAGCGTGAGGCGAACGGTGAAAACGCGTACATAACGATCACCAACGAAGGCATCGTCACCGGTTACGTTCCCTTGCAATTCCGCGCTTATGAACAAGGGTTGCCGTTCGCGTTCGGCAATATCGAATCCTACTACAACCAGCAGCCCCCGTATTTCAACCGGCCGGCGGTTGCGCCGCGCATGCGCGTCGCAAATTATGTGGTCGCATCGGAAGGCGGCAACCGTGATTTCGCGGATTTTCTTCCGACCAGTGTCGATGCTGACAAAGCCCTCGACTGGCTGAGGCAGGCCCGGGATTTTGAAGAAATTGCATCGTTCGCATCCCAATCCGGAAAGCGCTATTTCGTCTTTGCCAATCGCTTCTGCGGCTTCGGTGGTTACGATGTTATCGCCGGATTAACTCCCTCATTTCCCGCTAATCTTGCCTATCCGATGCCGGCATATAAAGCCGGACTGCACCATGCCACGCGCTTGCGGATTTTGTCTCCCGCGCCTTCCGAAAAGCTGCTCAAAATCGTCGTCTACAACAACTTCCAAAACCAGAAGCTCACAGTCAATCTCGATGGCGTGGTATTGCTTGATAAACCCCTTCGCGCCCGGGCGCTCATCCTCCCCAACTACGAGGCTATTGAAGTGCCCCTGCATCTTTCCGCCGGCTCGCACATACTTCGATTGCTTTACACCCAGTGCAACCCCGATGGCTGGCCCGCCGTGCTCTACCGGCAGCTGAAAATCGTCACAAACCCCAACCCGCCCTTGCCAACAACGCAGCCTTAATCGGATTATTTGAGTACCCGTCGATACAGCGCTTCATACCGCGGCACGATGATTTCCGCGGAGAACCGTTCGCGCGCTTGTATTCGCGCCGCCTCACCCATTTCCTTGCGCCGTCCGGGATTCTTGATGAGCGATTCAACAGCGCGAACAAGCCCCCCAACATCCCCGGGCGATGCCAGCAGCCCCGTCCGATCTTCGGTAATCACCTCCGGAATGCCCCCAACGCGCGTTGCAACGCTTGGACATCCAAAGCACATCGCCTCAAGAATCGTCAGGCAAAAGCTTTCCGAATCCGAGGTCACAAGCCCAATGTCCGCAGCCTGCAAATAATCCTCAATGTCCGTCACTTTCTCGCGAACAATCACCCGATCCGCAATCCCCAGCCGCTGAACATCCGCGGTAAACGGCGCGAAGCTTTCGCCCGCCAGAATCACCAGCTTGAACGATTCGCGCGGCCGAATTCGCGCCGCCACCTCCAGCAACACGTCAATCCGCTTGAGTTGCCGAAGATTAGAGCAGTGAAGCACCATCGCTTCATCGCCCAGCCCCAGTTCGCGCCGAACTTCCTGCACCGATCGTCGCGCCGCGCGGGGGGTGAAGAAATTGTGGATCACATCAATCGGCCGATCCACCTTCAGCAATCGATGCGTCTCCTGCTCCAGATAGCTCGAAACCGCCGTCACCGCGTCCGAACAAACCAGTGCATGGCGAATCGCCGGCCCATACCCAGCATCGCGGCCTAGCAGCGTTGTGTCCGTCCCATGAAGCGTCGTCACAACGCGCACCTGCTGCTCGGACTCAAGCATCGCGCGGGCCAGAATGGCCGCGGTCGCATGAGGCACAGCATAATGCACGTGCAAAATATCCAGCCCATGCGCCTTGCTCACCTCCGACATCTTCACCGAAAGCGGCAGCGTATAATCTGGATATTTGAATAGGCCGTAATCGTTAATCTCAACCGGATGAAAATGCAGCCACGGCAAATCACCAGGCAACCGAAACGGCCTTTCGTAGCCGATGAAATGCACCTCATGCCCGCGCCGGGCCATGTCTTCCCCCAGCGCTGACGCAAGAATGCCGCTCCCGCCAACCGACGGGTAACAGGTGATGCCGATTTTAAGAAACTGCCGCTGGCTCATATTAAAACCCGCGCGCCCCCCGAATATTCGCCAGCGAATCAACCACCAGCGGATCAGCCGCAAACAGCGCAATAGCGTTAGTGACTCCTGCGCTAAGCCCCCGCAGCCTGGCACGATTCAGTTGCATCTCAACATAGCTGCGCGCCGCAACTTGCGAGGCATGCGCCGTCATCGCCGCCGTCCACAACCCCATGATTTCCGGTGCGGAAACGTCGATCAACATTGCCGTGCAGTCTTTCGGCTCAGCCTCGGGGGTGATCGCGTAAAACAGCAGCGCATCAATCGCGTGCGGCGGCAACCCGCGCAGCTCATCCATACCCGCATACCGCGCCAGGCGCGCAGCATCCTGCACCATGTGCCCCAATTGCGAATGATCCGGATGCTGGTTCCGGTTTAACGTCGGTCCCAGGACAATCCCGGGCCTGATGCGCCGAATGACCGAGGCAACCTGAATCGTTCGCGCGACCGACACTTCCAGGTGCGCATCGCCCCCCAGCTCGATAAACTCAATCGTCGCCCCAAGAATTCCCGCCGATTTCCTGGCTTCGTCCTGCCGTTGTTCCGGTGTCCCATGGCTCGCCGCCTCGCCCCGCGAGCAAACCACGAAATGCGCGCTGCGCCCGCCCGAAGTCTCCCGAGCCACAACGCCGCCGCAACCGAATTCAATATCATCCGGGTGCGCCCCAAATACGAGCAGCGGGGCGGGCTTCTCAGTGGATGTCTGTATAGGCTTCATTGGATCGCTCGATGGTATCACGATTCACGTACGTGATCTCTGGCGCGTCTTCCTTCCGCAGATAATCCTGTTCCCCAGCACCCGCAACGTAGTGCGTGCAGTGCACGACCGATTGCATCCAGATAAGCCGCGTATCCCGGGAGGGACTGATCTGCTCTCGGGTGTAAGTGGTTGTCGGCAGGGTCAGATATGAGTTCCCGCCCTCGTGCAGCTGAAAAATCCCGCCGACCACCCGTGCTCGCACAACCTCACCTTCATGCGGAACATCCACATAAAAGTCGCTAACTTCGCACGCCGCGCGGCGGAAAGCCGGATCGGACGACCGCGCCATGCGAATCCCTTCCATAAGCCCCATGGCTCGATACATCTCCAGGCAAAAATCCGCCACATTCTTCGCTGACACACTTTTAAACGCATCGACCCAGCATTTATCCACATAAGCGGGCAGTTGCAGGGCCGTCCTCGCGATCCAATCCTCAGAAACGCGCTTGAGATAAAGCGGAGAATACTTCCGTTGCAGCTTGTTTTCGAATGTGAAATTCAGTTCGAATGGCTCATTCGATTTTCGATGCCGAAGAGTCGTTTTCGTCTCCCGCGGGTCGTGGTCACTGTCGTGATAAAAAAAGACGATCTCCCCGCCAATTTCCCGCTGCAGCCGCCGGGCGGTCTGAAACTTGGCGAACAGAAACCGCCGCGGGAAAAATCCGCAAGGCTGCTGGCCAAAACATATAACAGGCGCGGTGCTCATGGGTGGATCGCATCGTCGGTTTTAATGCTCGGACCAAAACCAGCCTGAAGAATCGCCGCAATCAACACGCAGGCAGCACATCCAATCACGTTGTACCAGAGGTAACTGATGCTCAAGGTAAAGTAGAGCGCAAACACCAGCGCCTGCGCCGCCAGCGCCGCCCAGAAGACCGCGCTGCCGTTGATCCATCGCAAAAAGAAAGCAACCAGAAAGAGCCCCAAAACCGGCCCATAAAATATCGAGCCGACAATATTCCCCGCCTGAATCAGGTTCTCAGATAAATTGGCAAACAGCGCAAAAGCAATCGCCACCAATCCCCAGAAAACCGTGAAGTACTTTGAAGCAGCCACATAATGCGCATCAGACGCCGATTTCCGGATGATATGCCGATACAGATCAACCGTGGTGGTCGATCCCAGCGCGTTCAACTCCGCCGCCTTAGACGACATCGCCGCAGCGAAGAACACCGCCACCAGCAAACCAATGATCCCGTGCGGCAGATAATCCAGAATGAACGTGATGAACACATAATCCGCATCGTTCGCCTTGGCATCGCCCCCTTTTGCAACCAGCGATTTCGCCTGCGCCCGCACGTCCTGCGTATGCTCCAGCGTATCAATCGCCGCCTTTCGGGCTGCCGTTTCAGCGTCCAGGCTTCCCGAGTGTTTCGCCGTCATCCACCGTTCAAGCTGCTGTCGTTCTTCCGCATGCGCAGCCGCAAAGGTCGCTTCTATCGCCCGCGCCTGCGCCGCATTGCCATGCTCCGCCTGATATTTCCAGGCCGTCTGATTGAAATAAACCGGCGGCGCCTGAAATTGATAAAACACAAATATCAACACGCCCAGCAGCAGAATAAAAAACTGCATCGGAATCTTGCACACCGCATTAAACATCAGCCCCAGCCGGCTTTCGCGCAACGATGCGCCTGAAAGATAACGCTGCACCTGCGATTGATCGGTCCCGAAGTAAGACAGCGCAAGAAACATCCCGCCCAGCGTGCCCGACCAGAAGGTGTATCGTTGATGGATGCTCGGCGAAAAATCCACGCTCTTCAGTTTGCCAAATCCGCCCGCAACGGTCAGCGCATCCGCAAACGTCAATCCGGGCGGCAGCTTGGCGATCAAAATGCAGAACGCCATCAACATCCCGGCGAATATCACCCCAAGCTGATATTTCTGCGTCACGTTCACTGCGTCACTGCCGCCCGCCACCGTGTAAACAATCACCAGCAGCCCGCTGCACAGGATCGTCAGATCAAGCCGCCATCCAAAAACCGTCGAAAGCACAATCGCCGGCGCGTAAATGGTAATCCCAGCCCCAATCCCGCGCTGCAGCAGAAAAAGCGCCGCTCCTAGCAAACGTGTTTTCGAGTCGAATCGTTTCCCCAGGAATTCATACGCCGTGTAAACGTTCAGGCGCCGATATAGTGGCAAAAACACCGCGGCAATTAAAATCAGCGCGAACGGCGCGCCAAAATAATTCTGCACAAACCCAAGCCCGTCGTTGTATCCCTGGCCTGGCGTCGAAAGAAATGTGGTCGCGCTCGCCTGGGTGGCCATTACAGAAAGGCCGATGACAATCCAGGGAGTGTTCCCCGCGCCTTTCAGATAACTGTTGAGATCGCGCCGCCCCCGCGTGCGCCAAATGCCGTAGACCGCAATGCCAAGCATCGTGCCCAGCAGTACAACATAATCCAGCGCATTCACTTAAATTGTCTCATCAAAATGAATGCTCTTCTCACGAAAAAATCGCCTGAAGTACCGTCAGCAGAACCACCCAAAGCACGAAGCTTCCGGCCACCAGAAGATAAACCGCGCTCCATCTCCGCACGCCGGGAAGCCCGGTAGTTTCGCTTTCAGTCGGATCGTCAGGCAAGCGAGATACGATGTTCCGTTGTTGATTCATCACCACTCGCCCCTCATTTTCCCAGCGACACCAGATTTGCAAAAAGTCGATACGCCCCCGGCACGCCCGCCGGAAGCTGGCGAAACCACGAAAGGCCAGTGTAGACAAAATATCCCTTCCCATAATGCGCAACCAGCAGCCCGCTCTTCAGCGGCGCTTCCCCAGGGTCACTGCACGCCAGCAATGCGGTGAAATTCGTCTGGTCCCACTGATTCGGGAAGTTCAGCCCGCGCTCCTGCACCCAGCCGTCAAAATCCGAGGGGACGATTTTATTCGGTATGTTGAACGCGGGATGCTCCGGCACCAGCAGCGTCACCGGCGCGTTTTCATCCGTCACCCGGTTATGCGGCAAATCCCGCGAAATCGTGATATCAAACGGCGCCAGCGGCGCCTTAGGCTGCCCAGGCGTGTTGTATTGCACGATCACATTCCCGCCATTCCGCACATACCCAAACAGCGCGTCTGTTTTGCCCGCCAGATCAGCGCGCGTGTTAAACGCGCGAATGCCCACCACTACCGCGTCAAAATCTTTCAGCCGATCGGCCGTCAAATCCGCGCCACTAAGCGTGGTCACGGCATAACCCATTTGCTCCAGGCTCTGAGCCGTGCTATCCCCCGCGCCGGGGAGATACCCCACCAGATGCCCACGAATAGCCAGATCAAGACAGACCGCCTTCAAACGCGCCGGTGGCTGAAGCAATTGCACCGGGATATGGCTGTAACGAATCTCTTTCCGCTGATTGCTGAAATGCGCCCCATCAATATCCGCGAACGCGGTGATGTTGGCAGTGATCGGTTTCGCCGGCGCGGTAACACTAAACGATAGTTGCGCCTTCTGCCCCAGTGCGGCCAGAGTAAACACCTGCGAACCCGGCACAACTTTCCAATCTTCCGGCGCCTCCAGATGCAGAGATCCATTTACATTCGCGCGAAACGCGGTCACTTCCACCGTCACTTGCCGGATGCCGCCCGGCGGAAACAACTGAACCTGATTGAGATAACTCAACGACACCGGCGGAATCACATCCAGCCGCCGGCGGCTCTCGCCTTGCGTTGCATCAGTAATAATCTGCACGGGTTCATCCAGAACGGTCAGCCTCTGCCCGCCCACTTCAAACACATATTCCACGGGAAATGCCGGTGGATTCTCCGGCCGGCCAATCAGCGATGAATTAACCACCCGAAACATGCCCGGCGTGCTCTCCTCGCGCAGCCAATAAGGCTGGCTGATCGTCGTTCCCACCGGCAGCGTCTGCGCAATATCCCGCGCCGCCGTCTGATTCGCTTGCAATGAAACCGAGTCGATAACCTCGCGCGATATCGAAGGGTACCGCACGCCAATCCACTTCACCGCAATGTTAGATCGCACCGTCGCGGTGTGGTGCAGCTTAAGCGCCTCTCCCGGCACAACCTCCGCCTCCGGCACTTCGGTCTCTACATCAAGGCCCAGGCATTCCTGCAAAATGTGGTCAAATTGTCGCCGTTTTTCATCGACGATCGGGTCCGCGGAAAGTGCCGCCAGCTTGCTCTTAATCTGCAAGAGCGCAGGAACGCTGGCGGATGGATCTTCCGCCTTGAAATTCGCAATCGCCTCATCAATAAGCTGTGCGATTTCCGCTCCGCCGCTCACGCGCGCCCAGGTCGTATCCACCCCATCCATAATGTCTTTAGTCGCCGGCTCCCCACCAAGAAGCTGGAAGTTCTCGTAACGCGGTCCGCCACCACCACCATTGCCGCCGTAATTTCCAAAGCCCTGAGTCTTGTGCATCGCACGGCTTCGTCTCGCCAACTCGCCAAATGAAACGCCAAGCACCGGGTCATTGCCGCTGATGTCAATTCTTAAGGCGTCCGTGCTCGCCGATGGCTGGGTAGTTCCCGATCCCCGCGTTGTCGCAGCAGCGTCTGGAACAAGTTGATCAGCCCGGCGCAAGCCCAGGCCAAACCCGTTAATCAGAAGTCGCTTCGGCTTCCACGGCGCCAAATCCGTAAGCTGCTCTGGAAAGGCTTTGGGATCACCGCAAACTTCAAACGCTTCCAGCCCCAGCACCGCCGATGCCGTGTGGTGCCCATGCGTATTCCCCGGAAGTGTCGAGAACTTATTCACCAGCACATCCGGACGAAACGTGCGAATCGCGCGCACCACGTCAGCAAGCACCTGCTTATGATCCCACTTGGCCAGGGTCTGCTTGTAATCCTTGGAAAATCCGAAGTCGCGGGCGCGGGTAAAGAACTGCACCGCGCCGTCCAGTCGCCGCGCGGACAATAGCTCCTGCGTTCGAATCACACCCAGCTCATCCCCAAATTCCGGACCCAGCAGGTTCTGCCCACCGTCGCCCCGCGTTATCGAAAGATACGCCGTGCGATAGTTCCGCCCTCGGGCAAGGTATGTAAGCAATTGCGTGTTCTCGTCGTCCGGGTGTGCCGCCACCAGCATCACGCTCCCAAGCTGGGAGAATTGATGCATCTCCTGAAATATCGCCGCGGGATTCGGCGCTTGCGCGCAATAAACCCAATGGCACTGAGCAATCAAACCCACCCCCGCAGCCACCAGGGAAAAAAGCCCACGCGCCAAGCCGTGCGTTTTTTTGAACGACGTGGGATTCTTCATGCGCATTCCTCGCATAACCCATTTGCCCGCTCTGAACGCCAGCGGTCCAAACAGGCCCATTAAATCAGCAGTGCCTGCGATATTCCCGAGCTACTTTGCAACCGTAAATGGAATCGACCACTGAGTATTTTCCCACTTCAAGCGCAGCACGCCACCGCCCGTTGCGCCCTTTTCAATCACCATCGTAAATTGATCGACCGTGTTATCCAGCATGTCTTTCGTCAGTTCAGCCCGCCCCAAATCCTGCTTTTCATCGTATTGCAACCCCCATTGCCCAAGTTGCTTATTAACAATGAGCTTGGCGGTGCCATCTTCGTTCGGAAGGGTGAAGAGGGTGAACGCGCCAGCTGGAACCTCAAGACCGCCCATCACAATCGGCTTCTGGGTAATCAGCAGCGTCGCCTCATCAGCCCCAGTGCGCCAAACCTTCCCGAAGGGAACCAGCCCGCCCCAAATCTTTCGGATTTCTCCGGTCTTGTGGTCTTTCGAATACGGCCGGCCATAAACAATCGTCACCCGGTCGCGCTCGATCACCTTGCTGATGGTTTCGTGCGGGCTAACGCGGGTTGTCTGGCCCAAAAGTGGCAAAGCGCTGGCCAGGGTGACCGCAATTACGATAAGACTGGATCGGAAGTTATTCATGATATCTCCTACTGTTTGAGATGGGTGTTGTTGACCACGGGGCCAGCCAGGTGGCCCATTTCCTACGCATGACAGAAGCTAGCTGATGTTTGCTGGCCACGCCATGGCGAAAGAGAACGTAAGCCATGACCTAACGCAACTGTCGGTCCAGGCCGTTCCGGATAAACTCAGCAAAATCATGGCCGCTCAGCACGCCCCAATCATTCTCCTGCCCATGCCCCGGCGCATGGACCCGTTGCCCGGCTTTCACGAGACACATTCAGACTCCCAACCTCACGTTCTGATCGATCCATCCATCGGTTCGCCCCAAAGCTATCGCCTTTCCATCACCCCATCCCAAATTCGCATCATCGGAAATGACCTGGCTGGTGCCTTCCATGGCCGGCAAACGCTCGACCAGCTTCGCCGGCAATTCTCAAGTCACCTGCCTTGCCTCCAAATCGAAGACGCGCCCGATTTTCCCGTTCGCGGCGTCATGCTCGACATCAGCCGCGACAAAGTTCCCACCATGCAAACGCTTTTCGATCTCATCGACCGCCTTGCCCAATGGAAAATCAATCAGCTCCAGCTCTACACCGAGCACACCTTCGCTTACCGCGGTCACGAAGAAGTCTGGCAATCCGCCAGCCCGATCACACCGGAAGAAATCCGCCGCCTGGATGAATACTGCAAGCAGTGTTTCATCGAACTTGTCCCCAACCAGAACAGCTTCGGACACATGGAACGCTGGCTGAAACATCCCGGATATCTCCACCTCGCCGAGGCAGCCGCGGGTGCCGAAACCCCCTGGGGCTATCGCTGGCAAGGCCCATTCAGCCTTTGCCCGACCGATCCTCTCAGTTTGGAATTATTGAATGATCTCTATTCCCAGTTGCTCCCCGACTTCACCAGCAAACTCTTCAACGTCGGTTGCGATGAAACCTTCGATCTCGGCCAGGGCCGCAGCCGCGAAGTTTGCGAAAAGCGCGGCGTCCAACAGGTCTATCTGGAGTTTCTCTCCAGGGTAAATGGCTTGGTTAAAGCCAACCACCGCCAGATGATGTTCTGGGGCGACATCATTCTGAATCACCCCGAATGTATTCCCCGTCTTCCCCAAAACGTAATTGCCCTCAACTGGGGCTATGAAGCCGATCACCCCTTTGAAACCGAAGCCGGATTATTCCACGATTCAAATGTCCCGTTCTATGTCTGCCCCGGCACCAGCAGTTGGTGCAGCATCGCCGGCCGCACGCAAAACATGCTCGCCAACCAGCTCACCGCCTCCCAAGCCGGCCTTGCTCACGGCGCAGCAGGCTTCCTCAATACCGATTGGGGCGATTACGGCCACCTCCAATATCTCCCCATCAGCTACGCCGGCCTCGCCACCGGCGCTGCCATCAGTTGGTGCCTGGCAACCAATCGCGATCTTCCACTCGCTCAGGCGCTAGATCTCCACGCTTTCGAAGATCGCGCGTCAATCATGGGCCAGCTGGCGCTCGATCTGGGCAACGTCTACCGCGCCATCGGCAAGCTGATCAAAAACCGCTCAGCCTTGTTCAACATCCTCGTCCCCTCCGCTTCACGCTCTGATGCTATGCAGGACATCACCCTGAAAAACATTGAATTCACCGAGCGCGCCATCGCTGCAGCAATGCTTCGCCTGAACGACGCAAAGATGATTCGCCCCGATGCCGATCTGATCAAAAAAGAATTCGCCACCGCCGCCCAAATGCTTAGCCATGCCTGCGTCAAAGCCCGCTGGAAACTATCGCCCACCCAATCGCAAGCGGAAGAATTAACCGATGATCTTAACCATCTGCTGCAATCTCACCGCGACTGCTGGCAAGCAAGAAACCGCCCCGGCGGCCTCGAAGACAGCCTCTCGCGCTTGTCAGACAATCTGAAAGAATATGGCGCTTAATCCAGACGAGGTGCAGCAGCCTGATGTTATTGCCCGTCAGAAGCCTGCGCGCTGACATGATATGCCGCCGGTTGCGCCGAGGAGGATGCCTTAGGCGAACTATTCGAGTGGATGAGAAAGCTGGCTGCCGTGCCAAACCCCAGCAGCACAACAAACACCATGCCGATCGCGCTGATCAGGATCGACGCAAAAAAGAATCCCAGCCCAGCATAAAACCCGGTCTTGAACGGTGAGCCAATTACGAGTGATTGTTCGCCCTTTGCCATCGCAGGGCCATCGGCGTAACCCGCCTGAAAACTTGAGCGCACCCAAATCACAAGACCGATAATCTGCAATCATCTCCCCCGCCAACAGACCCCAAGGCAATTGTCACCACTTCTGCTAAAATCGAACAGCACAAGAAGGACACGAATGCCCGAAAGCGTGACGATTATTGGAGACGGCGCCATGGCGACCGTCTGTTCGATCCTTCTCTCTCAGGGAGGCCATGCCGTCACCATGTGGGGAGCGTTTGAGGAATCGATCAACCGCCTCATCCAAAGCCGCGAAAACCAGCGCCTGCTCCCCGGCGTCAAACTCCCTCGAAATCTCCGTCTCACCGCCAACGATCACGAATGCTTTAACGCCGCCACGATGGTCCTCTCCGCTGTCCCCACCCAATACATGCGCAGCGTCTGGACCCGCCTGGCCCCACACCTTCCCCCAGGAATCCCCATCGTTTCCGTCGCCAAGGGGATCGAAAATGACACACTGATGCGACCCACGCAGGTCATCGCCGACGCGCTGGGAACAACCCGCGGCTCATCTCCCAAGCGCTCACTCGCCGCACTCTCCGGCCCCAACATCGCCGCTGAACTGGCCCGGTATCTCCCCGCCACCGCCGTTGCCGCCTCCGATGACGCCGAACTAGCCCAGCAGGTACAAAGCGTATTTTCCACCCAATGGTTTCGCGTCTACACCAATTCCGATGTGGTAGGCACCGAACTCGCCGGCGCGACCAAAAACATCATCGCCATCGCCGCCGGAATCCTCGACGGCCTCTCCGCCGGCAACAACGCCAAGGCCGCTTTAGTCACGCGCGGCCTGGTGGAAATCACCCGCCTGGGAATGGCCATGGGCGCGCGAGAATCCACCTTTCAGGGCCTGGCCGGCCTGGGCGATCTCATCACAACCTGCGTCAGCCCCGAGGGCCGCAACCGCGCTGTCGGCGAGCAGATCGGCAAAGGAAAAAAACTCGCCGACATCCTCGGCAGCATGGACAGCGTCGCCGAAGGCGTCCCCACCACAAAATCCGTCCGTGAGCTCTCCAGAAGATACAACGTGGAAATGCCCATCACCCAAGCCGTCCACGAGGTGCTTTTCGAGAACAAAGACGTCATCAACGCCCTGACCGACCTCATGACCCGCCAGGCCAAGGCGGAAAGTATGATGCAGTAGCAGACAACCACGCTCCATTCCGATAAAATAAGTCGTCGGATCCCCATCCGGGCGATTAACTCAGCGGCTAGAGTGCCACCCTTACAAGGTGGAGGTCAGGGGTTCGAATCCCTTATCGCCCAGTTCCGCTACCTTCCCGACAGGGACAGTGCCGACCCTTGATTGCCCGTTTTCCGGGATTTCGTCAGGTTTGAGGTTCGTTGCGGGCATCTCCATTCCCATAACTGCCGCTAAAGAGTGCGCCGCTTTCTGCGCCGCTATTTCCGACCCAACCGCATACGCCCGGTCAAAGACTTCAGGGGGAACGTTTTGGTTGTAATGTTTACGCGCAACCTCAACGCTGTGCCCGGTGATAGCGTCTGCCGCATAGTCGGGCACATAATCGCGGATATCGGTATCGTACGACGCCCGCAAGGACTGAAACCGATCTGGCCACGGATGAAGGCCGGCAGCCTTTATGGCCCGATCGATTAGTTCTTTATGCCATCCGTTCAATTTCCCGATTCCGCTGACCGGTTCATCGTCAGAGGTCCGCCGTTTACACCGCTCGACAAGCAGCCCATACAAAACATCGCAAATCGGGACCACTCGCGTTGCCTTCCCTGTGAAACGTTGCGTTTTCTTCGAAGGAACTACCATCTTTCTCGCTTTCAAATCGACGTGCTTCCAGCGCAACGCCGGAGGCTCTGAATCGACTCTCATCCCCGCAAACCGACAGCACGCCAAGCGAAATATCAACTCTTCGCTTTCCAGTAAGCCCATAACCTTCAGCACGTCCGCAGCACATACATACTGCGAATCGGTTCGTCGTGTCGAACCACTCTCCAGATGCTCCATTGGCGACTCGAATATCTGTTTACGGGCCACAGCCTGGGCGAAGATCGCTTTTGCATTTCCGCAATGTGTTCGAATAGTGGCGTCGCTCAGAGATTTACGCATTCGGTTGCGCCACTCGCTCGCCGAATCTGCCGTGATATCACGCAGCCGCATCGCGTTGCCGAAGAACCTTGTCAGCTTGTCGGCGGTCTGTTGCAGCTTCTGACGCCCGCCCTCGGAAAGCTTAGTTCGGTCCGCGATGTAACGATCTAACCATTCCTTTAGCGTCGGGCAGCACCGTGCAGGGATCGGGAGATGCCCGGCGATCGCTCCGTGAAGATCATCAGGTATTGCGACTAACCACTTCACCTGGTCGGCCAGAAGCCCGCTCCCAGTGGAAAGCTGCCCGCAAATCTCATCAATACGATTCGCGAGAACAACCGCCCTCTCAGACTTCATCTTCCCGAAACGAATACGATGGCGTTTGCCATCAAAAAAGAAGTCGTAGGCCCAACGGCCTGAGCCTCGAGGCTGTTCGTACGGCTTGGCCATTAGACTTCTCCACCTGGGCGGACGCCGGATAGGTAGGCCCGAAAACTCGCAGCCGTGATGAGCAGCTGGTGTACCCCAGGTACACGCGAAAGAAAGCCTCGGTCAACAAGCTTCTTCACGGATTTACGGCTCCGATACCTCAATTTCTCGGCAACCTCCTGCCAACTCAGCGGCGTGTCGTTGCTTGAATTATCTTCTAGTCGCTCGCCCATAGGATCCACCTATTCCACAGCAGGTTTCAGCCTACGACTGTTGCGCCGTCTTCGAATCGTCGATTCCCCGACTCGCTGGCTGATTGAAACCTTGCGTTGATCGATTTCATGCCCAAGGGCCTTTGCGAGAACTTCGAGAACTCCGGTCTTTTCAATGGAACGAAGAAAGTCGCCGAGAATTGGCGTCTCAGCCATCTGAAGAAATTTCTGCTCTTCATAGAGCCCACGTTCCAGCGCGGCCAGAATTACCTCCGTCCGCGTCTCACCTTGCCGTTGCGCAATGTCGTCGATGATATCCAACAATTCCTGATCGATTCGGATCGCCGTTTGAACTTTTGCCATATTCAACCTCCAGCTCAAATTAACTACGTTGTCTACCGTTGTCAACCACTGAGTTATGTAATGGGGACCGCCCTTCGGATTTCTGAATCTTGGAGGTCACGCTTGCCTTAGCAAAGTGGTATAGCCTCTGAAACGCAGCCACCGCGATGAACATCGTGCAGCCGCCTCCCTTACCTCGCCAACGTCGATGCTGTTCCCGAACAACTCCTTGTTTTTTGTAGTTGTCAACGACGAACTCAAAGTCCTTCTTTTCCTTGTAGCGCGATCGATGCAGCCGTTCAATCCAACGGTATATAAATTCGCCGGTTCCGTCATTACGCATGTATCCGGCCCTCTCAAATCGAAAGACGCCACTGCCTTGATGCTCATACCATCGGATTAATTGGCGGCGCAGCACGTGTGCCACGGCCTTATCAATCTGCTCGCGGTGAATCGTCCTGGGCAGAAGGTCCGCATGCCATTCACCCCAAATCCGTCCAGGCCATTTCCAACCATCAAGTTTACAGATTTTCCCAACGTATTTTGCAGCGTAGGCCATGACTCCATTCCAGGTCTTGACGCGTTCCACGCATGGTCGATTTCCGTGGCCGCATCCGCCGAGATGCCATCTCCGCATCTTCTCACGCTCAATGCCCTCGGCGCTGACAACGTCCGTCCAATGCTCAGCAACCCAAGTTGTAAACGCTTCGACATCCAGCGTCTTCGCCATACAGAGCAACAGATGAAAGTGCGGCGCTCCGCGCTTCTGCGGCTCCAGCTTCCAAAAGCCTGCAACATGGCCCCAAGCTCGGTCCAGCCGCTTCTGGAATATCCGCAAATGCCTCTTCGCCGCCTTTGGATCGGGAAACACACACGGATAGGTCAGTGTGACCAGCAGCCAGCATTGGAACTCCACCAGCGTGCGGTTCAGCTGATTCACCTTGCACAGCATCCTACGTTGACTCGCGAATGACATCCCATCAATCTTCCCGCGGGTACCGCCGCCAACCTGAATTCCGTTTGGGATACTCACTGCAGTGTAGCTGCCGCCCTCAGCCCATTGCACAGATGGTTGTTCAATTGGTTGATCTGATCTCCTCATGCCCATTCGGGCAGATATGTGCCTATGACAAGGAAGGCGGGGCCGGCCGCCCCTGCGGGGCGACACGACCCCCCCATCAACCGCCGCCGAGCGTCGCTCAGTGCATTCCAGAATTTCCGTGGTATCATCCATGACTGTACTCCAAGCCGTGGTACGTGTGAGCAGGTAAGCATCAACACGTGTCGCGGCTTTTTTGTTGCTAGACCAGGGGTGGCCCGATCAGCGCGACGGTTTCGACGGCGCTGCTTTAGTGACTTCGCCGATGTTCAAATTCACACTCAGGCTTTCGATAATCGTCCACACCGACGCAGCCTCATTCCCGAACAACTTCACGAACTCGCCGCCAAGGAAATGAAGGAACAATACGTCCTCTTCCCATTTGGCGTCCGCGAGCTGCTCGAGGTTGAGGAGCCGTTTCCCAACGATAAAAAACGCCACACTCATCGCTGACTTCCTTTCGTGAAACTGAAGCCGGACTATTCTTTCGCGGACAATGCCGCGCCCTCAACCGTCCTTCACAGCCGCCCTTACCGACCTCCGCGTGCCCCAAGCAATGACCGAACCTTGGCCAGGACGGCGGAACGACCAGCCGTTGAAAGCCTCGGCCAAGATTCGATGACTTCTTGGAGATCAGCGGACCGTGCGCCGGATTGTGCGCCGCTCGGCTGTTGAGTTGCTTGGTTTTCGCCGGAAACACTGACGGGAGTTAAGGGTTCGAATCCCTTATCGCCCATTCGCACCAAGGGAGAGACCGGTCTATACATCAGCCTTTCCGAAATAAAGGAAGGGCTCCAATCATTCGCCCGCTCTGAAGACCGCCGCCGCGCCTTCGTTGCCGGCTATCAAATGCATCTGTCCAAGCCCGTCGATGCCGCCGAGCTTTGCACCGTCTGCGCAAGCCTCGCCGGCCGATACGCGCCGCCCGACCCCGAATAGCCAACTTCACCACGCCATGGACATTGCACCCCATTTGCCCTGAAAATCACCCGAGGCGCGAAGACGCGCCATCATGAACCAGCAAGAACGGAGTCATTTTGTTACCCACGGCTTTTAATTCAGTGCCCACGCCTCGCCCCCGAAAAAGCGCCCTGAAAGTAGTCCTTTCCTGTCTGGCGACTGTCGTAATCTTCAGCCGAATCATCGGCCCCGCCTTTGCCGCCCCCTCCACCAGTTCCGGAGAGCAAATCCTGCACTTTCTGGATGGCACAATCGACTGGTATCACCGCATGATTGCTTTCAGCCAGACGCCCGTTGAGGCCGAGCAGGTTATTTATCGCGATGTGGCTCGCCGAAGCGCTTTGCAGGTGGCCCAGCTTGGCTTTGATTACGCCCGTTCTCACGCCAGCGCGCTCAGCACAATGGCCGGCGCCACGACCCAGCCAGCCAACGGCCGCGCCGCAACCCTGGCGCAGTCCGCGGCCGCGGCAGCTCAGCAGGTCATCCAGATCCAGGGCCAGATAACCGCCATTACCCAGGATATCACCCGCGCCCCCCCAGCCTCGCAGCCAAGCCTTCTCGCCCAGCGAAACAAACTCCTGGCGGAAATCGATCTCGCAAATTCGCGTCGCGACGCACTGAACAAATTTGTCGGATTCATGACCAGCAGCCAAACCGAAGGGGGCGGCCTTCTCGAACAAATCAATGACCTTCAGAAAACCGTTCCTGAAACACAGTCCATCGTTCAGCCCGCTTCCGACGCCACCAAAACACCTGCCGCTGAAACGCAATCCAGTTCGCCCGCGGCGGCAGCTCCCGACACGTTCCGGCCCGAATCTTCCGGAGTATTGGGCCTCATCGAGGAAATGTTCACCCTCACCCGCCAGATGAGCCAGCTCAATCAATTGTCTGACCAAACCCAAAAGCTCCAGGAAGCCAATCAAAAGCTGCGCGATCCCATTCGCGCTGAACTTGTCGATGCCATCCATCGCGGCGACGCGCTTTCCGCGACGCGCCCGTCCGACAACCCTCAATCACTCGCCTCCCAGCGTCAGGAACTGGAAATGCTGGCCGCGCGGTTCAAGCTTCTGGCCGACGCCGCCATTCCCCTCGGCGAGCAAAATCTCCTTCTGGATGCCATTCACAACAATCTTTTGCAGTGGCGCGAAGCCATTGAACGTGCCTACGGTACAACGTTGCGCTATCTTCTGTTCAGAATAATCGGGATCGCCGTCGCCATTCTTCTCCTGATCGGCATTTCGGAAATCTGGCGTCGAGCCACATTCCGCTACATCCACGACATCCGCCGTCGCCGCCAATTCCTCCTTCTTCGCAGAATCGTCGTCGGTTGCTTCATCACCATCATCGTTATCTCCGGGGTGGTCACCGAGATCGGCTCCCTCGCCACCTTCGCCGGCCTCATCACCGCCGGTATCGCCGTTTCCCTGCAAACCGTCATCCTGTCCGGCGTCGCCTATTTCTTTCTCATCGGCCGTTACGGAGTACGTGTCGGGGATCGCGTCACCATCTCGGGAATCACCGGTGATGTCATCGATGTCGGCCTCTTCCGCCTTTACCTCATGGAACTCGGCGGCACCGCGCCCGATCTCCATCGCACCGGCCGCATCGTCGTCTTCTCCAATTCCGTTCTCTTCGGTGGCTCAGCCTTCTTCAAGCAACTCCCCGGCGCCGACTACAATTGGCACCAGGTCGCCATGACCCTCTCCCCCGATAGCGATTTCCGCCTCGCCGAACGCCTCTTCCTCGAAGCGATCAATTCGATCTTTGCCAAATACAAGGACGACATCGAACGCCAGCACGCCGACGTCAACAACATCCTTCACCTCCAACTCCCCGCCCCGAAACCTGAAGGCCGCCTCCGCTTCGTCGACGCCGGCCTCGAGTTTCTTATTCGCTACCCCGTACAACTCCACAGCGGCCCCGAAACCGACGACAAAATCACCCGCGCCCTCCTGGAAACCATCGCCAAGGAACCCAAGCTGAAACTAGTCCCCACCGGCACCCCAAGCATTCAGGCCGCCGGCTGAACCCGTCGTAATCCGGGCGAGCGCGCACCAGGTCTCACCGCTTCCCTTTCCATGCACGCATCCTATAACCGGTAAACTTCGCGCAGTTTTCACTGATAAACCGCTTCCCCAGTCAACAATTGAATTTCTTGGGACAGCGAATGTTGCCCCAGGGTCTATCATTCCCGCATCATCTGATTCAACAAAAACAGCGTTCAAATTTCATCTGTCAAAAAAGGGATCGCATGCACGGTTCGACTAAAAAAAAGCTCCTTCGTAAATGCCGCGCGAATTTAAGAGCTTCCTTCGAGCCGCTTGAGTTGCGTTGCCTGCTGTCGGGCACCCCATTTTATGGAACTCCATTCTCCCTCCCCGCGACCATCCAGGCCGAGGATTACGACAAGGGCGGCGAAAGCGTCGCCTACCATGACAACGACGCCGCAAATCTCGGTGGCGCCTACCGCCTCAGCGAAGGGGTCGATGTGGAACCCACCGCCGACACCGGCGGCGGCTACAACGTCGGCCACTTCCAGGCCGGCGAGTGGATGACCTACACGGTCAGCATCCCCACCGCCGGACAGTGGACGCTCAACGAGCGCGTCGCTTCCAACAGCGCCGGTGGAAATTTCCACGTCGAAGTCGATGGCGCTTCGATCACCGGACCCGTCAACCTCCCCAACACCGGTGGCTGGCAAGTCTGGAAGACCCTCTCCCAGCAAGTCGCGTTGCCCTCCGGCCAGCACGTCGTCCGCGTCTTCGTCGATACCGCGCCGTCCGGCGACATTGGCAATCTCAACTGGATCAGCTTCACCAACCCGCCCACCGGCTCCACCAACCAGCCGCCGGTAGTGAGCGCCGGCGCAAACCAGACAATAACTCTCGGCTCTGCCGCGACCCTCAACGGCTCGGCCACCGATGACGGCCTGCCCAACAACACGCTCACCAGCACCTGGAGCCTCATCAGCGGGCCTGGCGCCGTTTCATTCGCCAACGCCGCCTCGCCCCAAACCACCGCCACATTCTCCGCCAACGGCAGCTATGTCCTCAAGCTCTCCGCCACCGACAGCCAACTCACCAGCAGCGCCACAACAACGGTGACGGTCAACCCCATAAGCAGCGTGCAGTCCGTCAACACCTTCACGCTCATCAACGCCGACACCAACGTCCCGGTCGCCGGTTTCGATCCCTTCACCAATGGTGCCGTGCTGAATCTCGCCACGCTCTCAACTACGCATCTCAACGTGCGCGCCAACACCAATCCAACCACGGTTGGCAGCGTCGTCTTCTCATTGGATGGCAACAGCCGCTTCCGCGTCGAAACCTTCGCCCCCTACGCGCTGGCCGGTGATGACAACAACGGCCACTACTTCTCCTGGACGCCCGCCGCCGGTTCCCACACCCTGACCGCCACGCCCTTCACTGCCGGCGGTGGGGGCGGCACAGCAGGCACCGCGCTCTCCATCTCATTCACCGTCACAAACAACGTCACCCCGCCCCCAAACAATACATTCGCCTGGCAACCGGGCGCAGCCGCTCCAGTCAACACTTTCGAGGCTCAATCCGCGGTTGTTAACGGCAAGCTCTTCCAGTTCGGCGGATTTGATCCCGTGCTGAACGCGATGGTCCGATCCGACGTCTACGATCCCAACGCGGATTCCTGGACGCGAATCGCCGACATGCCCGAGGCAGTCACCCACGGCGCCGTCACCGTCGTCGATTCCAGGGTCTACATCGCCGGCGGTTATGTCGGCCAAGCCCCTGGCCCGGGAACCGCGCATGTGTGGATCTACGACACCGTCGCCAACACTTGGTCGGCCGGCATCTCTCTACCCGATGCCCGCGCCGGCGGTGGATTGGGTTTCGTCGGTCGCACGCTCTATTTCTACGGCGGCATCAACGCCAATCGCACCATCGACGAACCCACAACCTGGAGCCTCAACGTCGACTCGGGCACGATCTGGACGCAACTGGCGGATATGCCCAATCCCCGCAATCACCTCGGCGCTGCCACTCTCAACGGGAAACTGTACGCCATCGGCGGTCAGCACCTTACCGCTGAAATGACCGGCAACCAGGCCGAAGTGGATGTTTACGATCCATCAACCAATCTATGGTCGGTCGCTGCCCCGATGCCCGCGCCGCGCAGCCATATCAGCCCCGCAACATTCGTCCGAAACGGCAGGATCGACGTCATCGGTGGTGAAGGCAATGGCAACGGCCATCTCGCCGACTTCATCGAATTCGATCCCACTGCCAATGCGTGGGCCGCGCTCCCATCACTGCCGCTGGCGCGCAAATCGGCCATCGCCGCAGCCATCGGAAATCGCATTATCGTCACCACCGGCGAGCCCCCCAGCGGCCCAACCCTCAACACCACCCTCGTGGGCGTTCTCTCCAACGCCTGGGAAACCGGCCCGACCATCCCCGTCCAGGTCGGCGAAGTAGCAGGGGGGATCATCAACGGAACGATGTATCTGGTGACAGAATCCACCGCCGATACCCTCAGCTACAACGTCGCCACCGGAACATGGGCAAATCCCACCGCACTGGCCCAGCGGCCGTTCCCCGGAGATCACCACGCCGCGGAGGTGATCAACAACAAACTCTATCTCTTCGGAGGCTTGGATTTCACGGGCGTTGCCGGCGCTGTTCAAATCTACGACCCGGTCGCCAACACCTGGACAATGGGCGCCCCCATGCCCTTCGCAACCGGCTCATGCTCAACAGCCCTCATCAACGGCCTCGTCTATTGCGCGGGCGGAATCGTCAATCACGCCACCACCAGCCAGGCCGCCGTCTACAACCCAGCCACCAACACTTGGGCTTCCATCGCCCCGATGCCCCAGGCCGTAAACCACGCAGCCTCGTCAACCGACGGCAAAAAGCTCTACGTCTTCGGCGGCCGCGCTGGGGATAACACGCCCTCCAATGGATTCAACTACGTCCAGATCTACGACCCCACAACCAACACCTGGACCTCCTCCGCTAACAGCGGCTCCACCATCGCGCCCCTCCCCCAGGCCCGCGGCGGAATGGGCAAGTCAGTCTACTACAACGGCGAGTTCTACATCTTCGGCGGAGAAACCGCCACCGGACTCGGCGCAACACCCAACAACGTCTACAACCTCGTCAACATCTACAACCCACTCACAAACACCTGGCGCGCCGGCGCCCCCATGCCCACCCCGCGCCACGGAATCTTCCCCCTCCTCTACGACGGCAGAATCTTCGTACCCGGCGGCGGCGCCCAATCCGGCTTCTCCCTCTCCACCATCTTCGAAATCTACAACCCCGCTTAAAGCGGTACCCATACAGCAGAAGCCACTATGAAATGTGATTATTCTAAATAAACGCGCGCCCTGCTGAGCCATGCTGTAAAAGTGGCGTTCCAATCCAGTTAGCGCTGGAGAAAGAAGGAACGCCACAATGAAAAGGACTTCGATTGTACTGTCTGTTTCGCAGCGGCATCGGTTGATCCGAGAAGCTGCAAGAACCAAAGACGCGGCGCTGCGAACGCGATACATGATCGTGCGGCACACGGCGGAGGGCAAGAGCCAGCGGGAAATCGCTCGAATGCTGGGATGCAGCGTATCGACGGTGAAACGAACGCGCACGCGCTGGCGTGAGTCCGGCGAGGCGGGTTTGATGGATCGGCGGGAGGACAATACGCCGGCCAAGGCGGATGAGTTGTACGCGGCGGACTTGCTGGCGGTGCTGCAAGACACGCCGCGGGATCACGGCCATCGCCGTCCGACCTGGACGCAGGAACTGATGATCCGCGTGATGAACCAGCGCGGCCATGAGGCCCACGACATTGCCTCCCCCATCGAAGAGCGGAATGTAGGTCCTGGGGCCGCCGGCGTTGGTGTAATCGGTAATGGCCAGCAGCCCGCCAATGCCACCGGCGCCCTGATCCGTCCCGGAAACGTCCAGTCCCCAGGTATAGCTTTGAAGCAGATTGTCATTCCCATCCAACTCAGCGATTCAACCGCTGCTTCTCTGGTAAAGCGATCGTCTGCCATTGGGGCATAATTCCTGGAATTATTCGGTCTTTACCGCCGCCTTCACCTCAGCAATCAGTTCCTCCACAATGTCCAGCGGAATCTCGACATTGAACGTTTGGAAGCCGAATTGCCCCGTTGCATCCCAAAAGAGGATGTGCGCCGCGCGTTCCGTTTTACCGTTCGTTTCGCGGTATAGCTCAAGGCCTGCTGATCCTGCTTGTCGATCCGCAATCGCATGTGTCGTATACGTCGCGGTGCCGTGTTTGCGATTCATATTTGTCCTGTTAACGCTATGGGTTCACCGTGCGTCACAGAGTTAAAGCACATGGAGGTCATCTAATTCGACGCTCGGCGCATCCGAAGCCACAGCAATCGTCAGTTCGAGCGTCAGATCGGAGCGCCCTTCTTCCTCCGTCCATAGGGGCGCTCGTACCGACCAGGTTGGCACGGCCGCGCCCTTCACCCGTACCGCGTCGAGGTTATTGTAGGCATCGGCCGGAGGTGACACGAGCTTCCGCCCGTAGTCACGAATGGCGGTGCGCAGGTCGTCGCTCGTCAAGCGTGACTTCACGGATTGTCCGACAAGCGACTCGTAATCTCCGCGAGCAAGCTGGTCCACCACCTCCATGGTTGCCTGGATCAACCACCCGCCCATAAAAATGCATTTTTGAATTTCCAATAACCTGCGTGTCCCAGATCCAAGCGACTGCGCAGATCGATAGAGTCAAGAACACAATCCCAAACATGACGGTTTTATGCGAGCAGTCATGTTTGGAAGGCTCGGTTGATCGCTTAGCGTATCATGGCAATTCACCCGGCAATACCTTCTGCAGGGGATAGGTTATCCGATGCGCCGGATCAGAAGGCAACATTCTGCCAGGAGTTGACCGCGAATACATAAATTGGGTCTCAGGCAAAGGGGTTCGCACTACCGGACCTGCGTCCCCGAAACGATACCCCGGAGTATGGAAATCCAGTATATTGATGTCTGTTCCCCAGTAATGCAATTCGAAGTTGCCGTTTTGATCTGTTTGCGTCTGGATTTTATCGATTTCCGTCGACGGGCCATGCCAAAGATATACCAAGCTGAAAAAATCGCCCTTCGCAACCTGAAATTCCACGGATACATTTGCCATTCCGTTATTGCCTGAATCAACTACCCGACCGTAAAAGTTCATCTCGGAATTTCCGATCACCTCTGTGTCCCAGATCCATGCGACCGCAGAGATTGCCAAAGTCAAAAATACTAGCCCAAATATGATCGCCTTACGTCGAGTGCTCATGTTTTAATTCCTGTCTGATCTCCGAGCTATTATTGTGCCTAACCGGGCGACACTTTTTGCAGTGCGTAAGTCATTCGATGAGCTGGATCAGACGGAAAGGCCTTACCTGGTCGTTTATCCGAAGCGACGAAATACCCTTCCGGCAAATTCGTGCCAGACACGGGCACCGACCAGTCGAAATGATATCCAGGGCTGTGAAAATCTATAATGTTAATATCGGTTCCACGGCAATGTAACTCGAAATCCCCGTTTTTATCTGTATTGACACTTACTTTATATGTTTCGTTGGAGGGACCATGCCACAAATATACTACGGTGAAAAAATCATTTGTCGTGATCTCGGCGTCCACCAACGCATTTGGTATTCCTTGATTATTCGGATCAACCACCCTTCCGTAGAAATCCATTTTTGAATTCCCAATCACCTGCGTATCCCAGATCCAAGCGACCGCGCAGATCGATAGAGTCAAGATCAAAGTTCCAAATATAATGGCTTTTCGGCGAGTAGTCATACCGTGGGCCTCATCTCACCATAAGGGTCGAGACCGGCCGTAAGATTCGGCCAAGCAACCGGAACTAGTAATCCGAATCTCTTCATTACCAAATTCCAATAGAATTGCTCTGTTGGATTATCGTGATAAAACTCTCCATTATGATCATAGTGCTGATCGTTGAGCCGCGAAGGTTTAGGAATGTTATTATCCTGAAGGTCAACTTCCCCAAGCGAATTGAATGGCCCGCCCACATGTGGGGTTGCCCCGAGCGCTGTTGAACCAGTTGCGCCTGGGTTCCCAATCTGTAGCGGTGCGTATGTGTTCATCGCTGTGATGTATGAAAGAATATGCCAAAGGCTCTTTTGGTTTGCCGGATTCAAAACTATGGAACCGTTTGGGGTGTATTCGGTGTAGAAACCGCCGCCACCTAATGTAGGAGTATATGCATAGGAATACCGTTGAATCGAAGAAGAATCCGGCTTGGAGATTTGGTCGCCGGGCCATGTAAATGATTGAGTCAGAGCATAGTCCTGAACATTGTAGAAATTATACATTTCCCCAGTGACGCTGTGGATGCTGCCAAAATATGGGGAATTGATGGGGCCCGTTGCGAGAGGAGAATTGAGCCACAGATCGGGTGTGTTGCCTCCGGCGGCGGTCAAAAGTGGATATTGCTGTGCGAAAGTGCCCGCCTTAAAACTGTCATACGCGGACGACGGAACCGCGGCCTGGGTTGCTATATAAGTGTTTACAAGTTGCGACATGTGGGCGGCAGCACCTTCGCGGAGAGCTTCACTCACGACGATATTCCCCATGCTATGTGCCAATACGTTTACTGAATAGCCCGCACTCTTCAGTTGCGTCAATAAGGTCAGTAAAGCTGGGGCCGATGCAAATGCGATGTACTCGCTATTGTCAAAGTTCCGTGGATCAGTGAATGCTTTTCCAACACCAAATCCCGCATTCGTGGGCCAATTGAACAGCCCAAATTGCCCCCTGAAGCCCTGCCAATAAAGCCGCTTAAACGCGGATGCGGCGAAGTTTCTTCGTTCTAAGGGCGTTAAGTTCCACCCTGGCACCAAAAGAATGTAATTTTTTGTATTCCGGTTGAGAGGTAATGGACTGCCGGAATCAGAAGTTGGAGCCACAGTCGAGGGTAGAACGCCACCATTCGCATCAAGGTTTCCTATCCCACTTGTGTCATATCCCAGGTGGTAGAGAGGAGAGGTGGGGTCCGTGCCTTGAATACTCCAGTCTTCCCAGAGATTTGTGACCTCCTGAAATGACACATCGAGAGCATCTTGGGCCACCGTTGCCGACCCGTTCTTGAACGTCACAACCATTTGGCCCTGACCCGCAGTGACGCCCTCGACAAGCATATAGACATTCCCGTTGGCATCCGGCTGAACACCGTTGGGTCCAGTCCAATCCCCAGCGTTGTCAACGGCTGAGTCATCCCCAGTTTGGTGAGATGTATTCTGACAGTTGAAGGACGGCGGCCAAAGCTTCCGGGGGGCTTGTATCGATTTTGTCGAGCATAATAAGGCCTATGGTGTAGATGCTGCACTCTTTGTCGCGGTTGGTCGAGCACCAGGCCTTGGCTGTGAACTGGGTCTTGGCGATCAGCC
>JALYJB010000037.1 GCA_030775485.1 Planctomycetota bacterium | reverse complement strand
GCCCCCAGCCGCCCGCCCCAGCGCAGCGCCCCGCCCGCCCGCGGCGCGCAGCCGCCGCGAGCAACCCAGGAACCGCCGATGGGCGATGAGCAACAATTTAAGGATGACGATATTCCGTTCTAAAGTTTTTTGAATCGATTCGTGGAAACCAAAAAAGTCCGTTGGCCGTCAGAAGTAAAAAGAAGGATGTGCATTATGCCAAGCATGAAACTGCTCCTCAATGAGAGCATCAAAAATGTTGGAAAAGTCGGTGATGTGGTCGAAGTGTCGTCAGGGTTCGGGCGCAATTACCTGCTGCCCAGGGGCCTTGCGGTAAACCCCACGCCCAACAACATTAAAAAGATTGAAGTCCGCCGCCAGGAAATCGAGCGACAGGAACGCGAGAAGCGCGACCAACAGGCCGCCCTCATCAAGCAACTCACCGGCGTGGAAGTCACCCTCGAGCGCAAAGCCAACGAACAGGGCCACCTCTTCGGCTCCGTCAGCGCGACCGACATCGCCCGCGCCCTCCAGGCCCAGGGCTTCAACATCGAGCCGCACGATGTGCTGCTGCCCGGCAAGCTCGATCGCATCGACACTTACACCGTCAAGGTGAAGTTCGCCGAAGACCTCGCTACCGATCTGAAGGTGTGGGTCGCTCCCGACAAGGAAAGCAAGCAACTGATCGACGAAACCGCCAAGGCCAAGGCCGCCGAGCCGCCGCCAGCCAGCAATTTCGAAAACGCGAAAAAGTAAATAGCCGCAAAGTCTTTTTTAGCAATCAACCGACAACGGGAAGCAGGCGATTTTGCCGGTTCCCGCTGTCGGTTTTTTTGCGACTGTGTGAGCATCCGCACGCGCCTGTGCATATCTCGTGCAGAACCTGCCGCGATGGACAGCAACTTAGCGCCACGCGCCCCTTTTAATCTATTCTTCCCCTTTCGACATTTGCGTTGCAACTCACCGTTTCTGTTCGCATAATGTTTGGCGCTAGGAAGGGATGCCTGCAATGAATCAACTCGTTGAATCGGTCAGCCGTCAATTTGATCGTCTCCCGCCCCATTCCATTGAAGCTGAGATGTGCCTGCTGGCTTCGATGATGCTTGATAAAGACATCATCGGCCAGGCCGTGCAACTCGTCGATCGCGACTGCTTTTACCAGGCCGATCACCAGATTATTTTTGATGTGCTGCTCAAGCTAAGCGAACAGAACCGGCCTATCGATGCTGTAATCGTTTTTGAAGAGCTCTCCAAGCGGCAGTTGCTGGAAGAGATTGGCGGCAAGGGATATCTCGCCCAGATTCTGGGAATGGTCCCTTCAGCGGCACACGGGGCGCACTACGCTGAAATCGTCCGCGAGAAAGCGCTGCTCCGTCAGCTCATCGCCGCCAGCAACGAAATTTTGCGCGATGCCTATTCGCCGCACGAGCAGGCCGATGAACTGGTGGAACGGGCCGAGCGCTCCATTTTCCAGATCGCGCAGAACAAGGTGGGCGAAGCCGTCGTTCCCATGGAAAAGGTGTTGCACGAAGTTTTCGAGATGATCGAAAACCGAGGCCAGCGCGGCATCGAAAGCGGCTTCCATGAAATGGACGATATGCTCAACGGCCTGCAAAACGGTGAGATGATCATCGTCGCCGCCCGCCCTTCCATGGGCAAAACCGCTTTCGCCATGAACATCGTCGAGCATGTGGCCGCTGATCTGCGCATGCCCTGCGCCATCTTCTCTCTGGAAATGAGCAAGCAGCAATTGGCCCAGCGCATGCTCTGCAGCCGCGGACAGATTGATGCTCACAAGCTCCGTAAGGGAATGCTCAACAGCCAGGAATACACCAAGCTGGCAACCGTGGTGGGCGAACTGGCCAAGGCGCCCATCTGGGTCGATGATTCTCCAGGCCTCACGCCCCTCCAAATGCGCGCCAAGGCGCGCCGGCTTAAGAGCCAGCACGATATCAAATGCCTGATGATCGATTACATGCAGCTCATGGACAACCCAGGCCCGGAAAGCCGTCAGCAGCAGATTTCGGAAATCTCTCGCGGCGTAAAAGCCGCTGCCCGCGAGCTGGGCATTCCCGTCATCTGCCTCTCCCAGCTTAACCGCGCCAGCGAAGGCCGCGACGGGCATCGCCCCCGAATGAGTGATCTGCGCGAATCAGGCAGCATCGAACAGGATGCCGACGTTATCATGCTGCTCCACCGCGAAGACTATTACAAAATGAGCGAGCCGGATTTTCAGCCCGATAATATCGCGGAAGTCATCATCGCCAAGCAAAGAAACGGGCCAACAGGCACACTGAAACTCACTTTTCAAAGCAAAACCACGCGATTCGAAAACCTCAGCACCGCCTCCGATCCCTTCCAATAACGGGTCCAGGCCAGACAGCTGTTTTTCTCGAAAAAACATATCTGCGCGTGGCGCCGACGCGCGGTATAATGATTTTCAATGGCGGCCAAATTTGCCCGACTTACAGCAATCGCTCTGATCATCTGTGCCGTCGGCCTGGGCGGCTTTGGGGTCTTCCGCGCGTCATGGAAAGTCGTTAACGCTGATCTTCCAACCATGGAACGCGTGGAAGTAATCGTCAACACGCTGGATCTTCCACTGATTATCGCCGGCCTCGCCCTGATCACCTTCTTTGTGGGCGAATCACTGGCTCAATCCCAGATAGAAGCGCAATTGCGTCGCGCCGAGATCAGCGATTTGATGGAAATGCTCAGCCGCCTTCCCCAGGTGCTGGAGGCACACAGCGCCGAAGCGCCGGCTGCCAAAACGCCGCCGCCAGCCGCCCCGATCGAGCGCGTCATTCCGTTCATCGCAACACCTCCACCAAATATTCCAGGCAATGGCGTTCCCCAGCTGGCGATAACCATGAAGGATGTCGTCGCGCAATTAAAGGAATTGCGCGACCTGACCATGATGGACGATGCCCAGCGAAAGCAGCGGTGGTCCGTCATCCTGAAACAGCGCCGCGAAACGCTGCTGGCGGAAACCACGCGGCAAATACAAAATGCCAACTGGACAGCCGCCGGCAGAGCGCTGGCGTTACTGGAAGCGGATTTCCCCAGCGATGCATCGCTGGCTGATTTCAGAGCCAGGATCGATTGCGGCCGCACCGAATCGCAGGCGAAGGAAGTCTCCGCGATTCGCGGAAGAGTGCAGGATCTTACGGCGATCGGTAACTGGGATCAGGCCCAATCGCTGGCCGTTAAGTTCACGGAAAACTTTCCCGAAAACGTCGAGGGACGCGCCCTTCTGGCGGATGTGGAACGTGAGCGCCAGGTATTCACCGAAGCCACCGCCAACCGCCTTTACGCGGAAATTAAAACCGACATTGAATCCCGCCGCTGGCGCCGCGCCCGAAGCAATGCCGACAAACTGGTGCAGATGTTCCCCGAGCATCGCCGCAGCGCCACCTTGCGGCCGCAGCTTCAAACCATTCGCGATAACGCTGAAATTGAAGAACGCCAGGAACAGGAACACCGCATCCAGGAATTGGTTCGAGCAAAGCGCTTCAAGGAAGCCATCGAGCTGGCTGAAGATGTCATCGATGATTTCCCCGGCTCTCCCCAGGCTGCAACCCTCCAGGCCATGCTTCCCAAGATGCGCGAATTGGCTACGAAAGACATCGACATCGAGGCTGAAAGCGTCGTCCAGGAATAAACTTGGACTATGCTGGCAAGTCATTCGCCCACTCGAAGTTCGCTGGCGGGACGGGTATTTAAATCTCCATGGATATACTGAAAACATTATGCAGCGTTCCCACCGCGCCATTTGCTGAGTCGCATGTCGTCCAATATGTCGAGGCCTTCATCGCCAGGCGCAAAGGCCTCACACTGCGAAGCGATGAATCCGGAAACCTGCTGATCGAGTTGGGTTCGAAAAAGAGTAAGCCGCGCTGGGTTTTCACAGCACACATGGATCACCCTGGCTTTGTTGCCCAGAAAATGGTCGACGCCAAAACACTGCGTGCTTCGTTCCGTGGCTGGGTGAAAGTCGAATATGTGCGCGGCGCCAAAGTTCGATTCTTTGACGGCAAACGCGAGATTGCCGGCATTGTCACCAGCGCCACCGTCGAAGATTACGACCAGCGCGCCGTGCCGCATGAGGTGACGATTCGCGTGAAAGAACCCGTCACGCCTGGCTCGCCCGGCATGTTTGACCAGGGCGAAGGAAGATACAAAGGCGCGAAGTTCTACTCGCGCCTCTGCGATGATCTCGCGGGCGCTGCTGCGTGCCTTGCAATGCTCGATCGACTGCACGCGCGTCCGCCGATTGCGCCCGTTGCAGTATTATTCACCCGCGCCGAAGAAGAAGGTTTCATCGGCTGCATCGCAGCGTGCAAGAATCAAACGCTGCTCAGAAAATCGGATCGCGTGGTTGCGATCGAATGCAGCAGCGTCCAACCCGTCGCGCCGCAGGGCAGCGGGGTAATCATCCGCGTGGGCGACCGCACCAGCGTCTTCAACTCTTCGCTAACCTATTTCCTGGGAGAACAAGCTGAGAAGCTGAAAAAAACCGACAAAACATTCCAGTACCAGCGCGCCCTGATGCCAGGCGGCACATGCGAAGCCACCGTGTACGACATCTACGGTTACACCGCAGCGTCTCTCTGCGTGGCCCTTGGCAATTACCACAACATGGATACGAAAACCAAACGCATCGCGCCAGAATTTATTAATGTTCAGGACTGGAAAAACATGGTGAAGTTATTTGTGCGGCTCGCCCGAAAGGGGCATGAATACAAGCCTGGGCACGCCGCGCTGAAGAAAAGAATTCTTCAGCGATACAATCGTATCCGGCATTTGCTGTGACAGGAGGACTATTCGTCCGATTTTGCGGGACCCTTGCGGCGCGGACGACGGGCCAGCAACGGCGCTCCTCCCAGAATCAGCATCGCTAACGAGGCAGGTTCTGGAAGCGCATAACTGCTGTTGGGATCGACCAGAATCAGTTGATTGCCCGGCCCGTCCAGATACCACTGCGAAAAAAGCGGATCGATTGGCTTAGTGGCTTCGCCGGTAGTCGCATCGACCAAATCCGTCGATTGCATGAACAGGTTCATTCCCAGCACGCCGGTAAGAGAGGCTGGCAAATTATTCACTTCAGGAACGAACACAACGGGATCGTTGATGACCATTCTGTCACCATTGCTAAGCGGGATATCCAGTTCCTGCAGCATGTAGCCGTCGAAGGTAACCGTGCTGCCGCCGACGCCTGCCGCCTGGATGCTGGTGATCGGCGGGGCGTTGGTATCAATCCCCAGCTTTTTCGCGAACGCGGGGCTTACGATGGAAAGCGAAGCGCCGGAGTCAAACAGCCAGTTGTCCGATACCGGCGTTTTTCCGGACTCCACCGCAACGATGTTCTGGATCACCGGGTTCGATTTTTCGGTCGGCGCCGCGCCAGGCGATACAAAGTTCTGGAAGGTCAGCGGCACATGGTAAACGCCGTGACTGGGCAGATTGTTCGGCACCGAATTCAGAAGGTGCGTCTCAGCAAGATTCACCACAAAACCCTGGCCGATCTGATCGTCGATATTAGTTGGCGTGACACTCATCACGTGCGATTGGATCACCGGTGTGCCGATGATGTCATAAAACAGCAAACCACCAGGGCCGGGATCAGCTTGACGAGCCTGAAATTTATTGGTTCCGTAGTTGACGAAATTTGCCTGAACGTTCCCATCGACCGGGTTACCGTTATTGAGACTTGGTGAAAAATATGTTTGTATCGGCTGGGTGACATTGAAAGTTTCGCTGCCGCCGATGCCCACGTCCACATAGGTCTCGCCGGTCGTTGGTACATTAAAGTTTGAATTGACGAACTGACTCATCAGGTTGCCGCTGGCGCCGGAGTCCAGAATGACGTCGTAGCTAAAATTCCCGAAGCTATCTTGGTAGAAAGTGCCGTTGGAATTAGCGACCGCGCCAAAGCCACCTGGAAGCACAACGGTTTGCGAGCCGCCCGCTTCGTAAACCCAGTCAGCTGCCATCGCATGGCTGATGAATATTGTGGTCAGGGAAAAGGAGGAAATTGAAAAGACCGGAATGCCGGTTTTGCCGAACAACATATTTTCTCCACCGGTGAGAAGAACAGCGTACTTGTCGCCATTCAACAATACAACATAAATCAGGCAGGATCATAGCCGCGACCGCCCCATGGCCGGCACCGTACAATACGTCGCACGGCTTTAATAGTTCCTCGCAATGCGCCGTATTTGGTGATTGCGTCAATCGCGTATTGGCTGCAGGTCGGTTCAAAACGACATTGCCCACCGAGCAGCTTGCCCAGTGTAACGCGGTAAAGGAGAACAAACTGAACAAGCAGCCAGCGCATCAGGGGATTGTACCTTTCCGCCGCGTCCAGACCGCTTGCGATTTATCCATCAATGCCGCGATGTGCTTCTTATATTCTGTTAGCGTTAAGGGCTCATGCGGGCGAACGACAATTACAATGTCATAACCAGTCGGCAAATCGTGCTGAAGCAGGCGGAACGATTCTCTCAGGAGGCGCTTGATTCGGTTGCGGCGCACGGCGTTTCCCACGCGGCGCGAAACACTTAAGCCCGATTTGATGCAAGCTGAACCATTGGGCGAGGAAAAAAGAACCAGCGGCCCGCGCACAAACTTCACGCCCGCGGCGTACACCCCAGCAAAAGCCGGCCGACCGGAAAGCCGGGATTTTTTTGGGAAGGTGTAAGACTTTTCCGCCACTCGCAAGAGTTTAACATTGCCCGCCTCAAAAACTGTAGAGGACTGTTGCGCCGCGTTCAGTGAATTTCCTTCTCCGCCAGCCATCGCTCGGCATCGAGCGCGGCTTTGCAGCCCATTCCGGCGGCGGTGATCGCCTGCTTATAGATTGGGTCCGCGACATCGCCTGCTGCGAAAACGCCTTCAACACTTGTGGTGGTTCGGGCAGGGTCGCTGAGGACGACAAATCCCTTGGAATCCAGCTCCAACTGGCCGAAAAGGAATGCGGTGTTGGGCGTGTGCCCGATCGCGACGAACATGCCAGTGGCTTCGAGTTGGGCCGTGCTTCCACCGTTGATTCCCGAGACGCGCACCGCGGTGACGCCGCGCTCGTCATCGCCGATCACTTCATCCACCACGGAATTCCAAACTGGTTGAATTTTGGGGTTGCCCAGCACGCGCTGGCTCATGATGGTGCTGGCGCGGAGCGCATCGCGCCGATGGACGAGAAAGACTTTGCTGGCGAATTTAGTGAGATAGGTTGCCTCTTCAGCGGCTGAGTCTCCACCGCCCACGACGACGAGGGGCTTATTGCGAAATCGAGGCAGCGCACCATCGCAAACGGCGCAGGCGGATACGCCGAAATTCTTATATTTATTTTCCGACTCCAGCCCGAGATAATTTGCGCTGGCGCCTGTGGATACGACGATTGCGTGGGCGGAGATTGCCTGCAATGCCGAGTCTTCCAGCTTGAAGGGTCGGCGTGAAAGATCGATCGCTGCGATGTCTTCGGTGATGATTCTGGTTCCGAATCGCTGAGCCTGCTCGCGCATGAATTCCATGAGTTCCGGACCCATAATTCCCTTGGGAAATCCTGGAAAATTCTCTACTTCGGTCGTCAGGTTCAGTTGTCCCAACGGTAACGTTCCACGAAGGCGGTTTTCTTCGCTGAGCGCGCCTTCGTAAACGACTGGATTGAGGTTGGCGCGGGCGGCGTAGATGGCGCAAGTCCAGGCGGCTGGTCCTGAGCCGATGATGATCAACTTTTCCGTCATTCGTTTATCTTATGCACGCTAGCGGAGCGCGAGAATAGCGCCGCAGCGTGAGTAGTTGGAGGAGGGTCGCGAGCTACGCAAAATTTTGACATGTAAGATGTCTCGATGCTTACCCCGGGGGTTAGGGACATTTTTGGACATCTCGGACATTTTTCGGATTATTGCGTCGGCTTTTCAAGCGGTTCAGACAATTCCGAACGCACCCTAACTTTTGTTAGTAGTCAAGCTAATTTTGGGTATTTCTGTCATCATTTTGGAAACTCTCAAATTTTCCCCAAGGTCAACTAGAACAATCCGGATGCATGCGAAAAATAGGAGCAATTATGCGAATTTTTAAAATCTCTCCCTTGGTTCTGATTTTGATGACATCTGCGACTCTGTCGGGGGGTGAAGATGTGCCGCCTGTGCCGACTATTCAATTCCATATTGCAGGCAAGCAACCGGACGAGAGCGCAAAGGCGGCAGTCCTGCAATTGGGTCTGGCGTTTCTGAAGTCATCGAACTTCAATACGGTGAACGACCCGCAATTGCTTGGGCAGAGCGTGCCGGTGATTCACGACCATTATCGCAGCGCGGTGACGAGCGATTATGTCCTGATCCGGTATGACCACCCGATCATCGTGAAAACGATGGGCGGTGACGTGACGGTGTATGACATCGTCATCGGCCTGGCCCGACCCGAATACGCCAGCTCTCTATTTACCGTGGATGACCAGGGCAGGGTTGTGGCTCACGAGAAATATAGTGGGGGCCTTGCTATTGAAATTAAGAAGGCGGTTTCGAGGAACGCAAATTAACGAAGGCTTTGGACGCGCTGGGAATCGGATCGCCGTTTTTGGAAGACCACGCTTCGATTATCGCTCTGGCTTGATCAGACCGATTTGAACCGCAACCCCTTGGAACGTACGATGCGCCCAGCGGCGGCGACCCATGCAGATTCCATCAAAGCTATACATCTGCTGAACGGTTTAGTCTAAACTCAACTCTAACATCCTATGAAACCCTTCCATCTTTTCCTCGTGATGTTTGGTTGCTGGCTCGGGGGCGTGTCGCTTGTTGCCGGCCAGGAGAGCGCGCCGTGGGTCTCTTTGTTCAATGGCAAGGATTTATCTGGCTGGTCGCTTAAAGGCGGCGGCGGTAAAGCGTATGTGGAGAATGGCGAAATCATCTGCCATGTCACCGCGAACACCACGGAACACACCTTCGTCAGCACGAACGAAGCCTTTTCCGATTTCATCTTCGAAATCGACGTGAAGATCGACGGGGACTACAACACCGGCATCTCGTTTCGCGCGGTTGATGCCCTGCCCGACGCTCCGGTGAAGCTCTGGAGCTACATGGTGAAAATTGATCCCACCCCCAGGAAATGGACGGGCGGCATCTTCGAGGATTTCGGCCCGGTCTGGCAGTGGCTGAACACGATGGAAAACAACGCTCCGGGCCGGGAGGCATTTAAGATAGGCGAATGGAACCGTTTTCGCATTGAGGCGCTTGGTTCGCATTTCAAGGTTTGGGTCAATGGCGTGCCAACGGCCAACCTCATCGACGACCGCTACACCAGCGGCTATATCGCGCTGAAGATTCATTGGACCGGTAATTTTCCCGAGCGAGAAAAAATCCTGGCGCACTTTAAAAATGCGCGCATCATTACGTCGCATCCAGAGCACTTTGCCCAGGAGACCAGCCTCCCTGTAACGACCACCATGGATAACAGCGGAATATGGGTGCCGGCGGGATTCCGTGCGTTGCTGGTGGCCGACAACTTGGTGGGCGGCGCCGATCGGCCGGGGGACAAGCTGCGATTTCTGGCGATCGGGCCCAACACCGAGATTTATGCAAAGACCTCAAAGGGCGGCGTCATCGCCTTGCGCGATACCAACGGCGACAGTTGGGCGGACACCATCAAGGACTTCGGGGCGGGCGGCGGCACCGGAATAGCGCTTCACGATGGTTGGCTCTATTACGCGACGACCTCCGCCATCTACCGGTACAAAATTACCCGCGGAACGCTGGTGCCAAGCGGTGAACCTGAGATCATTGTTCAGGGTCTTCCGGCGGAAGGCGCGCATAAAGCCAAGGCCTTCGCCTTCGACAATCAGGGCCGGCTGCTCGTTGGCGTTTCATCGCCTTTGAATGGATTTGGCGCTCCTGATGGAAAGGAAGGGTCCAAAGACTCCGACCCGACCGAGTTCCTGAAAACTCACGGAGGGTTCTGGCGTTTTGACGCAAATAAACCCAACCAGGCGTTCGCGTCTGGGTTCCATTACGCAACGGGCATCCGTCAAGCACTTTCCGTCGCGTGGAATTCCGTGTCGAAGACCTTTTTCACGGTGACGACTGGCCGGGACGATCTCGATACCGTGGCCCCGCAATATTACGATGCCCTGGACAATGCGGGGCGCGTGGCGGAAGAGCTTCATCGCCTCGACGAAGGCGCGAACCTGGGTTGGCCATTCACTTATTACGACCCCTTTAAGAAAGCCCGGATGCTGGCCCCCGAAAATGGCGGCGACAATCGCAAGCACGCCGAGCCCGGTCGATTTCCCGACCCGCAAGTCGCCTTCCCCGCGCACTGGGCTCCGCAGCAGATGGTCTTCTACACCAGCACGGAGTTCCCCCAGAAATATCGGGGTGGCGCATTCGTGGCGTGCCACGGGTCGTCCAGCGGCGCGCTGACGCCGCAGGGCGGAAACAACGTTTGCTTCGTTCCCTTCGACGATAAAGGAACCCCAACGGGCAGCTACGAAGTCTTCGCGGATGGATTTGACGGGCAGGATCACCCCGTCACCAGCGTCAGCGACGCGCGCTTTCGTCCATGCGGTCTGGCAATCGCGCCCGATGGCACGCTTTACATCAGCGACAGTGAAAAGGGACGCATCTGGCGGATCATCCACACCGGCCAGCCCCGGCACGTTTCTTCTCTGTCCACCGCCGCGACGCGATCAGCCGGGGACGATCAGCCGTGAGGCATGGCAAAGGTCTTGCCGCGCAACGCGCTGCTCGGTCGTGGAGCGACTACAAAGACGGCGCGCCGGCCCGGAGCTGTTTAGTATTCCCCCTGTTTCGCCGGTGTTAATGACCCTTAACGAGGGCCACGGTCAGACCGATTGCGCCGGACAATACCACGAGGGAAGCAGAGATAATGGGCGCCTGTTTGGATAGCCAGGAGAGTCGGCCAGTCCCAGCGAGTTTGCTCAAGCCCATCACGACTGCCAGCCCAACCCCGACCAAGGTTATGGCCAACCCCGTGCTGAAACCGATGACAAGAAACAGTCCGTTGCCGGTCTTGGCGGCTGAAAGTGACAGTAGCATTACCGTGACGGCGGCGGGACACGGGATCAATCCGCCGGCGCCGCCGAACGCGATGACCTGCCACGGACCCGGGCGCTCCCCCTTGGCGACGTATGCCGGCAGTGTCGCGGCATGGGCTCGGGCATGTTCATCGTCAGACATGTGATCGTGATCATGGTGTTTATCATGGTCTGGCTCGTGAATCTCGAAGGGCAGCGCTTCGGTTTCCGCTGCCACGGTCAGCAACACCTTTGCCTTGAATTCATGCGGTTCATCGGGCGGCGCATTACTCAGCCAGATCAGATTCGCCTGATTTTGGGGCGAAAGGGAGAGAATTTCCGTTTGTCCAGCGCCTCGCATGATTTCCACGCGGACCGAAAGGCAGGATACTGCGGCGTCGAGGGTAAGCCTGAGCCGTTCGCCCGCGGGGGTTTGAATTATCTCCACGATGCCCGATGTCATTCTGCCCTTGACCGGCTGCGGGTCTGGAGCATGCGAATGGCCGTGATCGGGCGAATGCGCGCCAACGCGAGCAGCGCGACGCATGACACGGATTCGCTTGCGAAGCAGCCACAGGCCGAGAATGACGACAATCGCCCCGCTGCCTACCGCCAGCCATCGCCCGGCTTCATCGGTAAAGGCCTCCCGGCCCAGCATGACCGCCCCGACCGAGAGACCGATAACGACGATGCTATGCGTTATCGCGACAGACAGACCAAGCAGCACCGCATCGGCCTTTGTACCCTTGGTGCCAATGAGGTAAGCGGCCGTCAGGGTCTTGGCATGTCCCGGCTCAAGCGCGTGCAATGCGCCCAAAGCGACGGCGGAGGGAAAGTAGACTGTCGATACGTCCATGACGATACTCCTTTAGACTGCGGCGAATAATCACTCGCCCCACCCCACTATGATACTATACTGGAGTGGAGTATCAAGGCGGCTGGTAAAATTTTAGGAGTATGCGGTGTCACATACAATACGGGACCGGATTAAACTGCTCGGCAGAGTGCGGCGGATTCGCGGGCAGGTTGAAGCGCTGGAACGAGCGATAGACGAAACAAATGAATGCACTCAGATCTTGCAGCAGATCGCGGCTTGTCGCGGCGCAATCAACGGGCTGATGGCCGAGGTTCTTGAAGGCCACATTCGCGAACATCTGATCGACCCCGCCCGTGCTCCGACCAAGGCTGAGGGGGAGGCCCTTGAGGATTTGGCCCAGGTGATAAAGCGGTACTTAAAATAGAATTCTTCCACCGCGCCTTCTTCAATTGCCGCGCCTCCTTGGTGAGCCGAGCGGGGTGTGTATTAAAGCCTTATTGATCGCTGATAAGCCCGGGCTTGTGATCTTTCTTTTTCTCAACGCAGCACCCATGTAGGATTGCGACGAATGTTCATCGAATACCTCTCCAAAGATTTAAGGTTCTTTCTCTCCGTAATTGTCACGATGGTTCTAAGCATCTGCCTTCATGAGCTGGGCCACGCGTTTATGGCCATCTGGCTTGGGGATCGCACGCCGATTGAACAACATCGCATTACCATGAACCCGGTGGTTCATATGGGCGCGATGTCGCTGATTTGCCTGCTCCTGGCGGGTTTTTCGTGGGGCGCGATGCCAGTGAATCCACGGCGGCTGCGGGGAAAATATGGGCCAGCGCTGGTTGCGGTTGCGGGGCCATTGGTGAATGTGTTTCTCGCCGTGCTGGCGCTGGGCGGTCTGGGGCTTTGGCAGCGGCTGGGGCGCGGCGAGCATCACAATTTGAGCCAGGTTGAGTTGAACTTTCGCTACCTGCTTTGGATTTTCGGATCGTCGAACGTGATGCTGACGATGTTCAATCTCCTCCCCCTGCCGCCGCTGGATGGATCGCGCATCCTCGCGAATTTCAGTGCGCCTTTCGCCGAGGCCGTGCAGACTTATACGTCGCGGGGCTGATTCAGTTGTCGCTGCTGATTCTTGTGCTTTGTGGGGGCTACATGTGGCCAGTTTCTGATCACATCGCCGAGCAATTTTTGTTTTTCGTGCGCGGGTATTGATTGCTGATTGTGTCTGGATTGGCGTTGCCAAAGACAAATTATTTGCCGAAGGCATACAATCGTCAGCCCTGGCCCCCCGCGCAGCGGGCGCAACGCCAGGTTCAGAAGGATTCTCAACATTTAGCCAGCAAGGAATTTTATGGAAAAGTCGCAATCGAAAGTGGCACTCATCACCGGCGCGAACAAGGGCATTGGTTTGGAGACGGCGCGCGGGCTGGGAAAAATGGGAATTGCCGTGATTATCGGCAGCCGCGATCTGGCCAAGGGGGAAAAAGCGGTGAAGGAGCTTCTCGCGGACGGCGTGGTGAGCGCGCAGGCGTTTAAGCTGGATGTTAACTCGGCGGAGGATCATCAGCGGGTGACGGATTTTATAAAGAAGGAATTCGGGAAGCTGGACATTCTGGTGAATAATGCGGGCGTTGTTCTGGAAGAAGCAGACTTTGCCGCGCCGGGAGGCTTCAACACAGTGACCACCCTGCCGCCGAAGGTTTTACGGGAGACGTTCGAGACGAATTTCTTCAACGTGGTGACGCTGACGCAAGTGTTGCTGCCGCTGATCAAGAAATCAGCCGCGGGGCGGATCGTGAATGTATCGAGCATTCTTGGCTCGCTGACTTTACACGCGGACAAGGCCTCGCCGATCTATAGCGCGAAGGCATTTGCTTACGATGCATCGAAGACCGCGCTGAACGCGTTCACGGTGCACCTTGCTCAGGCGCTGCGCGAGACGAACATTAAGGTGAACTCAGCTCATCCCGGCTGGGTGAAGACGGATTTGGGCGGCGAAAATGCTACGCTGGAATTAAGCGAAGGCGGGAAGACCAGCGTGGAATTGGCGACGCTGCCGGACAGTGGGCCGAGCGGCGGGTATTTTCATCTGGGGCAGGCGCTGCCGTGGTGAGGTAGCATCGTTGTTGCTTCATCCAGGCGTTGCAATGCTCGTGGCAGAACGTTCAGCTCTCCCGTTGCCTTGATAGCTGCCTTGAGATAGGTGGTGGCAAAATCTCGGTCTTCGCGAAGATGCCGAACAACGGCTTCTTCATTTGAAATGCTTGGTTTGCGTTTCATGGCTTACCAATTCATGCTGGAACTTTTCCCAGCGCCTGACAAACCGCTTCAGTAACCTGCGTTGTATTCGCCGTTCCACCCAAATCGCGCGTGTGATTCTTCGGATCAGCTACGACCTGCTTAATTGCCTGATTAATCGCCGCTGCCGCTTTGGGTTGTTCCAGAAATTCCAGTAGCATGGCCACCGAAAGAAACGTCGCGATGGGATTGGCGAGATTCTTCCCCGCGATATCCGGGGCGCTGCCATGGACGGGTTCGAACATGCTGGCGGCCTGTCGCGTGGGATTAAGATTGGCGCTGGCGGCCATGCCCATGCCGCCCTGAATGGCGGCGCCCAGATCGGTGATGATGTCGCCGAACATGTTGGTCGTGACAATCACATCGTAGGTTTTCGGTTTGGTCACCATGTACATCGTGCAGGCATCGACGTGATGGTAATCAGTCTGAATTCCGGGGTAATCGGTCTTCACTTCCTCAAATGCCCGCAGCCAGAGATTGTGGGCGAAGCGGAGCACATTGGTCTTGGCTACCAGCGTGACCTTTTTACGATTGAACTTGGTGGCGTATTCAAAGCCGTACCGAATGCAGCGCTCAACCCCCCGCCGTGTGGTAACTTCAATCTGGTTGGCGACCTCGTGCGGCGTGTTTTTGTAGAGGAACCCGCCATTGCCGCAGTACAGCCCTTCGGTGTTCTCGCGAACGATGACCATGTCGATATCATCCGGCCCAGCATGCTTCAGGGGTGTGGGGACGCCGGGCATGAGCCGGGTGGGACGCAGGTTAATGTACTGATCCAGCTCGAAGCGCATCTTGAGGAGGATTTCCGTTTCCAGAATCCCCTGGGGGATTTGCGCGGAGCCGCGCGGATCGACCCCTACCGCGCCGAACAGGATGGCATCGTGCGCGGCCAGTTCCTTCAGGGCGGTGTCGGGCAGGGTTTGGCCGGTCTTGAGATAATGCTCGCCGCCGAACGGGTAGTTCGTGGTGGAATACGAGAATCCGAATTTTCGGCTGGCTTCCTTCAGCAGAACCAGACCGGCTGGGATCACTTCATTCCCGACGCCGTCGCCGGGCATCACTGCGATTTTCATCAAAAAGCTCCTTAAGGCAGAAAGAAAAGAGTAGCGAGCTGGCAATAGAGATTAAAGAGGTTGTGGAACCAGGCCTTATCCGCGGAATGGCGAACGTGATTTGGGACGCGCCGTGGTGAATAGATCCGAGGCATCTTCCAGAGTGATCGGCGCGGGGCTGGGAATGTTCCCGCCCAGACCACTCTGGTTAGCGGCATCTTCATAAAGCTTAATCATCTGCGGTAAAATTACCTCAAGACTATACTTTTCCGCGACCAGTTTTTCCGCCGCCCGGCCCAGCGGACGATATTGATCCGGATCTTTAAGAGCCCCAAGGGCCTTGGCGGCGAATTCCTCGGGCTTGTAGAAGTCAGCAAGCAATCCCGTTTCACCCTCGCGAATCATTTCCCGGACCGGCGAGGTAGATGAACCCAGGACCACCGCCCCACAACTCATCGCATTCATCATGCTCCACGAAAGAACAAAGGGCACCGTGAGATAAATATGCAGGTCGCTTGACGCGAGCACCGCCGCCAGCTCCGCCTGCGGGAGCGTCCCAAGAAAATGAAACCGGGAAAGATCATACGGCTGCTGCGCCAAGACCCATGCCTTAAACGTTTTGTGCTCGCCGACGAAATCCGTATCGCGTCCATAGGAGATCTTGTCGCTGCCAACGATGAGGAATTGCACGTCCGCATTTTGCTCGGCGATGATTTTGGCAGCCCGCATGAAAATGTCGAACCCGCGCATCGATTCGAAGCCGCGGCTGACGTAGGTCACCACGCGATGATGCGGATGGATCTCCACGCCGCCGACGGTGCGCGTCTGGCGGGTAGAGACGGGCGGACGCAGGGTGTCGCCATGTCCGTGGTAGATCGAGCGGTCGATTCCGTCGAAGACGGTCCGCAGCTTCGGTTGATATTCCGCGGGAAAGCGCGATCGCTGGAATCTGGTGGGGGTGTATCCAAACTGGCAATTCTGCAGGTCAAGTAAAATCATTGCGTTACGGGCATATGATCTCATGTAGTGGATGGGCGTCGCGCCCCAGCCCAGGTCGCGGCGGGCATCCATGTCGCTGTCGGGATCATGCGAGCGGTAGTAAAACTCGAATAGATTGACCACCGGAACCCGCGGAAAAAGCTCTCGAAGAAAAAGCGTGCTGCCGAAGCCGCTGTGACCGACAATGAGATCAGGCTCCAGCTCATGTATGTCTCTGGCGGTTTGATAAACGGCGTCGGAGTGCCAGACGGCATTTTCAAAGGTCCGCGAACAAAAATGGGTTCGATCGGTGGCGCCGCCCTGCAGGCGATATTGAAACTTCTGCACGCCATTAACGACTCCCGGCTCGGTCTGACTCACAAACGTACAGCGCCAACCTTTCGCGACCAGCGCGTCGGCGATATGCCCGAACTGGGCGGGGTAGTTCTGATGAACGTACAGGATATGCATAAGGCGTCTCTCTGAAATCGACCGTGGGATGTATGATGTATAGTGCTTCGGTGGCGCAATAGTCCCACGAGGGCGCAATGGCCAGAGGCGTTTTATCTCCCAAGGTGTACAGTGAATACACATGGTTCTCAATCCCAAGTAACGTTGATGAACCCAGGGAATTCCCCATTTTCTCGGACCCAGTGCTTTCGATACTGGAAATCCCCTTCTACACTGCTCCAGTCCAATAACTTAGGCGTTTTCGCATTTTCCCCGATGACCGGCAAAATCTGCGCAGCTGGTCTAAAGCCTTCAGATGGCCAGACGATAAAGAGTGTGTCCGCGGCGCTTCGCCTGTCGCCGACACGGGGGTTGCCCCGGGAGAAAATGCATGAACGCCACTAAGGTCAAAGATGTTCTGACGACTGGAGAGGTCGCCAAGATATGCAACGTCGCTCCGCGTACCGTTAGTAAATGGTTCGACAGCGGCGCCCTACACGGTTATCGGATTCCCGGCAGCAAAGACCGCCGGATTCCCCTCAACCAACTGATTCGTTTCATGAAGATGCACGGAATGCCGCTTAACGGCCTGATGACCGGTTGCACCCGCGTCATGATCGTCGATGAGGAACAGGACATCGTTGAAGTCCTGGAAAAAATTCTTGAGGATGAAGCAAAATACGAGGTGGAAGTGGCCAGAGGCGGGTTCGCCGCCGGCATTACCGCGGAAAAGTTCCGCCCGCACGTCATTTTGCTGGACATGAACCTGCGCGACATTGACGGCCGCGAGGTAGCCAAGCATGTAAAGTCTAATCCCGATCTGCAACTGACCAAGGTCATTGCCATGAGTGGAAAGATGACCGACGAAGAAGCCAAAGGCCTTCTGGGCGGTGGCTTCGACGGATTCCTCCGCAAGCCTTTCCATGTGCGTCAGGTGATTGAAGCGATCGAAGACGCTATGGCTGTCGTCTACTAGTACACCACGATACTTACGGTCCACCGCCACTTCGCAAATTTAAAGCGGCGTGGCGGACGGACCGGCCAAGCAAACAAAGAAGGGGCCGCCCTCCGCGGGGTCCCTTCTTTGTTCTTTTCGTACGCCTCTCAATGTGATCAGTTCGGAAAAAGACTTGGAAATCGCCCCAAAAATGCAATTATTTTTGTCCGGGATCGGTCCCTTGAACGGACGGGGCGGAAATGATGAGATCGCCCGATCCGTTTCCGGGCGGTCCGATATCAAGAGTGCCCCCGGTATCAGGACGAGTTGTTGAACTGCCGGGCATTTGCGCTTTGGCAGGGCCACCCATCGGCTTTGCCCCCCCCGGATTGTTCGGAGCGGCCGGGGTGCTCGCGCCTCGGCCGCTGGTGCCGGGACGACGCGCCTGTTCCATGATTTTGTTGGTTCGATCACTCACGGTCGTTTGCTCGTTCGCCTTTTCCTGCTCAAGCTTTCTTTGCTCATCATTCAAAAGCGATTGCAGATTCTTTATACGCAGTTCATGCTCGGAAATGCCCAGATTTACCAGTGTTTCTATGTTGTTGTGTACTTCCCTGCGAAGTTCCGGTGAGCCCTCACCCGCTGAACGGCGGACGAGCGCCGCCAAACCAAAGAGACGATCTTCGACCTGAAAACGCTTCTTTCGCAACTCCGCAACTTCAGGCAAACGATCCTTAGCCTGTTTATAGAACTGATAATTCCGAAGCATATTCTGCCGCATCGGCGCGTTTTCGGGCAGCCTGAGATTGCTGAGGGCGCGCGCCCGAAGTGGCGAATTTTCGTTAAGGAACTTCATCATCTCGTCCCACTCCACCCGGTTAGACGGCCGGCTTGTGGCGAATGCCGCAACAACGGAAGACGGCTGCGGGATAGCGGAATGCTCGCTGCTAACTGGGACCGGAATGGCTATAGGACGGGTGGAAGGGGACTGCGTTTGAGCCATGGCGACGACGGGCATCACAAACAGACTAAACGTGCAAGCTGCGAATTTTTTAAGCTTCATCGATTCACCAGCGTGGTCGAACGATTCGTCACGGGTTATTGTTGGCCAGGAAATCCAGGTCGGCGGTCAAACGCATCGTGGAAAAATCGTCGGAAGCTCCCACATTGGATGTATCTGTCAGCAATGCAACTTGGTCGTCAGTTGAAAGACCTCCGGCCGGGTCTGCCGCCGGAGTCGTGTGATCAATATCGACATTCCCCACCAGTGGCGCCTCGGGCGCGACCGGTTCTCTAACGACAGCAACCGGATGATCAGAACGTGCTGTGCCGTTGAAGGAGAAGCCGGTTAAAATCAGATAACCCACCAAAACAGACGCCGCCAGCGACATTCCGTAACGCACCCATGGAATCGCACGCCGCTGCGCAACTGGCGGGGGTTCAACCAGTAGATGTTTCACCGACCATTGCCGAATCAACCGCGTCGCGTTTCGCACCGAAGCGGATTGACTGAACGCCAGGTGATCCTGGCGATCCAGACTGGCTAGGGCATCCACGCAAAAATCATTGATCGAATGAATCGATGCAAGCTGACCGGCGAGGGAGGGGTCGCTGGCCAGCAACTGATCGACCTGGGCGCGGTCTGGCTCGCTTAGCTCGCCTGCCAGATACATCAGCAGCATTGCTTCGCGGGTTTTAAGGGTTTGAAGATCGCTCTTCATTGCATCCTCGACTCAATTCTCGACTGTGCCATTGGTCATCGGGCCGCGAATCACCAACCAGTGACCTCATTGCCCCATAATTTCTTTAAGCCGCAACATTGCTTTGTGCATACGCCCCAAAGCGGTGTTCAGCGGACATCCGAGCATTTCGGCAATCTCCACGAATTTCAAATTACTGTAATATCGCAACAAAACGACCTGCTTTTGGTTTTGCGGCAGCGAATCGATGGCCGCCCGGAGTTTTTGCTGCTGTTCTGAGCTATCTAATCTGAAACTCGCGTCAGGGGCCGTTTCTTCCGTAACCAGTCGTAATCCCTGAGTTACATTTTTTTCTCGACCTCGCGATCGCCAATAATCGTTGGCTTTATTGGTGGCAATACGAAATAACCAAGCTTTAAAGCCCCCGCCGCCGGACGACGGGTCAAAACGATCTAAATGGTCCAAAACACTGATCCAGGCTTGCTGGTGCAACTCTTCAGCCAACTGGTCATTCCCCGCGAGGCGTTGCAGATATCGCATCAGCGCGGGGCAGTGCCGTTTGACTAATTCTTCACCCGCACCCGTGTCACCGTCGCGCAAGCGGTGGACCAACGACTCATCGCTAATGGTGACGGGAGTCGCAATTTCGGGCGACGGCTCCGTCTCCATTCATAACTCCGGTCATTACCTGTATTACGCTCTGGCCGCCAGATTATTGCCAAACCGGATTATGCCATTTAACCCACCTTCGGGCAAATAACGGCTGGCACATATCTTACGCGCCATACACACAATTTGGTGAAGAAATGGCGCGCTCACTTGCGCCAACGACGGATCAACGTATAATTCACCAAATGGCCAAGAAAACGCAGATACCCCCCAAAACATTCGAGGAAGCCCTAAGCGAACTGGAAAAGATCCTGACGGATATGGAGGGGGGAGAGGTCCAACTGGAGGAAAGCCTGGTGAAATACGATCGCGGCACGTTCCTCATCCGCCATTGCCGCGACGTTCTCAGCACCGCCGAAAAGCAGATTGAACTCCTTTCCAAAGCCCCCGACGGAAGCATTCAGTCCGAGCCACTGCCCGATAACCCTGGCGAATAATATTGACAACCGGGTTGAGAATTGCGCCACAAAATGTAATGTCCGGGGACCGACCGTCGCCCGCCGCACGGTCTGGACGAGGTTTAGAGCGTGAATCACACCAAAATTCAAGCGAACGCAACCACGATAGCAACCGTGAATGCCGCGTCGCTTATGAGCGAAAGCGCTGCTCACGTCAGCGATTATTTCCGGCGACTTCCCCAGCGATATCCCACCGCCCCCATTCGACTCATGGAAGCGATTGATTACAGCCTAATGGCGGGTGGAAAACGTCTGCGCCCAGCGTTGGTGTTGGAATGCGCCAAAGCCTGCCACGAGGGTCGTTCGCCCTTGCCGAATAGTCCGTGTTGGCCTTCTGCCCTTGCGGCTGCTGCCGCAATGGAGTTGATCCATACGTTCAGCCTTGTTCACGACGATCTTCCCGCGATGGATGATGATGACCTTCGCCGCGGCCAGCCCACCAATCATAAGATCTTCGGCGAAGCGATGGCGATTCTCGCGGGCGATGCGATGACAACCATCGCCTTTGAAATTCTCGCAACCGATGCCCAGCCAGCAGTCGCGCCCTCACTGATCGCAGAGCTTGCTCACTCTTCCGGGCCTGGCGGGATGATCGGTGGACAGGTCATCGACATGGACAATAACCAGCGCCCGACCAAACTCTCCGAGCTTCAACATTTACATCGCATGAAAACGGGTGCCCTTCTGACGGCCTCGTGCCGCATGGGGGCAATTGCGGTGGGTGCATCCGAGGAAAAACTCCAAGCCCTCAGCTCATTTGGCAGGCATGTGGGACTGGCATTCCAAATTGTCGACGACATTCTCGACCAGACCGCAACCCCTGAGCAGATTGGGAAAGCCACCGGCAAGGATGCGGCCAAGGGGAAAATCACATATCCCGTGCTCATTGGCCTTGATGCCAGTCGCCGAGAGGCTGATCAGGCTCTAGCCGCGGCCATTCGCGCAATAACTCCGCTTGGCGCTGCGGCCGCTGGGCTTATTTCACTAGCGCGATTTGTCGGGGAGCGCAATATATAGCTTGGACCGTGAGTTAACCGATAATATCCCCAACCCGAGCTGCCGGGCTCAACCACCGCGCCACCTATGGACGCCGGCCAAGCATGGCGTTACAACCATGGCCTTCCAATGAAGATCAATATCCATAGATATCACTTTGAACCCCTCATTCATAATGTATTTACCGTGATTCATCGTGCGTTTTATCTGAGTGATTTGATCTTCGATGTTCGAAAATACGAATTTCATCAGAGCACGGCCGCGTTGCTCGTAGAATGAAATTGACTGCCAGGAGAATGTTGCATGGGTTTGTTGCAATCGATTCGCGTTCCAACTGATGTCCGTCGGCTATCGATGGATGAATTGGCGACCCTCGCAAACGAAATTCGCGAGCGGGTCGTGCAATCGGTGAGCACCAACGGCGGGCATCTGGCCAGCAATCTTGGTGTCGCGGAACTAACAATCGCCCTGCATTACGTCTACGATTTCGGCCCCTTCCCCACCGGTCCGGATTGGTTACTTTGGGATGTGGGCCATCAATGTTACCCCCACAAAATGCTGACCGGGCGAACAGAAATGTTCCCCACGTTGCGCAAAAAGGGTTCGGTGGGTGGGTTTCCCAGCCCCGTCGAATCTCCCTATGACCTTTTCTCCGTTGGACATGCGGGAACCGCGATCAGCACCGCGGTTGGCATGGCGCGCGGGGATGAACTTCAGAACAAAAAGAGCAATGTCGTGGCGGTTGTGGGTGATGCCTCCATCGTCAATGGCCTTGCCTTTGAAGGTCTGAACAACGCCGGGACCCTCAAGCGGCAGATGCTGGTCATCCTGAACGACAACGGCATGAGCATCAGCCAGCCGCAGGGCGCGTTCAGTCAGTATCTGGAGCGCGTTCGCGTCAGCACGACTTACGGCGAAGCGAAAAAGCTGGCAGAGAAGTTCGTGGGTCGCCTCCCAACCGGCGTTGGCCATACCGTCGAGCAGGTGTGGCGGCATGTGTCTGAAGGCGTCAAAAGCGCTATCTGGCCCGGGCAGATTTTCGAAACTCTGGGCATCAAATACATGGGGCCGATTAGTGGCCACGATATTCCCGAGATGATCAACATGCTGGCTGAAATTAAGCATGTGGATGCGCCAATGCTTCTGCACGTGAAGACCGTCAAAGGCAACGGCTACGAAGTCGCCATCAACGAGCCGACACGTTTCCACAGCCCCGCCGCATTCCGCGTGAACGGATGCCAGGTTGAAATCAGCAAGGGTCCGGGGAAATCCTGGACTACAGCTTATGCCGACGCGATGATCGACCTCGCCAGGCAAGATTCCCGGGTTGTCGCCCTGACGGCTGCAATGCCGGATGGAACCGGCCTTTCCAAATTTGAAAAAGAGATTCCCGGCCGTTACTTCGACACGGGCATTTGTGAAAGCCACCTGGCCGCCATGGCTGCGGGTATGGCTAAGACTGGAATGCGTCCGTTCGCGGCGATTTACTCGACATTTGCTCAGCGCGCGTTCGATCAGTTCTGGCAGGAAGTTTCGCTGAATCATCTGCCAGTCGTGCTCTGCATGGATCGCGCCGGCTTCGTCGGGGACGACGGCGCGGTGCACCACGGGTTTATGGATCAGGCGTTCCTGCGGCCCCTGCCCGGAATTGTGCTGATGGCACCGAGCGACGAGGCCGACCTCAACCGTTCACTGCGATTTGCCAATACGCTGGATAACGTCAGCGCGATTCGATATCCGCGCGACAACGTGCCGACAAAGAATTTCGAGGAGTGCATTGAGGAAAACCTCCGCGGCGAAGCAGGCGATGAATGGCAACTAGGCCGCAGCCGAGTATTGCGCGAAGGCAGCGACGCGACGATTATCGCGTATGGCGCGCTTGCTTTGAACGTAATGACGGCCGCTGAAGACCTTGCTGCGGATGGTATCCAGGTGGAAATCATTGATGCGCGGTTCTGCAAACCGGTGGATGGCCGGATGCTGGGCCGCGTGCTTCGCGACGGACACCCGGTGTTGACGGTTGAAGATCATTCCCTGCAAAACGGGTTCGGCACCGCGGTGCTTGAACATGCCGCCTCACATGGGCTGACCACGCTGCATGTTACGCGGCTGGGAATTCCGGATCGACTGATTTCGCATGCGACGCGCAACCAGCAGTTGACCGAAGTGGGCCTGGACCCCGCAGGCATTGCGCAGAGCATTCGCGACGCGATCCGGGCGGTTGCTAGTCCGCAACGCGAGCCTTCAGTTGTCGCATCGATTTAATTGAGAGCACTCCTCCGCAAATCGATCAACATCTGGTCTACCAAGGCGGCTATTCCTCTTCCAGCCCGCCGTAGGCGTGCTAAAATCTCAGGCTATGCGATACCGAAGCCGAATCCTGGCGGCCCTTGCGCTCGCGATAGCCATTGGGCCTAACGTATTTAACGCTCGAGCTGCGGGGCCGGATTCCATCAATCTTCGCAAGACCATTGTCGTTCAAGTGGTGGCAGACACGAAGGCAGCAGTAGTAAATATCTCCACTACCAAAATCGTGACCGCGTACGTCAATCCGTTTGGCAACGATCCGTTTTTTCATCAATTCCAGGTGCCGCAGACCGCGACGGCTAGTTCTCTGGGCAGCGGGTTTATTGTGCATGAGGATGGCTACGTCGTGACCAACAATCATGTGATCGACCGCGCTCGGGAAATCACTGTTGAGCTGGATGATGGCCGCAAGTTGCCGGCGGAACTTATCAGCGCCGATCCGGAGGCTGACCTGGCGGTGTTGAAGATTTCTGACAAACGGCCCTTCCCCGCGATTTCGCTCGGCGATAGCAGCGATTTGATGATTGGTGAACCGGCGATTGCGATTGGCAACCCGCTGGGGTACAGCCACAGTGTAAGCACGGGAATTGTGTCGGCGGTTCACCGCGAGCTGAAGGATGACAAGGGACAGGTCATCATGGGCAATTTGATTCAGACGGATGCAGCCATCAACCCTGGCAACAGCGGTGGGCCGCTGCTGAATGCGTATGGTCAGGTGATTGCGATTAACACAGCCATTCGATCAGATGCGCAAAACATCGGCTTTGCAATTCCGATCAATCGGCTGCGTGAGCTGATCCCCGAACTGATGAACCCTGCCCAGGCAAAGAAGCTGGATGTGCCAGTGAAGCTGACCGAGCGCCGGATCCTGACCCAGCCCGATGGGATTCGCTGTGAGATTTTGACCACCGACTCCCCGCAGCGGGTGGTTAAATCGATTGACGGAAAAGAGCCGCGCAACATTATTGATGCTTACGACATTCTGCTGACCGCGCGGGCGGGCCATGAAATTACGCTGGAATTTGCCCAGGGGTCGGCGGTGAAGGTGATTCCCAAGGCGACTCCGATGCCGGACGCAATCGTGCAGGCAAAACATCGCCTTGGAATAACGCTGGAGCAGATGACACCCGCGCTGGCGGACAAAACCAACGCGCAGCAGGAAGACGGCTTATATATCGATGCCGTCGCGTCGGGAAGTATTGCCGACAGGGCGGGCGTAAGGCCGGGCGACATTCTGGTGCAGATGGGACGTTATCGCATTGCGACGCTGGACGACCTGGCCGCCCTGCTCCATCGCCTTCCAGATGCGGGTCGCGTCCGGATCGGGGTGATCCGTGATAATGCGCTGGCGTTTGGGTTGCTGGAGATGGGCATCTGATTGAGGCGAAACCCACGGAACAATTCTTAAAAGTTCGTCATGAAAATCGTGTTAGCTCCGGACAAATTCAAAGGCTGTTTGTCCGCGGCCCATATTGCAAGCGCGATGGAACGCGGCGGGCGGCGAGCCGATCCTCTGGCCGAAATTGATTTCTGCCCGATGGCCGACGGGGGCGAGGGGACGGTCGAGGCGCTGGTTGCGGCGACTGGGGGACGATTTGAAATACGCCGGGTGACCGGGCCGCTGGCGGAAATGAAAGTTGATGCGCGATTTGGCATCCTGGGAGACGGGAAGACGGCGGTGGTGGAAATGTCGGCGGCAAGCGGGCTGGCGCTGCTGAAGCCTGCCGATCGAAATCCAATCTATACCACCACCTATGGCACGGGCGAGCTTTTGATGGCTGCCTTAGCGCTGGGGGTTTCCAAAATCATTCTTGGAATCGGGGGGAGCGCGACGGTCGATGGCGGCATTGGTGTTGCCCAGGCTTGCGGGCTGCCGGTTTTACTCGAAGGGGGCGAACTGGTTTCGCCCGGCGAACCACTGACGGGCGCGGATATCGGGCGCGTGGTGCTCATCAAACACGGCCGCGGTAGCGCGATTGAAAAGGTAACAATCGTCGTGGCCTGCGACGTGGATAACCCATTATGCGGGCCCCATGGCGCAGCGGTGATGTATGGCCCGCAAAAAGGCGCGTCACCCGCGGAAGTGGTTGCCCTGGATGCCGCCTTGCATCAACTGGCTGTGCGCAATGACAGGTTAATGATCGCGAACACTCCCGGCGCGGGCGCGGCGGGAGGGCTGGGCTTTGGCATGGCGGCGTTTTTTGGCGCTACGCTACAGAGCGGGATTGAGATTGTGATCGAAGCCACTCATCTGCGCAATCGATTGAAAGGCGCGGCCCTTTGTTTGACGGGCGAAGGACGACTCGACGAACAAAGTTTGCGGGGAAAGGCGATCGCGGGGGTTGCCAGTGCGTGCAGAGAAGCCGGGGTGCCGTGCATTGCTATCTGCGGATCGAGCGAATTAGACCTTGAGCAGATCAGAGCGGCGGGTTTGGCGGGTGTCTTTTCGCTACGCGACAAATCGATGACGCTTGCAGCAGCCATGAATGGCGCCAACGAGCTTATCGCACACTTCGCCGAAGAGGCGGTCTTTGCCACCATTAAACATGCTGACTGACCGGCTCTGCCTCCGGACTGGGCCGGGCGCGATGAAACACAAACGATTGCTTCCCAGCATCGATATCAATTTCGATGGTGTCGCCTTCCCTGAATTCTCCTGAAAGGATTTTGCCGGCCAGCGAATTTTCGATGCGCTGCTGGATGACGCGCTTCAGCGGGCGGGCGCCGAACGTGGGGTCGTATCCTTCCTCAGCCAGTAATTTGCTCGCGCCATCGCTTAAAACCAGTTTGATATTGCGGCTGGCCAGGCGCTTTCGCAGGTGTTCGATCTGTACATCCACAATCTTCACGATCTGCTCGCGACTGAGGGTGTGGAACAGAATGGTCTCGTCGATGCGGTTCAGGAACTCTGGCCTGAAATGGTCCTTGAGAAGCAGCTTTATCGCCGCTTCGACTTCCCACTGCTCCGCTTCCCGGCTGGCGAGTTTCTGGATTTCACTGCTGCCGATGTTGCTGGTCATGACGATGACGGAATTCTTGAAGTTGACGGTGCGGCCCTGGCCATCGGTGAGACGGCCATCGTCCAAGACCTGAAGAAGCACATTGAAAACATCGCGATGGGCCTTTTCGATTTCGTCAAACAAAATCACACAGTAAGGCTTGCGACGCACGGCTTCGGTGAGACGACCGCCCTCTTCATAGCCTACGTAGCCCGGCGGCGCGCCGATCAGGCGCGCAACGGAATGCTGTTCCATGTACTCGCTCATGTCGATGCGGACCATGGCGTTTTCATCGTCGAAGAGGAACTCGGCGAGCGCCTTGCACAGCTCGGTTTTGCCGACACCGGTTGGGCCGAGGAACAGGAAGCTGCCGATCGGGCGATTGGCATCACCCAGGCCGGCGCGGTTGCGACGGACTGCATCGGAAACCGCGCGTACCGCTTCATCCTGGCCGATGACGCGATGACCCAGCCGATCTTCCATGTGCAGCAACTTCTCGCGCTCCCCTTCCAGCATGCGGGTGACGGGAACACCGGTCCATCGGCTCACAACGCCGGCAATTTCGTCGCTGGTCACTTCATCCTTCACCATCGCCTGGCCGGATTTGGTCAGCTCATGAACGCGCTGCTTGGCGTCTTCGATCTGCCGGGCGAGATCGCGCATTTCGCCGTACTGAATTCTCGCGGCAACTTCCCAGTTCCCCTGCCGCTGGGCTTGTTCGAGCTCAACCTGCTTGTTGTCCACCTGTTCCTGCAACTTCTTGATCGCCCGCATGGCCCCCACTTCATTTTCCCACCGGGCGGTGAGCTGGGTGTTGCGCTCCTGAAGCTCGGAAAGCTCACGCTCGGCCTTGGCCTTCTGCTGCTGGGAGGCGGCGTCCTTTTCGCGGCGCAGGGCTTCGGTTTCAATCTGCAACTGCATAATCCGGCGGCGAATTTCATCCAGTTCCGCCGGCATGGAATCATTTTCGATGCGAAGTCGGCTGGCGGCTTCGTCGATCAGGTCGATCGCCTTATCGGGAAGAAATCGGTCGGTGATGTAACGGTCTGAAAGCGTGGCAGCGGCAACGATCGCGTTATCGGTGATGCGCACGCCATGATGCGTTTCATAACGCTGTTTAAGTCCGCGCAGAATGGCGATGGTGTCTTCCACACTGGGCTGACCGACGAGGATAGGCTGGAAGCGCCGCTCCAGGGCCGCGTCTTTTTCGATATGCTTTCGATATTCATCGAGCGTGGTCGCGCCGATAGTGCGAAGCTCACCACGCGCCAGCGCCGGCTTCAGCAGGTTGCCGGCATCCATCGAGCCTTCCGCTTTCCCCGCGCCCACGACGGTGTGCAGCTCATCGATAAACAGGATGATCTGTCCGTCACTACCGGTGACCTCCTTAATGACAGCCTTGAGACGGTCTTCAAATTCCCCGCGATATTTCGCGCCGGCGATGAGTGCTCCCATATCGAGCGCGATGATGCGCTTGTTCTGCAGGACGGTCGGCACGTCGCCGTTCAACATGCGGATGGCCAGCCCCTCGATAATAGCGGTCTTCCCGACGCCCGGCTCTCCAATAAGCACCGGGTTGTTCTTCGTCCGGCGGGCCAGCACCTGCATGGTGCGGCGAATTTCCTCATCGCGCCCGATGACCGGATCAATCTTACCCTGACGAGCCATCTCCACCAGATCGCGCCCATAGCGCTGCAGCGCCTGATATTTGTCTTCGGGGTTCTGGTCGGTAACACGCTGGCCACCTCTCACTTCTTTCAGCGCGCTAAGAATCGATTCATATTTCACGCCACCGGTCGATAGGATCTGCTTGGCTTCGCTTTTCACCTGGTCCAGTGCCAGGAGAAAATGCTCGGTGGAGACGTATTCATCCTTCAGGCGGTCCGCTTCTTTTTGGGCCTGGGTGAGGACGTCGTTGAGCGTGCGGCTCATGCCGGTCTGGGTACCAGTGGCTTTGGGAAGCCGATCGAGCTCAGCCACAACAATCTGATTGAGGCGTTCCGGATCCGCGCCAAGCTTCTGCAACAGCGGAATCACCACGCCGTCTTTTTCTTCGAGCAAAGCGGTGAGAAGGTGAAGCGGCGTGATCTCGACGTGGTTGGCGCGTTGCGCCAGTTCCTGCGCGCCGGTCACGGCTTCCTGGGCTTTGATCGTCAATTTATCGAAACGCATGAGCACACTCCCGCTGCACGCAGTGCAAAGGCGGGGCCAGCACGGGCCTGCGCATCATCATTAATCTCAGGCGTTTACGAAAGCACCCCAAGCAGGCGTTCTGCCAATTGCGGTTGCAGGCGATTGCTCCTGCAAAATTGGCAGGAGAGGCTATTTTTTCCCCGCAGCGGGGGCGAGTGTTGCGTTGTGGTGCTGGAAGACCCAGCCCACAGTTGCGGGGATGAAGATGGCTGCGGGCAGAATGAGGGGTTGCAGCTTGAGGTGGTCATTCACCTGGGGGGCGATCTGCTGATATTTATAGATCAGTCCCAGGATTCCAAAGATCATCATGAAAGCGCCCTGCAGGCTGGTGTACATCATGACGCTGCCGCGGAAGAGGACGAAGGAGAGCAGCCCAAATCCGACCAGACCGGTGAGGGCTCCGGCCCAGACGAGTTGGGGATCAAGGTTAACGGTTTTCCAGATGCTGGCGCCAAGCAGCGCGCCGAAAATGCCGCCCATGAGCGCGACGGAATATTTCATGGTGGGCCAGGTAATGGCCGCGGCGGCGAAGGCGCCGATAAGGGCACAGACGACCGTGGTTTCACTGCGATCGTTGATGGATGACGCAAGGCATATCCCCGCGTAAGCGCCGAGAATTCCGGCGTTGAGCATCACCGCCGCTTTAAAGATTTGAAATCCGAACAGCAGGTAGATGATGCCGACCATGATAAGCACGGCGGCGACGCCCGGGCTCATCGCCTGGCACCAGGCGAGAATGTCGCCGGTGTGGGGCCAGCGGTGCATGAACATGGAGGCGGTTCCAGCAGGTGCTTGTTCTTGTGCGAGAATGGGAAAAGGCATAGTCACGACATTGCACCTCATGATTTTTTGGAATCGGCCTTTGTCTTGTTGGCGCCGCCGTGCTTCTGGCCGGCGGCTTTTTCGCTGTCACCCGCGCTCTCGGGATCGGGCCTGGGCATCATGCGCCACTGGAGAAGCGCTCCGACGGCTACCAGTCCCATGAGGACGCCCAGTTGCGAGGGCATTTGGCGTGGCAGATGATTGAGAGCGCCAGGGCTAAGGCGGCTCAAGGCGATAGCCCCGAGAGTGATGAGCATGGAGAGGCCCGCGGCACTCCACATGACGACCATGCCGATGCGCGGCCAGGCGACAGCGGTGGCGATGCCGCTGATCATTGCCGCGCCGGTGAACCATGGCAGATACTTCTGCATGTCGGCGGGAAGCGTATCCCAAAGGTCCGATAAATAATTAGGCAGAGTCTGATCCGCGGAATACGCCAGCCAGTGCCAGTTCGCTCCGTGGCCGACCGTGGCCCAGATTGCGAGGGAAGTCCAGACCGCCAGCACCAGGCCGAGCCAGACGCCGACCCAGAGGCGATGAAGGGCGAAGGCGCTGACGCCCAGAATGACCGCCCCGCCCACGGCTGGACCCATCATATCGACATTCCACCCGCGCCATTCGGGGAGTTTCATGCCGATTCCGGTTCCCAGGGCTACCCCGGTTAGCGTGAGAATCGAGCGGCTGAATTGTGATCCGGCCAGCCAGAGCGCGGCGCCCACGAGAGAACCGACCACCGCCGCGATAAGCGTGATGGTGCTGAACCCATGGGGCAAAAGCGTCAAAAGCTGCTGAAACACTTGCGCGTACCTCTCTTGTGTTTATCGGCGCACTGGGTTGGATTTCTCCACGATAGGCCTTGCAGATAGCGCGGCGTGGGTTCCGCATGCCGATTGCAGCCCCCATTCACCCCTTTGAAGGGATTTACGGCGCGGCAGGCAGGGGCTGGGTGTTTTCGATCTTCGCTCCCTGGAGCTTCCCTGGATTTAGGCCCAATGCCCGCAGGACAGTCACCCCGATCTGCATGGTCTGAACGGGCCGATCGATGGCGACGCCTTGCGATTTTGGGTCCAGCGCGCCGCCCGCGAGGATCAGTGGCACATGAAGATCGTCCTCACAAAAGGCGCCGTGCTCGGCGCGCTTGCTGAGAACATCCAGCAGGAGCACATTGGGTTTAAGCTGGACGATGAGATCGGGGGTGCGATCCTTTTCGCCCGCGAGATGAGCTTCCCTCAGCCCGTCACCCCAGAGAATCTTTTCAATCCCAGGATTTTTTTGGCTTTTTTGCAACGACAGCAATGCTTCGGCGGCTTTCCCAGATTGCGCCGGATTGACGAGCCAGATGAGGGCGGTTTGATCCTGCGTAAGACCCGCGATGGTGATATCCGCGGATTCAAGCGATTGGCGAATCCAATGGCTGCCGACGACGTGGACGCTGCCGACCCGTGGGCTTTGCCCGTGCTTGGACGTAATCACCAACAGCGTATTTTGCCAGAGGCCGGCTTGTTTTAACTCTTGGATTAAATTCGCGATCGCCAGATCGGTGTGATGGAGCGCGTCCAGCAATGCCTGCGATGGAACTTCGCTTCCGTTTTCCAGCTTGATTCCCCCTGCCAGGATCTTCTCAGCAACATTTACGGCTTGAAAGTTGATGGCAACGAGCGCGGGTGGCCCTGGATGGGCGGTGCCGCGCGCGTCCCGGCCGTGGATTTCGCGAATGAGGGCCGATGATTTTAGATCGTCGTAAAGCAAACTATTACCCGGGCTTTTCAAAGTGCGTGTCAGCAGCGTTCCGGCGGGCGCGGCGGTCCCGTCCAGGAGCTTGCCGTTGACGATGCCGGTTGGGGCATTGATCTCCGGACAATAGGGGTCGTCAATTCCCTTTCCGGATGGACCGGCGGCGATTTCGTAAGCCGGATGTTTTTCGAGGAGAGAGGTTCGCAGGCCTGCTTCATGGGCTACTTCGAAAATGGTGTTCACCTTCAACATCTGGTGGGGATAGACCGGCTGATGGCTGACCGGATCAAGCGGCAGCTTCTCGGGGTTGATGCTGCTGATACCGAAGTCTCCGCCGCCATCGAGGCGGTCGAAATCGCGATCGATGGCTTCGGTGTTTCGAACCTGGGCTCCGCTGCCCGGATTGGACGGATTGCCGGGGCCGGGCAGCAGATCGCGGAAATACATGTCATCGTAATAAATGCCCGTCGTGGCCGGGGTCGCCCCGGTCAGGTAGGCCAGCGTTCCCGGAAAGGAATCCGCGGGTGTCGGCCCTGTGGCGTGGGCGAAAGAGAGGCCCTCTTTTCGCAATGACAGAAGATTGGCGAGCTGGCCGGCGAGAGCGGGATCGCTTAGGTCGGCCTGATGGAGCCCGTCTATGGAAATGATGATGACCAGCCTGGCATTCCTGGCATTGGCAGCGCCACTGGTTAGACCAAGCCAGGCCAGGGCCCAGATCCATATCCAGCGGTCATTCACGGAACCTCCTGCTGATTGCATAATCTCTTTGCCGCCATGGGAAAGCAAAAACATGAGGTCGATCATCGGATGCGGATTTTGACCATCGCCCCGTTGGCGGCTACAAACGACCGCATGGTGGATGCGGATCCCCTGGAAAAACTGCGGCTACAGATCGATCAATTTGACGCGCAGCTCGTCGAACTGCTGAATGCCCGCGCGCGGGTTGTGGTCGAAGTCGGCAAGATTAAACAATCGCAAAACGCTCCGATCTACGCGCCCGATCGCGAGAAAGCGGTGCTGGACAAGGTCCGCAAGCTGAACGCGGGGCCGCTGCCCGACCGGTGCCTGGAGGCTGTTTATCGGGAGTTGATGAGCGGCAGCTTCGCGCTGGAAAAGCCTCTTCGCATTGGGTTCCTGGGGCCTAAGGGATCGTTCAGCCATGCTGCTTCAATTCGCAAGTTCGGCAGCAGCGTTGAATACGTTCCGCTGGCGGACATTCCCGGCGTTTTTGAAGAAGTGGTTCGCGGTCATATCGATTATGGTCTTGTTCCCGTGGAAAACAGCCTGCACGGCGGCGTGGTGGACACGCTGGATGCGTTCCTGCAAAGTTCAGCAAAGATCTGCGCCGAGGTGCTGATCATGATTCATCACAACCTGCTGGCAAACACGCCGTGGGAGCAGGTGAAATCAATTTACAGCAAGCCGGAGATTTTCAGCCAGTGCCGGAACTGGTTGAGCACGACGGCCAAGGGGCGCGATGTGCAGCCGGCGGCGAGCAGCAGCCGCGCTGCGGAAATGGCCGCCGAGCAACCGGGGGTGGCCGCCATTGGCAGCGCGCTGGCGGGCGAGCTTTACGGGTTGCACGTCCTATTTGAGAACATCGAGGACAACCCGGACAACGTCACCCGCTTTTTCGTCATAGGCCGCGAAGGCGCGCGGGGCAGCGGGGATGATAAGACCGCCATCATGTTCACCACCGCCCACAAGCCCGGCGCGCTGGCGGAGGTGTTGGATGTCTTCAAGGAGAACGGCATCAACCTGACGGACATCGAAAAACGCCCGAGCAAAAAGGTGAACTGGGAATATTATTTCTTCATCGATGCCCAGGGGCATTCGGAAGATCAGGGGATGAAAGACGCGATCCAGCAGGCGCGAAAGCATTGTTTGCAATTGACGGTTTTGGGGAGTTATCCGCGGGCGATTGAAGTGCTTTGATCAGAGTGTCCCCCCCCTTTAGTTTTCCTTCTTCTTGATCTTTCTCTATAATTATCTCTAATTACGACATAAATTTCTTTGTTAGCGACAAGTATTTATCCACATTCCCTCCTATCTTGGAGGTGTTTCTGGATAACTCAGTCAAAAAAAATCATTAAACTATTGTCAACATTGTACTTGTATCAACAATAGAAAATTGCTCAGAATTTTATTGACGACATGTACAGATCCATTAATATATCTTTCTTGGCGTTGTCTCATGTCGTAATAACTATTCTGGATGGGAGAACCAATGAAGCGTTTTGCATATCTAGCAGCAGCTACAGCCATATTTTCCCTCGTTTCAGTCTGCTGGGCCGACCCGATGGATGTTATGGCGGCTCAGGAGACAGTTGCCAATTTCGGTACGACCGGCCAACAGAGCACCGGCGTCGTAAACGGTGGCATGGCCTGCGGCCCCACATCCGCTTACAACTCATTTGTCTATTTGCAGAATGAGTTGGGCGTCACCGGGCTGTTGCAACCAACAGCTGCCGGCACAATCAATCAGCTCGGAAGCTACATGGGCTTCGGTGACAACACGCATACGGGAGTCCCGGCCAATGGCGTAACCAGCGCGCAGTTCCTGGCTGGCAAAACGCAATACATCAATGCCCAAACCCTGAACAAACAAATCAATATCGAGAGCCAAACCGGGACCGCTAATATCACCTGGGAGTTCATTCTCAAACAACTGCAGAACAAGCAGGACGTCGAAATCAAATTCAACTGGAACAGCGTGAACGGCGGCGCCCATTTTGTGACCCTGACCGGCATCTCCTGGGATCCGGACCTCAACAGCGGTACGCTCAGTTTCATCGATCCCTTTAATCCCCTCGGTGGCAACAACCCCGCCCTCCCCATCACCGGCACGCTTACCGGAACCGACGGCACTGGATTCAACCTCGCCTATTCCGGCGGCGGAGCCGGCCCTGATACCGATCCGGATAATCCCGGCATGGCCGGAAGTGGAACAATCTTTTCCGTGGCAGCCGAAAGCCCCGTCCCCGAGCCAACCGCCCTCTGCGGTCTTGCACTCTTCGTCGGAGCGACGCTGATGTGGCGGCCCCGCGCGCATTGCCGCTTAGAACCTGTTTCGGATGACAAGATGCTGCGACGGAAATGCTAAAAATTGACGACTGATGATTTAATGGCCTCCGGGTGTAGCGCGCCATCCGGGTAGATTTTGTAAAATAGGGGAACCCTTAAAGGAGGCCCTATGGATTTCTCAAAATTATCGGATTGGGAGCGTCTGATTGCCGAGCAGGCCGTGGAAACGCTTAG
>JALYJB010000036.1 GCA_030775485.1 Planctomycetota bacterium | reverse complement strand
TGGCGCGGTTGATAACGTGATATACCATTCCACCGGGAGCCGTGCGTGCAATGCGAGGCATGCATTACAGGATATCCAGCAGCGGATCGATGTAAAGGGTCGTGTCCCCTTTAGTTTCACCCCTTTAGTTTCACCATAGGATATCCAGCAGCGGATCGATGTAAAGGGTCGTGTCCCCTTTAATTTCTTCCAGTCGAATTGAAATGAAAGATCGCCTATTCAAAATAGTACTTTGGCTGACGGTTGCTTCGCCCTTTGCGTATGTCGGGATTTTCGGTGGAGGGTATCCGCCAGCTTATTCTGATCAAATCACTGCTAGGATTCTTGTATCATGTTCGGTTGTCGCCGGAGGATTGATCATAATACGATCAATGCGGCTGGCCCGCATTAGAAGGCAGGTAAAAAGGCAGGAAAAATATACCCGATTGGGACAATGCGCATCCTGTGGCTACGACCTTCGTGGCACGCCCGACCGCTGCCCGGAATGCGGCGCGATTCCCGTGAGGTAAAAATATTCATCCGGGCATAATTAAGCCGCCTTTCGATGATAGAACTTCAACAATGCTCCAAGACGTTGACGGCTGATGATCGGTCCGTCGCGCGGTTGGGGATCGGAAGCGTGCTGCGGAAACAAGATGATGTTGTCTCGCCCCCTTAGATTCCCCCCCCCTTTGTGGCTATCCACTTGTCACTGCGTTTCTGATAAGCCGGCGCCGGGTGGTTAGAACGTAGAGCGAGCGGCTAAGGATTTTGTCCCCCGAACAACCAAGTCTGAATCCAGTCCCGATTTACTTTGTCTTCGCCACCAGCTTCTTGCTGGCGACATCCACCTGATATCGCTGGGTTGGCTTGATCTGATCTGCTGGGATGTGGAGGGCGTGGAGATGAGCGTGGGGTTCGCTGCGCTGGGTGAGGGATTTGCGGGCGTGGGCTTCCATCTCCGATTGGTCAGGGCTGTGGCCGCCCTGCAGGACGATCGTCAGATGCATATGGCGGATCCTGCCGGTGGTGGGCTCGTACAGCGCGCACATGGATTTGCTTTGCTCGCGATATTTGGCGGCGGTGGGGGGAATCATGGGGAACTCCTAGGACAGGAAAAACACGGTAACGTTGGCGGAACCACTTTGGCTGCCACCTACGTTGAGCTGCGCGGAAACACTGCTCAGCGCTTCAGCCCATACATCCGGCGGGAAGCCGAAGAGCGGGTCCCAGGAAAAATTTGTTGCCAGGTCGCCCCCGTTGGGATCGGGGCGCGTGGTGTACTGTGTAAAACCAGCGGTGCAAAGTCCACCACCACTGGCCTGTGACAAGGCGGTCTGAGCGATCGCGTACGTCGGACCAAAGCTCAAATAAACACTAGCGGACGCAGGATTATCGCCATCCGCAGCCGCCAACCAGGTGGTGTAAACCCAATCGCATCCCATGGCAGATCTCCTTCAATTAAGACTCGCGGCAGGAACCGCCCGCGCCCCTTTTTGCTTGCCGACAAGAATAGGAAGACTCTACCAAACGAGGCACGCGGCATCGCAAACATTTGCAGTTTCGTGACAGGGGGGTCAGTTTTAAGCCGCGCGAGCTGAAGGGCTGCCTCATTCGAGCAGGATTTCAGACACGGCCATTCCGAGCGTCCCATAAACAGAATGGTAATGACGGAGCCGGGAAATATCCGATGAGAATAGATATGCGATACTTTGCACTACTGGCGGTTATTGCAACCGCAATATTGTCCGTAACCTATAGTGTTCGCGCTGCCAACAGTCCTGTGCTTAAATCCCTCAACGTTACGTTCCATACCGGCGGTGGCCGGGACTTTCCGGGCGACCCCAAAAAGCCGGATACGCATGTACAGATAACTATGTTTACCCAAGACGCAGAAGATATACACACATTCGCTTGGCAGAACGATATTGCTCCCGATACCGCGTTCGACGATCCTTCCAATAAAGGCCCCTACGACGTACGCGTGGTAAAGCCAATCAGCAAATCAGATTTCCTCATCAGCAAAACCGGGCTGCAGATAATCCCATCCGGGCAAGAAAAATGGTGCGTGAAAGTCGAGGTTATTGCGACCTTCGACGATGGGTCAACCGTGAAGGTGAAATCGAAAGTTTTGGAGATGACGGGCTCAAACTCCTGCCAAGCCTTCGACAATCAATAAGACAAACCGTGGAAACGTTTCTTCGGCGGGGAGAAGCTGGGGCGGTTCTTCGACCATTTGAATCCTCCCTGGGACCAAGCCAGGGAAAGAATATTTCAGATCACCCGAGCCAACAAAAAAGCCCTGAAAAAATCAGGGCCTTTGGTCTAAGCGGATTTCTGTTTGGCTTCGGCTTCGCAGACTTTACGCTGAGAGCACATCCAGCAGTTGCATGAGGTCTGTCTTTTGGGGGTCATCGGGGTTGGCGCGAAGATATGTATCCAGCCAGATACTTGCCGGGCGGGCGAGGCCGATTCGGGCGAGAACGAGGGCGAGATCGCGTTGCAAATGGCCCTGATCCGGCCAGAGGAGCATTTCCAGTTCCAGGATTGCGGCTACATCGGCATAGTGATTATTGGTGCCGAATATATGGAGCAGGTTTTGCAGAATGCGCGTCAACCAGTGCCGATTGGACGCTGGCTGTAACAATTCGTCGGACCACTGCATCTCTTCGCCGAACAATTCCTTCATGCGATCGTGGGCTTCATCGGGCGTGAGTATGCGGCCCCTGGCGAATGGATCGATCAGCAGCATTTGTTTGGGGGCTTCTTCCACCGCGACCAGAAAGTGGCCGGGAAGGCCGACGCCCCAGGCCCGCAGGCCCAGCCGTTCGGCGATGATCTTATAGACCAAACTTAGCGTGATCGGCAGACCGCGCTTTGACGCCAGAACGGCGGGCAAGTAGCTGTTGGAGGTATTGTAATAATCCTCGGTATTTCCCGTGAAACCCTCTTCATCGAACAATACCGCGTGCATGTGGGCGAGAATGGCCTGCGGCTGATGCCCGCGCACCCGCTTGCGGATCGTATCCACATATTTCTGCAACTGGGCATCCACCTGAGCGGGATGCACGTTTTCCATTTGATGCATTGAAATTGCGATTGCCCCGTACAGCAGAGAGTCGGGAGAGTTGATCAAATCCACCTGGCGGGATAACAGCTTGAAAGCATCGGGCGAGCAACATTGCGGCAAGCTTGGGCGGGTCATGTCAGCCTCCGGAAGGGTCGTGTTCAATTCACTATCGACCAATCCACGGTTACTCTTGCAGATTCTGTGCCAGCTATTTTTACGACTGCTCCCGGCACCCCGTTCGCCGGTTATAAATATTGATGATTTAGAAGAGGCCCTTCCGAAAGAATCGTTTGGGCGATTTGGGAAACACTTCAGGCTGGTTTGCAAACAGGGATATTCCGCGCAGCGAAAATTCTTAAAAAAACGGTTGTTTTTCGGTGACTGATCCTCCAGCGGCTTCGGAAGGGCAGGGGAACTCCTGGAGAAGTGAAGGCGGAGGCAGACCCTTGTGCGGGTTCCTGCGTAACCGAAAAATCGGTCGGCGAGGCGCGGCCCAGGGGCAGGGTTTTGAGCTGGTGGGTAGCGATGCGACGGAGGTTGTAAAATTGGCGGCGGGGCGGGAAAGCGAGGCCTGGCAATAATGGGTTCTTCTTGACACCCCCCGGCGAGCCGATAGATTCTCTGCTCCCATGCGCCGTTGGCGGGCGCGTGGTCACAATTCGGCAGTAGCTCAATGGTAGAGCAGCCGGCTGTTAACCGGCTGGTTGTAGGTTCGAGTCCTACCTGCCGAGTTTTTTGGGTCTTGGTTCTTGAAAGCGTCGGGGCACGTCCTATGGGGCCGATCGATGATCCCGACCGTCGGCTCGCGGAGTGATGGATTTTTAATTCTGCGGATTACCTCCGCCGCGTTACTGTTTCCTCCTGAAGAACCAACAGCGGCACCCTTCATGGTCTGTCAATTTGAAATCTGGCGCATGCCCAAGGCTCTGTAGAGGTGGACAGCGCCAGATGGATTGTCGGGCGCTACCTTTAGACTGACGGCGAGTGCTCCTCTCTGTTTGAAGACCGCAAACACATGGAGAAGCAGCGCTCTTCCTAATCCTCGCCGGCGCCAATCGGGGTGGACCGCGAGGTCTTTGATAAACGCGCTCGTCCAACATTGGGCGACGCCGATTATTCGAAAGCTGGTGTCTCGCGCCACAAAGACCAGGTTCGGATCAAATTCAGCGTCGGTCGCAAGCGAAGACCACCATTTTGGAAACACCTGCACAGAGCCGCCGCAGTTGCGATAAGCGGTTGCGAGAAGATCATGAACTGCGGGGGCGTGTTCGGTCGTGAAGCTCTGTAGCTGAACACTCGCCGGCCAAATGGGGGCATCAAACGGTTCGCGAAGGTCGCGTTGCATCAACATCGAAGCTTGATAAGTTGGAATCGCATGGTCCACCGACGGAGTTTAGCAACCGGCACTGCGTGCAGCGACGCCGCGTGGAGGACGATGTTTTGAACTACTCCAGGGGGAACTTGCCCTTAGAACCCAAATTGGGTATTATTGAACCCATTATGGGTACTCGAACTTCCATAGCTGATTCCGGCGCGGCCGCGGCTTTGTTCGGCTCAACCCGGCAGGCGGTGCTGGGATTTTTCTTTGACCATCCGGACGAGCGATTTTACCAGCGGCAGGTGGTTCGTTCGTTGGCGTTGGGGTCCGGGGCCGTTCAGCGTGAGTTGGCCCGGCTGGTGGTTGGCGGTATTTTAACACGGACCGTGGAAGGGCGGCAGGCCTACTACCAGGTAAACCAAAACGGCTCGATTTATCCGGAGTTACACGGACTGGTCCGCAAGACGATGGGAGCGGTGGGTGTGCTGCGTGAAGCGCTGCGGCCTCTGACGGGGCATATCCGGGTGGCGTTCATCTTCGGCTCGATGGCGCGGCACAGCGAGCAGGCTGAGAGCGATATTGACGTGATGGTGATCGGGGATGCAATTGGCCTATCTGGCATTTCCCCGGTGTTGCGTCCCGCTCAAAATGCGTTGCGACGCGAGGTGAACCCCATGATTTATCGAACGGCGGAGTTTAGTAAGAAACTGGCTGATGGGCATCATTTCCTAACCCGTGTGATGGAAGGCGCGAAGGTTTTTCTAATCGGTGGCGAGCATGAGCTTTCGGAATTGGGTGCAGTCCGGCTGGCTAAAACCGCACCGCTCAAGCAGGCAGGAAATCGCTGACTTGTTCGGCGTGGCTGATCGTGACATCGCGGCTTGCCAGACCGCGGGCCTGATCGCGGACTGGCGTCTGAACATTGCGTACAACGCGGGCTTGCAGCTTGCGACGGCTGCCCTGGCCGCGGCGGGCTATGAGGCGGCGCGTGTCGGGCACCATTATCGCGTGATTCAATCACTCACCCTGACGCTCAAAATCGACGCGGGCACGGTGGCTGAGTTCGACGACTGCCGCAAGTTGCGAAACTTGGCGGACTACGAGCGGGCTGGACAAATCTCCGACACCGAAGCCGATGGCATGCTTGAGCTGGCGCTGCGGCTGCGCAGGGAAGTTGAGGCGTGGGTCCACGCAAACCATCCAGCCCTGGTCTGATCGTTTAACGGCATCTTCGTTGGCGGAATTAAATACAGATTTCCGAAACAGGCCCCCTATAGTCACGTCTAAAAGTTAGAATATTCGATATTGGTTACTTCATGACGGAGGCTGCGCATGCGGGTGGATTATTTGGCGGTTCTCGTAGTTGTGATGGCTTTGTGTTCGGTTGTTCGTGCTGATGCGCCGGCGACGGAGCCGAGCGGGTTGCCGCGATATCATTTGGCGCTTGGGCAGGAATTGACCTACATCTCATCGGGTAAATTTAAATACAAGGACGGCACGCTGCGAAGCGGGTCCACGGAAATTTACGATGTTGTTGCCCAAAATCCGGACGGCGGCTGGCATGTCATTGGACGAATTTCATCCTGGGAGACGCAAGATAACCGTCCGGCTCAGCCGCAGACGCAACTGATCGCGTTCGATCTGCATTCCGACGGCACTGCTACGATGTCGCCGGGTGTTTCACCCCAGGCGCAAAACCCAGGCAGTTTTCCGGCGCTGCCCGCGGGTGCGGCGCAGTGGAAAGATGGCTGGCGGGAGGATGGGCCTTATGGGAGCCAGACGACATATAAATCGTCGCCTTCGACGCGGCCGAACTTGCTGGAGTTCACCGGCGTGGGGGTCGATCCGATCGACAGGATCTACCTCAGTTCGAGCCAGATGACGTATGAGTTCGATGCGGCGCGCGGGCTGGTGACTTCCGAGGCCTCCCAGAATTCGCAGGGATATGGTTTTGTCGGCACGGGCAGCAGCGTTACCACTCTGACGAGCGACACGGATAAGCCGCGAAAATGGCTGGACCAGTTCTCGCGCGATTGCGATATTTATCTGGCGGCTCAGAAAAAGTTTTCTGATGCGATGGAGAAGCTGGAAACCGCGGACCTGGATTCCGGGCAGGTTGATTCACAATTCACCAGCGCGAAGGATTATTTAACCTCCGCGCGACCGCAGGTGGCGTCGCCTGAAATCGCCGATCTTCTCGACAAACAGATTGCCGGTCTGGACAGCGAAGTAAAATACATCAAGGACGGGGCTGAGAATCGCCATGGGGTGGTGGATAAACCCGCGCCGCCATGGGCGTTGAGTGACGCATCGGGGGGCAAGCATTCGCTGGAGGATTATCGGGGGAAAGTGGTGGTGCTTGATTTCTGGTATCGGGGCTGCGGCTGGTGCATGCGGGCGATGCCGGAAATGAAAAAGTTATCGGCTGAGTTTGCGGGCAGGCCGGTTGCGGTGCTTGGGATGAACACGGATGCCGACCCTGCTGACGCGAAGTTTGTTGCTGGTGCATTTGGGTTGGACTATCCGATTCTTCACGTGGAGCAGGATCTGGTGCAGCAATACCATGTGCAGGGTTTTCCGACGGTGTTCGTCATTGGGCCGGACGGGGTGGTTCGAGAGATGATCGTGGGTTACTCGCCTAAGCTGCACGATACGCTTGCCGCGAAGATTACAGCGTTGATTCCGGTGAAATAGATTTGCGAATCATTTCGTCGCAATTATTTGCATGCCGGGAAATAGGTGGGCTTTGGGTCCGAGAACCAGAATCTTTGGGGAAAATGCGATGAACCAGGGGCTGGGGGTGGACCTGTCTCGGTTTTAGGACGATCTAAACATTGCATTGCGATGCCGAATAATCCTGGCGTTAAGCCAAGGCGGCTATTCGCGCGATGACGAAACGGATCGACCTGAATGAGTGAAAATGCCCAGCCCCATCCCGCCCGAGGCGCCGAGCCGGCTTACTCCCCAGAGACCGGCAATTTTAGACGATCCGCAGCGGTAGTCGTGGCGGAACGGCCGAAGGCTCCATATGTGCCCTATCTGGAAGGTTTGCGCGGCCTGGCGGCTTTGAGTGTCACCATCTACCACATTTGGGGCCATACATTAAATGCGATCCCCTTGACGGGTTTTCGCGCGGTGGCGCGGGACTGGATTGGGGCTGTTCTTTTCGGGCGCGTTGCTGTTGATATTTTCATCGTGCTTTCGGGTTACCTCCTCATGCGGCCGGCGGCTCGCTCGGCTGACGGCAAACTACCCGGCGGGATTTGGCATTATCTTCAGCGGCGCGCATGGCGCATTTTGCCGCCTTATTATGCCGCTCTTTTTTTGACGCTTGGACTTGAAATTGCGATTCCCGCGCTGCGAACGCCGCTTAGCATGGAATGGCGGGATTCCCTCCCTCCCTTTGGAACGCGAAACATCGTCGCGCATTTGCTGCTGGTTCATAACCTTTCATTTCACTGGGCATCGAAAATTGATGCCCCGATGTGGACGGTTGCAACGGAGTGGCAAATCTACTTTATTTTCCCGCTGCTTTTGTTGCCTGTCTGGCGACGTTTTGGAAGCTGGGCGGCGATGGCTACGGGATTGATTCTCGGGCTTGGGTGCTACTACCTGGTGGGCGGGCAATCGGCGGCGCCGTGGTACCTGGGATTGTTCGCTTTCGGAATGGCGTCGGCGGCCCGGGGTCATCCTGAAAAAGCACGGCAAACGGATCGCGCGGTTTTCGGTTGGCTGGCCATCATCCTGTTCGCGCTGTATGGGGTGTCCGTCGCTTCCATTCAGTTGGGCGCGTTTGGACGGTTCGGCGTGCATGGGATGGAGGAGACCTGGCGGTGTTATTGGCCGACGGACATTCTCGTGGGGGCGGCCACCGCGTGTTTCACAACGTTTGCAGCCGTGGCGGTGCAGGGAAGAACCAGCCGTGTTGTAGCCGCGCTTTCAACCCGATGGCTTGCTGGGGTTGGGGTTGTCTCGTACAGCTTGTATCTCATTCACGATCCGCTCTTTGCCGTGATGAAAGTGCCTTTGAACCACCTGAACGTTGGTCCATTCGGGCAAATGTTTGCCATGCTTTTTGTCGGGCTGCCGATCGTGATGGCTATTACTTACGGGTTTCATTTGATCTTTGAGAAGCCGTTCATGTCGACACGCCGCGTGCGCGCGACCGAGACGAAAGCGGCCGACGAACCTGGAACAGTGAGCATTGCGCCGATCGCGCCCTATTCGCTTCCGATTCAACCGCAGCTTCGAATTCTGATGCTGCCGGATCTGCATATAAAAGACGATTCACCCCAGCAGAAGATGCTGGTCGGCGCTAGGGATTTTCTTGATGACCACGACTGGGTGGTTCTGATGGGCGACATGACGGCCTGTTATGGAACGCCTGGCGAATACGGGGCGGTGGATCGTTTTGTGCGGGCAATGGGGCGGCCTTATAGTGTTGTTAATGGGAACCACGAAATCTGCTTTCAGCAGTTCCCAGAGGGCAGTTCTGGTTATGGCCATACATGGGTAAGGGCGGGGCCGGATGCTCAGCAACAACAACTGCGGCGGTTTGCTGACTTCTATGGAATTGAAAGTAGTTTTCAGGCGACGAGCCATCCGCTGGCGGCGGTGTGCTTATTGGGGCTGGATGGGATTGAAGAAGACAGCCGCGCGGTTTTAACATCCGACCATGAGGCATGGTTTGAATGCAGGCTGGCTGAATTTTTTGATCGGCCACTGCTGGTGTTTTCGCACGTTCCCATTGAGGATGCGCGCCTGGACGAGATTCGTTATTACACCCCGGGCAACCGGCCGTACTATGTTCCCTCACCGCAAATTGCGCGGGCGCTGAACGGCCGATTACATCCGACATTCTGGTTTTCCGGCCATTTGCATCTGGGCTGCGCGCACCCGCTTTTCAAGCCCTACCAAACACCGGGCGGCACCTGGCAAATTCACTGCCCGGACGGGGCGGGGGTGGGCCGGCCGAACAATAAGAACTGGAATTCGCAACGGTACCGGGGGTTGTTTGTTCGCAGCGTGGCGCTCGATGCGCATGGGCTGCGGGTCATCACCACAGATTTGCAAACGGGATTAGTGATCGACACCGAGCATTTCGATTTGAGGAGAAAGCTGCCCGCGCGGCCTGAGCTGCGCCGCATACCCGTCCACGTTTGAGCGATCTTACTTGTCAGCCGTTGTTGCAGCGGCGATAGTGATTGCACGCTGGCCTGGAGACGCGGTGTCGCTGGCCGGCCGATTGATCATGTGAATTAAAAGGAAGCCCTCATGAATCGCAACATTCTTGCGTCGTTGTGCATTTCCGCTGGTCTTTGTTTCGCTGGTTTGGCGCTTGCCGATGATATGGGCGGGATGAAGATGGACCCGGTGGCGCCATCCAGTCAGCCGAGCACCCAGCCTTCAACCGCGGTGGATTTACGCAACACCGTCTGCCCGGTAAGCGGGGATAAGGTGGCGGATTCGAACCTGGTCGTCGTTTATGATGGCAAGGTCTATCACATGTGCTGCGCGGATTGCCACAAGGATTTTGAGAAAGACCCGGCGAAATTCTCCAAGGCTGTGGCGGCCGATCCGGCGAAATTTGGGGTTAAGTAACAGGTCGTCATTCGCGGTGCAGTTAGTTACCGCGTTGTTGGGCGGCTTGAGGGGGGCGGGGTTCCGTTGATGTGGACGTGATGGATTGTGACCGTGCCGTTCCAGAAGGTGGTCAGGTTTACGGTTTGACGGGCGGTTTCAAGGTCGGGCTTCAGGACCAGATCCACGTCACTTGAGGTAATTCCTTTCACGTCGCCACCGACGCCGTAATTCATAGCGGTTCCCTTGGCGATGGTGATTTCGCCCAGCGACTGGTCTTTCCCATCGGCGCGCACGAAAACTTTAAATGCGAGGTCGGCGGGAGCGCTTTTCACATCGAGCATTCCTTCAACGTAGGCTCTGGTCATATTGGAATTCCACCTAAAATCCCGGGCGGTGATGGATTGTTCCACCGCTCCCTGCAGCGTGGTGTCGTTAACGGGAGAAACGGTTTTGTCGGTTGCGGGGACGAGCTTGAATGTTGCTTCCAGGGGAATTGCTGCGTCCGTGATCCGCTGGCCGCCGGGGTAGGGGAGTGAGAATAACCTGGCGTGAACGGTGATTTTCAAGCGGTGTTCGCCGTCGGCAAGCTGCGCTTCTTTCGCGCGATCGATCTGAACCGCTGTTCCCATCCCCGATCCGCCCATTCCTGATGTGCTGACGCCGAAATCAAAGCCATCGCGCGCCCATTCTTTGGAATCGAGGGTAAAGCTTTCTGAAAGCCAGAAAGATTGCGTCGTGCCGCCCCGCGGCATTTCATTATTCACGGACACGGGGATTTGATCGCCACGGCGCACAACGGGGCGAACGACCATATGCACCACGACCGCTTGCCGGGCATATTGCTGCCATTTTTCATCAGACAGCACGCCCGTGGCATGAGCCTGTTCCACGAGATCGCCCCAGGCGGGAACCCACAGCTTGTTCTGGTCCGCCTGAAGAGTCAGGGCGTGGTCGGCCAATCCAATCATTTGATTTTTCGACAGCGCACCCGAGCCAGCTCGTGATAACAACTCTTTCAGCGCCGCATCGCGCGTGGCGATGACGGAACTATCCGCCTCGCGCGTGAGCCACCATACCGGCATGTATTTGTTCGAATCGATATTCGCCAGTTGGCCGTAGATGTTGAGACCGACGAACGCGGAGGATAACAGGACAATTGTCGCGCCGACGGTGGCCAGGAATGGGCGGCGATGGCGATCTCCGATCACGACAGCGTTTGGGGAATCCAGAAGCGCGCCGCATTCCGGGCATCGCGGGCTGGCGGCTGGCTGGGCGCGAAGGTCGAACCCGCAGGCGCGGCAGACGGGATGGCTCCCCATGCGACGGCCGCGCAGGCCGAGCCACAGGGCGGTGGTGCTCGCAATTAACACCGGGGCCAGAACGACGATCCAGAACATTGTTGGGATTTGCACCATGGGAGACGCGGGTTCTTCTAGCCGGATGGGAACCGCGTGAACCGGCCGTGTCAAACGAATGCGAGACAAGCTACGCGGGATTTAAGTAAAGGCGTGAAGCGGCGCCAGGGCGCGTCGAGAATTTTATGCCGCGGTGGTGGCTGGAATCTGGCCGATCCTGGCGGATAAGAGCTTGTCAAAATCCGCGAAATCCATCGCCAGAAACAGATCGGCGAGGGTTGGATCGAATTGAGAGCCGGCGCAGTTCTTGATCTCCGTGAGAACGTGGCTGCGCGGGAGGGCCTGCCGGTAGGAACGTGAGGAACTCATGGCATCGAAGGTGTCGGCAAACGCCAGGCAGCGGGCGATTAAGGGGATTTGGTCGCCGGCAAGACGATGGGGATATCCACGGCCGTCCCAGCGTTCGTGGTGATGCAACACGCCGGGGAGGAACTGCTCCATGGCGGGAATGTCCTTGAGAATGTTGTAGCCGATCTGCGGGTGTTGTTTGATCTGCGCGAATTCCGCTTCGGTCAATCGCCCGCATTTTTGCAGGGCGGATTCGGGAACACCGATTTTACCAATGTCATGGAGCATGCCGCCAATTCGGAATTGCTCGATCGTGGCGCGGTCGAGTTTGAGGGCGGTCGCCATTTTAAAGGCGAGCAGGGCCACGCGCTCGGAGTGGCCGCAGGTGTAGCGGTCCTTGGCATCAATTGCGGCGCTCAGGGCGTGCAGGGTGCCCAGGAACTGGGTGCGCTGCTCGGCGAGGCGGGCCATGTTGTCGTGAAAGACACCGATGAAATTTGCATTGGCGTGAAGATACTGGATTTCCTCGCTGGAGATTTCCGGATCGTTGCCGAGTTTTCCGCCGGCCAGGAGAATTCCCACGGTTCGGCCCTCGCGCGAAATGGGCTGGGCGAGGACTTCGGAGTTGACCAATGAGGCGAGCGGGTGCTTGCCCGGCTCAAACACTTCCCGCCAATCCGCGGCCTGTGTCTGGCTGCAAATATCGCGGGCAAGGATGATGAACTGGTCCTCTGGGCACGGCAGCGCGCCGCGGCGGGTGAGCTGGCCGGCAAGGCGCGGGACGACCCACTGGCTGTCGCCGAACCAGATTGCCATCCAGCCGAAGGGGAGCAGATGGGCCAACTGGTCGCAGGCGAGGCCGACGGCCTTGGCGGGGTCGTCGAAGGTGTTCAGAACGTGCGCCATGTTGAACATGGCGCTGATCTCCTCAAATGATTGCGATAGCCGGCTGCTGAATTGGTCAAGCGTGAGCGCCTGGGCATGCGATTGACACAGATCGGCATGATAGTGCGCAAGAACTTTGGCAAGGCGCTCGGCGCCGGCGCGATCCGGTGGCAGGATGGTGGCAAGATCAGCGCGGGCCCGCGGCAAATCTAATTCCGCCTGTTTCACGATGGAAGCGAACTGAGGCTGGTTCCAGACCTCAGCGCTGAGCAGGAGCGAAACAATTGTTCCAGCGAGGTCGTGCTGGGGCAGCAGAAAGAAGCCGGGGAATATTTCAAACAGGGGTGAAGCAGCGGCTGGTTGCTCCGTCAATTGTAATGAGGCTTTTCGAATGTGTTCGCGCAAGAGAGGCGATCGATCCAGTGCAGCGGCGGGAGAGGCTGATGTCGGCCCGGCGAGAATATTGCCCTGGCAATCGCAAAACCAGCTGAGGATTCCCAGCTCGAGCGACCGACGGGAAAAGTCCTCAAAAGAAGCGGGGATTGGGGGAGGCGTAGAATTCATGGGTTGGCATCGATGGCGTTGTGTCCTTCCTTAATATCGGGGGATTTCTGATCCGGGGAAAGAATTTCGCGGATTTTCACGATCAAATCCTTGGCGCTGAAGGGCTTGGGAAGCAAAAAACGAATGTTGGTTTGCGCCAGCTCCTCGGGCGGCACTTTGTGCCCGCGCGCGGTGAGCATAATAACGGGAATATGGGAAGTGGCCGGCGTCTGCTTGAGCCGCTTGCACGCGCTAAGGCCATCCATGACCGGCATTTGAAAATCTGAAAGGATGAGATCGGGCAGATTGGCCTCGGCCAACTGGCAGGCCTCGGCGCCGTTTCGCGCGACCAGAACCCTGGCGCCGGTCTTTTCGATATTGAACGCGAGAATTTGCGTGAGATAAGCTTCGTCATCGGCAATGAGAATTATACGGCCTTTCATGCGTCGTCATTCTTAGAAGTGTCTGAGTCTTCGAACGCGACCAGTATAGCAGGTGGCCGTCAGGCTGATAAGGGAGAATCGGGCCACTGGAGAAGCGGGTCGCCTGGCTGATTGTTCAGGGCAGCGTATCCCACCGCCAGCTTGAGGGAACGATGGTGAGCTTATCTCCCATGGAGTAACCCAGCGGCGGGTTGGCGCGAATGGCTGGGTTCTGGATCAGAGTAGCGCGAACGGTGGTGGCGATGGGACCGTCGGCGATGAGCGTGCCGGCGATGTAGGCATTACTGCTGAGGTTGATGGTATTGCTGCTGCCGATGATGTGAATCAGGCCACGATATTGCGGCGGGAAGTCATCATTCTGGTCGGTGTCGCTGAGGCCTTCAAACGGAGTGCCCGGTGGGTTCAGATTCATATTTATGTCAGCTTCGCGCAGCCAAGTGGTGGAACCCTCGAAATTGATGGTTGTGTTGGTCGCGTTGATGATAAGGATGGGATAGTCCGGCCGCGCCGGCTCCCAGAGCATGGGTCCAAAGGTAATCGTCGCATTGGAGGCGGAAATAAGAAGCGTACCGCAAATCCGGGCATTTTGAATCGTCGCGGCGGCGCCATCGGGCAGCACGATGGAATACAAGCCATTGGGATCGGCCGCGCCGTAAGGGTTGTTGGCCGCCGTCAGCAACACGGGCGGACCCGAACTGAGCATGCTTGACCATGAAATGGATGTCGCGTTGGCAAGGTACTGGGCATAAACGGTTGAGGAGGGCATGGTTTTCACGGGCGCGGGTGTGGTCTGGCTATAGTTGCCGCTGGCGGATCCGTTCACCGTGGGGGCCTCAAGCGCTCCATTGACCGTGTCGTTCAGGTAGATCGTGGCATTGCTGGAGATTGGTCCGTTCACGGCGTTGATGATACCGTTGAGGGTGACCGACGAGCCGGAGTGGATCGCCGTGCGCAGGACATCCAGGGGCGACCCTCCAGGGATTACCTGAACGCTGTAAACACGGGTGGTGACGCCGACCTTGCCGATGCCATAAATGCGAATCGGCCGCAGATAGTCTGCCGAGAGATTCCCATCCGTTTCATCCTTGAGTGCCCAACTAAAAGTGCCGCGGCCCATGGGTTGGGTGAAGGCAATCGCGCGGCTGATGTAGGCGCTTCGCCAGGTCGAGGGGGAGGCCTTGGCCGCGGCGTTGATGTAAGATTGGGCGTGCTCGGTTGCGGCAAACGCCAGGGTTCCGGCCTCTTCCCAGTCGCAGCCGGCGGAAATGATGCGGCTCTGCACGCGCGATGCCGTGAGACCCGCCATGCCCAGGACCGTTATAACCAGCGCAATGCCGATCACCAGCACATAGGCTGATCCGCGGCGCGCCGATGAAGTTTTATTGATTCGTTGCAACATTCAATGGATGAGCGGTTGTGTTGAGACTGTTGCCCGTTGTGGGCTTCAGCGAGATGGAAACGCCGGTGACATAGTTGATCTGCTGATTGGTCTGGGTTTCGTAATTGCCAAGCTGGGAACGCAGGCCAATCAGGGAGTATTGCTTGCCCGATGGGCTGGTGATGGTGACGGCGATTTTTTTGAGCGTGGAATTGGATAGCGGTTTGGCGGGAGCGCTGGGATCAACACTCACAACGACAACGCTGCGCGTCCAGCCGGTATAATCGGTTAGGATGGTTCCATCGCGCAACGTGGGCGGGCTTTCGACAAATCCGTTGTAATCGCTGACGCCGTTGTAGCTGGTTCGCGGTCCGCCCCCGGCGGAACCGGAAGGGGGACTGCTCGCCGGGTCCGTGAAATAGGTCTGTTCAATTTCAGCCATGAGTTGCTGGGCAAGGAGATAGCCTTGCCACCGTTCCAATTGCACGCGCTGGCCCCTGGCAATGGCGCCGAACGTCCCCGCGCTGGCGGCAATGAGCACACCAACGATCGCAATGGAGATGGCCGCCTCAATGAGGGTGAAGCCGCGCGGCATCGCAGGGGTTTGGCGCACCGGAAATTGTTTCATTGTTACGCTCAGGGAACCGTCCCATACACGTTCATCAGGGCGCAACTGGTCAGGCCGCTGCTGGACCAGGACGCCCCCGTATTGCTGGTGGTTGAAAAGCTGGCATTGGAAAGAATGCTCCCGGAAGCAGACTCGTATTGAAGAAAGGTGCCAGTATTGCTGCCACTGCCATTGTTGTATTGGACCTCAATGCAAAGGCCCTGAGTGGGACTTAAATTGCCAAGCCCCATGAAAGTGACGCTAAGCATTTCGTAGCTTGTGCTGAGCGCTGTCGAGTATGCGTTGGTTTGTGCGAGCACGGCGCCATTGGGGAGCTTATTGCCATCGGGCATGACGACCAGCACCGGCATCATCGAGCTGATCGTAGCGCATTGAAGCATTAATTGTACGCGCGTGAGTGTCCAGGAGGTCGTACCGATCGGAAGCGTTGGAACAAAACATTGGGCGATCCAATGTTTCCTATCCAGTTTAAAATTCTGCGCCGTTCCAAGCAGAACCGTATCGTGGTGGAAACGAATTGACTCGATTGGTGGGGGCGTCGGCCCCATAAGTCTTGTCAAATACTGCAAATTCAGCGATTGAAGATTTGCCAGAATCGGCACTACGGAGCCACCGTTGAATTGCCGCGTCAGCGGGCTTCCAGCAGTTGGGACCCAGGCATATCGAACCGTTTGCGGGGATCCGCTGTTTAATCGGTCGGGCACGGTAAAGGTTGTTGAAGTCGCGGTTCGCTCGGTGAAATTCATGGCGACATTGAGATCATCGGTCAGCTGAGAGGCCGCGTCGCCGGTTTGATTCTGCGCCGTGGCCCGCGCGGCGCCGTGGCTCACGCTGTAAGTTGCCAGCGAAACAACCGATCCACAGGCAAGCAACAGCACGACCATGATGATCATGCTGGTGATCATTTCGATCAGCGTAAAACCCCTGGGCAATCGTTTCGCTGGAGTAAACCGAGAGATGGAACGATCACGGCTCATTGGATGGTCGTTGCTCCGGATGTTGGATCGATCGTTACAGTTCGCTGTGAGTTCCCCGATTGAACAACAATGGAACCCCCCGCGCTGGGCTGGCCGTATCGATCAAAGGTGATGCTGGTCCCGCCGCCAATCGTCACGGAAATCAGAGTGGCCTGATAAGGGTCCGAAGCGAGATTCAGGTTGTACCCGGAGGCGGCGCCGGTCAATCCCACCACGCCCGCAAGGGCGTATGAGTTGGCGGCAACGGAGTAGTTGATGGTTTGCCCGGCGCTGGTGGTCTTGGCCAGGCGCTGGGCGAGGGCGATGTCGGCGGCTATCCGCTGGGCGGCGGCCTGGCCGCGATAAAGCGCGGCGGAGTTGGCGAATCGCGGCGCGGCGATCGCGCCAAAGAGCGCCATGATCGCCAGGACCATCAGCAGTTCAATCAGCGAATAACCGCGCCGCCCGCGATCGATCTGTTTGATATTGGCAGCCATGGACGGCCCATGTAATTTCGATACGGCCCGTTAAAGGAAATCGCTCGATCAAGCTTTTGCCGGATCGAGCGATAGCCGCGGATTAAAATTCCCGAACCGGTGGCTTAGTAGGTGTTGTACGCAATGTTCTTAACGTCGGTATCAGAGGCGGGGTCGTTGGCCCACACGGTAGAGCCGTCATAGTACCAGCCGAAGGCGCCCGTTCCCGCGGGGCCGGTGCCGGTGACGAGGTTGGAGCCCTTGTTGGTGCCGACGGGCAGCGATGGGATTCCCTTCAAATAGGGCCCGTAGATATGCGTTGTATCTTTGGTGCCGGTGGCGCCCGTGGAGTCGGTGTAGCCGGTCATTTGCGCCAGGAAGGTCGCGGGTGTGGTGCTTGGATAGACACCGCCGTGCTCTTGCGTGAAGAGGTCGATGGCAGCGCGCATGGTCGAAAGATCCTGGATGACGGCAGAATCATTGGCGCCCGCGGCGCCACGACTCATTCGCGGAATCGCGATAGCGCCGATGATCGCGATGATCACGACCACGACCACCAACTCGATCAGACTAAACCCGTTCTTTTGATGCATTTTGTTCTTCATGACAAGACCCTCCCGACTGGGATACGCGATATATCTTACTATGCCCGTTTAATCGTCAGGGGGAGGGGGTTACTTTACTGTCTTTGAGAAAACCGCATCGGATTAATTCGCCTGTATATCTGCTGAGGAGAGGGGGGTGGTCATCCGCAGGTCAAATTGGCCGCTTTCATTTCCGAAGAGGACCGAATTTCGGCCGATGGAGAGAATCGTTATGCCATCGACAACTTGACCGACCCGCAGGAGCCGGCCATCAATAATGGCCCGGCCCCCCTTGTTGGATTGCATGACGGCTGAAACCGTATGCGACCTGGCGAATTCCTGGGCCACAGCAGCGGTTCGCTCCACATCAACCGGCTTGGCCGCGATCCACGCCTGAGAAGGAGAAAACGCATTGGCCACGGTGTCAACGTCGATGTTATCGACCACTGCCATGTCCTGGAGGCGCGCCGCGATGGTTGACTTCGCGGGGACGGCTGGGACGTTCGTCGCCGAATCGGCGACAATGCGCGAGGCAACCGCCTCCGCGACCACGGGGGCCGCTTCAGCCGATTGCGGGGTGGCAAAACCCCGATCCAGCCCCAGAACCGCAAAGCCAAGTCCCAGGACAACCGCGTACGCCTTGTGTTTCTTAGTGATTTTCATGGCAAGTTGAACAGACGATATAAATCCGCCTGAGTCAACCGCAATCCAATCAAATTTTCTATTCTGTCTGGGCCACGCTCGCGGGCCTGGCGAACCAAAGCACATCGAACTCGATGGAAAGTGGGGCGGCCGAATCCCTGGGATCGCCGCTCAATCGAAAGCCGCGAATCGATGTATCCAGATAATGTTGATGGAGCTGGTGCAAGAACGACACGCAGGCCCGATAATTTCCGTGGCCGGTCATATGAATGGAGACGGTGTTATAACGCTGCCCCACAATTGACGAGCCCGGCACAATCTCCTGAATATCCAATCCACATTTTTTGGAAAGGGCGGTGATTCCAGCAAGGCGATTGTTGAGTTGATCCTCGGATTCAAGCTTCAGCGGGCTTTTGGCGACGGCTAGATGGACGGTCGCCAATTCAGCATTGAGCGCCCGCACTTCCAGAGTCAACTGACGGGCCTTGTCCTTTTGAACAGCCAGCTCGTTATTCTGAATGGCCACCTGCCCGTGGTGGACCCATAAGGGGGAGGCCACTCCAAGGACATAGATCATCGTTAGCAACAGGGCGGCGCCCAGGCCTGCGGCATCGACCGACGACAATTTGGGACGATTGTTATTGGTCATGCGGCACCCCGGTTGAAACGCCCATGGCGCAATCCACTGAAAAGGCGAAGGCTTCCGCGCCGTTGTATTGTTGCCTGCCGGTTTGCAGCAACTTTACCCGTTCAAAAATTGGAAGCTCCTGAAGCCGCAGGACGAACGACGAGATGGCTTCCTGGCTTCGGCCAAAACCTGACAGATGCAAAGTGATGTTATGGGCTGAAACAGTGGTCGCGTCAGTTGGCCCGGCGCTGTTTGTTGCCCCGGGCGCTAAGGCATCGGGACCGGCTTTGGCGCGGCCGGACAGATCACAAGCTGAGAGGAACACTTCCTTGCCGCAGCGATCACCGATGGCTGCCAGGAGGATGCTCCAATCCGGCTGCTCGGAGATTTCCTGGATGGATTGCATGGCGTGCTGGGCATCGCGCGACTGAGCCCGTAAGGCCGCCTTGGTGGCATTGGCATGCGAAATTTCGCTTCTGACATTGGCCACCACGGCAGCATCAACCGAAGCCGCTCCCCAGACAAAATAAGTGCAAGCGGATGCCGCCAGCAGGAGCACTGAGTAAATTCCGCAAATTGTCACCCAATGCACGATCCGGCGCCGCTGATCGCGGGCCTGACGGCGCGAGACGGGAATGAGATTTGTGTTGTTCATGCCGTCACCTGTTGCCGCGAACCAGAGTGCGTTGCCAGCATTTCGCAACCGAAGCGGGCCAGGCCGATGGCGGTCAGCATCGAAGCGTTCACTTTGCCCTTTTGTTCAGGCGCGCACGACATTGCCGCCAGTGGATCGGCGACGCGAACCTGCATTCTCAATTGCTTCTGTAGAAACGGCGCGAGCTCGGGAATGCAGGCGCCGCCGCCAGCGAGCAAGAGACCCGGCGCCTGGTCGTCGGGATATTGATGGCAGGCATAACTGAGCGCCTGACGGATCTCGTCATCCATTTTAACGCAGTGGGCGGAGATCTTGGCTCGGCAGTCGGCGTCGATGTCCGCGTCGCCGCTTTGAGGCTGGGGAGAATCCTTCATGCCCACCTGTTCGATGAGATATTGAGCATCGCGACGATCGATCGAGGCATCGGTCAGGAACGAATTCACGAGATGAATAAGCCCCGCCTCGGGAATGCGGCGTTCGTAAATCAGCGTGCCCGACCTGACGATCGAGGCCACCGCGCTGGTCCAGCCCAAATCGAGAATGCCCGTCATGTCCATGTTCCCAGGGCTGGATGGGCCAGCCGTCCGGGCGGTTGCCGACGAGTTAACATCGACCGCAACTACCGTCAGGCCCGCGTCCTGAACCATGTCCAGGAATTGCTCGGCTTCACTGGAGAGCCAGCCCGCGGACATCGCGAAAGTGCTGCGGCTCGCCCGCGTGGAATGCGGTAAATCCCAGTAAGCCATGGTGATGGCGTGCGGCTCGGTCTTGTGAATGCGGCAGAACTCCGCGCAGGCAATTTCATCCATGGGCAGTTCGCTGGAACGCGCCGGAAGTTCCAGCACGCTGGTGAGGGTTTTGCTTGCCGGCATGGCGAGAACAACTTCGCCGCCGATGAATCCCTGTCGAGCCAGGCCGGCGGCGAGGCGCGACAGCTCGTCCCGATCAACCGGCGAGCCCGGCGATTTGCGCGGCAAGCAGCAGCTTGCAACCAGACGCGCCGCGTGGCTTTTGTTTTCGAACTGCACCGCCTTGATGGTGTGCGCGCCAAGATCCAGGCCGATGGGCGAGAGCGATCGGGCAAAAGGTAAACGCATTAGTTTCCTCCCCGGGTGGCGGCTGTCAGATCAAACAGCGGCAAGAACAGGCTGAGCGCCACAAACCCGACCAATACACCCAGGACGATAAGAATCAGCGGCTCTAAAATACTGGTCAGCGACCGCAGGGTGACTTCGTTTTCCTCATCGAGATAGTCGGCGATCGTGTTAAGCAGGGGGCCAAGCTGGCCGCTTTTGTCGCCGCTGCGCATGGCTTCGCAAACCGAGGAATTAACCAGATCCGTTTTAGCAAAAGCCGAGGCAAGGGTTTCGCCGCGCGTGACGGCGTCGCGCGCGTTTTGGAGCAACTGGATGTAATGGTGGTTGGCCGTGGATTCCTGCGTGAGCTGAAGCGCGTCCACCAGCGGAACGCGACCCTGCAGCAGGATGCCCAGGAGGCGCGTGATTTGTGCCGTGGCGAAATTGCGCGTTAAGGCCCCAAGCCGCGGCAGCCGCAGCGCCAGGGTCGCGAACGAGCGGCGGCCGGATTCAGTTTTGATCCACGCCCAGCCGAGGAACGCCGACCCCATCAGGGTTGGGATAATCGCCCACCAATAACCGCGAAGAAAATCGCTCATGACCATCAGCATCTGCGTGGTGGGGGGCAGGGCGGTATCGAGTGTCTTAAAGAGCATGGTGAAGCGCGGCAAGACAAACGTGAGCAGCGTCGTCAGCACAACCAGCGCCACGACCACCAGAAGGCAGGGATAAACCATCGCCCCGATGACCGCGCTGCGAATATGCACCTGCTTGCGGCAAAGTATCGCGAGCCGATCCAGCATCGCATCCAGATTTCCGCCCGATTCACCTGCGGCCACCAACCCGCGGCAGATGGCGTTGAACTGATCGGGGTGGTGGGACATTGCCGTCGAAAGCGATGCTCCTTCCTCCACCCTGTTTCGCACGGAGCCCACGATGCGCCGCCAATGCGGATCCCTGGTTTGCCGCTCAAGCGCCGCAAGCGCTTCGACCAGCGGAGTGCCGGTGGAAATCAGCACGAACAACTGGCGGGTGAACAGAGCAACGTTCTTGAGCTTGCGGCCCTGGCCGAATGTCGGGCTTCGTTCACGGGTTTTCCCGGGAAGATCGTCTTCAGAAGGGATGATGCTCAAAACGTAGAGGCCCTGGCGGCGGAGGAGGTCCTTGGCCTCGCTGACATCCCGCGCCTCGATGCATCCCGGCACGGCGGCTCCTGATTTATCGAATGCCTTGAAACTCAGCTTCACGCCGCCACCTCCCTCGTGGCAGCCGGCGGGCTGTCTTCGCAATGCGTTACGCCCAGCGCCTCCTCAAGGCTGCATTTGCCGTCCAGCGACAGGAGAATTCCTTCATCCCTGAGGGAGAGCCCCCCATTTTTGCGCATTTGCTCGCGAAGTTCATGAGACCCCGCGCCGCGATGAATCATCCGGCGCATTGGCGGGTCGACTTCCATGACCTCATAGATGCCGATGCGGCCGTGGCATCCGCTGTCGTGGCACTTGGGACAACCAGTACCCTTGCGAAACGCGCGGCGCGCTTTATTCAGCAGGCCGGCGCTGGCCAGGGTTTCGTCATCGGGGTAATACTTCGTGGCGCAGGCGGGGCAGACGGTTCGAGCGAGCCGCTGAGCGACCACACCATTGATGGCGCTGGAAACCAGGTAGGGTTCGACCCCCATATCCACCAGGCGGGCCACCGCGCCCGGCGCATCATTGGTGTGAAGTGTCGCCAGCACGACATGTCCCGTGAGCGCGGCCTGCACGGCAACGCGCGCCGTTTCGCTGTCGCGGATTTCGCCGATCATGATGACATCGGGGTCCTGGCGCAAAATGCTTCGCAGCGCCCGGGGGAAATCCATGCCGATCGCCTCGTGAACGTGAATCTGGTTGATCAGATCGAGCTGATATTCCACGGGATCTTCAATTGTCACGATGTTCAGTTCGGGACTGCGCAGCAAATCCAGCGCGGAATAGAGCGTGGTTGTCTTGCCGCTGCCGGTGGGGCCGGTTACGAGAATCAGCCCGTGAGGCTGACGAAGCATGCGCTGGAAAGCCGCCATGGTATCCGCGCGAAAACCCAGGTCTTCCATTCGCACGCGGAGGTTGGCTTTGTCCAGAATACGCAGCACCAGTTTCTCGCCCAGCAGGGTGGGCATGCTGGAAACGCGCAGATCGATTTCCCTTCCCTCCGCCACGATGCGAACGCGGCCTTCCTGGGGCAGGCGCTTTTCGGCGATATCCATTTTCCCGATGACTTTTACGCGGGAGACGATTGATCCGTGCATGCCGGCCGGCGGTTTCATCATGTCGCGCAGGACGCCGTCGATTCTGTAGCGAACGCGCGTTCCCTTCTTTTCCGGCTCGATGTGAATATCACTGGCGCGGTCGCGCACGGCGGTCATCAGGGCAACATTGACCAGGTTAATGATCGGGCTGCCCGCCACCATCTTGTCCAGATCGGTGACGGGGCCTTCATCGACCGCTTCGCGCTCGACGACCTCAACATCAGACTCGGCCAGCGAAGATAAAAATGCATCGACGTTGACCTCGCCGCCGGCGTACTTCTTGACGAACTCGCGGATGTTGCTGTCCATCGCCAGCACCGGACGAATTTTGCATCCGGTCAACTGCTTCAGGCGATCGATGAGCGGCAAGGACTGGGGCTCGGCCATCGCGACGGTCAGTTCACCGCGAACTTTAAACAACGGTATGACAGCCAGGCGATCGGCTTCTTCCTCACCAATGAGCTTCATCAGGGCCGGATCGATTAACCCGTGGCGCAGGTAAATTCCGGGGACGCCCAGGCTTTGGGCAAGCACCTGCACCAGGGTGGCGCTGCTGATGACCCCCTGCTCGACGAGCATCTCGCCGAGCATTCGGCCGGTGGCCTTCTGTTCGACCAGCGCGCGTGAAAGCTGATCGCCGGTGATGACGCCCTTCTGGACCAGCACGTCACCGATCCGAATTTTGCCGGGGATTGGTGTCACAGGAAGCTTCTCACGGCTGAGTTCATGTCTTCGTAAAGATCAAAGTGCGAATCAATTTCCGTCAATTCCAAAACCTGCCGGACCACCTTGTTCACAGCGCATAGCTTGAGGCATTGCCCGCCCTCGCCCAGTTCGTCGGTGATGTCCAGCAGGGCTTCCAGGCTGGCGCTGTCGACAAAAGGCACCCCGGACAGATCAACAACGACGCGACCCATCTTTCCGACGATCAGGCCGCGAAGAACCCGCGCGAATTCCGGAACCTCAGCTTCCACCAGCGGCCCGTCGGGCCTGAGCAGAGAGACCGCCCCGTGTTGTTGCTGGTGAAGCTTCATAATGCTTACGCGGGCTCCCGAATGTCTATGCCGCCTCCGCCGAAACCGGCAGGATGGCGGTGAATGTGCTGCCGCGATTCAGTTCCGATTGAACGGTGACATCGCCGCCGTGCAGGCGCATCACCTCGCGGGCGAGGGTAAGCCCCAGCCCGGTGCCCACGACTTTCCCGACCCGCGGGTCCTTCGAGCGGGTAAATCGATCGAAGATGCTTTCCAATTCATCGGGGGCGATGCCGATGCCGCTGTCGGCAACATCCACCGTTATGTTTCCGTCCCGAACATCAGCGATGACAGTGACCTTGCCGCCGTCGGGGGTGTATTTCAGCGCGTTGCCCAGCAGGTTGTGAAGGGCGATTGCGATCTTGTCGCGATCGGCCTGCACCACGGGCAGTTTGGGCGGCAATACGAATTCAAGCTGAATGTTGTGTTCAGCCGCCTGTGCTTTGTAATCGGCGGTCAGCTCATTAAACAGAATGTCGATGTGCACATCATCCTTGCGAATGGTGCAGGCCCCAGCTTCCATTTCCGCCACCGAAAGCATTTCTCCAACAATTCTTTCAAGCCGGCGCGATTCCTGATTAATAACGTTGAGGCAATTTGAGTAAGCCTTTGGGTCCGCATCGCGCTGCTCGATGGCGGTCTCGGCATAAAGGCGGATGTTTGTAAGCGGGGTGCGCAGTTCGTGGGTTACCTGGGTGATGAACGAGTTGCGCGCCCGCTCGGCGGTGCGCTGCTGGGTAACGTCCTCAATGATGATGGTGGCGGCCTGCGGATCTCCCTTTCGCACGGGGCGAACACTGAACCGAAGCACACCGCCGCCGGCGTCGCTGGGGCGCTCGATTTCCAGGGTCATGGGCCGGCGCGATTTATCGCAGGCAATTGCCCGAATCGCCTGCCGTAGTCTTTCCTCGGCAATTAATTCTTCAATGGCCGCCCCCACCAGACTTTCCCGTTTGGCTTTCAGGAAAACGCTGGCAGCGCCATTGGCGAACCGAATCCGCATCCGCTCGTCAACCAAAAGCAACCCCTGCGACATGGCATCGCACGCCGATTCCAGCCCCGTTACATTCGCTCGGCGTCCGCCGGTGCTGTTGGCGCGCGCCATCGCGTTTTGGCGTCGCAGGTCGTCCATGCTTGCCAGCAGCTTGTTCCAGTTCACCGCCAGTGGCCCAAGGGTGGCATCCAGTGTTAGCGACGCGGTGTCTTCGGGGCTGACGCTGAAGCTCGAGAGCGCGTCATCTACTGCTTCCTGGGCAACCATTGACCCACGATGGCGGCGATAGGCGATTAGCAGAATCGCCAGCCCAGCAGCGCCAATCAGATTAATTCCGGTTTGGGTCCGCCATACCGCCGCCCAGGGATCTGAGCTGATGCCGCCGATTTCCAGAAACGCAATTCCACGCTGATGAATATCCAGGGGAAATCGCAATTGGATGCTTTGATCATCGCCGGCGGCGCGTTCCATCTGGCCGGCATCAAGGGGGCCGGAATTCCATTTCGCGGGCAACGTGGGCATGTTGATTTTTGTGGGATTGGCATCGGCGATGATCTGGTCTGGACCGATAAGAATGCGGCATCGATTCAGATGGAAGTCCCGTGCTGAATTGATCACGAGCTGGCGAAGCGAAGTCAGCTGATCGTCGGCCAGCATGACCTCGGCGCTGCGGGAAAGAACAACCCCGATGGTGCGAACTTTTTCAACCTGCTGGGTTGTTGCCGACTCCTTCTGCATGTTCAGTACCCACCACCCGTTGGCGCCCATGGCGCCGATAAGAATGGCGGCGGCAGCAACACCAAGCCCGGCAATGAATTTCTCCCCGCGGGCAACGCAGTGCGATCGGAATGTAGACTTTATTTTGGACAGCCAATCAGACATCAGGGATCATCTCCTCTATCACAGGATATCTTCCAATCATTGATATCGGGCTGCCGTTGATTGACTTAACCGAATCCCCGCAACGCGCGGGTTTTGTCGACTATGCCGCAACTGCCATCCGCGCTCGCCAGACCGATAACCCCGGGAGATAGTTCCCTTGCCAAGCCGACCCACCTTGCAATTATGCAAAGTTTTTCGAGCGGGATTGTTGCAATATTGCACGATCATTTAGCCTTTTTGGAACCGCCGATACGCCTCAACGCGCCAAAAGCGGATTGGCATCTTGATGGCATTGCTTTCGCACACATTTACACATTGTGATCGCGTTTTCGCGGACAGGGTGATGCTCTATGGCGGTGGTTGCAGTGGTGAGCTCGGTTGGGATGGCGGCAGTGATGGCGCTGCATCGAGGGGCAAGCGCTGCGCCAACTGTGCCCGCGCCGCCGCTTGATGGATTGATGTTGTTCGGATTTTTCATGTCGATCGTCGCGCTGGTCTGCTGGGGTTACGAACGGGAATCCAAATCGTTCGTCATGGGTTTGGGCGTCAGCCTGGGCGCACTCGCGGTCTACGCCTTCCTGCAAGGGGCATGGCCCCTGGGAATTCTGGTAGCAGCCTGGTCAGTGGCCACCGTTCGCCGATGGTGGCGGGAAAAGTTTGTCAGCCGGCACAAGAACAGGGCCGCCTGGCTGATGGATGCAGCCCCGGAAAAATGGACTCACGAATCGCGGATCAGCAGGATGTTCGGGCCGACAAGCAAGAATTAGGAGTTGGTTTGGGGTGCGAACCGGGGACGCGCGACGAGTTTAGCAACCACAATGACATTCGATAGAATGTCACCATGAACGACACGATCAAACGGCCGCTTCAATTCAACAGCGTCGATGAGATCATTCAAGAAGTGAAGGCATTGCGCGAGGGATATACCGCCAGTGGCAACTGGTCGCTGCCGCAGATTGCCTGGCATCTGAACGCCACGCTGACTTACTTCATGGGGCCGGGGCCATTTCCGCCGGCGATTACTCCCTCTCCCGAGGTGCTGCAAGTGCTAAAGCTGATCCTGGCCACCGGGCGGCTTCCAATGCCGATTCAGGCTCCGCCGCGAATCGTTCCCTGCCCCTCCTGCAACGAAGCGGATATCGATTCGTATCTGGCATCGCTCGAACGGTACAAAACGTTCGCCGGGCCATATCCGCCGCATCCGCTTTTCGGACCGCTCAGCAACGAAGACGCGCGGAAATTATCGCTGATTCATGCTGCGCATCATTTGTCGCATTTGGAGCCAGCAACAGCTGATACGCACTGATTTGACGATTCGAACTTTTTCGGTTCGTCGTAAGGGGAGTGGGGAATAGGGTTGTATCGCAAACCCGGTTAGGATCATCATCGGAACCCGCTGCCCGTTTAGGTGTTGGTGGTGGCAATGATGACGCCGGATGATTCGAGTCGATGGCTGCTGACAATTAACGGCGGCTCGTCCAGCATAAAGTTCGCTGCCTACGGATTGACACCGGAGCCGCACCGGCTGCTTTCCGGACTCGTCGATCGAATGGGGTCGTCGCAGCCGCAATTAACCCTGACAGACACCGAGGGGCAGCACGCATCAAGCCCCATCAAAGCTTCCGACCCGGCTAACGCGGTGAAGGAAATCGTTCAGGCGCTCAGATCGCGGCTTGGCGCCAAAAACCCCGCTGCGATAGGGCATCGCATCGTCCACGGCGGCCCAAACTACAGCGCTCCACAAAGAATCACGCCGGAACTATTGGCCGAGCTGAAGCGCTTCGCGCCGTTCGTACCCAACCATCTTCCGGGCGAAATCGCGTTAATCGAGACCGTCGAGCAACAACTACCCGGCACGCCGCAAATCGCGTGTTTCGATACCGCCTTCCATCATGATCTCCCCGATGTCGCCCGGCTGCTTCCAGTCCCCCGGAAGTACGAAGCGCGGGGCGTACGCCGCTATGGGTTTCATGGGTTGTCGTATTCCTACCTGCTGGAAGAATTAAAGCGCGTCGCGGGTGAAGCCGCTGCCGATGGCCGCGTCATTCTCGCGCATCTTGGAAACGGAGCCAGCCTGGCTGCTGTGATCGGTGGCCGCTGCATCGATACTTCCATGGGGTTCACGCCCACCGGCGGGCTTGTCATGGGCACGCGCACGGGTGATCTTGATCCCGGGCTTCTCGTCTATCTCGCCCGGACCGATGGTCTGACGCCCGAGCAACTTGAAGACCTGACCACCCGGCAATCAGGCCTGCTGGGCCTTTCCGATTCCAGCTCGGATATGCGGGATCTGCTAGCATGTGAACAAGACGATATTAAATGCGCGCAGGCGGTGGCAGTCTTCTGCTATCAAGCCCGCAAATGGATTGGCGCTTTCGCCGCGGCGCTGGGCGGATTGGATACACTGGTATTTTCCGGCGGCATCGGCGAGCACGCAGCCCCGGTGCGCGAGCGCATCTGCCGGGGCCTGGAATTTCTGGATGTCTGCATCCACCCCGCGCAGAACAACGCCAATGAGCCGGTCATTTCCACCGATGCCGGCCGCGTGGTGATCCGGGTCATCGCCACCGATGAGGAAGCGATGATCGCCCGCGAAGCCTGTCGCATCATGCTGGACCGCGCGTAGAAGCACGAAAGAACCGAGCCTGAAAGGCCGTCAATAATGTCTGAATCGATTCCGAATCCTCCGTCGTCGCCATCCGAGCCGTCCCCGGCTTCGCTTTCACCAGAGCTTTTGAAGAAGATCGACGCCTATTGGCGAGCGGCCAATTATCTGGCTGTCGGGCAGATCTATCTCCTTGATAATCCGCTGCTGCGCGAGCCGCTGGAATTGAAGCACATCAAGCCACGGTTGCTGGGCCACTGGGGCACCACGCCGGGCCAGAACTTCATTTATGTGCATTTGAATCGGGCCATCAAGCAGTACGACCTGAACATGATTTACATCTCCGGCCCCGGCCACGGCGGCCCGGCGTTGCTGGCCAATGTCTATCTGGAAGGAACTTACACCGAAATTTATTCCTCCATCACGCGCGATGAAGACGGAATCAAAAAGCTCTTCAAGCAATTCTCATTCCCAGGTGGAATCCCCAGCCACGTAGCCCCGGAAACCCCCGGCTCGATTCATGAGGGCGGCGAGCTTGGATATTCCCTGAGCCATGCCTTCGGCGCGGCTTTCGATAACCCTGATCTGCTGGTCGCCTGCGTGGTGGGGGATGGCGAGGCCGAGACCGGCCCGCTGGCGACAGCATGGCACTCCAACAAGTTTCTAGATCCAGCTACCGATGGCGCGGTCCTGCCCTTCCTGCATCTCAACGGCTACAAAATCGCCAACCCAACCATCCTGGCCCGCATCCCGCGCGAGGAACTGGAGCAATTACTTCGCGGCTACGGCTGGGCGCCCTATTTCGTCGAAGGCCATGAACCCGAAAAGATGCACCAGCAGATGGCGGCCACGCTGGACCGCGTCATCCCGGAAATAAAACGCATTCAAAAAGATGCCCGCGACAATAACAACGCCACCCGGCCCACCTGGCCCATGATTGTGCTGGTCAGCCCCAAGGGCTGGACAGGCCCCAAGGTGGTGGATGGCAAGCCCGTCGAGGGAACATTCCGCGCCCATCAGGTTCCACTCAGCGAACCCGCGCACAACCCCGCCCATCTGAAGATGCTGGAATCATGGATGAGGGAGTACCGCCCCGAGGAATTGTTCGACGCCGCCGGACATTTCCAGCCCGAGCTCGCGGAATTGGCCCCCGTGGGAAACCGCCGCATGGGCGCCAATCCCCATGCCAACGGCGGGCTGCTTTTGCATGATCTTCGGCTCCCGGATTTCACCGGCTATGCCGTCAAAGTCCCATCGCCGGGCAGCGTTGATGCTGAAGACACCTCCGTCCTGGGCGGGTTCCTTCGCGATATCATCCGGCTCAACGAAGATCAGCGCAACTTCCGCATCTTCGGCCCCGATGAAACCCTTTCCAATCGCCTGGGCGCGGTCTTCCAGGCCACCCAGCGCCAGTGGGATGCCGCTACCGTCAGCAACGATGAGTTCCTCGCCCCCCAGGGCCGCGTCATGGAAGTGCTCAGCGAACACCAATGCCAGGGGTGGCTCGAAGGCTATCTCCTGACCGGCCGCCACGGATTGTTCAATACCTATGAGGCCTTCACCCACATCATCGATTCCATGTTCAACCAGCATGCCAAGTGGTTGAAGGTCACCCTGGGCCTTCCCTGGCGGCGGCATATCGCTTCATTGAACTACCTTCTGGCCAGCCACGTCTGGCGGCAGGACCACAACGGCTTCACCCACCAGGACCCCGGCTTCATCGATCACGTGGTGAACAAGAAAGCTGAAATCGTCCGTGTCTATCTCCCGCCTGATGCCAACTGCCTGCTCAGCGTCATGGATCACTGTTTCCGCAGCCGCCACTATGTAAACGTGGTGGTAGCAGGCAAGCATCCCGCCCCGCAGTTCCTGGATATCGATAGCGCGGTCCGCCACTGCACCGCCGGGCTGGGCATTTGGGAATGGGCCAGCAACGACAAAGGGTTTCATCCCGATGTCGTCATGGTTGCCTGCGGTGATGTGCCGACCCTCGAAATACTCGCTGCCATCTCCATCCTTCGAAAGGACCTTCCCGAGCTGAAAATTCGGATGATCAACGTCGTCGATCTCATGAAGCTTCAACCAGCCAGCGAACATCCACACGGATTAACCGACAACGAATTTGATGTGCTCTTCACCACCGACAAACCCATCATCTTCGCCTATCACGGCTACCCCTGGCTCATCCACCGGCTCACCTACCGCCGCGCCAATCACCGAAACCTGCACGTTCGCGGCTACAAGGAAGAGGGCACCATCACCACGCCGTTCGATATGGCGGTGCTGAATGATCTGGATCGCTTCCACCTCGCCCAGGATGTGATCAACCGCCTCCCGCAATTGGGGGACCGGGCCGCCTATCTGAAGCAGGAGCTTCGCGACAAGCTCATGGAACATTCGCGATATATCCGCCAGCATGGTCAAGATATGCCGGAAATTCTTAACTGGCGGTGGGAAACTCCCCGCTGAAAAAGTTATTCATTTTGTGGCTGGTGCTCGCCTTAAAAGGATAAAATCCGCTCGTGAATTCGCATCAGTAGCTCAGTCCGACAGAGCAGCGGATTGCTTAATCCGCAGGTCATGGGTTCAAGTCCCTTCCGGTGCATTGCTATGGTATCTCGCGAACCTCATTGGAAAACGCACCGCGGCGACGAGTGGTGGTGGACTGGTACACCGCCGTTGCTCGGCTTCTACAACAGAGCAATTAATGCGTTTGAAATCGATCTGTTTGACGGAAGTAGCGCGCAACTTTGGTCATTGCTGGTTTCCACCCACAAGCAATTTGCCGAATGTCAGATTTTTTGCAGCTATAACTCGCGGATTCGCCAGTTACTCGATGAGTTGCAAAGCGCCAAATTTCTAACGTGGGTGGATGTCGGTAACCCTCATTCGCGCTCAGCGCGAATCGAATATATTGAACCAGCCCACAAGGCGAGCGTCGAACGGAAGAAATCTTAATTCGAAATTGGCACAAAGCGTTTGATGCCTTCTAAACCCGCCGCAATCTCGTGTGTACAACAAGCTACACGGAGAAACCAACGATGCGCAAAACTGGCGATCACCGGAAACCAGCCGGCAAAATTCTTTGCGGGCTGGCGCTGCTGCTGGCTTTAGCGCCGGCCGCGCGGGCGGCGGATGCGGAGGTTTCGCTTGTCATGAACGGCCAGCCGGCCGTTCCGGGGGATTACAAAAAAAGTGATGTTCAAAGCCTGGTTATTTCCAACAGCTTGCTGTCAATAACCTTCGGCAGGGACACGGTGGGGGATTTCAGCGCGACGTCCGTCCTCAAGGATGGGACAGAGCTGGCCCACAATCTTCACGGGCTTGTCTCGCGCGATGTCGATCGCGACCGCACGTTCTATCTTGATTCCGGCGCCGGCCGCGGGCATCTCATCGTCGGCATCGTTCGCATCATCAAAAACACGCCCGAGATGGCACACTTTGCCGTCATCGACAACACCAGCCCCATTTATTTCGAGCACCATTTTATTCTGTGCAAGGGCCTCAGCGGCGTTTACGGCTATGTAATCGTCAAGACCAAACCGGGCAGCCGGGGCGGGGGTGAAACGCGCACCATGTACCGGTTCGATCGTGATATTCTGGATTACGCCTACTGCGCCGAGCGTACCGGCCAGCAACTAAAGTACGCCGACCTCCAGAAGCTCCCCAAACTGCAGGATGAAACCTGGAAGCTGCCCGATGGAACGATTTATCAGAAATATGATTACTCCGCCTACTACTCCGAAAGCGCCATGTGGGGCCATTACGGCCACGGCTTCGGCATCTTCTTCATGCCCGTGGGCAAGGATTATTACGCCGGCGGCCCCCTCCGGCAGGAACTGGTCGTTCACCAGGACGCCCTCATTCTGAATTACCTCGGCGGCGGCCACTACGGCGGCGGGGGGCCCGCCCCAGGAATCAACGGCCAAAAAATGTTCGGCCCCTGGCTCCTCTATTTCAACACCGGCGCAACGCCCGATGCCATCATCGCCGACGCCAAACAGCGGGCCGCTGATGAGCAAACCAAGTGGCCCTATCAATGGGTGGATGAGCCGCTTTATCCACTCCGGCGCACGACAGTCACCGGCCAGTTGAAGGTGACGGACGGCCGTTCCGCCGGCCTGGCGGAGGTGGTCCTGGCTCGTCCCGGTGGCGATGTTTACACCCAGGGCGGCGATTTCATCTATTACGTCAAGGCCGATGACTCGGGCAAGTTCACCCTCCCCAATGTCCGCCCCGGAACCTACGCCCTCTACGCCTGGTCCAACCAGGGCCCCATCACCGATCAGCTTGAAAAAGACGGCGTCCAGATTCAGGGCGACACCCCGGACCTCGGCGCGGTCGAGTGGACGCCGCCCCATCACGAAAACTTCCTCTGGCAGATCGGCAAGGCCGACCGCATGTCCGGTGAATTCAAATACGGCAATCAGCTCCGTAACATCAAGTGGATCAGCATGGTCCCCGCCGATCTCACCTACACCATCGGCAAAAGCAATTCCGCTGAAGACTGGTACTACGCCCAGGGCAAAATCGGCCACTGGGATGTCAATTTCGATCTGGATAAAACCTACACCGCCAAAGCCTTTCTCACCATCGCCCTCGCCGGCGGCGGTGGCGGCTCGCGCGTGGTTGCATCAGTCAACGGCACCGATGTCATCACCCTCGCCCCACCCAATGATGCCTCCACCTACCGCTCCGCCCTGCGCAGCGGCAAATACGGCCTGAAGATCGCCACATTTCCTGCTTCCCTGCTGAAGACGGGGGCCAACACCGTTCGGTTCAACATGACGTCCGCTGGCACGCGGTGGAATGGAATTATGTATGACACGATTGTGCTGGAAGCGGATTAATACCGGTAGCTGAACTAAGTCAGTGGTCGGTCAGTGTGGATTTTCTCAGGAAGTTTCCAGGCTTCATATTCTTGGAACAGCCGGTGAATGCTCATGCAGCTGATATTTAATCAGGGCGCGGGCGTATGCCACCCACAAAGCGATAGCCATGGACGTATGAATAATCATCACAAGCAGAAGTCCCGAGAAGGGGCCAATCAAACGGGACGGCCAATCAAAGGGGACGGGGACATTTGTTGCGGAAGTATTAACATTCGCGCCCCATTTGGTTTTCGCCTCTAATTTAAATTCGCCACCTACAGGTTTTACGGCTCCCCGTTGGTGGCGGTGCTTTTGTGGGTCTATTACTCGTCGTTCATTTTGTTTTTTGGGGCGGAATTTACCAAGGTCTGGGCGAACGGGCATGGGGGCGCCGGGAAGGCGGGAAAATCATCTAGCTTCCCATCGGCTTCATCCATAGCCAGCTCATGGGCGCGGGGCGCCATTCGCTGACGGAAAATTCCATGTATCTGCGCGGGAGAAGACGTAGATAGGTGGATCGATAGGGGTATTCGGATGGATCGCGCGGGATGGACCAGATGCGCTGAATATCGTGGGTGGGCGCGAAGCGCTCGGTGATGCGCTCGGCGGTGCCGGGCTCGAAAATATCGTGCAGCTCCACCAGCATCATTGCCTGCTTAAGGGCGGGCACGGTTGCGGGATCGAGCAGGATATTTTCGTATCCTTCACAATCGCAAACGACGAGCGCGCCCTTCCCCCCGCCTGCCAGGGCGGTTTGAAGGTCGGCGGTTTCGCATTTGCCCCGAATTTCGATTCGATTCTGGCAATCGTTGATCTTCACCATTTCCATAATTTGGCTACGGCCCTCATCGGACATCTCAAAGGCGAGAACGCGGGCATTGGGAAGACGCCGGGCCAGGCCGACGGCGTAGTATCCCTCGGCAGCGCCGATATCGACGATGAGCGCGGGCTTTGCAGCGCAAGCCTCTTCCACTTCGGCGTGGAGCTCGCGTTCATAAATCCCCAGCAATTTGGGGACGTAGCAGCTGCCATAAGAATTGTTGATGTATTTGAGGCCGGCAAACGGACCGGTGACCACCCTGCCGCCGCTGGCGACGAATGTCTTGCGATATAAATATCCGACGGGCCGCCAGCGTGCCGGGACAATTTTTCTGATGAGCGAGACGACCATCGATTCTCCTCCGCCGGATCATTTTGCCCGAATGCCGACGCAGGAAGGCCTCGGCGGTGGATTAATATAGCTTTAATCCCGGTCGGGAACAGCGATGGACGCCGATGCCTCAGGGCCAGTTCTCAGTTATTTTACGATGGATGGCTTGTAGGGCCTTGACGGGGTTTGCGGCGAAGGTCCGAAGTTGTGCTGCTCGGTTTTTGACGCCCAGGTTAAATCTAAGGGGACGCGAATTAATGCCATTTAGTTAAGCGGTTTTGTCACTATTTTCAGGGCGTTTCGCATTTCCTGGCGCGGGCGGTTGAGTCGGTCATATTCCTTGGGACGGCGTTTGACTGCCCGGGGTTCCAGTCGATTGCGGCGAATCGGGTTGACCAGCAACGCTGACAACGCTTGCCCGCATCGCGAGCAGCGAACCGCCGCCAGGGCGTCGGCGAAGCTGATTCGATCCGGCGGCACGCCCTGTTCCGCCGACGCATCGAGCATCACCGCCCGCACCAGATTGTACACCAGC
>JALYJB010000035.1 GCA_030775485.1 Planctomycetota bacterium | reverse complement strand
TGTGCGCGCCCAGGACGATGTTGGCGTCAACGGTGATGGTGTCATTGCCCGCGCTGCCGGACAGGAACATCTGGCTGACCGAAGAGGCCAGGAAGGGCGTGGAAGCAACGCCGTTTTCCGTCACGGTGTACATGCCGCCCGATTCGGACACCTCAATGTTAGCGGGATTGCTGGTGCTGATTACGGTCAACACCCCTCCGGTCAACGTCGCGAAAGTCCGCGGAACTACGCTCACCATTCCAGAAACCCCGGCTTGCAGCGCGCCATCCGTGGCGTTGATTGTGTATCCCCCCGCCACGGACAGTATCACATTGCTAAACGTCGCAACACCATCGTTCGCAGCCGCGGTAAGCGTTCCGCTGAGGGTGCCGCCCCCCGGCCCGCTGGCAACGCCCAACGTAACATTCGATTGATCGCTGGTGACGATATTTCCGTACGCATCTTCAACATTGACAACAAACGCCGGGCTTGCCGCCGCTCCCACCACTGCGCTCACGGGCTGTTGTGTATAAACCAGCTGCGAAGCCGCGGCGGGACTGACCGTAAATCCAGCCGATGTGGCCGACGCGAGGATTCCATCCATCGCGCTCAGCATGTACGTTCCCGCGGCATTCAGGAACAAATCATTAAACGTCGCCACCCCATTAACCGCCGTCACTGTCAATGTGCCACCCAGCGAACCTAAACCGCTCAAACCGATGGTAACACTCGAATTGTCCGTCGAGACAACATTCCCCTGTGAATCTTCCACGTTAATCACGACCGAGCCAAGGTTCGCGTGCGCCGCCACATTCCCGGCAGCCTGCGCGAATACAAGCTTCGAAGCGCCATTCAATGCCGGCGTGATAATGGGCGGCACGCCCACCACGTCAGAATTCCCAACCACGCTGGCCGTATAGATGCGGAAGAAATACTGCGTCCCAGGCGTCAGCCCCGTTACCGTATCCGTCTTGGCGGTTGGGGGAAGCTGGTCAATCGTCGAGAAATCGAATCCGTCGGTGGATTCCTGAATGTTTACGCCAATCAATCCGATCGGATTGTCATCCCACTTCAGCACAACGTGATCGGATGCCACGGTGCTCACCACAAAGTTCGTCACCGGCGTCGGGCTGACCGTCAGGGAAACAGTGGTTGGAACCGAAGACCCGTTCGCATCCGTCGCCGTATAAACAAATGAATCATTGCCGACAAAGTTCGTCGTGGGCGTATACAGAAACGAGCCGTCGGAATTGAGTGTTAACGCGCCATGACTTACTCCCGAAACCAGCACCGCCGTCATAGTATGGTTGGTCAGTTCAAGATCGTTTGCCAGCACGCCCGATCCCGCTGCCGGGTTCAACGCAATGTTCTGCGTCGTCACATAAGAATCCACCTGGGCAATCGGTACATTCACAACCGGTTGGCCCCACAGACCGGCGATATCCGAATTCGAAAGCCCGTTGTTAAAAATCTGGACATCCGCAATACCCCCCAGGAAGTGGTTGTCATTCCCGCCAATCACAGTCGTCTGGTTACTCCCCGCCACGCCGAACGAATCGATCTTAATTCCAAGCAAATGGCCATCAAGGAAGACTTTGAATTCCTTCCCGTCGTAAACGCCAGCAAGCAAATGCCACTGGCCGTCGGTAATCGGCGCCGCCGTATGGCCGATCGCGTCCAGATTCCCGTAGTCGCTTCGAAACGTCCCAAAGTCGATCGTGCTCGCGTCAAGCAGACTCAGATAATAAGGCCCGTTAATCCCATCCCAGTTCTTGGCAATTATATCTTCCGAATGCGGGACCGATGTCGATTTGATCCACGCCGAAACCGTAATCTGCCCACTAATATCCAGCCTTGGCGGCGCGTTGATTGTTATATTTCCCGTCGAACCGTCCAGGTTGACGTCCGCCAGGCCATTCGGGCCGCTGCCGCGCGTCGCGCCGCCATGAATCGTGCCAGTGTCGGGGTCTCCAACCCCCGACGTATCAAGCGCCAGCGCCCCGCTTCCCTCCGCAAAAACATATTTCACCAGGGGCATCGGCGCCGGCGTCATCAGCGGAGCGGCAATCACCGCCGCCGCGGAACTTCCCGCCCCATTCACCGCCCGCGCCCGGAAGTAATAATTTGTGCTGCCATTTAAATCTAAAATCATCAGCTGCGTTACATCGGCGCCGGTGGTGAAGTTTTGCACGTTTTGCGTGAAGAGCGCGTCAGTGGCCAGGTCAATCGAGAACCCGGTTTCACTTTGGGCATGATCTACCCATTGCACCTGCGCCGTACTGCTCGAAACAGCAGTTGCCGTCACATTGGATGGCGCGGCAGGAAGCGCCAGCGCGCCCAGGGTTGTGCCCCCGGTTGATCCCGAAAATGCGGAATCCCCAGCATACGAATCAGCGCTCACGCGGAACGAGTAATGAACTCCCGGCATAAGCCCCGTGAAATTCCAGGACGACGAGCCTGCCGGCGCGATTTGCTGAACAACATTCCCGCTGAAATCACTCGTGTTCGAAGCTTCGACGCGATATTCCACCGCCCCCGTGATTGGTGAATCCCACACCAAATCAACTTCGCTGGACGTTTGCGCAATCGGTTTAAGCCCGGTTGGAATTCCCGGAACCACCCCGGCGCGCGGGTTCTCAATCACCTGGCGCAGCGCGATTTCCTTGGTGTTATTCAAATTCAGAGTCGAGTCCGTAATCTGGAAATCGCCATGGGACTGGCCCCATGCCCGCACGCCGCTCGTATAGTAAATGGCCGCCCCGCCTCCCTGCCCAAACCAAACGTCGTAATAATTCTGCAGGAACGTTTCATATTGTGGGCTTAATTCCGCCTGCTCCTTCGCGCCGCCGGCGCCCGTGCCTTGAATGCCTGAAAGATCCGACCCGGATTCATACACATTGATCTGCAACCCATAAGGGCTGGTAACAGCCAGCATCTGGGCGTAGAACGAATAGAGCGCGTTTCCATTGGTGTACAAGTTGTAAAGCACGTCCGACTTCGTCAGGTTTGGACTGGCGTTGCCGCCATTGACCGTATTAACTGAATTGAACGGCCCCAGATCGTTCGCGTACACCACCGAGGCAATCGAATAAATGAAATTCTTCGGCGCGCCATACACCGCGTTAACAAAAGCCAGTTGATCCGCCTGAATCGAAGGCACCGGAATATTGGAAAGCACCGGCCGAATGCGCGTGTTGATTGACCCGCTGCCAAATACCGATCCAAAACTATTGGCAACCTGCAGCAACCGCCGCGCCGTCCACCGTTGTTGCCAGATTGCGCCGTTGACGTAGCTGCCGTCGCTCTTCTGGGTCAGCGGCAGGTTGTCATAATTCAGATTGGAAGGATTCGCCGTCCCCGCCTGGCTCGCCACTTCATGAATCGCCGCCGAGTTTGAATATTGAAATACCGCGAACCCGGCGTTCCATGCTTCGTTGCTGTACTCAATATAAACATTCAAATCCGGATTCAGTCCGGCATAGTTCACGCCATTTACGGTGTCGCCATTCTTTATCAGACTCGCCAGTTGTTGAATGTAATTGTCGTCGGCCTCCGCCGGAATGTTGATCCACATATCCGTATGCAGATCGTTGGCCAGCATGATCGCATATTCCCAGGCGATTCCCTTAAAGCTCCGACCGTTATTGCTGCCGTTAAAGCTAAGCAGCGGCAGCATGCCCGTCTGGGTTGGGTCGCTGGGCAGGGCGCGCTGCGCCCAGGTCTGAACCGGGTTGTCATTGGTCGAAAGCCAGTTCATGAACCGCAGAATTCGCGGATGCAGCGACTGCATGAAATTCAGATAATTTGTCGTGAATACCGGCGGATTAAGCGGGTTATACCCCGGACGAATCAGCTGAATGTTCGTCGCCCCGCCCCCGGTGTTGGCAACGCTCATCGAAAGCGACCCCGAAGTGCCCACGGTAATGTCCGCGTTCAGCGTTCCCGTCCCGGCATTGTAGGTCTGATTGGCCAGCGTCCCGCCACCAATGGTGATAGTCGGGTTCTGGCTCACATGCATCGACAAATGATAAACCCCACCGGCATCCGCGAACTCCTGGATGATATCCGGCATCTGGAAATCCGTCGTCGGCCAGCCATTGGCGTCGACCGTTGCGGGCGTGTTCGCGTCATTCAGGCTGGAGAAGCCGGAAGACTGTTTGATGACATTCACCCAAAGCTGTTCCTGGCTGGCCGGTGAAGCGCCGGCGCTGCCGGTGTCCACGCCAATCGGCGCCACTTCAATGCGCGATACACTGGTAAACGAAACGGTTGCCGACGTTCCCGATGATCCACTGCTAACCGCCATTCCCATCAGCGCGCCGCCCAGGGAAAGGTTCGCAACCGCTGCCACCGGCGCGGTCCCCACCAGCGTCCAGTTGCCATCCGCTCCCGTCGCCGAGACATAGCCGCTCACCATCGGACCGTTGCCAACAAGCTTGATATACAGCGCCGAACCCGCCGCCTCCCCAATCGTCGCGCTCGATGCGCTTGCCCCGCCCGCGGCCGATCGGGAAACGAATTGCACGCCTCCAGAAGTAACGCCCACCCACGCAAAAGCGCTGCTGGCATCCAGCGTATCCCGCAGCATCAACCCTGCTTTGGTTTGCGACCCACCCGCGGGAACAGTCACCCGCGCAATCATCTGCGAATCTCCCAGAATCGATTGCGAAACAAAACTCAGTTGATCAGCAGTAGACCCAAACCCCGTCCCCGCGCCGCTCACGCTGTAGTTCCCGGCAACGTGGTAGCTGAAACTATTAGCGCCAGCAGCGCCCCCAATCTTCGTTTGCGCAGGCGCGCCATTCGAAAATTCCCAGCTCAGCAAATCCTGCGAATCGCCCGGAGATCCATCAGCCGCTGTAAAACCAAGATAAGCCGTTCCCCCCGTCACCGCTGCGATATTCACGCCGTTGTACTGCTGCGAAAGATTCGTCAGCGTGATCGTGTCCGTTTCATTCACCAGCAGAGAGCTGCCGTCGTATTCCACGGTCACATTGATCATGTCGCCGCTGCCGAATTGAATGCCGCCCGCCCCCAGGTCGGTGATCGGCGAACTGACCCCGTTAATCGTCAGCAGTGTCTGGCTCGTGGTCGGTGTATTGCGGAACGAAAGCGCCACGCTCGCGGGAATCCCGCCAGCCCCATCCGCGCCGCTCCCCAGCGCCGTTGCCGAGCTACCCTCAATCACCATGGCAATGCCCGAGGTGCCAGCACTGTTCATCTGAAAATTGAAGTTGGTCGAAAACGCCGAGACGCCGAATTTATGCGTTGTAAAGGCGCTGCGCAATTCATTCGCCCCGCCGTCGGTCAGGTGCAGTTGATTGGAATAGTTTGCGTTCGAAATTCCCGCCCCGCCATTGATGCTTAGCCCCGTGTCGTTGAAATTCCCCAGCGGATAGTTCAGCGCGTCCCCCATCAGCGCCGCGGACAAAAGCGTGCGTGGCTCCAACGCTTCAAACATCACGCGGCTGATCGCGTCATGCGTCGCACGCTGGCGACGATTCCTCTTCAACTGGCGCATGGCAGGCGCATTTCTCCCAGACATCGTGTTTCATCCCTCAAAAATCGATAGCTCAAATTTTGACTCTTCGACACCCACGTCGAACGAGACTCCGCGCCCAACATAAGGAAATCCCCGCCCCACCGCCACAATTAAAGTCCCGCCAACCCCAAATTAACTCCGTTACCGCTCCAGCAGCATCCCTTCCATCGTTAAGCCCGGTCCAAAGCCAATCGCAACGCAGTTTCCCCGCGCCTCCTGCCGTGCCAGTGCCTGCAGAATGAAAAGGATGGTGTTCGACGACATATTGCCGTGCCGCAGCAGAATCTCGCGCGAGCAGCCCAGCGCTAATGCCGGCAACGATAACGAATCCTCCACCACCGAAAGAATCTTCGGGCCGCCCGGATGCACCGCCCAGTTTTCTATCTCTCCCACGCTTAAATCAATTTGCCCCAGCCAATCCTCGCACCAGGAGTGAACATGGCTTCGAATAAGCTCAGGGACTTCAGACGACAGCGTCATTTCAAAACCATGGTCCCCCACCCGCCATGCCATAGCATCAGTACATCCCGGCAACACCCGGCTCGCGGTTTGACGCAGCCGCCAGCCGCAACCCGTTGATCCTTCGGACTGCCCCGCCCCCGCAACCACCACCGCCGATGCTCCATCCGCGAACAGCGCGCTCGCAACCAACTTCTGCGGGTCCGCCTCATAGGTAAAATGCAGCGTGCATAATTCCACGCAACAGATCAGCACAATCGCTTCTGGGTCCGCCAGCACCATGTCCCGCGCCGCTGCCAGCGCATTAAACGCCGCGTGACATCCCATAAAGCCAACGTGCAACCGCCTCACATCTCCTGCCAGGCCCAGACGCCGAATCAATTCCGCATCCAACCCCGGCGCCACAAACCCCGTGCAGGAAACTGTAATCAGATGGGTGATCGCATCCGCCGAAATCTGCGAGTCGCTCAGTGCCGCCGTCGCAGCAGCCTCGCCAAGGCCCGGCGCCTCGATCGCATAGCGCTGCATGCGCGCCGCCGTCCCTGGGCCGCGGTGCGCGCCGTCCGGCGCTGTCGAATAAAAATCGCGCATCTGACCCGGAGATTCGTCTTCGCTGGCCAGCACGGTGCCGCGCCAGCCCACACCGCATCGCATAAACATTCGTCGTAGCGCAGCTCCCTGCTCTGGTGAAAAACTGCAACGCTCTAATGCGATATCCGCAAGCTGTTGTTGCGTCAGCGTAGGCGGTACCGCCGTGCCAATGCCAAGCAGGGCAACGCTGGCTTTTGCTTTCGATTTTTTCTCTATCACGGCCGAAAGACGCTTCATGAAAAGACTCCTTCGACCCGCTCGCTAAATCTGGCTGCGGGCCGCCCGATCGTTCGCGCAACGCCCGCCGGGATCGCCGGAAACATCCTTGCAACCGCCACACCGCCAGCCGCCAGTTCAGGCCGCCGCGCGATCTGCCGCAACGCGCGACACATCCATTGCCTTCGGCCAATCGTCGCTCCATGGCTTTTTGTCCAGAAGTCCGCCAACCCCGCGGGCCAGTCTGTTCCTCGCCAGGGTAACAGATCAGCGACTGCTTTGGCCGCGCCCAAAGCCCACGCAATTCCCTCCCCTGTAAACGGCTCGATATAACCACACGCATCCCCCACAGCTAAAACACGTCGGCCACCAAGTTTATTTCGTTTTCGCGTTAAACGCCCCGTCCCATGCAGCTTAGCCGCATTAATTAAACCACCGAAATCACGCTTGCACTGCTTAAGGATAAGTTCGATCAGTTGCACGGGGCCGCCCACCGCCTGGCACCGCGCGCTCTCCAGCGCCGCCCCGATATGCACACGCCCGTCCCCCAGTTGCACCAGCCCCGCATATCCCCCATTTCCCACATTCATCTCAATTGCGCCCCGCCGCGGCGAAATCACCCCCGCATCCAATGTCAGCGATGCCCCGAACCACGCATCCCTGGCAATCACCCACCCCGCGCCCGGCTCGCCATCCAATAGCGCTCCATTGATCCCATCACACGCCAGCACAACCCCCGCCGATACCACCGCCTCCTCCTTGCCGCTTCGTAGCTTCAATTGCCGAAACTTGTCCGAATCCCCCCCCGGCAACAGCACCGCGGACACTCCTTGCGCGAACTTGCAGCCCCGGGTGCGCGCTTCAATCGCCAGGCGATGGTCCAGCTCACTCCGCGCAATCGAATAGCTCCGGGGCAGAGGCACGGAAATTCGTTGACCCATCACGTTCAAGTCGAACTGGTCGAGCAGCTGCCCCCCTGCCAGCACCGCCAAAAGTCCAGCTTCGCGCAGCACGCTCACCCCCGCCGCATTCACACATCCGCCGCAGGTTTTGTCTCGGGGGAAATGAAACCGATCCACCATCAAAACGCGCCACCCCCGTTCCGACAGCAAGCTTGCCGCCATGCCCCCCGCCGGCCCCGCCCCCACGGTCACTACATCCCAAAATGTGGATGACAAAGCACTTAAATCTGAAATGTCAGACTGCCTCTGGCGATTGTCATTCGTCGGCGTAGCGGTCTGCACGGGTGAAGTCTAGGCCAACAAGGTGTCCCCAGCCATAACTTTCCCCAAGGATTCGATCCCTCCCAGCCAAGCCCGGCATCATCCCTTACCCAATGCCTCGCTTGTGGCCCGCTTGCGTTGGCGGTATCACCTCCCCTCGGGCAACAACGTTTCTTTGGTCAATTGCCGGCCGGGTGGCCGATAATCCCATGAAACGAGGTCCGCCCATGCGATTAGTCAGGGATGAAGAGATAATGGAACCGCTCGAAGAGGCAGAAACTGCGGACGGAGCCATCGCCGACGAGGATACCGAGCAACGCGAAACGCTCGGCAGAAACGAGGCCGAGCCGGAGCATTCCGCCGACGCCCAAATCGATCAGCGCCTCCTCGAAGCCCTCCTCCTCTCCACCCATCATCCCCTCACCGCGGGCCGCCTCGCCGAACTGATGGAGTTGCAAACCACCAGAACAATCCGCCAGGCCATCAAAGCGATGAATTCGTTTTACGAAGAATCAAATAGATCGTTCAGAATCGAACAGATCGCCGGCGGCTACCAGATCGTCACCCTCCCCGAATTCGGCGAGCACCTGAAGCGCCTCCACCAGCGCGACGTAGACACAAAACTAACCAAGGCCGCGCTGGAAACCCTGGCCATCATCGCCTACAAACAACCCATCCTCAGAGCCGACATAGAAGCCATCAGAGGCGTAGCCTGCGGCGAAACCATCCGCAGCCTCATGGAAAAACACCTGGTAAAAATCGCCGGCCGAGCCGAAGAACCCGGCCGCCCCATTTTGTACGGAACCACCAAACGCTTCCTGGAACTCTTCGGCCTAAACAGCCTGAAAGACCTCCCCCAATCCGAAGACGGCCTACGCCCCCAAACCTAACGCCAGATTCAAGCTCCCAAAGTAAGAGACCGATCCCCGGCCCCACCTCAAACGACGCAGCCCGCATCCCGCAGGGTCTGCTGAATAAGCCCCAACAAAACCCCACTCGCCCGATCACCCCCCAGCTTATTCTGCGGACCATCCCCACATCGCATTCCTAGCAAACCAAAAAACCTGGTACTGGTTCATTTTGAAATAATTTCTTTTTTCGCCGGGATCGTTCCGCATTCCGGGCAGCGATCGGGCGTGGCGCGGACATCATATCCACAGCAAGGGCATTGATGGTTTTTAAGGCGATCATGGATTAGCTTTGTATTCTGGCGGTGCCAATACCATGGTAGGAAAAGGCCCCCGCCAATTGCGTAGGCACACGCAACGGTCAAAAGGTTAGGCAAGTTACCCGTAATGGGCGCATATCCACAAATTAAAAACACGAATAGTATCGGCACAAAAATTGGTGCCGCAGCCTCATGTACAGCGAAAGAGAGCCAGAATTGTGGATCGCCCCGAACATTGGACCAGAGTAAATTTGACGGAATCCCCGGCTGTAGGAACTGCTGATAAATCCATAGCGCTAGCATCGCCAACCAACTGGCTACGGCGTGCGACAAAAGAATTGCTCGAAACCGCCGCCACATCGCATAATCATACCCGCTTCAGTCAATGAGATTCACTAATTCCTCAATCTCCCAAACATGATCGGTTAACCCGGCTTGCATCGCGGGCGTAACTCGAAGGGATGAATGGATTTTGCAGAAGTTGTAGTGCATGAAGTTCAACGCGATTGCGTGTTCATGGTTTTCGATTTTCTTGGAATGTGCATTGGTCAACCGGGTAAACCGGCGGTTGGTCATGCGGATGGTAAGGTTGTGGCGCTCGCTGAAGCTCGTGGAAATGTGCTTGGGGGTCTGGATCGCCCGCGATGACTTCCGCATGGCAGGAAACGACCTGCGCGGGGCTGTAGCGAACTCTGACTGCTTCCCGGCTAGCGCTTCCCCATAGACCTTAACCAGCATTGCATAATCGGCATCGCCCACAAATGCGCTTTCAACGGCGTCCAGATATGACTTGTGGCCGTCGGTCGTTAATTGAACCTTGTTCGCCAGCCGATCCTTAACGTCCTGCATGAAACCGTGCGCATCGTTCGCATCCCGGTTGCCGACAAGCCAAGTAATCAGCAACTTGGAATCGGCGTCAATTGCGGTCCAGGTCCAGACATCGCCAAAGCCGCGTTGACCCTTCAAACCATCGGGGACGTTTTTGTCTTTCGCGTAGCAGAACGACCAAATCTCATCACATTGAACGCGGCGGGTTTTCAGGTTGCGGACGTTCTCATACTGATATTTGTCACAGGCCGCGCCCAGTTCACGCGGACCATCCCCGCAATGAATCGAACCCACAACCCACACTCAGCAAGCCCGCAGGGTCTGCTGAATAAGCCCCAACAAAACCCCACTCGCCCGATCACGCCCCAGCTTATTCTGCGGACCATCTTACTTCCCCAAAACCACCCGCGCCTGCAGCAACAAATAAGTTCGCCGCTCCACATGCCCTGCGCCAATACCCTCCCCTGACCGCGTAGCAGCATTCCTCCTCCCGTCCCTTCCACCATCAGCCATTTTTGCAAGGGCAAGCAACAGCACCTGATCGTTTCCCAGCATAATCCGCGTGTCGTACGAATAAATCGCATTCATTGGCACCTGGTATTTAATCTCCGAATCGGCGGCATCCACCCCCGGCGTAAACCCCAGGAACTCCGTCGCTGTCGCTGCGAAATCAACGAGCGTAGACTTGCGGTCCGCGCTGACTACCACCCGCCGGATATCCAGTTCTACACCGTCGTGGGCCTTGGCAATAGTTGGCGTATAAATGAAATCTTTCCCTGAAGGCTGCTTTCTCACACTTGCCACATAAGGCAGTGTGGTTTCATCCACCATGTGGGCCAACTCGCCATTAACAAGTGTCATCCTCGGCGCGGCAAACAGCTTGGCGTCCTTATCCTTTTCAATAATGCCCACCAGTTCGTTCAAGCTCTGGAGAGGCAACATCACGGCGTTTTGCGCCGGCTTTCCCGCATCAGGTCGTAACTTCCGCGTCAAAAACTGATCTGCCTGGGATTGACTTGAGCCAGTAGTCACAAAGCGCGCTACCACCTCAATCGAGACATTCCTCGTCTGTCGCAATTGCGATAGCAATTGAAGAACCTCCCCCTGAACTTCCGCCGTCGCGGTGACAATCAACGAATCATCAGCGATATTTATCTGCCCATAAGCGTTGGCATCGTTGTCTTTCCAGGAGTCGAAAGCGACGAGCTTTTCAACGCTCTTTTTCAGTTGGTTTAGATTCTGGTCCGTCACGTCCCGCGACGTTTGTGTGACCTTGGAATCGACGACCAGATCACGAACGCCATAAACCTTGACGATCACATTCTTGTCCATCTCCCGTGCGGTGGTAATGACAATCGTCCCATTCTTAATCGTGTAGGTCACCGGGTTCGGTCCGTCCGATCGCGCCAGCGTGTCCAGAATGTAGCGGAGCGTGCGTTTGTAAAAATGTCGGCCGACCGTCGCATAAATATCGAACTTGGCTGCAGCCAGTGCATCCCGCTGGAGCAGGATATTGACGCCAGCCGCATCGGAAATCGTCTCGATGGCGACGTCAAGGGGAGGTTTATTCTGGCTGAAATCCAGCTCAGGAATCACCCGCGAAAGCGCCTCCTCAACCACCTGGTCGCGCAGCGAAAGCGACGGTTCGGTCGACGAAACAACCAAGCTAGGCATCGTCCCGGCCAATGCAGCCGGCGAAGACGAATATCGCGCCGATTTCGGCCCGGTTAACGCCACGCACCCCGTGAGAAACATCAGCACAATCCCCGGCACGTTCCGCCAGATTGACCGGCTCTCAAAGCCCGCGATCATGACGATCCTTTCCTGAATCCGCGCGCCACCCTGCGCCATTGCAACGATCCCGCGATAACCCCCGCCGCCCATGCCCAGTTCCACCACGCGAATGAGCGCATCGCCGTACTCCCGCGCGGACGCCGCGCCCACGTGTTGAAGCACCATCGCGTCACGCGCCAGTTCGCGGTCGGCCGCGCATCGCGACTCAGCCATCCATAACAGCGGATTAAACCAGTGCAATGCGTGTACAAGAGTCCACGCGCAATTCATCCAAAGATCACCACAGACGAAATGCGTCAATTCATGCAGCAACACCATGCGAATCTGATGATCATCGAGCTCGGCGGGAAGATGCGCCGGCACCAGAATACAAGGCCGCAACAGACCCCCAAGCGCCGGAGAGGCCGTCGCTGAAGTCACAAGCACTGCCGGCGCACGTTTCGTTGGCAATCCAATTTCCCGGCAACACCCATCAAATATTCGTAGAAGCCGTGGGTCGGTTTTCTCGCTCGAAGTGCGCGCCTGTCGCCAGAACCTCGCGTTCGCCAGATAGGCCCAGACAACAATTCCCCCGAACCCCGCAAGGCAAACCAATGCTGCAACCGTGGCAACAACATACAGAGAGCCGCGAGGCCGCCCCACCCACGTGCTTCCTCCACCCACGGAAATCCGATCCGCATCTACATCGGAAAAAGGATCGGCATTTTGCCCCACGCCGAAATGTTCACTGTGAATCCACCGGAGATTTTTGGAGTTTTCCACCAACTGCGCGGCCGATTGTCCGTCCCCGGGGAGGCTGAATCCCAGCAGGTTAAACACACTCACACTGCTTGCGGGCCAGGCAGGAATGATTAATCGCGCCAGAACCAGAAACCAAAGCGCATGCCGCCATCGCGGCGTCAGCACCCGTCGAAAAACCCGCTGCGTTACCAGTACCAGCACCACCACCACACCCGCCTGCCAACTGGCGCGCCACAACCATTCAGCGATGGAGGGCAATGTATTTGTAATCAATTCAGGCAGGTTCATGTCAGTTCCTCACGGCACATCAAGAATTACTTGCTCTTCCGCGCCAGCAGTTCCCGAAGCTCTTTTATCTGTTCGGGGCTGAGGTCCGCCTGCGAAACAAAGTGCAGCAGCATCGCACCCATCGCCCCCCCAAATACACGGTCCACAAATGACCGGCTCTCCGAGCGCACGCATTGCTCCCGCTTCGCCGCCGCCCGGTATACATAGCGCTTCCCCTGCGCCTCGAACAACAGCGCCCCCTTCTTAACCAGCCGGTTCAGCATCGTTTTGATCGTCCGAGGATGCCATTCAAACCGCCCCGCCAGACTCTCCACAACCTCCGCCGCCGTGACCCGGGTTTGATCCCAAACCACGTTCATCACTTCCCACTCGGCATCAGAAATTGCTGGAATATCCGCCATAAAAAACACTCCTATTGATTACAGAAGTAATCTTGTATTACATCCGTAATCATTTTGCAAGCGAAAACCAGATCCCATCACACCAACCGCCGACGAGTGCTGTAGCCCTTTCCCCGTCCCGTTCCCCGTAGGGTCCGCTGAATAAGCCCCCACAAAACCCCACTCGCCCGATCACCTCCCCAGCTTATTCTGCGGACCATCTTGATTCGTCCCAGCAACAAATAACGTCCCCCTCCGTGCACCACTGGGACGAAACACTCAAATCCCTCAGCGCGACCGCCTTTTTCCCCAACGGCCCCTTAAAATAACCAACTCTCTTCCAACCTCGGCGTGTCTTGGCGGTTCAACTCTCTTCAACTTCTTCTCCGAAAACCCGCCCGCCACAAGATTTACAAAAACCTAAAATTTACCAAACTTTTCTCTTGACATCCAAAAATATGTTAGGTATAAGTTAGTAACGTGGGGACGCCGCGAGCAATCAGCCCCAGGAGCAAGCCAGACCACCCTAACACGACGGAGGGCAGCAAGACTTCAACCATATTCCGCTTACGTCATCCAATCACCCCGTCCTCCATACAGAAAGGTCAGCACACCATGCAAAACGCACAAACCACCACCGCTCCATTGAGCGATCCCCATCCCACCCAGCAGGAAGAGCATGACTCCCAGCACCAGGAAACAGTTCAACCGCAAGCCCCAAACCAGCAAGAATCAGAAAAATGCCCCACCCAGCCCCCACTGCGATTGGGGCATTCTGGGGCATCCTGGGGCACGCGCAACGAATTGGGCATCTCCGATGTCCAATTCCGGTCGATCGACCTCTCCCTCGAGGGTTACAACGAAACCCAGATTGCCAAGCTACTCACCATCGATCGCAAAACCCTCTGGCGATGGAAGACCCACGACAGCCGATATCGCCAGGCCCTCTCCGACGCCCGCGCCATCGCCCACGGCTCCACCTCCGATCGCTACAGCTCCCTCCTCGATGCCTCCATCAAGGTCCTCGGCGCCATGCTAAACAGCGGCTCCGAAAACAACCGCTTCCGCGCCGCTCAGGCCATCCTCAACATGGCCGGAGCCTTCAAACACAACCCCATCACCAACGGCCTCCCCGAATACGGCCTCAACCTGACCTCCCCGTCCCCCATTCCCACGCCACCCAACAGGACAAATCATGAACCCACGGAAGACCTTCAGACTCCCGCCCCTGAATCCCAACCCAGGGAATACCCCCACATCGTCACGGATTAGAGCATTGCCAATTCATCGGTAGCGTTCGCGTTGAGCGACGAGGCGGGTCGAACAGGCCCCGTTGAGAAGCGATGACGCCGCGGACGGCCTCTTGCAACGCAACCCGAAGGGCCGCCAGCAGGCGGCGAGAACGCTACAGATGAAATGGCATGCTCTAGCACCGAATAAAAACCATCTTCTTCGCGTCCTTCGCGTCTTCACCGCCTCCCCTGAGCTCGTCGAAGGGCATGGTGCGTTGGAATGCAATGAGTTGCGAAGCGAATTGTATTTATGCATTTTTCAGCACTTCCCCGCGGGCGCGGGGCAGTAATTCGCAGTTGGGGTCGAGGCGTTGTGCTTTGCTGAGGTGTGATTTTGCCATTGCCGGATTGCCCAGGCGAGATTCCGCGACGGCTAGGCCGCAGAGAACGGCGGCCTGGTCGGCATACGATTGCACGCCGCGCAGGGATTGTTCCAGGAGCTTTATCCCTGCTGGGAGGTTCCCCCGTTCTATCAGCACAGACCCGCGCGTGCTTTGGATAGCGGCGTTCCAAGGGAGAAGTAAATATGCTTCGGCGGAAGCAGCATCGGCCTCGTTTAAAAATTCAGGATGATCGAGAATAAGATCGGCCCAGGCGAGGGAATTGGTCAGACCAGCACGTGTTAAATCCTGTTCAGTGAATTCAAGCAGCAGCGCGGCAAGCGAGGTCCTGCTGCCCTCATAATCCCGGGCGCACATTTGGGCTATTGGAAGCTGTAATTTTAGCGTCGGATCCGAGGGAAATTCCGCGAGTCCCTTCCGCACCACTTCCAACGCCGCCGGGTTGCTGTGATCAAAAATCAGCCTCTGGGCGCGCTGTTGATAATATTGAAGGCGCTGCGTTTGGGGAGGTAGCAATGGTGAAAAGAGCAGAGCCAATATTTGTCTACCGTCGGAAAGCACCAATCCGTCAGCCGTTCTAAGAGAGTTTCCAAAAAGCGAATGCATCATGACAATCACATTGGCAAGAGCGAACGCGAGGAATGGAGACGTTTCATGCAACACTTCAAAATTGTTTAGCCGATTGAGTCCGCCAGCGATGGTCACTAATGCAAAAGCCAGTGCCAGATTGGCCAACGGCCCGGCTGCAGTTTTTACCAGCGCACGCCATCGAAGGCAGGGGATCTCAAGTGTGGCGCCTTGCACCGAACCGACCCGCGGGATCGAGCGAAGCTCGATTGCGATGCCACCAATATGCCACTTTCCCAGCAGGAAACCGCGACCGAAACAGATGCACCAGACTTCCATCCGCACAAGCAACGCGCCGGCGGCGTGTCCTAATTCATGAGGAATAATGCTTAGATGCAGGAAGATGACGAGCATGCAGCAATTGGCCAGGAAGCTTCCATCCCAATGGCTGGGATGGTTGCTGGTTATCAGGTAGCGGTACCAGAAAGGACCCAGAAGTATCAGAATGAATAACGCAAGACCGAGCGGGAGCAAGGCAAAAAAGTCGCGCTCCTTTTGAATGCAGGCCGGGCAGAAGAAGTCCCATCCGGTATTGAATCGCGTCCGCCGCCAGTAGAACAATTTTCTGAGGGGCGATTCTACTCCGCAACTTCGACACCTCGCTCGCGATGGAGTTGCGGAGGGCGCGCGGTATTCAAGCGGAATCAGCTCTGCTGGTTTGTCGGACGAGTCTTCGGGCATAAATGCTGGCGGGAATTATACAGCAAAAACTACTCCATCTGCCGAAGCTGAATCGTGTCGATCGTCTTTCCATGCGCCAGCGCGTTGGTGATCACCACCAGCCACGTCCCCTCCCTGCTCCACTCGCGGCGTTTGATATAGGCGAGGGCATTCAAAATCGTTTCTTCCGGGTCGGCGCTGAAGGGCATCAGGAACGGTTCCACGCCCCACGGAAGCAGCAACTGGCGGAAAAGCGCTTCGTCATCCGTGAAGGCGTAGATCGGAACGCCCACCGCGCGCAGCGCCGCCAGCGTGTAGGCAAGAAAGCCGCTGCGGGTGAAGACAACGATGCCCGAATCGCCCAGCTCCTGCGCCAGCACCGCCGCCGAACGAAGCATTTTAGACTTGGGTTCCTTCAATTCGATGACTTCGTTAATGCCCCTCTTTTCCGTGGGCTCGATGCTCTTAATGATGTTCCGCATCACCTCCACGCACTCCAGCGGATACATGCCGGTCGTTGTCTCGCCCGAAAGCATCACCGCGTCCGCCCGCTCGCGCACCGCCGTGGAAATGTCGGAAATTTCCGCCCGCGTCGGCATCGGCGCGCCGATCATCGATTCCAGCAAATGCGTCGCGATAATCACCGGCTTTCCTTCGGTAAGGCACAACTCCACAATGCGCGTCTGCACCAGCGGCAACGTGAAATAGTCAATCTCAATCCCCAGGTCCCCGCGCGCAACCATCACCGCGTCCGCTGCTTTCACGATGCCATGCAAATTGCGCAGCCCGCTCTGGTCCTCAATCTTCGCGACGATGCGCGCCTTGGAGCCAAGATGATCCAGCAACGCCCGCAGCACCAGAACGTCATCGCTCCGCCGAACAAAAGACATCGCCACAAAATCAATGCCGGCATCAACGCCGCCCCGAATGTCCTGCTCGTCTTTCTTGGTCAGGGAAGGAAGGTTCACATCAACGCCGGGCAGGTTTATATGCCGCCGCGAGCCAAGCCTGCCGGGAATCGTCACCCGGCACCGAACATGCGTCGCGTCTTTTTCAATCGCTTCCAGGCGAATCAGGCCGCTGTCCACCAGAACCGTCACGCCCACCGCCACGTCGTGCGGAAGGCCCGGATAATTCACCAGCACGCCCCGAACGCCTTCCGTCGGCGTCTCGGTATAAAACTCAAAAATATCCCCCACCTTAAGATCGATCGGCTCAGCCAACGTGCCCGTCCGAATCTCCGGCCCCTTCACGTCCATCATCACCGCCACATGGCGCTCCATCTCCCGCGATACCTCACGAATGCGCTTAACCAGCGAAGAAACCCATTCGCCCGAGCCATGCGCCATATTAAGCCGGATGACATCAACCCCGCTGCTGATAAGCTGGCCAAGCTTTTCGCGGCTCTCGGTGGCGGGCCCAATCGTGGCAATAATCTTGGTGTGCCTGTAATAACCGCGCATTGTTGGCTTCCGATTTTTTGAAGCGGGCGATGGCCCTTGGGTGATTCATCAAGAGGAGCGCGGGCGGTTAAGCGAGCTTAACAGGGGCGCGGGCCGGCGTAAATAAAGCCCGTGCTACAGATGCCTTCACCACCAACAAAAAATCCGCTGAACCGGCGTCTAACCGGTTCAGCGGCTGTTGCAGCGTTGATGTTTACGATTCTCTTTACTGCGGAGCGGGCGCTGTCGCCGGCGCCTTGGGCGCCTCCGCCAGCTTGGCCTTGGCCTCATCGGGAACTTCAATCCTGGTGGCGCCAATATCCTTGATTTCTGTCGTCGTCGTGCGATCGATATCCCGGTCGTTCCCGTTGAACGACATCGTCCCCGTCACATGAATCTGCGCCTTGACGATCACGCCGTCCTTGATCCAGAACTTCGCCTCTCCCGCCGCGTTCTTAATTTCCGGCGGCGGCGCGTTGGGGTCCTGCCCCGGGCGCGGGCGGCGAAATTGCATGAGCTTTTTCACAGCTTCCGGCGAAAGAACCGCCGTATATCCATCGTCCGCCTGCTTCACGTCATCAAGCTGATTGCTGATTTCCCTGGCCAGGGTGGCGGGCGTCTTGTAGTTCTGCACCTGCATCGCCACGAACATCCCGGGATTCGGCCCCCCATCTCCCGGCGTCGCCAGCTCAGCCGCGGTCTTCCAGCCATCAGCGGTTTTAATAACCGCCTTGGGCGGTTCCACAATCACATCGTAATCCGTGCCGCGCGCCGTAATCGTCAGCGCCGTCAACCCATCCTTCTGCGTCTTACCGGTGGTGTTGCCCCCAAATCCCCCTTCAACCGTGGTCGTCCAGCTATAGCTGTCCGCCTCGCTCAGCTTCTGGGCAGCCGCCACAACATCGTCCTTCGGCAAGGCCTGGGCCATCATCGCCGTCCCGGCCACCACTGCCACAGCACTCAAAAGCATGCGTCCAAACATGGAGGGTCTCCTGATTAAAAAGGCAACTCCGCACGACCAGCGTCAATTCAAAATACTAGCCTCGACCCCCCGCGTTGCAAATATTTCAAATCTTCCCGCTCGTGGAAAATCTCCCGATCCATCCCGAATGGTTAGCCGCCGCCCAAGCCGATATACCGCCTCATCGCCGCCGTTCATTACAATACCCGGATCGTCTATGCGATGCTGTTCCTCACCCACGCAGCGTATGATAAAAACAAATGGAAAGAGGCCCTCTAATGCCAAAACTTCTCGCAAAACACCCTTCGCCACCATCCCCCGGGACTACCCAGCATTGGTAAAAATGTTTCCTCCGCGCCCGCTCCACGACGCGGTCGATCACGCCAACACCCTGGAAATCGTGATGGCAATGGCAGGCCACAAACTCACACCCGATGAGCAGGATTACCTCACGATCCTCTCCGAAATGATTCTCCGCTATGATCGCCAGCACGATCAATCCCGCCAGCGCGGCACCCCCCTTCAGCGCCTCCAATATCTGGTAAAAGAAGCCGGCCTGAGCGCCTCAGACCTCGGACGCCTCCTCGGCAATCGCGGCATGGGATCGGTCTTTCTAACCGGCAAACGAGACCTCTCAAAAGCGAATATCCGCACGCTAGCAAACCATTTCAACGTGCGGGCGGATTATTTCTTCTGAAGGCCCCACCCCAACGTCCCGGTCCCGTAGGGTCCGCAGAAAAGCCGCCAGAAAACGATCGCCAGCGCCAACCACCCCACCCGGCTTTTCTGCGGACCGTCATTGAAAACGTGCACAGCGCTGGATTGAGCGACGAAGAAACCCGAGCTCGTTTGACGAATTGGATCGCTGGAGCGCATAATTAAGTATGGCGTGCAATAACTTCACCCGCGGCTAAGCCGCAACGGGGCTCCTTAATGGCAATATCAAAGCGATCAGCAGAACGGGCATTCTCCGGGCTAAAGCGTCTTTTGCCGATCATCCAACAACAAAAAACACGCGACGTTTCCGAAGCTGATACCGTCACTATCGTGAAAGATGTTATGGACGAAGTCTTCGGCTTTGATAAATACACTGAAGTTACCAGCGAGCACGCAATTCGTGGAACCTATTGCGACGTCGCTGTCCGCATTGAAGAGAAGCTAATTGAACTTGTTGAGATAAAGTCTGCGGGTACAACGCTGGATGACAGACATGTCAAACAGGCAATTGACTACGCTGCAAACGAAGGGGTCGTATGGGTGGTGCTGACAAACGGTTCCGTTTGGCGGCTTTACGAGGTCTTATTTGCCAAACCAATTGACAAGCGTCTGCTGATTGAGGTTGATCTTACCACGCTGGATCTGAAGCGCGACGAATCTGTGAACTGCCTATCGCCATTCATGAGGGAAGGGTTTGTCAAAGGGGTCCAAGAGGAGCTGCGCGATAGGCAAGATGCCACTAGCCGGTATTTATTGGGTGCATTGATCCTTAACAATGACAATGTCATTGGCGCTATACGCCGCGAACTAAGGCGTGTCGTGGATGTTTTAGTGGATGATGAAGAAATTCTAAAAGTGCTTCGCAGCGAGGTAATCAAGCGCGAAACGATGGACGGACCAGAAGCTGAAGTCGCGGTTAAGCGAATAAATCGAATTGGATCAAAAAATTCTCGTCTCAAGGCAGCCTCGCAAGCTTCTCCGGAGGCCTCACAAAACATCAAGTCCGCCGATGGACAACCGCTTGACAGCACTCCGTGTGAGGGTACCGCAAATGCGGAGAAATCCCCCCTCTAGGTGACAGAACAATGCTCGGCATGAAAGGCTTTAGCCTCCGCGCCAATTCGAAGGCGAACGCTTCTTCATCGCGCGAAGGTCAATGATGCAATAACGACGGCATAACAAATTGGAAACGCAAAGAGTGAAATACGGTCGATACGCGTTGCGAGCGGGGAATTTCCTTGCCGAAAGAGCCGAAGGGAAAGGCAAGATTGCAATATGGAAAGGAAGATTACAAAAAGGCTGAACAAATGAATTTTGTCAGCAAGCGTTAAATACGGCATATCAGGGAGATTGCTCGTAGTTACAATCTCAGAGGTCACAGCACCGAAGATTGCCCCAAGGCCAACTCCAAATCGCGGATCGGTTTCGCTCGGCTTGAGCACGAACGACAAAAATGCGATCGCCACGGAAATAAATAGCGCCAAAAACGTCTTTATATAGATCGAAAAATTGCGCCGCGAAATGCGAATTGTGCAGAACAGGCGGGAGTATGTGCTTGTCGCATCCTGCGACTGCGAGGGGTCGCCAAAATTTGTTTCATATACGTGGTCGCGAACCTCAAACTGCGGCGGGTCACAAGTCCATCCCCCGAGTGTTGGTGCGGGAAGGCGGCTTACGTTGTCCCTGTCCACCATGTATTGCAATTTCGTAGAGTCGTCATTTCCGTCTTCCATCTGGATCACCAACAGGTGCTCGTCTAATGGATACCGACGGTAATCGAACGTGGTGTGAAATGTTCCCCGGCAATGGTAGGAAAGATATTTTGCGCCCGCGACAACGAAACTGTTCGGGTGCTCCTTCATATCCAGGCTGCCGTTGAGGAACTCAAAGTTGCTCGGATCTGCATTCCCTCGCCACCGCATCCAAAGGTAAAAATCAGCAGTGTAGGTCGATTTCTTCAAATCGAGTTCGTAAAGATCATTAATATAAAACCCAACGAACGTTGGTTGTAGAGCACTTGGTTCAGTAGACTGAGCCTGCGCGGCGCGAGCAGCAAAAATTGTCAGAAGTAGAACTAAAAATGATGCGTCTATGTAAAACCGAGACCCCATAATTTCTCCAGCAATTTTCGGCCTGGTCAAATATCCCGTGACAATCGGCGATCGAGAGACGGGACCATCGCAAGGTACTATCCCGCACCCCATTCAGGATGGCTAGCCGCCGCCCTCCCGCTAAGCACCAAATACATCGTCTCCACTACAGGCGGCGTGATGCAATAGCACACGCATCCTCACGGCTTATCCCTCAAAATACTAGGCGTCTGCGGCTCCACGCGAGGCGGCCCCACCGGCGCCGCAAGCGGCAACGCCGGCTCATCCATCGGGTTCCCATCCTTATCCACGCACACGCCCCCGGTTTCATGCGACAAGCGCCACATGAAATGCAGATCGTACACATTGGCATGCACGAAATCCGCCGCCGTATCGATTCGTCCACGAAACCCCGGCGCTAGTCGATGCAGCTCGCTAATAAACGGCTCTTCCTCCAGCTTTGCGATCGGAGCGCCAACAACCCAGATCACATCCGGATTAAGTTTGGCGGCATTCGCCACGCCGGGAAGCAGCGTGCCAATCATAAACCCCGGATGGAATCCGCTATCAAATTGTTTCTTATTCGCTTCCGTAGCCTGCACAAATTCAGGTTTGTATGGAAATGCGCGCGTGTCGTAGAGCGTATAAACGTTGAACCACTGATCCACATCCAGCGTGCCAACCGATTTGTGAATCTCCGCATCAATTTCCTGCTGGGTTGTTACATAAATGAAAATGATCCGCTTCGCCTTCCCCACCATGACCGGCTGCGTCGTGGCATCCGTTACCGGCTTCAACCCCATCGATTTCAATTGCGCTTTCAGCGCCACCACCTCAGCTCGCAGAGAAGCGATGTCCCGTTGTTGTTCGCTTACTTTCCTTTGAAGCATCTGAGTTTGCGCCGCATCAATCGTCGCCGGCGAAACATCGCTCGGCTGTGCCGTGTCGTCTGCACGCGCGGGCTGAATTGCCGCTGTGACGCCTAAAATAAGAACCAAGCACCAGACCCAAAATCCATTCGAGCCACGCACGCATTTATTTGTCGCCATGTTGGAAATTCTATCGTGTCCCCACAGTTACGAAAGCCTCGCCCGACAGATGCCTTCGAAGCGTCGCGCACTGATGCCGATTGCAAAAAAATATTCAGATTTTCTTCTTGACAATTAATCTAGTGTTAGGTTAAAGTACGGTCACGGATGAATCCAGACTCGCAGCAATGCCAGAAAGGAAAACGCCCCCCAGCAGACACCCCAACCAGCACCACCCCCATCTCCAAAAATCGCAAGAAACCAAAAAATGCCCCACATACGGGGAGGGTGCGATCGGGGCATTGTGGGGCATTCTGCGGCATCGAGCCAAATCCACCCCAGCAAGAACGATAAAATATCACACACCCCGGGGGGGTAGACGTGACATTGTGTGACATTCCGTGACTTTTGACCCCCAACGGAGGTTTCACCTTTAACCCCAACCCCATCTCCCCTATCATCCCGCTCAGCTATGTTCGACTCACTCACCGACAAATTCACCGGCGTGTTCCGCAGCCTTTCCGGTAAAGGCCAGATCAGCGAAGAAAATATTCGCGAAGCCATGCGCAACGTCCGCACCGCCCTCCTCGAAGCGGATGTTAATTTCAAGGTCGTCAACGATTTCATCGATCACGTCACCCAGAAAGCCATTGGCCAGGATGTCATCAAGGCACTCCAGCCCGGCGAGCTGATGGTGAAGATCTGTTACGACGAGCTCCTCAATCTCCTCGGCCCCGTCGATGCCCGTATCTATTTCGTTCAGCCCGGCCCCACCATCGTCATGATGTGCGGCCTGCAAGGCTCCGGCAAAACCACCACCTGCGGCAAGCTCGCCAAATACCTGCTCGCCAAGGGCCACCACCCGCTGCTGGCCGCGGCTGATCTTCAGCGCCCTGCTGCGGTAGAGCAGCTTCGCGTGCTGGGCGTGCAGGTCGGCGTCCCCGTTTACAAGGATGATTCCAAAATCGCCCCCCACGGCCAGGTCCAGCGTGGCTCCGCTGTCGCTGTCTGTCGCGCCGCCGTCGCCCAGGCAAAAGCCCAGGGCCAGGATGTCGTCATCCTCGACACCGCCGGCCGCCTCCATATCGACGATGAATTGATGGGTGAGCTGCGCGATATCAACACCCAGCTTCAGCCCCACCAGATCTATCTCGTCCTGGACAGCATGAGCGGCCAGGATGCTGTCAACAGCGCCAAAACATTCAACGATCAGCTCGAGCTGGACGGCCTCATTCTCACCAAGCTGGATTCCGACACCCGCGGCGGCGCCCTTCTCTCCGCCAAGATGGTCACCGGCAAGCCCGTTAAATTCCTCGGCACCGGTGAAAAGCTGGAAGCCCTCGAAGAATTCCGCCCCGAGGGCATGGCCTCCCGCATCCTCGGCATGGGCGACATCATTGGATTGGTCACCCAGGCCCAGGAAAAGTTCGATGTCGAGGAAACCGCCCGCCTCCAGGCGAAAATGGAGAAGGGCGAGTTCACGCTGGACGACTTCATGGCTCAGATGGGCCAGATCAAAAAGCTCGGCCCCATCGGCAAAGTCATGGGCATGATCCCGGGCATGAGCGAGTTGACCAAGCAGGTCAACATGAAGGACACCGATGTCGATTCCCAGATGGGCCGCATGCGCGCCATCTACGAATCCATGACCCGCAAGGAGCGCAAAAACCCGGACATCATTGACGGCAGCCGCCGAAGAAGAATCGCCACCGGCGCCGGCGTCGCCCTGAATGATGTGGGCCAGTTCATCAAGCAGTTCGAAGGCGCCCGCGACATGATGCGCGCCGTCGGCGGCATGGGAATGATGGGAAAAATGCGCCTCATGAAGAACATCATGTCCGGCGGCCTGAGCAATCTCGGCATGGCCGGCGGCCCCATGATCCGCACCAAAAAATCCGGCTACATGGAAAAGAAAGACCGAAACAAAAAGAAAAAACGCTGACCGCCAATTCCCCTTGAAGTCGTCATGCCAACAATTACGCGCATCTCCGAGCAAAAGCGCCGGCCCAACCGCTGCAACATTTTCCTGGACGGCGGCTTCGCCTTCGGCTGCAACCTCAACGTCGTCGCCCGCTTTCGCCTGGTCGTGGGAAAGGTCCTCTCGGCCGACGATGTCAGGGAAATAGAATTCGGCGAGGTGAAGCAGGAGTGCTTTGATAAGGCGATAGAATTTCTGTCCGTTCGCCAGCACAGCCGCGCCGAGCTTTTTCGAAAGCTCAAGCGCAGCGAATGGGGCGATCCGGTGATTGATGCGGTGATCGAAGACCTCACCAGGATGGAATATTTAAACGACGCCAAATTCGCCAGATCGCGCGCCACCGCATCCGCCGAGCAGAAAAAACACGGCCGCCGCCGCGCGTTTCTCGAGCTCATCAAAAGCGGCGTCAAGGGCGATGTTGCCCAGGAAGCCCTCAAGGACGTCTATTCGCAAATAGATTCCAAGGAAATCGCCCGCGACCTCGCAAGAAAGCAAGCGCCGCGGCTCCTGAAGCTGGACCCCCAAACCGCCCGCCGCAGAATGACCGGCATGCTGCAGCGCCGCGGCTTCGATTACGAATCGATCCGCCCGATCATCGATGAATTCCTGGGAAAACCCGGCTCAGAACCGCGGGATAATGCAGAATGAAAGGCAAACACCCCGCAAGGCAGGACTTAAGGCAATGGAGCCGACCGGGCTCGAACCGGTAACCCCCACGTTGCAAACGTGGTGCTCTCCCAATTGAGCTACGGCCCCGGGAACGCGACACAATATATATAAGGAATGGAGCCGATGCTCAACTGCCCGCGGCGTTAGAACGGAAAGATGGGCAGTTTTTGTCGGATAGTCAGGAGCGGCGCAAACAGATCGCCCTTCTTAGCAACCCGCTGCAGAACCGCGGGGGCGTCAAACTGAATTTTCGACGCTTCGCCGGCTGCCAGGGCCTTTTGAAGTTCCGGCCAGGTAACCGGCGTGGAGACCGAAGGACCATTCATTGCTCGCAGTGAATAAACGGCCACGGTGGTTTTATGCGAATCGTTCTGGCTCCAATCGATGAAGACTTTGCCTGCGCGGAGTGACTTCTTCATGGTGGATGTCACTTTTGCAGGATTCTGCTTTTCCATTAATTCAGCGATGGCGCGCGAGAATGATTTGGTCTGTTCGAAGGTTGTCGGCGTATTCAGTGGGACGTAAAAGTGAAGCCCCTTTCCGCCGGATGTCTTGGCGAAGCTTTCCAAACCCAGATGCTGGAGCACATCCTTCATTTCCAGGGCAAGTCGGATGCAATCAAGAATGGTGGCCGGCGCGCCGGGATCGAGATCAAACACCATGGCTGTCGGCCGCGCGGGATCGGCCACCTTGGACAACAGCACATGCAATTCCAGAGCTGCGAGATTTGCGACCCAAAGAAGCGTGCGCTCATCGCTGACCACGCAATGATTGACGTGTCCATCTTCGCGCGATGTGCTGGGGATCGACGCGGTCTTTACCCAGGTGGGCCGATACGAGGGACAATGTTTCTCAAAGAAAAACGGCTGGCCCGATCCATTGGGATAGCGCTTGAGCGTGATGGCGCGATCGTTCACATGCGGCAACAATATTGGGGCGATTTTCCGGTAATAATCGATCACCTCGCCCTTGGTGAATCCGGTGCCGAACAGCACCTTGCCAAGGTTGGTGAAAACCGGCTCGGAATTCTCCTGGTTTTTTTTCTTCTTCGCACTGGTCACGCACTCTTCCTTCTCCGCGCCAGCGGCTTGGCGGCGCCTTTTGCCTTGGCCAGGCTGGCTTCAAGCGCTGCCATCAGATTGCTGCCGTTGCCAGCCTTTTCTTCAACCGGTTTCTTCACCGCGATGCGTTCCCCCTTGGCTTTCTTGGCCAGAAGATCGATGACCTGTTCGCGATATTCATCGTGATATTTCCGGGGATCAAACTTGGTGGTCAGCGAATCGATGAGCTGTTCGGCAATCTTCAGTTCGCGGTCATCCACTTTTGTTTTGCCGGGCTGATCGGGCAATCTGGATGCTGGCAACACTTCGTCGCCGAAGTGCATCGTCTCCATCAGCAGTGTTCCATCCGCGGGTCGAAGCGCGGCCAGATATTCCTTGTTGTGCATGACGATTCGGGCGATGCCGATTTTCTGCTTCCGTTGAAGCGCTTCCACCAGCAACTTGTAAGGCTTGGCGCCCTCGGGTTTGGGCTGGACGTAATAGGGCCGGTCGAAATAAATAGGATCGATTTCCTCGAGATCGACAAAATCCTGAATCTCGATCGCGCGCGTTGCCTTGGGCGCGACGGCGTCCAGCTCATCCTGCCTGACAACGACAAACTGATCTTTCTCAACTTCATATCCCTTGACCATGTGCTCGGGATGAACCTCCTTGCCATCACTGGGGCAATACATCTTCTGTTTCAGCGGCACATGATCCTGATCGTGCAGGGTTCGAAAGTGAAGATTTTTTTCTCGGACGGCGGTAAACAGGCGCACCGGGATGGTCACCAGCCCAAAGCTGATCGAACCGTTCCAGATTGGCCGGGCACTTGTTGTCTTTTCCATCGGAAACCTCAAAAGTTAATTCAACGTTTAACGGCATCCGAGCCTGATAGTTCTTCCCTGATTACCTGTCGCGCGGGCTTATCCGCGCGAAGCCCCTTGTAGGATGCGTGCTGGATGAGTCCCCCTTGCGGCCAGCGGCGGTATTCAATTTCCGCCACCAGTTTTGGCGCGACGAAAAGCGCGCCAGCTTTGCGGCTCAAATCAGAAAAGCTACTGACTTTCCGTGGATGGGCAGACAGCGCCGCAAAGAGCCGCTCGTGCGCTGCCGCATTGAAGCCGGTTCCGACCGCGCCCGCGAAGCGAAGTTTTCCGCGTTCGTCGTGGTAACCCATCAGCAGCGAGCCAATCCGCTGGGAGTCTGAGGCTCGGCCCTCGGGAACCCATCCACCGATGACCATCTCCTGCCGCTGGATTGTCTTGATCTTCCGCCAGTTGGGGGATCGGCGGCCTTGCTCGTAGATGCTGTCGAGGCGTTTGGCGACCAGCCCTTCAAGCTGGTTGGCGACTGCTGCCGCAAGCATCGCTTTACCTTCGCCCTCATGGGAAGGCGTAAGCTGCCAATGATCGCCTGATATTCCCAATGTTTCCAAAATCTGGCGGCGCTCGCGCTGTGGACGGTTGCCGACAAACTCACCATCAAGAAACAGCAGATCAAAGATGACAAACACGACGGGAACTGACGCTTGCAGATCCGACGAGGGATTAGCCACTTGCATCCGCCTTTGCAGGCGCGCGAAACTGGGGCGCTGCTGGGAATCGAGCGCGATGATCTCACCGTCGAGGATGAGGGCGTGCTTCTGGAGTGGTTTGGGCAGGTCCAGGAACTCGGGGTAGCGGCTGGTGATGTCGATGAGATTCCGGCTATGGAGCCGCAGCTTATTACCATCCCAAAAACAGATGCACCGGATTCCATCCCATTTGTATTCGAAAGTGTAGTTGAGTGGGTCTGGGGGAAGGTTGCTGGAGACAGCCAGCATGGGCCGTATCTGATCCGGCATTGACACGGCGTCGGGCCGGCTGCGGCGAAGTCTTCTCGTTTTGAAGGAGGTTTGCGGCATCATCAATCGTCATTGGTGTCTTCCCTGACGATAGTGCGCGAACGCCCTTCCGCGGCGGGATTGAGATACGATATTAAAGCGCTCGAATCAGTTCGAGCCTTACCTGTTGTCTTCCTGACCTTACCCAGACTTTGCCCGCAATGAACTTTGAGCAATTGGCGCGCCCCTTGGGAAAACGCGATGGGCTTGCTGCCACGCTCTTGTGCGTGTGCCAATTAGTCGCACCACGACAGTCGGTTCGGGCATAGCAACCTAGACCGTAAAAAGTGTACGGAATGGTGCTAGCTCTACAGGGGGGATTATGTGGAACCTGATGGCTGAGAGACATAACCCGAAAGCGAGCATTTCTTTTGCGTCAAGGAGTTGTTTGGAAGACATATCTATAGCTCGATGACATAAGGATTTGAGACTGCGCTGACTAAAAATTGCTCCGATTAGATGAAACGGTATTAACTGCTTGCCACCAAATGGGTTTGGATAAAAGTGAGGCCTTTTATCGGCAAACACATCGATTTTTCTTGACGTTACGCAAGACGTGTGATAACTTGGACTTCACTCAGGAAAGTACCAGTTTGGTGGCCGAGGGCCTCGAATGCATGTCAAAGGCGGCTCAGCGCTGCTAACGCGATGTTTTTGGCTGTCAGATTTTGGTTTTTCCTGAGTTCGGGTTGTGGATGGAGATCGGAGAGAATAGACGCATGAGATTTTCTTTTTCAGCGCCTTTGCTTCTCACCGAAGTGTCTTTCGTTTCTCCAAATCGCGGCCCTCATAATTACGTTGATTTTATTCGCCTTATGCCTAAACGTGAGGCATATTGTCGGTATTCTCGCCTCGATGCGTACGCTGGAAGCGATTGAGGCTCTGTGTCGTCGGAGGAAGTTAGTTTAACCAATTCTGCAGGCCTTGGGTCTGCTGTCACATTTTTGCGGACTCAACGTCTGCAAGTCTTCTGGAGGGTTCCCATGGAGAAGTTCGGCAATCGGAATGCGTCGCGGGTTTCTGAGAAGTTCGTTCGCGGCGCGCGGCGTTGTCGGAAGGCGTTGCTGGCACTTTCCGCCGCAACCGGCCTTGTTAGCTTTGCAGCATTCTCCTTCGGTGACACCTTCAGCGCGAAAAGCGCGGGGATTACAGATGGTAATGTTGTTAATGGGATTGACCTTTCCCAGGCTGGAAGTTGGGTTCATGTAAGTGGTGTTGGGTCGGGCACAAGCCCCACCATTGCTGATCTTGCCCAGTTTGATAGCACCAACGACTTCAGCGCGGCAGTCACCTTTACCTTGGGCGAATCATCCCTGCTGACCTGGGGTGGTATTGTCGTTCAGAGTCCTTCTTCAAACGTTCTGATTCAAGACCCCGCTCAGGGTATCCTGCATCTGGGCTCAAGCGGCATTGACATGACCGCTGCCACGGCGAATTTGACTATTGACACGCCGATGGGGCTACTGGCCAACCAAACCTGGAATGTCCAGACCGGGCGGGTTCTCACCGTCAGCGACACGAACTCTGCCGCCGGCACAGTTGACCTGAGCGGCAATAGGCTCACGGTTACCGGCGCGGGGACTACCAGCATTTTGGATAACGTCGTCAACAGCGGCTCGATTGTGATGTCTGGCAGCGGCATTCTGCAGCTTTTTGGTGCTTCCAATTCTTACCTCGGCAATACCACGATCAATGGTGGCGGCACTGTTCAGATCAACAGCGGCATCAGCCTTGGAACCAACACATCCACTCTCAATCTTATCAACGGCACCTTAGAAGCGGTTAATACTGTCACCAATGGCTATGCCCTGGGCAATACCATTCATCTGGGATCTGGCACCTCCAGCTTCCAGCCGGATGCGGGTGTGACGCTTGAACTTGATGGCACAGTCAATGGGGCCCTCGGCACGGTCCAGAATAAAGGCGCCGGCATTCTTTTCTTGAATCCAACTTCGGGCACCAATACTTTTGGTGGTGGCATAGTCCTTACTGCGGGCGAAATCGGCTTTAGCCAGGACAGCGCCATCGGCGGTGCGGCGACTCCGATTAACTTCAACGGCGGCACCCTGCAAATTGTCGGTACGAGCGTTAATAACCTTGATACCCACACTCAAGGGGCCGGTGTGAATTGGAGCACCTTTAGTGGGGGCTTTGACATCGCGAATGCCAACAATTTCTTTACGGTTCGGGACAATATCAGTGGAACTTCGCTTTCCATGACCGGCAGTGGCGTGCTTTCGCTGCAAGGGACCAACTCTTTCAGCGGTAGCGTGAATTTAAATGGGGGTGAAACCGAGATCAGCTCGTTTGGCAATATTGGCGGACCGAGTACCGCTGTTAACTTCAACGGCGGTCTTTTGCGCATCGCGGGCAATGGCATCACCAGCCTGGGATCGTTGAACGTCAACACCAGTACCTTTAACGGTGGGTTTGATATCGCCAGTCCGGCCAACACCTTCACAATCGGCCAAAACCTCACGGGTACGAACTTCACGAAGAACGGGCTGGGAAGCCTGGTCCTGACCGGCTCCAACAATTTCTCCGTTGCCACAACCGTTAATGCTGGCCCATTGGTTCTGGACTACACCAGCACCACCACGCCAATTATCAGTACCAACACTGGCATTCTGCAGATGGGTGGCGGCACGCTCTCGGTTTTGGGAAATACTGCTACCCCAGTAACGCAATCCTTCTCCAGTACAAGCTTTGTCAATGGGCTCTCCCAGGTTCTTGTAACCCCCAACGGGACAACCCCGGTTACCCTTAACCTCGGGCCGATCACCCACACCGGCCACGCCCTTGTGCAGTTCAACACAAGCGGCAACGCGGCAATTTATACAGCGAATGGCACGGTGGGCAATCTGATTACCACCCCCGGCGGCTCTGGATATGCCACCTACGGAAATTCCGATTGGGCCGCGGTGGGCTTGAACCAGCAGGTTGTGCCCGGCGCGAGCATCACCACCGCCAATGGATACGCGGCTCCGTTCTATCATCCCAATGCGATTCCCTTTGGGGGCAACAATTCGCCCGCCAGCAATGGCACTCGGCTGCCTGACGGCTTTGTTCTAACCGCAACCACCAATCTCGACATGGTGACATCAGGCAACTTCCGCTTCGCAGGCAATCAATCAACTCAGACCCTTCGTTTTAACAACCCAACCGGGGCTTTTGTTTATGGGTCCGGCAGCTTTGCCGACCAGACCTATTCAACCGGCGCAACGTTGATGAACAAGTCTGGCAGTGCCTGGACCATCGGCGGTATCCTTATCACGCCGAATATGGGCTCGGTCAGCGTGTACATGAATACGACGTCTGTGGGATCAAATAATCCCAACGGTACGAACTCCAAGGCGTACGGACAGGCCTTCTATCGCGTCCAAAATGATGACATGGTCATCTGGCAAAATGACGTAACTCCCGGCGAGGCGTTGGTTTGGAACAATGGCATTTTCGATGTCAACGGCAACACCGGCGGCGTGACCAAAGCCGGCCCCGGCACCATGCTCTCTTACGCACAGAACTTCTACATCGGCAATACTTCGCTCCTCGGCGGCAACGATATCGTCTTTGCGAATTCCGCCCTTGGTAATGTTAATAACGGCACAACCCTGAATCTTCAGGGCGGCACGCTGACCGTTGCACAATCGTTCGGTGCTTTCAACGGCGCGCCGGGCAACTCCAACCGACCGATCAACCTCGGTAATGTCGGTGGCAATATCAGTGTTCTGGGCACCAATACATTTACAGTTCCGGGCGTGATCAGCGGCCTGGGAGCTCTTACCCTTAACAATGCGGGTAATGTCGCTTACACACCCATCGCCCAGGTCGCGAACATCACGCAGGCCTCTGTCGGCACCCTGGTGCTTAGCGGCGCCAATACGTACGCCGGTGGCACAAACATCAACGCTGGCAATTTGCAGGTTGATAACCAAACCGGCTCGGGCACAGGATTTGGTGCTGTGCAGGTTAATAACGGCGGTGTTTTGTCGGGCATCGGCTCGATGGCCAGCGATGTATTTCTCAACAATGGCGGCCATCTCCAGCCGGGCGATCTTGGGTCCAACGGCAATATCGGAACCATCACGGTGGGCTCGTTGACCGTCAACAACGGTGGCGTTGTCGACCTGGATGGACAGTCGCATGGCATCACCACCAATGACTTCATCAATGTCTCACGTTTGTTAACCTTCAATGCCGGCGGTGGATTGAATATCTTCCAGGCGGGCACGCCCAATCCGCTTCAAGTGGCGGGCTTGTATACGCTGGCTGATTTCGGCGGCGGCGCTGCGGCGGCGACGGCCCTGGTCAATCAATTGAACGCGGGCGGCGTTCTACTCGACGCTCAGGGTGGTACGTTTTATACGTTCTCCAGTGTTGCCCTTGACTCTTATCACAACCAACTGATGCTGCAAATCAATGGCGGCAAGACGGTAAAGAGCTGGGCCAATACGACTGGCGGCAGTTACACGGTGGGGTCCAACTGGAACCCCTCGGGCCAGCCTGATCCCGGCGCAATTATCACCTTCGGCACGGCTATCAACGCTCCTTCGACGGTTACACTTGATGGGAACCAGACTTCTTCGTGGGTGCAATTTGACAGTGCTCAGTCGTACACGATCGCCTCGGGTACTGGCGGTTCGCTGGTGCTGGACAATGGAACGCAGACTGGCTTGATTACCGATTATAACGGCAGTCACACTATCAGTGCTCCGGTAATACTGAACTCCAAGGCTCTGGCGAGCGTTGCAAACACAGTGGATACGTTGACAATTTCTGGATCCATCAGCGGTCCGGGAAGTCTGACGCAATCCGGCACGGGCACGCTGCTCCTTTTAAGCACAAATACCTATGCTGGACAGACGATTGTCAGCTCTGGTTCCCTGCAGCTTGGCAACGGCACCGGGGCAGTGATCCCAACGCTGGGCACCAGCACCGCGCCGATTATCACCAATGGAACGCTGGCCTTTGATTTTCCGTCCACGGCTGGAACACAGACTCTTTCGACCGAAATTGACGGCACGGGCGGCATCGCCCAGTTGGGCGCGGGCACCACACTGCTTCTGAAAGGCACCAACACCTACACCGGAACGACGACGTTATTGGCGGGCGCCATCAAACTTGGCAACGCAGCCGCCACGGGCGGCAGCGCGATCGTCATGAACTCTGGTTCACTGCTCGATATCGCCGGCACCAGCCCCATTTTCGGCGGCCTGGGTGACACTCCCAATGTTTCGGGCACAGGCGGGACGATCGATTCCACCATTGGTGGAACAATGGTGGTTACCTTTGGCGCCAACGGCAGCAACACCACCTTCAGCGGTGTTATTAAAAATACCACTGGCACTGTTAGCCTGGTCAAAATCGGCACTGGAGCAACAACCTTCAATAGCCCCAACACCTACAGCGGCGCAACAACCATCGTCTCGGGTCAGATCTTTGATAACGTGACGAACGGAATCCCGGCGTTAAGTCAGCTTTTGATCAATCAGAACACGGGATTGCTGCTGGGCAATAATGTTACGATGAACAGTCCGATCACCCTTGCGGTCGGTGCAAATGACTTCATGGACGTGCCCGGCAGCGGCAACGCCGTCCTTTCCAGCAACGTTACTGTTTCCAATGGCAATTACCGTCTGGGTGTTTATGGCACAGGCACTTTGTATGTGAATGGAGTGCAGAATGCGTCCAATGCGGGCGGCGCGGTATTCATCACCCGCGGCAATGTCGTCTTCCAGAATAATTCATCACTCATTCTGAGCAGTGGTAATGGTTTCGGCATCGGTCGTCCGCAGGGAGCTAATGCGGCGAATGCAGTCACCAACCTGACCCTGATGAATAACGCGACATTCACCGGGACCGGCACATTCCTGGGCAATAGTCAGAACGAAGGCGGCGGCGTAAATGTGACGCTGACCGGCAATTCCTACCTTAACGCCCAGGGCGGTGCTTTTAACCTCAACAACAGTACGAGCAATCTCACCACTCACACCATTAACCTCAATGGTGGAACGCTGGCTACCAGCAACTTCGTTCAGACGGGAAACACTGCTACTCTGACGCCCACCCTGACGATGCGCTTCAATGGCGGGGTTCTCCAATCTGGCGGGCCGTCCACGAACACCTTCCTGCCGGCGTTGCCGGGACTGCAGGTTTTGATGGATGCTGGTGGTCTGAAGGTCAATTCCAATGGCAACAATATTCAGATCGCACCGGCGATTTCTGAAGGAAACGTCAGCTCTCCAGTTGTCGCTGACGCTGGCATCACCAAGCTAGGTGCTGGTTATCTGTGGCTGACCGGCGGGTTTTCCCCAACGGGCACGGGTTACAGCGGTCCGGACTCGGCCAAGGGCGGATTCCTGGATTTCTCCCAGTTCCTGAATCTGCCTGGCGTTGCTGCTCAGGGTGGAGGCGGTCAGGGACTGTCTTTCCAACAGGCAGTTACCGGAGCCGTTTCTGTCACCACCGGCGGCTCGGTGGGATTGGACAGCGGTCTGAACACCGGACTTACCAATACGTTTGATAACTCCACATTCAGCTTCCTGAAGCTCATCACGAATACGGCGACCGGTGTTGGCGCAATCACCAACGGTGGTCTTGCCCTCTCCGCCGCGGATTCGGCGACTAACATTGACTTTACCACCACCACAAGCAGCCCTGGCACCATCGGCCTGGGCAACTTCACCAGGATGAGCCTGGGTGGCGTGGTGGGCGGAGTGACCCCTGGCTCCGCTTTGCCGGGCGGGGTTACTTATGTCGGCACGATTACCCCTGCTGGCAGCACTTACCTACTGGGTGGCGGCTCGACACTGACGCTGGCCAACAACAACGCCCTGACGGGCAGCCGAAGCGTCATTGACAGCAACGGCGGCACGGTCGATCTTGCCGGCACCAACAACTACACCGGCACGACGACTGTTCAGAGCGAATGGGTCGCGGCCAACTCGCAGCTTCCGACCAACAATACGGCCAACGTGGCTTTGGCCAATCAGTATGAAAAATCGACGCTGGCGGTGACCAACCTCAGCACCAACACTGGAGTAACTGGCGATAGCCTTGGCCAGAACAGCAGTGCGGCCAGCAACCTGTTGATCAATGGCGGCACCCTGCAGTACCTCGGCACGGGCAGCACGACCGATCGTCTGTTCACCATCGGAGCGACCGGCGCTACGCTGGATGCTTCGGGCAGCGGTACCGTTACCTTTGGCGGTGCTGGTTCAATCGCAACCGTGGAGCCGGCTTCGACTGCCGCAAGCTTCACCACGTCGAGCACGGTGATCAGCGGCATCAATACGAACAACCTGGCGATCGGCATGACTGTCAGGGACACGGCCTCGACGGGTCTGGGCGCAACGGGCATTGCCATCACGGCCATCAGCCCGACATCCATCACCCTGGCCAGTGCTCCGACCACAAACGATAGCACTGCCAACCTGGTGTTCGGCAATACCAGTCGCACACTGACGCTTACGGGCACCAATTCCAGCGTAAACACACTGGCCAGCATTCTGAGCAATCCTGTCAGCGGCACGCTGGCGATCAGCAAGACGGGTGTGGGCCAGTGGAACCTTGCGGGCAGCAACGCCTTCACCGGCGGCACAACTGTCTCCGCGGGCGTTCTGCAGGTTGGCAATAACTTTGCCTTCGGATCCGGCGGGCTCATCGTAAACACGCCTGGCATTGTCGATGTCAATGGCCTGACGCCGACCGTGACGCAGCTTTCGGGCAACGGCACGATCGACAACATCTCGTTTGGCGGCTCACCAACGCTTATCGTCAACAGCTTCAGCTCCGCCAGCTCGACCTTCAGCGGCAACATCCAGAATACGACTGGAGCGCTTTCGCTGACCAAGATCGGCTCGGGCACGTTAATTCTAACTGGTGCTTCCAATACCTACACGGGTGGAACGTTCATCGGGACTAACACCACCGTGCAGGTCGGAGCCAATGGCGCCACTGGCGGCGTCGGCACAGGAAACGTGACCGACAACGGCACCCTGGCCTTCCAGTTGACCGGTAACCCAACGTTTGCGAATGTTGTTACGGGCATCGGCACCGTGAATGACTTTGGCTCGGGTAACCTGCTTGTGACTGGCAACAGCTCATACACAGGTGGCACGACCATCACTGCTGGAACGTACATCATCGGTAACGCCCATGCTTTGGGCGCGAATCCGAACAATGCCGCCGAAGAGGGCACGGTATTGATGAACGGCGGTACGCTGGATCTGGAAGCGTTTAACCCAACGGTTGCGGGTCTTCTGGGCACCAAAGGCTCGATTACGAGCAATCTGGCCAACTCCGCCGAGACCTTAACGATCGATACCTTCGGCACGAACTCCTACTCGTTCGGCGCTACAATCAACGACAACCCCGGCATTACAGCGGTGCTGTCGCTGGTTAAGACCGGCAGTGGGACGCAAACCCTTACCGCAGCAAATACGTTCAGTGGGACGACAACGGTCAGTGGTGGCACCCTTGTGCTGTCCAATGCCGCGGCATTGCTTGCCGGTAATAACGTGACCAACAATGCGGCTTTGGTTGCCAATGCCAGCATGACGCTTGGCGCGGTTTCCGGGGCGGCGGGTGTTACGACCATCACCGGCACCAATACGTTGACGGCAACCAGCGTCAAGCAGTTGGGCGTGGTGAATGTCGGCGGCACCTTATCGCTGAGCGGGCCGGGCAGTGTTATCGGCGCCAATGGGATCACCGGTGTCAGTGGCACGCTGAACCTTGGTGCGACCGCGGTTCTTCAACTTGCTGCCGGCGGCGCGCCCAGCAATCAGAAGGCACTGAATATCACCACGGGCGGCTTGCTGGATATCACCAACAACAGCCTGACGCTGAGCTATAACCCTGGGAATACGGCTGGCAGCCCCAATGCCGTAATCAGCAACTACATCTCCAACGCCTATAACGTCAGTGGCACGCCATGGAGCGGCACGACCGGCATCACCAGCACGCTGGCGGATACCCACCATTCGGTGGCGTTTGCCGA
>JALYJB010000034.1 GCA_030775485.1 Planctomycetota bacterium | reverse complement strand
TTGATTTTCCGCTGCCGGTGGCGCCCAGGCAGCAGATGTGCGAGAACGAATCGCCGATGCAATGATGGTCCCGCCGCGACCAGCTCCAGAGCCGCTGGTCCAGCGGCCACCGCTCAAGTGATCGCCGCCGCTTTCTCCATGGCTTCAGAAAGCTCCACATCGCAGCTCCATCCCAAACACGAGTGTCGCCACTCTCGGTTTACGCCTTGGATTGATCGCGGAGCATGTGGATGAAAGTCGCCAGCGCTAAATTCTGTGGCCGCACCTTGCGTGCCTTGGCCAGCAGTTCTTCCAGCCAGTCGATCAGCACTTCCACCGACGCCAGCCCGTCGCCGCTAAGGGTGACGCTCCGCCGCTGATCCAGCATCGCCGTCACGCGCGACTTCGATTGGGCCGCGTCGCTGTTGCCGCGTTTGATGGCTTTGACTCTTGCGATCAATCCATCGCGGGAGAGGGCGCCACTTTCGACTTGACCCGCCAGCTCAGCCTGAATTTGTTTATCCTCCACCCGCGCCAGGTGATATCCGGCCGCCGCATTGATTGACCCGGCATTGATCTTCTCACGAATGTGTTGCGGCAGATTCAGGAGCGCCAGCGATTTGGTGACCGCCGCGGGCTTCATGCCCACGCGCTTGGCAACCTCAGATGGCGTCAAGCCGCCCGCTTTCATGAGTTGGTCCAGGCCCACAGATTGTTCGAGCGGGCGCAGCGATTCCCTTGAGATATTTTCAATTAGCCGGATCTCCATCGCCTCGGCTTCCGTGTGTGGTTTCTCGCGGATAACCGCGGGAATCAAATCCAAGCCGGCCAGTTCCGCCGCTATCCAGCGGCGCTGGCCCCACAGGCCCAGGTAGGCGTCTTTATCGCGAATGACTCCGATGGCCTCCAGAATTCCATGGGTGCGAATCGTCGCGGCCAGTTCCGCAAGCTCTTCCGGTCCAAAATATTTTCGCTCGTGGGCGGGCCAGATAATTTTCTTGATGGGAATTTCTTCAATCTGGTAATCCGACATGTTGCACCTCTTGCTCGCAAGCGCAGAACATGCGTGTCGGCGACACGCTTCATCTTCTTATTGCGGGCAACGGGTTAATACTTTCATTGCGATCGGGAATTTATTGTCTGTATAGAACGTCGCTGGGCGTTGGGCGTGAAGTCGCCCTGTGGGCTGTACGGACAATGACTGATCTTTTTTTCATCCATAAAGGAAATCGGTCACCCCTTTTGGATTTTGTTGAAAGAGTTCCATGCCCTTCGGCAATATTTCTTTGGAAGTCTGCCGCCGCGATGCACTTGGTGTCACTTGGCCGGCGGCTTTACACCCACAGGAGACGATCATGTTTAGGAATTCAATCCAGAAGACGCAGGCAGAGTCCACGACCCCTCAGAGAGCTGCTTCCAGTGGACTGACGCAGATGTTTGGGATTCATCCCCAGGCCGCGATTCTGACCGTGATCGTGGACCTGATGGTTTTCTCAGCCAATACCGCCACCCTTGAATTATTTCTGCCCCTGGGCGTCGCCATCGCCGCCGTTTTGGGCTTCATTGTCTTCCGCATACAAGTCAAGCATTATGGGGATGATCGCGAATCCGCGTTCATTAAAGCCATGATCATCGCGCTCCTCACGGCCATACCGGCACCCCTGTCCCCGATCCTCGCCATTCCCGGCGGTATTCTTGGAATCGTGAGAACGATCAGACGCAGATAGCGGCATTAACCTGTTCTGCCGTGCAATTTATTCGTCGCTGTCCCCCGATTCATCTGTGTCGTTGCTAATTTCTGTTGGCACATTCCACCAGTCCGACGCGGCGTGAAACGCGCGAAGAATCTGCACTTCATCCGCCATGACGCGATAGACCACAATATAGGGCCATTGCGGGAGGACCAGTTCCCGCGTGCCGGTGACCTTCCCCGGCCTGCCTGAGCTGGGAAACTCTGACAGCCGCCGCGTCGCGTCACGGATTCCCTGCACAACATATTTGGCCGCTGCTAGATTGTCAGAGGCAATGTGTGCATGAATGATGCGCAGGGATTGGAGGCCGCGTTTGAGCCAGCGCAGCCTCATCGCGTCAGTTCCTCAAAGACAGCTTCAACGTCTTGCTCCGATGCGAACTCGCCCGCGTCCGCTTCATCGATTGCCTTGTGAATCTCCTCGATTTGCCACCGGTGCATTTTGATGTAGTGGTTGACCGCATCCTTGATCAGGTAACTGCGATCACGGTCGATGTTTTTTCCGAGCGTATCGAGGAAGCTGACCGCTTCACTCTCCAGCCGGCAGGTTATATTGACCTTTGTCATAAGCCCTCTACTTGCGATGTGAGTCAACAGACTACACCGCCTCGCAGAAGAGCGCAAGCCACAGTTAGTGATAAATAACATCCTTTGTTTAGCGTTATTTGTTGACACGCCGTTTCAGACCTGCCAAGTGTCATTCATGCAACAATGACGGAAAGAAAGCGCGTGAACGAAACAAGCCACTTGACGGTCATCGAGGACTGTGTTCCGGCGGACGCCGATCACAAACTTCCGGTTGTCATCGTCAATGGCGGCAAGCCGTCACAAAATGCGTGGCACGATTATTTCGAGAACATCCAGAATCCACACACCCGCGCGGCCTATGAACATGCGGTGCGCCGCTTCCTTAAATTCCTTCCGCCAGGGTTTGCCCCCAAACATGTCAAGCCGGCCCATGTGGGACGCTATATCGCCACGCATCCATCGAGCATCCCGACCCGTAAACTTCATCTGTCAGCGCTGCGGGCCTTTTTCGACCTGCTCGTCACCCGTCATATCATGCTCATCAATCCCGCCGCCTGCGTGCGCGGATTGCGCTACGAAGCCGTCGAGGGAAAGACACGGGAAATCACCATCGAGCAGGCCAAGAAGCTCCTAAAATCAATTCCCATAGAACGCCAAACCAAGGATGACAAGATCGTTCCATTGCCGATAGGGCTCCGTGACCGGGCGATCATTGCGACGCTCATCTACACCGCCGCCAGGGCGGGCGCCATAGCGCGACTTCGCGGCAAAGACTTCCAGCACGATGGAAGTCGGTGGACGTTTCGGTTTGCGGAGAAAGGCGGCAAATCGCGCGAGATTCCCGTCCGTCACGACCTTGAGCAATACATTCTCGCCTATCTCGAGCATGTTCCGGACTGGCAATCCGCGAGCAACGGGCCGCTGTTCCGCACCACGGTGCGCAAGACGGCCCGCCTCACCGACAACGCCCTGAGCAATGTGGACATTTGCCGAATGGTCAAACGGCGGCTTGCCGATGCCGAGCTTCCCGGGAATTTGTCGCCGCATTCATTTCGCGTGACGACGATCACTGATCTTCTCACCCAGGGCGTGCCGTTGGAGGATGTGCAATACCTAGCCGGCCATGCCGATCCAAGGACTACCCGATTATATGACAGGCGTCAGAAACAGGTGACGCGAAACATCGTGGAGCGGATTTCCATATAACCGAAACGTGATGGCCCAGGTGCAAAGGACTTGCGTTAATTTGCATCCCATGCAATCCATGATCTCCGCCAACCAACCGAAGGAGACGTTTTTGGTCCATGAGTCTGAATTCCAGACCCGCGTTCGGGAGTGCATCCGTGAACTGCTTATGCCAGCCGCAGGTCCCCGCGCGGCGATGCGGGCCAAACTTCGTCAGGCCAGGGATATCTTTTACGATGAAATGATCCGCACGGTCGAGAAGCCTCTCCTCGACGAACTTCAGGGCTTGCCGCAGGCTAATTTCTCATCCAAGAAGGAACTGTCGTATTGGCTGTCGGCAGAACTTACAAGACTGGGACTGGCAATCCGCTGTCCTCGCACGGACATTCCGGCACGCCTGGTCGCCGTGCCCGACGCCGGCCGGGCGGACGGCGGCATAGGCACTTTCGCCTTTGAAGTGATGGATGCCAAGGGCAGAGCGAAATTGACCGCGCGCGGGCGGCGAACCTTGCCGGAACTTACGCTCACGCGCGATGAGAAGCTGGATCGTTTGCCACCCGGTTACAACTATACACTTTCCTCTTCGCCCGCGAGGTAGACTTCCGGGCTGGCGGCGCGCTGATAGGCGACAATGAACCGTTGCATCGCCCGGTGACGCCGAACGTAGACGGTTGACCCTTGCCCCTGGCGAATTCCCCGCGTTCCGCCGAATCTGGCTGATTGGAGAATCAGTTCTCGCTCTTCCGGCGGCAAAAGCGCCAGAGCACGACGCACCCGGGCGATGGATTCGCGCCGGTCAATCTCATCCACCAGTCCCACCGGATCAATCATATCCACCGGCAGTTCCGCTGAGCGATAGTAAGCCAATAGCACGGAGATGCAGACGTGGTAGACAATCCCTTTCGCGTATTGCCTGATCGAACCGTCCTCGCGCACGAAGCCCAGGGCCTTTCCTCTCAGAACGCGGCTGCATGCCTCCTGCATCACCTCATCGCTGAACTCAGAATCCCTGATGTTACATCTGGCCGCAAAACGTTCTGCAAAGGATTTCGCGGCCAATACAGCTCCCAAAAGGACTTGTTCCGAGATCGTTTCGCCCATTGTGCTCTCCTCATTGCGACATGGCCGCAAGACGGCCTTAAATCAGCCCACGCGCCGTGGTGCTGACATCGCTATTTTGGGAGAGCACATGCTCCTTCAAGTGAGAACTTGCTCTATAGGCGGGATGACACCCGTTCATTCAGATCGGGCATGCGGTAGCATCGAGGGGAGGGATCCTTCTTGTCCCCATTTTTCAATGAGTTGCTTCCCCGCGTTAAGCAGTGATATGCCACCCCGTGTTCCAAGCGGGCGGCTGAGAAACGGGCTCAGGTAACGATTGATCTTCCGATTGAGTGTTTGTCTTGCTATCCGTACAGCGTGAAACGCTTTCAGGTCTCTGCTAATTGCTTTGACGACCAAAGGCGCCTCTGCCTGAGCGATGACTTGAAGAACCTTGCGGCAAAGGTCTTGTTCACCTGGATCCACTCGATCCCATAAATCCAGCGCTTCCAATAATGACTTTTCGGCTGCACTTTGCGCAGGCCCGAATTCTTCCTCTGTGCGTTCGATCCGATCCGCCTTTAAGGCGAGCGCATCTTTGATCAGATCCGGAGCCAAGCTCGCGCTCAAGACCAGGGATGCATCGTCGCAACGCCTGGCGTCGAATTGCAGGCGCCGTGCTGGAGATTCACCGACGTGGGGCGCTAATGGCGAATCTTCGATTGCCGCAACTCGAACAATTGTGGCCTTGCTGAAACCTCTGGCCACCCCCATCGCGATGTCCACAAGATTTGTGCGCAGCAACGTGCTGAGCACCTTCCACTCCTCCTCCGGGCACGCTCGTTCCGCGGCGATCCGGATCGCTTGCTCGAGCTTGCCGGTCCGGTACGCGCTTCGCTCGGTTTGGAATTCCGAGCACAAAATAGTAATGACACGCGCCGCGCGGAAATCCCGAATCTGTCCAATCGCCTTGACGAATCGAACAAACCATCCGCCCATGGTTTCATCCTTGTCGGCATTCATCGCGCCCGACAACTCGAACAATAGCTCCTCCAAAGAATCATGTTCCGCGGGCTGATCCGCGCCTTGAGTGACTGGGCTGGCGATTTGATCCCCTGGGGTGACAGATTTCCAGTCACTGTTGCGGCTATAAATGGTGAACAACACTATCTTCCAAGCCCACTTCTCTTCGCTCAATTCAGCGCTGTTGTGTCGATCCGCCAGATACCGAAGAAGCCAATCAGCATTGTATGGTGGAATGCGCTCCTCAATTGCCAAAATAAATGAAACCCACGTCACCGGATTTTGTGGATCCCCCACGACATGTTCTGGTTGGTGCATGGATTGAAGGCCTGACATAAAATATACGTCCAGAGCTGAATATCCCCCCGGGGGTTGGGGAACAGCTTCCGTGGAGCATGGATGACCCGTCATGCCCTTTAAAATATTGACTGCGGCGGTAAAGAGCTGGATCATCATCCTCGGCGAAAGATTCGCGGGCAATAATTCCTCAAGCAAATTTTCGTGTTCCGCGCAATTTCTGGCTATCCGCTCCAGCAGCGCCGTATCCTGAAGCCGCGCCGTCGCATAAAAACGCAAAGCTGCAAAACAAAATGGACGGACCAGATTATCCCCCTCGATGGACGCTTGGGGAGAGCACTCCCAGGTGGAGGAGTGGACGTTGCTCAGCCACTCAATCAATGCAATAACCAAAGGCGCGGCTTTGCGGCCCAGTATGTCAAATGCGTAATCAAGGGTCTCGAATGTGGCGGGATTCCAAATCCACCGGCTAAAGCAGTTCAGAAACAGCTTGCGGCCCTCTGGCGGCCCTTCGACCGCCCGAGCTAAATAATTTCCGATAAGGAACTCCGAGACAGGGATCTTCAGCGCCCACATCGTCCCGTGGCCGGACGCAACCAGGAGACCCAGCTGCCGCGCCCAGCCAATCGTCTCGACAAGTTCAGCGGGACAATGACCGTAGATCTCAGTGAATCGATCCGACATCTCCGTGTGCTTGAACTCACGCTCCGGCCAGCTAACGACTACCAGCAATTGGCCCAAGCGCTCGATCAACCGCTCAAAAACAGGCGGATTGAGTCTTTCGCGTGGCTTACCCTGCTTCTGGTTGACGACTTCGATGCATTGGTGAACCAGTACACGCATGAGCGTCTCTATGTGCTGGGGCGGTTCGCCACCACCGCTGACAGCTCGACTAACTGCGGTGATCCAGGCTTCCAGAAACAGTGGCCTATCCAGGAGAGACTTCGCCGTAGCATTGAGGCTGTCGTAAGCTTCGACGCCGCCATGATTTGCTTCCGGCCCGCTGGACAACCTGGCAGCCACGCATTCTCTTACCCGCTCCGGTTCCAGTTTGCGTATGGTGAATCGTGCCGCCGAGGAGCCAATGCGCTTATCCGCAAGTGTGTGCGGACGAGAACTCAGTACGAAACGGCGAATCGATTTTCCTGAAAGAATCAACTCAAGCGTCTGCTGCTGGCTGTGCCCATACCGGTCTGAGGTCTCTGGAAGCTCATCGAGTCCATCGTACAGAGGCACAAGTCGTCCGCCTTGAATAAGCTCCTTTATCTGGCGAAGGCTGAGAAGGTCGGCGCGTGGATACGGTGTGAAGCTGTTTTGTGAAGCATGCAAAAACTTCAGCCAGTCCGAATGCCGACGCCAGTCGCGCAACCGCACCGGCAAAGGCACTGCCGCTCGCCTTGGATTTCGGACCAGGCGATCGGCCAGCCATGCTGTCGCGAGCCCGAGCAATCCAGACTTCCCCGAGCCGAATGGACCGATCACCAGTAAGGGCTGCGCAGGTTCCTTTAGCCACGACTCCAATGCCTGCAGGTCCTCAACGCATTCAAATGCGGAACCCAGCCCGACGACAGTTCGCGCGCTGCCTTGCGGTGAGAGCTGCTCTTGTGAGGACGTGTCCGGCCAGGGTTCCAGCCGAAGCGAATAGCGCTTTTGCATCTCGACTGGCAGACCGGTTGCCGAGAAATTGTGAATCGACCCATGAGCGAAGAATTCGCTCAACCAGCTGCCGTAGGAAACAAGGAGACGAGAAGTGACGCTGGCCACCGGGGATATGATATCGGTTGCCAACACAATTTCATCCCCATATCGCCGCCCGGGCTGCGGATTGTCGCCGAGGCGAGCGCGTTCGCGCTTGACGCCGGACATTTGGATCACCATTCGATGGATTCAATGATGATTGCATTCTTGCCGGCCTGAAGAATTGCCGCCTGATCCGCCTCGGCGATGAAAGGCACGCGGTGACGGCAGATCCCTTCAAACAGTCGCACCTGCGGGCGCATGTCGCCGTTGAGATTGCGGCCTTTGACCTTGATGGTCTGTTTGCCGCAATGCAGGATGATGCCCTCGGAGGGATTGAACTCCAATCGCTCGATCCACCCATAGCCGATGGCGAGAATGTTCCCGGTTCGGCGTCGCAGTTCCAGGCTGACCGCCCGCTCCCGGGCGCCGCGCAGCCAGCCGAATACAACAAAATCCTCTGATTCATCAGTGCCGGCGGCGCCATCGACATCGTTCTCGCCGCCGCGCCCCATGTACTTTTTCAGCAATTCACCGCTCATGGATGATCCTTTCCTCGCTGCGATCCCGAACGCTTTCGCGCTGCGGTTCCAGTTGCCGCTGCATCCGCTGCATTGCCATGCTCCGATCACGATGCTCCTGGGAGGCCAGGAACTCCGTAGCGGAGAGGCGATCATCGGAATGTTTCACGGCTTCCAGCAGGGCTTTTTTGTCATCCGTAAAAATCGTAGCCTGCCGCCGTGCGCGGGAGACGGAAACATAGAATTGTTGGGCGGAAGCGGCCGGGAAACTCTGCGCCGATTCGGCGATCAACACGCGGTCCACCGTTCTGCCCTGGCTGGCGTGACTGGTGACGACATATCCATGCTGCAGAAATCCAAAATCCTTGGCGACCGTCCATCCATTGGTCAGCCGAATATCACCCCCGGCGGTGAACCCCTTCACGGTGAAAATTGCTCCGTTGTTTAATCTGTGGCCGCCTTCGAGGGTTTTTCCGTTTTGGGTGATGCGGAGTTGCTCGCCGGGCGCAATGGGTATCCTCCCGGCATGAAAAACGGAGAACTTATCCGCTTGATCAAGCGGCAATGTGCCCTGTGCCGCCGGAACACGCTCGCCCTTGACGTAGCCCTTTGCGTTTTGATGAAACACCAGCACGTCCGATCCCGGCGTGTAATTCAGGGCGTCACGCCGCTGCGCGGCAGTGAGATGGGTATTATCGAGCATCAGAAATTGTCGCTGCTCACGTCCCAACATGAATTGATTGTCTTTCGCGAAGGGCGTGGGCGTGCATCTCAGCTCAGAGCGTATTTGATCGGTCACGGTTTGGGCCTCACGATGCGTCGGGGACACCACAAGCGCGCTCTTGCCTTTGGCGACCGTGGCGACGTACTCCCGCGCCAGAATCTTATAGCGATCCAGGTTACTCACTTCCTGAATCCAGCCCAGTTTATCAAGCTGACCGAAGCCATCGGTCACGCGCCCTTCGCTCAAGGCTTGAACGGCGGCCTTGTAAGCGCCGCTCTGGCGCTGGATCGATTTGATCTCCGCGGAAACGATTCCGGTTTCGGTCTCCAGCAGACGCAGCGCTGCGCCATGTTCCACCGATCCGTGCTGGCGGGTATCGCCCGATAAAATAATGCGGGCATCCAGTTTCTCGGCAAGATCGAACACCTGCGCCATCGTGCGCGAACCCATTAACCCCGCTTCATCGATCCACCAGACCTGCCCCTGGGTCTGTTTCTGCAGTTTTTCGTCCGTCAGGAGCATGGCGACCGTCTCGGCCTTGGCAAAGCCTTCTTCCCGGAGCACCCCCCGACTCGCGTTGGTCGAGGGGGCGAATGTGAATACTTTCATGCCGCCGGCTTCAATGGCCTCCACGGCCTCCTGCATCATGCTGGTCTTGCCAACCCCGGCAGCTCCGCGTATCAGCGTGACGCGGTCGGTCGAATGCAGGACATGATGCACGGCATTGCGCTGCCCCGCGTTCAGCCAATCGCGCTGAAAGACATGCGCTCCGCTTTGCAGGGGCACCGCGCTTCCGCGACCCCTCCTGGCAAACGCAAGCATGCGCTTTTCTTCGGCCAGCACTTGGGAAGTCGTGGCCATCCGCCGGCCCTTATGCTCCCCGACGATGATGTTCTGCTCCCGCACGATTCCCTCGACCATGGCCGCGCTGGTCTGACCGACCGACCGCTTCAATGCTTCGGCCAGCAGGATGCGCTCGGGAACCACGGAATTTGCGTAGAAGCAGTGATCGATCGCAAGTGCCGCGGATTCACGAGCCGCCAGCAGGTTTTCAGGAATCGGCGGCCCTCCGACCGATTCAGCGATTTTCAAAAGGCCGGACCGTTCACCATCCGAAAGCCGGGAGCGCCATTCCTGACGCAATTCATCCATGGAGCGATTCTTCTGCTTGCGCTCCCGCGTTGTCGCGCCCAGTTCAAATTTATTGATCCGCTTTTTCTCGGCCGTCTGCCCTTGAGCCCGTGCCGTTTGCCAGTCCTTCTCGGCCTTCGCCTCCAGTTCCAGCGCGGTTTTCTCAATCAGCGCCGTGCGGCGGGAGAATTTTGCCAGGGTCGATCGGCCGATGCCGGCGATTTCCCAGCCCGTCCGGGTGCGCTGCACCGGCAGGCCAAGTTCAGCCATCTTGCGGGCCAGACGGGCATGGAAAACCGCCTCGAAGTACGGAGCATCCCGCTTGATCCCCGCGAAAACCCCCGCCTTCCATCGATCCTCCTGATCGTCAAAGGTAAAATTCATGCAGAAACAATGGGCGTGCAGGTGGGGGCAAGGCACGCCGTTCACAGGCCGCGAGGTGAAGTGAACAAACTCGCCCCACACCATATTGCCGGTCAGGCGATCTTCGTTCTTCCCGCCCTTGCGCACCCGCGTCATCGCCAGCGCTTCCATGTCCTCCATGGTGCTGTTCACGCACTCCCCGAATGCATCGACGATCCGCTGATCGCCTGAAAGTGCGTAAAGCAGCGATACGCTCTTGGGCACATGGAAATTAAAATCGTATCCCACCCGTCGTTCCGATTTGCGGCGGGAGGTGAGCGTCAGGCCCGTTGCAGGATCGCGATTGTCGCACAGCGCCTCCCATGCCTCCTGTTCAACCTTGCCACACAAGCCAAGACGTTTGGCGCCGCGTCCGCGCCAGATGCCCGCAAGCTCCTGGCCCTCGGTGTAGTAGTCCGCCATGTTCGCGGAGGTATAGTAGCTTTTGGCGCCTGCGACGGAGGTATTTTGGATAATGCGGAGCATCGGCAACGATAACACATATTGGTTGATAAAAAGTTAATGCCCACGGGAACAGATCACCTTCTTTTTCCCGCCGCCGCGCCAAGACGTTTACTGCGAATCGATACCTTTGCAACTGCTTGATTTCCAAGCTCTTGTCCGGACGGACTATTAGCTAATGTCCGTCGCTTCAGGCCCATGTCCTGTGGCGGCACACAGCGCAGCTTGGCCGGCGTAGAGCAATCCCAACGCAATAGCGCCGAAAGGACCAGCGGCCAGGAATCCAATCGTCAGGCCCAGTGTTCCGCCCACGCCCGCGGCGATTGCCACGTCCTTTGCATCGCCGGGCTCGCCTTGTTCGACGCATTCTGGTTTGTCGTTTGTCTCTGACATAAGAGTCCTCTCTATAGAAGTCGTCTGCCATCCGCTGGAATCACATCGCCCACGCGATGCGTCCGCGTTCACTCTCCTATTGGTTGAGCGCGATGTTTTCTTTCACTGGAAATGGAAATAGGGATTGCATGGCTGTGCCATGAGTTCAATCGCCAGCGCTCCTGCGTTTCAGGGGGATGCTGGAGCGGCCGCTGTCGCGTCAAGGGCTTCGCGAAAATCCCGGTCTCCGCGCCGCTCGGCGAGGCCTCCCTGAGTACCGCAAACCCACCGGGATTTTCGTTGCTTCGCAACCCTTGACCCGCCCTCGTCCGCCCCCGCGCTCTTCTGGTTACGAAGTCAGGTCCGCCGGCCCTGCCTTGTGCAAGGCCAGTTCGAGGATGGATCGGAAACACCCGGCAATGTGCGTGGGTGGCGTCCATTCCCGATTTCGGATCTGTTTTACTTCGGGAGGCTCTTATGAGTCACGGCGTTATGGACGGTCGAATTAAGGACATTCTCCTTTGCGAGATTGATCGGTCGGGCAATTACCGCATTGCCATGCCGGGGGATGCCGAGCGAATCGAGGCCCTCAAGGCGAGCATCGAATCGTGCGGTCAATTGCAACCAATCCGGGTTTACGAGCGGGGAGCGGATCAGAAGGAAGGAAAGAAGGAGGGTAAATACATCTTGGGCTTCGGGGCACGGCGTTGTGCGGCAATGGAATTGCTCGACCGCAAGACCATCCGGGCGATTGTCTTTGAACCGGCATCGGATGCCCAGATCGCTCAGGCAAGGGCTGTGGAGAACTTGCACCGCCAGGACATCACCCCGCTGGAGGAAGTGCAGGCGGTGTCGGACGTGCTGGAGGCAATCAAGGCACAGAAAGACTTCACCGGCGATCCGTATGAGGAAGTGGCGACCCGACTGGCAAGGTCGGTTGCGTGGGTGAGGGATCGGGACTATCTGCATCGGCTCACCAAGCCGGTTCAGCGGTTTGCGATGCGATCCGGTTTGCCCGCTGGTCACTTGCGGGAACTGGCCAAGGTGGGCGATCCACGCGAACAAATGCGGCTGGCTTGTGAATCGGTGGGTGCTCCATCGTGGGCGTTTCCGGCAAGTGATAAGGATGCCGCCGTTGCCGATCATCAGCAGCAATTGCAGCAGGGGTACTTTGCCCAATTGGCCGATGGGAAGGTGGAGCGCTGGCCCTTGTCCCGGCTCAAGGAACAAGTCGCCAGGGTGCAACTGTCGCTCCGCGTGATTCCCTGGGAGTTTGATAAACCGGTGCAGCTTGGCGATGCGAAGCTCAGGAAGTGTGCCGGATGCCCGCACAATTCCGAGACGGACCGGACGCTGTTTGGGATTGACGAGGACGCCGCCAACCCGCAGGGGTTTTGTTTGAACCCGGCTTGTTACAACGGTAAGCATGAGGCGGCACAGACGGCCAAGGAAGAGATTTTGGCCCGGATCAGCAAGCGAAGTGTGCAGACCCCCGAGGCGATCCGCAAGGTAACGCCCGATTGGCTCAAAGAATCGAGTGCGGTCGGATACGTTAAGCGGCAGTTGGAGAAGGCGAGCAAAAGCAACGGCGAAGTTCAACCCGAGCGACCCACCGAAGGTCGCGGACTTCGGATATTGACTCCCTTGGAGCAGGCGATCCAGAAGTTTGCCGGTGGGCATGACGAGTGGGAACAGAAGGCGTGGACTGCCGTGATGAAGGGGATCAACAAAGAGCCGGTGCATCGGGTGAGCTGGTGTGTCTTGCTTGGCGTGGCAGGTTTTTGGAAACATGCCCGTTACCAAATTCCATTTGTCGGCCAGTACGGCCCGATACGCACCATCGAGCCAATCTTGCCAACGTTGGAGCAGGAGATCGAGCAGGCCGTCAAGCTGGCGTTCAAGGGGACTCGCAATGGGTGGCTGGACGTTCTGGCCGAACAGAAGCAGCTTGATCCCGGCGAGCGAAGAGGCTTTGCCATTCCCCATCCCCGCGTATTGCAGTTGATCGCTGATGCTGTGGACGTGAAGCTCCCGCCCCCGCCGCAGTGGACGCCGCCCGCAGCGGCGGAACCGCAGCCGTCCATTGGCGAGGAGGTGCTTGCCGTGGCGGCGTGATTGCCGGTCTATCTATAGTTGTATCGATCCTTCGCGGGCTGGCCGGGACACCGACCGGCCCGCTTTGTTTATGCGATTACCTTCGATGCCAGGACGCGGCTGATCCGGCGGGTTCCTTATCTTGGCGTTTCATCGTTTCGATCCTTGTGCGGACAGAGCAGCCGACCCGAATCATGATCCGAGATCTTCCGCGCATTGGCGCGCGCCAACGCCGCGCGCTTTCAAAAGCGAGAGGAAGGAATGCGGGTCAGTTAATCGGCGTTTTCTTCCATTCTTTTGATTGCCACTCACCCCGGCCAGTTCTTATCTGTCTATGTTAAGGCCGACACCGGGACGGGCAAGCCGACTCAAAGCACCCGCTTGGAAACTTGGAAACTGCGAGACAACGCGCCACTGGCAAGTTGCCGAATCATTTTGACGAGCGCGATGATGGCCGGGGTCGTAAGAGAAATCGAGTTGTCGCTTATCCAGTGCAAATGATCGATGAGTCAACTTCATTTGGGAAAAGCATTCAGGCTTGCGCAGGATTGTCATCTGCCCTAAGCTGGCCTTCGGGAGAAGATAATGCAGACGAACACCACACAGAAGTCAAACCGGAGAGCCGCGGGCATTGCTTTGCTGTTGCAATTACTCATCGGCATTCCAATTGTTGTGTTTGGTGGTGGATTTCTGTTGCTCGGAACGCTTTTCTCCGACGATCCGAGGACATCATATCAAACATTTCTAATTGGCGTGGGAAAATATCCATTGACCTTTATCATTTCTAGTCCGTGGGCGCTTGTCGCGCTATTGGCAAAGAGGTATCGCCAATCTGCTCTGGTGTCTGTACTCGCAATCGGTTTGGTTGCTGGGATGCTGATTGTCTCGTCAGTTACGAGCCGGTGATTAAGAGCTTCTAAATCCCTTAAACCCCACGGCCACCAATAGGATAACCTTCGCCCAAAGTCCGACATTGGGCTCGTTCGTCGTGATATCCCAAACCTAGTTAATGTCATAAAAACTTAACACTTTCTTTACTGTTTTGCTGTAAACTTGCTCGACTGGATTCACTCAGCAACTTTCACAGGGGAGATTCATTATGGCTGATAAGGACAGTAAATCGCTCAGCGCCGGGGCTGCGGTTGTGGGCGGGATGATCGCTGGCGTAGGCGGTGCTTATGACGGTTACGGGATCGCCAGGTGTGGTCAAATTGCGTACGACACGCATCATGCCTATGCCCAGGTTGATAGCTCTTTCCAACCCGATCACGGGCGTCATGGGAATCTTCTGTTGGTGATGGCCCAACTCACCAAAGAAAATAACCTGGATTTGACGAACCCGGTAAATGTCGCAAATCTTGAGGAAAAAATGGCGGCGGAAGAAGCACGACTGAAAGCGGTGCCAAAGCCCTTTATGCCTCGCTGGATACAGTTTACCGACGCTCAAGCGGAGGCGCGTCGCAATTATGAAACAGCCTTGACCGGACTACGCGCCCTTGATTCCGCGACGGTGGAGCTGATCGAGTATCAGAAGGATTTGAGAACCCATCAGCAGACAACGCTTGCAGCGGCCGTACAACAGGCCGGAACGCTGGACCTGGCAAATCTGGATACGGCTGCCCACTCCGCCAGCAATGAGGCGGTCAACTTTACGTCTAAGAATAGCTCCAGGAATGCACCAGGTAAGGGGTGACATTGCAATGATTCACTTATCCACTGCTCCGGGGGCGGTCCAATAAGACTCGCCCAATCGATACGCCGGTCAAAGCCTGCCACCCTGTTGATCGACGTTAGGAATGGGTGGCCCGGCCGGTTTCTACGGTCAGCTTCAACCCCACGGCCTTCATAACTCCCACGATCGTGGATAGGCGGGGATTGCCATGCGCCGAGAGCGCCTTACCCAGGCTTTCGCCAAACGCCCGCCTGATCCCCGCGCTGCGTCCCTAGCTAACAGTCAGACTCTAACCACTCCCACCACTTAGTTGGTGAACGCGACCGCGCTTGCATTCACACCGGGCGGGGACGCTACGGCCGAGAGCGGATTGACCGTAGTCCCGATTACTTGATAAAGCGCAAGTCCGCACCAGCCATACGCGGTGCCGCAGGCGCTACCGTCACCCGTATCCGCAGCGCCGTTAGAAACTGCAACAAACTGATCGTCCCTTGACCACGCCACGGCGCTGGCGTTTGCACCAGCGCCTATCGCCACCGGAGAGAACGCCGTAAAGGTATCGTTACCGTTATTCCTATAGAAATAAAGAAAAGGATAACCATTGGTCGTTACTGCAAGGGTATTGCCGCTATGAGAGAACGCGACTCCCGTGGCAGAAGTACCCCCCGGTGTGAGCATCGCAGCCACCGGGGCTATGGTATGCAGCGAATAATAGAGCGGGCTTGGTTGCGGGCTCAGTTTGAAAATAAGAACCTCGGCGGAACTCACGCCGCTGACGGTGGAAGCGGTAGCAATGGCCAGATATTGATCGTCATTGGAAAAGCTGGCCGCGTTCACTGCATTAACCTGAAGGCCCGGGGGCCGCGTTCCCCCCGACGCCCCTCCTCCATAAAGGAACTTAACACTATTGGGGTTGCATGGCGTGGGAAGTATCTCCCCGGATACATAATTTGACCACACCTGAACATACGCTTTATATTTGCCATCCGGCGAGAAAGTATCCATTGCCGGTTCAGCCGCTGGCGTTCCACCCGCAATAAAAGACTGATAACCTAAGAACGGTAGAAAAAACACTGTCTCGTTAGAACTACTACCCGTATGATTTGCAGCGAGAATTCTGCCGTCTGCTGAATAGGAAACGCTGTTTATTTGTTGTCCCGGCAGCGAGGTGAAGACTGTCGTGAATGTGCCGCCGGCAACGGAATATACTATCATACCAGGATTACTGCCGGTGACCGCGCCTGAAATGGCCAGCGATTTATTATCCGGGGAAAACACCGCGCCGGTAATCGCTGTCATGGCAGGCGCGGTAACAGGGTTCACAAAACTGGGGCTGAAATAAGCAAAAGTGGCCCCGTTCTGCTGGTAGGGATAAATTGCTCCGTTGCCTCCGCCCACCACAAGACCAAGGCCATTTGACGCGGCCGGCGGCGGGTTGCTGTCCTGCGGCGACTGCAATTGCCAGCGTTCCTTGAAAGTGACGATGTCGTCAAAATAATAATTTGAATCACCGGCGTGGCCAGACTGATAACCGGGGAGTTGCTGCACAAAAAAGGATTCCCAATAGCCTCCAATGGCACGGGCGTTGGTTTGTTCATTTGTATTGCTGGACGATACGGCCGAAAGACTGCCATTTTGCGTGTACGCGCCGTAACCGTTGGCACCGTGGCTAAGGAGGGCATAAATGGCAGATGAACTTCGAGGCGCGTGCCCAACAGAGCAATATCGCATCGGCCACGTGGCAAACCCGCTCATCACGTCGCAAACGATAATAGGGCCGCAGGCATTGAGGGACGCGTTCGGCAAGGTGGTAAACGCATTGCTGATAGTCGCACTGATATCTACCGCATAACTAATATGGTTGCCCCAACCGTCAAACATATAGCTGTCAGGCAATCGAAGCGCACGCGACGGCACCGCGCCTTCTGCCGCCGGCGCATATATTTGTTCGCTACCTCCTCCTCCTATCCCATTCGCTGAAAGATAATTTACCGTGGGCGTCATGTTCGTTCCCGTGCATGCGCCCGTGCCAATGCCAATGGCTGACTTGGGATCGGCTCCAGCCTCCAGGCCGTAATCGGCGCCATTGGTGGTGTTGTAGAACGGTCCTGTCGTGGGATCGCCAGGGGCGATGGTAAGATCGCCGGGACATGGCAGGCGGTTATTGGCAAGCCGATATTTAAGCAGCGTATCTTCGATCGCCTGCATCGTGGCGACGGTCTGGTTGAACTGGGCTTGTTGTACGGAAGCAGTCAGCAACACCAGCGCGCCGCCCGCGATCAGCGAAATCAGCACCAGTACAACGCTGATCTCAAGAAGGGTAAACGCATTTTTCCTGTGGGCCCGAGCGGGATGAAGGGGGATCATGATTCCATACGCTTGCGTTTCACGATTCTTACATGAGAAGGTTTTGCTCTTCAACTACATATAATCACGCCGCCCAAACGCAGCAAGCACCAAACCGTGCATCATAATCGCTGCCATTGCGGGGGGTTTCCCCGCACCCCTTCCCTGCCCGACAAAGGCCCTCGCCGAAGGACGCGCATTTGCGGCGCGCTCTAAGCAGAAATCCCCGCTCAAGACTCTGGAGTCCCAGTTTAGCGACCGCTGCTCGGCGTCAAGGAACTACTCCATGCGTACATGGAGCCTCTTCTCCGACGGTTCCTCCTTGACCCCTGCGCTACGGTCGCTGCCGGACTTTCCTCCTATCGAGGCTGAGGCGGGGGTGTGGTTGGTCCACAACCCCTGAGACCTTCGGTCCCTCGTTTTTGGAAGGAGTATGCATTATGTCATCGTTCGATCTTTATCAGAGTGTCACCGATCAGATTGTCGCCATGCTGGAAACCGGCGTTGTCCCTTGGCGGTCCCCGATCTTGGGAAGAAGCAAGGCCGGGCATCCCAAGAATCTAAACACCGGAAAACCGTATCGCGGCGTCAATGTGTTTCTGCTCGCGTTCACCGCTTTCGCCAAGGGTTACGGCTCGTCGTACTGGCTCACCTTTAACCAGGCGAAGGAACGCGGGGGAAATGTGAAGAAGGGTGAGAAATCCTCCATGGTCGTTTTCTGGAAGCAGTATGAGACCAAGGACAAAGAGACGGGCGAACCGACCACCGTGCCGGTTATGCGGTATTACAATGTATTTAATGCCGAGCAGATCGACGGCATCGAGATTCCCGACGCGGTGAAGTTTGAGCCAATCGACTTCAAACCCATTGAAGCCGCCGAGCAGTTCGCCGCCGGATATGCGGGCGGTCCGACAGTTGGTCATGACGGAGGACAGCAGGCGTTTTATCGTCCGGCATCCGATACCGTTCATTTGCCCGAGCGGACCCGGTTTGCGTCGGTGGAGGAATATTATTCAACACTTTTCCACGAGCTTTCCCACAGCACCGGGCATAGTTCCCGGCTGGATCGGAAACTCGACACAAATCCAAAGCCGTTCGGATCTCCTGATTACGGTAAAGAGGAGTTAGTTGCAGAAATGTCCGCCGCGTTTCTCTGCTCTTTTGCCGGCATTCAGCCGACCGTGATTGAGAATCAAGCTGCGTATCTCGCCGGCTGGCTCAAGCAACTGAAATCCGACAAGAAGCTGGTGGTTTCAGCCGCCGGTCAGGCCCAGAAAGCCGCCGACTGGATTCGCAACGAGCGGGGCGAGCGGGAATGATCCCTCCGCCCTTGCTCAGAAAAAGTTATTGCTGCACACTTCGGCGCCTTCGACGCAGCAACCCGAATCCACTCACACACAGGATAGCAATGGATGTCGGCTCTGGTACGGCCGCCGTCAGTGTAACGGTGCCGGCGGCGTCATTATACCCGACCAGCCACTGGCCCCCGGCGAACGGCTGGCCAACGACGCTTGCATAAGCGCCGCTTAGTTCATTGGGCGTACCGTCCAGGAACGTGAACGATTCCCCGAGTGCTGGCATGAATCCGTTGACGAGCGTTACATCGAGCGTTCCGCCCAGAGCCATCGGGCCGGAAATGTTGGCCGTGCCAAACGTGCCGGCCCCGCCGATGATCTCATCGAAGGTTCCATTGGCTAATTGCTGATAACCGCTGCTTGCGGAAAAACTGCCCGAACCGATATGCAGCGACGTGCCGCCGTCAAGAACCAGATTCGCTTTATTATTCAGCGTATTGACGTTGACGACATCGCCACTGGAAATCAATTCAAGGGTGCCGGTGTTGCTGAACGTCCCGCTGACATTCAGCTTGTTGTTGCCGCCTGCATAGAAACCCGTGCTGAAACCGCCGGAATTGGTCACATTGCCGGTAATGGATAGGGTTGTTCCAGCGCTGACATCAATGCCGCCCGAATCCGTCAATGGCCCGAAATTGTATGATTGCCCGCTCCCCAGACGCAAAGTGCCTTCAACGCTGGCGAGATGCGCCAGCGCGCTGCTCGTCACGGCGCTGTTGATGATGTTGAAAGTTCCCCCAATCACATACTGTGAACCCCCGGGCACATCCGTGACGCCCAAACCGCCGCCGGTGATGTTGAGCGTTGTTCCGCCATTGAGGACCATGGTCGCCTGATTGTTCAGCGCATTGACGTTGGCAACGTCGCCACCGGAAATCAATTCAAGGGTGCCGGTATTGTTGAACGTCCCGCTGACATTCAGCTTGTTGTTGCCGCCCGCATAAAAACCCGTGCTGAAACCGGCGGAATTGGTCACGTTACCGGTAATGGATACGGTTGTTCCAGAACTGGTATCGATTCCACCCGAATTTGTGGCTGTCCCGCTGATCGTAAATGTGCTGCCGCTTGCAAAAAGAGCAGTGCCCGAATTATTCAGCGAACCTGATGCCAGGGATGTTCCCGCATTAGTCTTCAGGGTCGCGCCGCTACCCAGGACCAGGCTGTCGATTGTCGGACTCACGTCCAGCGTTACGGTTTCGCTGCCCGTCGGCAATGTTACTGCGTATGCGCCATTGGGACTGACCGTCGGCGTCCAGTCTGCGGCGACGCTCCAGTTGCCACTGGCGCCGGCATTGGCCCAGCTTACCGGCGTGTCGGCGTGAGCCTGACCGAGCCAGACCGACGACACTGAAAGTGCCAGCATCGCCAAAACACGTTTTTTTGAAAAAGCCCTCTGCATCGGATTCCTCCCATTCCTGTGTGAACGACTTAAAACTACTTTTCTCCAATAGCGTCACAGTACTTGTGGGCTGCGACGCTTCCAGTCTTCGCGGCTCAATATAGGCTTGTGGTCGTTCTGTTTTAAAGTCGTCTACTCTGATGGCATCGATGGCAATGTCATCGTTCGGAATGACGGCAAAGTGTGCGACATCGCGAATACCCGCAGGACCAATTCAAGCCGGCTGGCGACACCCACCCGCTCATAAATTCGATGCATGTAAGTGCGCACCGTCGGCACCTTGATTCCCAAGGCCGCGGCGATCTGCTTGTCGCAGCGATTGCGCAAAATCAATTCGACGATGCGGAGCTGCTGGGGAGGCAGATCAAGGATTTCAACAAGCTGCGTCCACAGTGCGTGGGGAAGTGGAATGTCTGGAATCTCTTCGCGGACCATGACGATGCCCCGAAATAAAAGAGCGTCGAACCAAGGCCGCTCACGGAGCCCCCGCCAAGGGGCGAATGAAACGTACCCTGGCCGACGCCCCTGCTATGAGGTTTGTCAAGCGCAATTTGGCGGATTCGTTCCTTGGAGCGGCCAAAAATGTTTGCCTACGGTGGCGGCGGTTCGGCGGTCCACGAGCGCGCATGAGCTTCTCCTGTTTTGCCGACTAACGCATAGTCGGCTTCGACCAGAGGAATCCGCTGTGTGTGATAAGGCCCGGTCGTTTGGGAGGTTGGAACAGGAAGTGCCAACAAAAACGCGGGACCCGTCGTCCGACGGACTCCCCGCAACTACGCGCTTGCGACAGCGCTTCCTTGTGGTTTGTCCGCCGGGCATCAAGCCCCGCGGACACGCCATGTGAAGCACATGCGTGCGCAGAGGGATACCCGGCAGAACACTCACAAGGAATTTTCTCACGCCTGCAAAGGCGTGAGGTCGCAATTCGTAGAAGCGAGCGGTCTGCTATTCAATTGTCATTCTCATCCTACAGCGCGGCGTCGGTGGATCAATGATTTCTTCTCCAACGCCATAGTGCTGTAGAATCCATGTCGAGCCGGGCAACGCTGGCGAGCAACCTGGCGGTCCCGGAAGTGGCGTCCTCCCGTAAAATCGGGAGGACGTTTTGTTCATTCACTTCCAGGGACATTAAAACGCGCCTTTGGCTTTTCATCGGCACTCGTATCCCGTGCTCGTCCTTCAAACACGGCCGATATAATCCTCGGCCGCTGATCCTGCTATCCGCACACTGCCCGCGAGGGCCGGTGCAAGTTGGCCTATTCCAGGCGGCAAAGGTCGATAAAGCGCGACCCAATCTTTCGGACGGGCCTCCTGATGGGAGAGCCCAGGGGCGTCAACGGGCGCGCCACACGATCTTCATATGTACCGACGATTCTCGACACCAAAGACATCATGGTCATCGCTCTACGCGAAGTTCCAGTCCCACATCGGAAGGTTGAGCGCGGCCGGTTTGAATGCGCCACAGATCAATGGCCAGATGCCGGGCCACCGCCACGATCGCCTTCTTCCTGGCTGTTTTCGGCGCCTTGCCATTCAGGAGTATGTGAGCGCGCTTGACCAGAGGCGGGTATTTCGGCTGATACATCGGAAGCAACCACGCCAATTCAATCAGGTCCGCACGCAATTGGGGGTTGCCATGCTTGGTGATCGAGGTGCCGTGGATGACGCCGCCAGTCCCGTGCGCGCCGGGGCAAAGCCCCGTATAGCTCGCGACCTGACGGCGATTGCTGAAGCGTCTCCAATCACACACTTCGCGCCGCAGCTTCTCGTATCCCAGGGCGCCCAGGCCCCTTGGACGACGCTCTTTTGAAACAGCCGCCTTTTCCAATTGCTTGGTCAACTTGACCAACTCATCTTGAGCTGCGATGACCATTGATTGATAGTCCGAAAGCATCTCAATCATTGCCTCGCCGGCATGGTCTGGATGGTTTTGTTTGATTCGCTCCTGAAGACTGGGCCACGCATCCGGTGCCCACCAACTTCCTGTTGTGCGAATCCCGTAGTAGAGCAGCAAGCTCCGGCCTTGAGCCGCCAGCCGTTGAGACTCTCGCTTAAACTGCTCGCGCTGGCGGACACGGCTTCGAGCCAGCTCCTCTTCGACTGTTGGCACCCGAACTACCGCCAGGGCCTTATCATTGCCGGCCGCATAACGGTCAAGACGCTGCACCATTGCTAACGCATCCGTGCGGTCGGTTTTCACGCGCTTGCCGAATTCGTCCCAATTCTGCGGGCGAATGACGACGTTCCGCACACCCATGGCAGTAAGGGAACGATGCAAGCCGTAACCGAAGGGACCAGCTTCGTAGCAACTGTAAACCGCGTCAGCGAACGCCAGTTGCTTTTGAACCCATGGAAGAAATTCAACAAGTTTGAAGTGCTGTCCGGGTTGCGGCGCGGCGTTATCAACCTGCCGGACGACAACACAGGAATCGACAGCCACGTCGATGCCGAGCTTGATCGATTCAACTCGGGCAGTTCCGTCAACGGATGGGGCCGAGACGCGTTCTCCTCGACCATGAGAAGCCTGCGGGCTTGCGTTGAAATGTGAGTTGTCCATAAGTCGGGTGTAACCCCGGTAGGGGTCGCCCGACAATACTCATGCCATCTTTCGGGGCGCGGCATTCAAGGCACTGCTTTCATCCTTCAAAACTTGGCGGTTTTCCGTAAAGCAGCGTCTTGACGCTCGCGCGTCAATTTCAAGTTGTCGTCCTGTCGTCTAAACGACGGAAGGACTCCACCATCATAGGCAAATTCGCGCCGATCCGACACACCTGATGTGCGACCAATCTTTCATCGCCCGTTTACGATTTATCAACCTTTTTGTGACAACATTGATTCACCGTCCGGCGCAGTGCCGGGCGGACTCACATCCTTAGAGGAAATGTATGCCACGCAAGAAGAACGCGGCCGAGGAGGCCGCACACGTCGAATCTAATACTACCGCCACAACAGTCGCAGAATCCGAGAAAGCCGCGACGCCGCCCATGGCGCGGCCCGACTATATTGATGGACCGCCCGTCACGGAGGACGGAAAAGTCATTGTCCAGACCGACCCGCGGGCCAAGAACTGGGGCGACCCGTACAAGGCCATCATCAAGACCGCCGGCTTTGAAATGGGCGAGAACCGCCGTTTCAAGCAGCGGGTATTTACGTTCAAGGAGAAGCCGTCCGACGAAGTGCTGGCTGCGCTCAAGGACAATGGATTCACTTACCGTGCCAATGAAAAGGCATGGACCATTCAGGCGGATGCGGACAGCCGCAGGCTTTCCGATGAGCTGGCCCGCGAATTCGCCGGCCAGGCCGTGGGCATGAACCGTTGATGAGACGCACGGGGCGACAGGGTGGCCGGGGTGATGACCCCGGCCAACTCCATATCGAATGGAACGCGGTGCCTGACAGCGGGCAGTCCAGGATTGCATCGCCCCTGCCCGCCCCCCTTCCTCAGTCGCTCGTGCAATACTTGCCGTGGGATTTCAAGACCACGTTCCCGCAGCCGACACGAGAGGCCATTGACGCCGGGGTTATCAGTGACGAGGACGCCGAACCGGAAAATGTGAAAGCCATCCACGACGAGCAAGCCCGCGAGCTATTGATAACGCTACATGATTTGGATGCCGTGCTTGATGCGCGCAGGCGCGGTGTGGACCCACGGAATAACAAAGCGCCCATGCTTAAGGAAGCCAAAGAGCGCCTCCAGAAATTCTTTGAGACTGAACCCGCCCGCCTTGAGAACTGGTATGCAAACCTGCTTGGCGTCTATGAAGATGCTTTTGGATCTGAGGCCACCCAGGCATTTGATAAAGCCATCCGGGCCTGGCACGCCGGCATTGAAGTCAGCGACCGGGCACCCGCCCCTGCGATTATTCCGCCTCCGCCGATTCCAGAGTCGCAAATCCCCCCGACGCCGGTAAAAATCACCCGTCAGCGTAATACCCGTCGGATTCTCGCCCGGCTACCTGTCCCGAGGCCCCTGCCCTCCGCCGTCGCCGCCGGCCACTTCGGCCAGGAGGAAAACGGCAAGCCCGTCCGGCCCGGCGCCCGCGAAGTCCGCGAAATCACCGAACAGCACGCCGAGAAGCTCATCGACTTGCTGGATTCCATCCACTCAGGACCGATGAGCGGCAAGGAAGAATTGCAGGCGCAGTTCACCGCAGGCATCGCCGCTTACGCCGAGGACTTCGGCCAGAACGCCGCCGAACAGCTTCAGGCCTACGTTCTTCGTCAGGCCGGCCTCGATTCCGACAGACGTCGCGGACGCTGAACTTTTTAACATCAACGGAGGAGTTGTCACTTATGGCCAGACGAACGGAGAAGCAAACATTCATTGCCTTGCTTGAGGCGGCAAAGGCCGGCGATCTTCCCTTGTTTCGAAAATTGCTTGACCAGGGTGCAGACCCCAATGCCCGTGGATGGGCTGGCGATACGATGTTGCATGAAGCGGCGTCGGCCGGCGACCGAGCCGTGCTGCTCGAACTGCTGGCCCGCGGCGCGGACCCGGATGCCAGGAATGAGGGCAACAGTACGCCGCTGCACTACGCCGCGGTGTATGGGCGGGCGGAAATCGTCAGGGAGTTGATCTCCCATGGCGCCAATCCTGCCGCCCGGGGCTTTGATGGGCAAACGGCGCTGCACTATGCGGCCAGGCTGGCCACGAATGTTGCCGTATTCAAGGAACTGCTCGCCCACGGCCTCGATCCCAATGTCCGCACCCGGCTGGGAGAAACCCCTTTGCACTACGCCACCCTATCCGCCCGGCCAGCCGTGCTTCGGAAGCTTATTGCGGCCGGCGCCGACATAGGCGCCAAGGATCACCAGGGACACACGCCGGCGCAGTTTGCCAGAAGCAACGGTAGGCGAGGCACCAGAGAACTTCTGCATCAGGCATTGCGAGAAACCCGAAGGTCCGATCCTCCATCAGCAACCCGCTGGGCGTCGAGAGTAACAACCAAGTCCAAGCCATCGCCCGGCATCGGTTCGTAGCCCAGACGGCACCTCCCAAGGTTGGCGATGCTGGCATATCAGGCTCTCAATCACAGTTGACCGTATTCGCGCGCGGGATTCCTAAATCCGACTTGAACGCCAAGACAGCGCGGACGCCGACGATACAGGCCCCGACACACGCCTGCTCTCACGCCTAAATCTTGAGCCAACCCATGCGCCTTTGACCCGCAGGCATTCACGCATGCAATCATGCCGGCAAGCAATAATATGTGTCAAGCCTATGTGCTTCGACAAGGCGGACTGGATCCCGGCAACCGCTGCGGACGCTGATCATTTCAACATCACTGGAGAAGTTATCGCTGATGCATCCGCAGCGCTACTGCGGAGACCAAGGAGCATCTGCGCGATGGGTTCGCAGCCTCGCTGCCTATGCCGAAGACTTTGGCGAATGTGCCGCCCATCGGCTCGCAGTCTCTGTCCGGCCACCAGGCTAGCCTCGACCCGTTCTGTCGAAGCGCGAGCCGCAACAGCAAACATCCGATCTCCCGCGAAGGCTCAAATTCAACGCCTGTCAGGTGTCACCCACAAAAACCGGTTTTCTAACTACGGGGATCCCGCGACGCGTACAGCAACTTTTCGTTGTTGACAGCGCAACTTGTTACATGGTAATTGCTTACAATCGTCCGAAAATGCAACCGATTTGAGCAAAAAACTTGCCGATGATGTAATCGAGGAAGCGAATGATGAGACAACTACGCGAAAATCCTGATGAAAGGGCAAAAGACATGGTCGCACAAGACCTTTTGAATAAGATGTCCAGTTTAGATCTATCGGGAGTAACTCCAAGGTGTAGAGCCCTTTTTCGTGAAACGCAAGGTATTCTTAAAGGGATGGCATCACATCAGCTACAAACAGGCCAAAATCGCCTTGCTGATAACCTTATCGAAATATACGTCGGTTTGGAAACCCTGCCGCATAACAACCATCTACAAGATACCTTCGATATTATTACCTCAATCATCCAGTCGGCTGCGGAAACCGGCCTAAGCCTCAACGGGGTTCCGCTGTGCGGTAAGAAGGTTGGAGCAAGTCGTTAAGAGATATCTCTATTTGGCGGAAGCCGGGACCAAGTCTTCGCGTCCCTATCCCAGAAGAATTTCTCTCCCACGGGCGAGTAGTCACTTCGCTCAATCGTTAATATTCGCCTCCCTTCTTCAAGAGCGGTGTGTATTTCGTTGCCACATAGCTTGCTAGCTCTCGGCCGACTATGGGATGTCCCTTGATACCCTTCGACTGGCCAATCGACCAACAGTGTCGATATAGAATAAAATCGCAGAAATCTTACTAGGACGCTAACGAATCGCCATTGGTGATCGCGGATTTCCGGGGTCTCTTCAATCAGACCCAAGCCAAAGATTACCGCTCGGCGGATCGGCATATTCTTCTTCGACGCATCAAAGAACGCGTTTACAACATCCGTGTAAATTCTGGCGTGAGAACGAAACGGATCGGACGCTTCGATTATCTCAAGCCTGTCATCAACTTTCGCTTCAATATCGCTGGCCTTACCAAATGCGTCTCGAATCTCTTCGTCGCCTTTCGCCGCGTCGATCAGGTCGTGCCTGATAATCCTCGGATCCACTTTATTTGTTAGGAATAAAACCCGTGATTGAGGATTTTTTCTCCATTGCGCAGCTAAGAATCGCACGCACACATCGGTCTTTCCCGTGCCTGGGTCACCCCAAAGTAGCGTGGTGCTCCCTTCAATCAATTGCCATGACTTGGCTTTGTCTTTCAACACATCGTCAATAGCCGTGACACCAAACTCCATTGGCGAGTTTGGTTGATCAGATCTAGCGTCGGTTTCAGGAATCATGCGGGAGCGAGCTGCAATGCTTGGATATACATTTATGCCCAGAAGCTTAGGACCCCTCCTTGGCGCTTGACTTTCGATCCGAAATTCGTGATTGCCAATCAAATGATGTTGCCCTCTAGCTTTCCTGATCTCGATAGTGCGTCGGCTAAGCGTGTCTCTCTCTCGGTTCAATAGAAAAACTACGTCAGGCCGATATTCTTCTTTCAAGACCGGCATCGCACCCTCAGCCAGATGACCATCAATTTCCATGATCACAATAGTTGAGTAACTCGTATACTCGGTCTTTTCTGCGGCGCGGGCCACGTCACTGATTATTTCCTGAAATAAATCTAAATCTTTTTTCCCGTCTTCAGTGCGTCCGAGAAGATTCAAAGAGTCAATTGTTATCAATTTAACCTTCAACTTCAGCGAAGCAGAGTTTCTAACGTCGTTTTCAATCACTCTCTGAAGCTCTTTCCAATCCAAATCAAACGGTAATTTGCGGATGAGGATGGACGCTTTTCTGATGCTCTCCCGAGTATCCTCCGGCAATTTTCCGAAATCAGCCGCGAGATAATTGCCGCGAGCCACGTTCGGCACCGGGAAGCAGCGGGCCTCAATTTCTTGCCCAAACCATTGATATTTTCGAAATATTTGCATTATCTCCGACTCTGACTGGTCTACCGCATAATAAATCGCCTGTGCATCTTGTGGCCACACATGAGGTTTGATTTGATCTTGTCGAGCGCGTTCGTTATTGCGAAGGAGAGTTTGAGCTGTAAGCTGCGCTGCAAAGGTCGTCTTTCCTGTTCCAGCGTAACCGGAAATAAGAACTGACTGGTGATCGGTGCCCATTTCTCCAGGGCCTCGGAGAGGAATCTGGATACCATCGCTGTTCTCACGACCACCGCAAAGGTCATGAAAGTTGTCATCCCCCAGGCACAGATAAGGCGATAAGAATTTCGTCGGAATATCGGTTGATTGTTTTTTCGGCATATATTTGGGTCATCCAGGAAGGGTCGTTAAAGCGATTGATTCTTCGAAAACAACTCCGGTTCATATGCGCCAAAAGGGGCTGTATTGAACAACGTGATCGAAGGCCGATCAACCACTGATGAAACGCCCATTTTGACACGACACCTCTTAAAATAGTGAGGTACCATTTGGCTTCAAAAACATTCTTGACCTTGCGACAGGGGCAGGGCGGGCGCATTTACCCAAAGCTAGCCCTGCTTATCGAATAGAATCGCGCAAAGCGAAAAAGCGGCTCGACGAAAATAACGGTAAAGGAACATGCTATTACCCTGGCGAAAGGGATTAAAATGGCTCTGTCTCAATCCTCTCAAGTTCGGCGCTTGTTCGGTAGCGCTGGGCTGGCGTGGTGGCTACAAGATGCGGGATGGAAACCTGTCGATCGCCACGGAGGGTGATGCGGACGGCGCATGATCTGGCCCGGCGTCTGCTCCCGGAATACTCCTCTAAGTTCTCCCGTCACGATTTTACCCTTGCCCAACTCTTTGCTGCCTGCTGCGTGAGTTCCACGGCGTCAGCTTGCGCCGCGCCGAGGAGCAGCTACGTCCCAGCTCGTTTATTGCGGACGCTTACTATCACCCCCCGCGTCACTCTTCACTTTTCCCTTCACCACAAATAATACAAATACCCACACCGAAAACATTACCCAGTAGCCAACTCCAACCCAGGGCTGAATCACCCCTGCCCGCCCCTGTTTCGCCGCCGCTCGTGCAATACCTGCCATGGGATTTTAAGGTCACGTTCCCGATGCCAACACCCCAGGGATGCTCAGGAAGCATTCCGAAACGCTCTCCTTGCGTACGCCGAGGACTTCGGCCAGCAAGCCGCAGAACAGCTCCAGGCATATACCAGGCGGCAGGCCAGCCTTAGTCCCTGGAAGCGAAGCCAGCGTTGAGCCGCGAACGCCCTCAGTATAGGCCGAGGCAAACGCCCATTCCGACGCCTAAAACCACCGCCATCGCACACGCTTTAGCGCATCGGCATTCGCACAGGCAATCATGCCGGCATGCAATAATATGTGTCAGACATCTCCCCTAAGCACTGCTTAGGATGTCTTTTCCCCGGGAAAATCAGTGAATGCAAGCATGAATGACGGCATGATTGAAAGATTGCATGAAAGCATTCATTCACTCAGGCATGCATGTCTGCATGATTGCATTCCTGCAAGATTGATTGCTTACATGAGTGTAAGAAATCACAAAATCATGCAGGCAACCATGCAATCAAGCATGTAATCCAGTCATCATGTTTTCAAGAATGCATGCCATCTTGCCAGCATGAAATTATGCTTGCCTTCATGCATGTAATCATGTTATCGGTTGAGGGTGATTATTGTTGTCGCAAACTCCAAGGGAGGCGTCGGTAAATCGACGTTCGCCGTTCATCTGGCGGCCTGGCTCCATGAGCAGGGCCACCGCGTGACACTTGCCGATTGCGACACGCAGCAATCCTCGTCTGAATGGATTCGAGAGGCAGTTCCGGAGGTTAAGGCCGTCCGGCTCGACAGTCCCGACGTGATCCTGAACGACTTGCCGTTGCTGAATGCCGACACAGATTATGTCGTCGCCGACGGACCGGGGAGCCAGACGGAAACTAGTCGGGCCTTGTTGCTTCGGGCCGATCTCGCCATTGTGCCGTGCAAGGCGTCGATGCTGGAGGTGAGGGCCCTTGCCAAGGCAACGGAAGTGCTCCGCGTTTCCCAGGACATCCGGGCCGGGCTGCCCAAAGCCGTCATCGTGCTTAGCATGGTGGGCAAGAACTACCGGCTTACCCAGGACATGAGGGATGCCGCAGCGGCGCTCAATTTGCCGCTCGCATCGAAGCCCATGATTCTTCGCCAGATTTACGCCGATGCGCCGGGGCAGGGGGCCGTTGTATGGAATATGGGTTCGCGCGCCCGCGAAGCCGCCGATGAGGTCGATCACATCTTCCGCGAGATTCTGCCCGATGCGGCCAAGCGCCGTGCCGCTCGCGTCTCATCATCACAGTAACGAGGAAACAACTATGGCGGAACGCCGATCATTGACCGAAGGACTCAAACCCCCACCCCAGGCACCGGCCGTCGATCCGGTATTGGAACGGCAGTTCGTGCATGGTGGAGGCAAGGTTATGGCGGGCACGGCGACACCATCGACAGCCGTATCGCCAATTCGCCGCGTTTCATTCAGCACACGGATGCGTTCGGAGTATTCCGAGGCACTCAAGCGAGCATCTTTGGAACGGCAGTTGAACAAGGTCGAGCCGAACTCCGTCCAGGACATTCTTGAGGAAGCGCTTGAGCCGTGGCTCCGAAACAACGGCTATATCCGCTGATGGATTATTCAGGATTCGACGAGTCGGGGAGGGGAGTGACATCCACAAGCGGCAATTCCTGTTGCCGGCTCGCGCCTTTCAGGTGATAGGATTTGATGAAGGCCAGGCGATCTCCATTGAACATGAAACGGATGTTGACAAAGTACACACCATCGCTGGGGCTGCGGTAGAGAAATTCCTTTTCGAGCAGTTCGCGCACGCCGCGTTGATAGCTGCGATCACTGATCTTGTGATCCTTAGCCACATACAGGTTGAGTTTAATCTCATCCTGACCGGGATGTGCCTGTACTTCGCGATAGACCAATTCGAAAACTTGAATGCCCGTCTTGGATAGTCCCGTCGCCTGCTTGATGCCGTCGAGAAACATTTTAACGAACCGGGTTCTATCGACTTCTTCTTCGAACCAGAAACCCAGGCCGCCGATGCCCTTCAATTCGCCTGTATCGTTGTCAACGATGACCGAACCCCTGCCGCCGGGAACGCTGATGCGTTTTGTTCGTGTCGGGATGCTGTTCATCTGCGGCACGCTGGGATTCGTGCGATAAACCGGGAATCCCCGCTTCGTTGAGATCTGATTCTCAGGAATCTCAACAATCTGGCGCTCAAGCGTCATTTTCATCCTCCAATTTTGTCACTTAACAGACAGGGGTATGGCAGTTAAACGACAAAAGCGCAAGCACTATTTGACGGTTCACCGACCGATCCTGACGGTTGACCGCCTGAAATTGACGTTTTGGATCGAACGAAATCAGCGAGTTACAGGGTTCCCTTTTCTTATACTAAAAGCTCCTTCTGATTCACCGCCGCCGCGCAATGCAATTGAGCGCCGTAGGCGGCGGGCTCGATGATGCTCTGGAGCCTGCTCGAAAGATCGTACTTGTCTGTGGATAACTCTCAGGAAGAGATGGAATTTCAACCAATTCACTCTTGCGTTTCCGTGTGGAGGGAAAGGGTGCTTGGCAGAATGAGGCGTTACACTTGGCACCGACAGAGCCCGGAATGGAATTCTGAGGGCACTCGAAGAAACGTTTCAGTATTTTGGCTGCTTCGCCCATGCAGGGATCGTCATGGCTCTCATTTGAGGGACAAAAGGGCGATTCGATGAAGGCATTGATGGACAGATGACGCGCTCTCACATTTGGTCGTCAGCTCGGTACAAAACCCGGTTCCTGAGTTCCAAGCCCACTGCGGTTGCTCATCGAAATTTGCGACAAGATTGCGATATTTAATACTCCAATCTGATGTTGAATTTGCAACGTTCGATTCGGAAATCCCGACATAAGCGCCGTTTGTTGAATCACAAGGTTTTTTTTGACCCACGTTCTCAATATCGGTAGTATGAAGCTTTAGTTGAATCATTGCATGGTGGTATGGGGTTTATTCCGACTGGATGTTTCGGCGGGTTTGGCGCTCATCCACGGGCAACTTTGTTAAATTTGAATAATTAAGTTTGGACTGAACGCGGCTGTGTTTCTGTTCGTCAAAGACGCAATCATCCGCAAATGGCCAGACTTCTCAAGGGCGAACGAAATAAGCCGAAGGCTGACTTATGGGTTTACGATCATCTTGGTTGCGTCGATCATTTCTCACACCTCGATTTCGCACATCTGAAGCGGAGACCACGCGTCGTTCAAAACGCACATGCAAGCCACGTTTGCCTGAACTTTCCGGCGCGATCCATGCCGCCATCGAGCCATTGGAATACCGCATGATGATGAGCGTAACGCTCTCTGCGAGCGCGGTTTCCAGCACCGAAATCGATCTCACTTATAGCTCCGATCCCGGCACGAGCTTGGAGTTGGAGCAGCAAGGACCCCAAGACGTTAATTTCTCGACGGTTTATGGCGTTACGCTGAGCACCGCTACCGGCTCGCATATGCTGGCCATGTCGGCCTCGCCCAATGGCACCTACAGCTATCGATTGCGGGAGGCGATCAATAACGTCGGCACCTATGCTTTCGCTAGCGCTACAGCGTTTTCTGATTCAGGGCATCCTGACCCAGGTACCGGGGATCCCAACAGCGGCAACGAAAGTCTTAGTGCTCCATCCGGTTATCAAGGTACGGACAATGGTGGAGGTCAATACAACCTAGATATGTATGGTAGTTACACACCAGGGGGTGTCTTTACCTCGTCAGACATCGCGACGTTCTACACGCAGGTGCAAGATCCTTCATGGGATCCATTGAATCTTTTTCAACCGGGCGCGGCAAATCCCGTTACGTCTTCTGGGCCAGTTACCCCAGGCGTAGATTGGGGGTTCCAAGATCTGTCTGCGCACGGACACGGAGTGTATACGGCGAAGTTCAAGGTAAAGGCCGTCCATAATTCTACGGTAGCGTATTCCGGTTGGAGTAGTCCTATCACAGTAGACTCAGAAATCCTGGGTCCACGCCCCGACGCGCCGAGCAATGTACAGGGCACCATCAATACAAGTGCCCAGACTGTGCATCTGACTTGGAGTTCTAATTCTGGTCAGGTTCCTAATTTGGATGGATTTGGAATCTGGGGTATTACCGACCAAAACCATGCCATTTCTTTGTCCGGCGCTGATGCGACCGCTACATCGGCGGATGAATCTTTAAATCCGCTGAATCTTCCATCGGGCCAGCATATTCAACAGATAATTGTTATTGCGGGCGCAAATAGCTCAACGCTATGGGGCGATTCAAATTACGGATACGCTTCCCTGACAAACGCTGCTCCGGGGATTAATGCGCCAGCTGCGCCAAAGAACTTTACTGCGCAATGGGTAAATACCAGCACCTTTCAAGGCGGGGTGAATTTACTTTGGGACAATACCCCTGGCAACGAAGACAATTTTATTATCAAGCGGGAAGCGTTGGGACAAACTGAATTCCAAACGTTAACGTCGCCGGCGGCAGATACCACTGGATACCTAGACTCAACTGCAACTCCGGGCACTTACACCTACGAAATCTGCGCAACCAATAGTGGTGGTCAATCCGCTTTTGTGATGTGCAGCGTTAGCGCACCACAAGCCCCACAATGCTCGGGCTCCGTTGGACAGCAAGGCGAAGCACAGGTAAATGATCCTGATCTGACATCGTCCGCTGGACCTGGATGGGCGCAAAGCTTTACGATCAGCAATGATGGCTCGGGGTCGGCGAATACAGAGGGATACGGCACCTATGACTTGCAAATGCCACATCTGCTTAACGGCGGAAAGACCAGCACTTCTGTTACTCTTGTCAATAGCGCGCTTAATCAGTCTTATTTCGATTTGGTGAACGGCTCCTACGTCGAAGCATTCGGCGGAACCGATTCGTTGACGGACATTTCAGGGCACTTTACCCTTACGGATTCTGCAGGCACTCAGCAGCAATTCTACGACTTTACGAGTAGTCCTAATTTGCAGGGAAAATTCATCGGTAAGACAGACGCTTCGGGAAATGCAGCCACGGTTACTAGCACTGATTCGAAAGGCAATCCGACGACCGTCCAGCTTAAAAACGGCGGAACTGTGGAGGAAACCTGGATCTATAGCTACATCTCTTCCGGCGTGAATGCCGGTTTTCTTTCATCAGTAGCACAGCAGCAGTTAATAAGCGGTAGCTGGACGACAATCCGCAGTGTGAATTACACCTATTATGACGGATCGACAGGCACATACGGGCTCGCCGGGGATTTGGAATATGCTACCGTATTGGATTCTAGTTCGAATATAATTGATGTGAATTACTTCCGGTACTATACCGGGACCTTCAATTCGACCACCAATCCTGGAATTGCGGGGGATATCAAATTCAGTTTTGGCGCGAATTCCTATGCTCGCCTCAAGTCCATGTATAGTACGCCCACTAGCGCAAACGATTCCCAAGTCACATCCTATGCTGATACATATTTTGCATATGATTCTTCGAACCGTATAACAACACGAACCATCCAGGGAGAAGGCTGCTCAGCCTGCTCTGCCGGCCAAGGCACATACACCTATACGTATTCAACCAATTCTTATACTACCTCCATCGGGGTCAATATATGGACCACAAAAGTGGTAACGGTATTGCCCGACAGTAATATCCAAACCGATTATTCGAATTATCAGGGTCAGGTGATGCTAGATGTCTTCAATGACACTGTCGCCACCGACCCCAATGTTGGGCAAATGTCCGGCACGTTCTATGAATATAACGCTCAAGGCTTGCAGATCCTTATGGCGAGCCCTTCCGCGGTCAATCTGCCAAGCGGCCTTTCAACGCTTGAACCCTATGCCGATCTTCTGCACAGCGTGAGCGGCAATTATGCCTATTTGAATGACGGCACTGGAAAAATCGATATCACGGACTACTACGCCTCGTCAGATACCCAGGCCACTCCAACAACTGCCGGCGGCGTGACGAATTACGTCAAAGATACAAAGATGCAGCAGGGAGAAACCAATACCGCCATTATGGTATCGAGTGAGGACTATATTGTTCGCACTGCCGGAAGCCAGACAATTTACCCTGTTTTTCATTCCACCCAATATCGAAATACGGACGGAACCGGTGCTGAAACCACGACCAATACATACGCCTGGTATTCCAGTAGCATTCAGATGCAATTTCAGACCACGAGTTATGCGGTTATTTCATCAGCCCAAAATGGTCCAGGTGCTTCTGACACAAAAATAACGGAATATGACACCCTGGGACGTGTAATCTGGAGTCGTGACGGTGATGGGTTTATTAATTACACGGCGTACGATCCGGTAACCGGCGCAGTCACCAAAACTATCAGCGATGTAAACACTTCCGCAACTGCGGATTTCAGCCCATCAACCGCTCCCTGGACAATTCCCGCCGGGGGTGGCGCCGAGCTCATCACATCCACGGTCGTGGATGCATTCGGAAGGCCAACTAAAATCACGTCCCCTACCGGCAACGTGACGTATATGGTGTATTTCGACGCTCAAAACACAACCACCGGTTTTGCCCATGAAGTGCGCACCTATCCCGGCTGGCATTACGTGACGGGCATGTCGACCAACTATTACACGACCACCGGACCCGTGCAGGTGAGCCGGTACAACCGCCTTTACAGCTACAACGAAACGCTGACCTACACCGCCCCACAGGTTGCAACCAACACCCCGGATGGCTCGGATACCTTCGGCACCACCATCCAAACACTTTCGCGTCAATACATAAGCAGCGGCGGCCAAACGGTTGAATCCGATGCCTACTACAACCTTAATGGAATGAGCTATTCTTCCGCAGCATACATGGGCTCATCTTCCACCAATTATTACGCCACCACATATGGATACGATCATCGCGGCCGTCAAAACAGGGTTGTCGCGCCCACGGGCACCATAACGCGAACCGTTTATGACGGGCTCGGCCGCGTGGTCAGCACATGGGTTGGCTCGGGTACCGATGATACGCCCAGCGGAACAAACTGGTGGTCTCCCGCTATTCCTTACAGTATGACCGAAGTCTCGTCGAACGTTTATGACAGCGGGAATGTCGGCGATGGAAACTTGACGAAGACAACGCAATATCCCCAACCGGGAACCAATACCTACAACCAGGTCACGCTAAACTATTACGATTGGCGAGATCGGCTGGTCGCGTCCAAAGGCGGAGTTCTTCTTCATTCCGATGGAACGCTGTTCTTAACGGGCGAAAGCTCCAGCAATGTAAATCGGTTGATCCACTACACCATCTACGACAATCTTGACGAGGTTGTCGAACAGGACACGTACGCTGGGGACGGTGTAGGAATCACGACAACCAATGGAGTTCCTAACGCTCCTACATCCAGTAAGTTGCGTGCCAGAACGGTTGAGAGCTATGACGATCAAGGCCGGGTTTACCAGACCCAGGTATTCAGCGTTGATCCGAGCAGCGGCACCTATTCTCAGGCACTCACGACGCAAACCTATTATGACCACCGCGGCGATGCAATTGAAACAATCGGCGCCACGGGTCTGGTTACCAAGACGCAATACGACGGGGCCGGTCGGCCAATCATGACCTATATCACCGATGGCGGAGCGGTGAACAACAGCGGCTCAATTCTGACCGGATGGACCAATGCATCGAGCGTCAGCGGCGATATTGTGATCGAGCAAACAGCAGACGGGTACGACAAAGACGGCAATCTTGTGGAAACCGTTCAAGCGCAGAGATTCAGCACAGATCCAACGAGCGCCAATACCGCGGGCGAAGGCGCGTTATTTACCGCCACTCCCGACACCAATGGCTACGGCGGACTGAACGTGATCCCATCGGGTCCGAGCAATTCTTTCTTGGGTGCTCGGTTATACTACAACGCCTCCTATTACGACGCGGCCGATCGCGACGTAGAGGATGTCAATGTCGGAAGCAATGCGGGCACAACCTGGTATCGGCCCATTTCCTCGGCTTCGATCACGCCCTCCGATACCGTTTTAGTCACGAGCTACAATTATAGTTTCGGAGGCTGGCAAGATCAGGTTACTGATCCGAGAGGAATTCCCACCAAGAAATTCTTTGATGCCTTGGGCCGCAAGACACAAACGATCGTCGATTACACACCCGTAAATAGCAATCCAACCCCTGCATCCAATCAAACGACGGCCTACACCTACGATGGGGACAATCATGTCCTAACCATGAAGGCAATGCTGCCTGGTACCAACGTGTTTCAGACCACCACCTACGTTTACGGCGTGAGCACCGCAAACGGAAGCCTGATCGATTCCAACGACCTTTTGAGCACCATTGAATACCCCGATCTATCCACCGGCGCGTCGAGCACCTCAGGCGCCAATGACGTAAGCTATACCTATGACGCCCTGGGCCGCCGCCAGACCATGTCTGATCGCAACGGCAACATTCACGGTTATCAGTACGATCCATTAGGGCGACTGACCATGGATTTTATCAGTATCTCCGGTTCCGGGGTCGATTCGACGACTGGAGCATTGGAGTACAATTACAACCAGCAAGGGTTGCCCTATCAACAGACGACCGTCTCTGGAGTTAACGCATGGATCAATCAAGTGCAGGACGTGTACAACGGCTTGGGGCAGTTGACAGGACAATATCAATCGACGGGTAGTTTTGTTACCACATCAAGCACGCCCGAAGTAATCTACGGCTATTCAAGCGTTGCCACTGGAAGTTTGCCGACCAGCATGACCTATCCCAACGGCCGCATTTTGCATTACGGGTACGGCACGAGCAGTTCCTATGGCGGTGTCAGCAATCCTCTGGATGCGGCGATCGGGCGAATTGATTACCTTGCCGACGATAACGGCTCCGGGGCATCGGGACAGGATCTGGAAGAATACTCCTATCTTGGCCTCAGTACGATCGTCACTGAAAATCGACCCGCGCCCAATATTCAGCTGACGTATCTATCTCAAACAAGCAGCGTTGCCGACGCCGGCGACCAATACACCGGTCTGGACCGATTTGGCCGCGTTGCCGAGCAGAACTGGATCGACAACAATTCCGCCGCATCCAGCCCAGGCTCCAGCAATGACGACTTCAAATACGGCTACGATGCAACCGGCAACGTCGTTTACAAAAGGAACGCGCTGAGTAATCCCAAGAGTGAACGGTTCGACGCAAACTCCAATGCATTCGGCGTCGCCGCCGATGCCGCATACGACGGCCTGGGACGGCTGACAGCGTTTCGCCGTGGCAGTATGAATAGCGCGAACACCTACATCCCGACCGCCAGTCTGTCGCAAAGTTGGAGCCTGGACGCCCTGGGCAATCAGCTCAACACGACTAACACTGTGAGCGGTTCCACGACCACCACAACCAACGCCTTCAACAGCCAAAATCAGCAAACGGTCTCCGGCAGCCATACATTAACCTACGACCAGGCCGGCGATGTCTTGATGGATGAAAACGGTACGACATACACCTACGACGCCTGGAATCGGATGACCACGGGCACGCCCGCGACAGGTGGTCACGAGGAATTCTACACCTACAACGCTCTGGGTCAGAAGGTCACCACCTTCGACACCTTGAAGCCGAGCCTTGGACCGATTGCTCTGCTGGTGAACAATGGCAATATCCAGCGTTCAATGGTGGACAGCCTGACCCTGGAGTTCAATGTACAGATAAACACCCCGACCTCCATCACCCTGACGGATGGCAGCAGCAATACCTACAGCCTGTCGCTCACCAATCCCTCGGGAGACCGCCAGACCTGGCTCATCAGTTTCACCAGCGGCACGGTGTATGGGTCGCTGCCCGATGGGCAGTATACCCTCTCGGTGCCGAGCTCTGGAGTAACGGCCTACTCCGGAGGCGGGTCGGTGCTCTCTTCCAATCAGACATTCTACTTCCACAGGCTGTTCGGCGATTTCCAGGGGACCGGCACACACACCGCGGCAGATGGGAACGTCTGGAATGCCTTGACCGGTGTCGTTAATCCCAACACCTGGATGGCCGACTACGACCACAGCGGGACCATCGACCAGGCGGATTATGTTGCCTACTCCAACAATGGCAACGGCCCCTACACAGACCCGACCAGCACAGCGCCAATCATTCAAGGCACCTCCAGCACGGAAGGCGGAGGTTACGGTGCGGTGCCGACCACCTGGACGCCGAGACAGATTTATTATTCCAGCCAGGGGCAAGATATCGAGGAGGACGCGCCCTTCAACGGCTCGGGCAGCACCACGCCGGTGGTGCAGGACCAGCAGGTGTGGGGCATCGCGTTTGTGAATGAACTGGTTCTTCGGGATGACAACTCGACGGGCTCCACCAGCACAGGGAGTTATGGAAAATCAGGCTCGGGGCTCGATGAACGGCTGTATGCCGAGCAGGATGCCAACTACAATGTGACCAGCCTCACCGATACCAATGGCAACGTCGTCCAGCGTTATATGTACGATCCCTACGGCAACGTCACGGTGATGAACTACACATGGAGCGTCAGCCTCGACCAGTTCAACTGGACGATCATGGACCAGGGGGGCATGTGGGACCCGAACATCAAGCAGTATTTCTTCAATATCGGGGGAATGGGACGCAATTATGATCCGGCGACCGGACGATGGGGGCAGCAGGATCGGGCGGGGTATGCCGCTAGTGGAAGCGATTTGTATCTGGGGTTTGGGGGGAATCCTGCGACTTTGGTAGATCCGCTAGGCCTAGCCGCTACTCGGCCTTCTCCTACCACTCAACCGACTGTAGCACCCCCCCAACAGGGTACACCCATACTTTTATCGGATTTCCTTAAGGGTGCGAATCAAAATGTAGATTGGGGAGAAACCATTACCCCAAAACATCCTCAATACAGAAATGACATTGGAACATTTTCCACAAAAATGGGTTCTAAAAATGGTAAGCAAACATTCATTGTCAACTACACTCAACATTGGTGGCCAAATTTCGAAATTCAACGGTTGATTAATCCGATTGTTTTCAACCAACTCCCTGGCCTAAATGCCGTTAACACACTTGCTGTTAAGGCAGCGATAAATGCATTCAATGAACATACCCGTTGGCACGAACAACAGCATGTAAACGACGCGCTTCGCATTTATACTGCATTTGATGTCACCGGAGTAGGTGAAGATTGTGACGTACATGTGGCCACTGATTTGGCATTAAAAGATGCTTATGACAAGGCCCAAGAAAGAATTGCGCAAATGAACAAAGAATATGGCGATGTTAGTGCCGCCTTCGATGCAAGCGAGGCGGCTCCCGTTGGTGCGTTAGAGCAGGGCATAATAGATGCTTACGCAAAACAACCAAATTAAATCTGGTGCATTATGAAATTTATCACGATTTCGATATTGTTCTATATTATCGCGGCTGTCCCTTTATTTTTTGCGCGTCCCGTGAGAGCAGAGCCCACGACAAGAGCATGGCGACTACAAGTTGAATCAGATTTAGGAAAGGTTGAAAAGGATATTGTGAAGCTATCCAGTTCTGACAAACTGATGGCCCAAATCGGGATGCCTCGCACGGTTGATGGGGATTCAAGACTCCTATGGCTAGCACGTCTTTCAAAGGATAATGTACTGGCGTATGGCCTTTTTATTCAATGCCAGGATGCGGTTTACAGTGATCTGATCGCAATTTGGTTTGATTCGACGAATCCGGGTTTGATCCCTGAACTGAATCAACAAGAAGTGATGGAAAGAACGGATGATATTATTCACTTCTATCGAGACTGGCTACGCACTGCGCCAGAATCACGAGAGGTTATTTTAATGCAGACCTTACCGAAAAATATAGCTGCGCTGAATTCGATATATTGTTGGAATGCTTTGTTGGTCTTACAAAATACGATAGATTTTAGTGGAAGTATCAACGTGTCCCATCCTTATACTTTCCATCAGGTTAAGCCCCAATTTCGGGACGAGTGTTATAAGCGTTTCAAGGGATGGTTTGATGCGTACGATGGTGGGCTTAAATGGGATGATTTAAACCAGCAGTTTACATCCGCAGACGGTCTACCATTCCCATTGCCAAATTTCAATATCAAAGAATTAATGGGGATTTCTCCCGAAATCCAGAACCATTGACTTTATCTTTAACGGTTTTTTACCATGCCGTTTACATTAACGCCGCGGCAGGTGTATTATTCCAGCCAGGGGCAGAATATCGAGGAGGACGCTCGTAGGGTAAAAATATTCATCCGCGCATAATTACGCCGCCTTTCGATGATAGAACTTCAACAACCCTCCAAGACGTTGACGGCTGATGATTGGTCCGTCGCGCGGTTGGGGATCGGAAGCGTGCTGCGGGAACAAGATGATATTGTCTCGTCCCTGGTGAGGCCGCTCGACGTGGTAGTGCTCGATGAATTGGATAACCGCTCGTTGCAACGAAGCCTCGCCGAAGAAGATCATCCGGTCGAGGCATTCCTCTTTAATGGATCGAACGAATCTTTCAGCGAAAGCGTTCAAATTCGGGCTTCGCGGCGGCAACGGCAGTGTTTCGATGCCGACCGAACGCATAATCATGTCGAATCCAGCCGTGAATTTGGCATCCCGATCTCGAATAAGATATCGGCATCGGGAAAGCAATCCGCATCCGCTGGAGGTGAGATTGCGAGCGGCCTGCCGCATCCAGGCATCGGTCGGGCTGCGAGTGATTCCCGCCAGGTAGACCTTTCGGCTGCCGACATGGATGAAGAACAGGCAGTAATAGGTTACCAGGCCGGTAGCGGTCCAAACTTCGGTGGTGAAGAAGTCGGTGGCCAAGAGGCAATCCGTATGGGAACGGATGAAGTCGGACCAACTTGTCTTGCCCTTCCGATGCGGCGCTG
>JALYJB010000033.1 GCA_030775485.1 Planctomycetota bacterium | reverse complement strand
GGTCAACAGCGCAAAAGTGATGATGGACCGGGAGTCGGGCCGCTCCAAGGGCTTCGGCTTCGTGGAAATGGGCAGCGACGCGGAAGCGCAAGCCGCCATCAGCGGCATGAACGGCCAGCCTCTGGGTGGTCGCAGCATCGTCGTCAATGAAGCTCGTCCCATGGAATCCAGGCCCCCCCGCAGTGGCGGATTCGGTGGTGGTGGCGGCGGAGACGGTGGTGGCGGATACGGCGGCGGCGGTGGCCGCAGCGGTGGCGGCGGCGGCTACGGTGGTGGCGGCGGTGGCGGCGGTGGCCGCAAGCGCTTCTAAACCTCAACTTTAATTGAGTTTGCGAAGGGAGAGCCTCACGGCTCTCCCTTTTCTTTTGCGCGTTAGACAACTCTCAAGGAGTTCAGGAAAGAAATATTGCGCTTTGCTCTGGCGACGGAGGAATTATGGGGATCCTAGCTGGGCTCGATCGGGAACCCGCGTGATTCGGTTTCTTCCAGGTTAACCACGTCGAGCCGGGGCGCGAGCAGATGCACGCAGGTGACGGCCAGCAGATAAACCGAGCCGGCGATGACGAACATGATTAGGTAACTGCCGGTGACTTCGAGAATTTTGCCCGAAGTAAACTGGATGATCATGCCACCAACGCCGCCGCATAAGCCGGCAAGTCCAACCACCGAGCCCACCGCGCGCTTGGGAAACATGTCGGACGCGAGCGTGAAGATATTGGCCGAGAAGCCCTGGTGCGCTGCCGCCGCCAGCCCGATGAGAACTACCGCTACCCACATGCTATTGGTGACGGGCGCGTAAATGACCGGAAGCACCGCCAACGCGCAACCAAACATGGCTAGCTTGCGGGCGCTGTTCGTGGACCATCCGTTGCGAATCAGCGCTGATGAAAGCCAGCCCCCAAATATCGAGCCGAAATCCGCCAGCACATAAATGACGATCAAGGGCGGACCAATATGCTTGATATCCGCGTGAAATCGATCGGAAATGAATTTGCCTGACCAGAAGAGGTAGAACCACCAGATAGGATCGGTCAGGAATTTGCCAACCATGATCGCCCAAGTCTGCCGGTGCGGAAGGATCTCGCGCCAACGAACGGTTTTGTGGGGGACAACCGGCGCGCTGTCGGAATTGATGAAATCGCGCTCGGCCTGATTTACCAGTGGATGATGTGCTGGCTGGCGATAGAGTGTTACCCAGAGAACGATCCAGACAGCGGCCAGAATCGGCGTTATTAAAAACGCGGCTGGCCACCCAAAGCGGATAACAACTACTGGAACCAGCAACGGCGCTAGAATCGCGCCGACATTTGATCCCGCGTTGAAAATGCCGGTCGCTGTCGCGCGTTGGCGCTGGGGAAACCATTCCGCCACGGTCTTAATCGCGGCCGGGAAATTTCCCGATTCACCCAGGCCCAGAAGAAATCGGCAGAATGCGAATTCCATGAAGGTACGGGCCAGGGCATGACTCGCGCCGGCGAGCGTCCAGAACACAAGGGCAATTGCATATCCAATCCGCGTACCAACGGCGTCGATAAATCGACCCATGAATACGAAGCCGATGGCATAGGCAAACGTAAACGCGGTGCCGATGTAACCATACTGCTTATCGCTCCAGCCGATTGTTTTTTGCAGGGTTGGCGCAAGAACATTGAGCACACTGCGATCCGCATAGTTAATCGTGGTGGCGAAAAACAGAAGGCCGCAGATGACCCACCGGAACTGGGTGGGGCGCTCACCGGGAGTGGTGTGGTCGATCGTTGAAGCTTGCGATGCGGTAGACTGATCCATGAAGGCGGTCTCCATGATATGGAAGGCGGCCATCGTAAGGGGATTAACGCGGCCTTGCCAGCCCCGTTGACGCGCAAAAGCGCGAAGCGACGGCGCGGTAGTGAGCAGTTCGGGGTCGGGAGTGCTAGAATCATTTTAACAATCGAAAGGAAAAGCGGATGCAGTCGATCAACGTGCTTGCTGACGGGGCGGAAGGCCTGATTTATTTCGGGGCCGTCGTTCTCATCATTATCAGTCTGGTGATTTTCGCGCTTCTTTTTCAATTTATCGGTCTGTATGTACGCGCGCTGGCCAGCGGCGCTCGTGTCAGTTTGTTCGAATTGCTGGGGATGCGGCTGCGAAAGGTGAACGCCATTACGATCGTGAATGGGCGCATTCAAGCCAGCAGGGCTGGATTGCAGGTCACTCAGCCGGAGATGGAAAGCCACATGCTCGCGGGAGGCGACGTGCAGCGGGTCATCCTGGCGATGATCGCGGCCAGCAAGGCAGGCATCGACTTGAGCTGGCAAACGGCGACCGCAATTGACCTGGCGGGGCGCGATATTCTCGACGCCGTGCAGACCAGCGTGAATCCGAAAGTAATCGACGTTCCCAATCAGGCGTTCAACCAGACGACGATTGACGGGGTCGCCAAGGACGGGATTCAGCTCAAGGTGAAAGCGCGGGTGACGGTCCGCACGAACATTCGCAGCCTGGTGGGCGGAGCCACGGAGGAAACGGTGGTCGCCCGTGTCGGTGAAGGCATTGTGAACGCCATCGGCTCAGCGGAGGATTACAAGCACGTTTTGGAAAATCCCGACAAGATTTCCAAAGCGGTGCTGCACAAGGGTCTTGATGCCAACACGGCCTTTGAGATTCTTTCGATCGACATCGCGGAAATTACAGTGGGCGAAAACATCGGCGCGAAACTGGCGGCGGATCGCGCCGAATCAGACAAACGAAGATTCCAAGCCGAAGCCGAGCAGCGGCGCGCGATGGCGGTAGCGCAGGAGCAGGAAAACGTGGCCAAGCAGGCCGAGAACCGCGCGGTCGTGGTGCTTGCGGAGGCGGAAATTCCCCGCGCGATGGCCGAGGCCCTGCGAACGGGACACATCGGGGTGATGGACTATTACAAGCTGCGCAACATCCAATCGGACACCGCGATGCGCGAGGCCATTTCCAAGCCGCCTGAGACGTATAAGGGCACGGAGGGCCGATGAATGTTGGCCGATAAGCGTCGCGACGTTGCCTTGCGGAGACATCCATGGAAACACTGATTATTTATCTGGTGCGGACGATTGTTTCCCTGTTTCGGAACATCAATAACCGTAACGAATCGAAGCGGCAGAGCAGTAGCCAGGGATTGCCCGGCGCTAATTCCGGGGATGAGAGGTCGCAACCAGACAACAACCCGCGGAATGGACGATCACCTTCCAATCGTTATGTGCCGCCGATGCGAAAATTGGCGGCGCCGCAGCATGGAAAAGCACGTAACAAGCCCCGGCCGGCCGCATCCGTGGCCCCCAACAGCCACCAGCTGGCCGAGATCATCTCACGAATGCCCGGAGCTGTGCGCGAATCACCCGCGGGGCGAGCGCTTATTGCGCGAATGAATGTGGCCCGTCAGGCGGAGCAAGCGGCCCAGCGCGCGTTTACCGCAAAGCAGGCGCCGGCGCCCACCCCGGCCGCTGTCGTGCAAACGCCTGCGGCAATCGGGGCCGCTCGCGCGACAGCAACGGCCACGGCGCAACCATCGCCAATCTCAGCCATTGGCATTCGGCAATTAATGAGCTCTCGTGCCTCGGCAATGCGAACGATCTATGTTTTATCCGAGGTGGTGGGCCTGCCGGTGGCGCTGCGGGAATAGAACGGCCGTGAAAATCTGGCCGGCGCTGCTTTTATCGCGTGCGGGCGACACGGTCCAGGTGAATGGCCAGAACGGTCACATCCGCTGGTGTAATTCCGCTGATTCGCAAAGCCTGGCCTAAACTCCGGGGCGTGAATTTGGAAAACTTCTGACGGGCTTCCGTGCGCATTCCGACGACCGTTGCGTAATCGATCGATAACGGGATGAGCTTGGCTTCATTTTGAGCGAAGCGTTGGATCTGGCGATCCTGGCGGGCGATGTAACCCGCGTATTTAATGCGAATCTCGACCTGCCTGGCGACGTCCGCGGTGAAATTATGTGCCGCTGATTCCTGCTCTGCAAAATCCTTCCAGGTTACCTCAGAACGCCGAAGGTAATCGTCACCGGGGACTCCATCGATGCGGGCGTTCTGCAGGAACAATTCAGCCGCAGCCACGGCTTGGCGGCGCGCACTGAACTGCATCCACCGATCGTCATCGACAAGACCAATTTCCCGGCCAACAGGGGTCAGGCGCTCATCGGCGTTGTCGTTGCGAAGATGGAGCCGATGTTCGGCGCGACTGGTGAACATGCGGTAAGGTTCTGTCGGCGGCTTGGTCACCAGGTCGTCGATCATCACACCGATATAGGCCTGATCGCGACGGAGAACGAAATCGTCTTGTCCCGCCCCACCGCTCGCGTAGCACGCCGCATTGATACCCGCGACAATGCCCTGGGCAGCCGCTTCCTCATAACCACTGGTGCCGTTGATCTGCCCGGCGAGAAACAAGCCAGCGACGCGCTTCGTTTGAAGCGTGCCTTGAATCTGGGTGGGCCAAACCATGTCATATTCGACGGCGTATCCATAGCGAAGAATTTTGGCGTTTTGCAGGCCCGGAATAAGCCGAACGATTTTCTCCTGAACATCGCCGGGGAGCGAGGTGCTGATCCCATTGCAATAAATTTCATTCGTATCCAGGCCTTCGGGTTCCAGGAAAATCTGGTGCCGATTTTTATCCGCGAAGCGCACAACCTTGTCTTCAATGCTTGGGCAATAGCGCGGACCTGTGCTATGGATTTGTCCGCTATACATGGGGGCGCGATGAAGATTGGCGCGAATGATCTCGTGAATTTCTTCGGTGGTGCCCCCGATCCAGCAGTTCACCTGAGGCAACGGCGGCGCCCAATGCCCGGCATATTCGTTGAGATACGAGAACGGCATCGGCTCGTCATCGCCAGCCTGGGGTTCGAAAGCGGTGAAGTCAATTGAATCTCGCGCTAGTCGCGGCGGTGTTCCGGTCTTAAGGCGACCCATCTCAAGGCCGAGGGAAATCAGGCACGCGGACAGGCCGGTTGCGGGCAATTCACCGACGCGGCCACCGGGCGTCTGGTTTTCACCAGTATGCATAAGTCCGCGGAGAAACGTGCCGGTGGTGACGATCGCAACTCGACACGACAGGCGCTGACCATCGGCAAGACGTACGGCCCGGACGCCGTCGGACGATGCTTCAATGTCTGCTACCTCGCCGCGGATGATTTGCAGATTGGGGCAGGTTGTCAGCAATCGCTGAACTTCAATCGCGTATTTGTATTTATCAGCCTGCGCCCGCGGACCCCAGACAGCGGGCCCCTTGGAGCGATTCAGCATGCGGAATTGAATACCCGTATTGTCGGTGGCGATCCCCATCAGCCCGCCCAAAGCGTCAATTTCGCGGACCATCTGGCCCTTGGCAAGGCCGCCGATTGCCGGGTTGCAGGACATCTGGCCGATGCGCGACGGGTCCATGCTAATGAGCGCAACCCGAGCGCCCAGGCGCGATGCAGCCCAGGCTGCTTCCGCGCCGGCGTGGCCGCCGCCGATGACTACGATCTCATAGTCGTGGCTGTGGGGGTTGGACGTGGAAGGTCGATCAGCCATCCGTGCATCTTAGGATAGTTCCGACGAATCGAAAACTGATTGATGCAAATTCCTGAACGAGTGGCTGGAACCCCTGCGCCGGCCCTTTCCCGGCCGGGCGGGCGAAGGGACCGGAGTGAGACTGCTCTCAATCGGGGTTTATTCGTTTGTTTCAGACGGTCGGCCCGCGGGGTTCGCGGACGAGGTCGTCCAGGACACGGGCGAGATTTCCCTGCATGCTGAGAACCATGTTGACCGCTTCGATGCAGAGGCGCAGGCACTGCCCGTCCGCATTGGTTGACATTTGCCCTGGCGTGGTGGAATCCGTCGAACCTATCGCGCCATTAAGGCGAGAAATGAGGTCGTCGAATTTCCTGCCATAGCTGCCGGAGAACCGCTGGATCAACTCTGCTTCCTGCTGAATTCTCTCACGTAATGGCGTGGTCATGTGAATAACTCTCTCACAAGTGTTTGGTCATCCTTCTTGGTTATCGGATGTACTGCTGTCGATACTTGAGGAAAGATGCAGTGCTCCAGTTTGCGCCCTCTCAACTAAGAATCATCCGACGGACGATGTCGCTGTCGCACGCCAATAATTCCAAGAACGAAACAGAGCATTGCGGCGAAGAAATAGAGCATGATGCGCCAATTGCTGACAGGGCCGGCAGCGCCTTGGACGCATTGATACCCCTCCCACGCCAGAAACATCCCTACGATAATGAAGGAAAATGCAAAGCGTGAAAGCCATTGCGGTGTCATGGGGTAGATCTTGTCGTTGAAGATATTGCCGCCGGGAGAGTCGTACTTCTGGGCCCGCTTGGATCGATGGCGGCGCTGGCAGGCGTTTTAACGACGGAATTGGGGGCATCGGCCTTTCGCCTGGATGGAATAGCGCGGGCAGCCTGGGCTTGCTTGATCGCGTCCCGAAATTGCGCTTCCGCATCGATGGAGACGATTTGGCGAAATGCCGCGACCTGGGCACCAAGCCTATTTTGGCTGGCCGCCAAAGCGTGCTGTCCAGCGGCCGTAACAGTTTCGAAGATTTTTGTTGCCAGAGTAGTGTGCTGGTTGGCATCGGCGACCGAGATGTATCGATGCCAGGCGTCGCTAATCGCCTGGGAATCGGTTGGGGAGAGCGTCAGTTCGGGCCAGATGAACTTAAATCCGCCGCTGGAAACTGAAACCAAATCCTGCACTGTCTTGGATGGAACCCGCGCTTGTTGTTGAGTGATTGGATTAAGCGCCAACTGCGTGAGCAATTGGACATATTGCAGGTCGGAACCCGTAAAAGCCGTTTCTCTCCTGGCGAATAGAGAAAAGTCGTAAGCACCCGTTGTGGCATTCTGAAGCTTGACTCGGGTACGGAACGGCCCCACGAATATCCCCCAATCGACCTCGCCGTTCACCATATCTGGCTGGATTGATCCTTTGCCAAAGATATTAATTGATGGGCTGAATTTGTAACCGAACTGGTTTGCCGGTCGATTATTCATTCCCGGGGAAATCTGCCCGTTGGCGAGGGCAGCTTTGGTTTCGGCGCTCATGCTGTCGGAACCAGCCGACAGGCCGCCCTGCCAATACCACGTCAGGAACCAGCCGATGCCCAGGAGCATGAGAAATGCAATAACCGGAGCTATCCAGGCAAACTGCTGCTTTGTGTTTTTAAGCTCGATCACGAATCGTTCTCTCCCAAAGCTCCAATAATCGAGATTGCGCGGTCATCAGGTTCCCACGCCACTGGGCTTGGTTGTGGCGGGCGGCGCGGTTTTGCCGTTGGCGAAATCCCATGGATCGAGGGCGTCCTTGGCAACGTTTGGGGGGACCAGATCGACATGCATATCAAGCATGAGATAATTCGATCCGAGGCGCAGGCCGTGGCGAAACTGCTCGACGATGCGGTCAAAATCGCCGTATTCCATATAATAATCGAAAATGCTCGTGATTTTTTCACCCATTAGGACGACGTCCGATGGGCTACGATGATCTGGGAGGCCACTGCTGTATTTAACGTTCCAATACCCCATATGGGAATTCAGAACGTAAGAATGCTGGGCGGCCGGGTTTTCATCAGAAGGGCAAAGAAGAATGGGTGGGTTCCATTTGCCAAAGACCACAACCGGCCAGGTATTGTAAACGGTTTTTGAATCTCCCGGATCTGGATAAGGATTTACATGTGCCGGGTCATACCCCATATCCTTCGGGAAGAGGTAACCGTCGTATTGATTGGAGTAGGTCAAAAGGGCCTGACCAATTTGGCTGAGGTTGCTTTCACAAACAACACTTAGGGCCGCCTGATGGGCCTTTGACAGGCTGGGGAGCAAAATTCCAATCAGAATCACGAGGATGCCGATGACGACGAGCAATTCCACCAATGTGAAGCCGCGCGGTGTTGGAAACGAATGGCTTGCTGCATCGGAGGAATATTGATGATCCTGATTCATGGCACCTCCCGCATCACGTCCGTTTCGCGCCAATTGAATTCCGATTGCAGCACATCCCTTGTTTAACGCTTGATTTGCTACACAATCTTCACTGAATACCTTGAGCATTGCAAACCCCAATTCGCAGTCCGCCCAGGCCGCGCGATACGCCCGTTGGCGCGAACCCCCGATATGGGGGCCGGCGGCCGTGAGCGCCCTCTTGGCGTTGGCTCTATATGCCGTGACCTTAGGCGGGGTCTATATTTATGACGATGTCCAGATCATCAGCAATGACCCGCGGGTACGCGATCCTCATCTCTGGTGGCAGCTCTGGACACGCGATTATTTCAATGGCGGCATCGACAACCTCTATCGGCCGCTCGTCTCGCAGACGTATGGCATTCAGTGGTGGATAGACGGTGGAAGTCCCTGGATGTTTCACGCATTCAACGTGGTCTTGCATGCGGGGGTAGCTGCCTTGGTAGCGGAACTGGCCCGGCGACTCACAAATTGGCGGGTAGGATTGATCGCGGGGTTGCTGTTTGCGGCGCATCCGGTGCATTCGGAAGCGGTGGCGGGAATCGTGGGCCGCGCGGAACTGATGTGCGCCTGCGGAATGCTGGGGGCAATGGTCATTTATCTGATGCGCCCCATGACGGGTGGACGAGTGATCGTGATTTTCGCGCTTTCCGTCGTCGCCATGCTGAGCAAAGAGCAGGGATTGCTGATGCCCTTGCTGCTTTTGACGCTGGAGCCAGTGCGTCGCATGAAGAAACCGCCCGGGGGGCCGGCATCGGGTTCCGAACGGAAATCAATGCATTGGCTGATTATTTTGCTGACATGGTCGGTGAGTCTGCTGATCGTAATGCGAGAGCAAGTGCTGAAGTTGCGATTTGAGTGGGACCGTAGTTTTTTGGATTACACGATCAACCCATTGGTCCGATCGCACGGCATTGATCGATTGCTGATTCCCCTGATGCTTCTGGGGCGGTATTTCGGAATTGTAGTCGCGCCGCTTCATCTTTCGATTGACTATGGATTCGCGGTGCTGTGCTCGACGGTCGCGCGCGGCGACTTGTATTTGTGGCTTGGAGTGCTGCTTGCGATTGCGTGGCTGGTGGCGGCATGGATTTGTACGGCGCGGCGGCGATGGGTCGAACTATTTTGTCTCCTGGGCATCGCGATCAATTATTCAATGATCTCCAATCTTTTCGTGATCGGAACGATCTTCGGTGAGCGATTAATCTATCTGCCCTCGGCGTTCTTTTTAATTTTGCTGGCGATCTATTTGGAGAAACTGCCCAGTCCGGTCTGGAGGATTGCATTGGGCATGCTGGTGGCGCTCGGTTGTTTGCGGACGTTCACATACATCCGGCACTGGAACAATCAGGATTCGTTTTATGTTTACAGCCTTGAGAATCAGCCGCGCTCGGTACGGCTGCATATGCTGGTGGCGTATCGCGATTATGAGGAAGACCGGTTGAACGATGCAAGGCAGGTCATGGCGGATGCACGGGCGCTTGCGCCGGATTATTGGCAGGCCTGGATGTACGCGGGGCGGGTTGAAGAAAAGGCTGGGAACTGGCAGGCGGCGTTTGAATATCTGAATCGAGCGCGGCGGATTCAGCCCTCATTTGCACTGGATAACCGAACTGCGCACGCCGCCCAAATGCTGGACGACCAGCGGAAAGCGGCGACGCGAAAATCGTCGAACTGATCGCAACGGTTATTCATTTCGCGCCAATTGTGCCCTGCTGACGGTAGACATGCACAGAGCCGGGAAAATCCTGCCGAGGAGTTGTGGCGGCGTCCGACGCCATTTGGCATAAGCGATCAAGAATAATTTCGTTCAACTCCGACGGAGGAGTCGCGCGATCGAGCAGCCAGCGGCGTGCTGATTGTCGCGCCAAAACGCGCGGCAACCGGGCGAGTTCTTTAATCGCAAATTTTGAAGCCAGTTGGGGTGATTGCGTCCGCGCCCATGCAGTGTATTTTCTTGAGTTATCACCGAGTTGGCAGAGGGGGTGAACCAGCGCCGGACAGGCGCGCAGAAATTTGCGGACCCGGTTGCGCGCGTAGTTTTCAGATTGGTTGCTGGTATCTTCGCGCCAATCCTGATTCCGCGCAATGAGGAACTGGCGCAGTTGCATCCCGCGGATGTCCAGCAGCGGGCGGATGATCTGTGTTTGGCCAATACGCACGCGCGGCGCCATGCCGCCTATTGCCGTAGCACCGCTTCCTCTCATTAGGCGAAGTAATACGGTTTCAGCCTGATCGTCGGCATGATGCGCGATCGCTACGCCCTCGAGTTTTTCACGAGCGATAACCTGGCGAAAAAGCTCCGTGCGGAGCGCGCGGTAGCGTGCTGAAGGGTTGCGCGGAAGGCGCGCGATTTGTGATTCGAGCTGGTCGCGCCGCGCGATGGTGCAGAAGAGTTTTGATTCACTGGCAAGGGCTGCGACGAACCGGGCATCCTGATCGCTTTCGGCGCCACGAAGCTGATGATCCAGATGCACGACATGCAGCACAATATCCGTCCGCTCCCGCAGCAGGAGAAGCAGTGCCACGCTGTCCGCCCCGCCACTCACACCGACAGCCCAGCGTCCGGACGGCACTGACCGGATAGCCTGGATCAACTCCCCTTCGTGCAGCGGCAACTCGGCATCCACGTCGATTCCCCTTTCGGGCCTTTCACCGACCGGCGGTGATAACAAAGAAACAGGGGCGACAGTCGGAAAACCTTTCGGTTCACTCTGTCGCCCCTGCTTTTGGAAATACGAAGGAAAGGGAACTAGGCGGATTCTTTTCGCCGTTCCGGCTTCAATTCGAAGAGGCGATCGCGACCGGCAACCACATCTTCCGTGATGATGTACTTACCGCCCTGGGCCTGGTCGGGCAGGCGATACATCAGGTCCAGCATGATCTCTTCGCAAACCGCGCGAAGGGCGCGGGCGCCCGTGTCGCGCTTGAGGGCGCGCTCCGCAATCGATTCCAGCGCGCCGGTGGTGAATTCCACTTCGCTGCCTTCCATGCGGAAGATTCGCTGATATTGCTTGATCAGCGCGTTCTTGGGCTCTGAGAGGATGTTGATAAGGGTCTTCACATCCAGAGGCTCAAGGGTGGCGCAAATAGGCAGACGTCCGACAAATTCGGGAATCATCCCGAACTCAACGAGGTCTTCGGGTTGCACCTGTGCCAGAATTTCGGCGCGGTCGGTGGATGTTTCCGCGACCGATGTTTCGCTGTTGAAACCAATCTGGCGCTTGCCGAGCCGTTTACGGATGAGGTCTTCAAGCCCCACAAACGTTCCGCCGCAGATGAACAGAATCTGGCTGGTATCCATCTGAATGTATTGCTGTTCAGGATGCTTGCGTCCACCCTGCGGTGGAATATTGGCAACGGTGCCTTCGAGCATCTTCAGCAAGGCCTGCTGAACGCCTTCCCCCGAAACATCGCGGGTGATGCTGACGTTGTTCTGCGTTTTGCCGATTTTGTCAATTTCGTCGATGTAGACAATTCCGCGCTGGGCGGATTCCAAATCATAGTCCGCGTTCTGCAGGAGCTTGAGCAGAATGTTCTCGACATCTTCACCGACGTAGCCGGCCTCTGTAAGGGTGGTCGCATCGCCGATGGCGAAGGGCACGTTAAGAATGCGCGCCAGCGTCTTGGCCAGCAGGGTCTTGCCACTGCCGGTGGGACCGATCAAGAGCACATTGCTCTTGTCGAGTTCGATTTCATTGGAAGCAGCGGGCGCGGTTGTATCGCCGGAAGCGGCCGGCGTCTCTATCGTGCTGAGCCGCTTGTAGTGATTGTGCACCGCGACGGCCAACGCCTTCTTGGCATATTGCTGACCGACAACGTATTGATCCAGGAAATCCTTGATCTGACGGGGCGTTGGAATGCTGTTAAAGAGTGGCTGGCTGGCCGTCAGCTTGCGCTTCTCCTGCCGGATGATGTTGTGCGCCAGATCAACGCAATTGGCACAAATGTAAACATCATTGGGGCCTTCAACCATGGGCCCAACGTCGCGCGAAGACTTTCCGCAGAAGCTGCATGTGGTGACGCGACGTCCTCGGAAGCCAGCGGAGCCCGCATTTCCGCCGGTTGGCGGTGGGACGCCCTGACCACCGCCGTTGCCCGTGCGATTGGTAGTGGCCATCGACTCAGATTCCTAACGGGCCGAAAACGACCCCGTTAACCCTTGGTTTTGGCGCAGCGAGCGCCGTGATATATCCGTCTAGCATATCGAACATTAACCGGGATGGACTTGATCGTCATTCCGTCGGTTTTTTACATCTTACAAGAGTGTAGGCGCAAAAGGGAAATCGAAAATTGTCCATGATGGAAATTCTTTTCAATTATGGGGTTAGGTCAGAGCAATCTCGCTTGTTATGGGGCTAAAACTTCCGGTGATCGCCCAGCAGCCAAGCAGACCGGTGCCGTCCGCTTAAATGGCGCTATGGGTTGACCGCGCGTTATTGGCCGCGATCCCGGCCCGCCGGTGGGGCGTGCTTGGCCGCGTCACGCGCCGCGGCACGCTGGGCCGCGGCCACGACCGCAGCTCGAGCTCGCCCGAATTCTTCGTTGGAAATCTTGCCGCTCTTGAGCAGTTGCCTTAAATCACCGAGGGTAAAACCCGTTGGTCCGGTCTCTGAGCTTTTTGGGACTCCCCACAGTTTTTTGCGAAGCCACATCGTGGCAGCCGCGCCGGCCAGCAGGATGGCGATCACCACGCCGCAGGCCATGAAAATCTGTACCTGGTCCCCGGAGGGCGACATATCTCGACTGTAAGAGGCTCGCCTCATGCGGTCAATTGCAACATTGCTTTTGTTGGGAGAGTGCGAAAGGATACGCCGAAGATGCCCTCGCTATCACTAACTCAGGATCCCTCCGCTGAAAAGCATCGCTTTAGGCGACATGGACGCGCGCCGGGGGGTTACGAATGGTGGCGCATTGAAGCAGTGGACGACGCCAACAATTTGAGGTTGATAGCACAATTATCCATGGGGCACTGTTTCGATCCTATCTATCTGCGCCGGCTGGAGGCTTTTTTGAAATATCCGACGAGGAATGCGCCGCCCCGGCCGGCGGAGTATCCCAGGGTTGACGTGTCGATCTATCGGAATGGAAAGGTCATCGCCAAACAGGTGGCCAGATACCCCGCCACTGAATTTATTGCGTCAGACACTGATGTGCGCATTGGGGAAACCGAATTGAATTTCCGGAATGGCGAAATTCGTTTTTCCGCAAATTTTCGGGCATCAGCAACGCCTGCCACAGCCAATCTTTTGTTTCGCTTCCCGCAAACTTTTCTTATGACAGCTGTCGGCAATCCCACGCACGCTTATGCGGCAAGCGCGGTGCCGCTTGACGTGAGTGGAGCGATGCGACTGGCCAATTCCCCCGCAATTGATATTCATGGCCTGGGATGTTGCGAGCATAGGAACGGTGATTTCCCAATTGCCTATCACGCTGGGCAATGGATGCGTGGGACTGTGCTTTCACCGTCAATGAGCGCCGGGTTTTCCGTTGAATGGCCGAAAAATCTGGATCAAGCGCCCGAGGCGGAATGGTTTATTTCCGATTCGCAAGGTCCGCCCCAATCGCATGCTTCGCTGGCTAAAACGGGCGCCTGGCGGATGACCATGACCGGCGTGTCATATCCTATCGCGTTGGATGTTGAGAAGGACTTCGTGTTGCGCCGGCCTAAGATCATTCATTCTTCGCTTTTCTCCGTTACCCTGACTTACGACGTTTATCTAAGAGGCCAACAACTGCGGGCCTTTTGCGAAATTTTCCAGCTCAACCGATTGCGGTGGCCAATCTTTGGAAAGCGCATTGAGTACGCGATTCTTCCGGAGAGGAAAAACGCCACCTAACTGAAATGTGCGTTAAACCACGCTCTATTGCTGCGTCGTGGCGCTGGTTCCGAGGGGCATTAATCGAAAAACCTTGCCGGTCCCGTCAGATACTTTCATTTCACCGTTCTTCATTCGCACGCGACCAAAATCGAGGATATAAAGCGCGCCATCCGGCCCAAATTTAGCGTCGATCGGGCGCTCCATCGCCTCATGCCGGCCGAAGCTCAGGCCACTCGCCGGCCCCCCACCGGTATTATAGATGAACTCATGCACTTCCCCGCTGACGGGATCAACGCGGACAAGCTTGTAGCCGGGGTATGGTTTTTTCAATGGAATATCATGGGTTGCAAACGGAGCCCGGTCCCCCCAAAGCGCGACGATGATGCTTCCTTCATATCCGCGAAATGGGCCTGAATCGGGAACGATGGCCATCTTCGAGGCGCCGGAAAGCGGCTTGAATGAACCGGCCAGCAGCCGCCTGTCGGGATCGCGCAGGCCGCTGGCCTGATGGTCGATGACATAGCGGACACTTGGATAGCCGCTGGCTTCCACCATCTCAGGCAATGGCTGGAACTTCTGATCGCTGACGGGGTCGAGGCTGCGGGTGTAATCGGGAAAGCCATACCACGTGTTAAGCACCAGGCGGAAAAGGCCATCGGGATCGCCGCTAACGGGGCGCGTCCCGCGCAGCTCCATTCCCTGGTCGGTGAAGTAGACGGTGTGAAACTGGTTTACCGCGAGTCCGACAGGGTTTCGCACGCCCCAAGCGACGATCGTGGGATCACCCCCATCCGGAGAAACGCGGAAGATGGCGCCGCTGGGCTTGACGACCGGCATGGCGGCAGCGGGAATGTGGATGATATTGCTCACGCCGAACGGCTGAAAGGGAACCGTGACTTTTATGCTCGGAGAGAAAATACTGGCGTCCGGGTTCTTCGCGTCAAACCGATATCCCAAAAGTTCAAGCGCGCCGGCGGGCAGATCGCAAGCGTCCGGATGTTTTCTGACCCAGCCCTCTTCCCAATTATCCAAGCCGACCACACCGCTGTTGGTGGCTGCGCCCACGCCGAAATAAAGCATGCCGTCTGGCGACACAGCGATATCGGTCACACCATAATCGCCCTGCGCCGGCAGATCAGCCAACACTGTTTTGTGGCTGCCGTCGTACCCAAACGCAGTGATGACGCCCATGTCGTACTCATCACGGTGCGAGACATATATGTGACCCTTATAGGCCACGACGCCACCAATTGGCCCATAAATGCGGAAACCAGGCTTTATTAGCGGAATGCGGGTGTGGATCGGATAAATGCCGAATTTCGTTCCATCGGGATGAAACCCAAAAATGTGCGGGTCGCCATCGATTCCCCCCTCAGCGATGATCAGATTGCCGGATTCGTCGGGACTCATGCCGGTCGGGCTATCCAAACCGACAACGTAAGGCTCGAGTTGGAAGCGGGCGGGGTATTCGGTCACCTTGCGATCAATTGCCTTTTGCTGATCGGCCGGAAGAACATGAGGGCCCAGGGCGCAACCGCCGCCGATCAACATTGCGAACAGCACAGCCGGTTTTACCAACCAGCCCGCGGGACCAAAACCCGCCGCCAAGGCAGAAGAACGAATAGATCCTAATTGACGCATTGCCGTTTACAGCTTCACAACCTTCACCAGGTCTTTAACGTGCTCGACGCTGGTGTTGAACATCTTCCGTTCAGCTTCGTCCATTTCGATTTCGATGATTCGTTCAACCCCCGCCGTCCCCAGAATACATGGAACACCCACAAAGAACCCGCCGACGCCATATTCTTTTTCGCAATAGGCCGCGCACGGGAGAATTCGCTTTTTGTCGCGGATGATTGATTCCGCCATGGCGATTGTCGAGGACGCTGGCGCGTAATAGGCGCTACCCGTTTTTAAAAGCCCGACAATCTCGGCGCCGCCAGCACGAGTCCGCTTGATGATTTCATCAAGTCGGTCCTTTTTCACCAGTTGCGTGATGGGAATTCCACCCGCAAAGCTGTATCTCGGAAGCGGTACCATGTCGTCACCATGACCACCCAGCAACAGGGCATGAACATCTTCCACACTGCACCCAATTTCCATGGCAAGAAAGGTGCGGTAGCGGGCAGCATCCAATACGCCCGCCTGTCCAATCACCCGTTTGGTGGGGAACCCGCTGGCCTTCCAGGCAACATAGACCATCGCATCCAGTGGGTTGCTGACGACGATCAATACCGCTTCAGGAGAATATTTCGCGACATTGCTCGCAACCTGCTTCACGATGCCGGTGTTGGTATTGATCAAATCATCCCGGCTCATGCCCGGTTTGCGGGCGATGCCCGCGGTGATGATAACCACATCGCTATTGGCGGTGGGCTCGTATGAAGTGGCGCCTGTGATCTTCGCGTCAAAACCCTCGACGGGTGAAGCTTCGTAAAGGTCCAGGGCCTTGCCCTGCGGCATCCCTTCCACCTGCGGGATATCGACAAGAACAATATCCCCCAGTTCTTTACTGGCTGCCCAGTGAGCGCATGTCGCGCCCACGTTGCCGGCACCGATGATACTAATTTTCGCGCGTCGCACGTTTCTTCCTTTCTCGCCATATCGGAGGCGAGGATTATGAGCAAACCAGCCACAGTTTCAAATCCAGTGGGCTTGCCGGATGATGACGTGCCAGCGGACGGTGTGCAAGGGATTGAGTATAGCCGCCCCCAGAGAGAATCGAGGAGCACGAAGTGACCGATCGCCAGTTGAGCAAAGCCAAGCCAGTGGGCGATGAGTTATCCGCCCTGTCATTGCCCGTGCCGCTGCTTGATCTGACGGATTCTTCACCTTCTCAATCATCGCTGGCCGCCCCGCTGCTTTCATTGGCGCTGCCGGTCTTGTTCGAGCAGATTCTTCACATGCTGGTGGGGCTGAACGACACATATCTGGCCAATCACTTGCCCGACCATGCCGCCGACGCGGGCGCGGCCGTTGGAACCATCACCTACTTTCTTTGGTTTATCGGACTATTGGTTGCCTCGATTGCAACCGGCAGCACCGCGTTGATCGCCCGCGCCAAGGGGTCGCAACACCGTTCCCTTGCCAACAAAGTCATCGGACAATCGGTAGCAGCGGCACTGCTGGCTGGATTCGCGGTCGGGGGTCTGATGCTTCTTGCCGCTCGTCCCATTGTGGCCGCAACCCAGGCGCAGGGTCTGGCAAAGTTGTTTGCGCTATCTTACCTGCGAATGCTGAGCTGGTCGCTGCCGTTCACGATGTTGATGCTGATCGCCGGCGCCTGCTTGCGGGGAGGAGGCGACACGCTGACCCCGGCCATCATCATGGTGATGGTTGATGTCGTGAACATGCTCAGCAGTTTTGCCCTGACGCGGGGCTGGTGGGGGTTGCCCGCCCTCGGTTTTGATGGCATTGCGCTGGGAACAATCATTGCATATTTGCTGGGCGGTGTAACCCAATTCATTGTCCTGCTGGCGGGCACGCGCGGGGGCCGGCTGCATCTGCATCGCATGCGGCCTCATTGGCATACGATCAAACGGCTGCTGCGAATCGGGATTCCCGGTGGTGTCGAAATGATGCTCTCCTGGTTTGCCAGCTTCGCGGTGATTGCCGTTATCAATCGCATGGACGCCACCAATGCAAGCTCTTCGGCGCACATCAATACCGTTCGCCTTGAAAACATCAGCTTTCTCTTCGGAATCGCATTTGCCACCGCGGCGGCAACCATGGTCGGCACCAGCCTGGGGCAGAAGAACCCCCATCGCGCGCAGCGGGCCGCGTTTCTGGCTTACGCCATGGGCGGCGGCGCGATGATTTTCTGTGGAATCTTGATGATCACGCTTGGACGCTATCCCGCCCGGTGGCTCTCGCCGGATGATCCACACATCATCGATCTGACGACCCGATGTCTTTTCATCACCGGATTCATCCAGGCGGGGTTCGCCGCCAACCTTATTTTCGGAGGCGCGCTGCGCGGCGCGGGTGATACCCTGGTCGTCATGGGCCTGAATCTCTCCACTGTTCTTGGAATTCGTTTCACCGGCGTAATGATCGTCGGACTCTGGTTGAAAATGGGATTGCCGGCAATATGGATGGTGCTGGCAACTGAATTGTTTCTGCGCGGCAGCCTGACCACGCTGCGATTTCTGCAAGGCGGCTGGAAGAAGATCGAGGTGTGAACTCCGCCGCTTCGAGGCGGCCTTCAGCGATCCTTATTCAGGTTCCTCGTGATCGCGGTCACAGCTTTTCGAGGAACAAATCGGGTCGATGTCGTCAAAATCTTGTTTCGAAGGCCCGCGACCACGGTTCGCTTCCCCGCCAGCATTGCACGGTAGCCAATTTCCGCCACCTCTATGGACGACATTGTTTTGCCTTTAAAGAGCTTGGAGTTGGCAATGCCCGCCCGCTTGTGGAATTCGGTTGCGGTTGGTCCCGGGCAGAGGGCGGTAATCGTTACGCCAGTTCCCGCAAGCTCTGCGTCAACCGCTTCGGAAAACGAGAGCACAAACGCCTTGCTGGCGTAATAACCTGCCATGTAAGGGCCGGGAACAAAGGCGGCTGTGGATGCCACATTGAGAACGCGCCCGCGTTTCCGCGCCAGCATTTCCGGTAGAAACAGGCGGGTCAGGTGCGTTAGCGCCACAATGTTGACCTGCAACATGGCAAGCTGCTCCGAAATATCCGATTCAGCAAACGGCCCATGAGCGCCAAAGCCGGCATTGTTGACCAGAAAATCAACCGCGATCCCGCGCGAAACGATCTGATCGAAAATCTGCTGAGGCGCGCCCGGCTCGGCAAGGTCTTTTGGGATGATATCAACAGGGGTGCCATGTTCGGCGCGAATTTTGGCCGCAAGCTCGTTCAACTGCTTCTCGTTTCGCGCCGTAAGAATCAATCCATGCCCATCCATGGCAAACAGCCCAGCCAAATCGCGGCCGATTCCGACAGAAGCGCCGGTAATCAGCGCCGTTTTTCCGGAAGCATTTGCCACCAGGTCTCCAGATTATGAGATCAGGGTTCCAATCGGCGGATCTGCCACGATCCGTTTTTCTGCTGCCGGTAGACCAGCCGATCGTGCAACCGGCTGGGGCGGCCTTGCCAGAATTCCATGAGTGATGGGATGAGGCGGTATCCACCCCAGAAATCCGGAAGGGGAATTTCGCCATCGCCGAAGCGGGCCTGCAATTCTTTTTCGCGAAGCTCCAGATCGTTGCGAGATGCAATCTCCCCGCTTTGCCGTGAAGCCCACGCGCCGATCCGTGCCGAGCGGGGCCGGGCATCAAAATAAACCTGGCTTTCGGCGCGGGTGACTTTTTCGATCGATCCTTCAATCCGCGCCTGGCGCTCCAGCGGCTCCCAGAAAAACACCATGGCCGCCCGGGGGTTGGCCTCCAACTCTTTGCCCTTGCGGGAATTGTAATTGGTGTAAAAAACGAACCCGCGCGCGTCAAAGCCCTTAAGCAGCAGTGTTCGCGCGGACGGAATGCCTGCCGCGCTAGCTGTCGCCAGCGTCATGGCGTTGGGCTCGCTTACCTGGGCGGCGATTGCCTCATCGAACCACCTCGCGAACTGGACGATGGGGTCGGGCGAAATATGGCGCTCGTCCAATTCTCCCTTGCGATATTCAACGCGCAGGTCTTTCGGATCGGCCATGTCATCGCCTTGAAACCGCCGTCATATTTTGGTCGTCCGCGGTCGCGCCTAAGCAACCTTGGCTTTTGAGTAGAATGTCGGCATCGGCTTGCCGAGTTTCTCCCACTGCTTATTGATGGCGTCCATCTTGCCGGCGCTGTTAAGCATGTGAAGTTTGCGCTGAACCATCTGGGTGATCGCATCGCGGGCCGGGCCGAGGTAATTGCGTGGATCGAACTCCGCCGGCTTGGTCGCGAATACCTCGCGAATTTTGGCGGTCATCGCCAGGCGCAGATCGGTGTCAATATTCACCTTGCAGACGCCGTAGTTGCGAACCGCCATGGAAATCTGGTCTTCCGGGACGCCCTTGGCGTTGGGCATCTTGCCGCCGTACTTGTTCACCAGATTGATAAATTCCTGCGGCACGCTGCTGCTGCCGTGCATCACCAGCGGAAGCCCCGGACAGGTCTTCATGATCTGCTCGATGCGGTTAAACGCCAGCTTGGATTCATGCTTGAACTTATATGCCCCGTGGCTGGTGCCGATGGCGACCGCCAGGCTGTCGATGTTCGTCTGCTTGTAAAAATCGGCGGCCTGAATCGGATCGGTCAGGAATTTCTCAACGTTCTTTTCGTATTCTTCAGCATCCAGCCCGACAACGTCTTCCTCAATGCCTCCGAGCATTCCCAGTTCCGCTTCAACCACCACGCCGGCGGCATGGGCAAGCTTCACGGCTTCCGCGGAAAGGTGCGCATTTTCCGCGAAGGGATGATGGCTCCCATCGATCATCACGCTGGTGTAGCCGTCGTTGATGCAGGTCTGGATAAGATCCAGCGTATCGCCATGATCGCAGTGAACCGCGATCGGCAGTTCCGGATGCTCCTTGACCCCAGCGTCAATAATGGCCTTGAGATAACGAATGTTGGCGTACTTCCGCGCGCCCTTGCTGATTTGCAGAATCAGCGGCGATTTTTCCTTGGCGCAGGCGTCAATGATTGATTGGGCCAACTCCATGTTATTGACGTTGAACGCGCCCACCGCAAAACCGCCGGTGTAGGCAAGATCAAACATCGGCTTGGTAGTCATCAGAGGCATCGCATCGATCCTTTCTAAGGCAATTAAACGAAGCGCGCTGAAATATTAATGCGCGAGAGGACAATACACTAGTGATTGGTCTTGCGAGACGCCACCGCGGAAACGTTGGATCGCGCGCTCAGGCAATCGTAATACCTTGATCTAAATAGACATCCTGAATCATATTCAGCAGCTTGACTCCGTCGGCCATCGGGCGTTGAAACGCTTTTCGTCCGCTGATGAGACCCATCCCGCCAGCCCGCTTGTTGATGACGGCCGTTCGGGCAGCATCAGCAAAATCGTTCGCGCCGCTCGCCCCACCGCTATTGATCATCGGGGCACGGCCCATGTAGCAGTTGGCGACCTGATAGCGGCACAATTCAATCGGGTGATCACCGGGCGTTAATTCGCTATAAACGCGCTTGTCGGTTTTACCAAATTTCAGAGCGTTGTATCCGCCATTATTCTCCGCCATTTTCTGTTTGATAATGTCGGCTTGAATGGTGACGCCCAGGTGGTTCGCCTGCCCAGTAAGATCGGCCGAGACATGGAAATCTTTTTCCGCCGTTTTGAACGCGGCATTACGAAGATAGCACCACAGGACCGTAACCAGACCCAGCTCATGCGCGCGGGCGAACATTTTAGACACTTCCTGAATCTGTCGATCGGATTCATCCGAGCCAAAATAAATTGTCGCCCCCACAGCCACCGCGCCCATGTCAAAGGCCTGCTTCACGCTGCCGAAGATAATCTGATCGTATTTATTAGGATAGCTGAGAAACTCGTTGTGATTCAGCTTAACCAGAAACGGAATCTTATGAGCGTACTTTCGCGAGCAGGAGCCAAGCACGCCCAGCGTGGAAGCCACCGCATTGCAGCCGCCTTCGATCGCCAGTTTGATGATGTTTTCCGAATCAAAATAAATCGGGTTGGCCGCAAAGCTCGCGCCTGCTGAATGCTCGATGCCCTGATCGACCGGGAGAATTGAAACATATCCCGTTCCGCCAAGGCGTCCATGATTCAGAATATGATTGAAATTTCGCAGCACAATCGGCGAGCGATCGCTGGCCGAAAATACCCTGTCCACAAAATCCGGTCCGGGAAGATGCAGCATCTCTTTCTTGAAACCTTTAGCCGCATAGCCCAAAAGGCTCTGCGCTTCCGCGCCCAGAAGTTCCTGCAGCTTGGGGCGATCGGGTGTGGGTGACATAAGCTTTTCCTTTCATTCCAACGGACTGGTTTTTTCCATGCTGGCTGATTGAAGCCGTCGGGCCAGGGTGCGCACAAATTCGCTCCGCGCCTGAACCTGATCGATGCCTGCCGCGCGAGCCTTGGTAATCGTACCCGAATCAACGTGTGAGACGAAGCCGATCACCGGCCGACCGGTAAGTTTCCGCCAGGCGGCAGCGGCTTCAATCGCCCCCTCAAGATTTAGATCAACAAAAAGAAATTGAGTGGCGGAATCCCCCGCGGTGAGTAAGGCAGGATCGCGAACAATTTTATGCGTTACACCCGCGGCACGCGCTTCAGCTGAAATGCGGCTGGAAAATATAAGGTCGCGCACCAGTACCAAAACCTGGATTTGTGCTGATTCGCTCATATGGAAACCGCGATGTTAAGATTCGCTCTTTTTTGGTTCGTTTGATTCCAGGTCGCGGGCAGCGTCATCAGGTTTAGCCTCAGGCAGCACCACGGGATAGTACTGACCAGTGTAATGCTTTTCTTCTTCCGTCATAGGCGCCGCAGCCATTTCGCCAGCCGCTGTGCCCTGCAGCTTAATAATCTGCGGCGATGGTTCTTGCTCGGGAGCACGCGCTGCCGCTGGAGCCAATTCCTCCCCAGCTTTCAGGGAAGCCTTTAAGCTGGCCTCCAATTCTGTAAGCTTAAGAATGTCTGCCGCGGACATCTCTTTCCTTGTTTCTTTCTTCCTTGCATTGGCGCCGCCGCGAAATCGGGTGAGATCATAATCTTCCATCCGCACGCGGCCCATTCCTCCCGTCACCATGGTTCGCAGCAACATGGGCCAGATCACCCCCAGAACAACAAATGAACCCGCCATCCAGATTTCGTATGCATAATCGGGCGATTGCCACCACGCATACCGATAAGAAACATGCGCGCCTTGGGCGATGGAGGCCTCAATGAACTCGCGAATGGTCGGTTTGTCGTCCGGGTTCCACGGAACAAAATAGGCCTGCCCGGGGCGGATCACCCGGTCGGCGGCGGAATGCGCCTGCCGAAAATCGTAATTCGCGGCGACGATGGCCCGGCGACCCTCCACGGTTGCTTTGCCATAGGCGTGTGCAGCCACTGTATCGATTGTGTCGCCCTTTTGGCCGATATAAACCGCCAACCCCGGGTACTTGGAATTCGGGGAAGCGCGAAAACGTGGCTTGGGCACATAGGGGCATGGCGCAACCATGGCAAAACTCTGAGGACCCGTCTTTTCGGGGTGGTTCGGGACAGCCACGACGCAGGTGAAAGTGACCAGTTGCGCCTGTATCGCCGAATCTCGCTGCGCGATGATCTTGGGTGGAAAGATGACGATGTGATTGATCCAGGGATAAACAACATTCGAGTTCCGCGCATCCTGGATCGGATTGGCAAGCAGATACTGCTCGAAATTGATGGTGTCCATCGACGCATGCTGAGCCGGTGCATCGTTGCTTTGCGTATTAATATAGCCCAGGGCCGCGCCAACCAGAAGGCTGACGACGATCCACTGCCACCATTTCATTTCTTCAACGAAGCCCATGTCATGTGCCGACCGAAACGGCTCCCCAATGTGTTATTCTCCGATTGTACAGACGTTGTGTACGGATCATTGTTTCGGTGAATGACCGTTGCGGCTCACTTTTCTGAAATCCCCAGGTTTTCTAACTTCTTTTCCAGCGTGCGAATGCGTTCAAGCAAATCCGGCAATTGGGTAATCAGGCTCAGGATTTTACGCCCTTGCGGTGCTGGCATCGCAGGGGAGCCATACATAAGAGATTTATCCGGGACATCGTTAACAACTCCCGCCTGGGCCGCGATCATGACATTGTTGCCCACGTTAACATGCCCCACGACGCCCGCCTGGCCACCGATGGTGACGTGATGGCCAATGCGCGTGCTTCCCGCGATGCCGACCAGTGACACGACCAGTCCCCCTTCGCCAACTTTTGCCGCATGGCCGATGCTGATTAGATCGCTCATTTTGGTGCCTCGACCGATTATCGTGCTCCCCAGCGTGGCCCGCTGGATCGCGACATTTGCACCAACCTCGACGTCATCTTCGATAACTACATTTCCAATCTGCGGTATTTTGTGATGCACGCCTTTGTGCGTGGCGTATCCGAATCCATCCTGCCCGATAACGGCGCCGGCATGAAGCATCACCCGATCGCCCAGGATGCAATCGTCGTAAACCACCGCATTGGGGTAAAGGATGCAATCTTTGCCTAAGGAAGCGCGGGGACCGACGTAGGCCCCGGGATACAGAACGGTTCCGGCGCCAATTGAAGCGGTCGGATCAACATGAGCCTTGGGGTCAATCCCCACATGCGGGTGGCGGCGATGTCCATGCAGCAAAACGACCGCCTGCATGAACGCGTAATACGGATCGCGATGACGCAGAAGCGTAACCTTGTCGCTTCGAGTGTCTGATCCGGTAATGACTGCCGATGCCCGGGTGGTCGCCAGAAGCTTTTCATATTTCGGGTTCGCCAGGAAGCTGATCTGCCCTGGTATCGCATCTTCAAGCGTATGGGCCGACGATACTTGCAGCGTCCCGTCTCCCAGCACCGCGGCGCCGATCTTCGCAGCCAGATCGGACAAGGACATGGACGGGGGGTGCTCAAACATCGGCGAATAATACCTGGTTTTGCGCGTTTGCGGCGGATCGATCTTTCCTATCCAATTCGTCCCAGGCATTAACTCGCAAATCGATGAAGGAATCAACTCATGGGATATTTGCTGGGCATCGACATCGGCACCAGCGGCACCAAGGCGCTGATTTGCGGACCGCAAGGCAAAGTTCTCGCCACCGCAATGTTTGAATATCAAACTGATGCCCCGCGGCAAGGGTGGTCAGAGCAGAATCCGCTGGATTGGTGGGCGGCGGCAATACTGGCAACAAAAGCGGTCTGCAAAAAGGCGCATCTGAAGGGCAACCAGATCACCGCCGTCGGATTGTCTGGCCAAATGCATGGCAGCGTTTTCCTGGGTCATGGCAGCCGGCCCCTGCGACCCGCCATTCTGTGGAATGACCAGCGAACCGTCGAGCAATGCGCGCAAATCGAATCCAAAGCCGGCGGACGCAAAGGACTGATCGAGCTGGTCGCCAATCCAGCGCTGACGGGCTTCACCGCCCCAAAGATCCTTTGGGTTCGCCAGCATCAACCCCGAATTTATGAGCGAGCCAAACACATTTTGCTGCCCAAGGATTACATCCGGTACCGATTGACAGGCGAATACGCCACCGATGTCAGCGACGCCAGCGGCACGTTGCTACTGGATGTTGTGCATCGAAGATGGTCCACCAAACTTCTGGCGCTGCTGGATATCGATCGATCGATGCTGCCAAGCCTACATGAATCCCCTGAAATTACGGGACGATTAAGTGCGATCGCCGCCGTGGAACTGGGTTTGGCGGCAGGCACGCCGGTGGTTGGGGGTGGCGGAGATCAAGCGGCCGGCGCCGTCGGGAACGGCATCGTCGCCAGTGGCATCGTCAGCGCCACCCTCGGCACCAGCGGAGTTGTCTTTGCACACAGCGACCATCCTAAGCGCGATCCACATGGCCGCGTTCACACCATGTGCCATGCCGTCCCGGGAAAATGGTGCGTCTTCGGCTGCATGCTTTCGGCCGGCGGATCCTTGCAGTGGTTCCGAAACCAGCTGGGGCAAGAAGAAGTGGCAACCGCAAGGAAAAAATCGATTGATCCCTATGACATGCTCATCGCGCAGGCGGAATCAGCGCCGCCAGCGTGCGAAGGACTCCAGTTCCTTCCCTATCTCACGGGCGAGCGCTGTCCCTATCCCGACCCCAACGCGCGGGGCGCGTGGATCGGCCTCACGACTCGCACCACGCGGCCCATGATGATTCGCGCATTGCTGGAGGGTGTCACCTTCGGCATGCGCGATGCCCTGGAAATCATCACCGACATGAGTGTTCCCATCACCCATGTCCGCGCCAGCGGTGGCGGCGCCCGCAGTCGGTTCTGGCGGCAGCTACAAGCCGATATTTATCGCAAGCCGGTGGTTGTAACCACTGCTGTTGAAGGCCCCGCATTAGGGGCTGCGTTGCTGGCGGGTGTTGGAACTGGGGAATGGGCAAGCGCTGAGCAGGCCGCGAAGGTTTGCATGCGATCGATTGACTGGGTCGTCCCGAACAAAAAATCCGCCGACCTTTATGACCGGCACTATGCCATTTATCAGAAGCTTTACGATGACCTTCGAGCAAGATTCAGGGAAATGGCCGCTGGCCCATTGCCGTGAGCCATGTCCCCTCCTAGCCATCCAAACCTCAATCCGATTACGGCCATTCCGGCATCCAATACGCTGAAAGGGGAACGACCGATAAGGCGGAAACGCTGATTTCATCATTTGTTATGACCGAATTATTCATTGAGGCATCTATTATCCTCTGTTTTTTGCATTTACACGCCACAAAGGCATATTGTGTATAGTATTGCATAGAGGAGCGAGCCCTAGGAGGGTCATGAAAGTTCAGCGAACACGGCGGAATCCGCGCGCTCTTTACGCGCTTTCCGCGGCGGCAGGCATCGGCCTGCTCAGTAGACACGCGAACGCAATCATCAGCATCGACGACTTCAACTTCGTCAATGGTGAATTGGGGGCTTACACCTTTTACAACCAGGGGCTCTGGGGTTTTGACGCCAATGTTGCCAACATAGAAGCTGGCCTGGTCTGGAACGGCCACGAGACAACCACCGCCATTAACACCGTTATTCCCAATTCGTTTCTGGCTGGCAACGGTCAGGTCGATATGCATGCCACTTGGGTCGGTCAGACAATCGCCGGCACCGGCAATTTCACCTACCAGGTCGGCATGGCCCCCGGCGCCAACCTCTGGACCGGCGCGGTTGCCACCGATTGGCAGAGCCAGGGCACCGGCGCCTACTCAGGAAGCTTTGATGTTTCCGACGCCTCCTTCGCAACCCCATACATTGAAGCAATGGTTACCGGCGTCAATGGACAGACGGCCGACGTCATCAACAGCTCATGGCAGGGTAGCCAGGGAATCAACGGCAATCACCCCTATGATCGGGCCATCGATGCCCTCCTGGCGCAATCCGGAAAAACCATGGTGGTGGCAGCCGGTAATCAGGGACCAAGTGATTTTATCGGTTTCCCCGCATCAGCCAATAATGTGATCGTTGTGGGCGCAACCACCGGCGATACAACCGTGCCGGTTTACAGCAGCGTTGCAAGCTTTTCCGATACCTCGCCCTCCGATTTTTTTGTGCCAACCAGCCCCGATGGAAGCACCGGAAAAACTCACTTCGTCAGTCGCGCGGTCGTGGATATTGTGGCCCCTGGAACCGACCTCGCGCTGGCTCATTACGGGGGCGCGACCGGCGGAAACGCTTTTGGCGGGGCCACCGATGGCCACACCGATTTCTACAACGTCGGCCTTTCCGGCACCAGCTTCTCATCCCCTATCGTTGCGGGAAGCGCTGCCCTGATCGTTAATGCTGGAAAATTTAATTATGGGGGCGATCCGCGCGCCATCGATGGTCGCGTTGTTAAAGCGGTGCTCATGAATAGCGCTTCGAAGCTGGCGGGGTGGGATAACGGCCAGCAAATCGTAAACGGGGTCATCACAACCAAACAGGCGCTCGATTGGGCGCAAGGCACCGGGCAGGTCAACCTCGCGACGGCCTATACGCAGTACACCGGCGGCACCACGGATTTAGCCACGTCCGGTGGCATGGTGCAACCGATCGGCTGGGCTTACGGCACAATTACGCATAACCCATCCGCCGAAACCGATCGGGATTACGTCATCAACACTCCTCTGAACATCAACGAAGTTGTCTCCGTCACGCTGGATTGGTTCTCCAATGATAATTTCGATACGAGTAATTTGAATACGCTGATAACCTCCTATGGCAGCTTCGACAACCTGGATTTGCAGGTTTGGCAAACCGATGCGGGGGGACTGCCCCAGTCGCTGATTGCGCAATCCATCAGTCCTTACAACTCAGCCGAACACCTTTATTTTACGCTGCCCTCGAACGGCGATTACCTTATCCGCGTTCTTGAAAAGAACTACATTTACAATTTCACGGGCGCAACCAGCACCGACTACGGCCTCGCCTGGAGCGTGGTGCCCGAACCGTCGGCTTCAGGATTTCTGTTGATCCTCAGCCTGGGCGGGTTGTCGCTTCGTCGCAGATCCCACCGGCCGACAACAGCTTGATATCGCTTCAACCACCATCGCGCGCTATAGTGCATTAATGCTTCAAAAAACGGCGGCTGCTTTCGTTTGTGTTGCCTGGGCAATGTGGTTTGGCGGGCTCGCCGCCCTCTTTCTTTTCGTGACGCAACTCTTTGCGGTCGACCGCGCGATGGCCAGGCAGGCCGCGCCGCAGCTCTTTCACGTTTTTGAGAAGTACCAGATTTTATTGGCTGCCGTCGCCCTTCTCGGCACGCTTGCATGGCGCGTAATTTCCGGTTCTGCGCGGACCACCATGCTCTTTTGCCTGCTTGGCGTCGCCTCCCTCGCCGCGGCATGCGGGCCGATATTGACTTCGACGAGAATGAACCAGCTTATCGCCCAGGACCAATCGGATACGCCGGAATTCAGAAAACTTCACGGTGAATCAATGATGATTTACAGCAGCGAACTCCTGCTGCTTCTCGCCGCGGGGCTGATGCTTCCCTGGACGTTGCAGGATGTGCCGCCGCCAAAGACGACCAACTGAACTACGATCGAATCATATCTCAGAAATCCGCGAGTTCGCATTGTTCTGGGCTCGCGTCAAGACATCTCTCACATGAGAAGTGAAGCCATCCCGCGCAAGATATTCCCTCAACGCTTTCCGCGCATTCGCGGCAATCCGCTGGCATTGTCGCGGGTTCTCCATACACCAATGGCAAACCGATTCCAGATCTGACAAATCCCACTTCACCGGCACATACGTGTGATGATCGACAAAAATATTTGGCTCTGTGGCAACATGCTCCATTGAAGGCTTGAGCAGCAGACAACCCAGCGCAACGGCCTCAAAATCGCGGTGGCAGACTTCGCCCCAGCCGAAGGGGCTGAATACGATGCGCGAATTGGCCATCTCCCAAAGATATTTTCGACGGTCGATGCGGGCATTGCCGGTGCAGCGGTATGGCGCTGCGGCCCGAATGAGCGAATCCGCCGCGAACTGCCGATAGCGCGTGTACCACGTCGGCGATTCGCTCGGCCCTGGCATCACGCGGCAGTGGAAGTTACAGCGGCGCAGTTTCCAGGGGATAAATAGCCAGCGATTCAGCGCCAGCATCGCGCGCAGGCGGCGCGTGGCGCCGATGTTCCAACCGGTGACGATCTTGTCCGTCATCTTCGAATCGGCGGAGGCGCCGAAGTGCCAGTCTCCCACGTCGTACCCAAGCTTCTGGGTCAAAAAATCTGTAAATACATAGCCTGTCTGGGAACTGCTCACATAGCCAGATCGATCGCGCAGGGTTTGCGACTTCACCAGCAGATCAATCTGTGGAAGAAATTCCAGAAATGGCGAAGCGGTCTGATCCGACTGATCCACCAGCACCATGGGAAGCTTGGGCCGCAGCTTGCGCAAACGCCACAGCAGCGCCCCCACCTCGGCCATTGGCTGATCCCAGCTGATGACGAGAAATGCGACATCCGCCTGCGCCAGGGCCAGCGTTGATTCAAATTCCCCCAGCGCCAGATCGGCGCGAATTTCAAGCTCGACTCTCCCGCTTTTTTGTAGATCATTCTGAAAATCGCAAAATCCAATCGGGCGCAAATGCTTTTCCGGAAAGCGAGCAAAAGTGGACCCCAGCACCAAAACCCGCATTAATGCTCCACCAGACAGGCCTCTCCCTCCGCTGCCTCCTGGGGTGACCTGCCCTGCCGCACTTCTTCATCGTAACTCAACCGCCAATCGAGGAACCCGGCTATCACATTTTCAAAATCAGCCGGAGAATTAATCGTCCGCATCGGGTCGCGCAAAATCCGGCATGGGTTCATCTGCTTTGCATACCAGCTCACCCGCTTGCGGAATTCCAGCACCGCCGTGCGCTCACTGCGGTAACGGCACAGATGATAGAAATGGTCGCGCATAAGCTGACATTTTTCTTGAATCGTGGGAGAACTGGGAATAATTCCCGTTGTCAGCAAACTCCACGTGTCCCGGAAAATCCAGGGCATCGAAAGCGCCCCGCGGCCAATCATTACACCCGCGCACCGCGTATATTCCAGCATGCGAACCGCGTCATGCGGCGCGCGAATGTCCCCATTGCCGATAACCGGAATGTGCGTTACTGCCGCAACCACCGCCGCGATCCCATCAAGCCGGGCCTCACCGCTGAAGCGCATTTCGGTGGTGCGGCCATGAATCGTGATCATCGCAATGCCCGCGTTTTCCAGGCGAGCCGCAAGTTGCGGGGCGACAATGCAGCTGTCATCCCAGCCCAGCCGCAATTTCGCCGTAAGCGGCGTATGGCGGAGCACACCCACAATTCTCTCGACCATCCGCAGCGTGTTCTCGGGATTGCAAAGCAACTTGCTGCCCCCATCGCGCTTGGTGATTTTATCGACCGGGCAACCCATGTTGATGTCAATCACATGCGCCCCGCGATCTTCCGCCCACCGCGCCGCCTCGCAGAGCAAATTCACATCGCCACCATAAAGCTGCATGCAAAGCGGGCTATCCGCTTCGCAGGTCATCGCCAATTCCATCGACCGCTTGTTTTCGCGCAGAACCCCTTCCGGGCAGAGCAAATCCGTGCACGCCATCCCCACCCTGCCGCAAGAACGGGCCACTAGCCGGAACGGCAAATCGCAATACCCCGCGATGGGGGCCAGCAGAAGATTCGTCGCCAGACGAACGTGATTGATGGAAAGCGTCGGAATCATGAGATCGAAATAATACTCGAAACACGCAGCTCAAGAATAGAATATTGCCGCAACGCATCCAACGTGCTATTCAAATTCCATGGAAATCCGCTCCGCCATCGCGGCCGATATTCCCGCCGTTCTGCCAATGGTTGCCAAAATCTGCGCCCTGCACGAACAATGGGACCCAGCCAAATACGGGTTCCTCGAAAACCCCGCTCAGCGCTACGACCGCTGGCTGGGCGGACGGGTCGGCGACCCGCGCAGCGTATTTCTGGTGGCCGATAGGGGAAATGCCGAGCAGGCCTTTAGCGCGCCTAGTGCTTCTATCGTTGCCTTCCTCATCGGCACGGCCGAAACCGAAATCCCGATCTACCGCATCAAGGAGTTCGGCTTCATTCACGATCTCTGGGTCGAACCTGAATATCGCCACGAAGGAATCGCCCGCCAAATGGCCATGCTGGCCGTCGAGCGTTTTCGGGAAATGGGAATGAAACAAGTCCGATTGGATACCGCGGCAGCGAATGATGCAGCCCGCGCGCTCTTCGTGGCGTGCGGCTTCCGAATCAGCTCCATCGAAATGCTACAGGAGATTTAACCAGTCGCCGGGAAAAAACAATCCACGACAAACCGCAAGGTAAACACGATGCACTTATGCCTGGGGACGACACCCACCGTCCAGCAAACGATGATCTTCGACCACGTTCACGTCAACGAGGTCAATCGCGCCAAAAGCGTCCTGCGCGGCGCCTCGGGCAAGGCCGTGAATGTCGCCCGCGTTCTCCACACTCTCGGCAAACCCTCAACCCTCTGCGCCCCTCTCGGCGGCGATACAGGCACTTTCATCAAGGCCAACTTAAGCGCTGCGGGAGTATCTCATGCCTGCATCGAGGTTCGCTCGCCAACCCGAACCTGCGTAACTATTATTGATCAATCTCTTCACACCGCCACCGAACTCGTCGAGGAGCACGGCCCAATCTCAGCCACGGAATATGAGCACCTTCTGTCCCTCGCGAGCTCGCTGATACCAGCCGCAAAGATCCTCGTACTTTCCGGATCGCTAGCCCCCGGAGTTCCCGATGATTTTTATGCTTTATGCTGCAAGCGCGCCGCCGATATAAACGTCCCCATCATTCTGGATGCGCGGGAATCCCCACTGAATCTCGCCCTGAAGCATTCACCGCTGATCGTCAAACCAAACCGCGCGGAACTGGCCGCCACCGTTGGCGAGGCGATTTTCGATGACCGAAGTCTCAAGCAAGCGATCCTGTCGCTCCACGATCGCGGCGCCCAATGGGTCGTCGTAACAATGGGCCGCGAAGGCGCTGTCGCATCCAACCGCAATCAAATCTGGAAAATCCCCGCCCCCCAAATCAATGTGCTCAGCCCCATCGGCAGCGGCGACTCCTTCGCCGCCGGCCTGGCCGCTGGAATCACTCGGGGCCAGGAAGTCCCCGAAGCCTGCCGCCTCGGCGCAGCCTGCGCCGCCGCAAATTGTCTAACCGAAGGTTCCGGAATTCTTAAACGGCAAGACGTCCATGACCTGCTGAAAACCATCCGCCTGGAAACATATTGATTGACGACGTGCCAACGATGCCGCCTCCGAGTCCCCTTAATACTGTACGGCGACAGGAACCGAACTCGCCCCCAACAACCACCGCGCCAAATTCACCGCTGCCTTCCGATTTTCCAGCGGCAACCCCGGCGATTGCACATCAATATATTCGTTATAAATCCACGGGTCGCCCACGGCGAAAACCAAACCCTTTCCGTAATGGCACTCTGCCATAATGATGTCATTCCCCAAGCCGCCATTCTGCTTCGGCGCCACGACCATCACCTTCGCCGGGTCCTGCACCCGCAGCGTGCAGATTTCCTTCATATAAATAGCCTCCACATCCTTGAACAGCGGATGATCGGGAAACTCCTTGGCAAAAAATGTCCCTGGAGAACGATCGCGGGCATTGGGCACCAGATTGCGAACATCATCATTAAACGTAATGCCGAACTTCTGCGCCAGCGTGTCGAGATGCACATATTCACATCCCCCAACCTTCTCGTCGTTGGCGAACAAACCCAATACACCTCCCTCTTTCACCCACTGGGAAATCGCCTCCACATCCGGCGGCATAATGTAATTCGGCTTATGATCCGCCGCCTTCGTCTCGTTGTTGGGATTCACAATGATATAAACCGAAAACTTGCGAAGGTCATCCAGCGTGGGCGCTTTTTCAAGCTTGCCCAGCGAAGCTCCAAATTGCTCGAACACCGCGCCAAGCTTGGAATAGCCCGAGTTTGCCGTGTCATCCCACACATAGTGAAACTGCTTCCCGTTCCGCACCTGGTGGTTATAAAAATAATCCAGTCCCACCACTTTGTGTTCACCCAGTTTTTTATCCGCATCTGAAAGCGTCGGCTGCGTTGCGGGAGTGGGCTGAGCGCCGGAAATCCCGGCAAACACCGTAAGACACAAAAACGCCGCCGCTATTCGAAATTTGATTCGCATAATTCTCGTTACCTTCTAACCCAATACACCCGCGCCATGCTCCGCGTTTACTAAAGAGCCATTATTCCGGTTCAATAGGCTTCGCCGGCGCCGAAAACCGGAACTCCGTCACCTGCCGATAAACCTGCCCTGGCCGCAGAATCGTATTAGGAAACTCAGCGTGATTCGGTGAATCCGGATAATGCTGCGTTTCCAGACAAAACGCCCGGTAAGGGCCATAGGTTACCCCGTCTTTACCAAGCAGCGGCCCAACGCCCGAAGCCGTATAAAAATGAACGCCCGGCTCCGTCGTCCAGCATTCCAAGAGCCGCCCCGATTGCGGATCATAAATCTCCGCCGCCTTGGCGAGATCCCCATTCTGGCTGTTCAGCACCATCGTGTGGTCATACCCCGGCGGAGTCCCAGGGCAGGATTTCAAATCCTTTCCAATCAGTTTCGCCTTCGTGAAATCAAACGGTGTCCCGGTCACCGACGCAATCTGCCCCACCGGAATCAGCGTCGCATCCACCGGCAGATAATGGTCGGCGTAAATCTTGGCAACATACCCCAGCACCTCACTCTTACCGGCGTCCGTCAGATTAAAATAACTGTGATGCGTGAGATTAATCGGCGTCGCTTTATCCGTCGTCGCGAAATATTGAACCTTCAACACATTGGCCTGCGTCATCGTGTAAAGCACCGTGACATGCACGTTCCCCGGAAAACCCTCGGCCCCGTCCGGATCAAACAGCGTCAGCCGAACCGTCGGCCCATCCGGCGTCATCCCCGCATCTGCCTGCCAGACCCGCTTCGCATACCCCTTGAACCCGCCGTGCAGCGTATTCGGTCCGTTATTAATCGGAATCGCGTAGTGCGCCCCATCCACCGTGAACATCCCCTTCGCAATTCGATTCGCATATCGCCCGGGAATACACCCAATGAAAGGCCCCGCCTCCTCGTATTGCTTCACCTTTTCAAAACCCAGCACCACATCGCCAAGCTTGCCGTCTTTATCGGGAACAATCAGATTAGTAACGATTCCCCCAAACGTAATAACCGACGCCGACGCCCCCTTGTTGTTGGTCAGAACGTATTGATCCACTGCCTGCCCATCAGCAGTCGTGCCAAATGATTTCCTCACGATCGGATCGCTGTACGCAGCCGACACACAAATGAAAAATGCCGCGGCAAATACACCTGCGGCGAAACGACATGGAAATCTCAACATACTCTCTCCTGTTTTTATTGTTCAGGCGCGCGCCAACAGTTGCTAAATAAACGGCTCAGAAAAAGTGAAGACGGAAATGGAACAGGCATGGAAGCCCATCGAATTGTTCCGCCAAATTCCGCCGTCACCTGCAATGGTATCTTCCATGCGGCATGCCGCAAGCCATCGATTGAATCACCGCGACAACTCGGCGCCGGACCCCAGATCAATTTGTAATTCCTCGGCGTTTGACATTTGATAAACGATCCCAGCGTGACAATGATGCTGACGTACGCATGTTTAGGAACCGAACGTCCGCGTCAATCAACCCGCAGAAAGTGAGAGCCCTTCAATGGTATCCAAGGAAGCCCTCGACCAACTTTTCCTCAAAGCCCGCACCCACGCCGCCTGGCAGAACAAACCCGTCAGCGACCAGACGCTGCATGAAATTTACGAAATCATGAAATGGGGACCAACCAGCGCCAATATGTCGCCAGCCCGCATCGTCTTCGTCAAATCCAAAGAGGCCAAGGAAAAGCTGGTTGCCTGCCTCGATCCCGGCAATATCGACAAAACCAAAGCCGCACCGGTAACAGCCATCGTCGCCTACGATCTCGAATTCTACGAAAAGCTTCCAAAGCTATTCCCCTTCGCCGATGCCCGATCCTGGTTCGCCGGCCGCGAAGCCGTCATTCAGGCCGCCGCCTTCCGCAACGGCTCACTACAGGGCGGCTATTTCATCATCGCCGCCCGAGCCTTCGATCTGGATTGCGGCCCCATGTCAGGTTTCGACAACGCCAAAGTCGACGCTGCCTTCTTTAAAGGCACCCCCTGGAAATCCAACTTCCTCTGCAATCTCGGCTACGGCGACGGAGCCAAACTACACCCCCGCGCCCCGCGGCTCTCTTTCGAAGAAGCCTGCAAAATCGAATAGCTCAATCGCTTCATCCATCGTCGACGGTTCCCTCTTCCAGGTCTTAGGGAAGAGGGAACCAAATCCCGATGGCGTTTAAAACCAATTATATTACCATCGGGCGTGATGTCCGAAACGATTGCTCGCAAGCCAAGAGACCCTCTGGTTCCGCCCGGCGGCATCGAGTGCCATGCCAGCGATCTAACCGCCACCATCTCCGCCCAGATGCCGCTGCAAACCGCCCAGGATCGATTGGCCGAATTCGACCAATGGATCCCCATCGACGGCGATCCCAATCAACCCATCGGCAAGCTAGTAGCCGAAAATTCCAGCGGCCCCCTTCGCCTCGGCTACGGCGCATGGCGCGATCTCCTTCTGGGCTGCCAATTCACGAGCGGTAACGGAGAACTCATCACCGCCGGTGGTCGCACCATGAAAAACGTCGCTGGCTACGACCTTGCCAAATTCATGGTCGGCCAGCGCGGCATCTTCGGAACCCTCGTCTCCATCACCACCCGCACCTACAAGCGCCCCGCCCTCGCGCTCCTCGCTGAGTTTCCCGAATCCGATCAACTCCTCGGCCAGATCATCGCAACACCGCTTCGCCCGCGCTGGGCCATGCTTACCTCGCGATCGTTATTCTTCGGCTGGCTGGACGACGCTCCGGCGATCAATCTTTTCGCCCGCTCGGTCGCAGCGCTCGAACCCAAGAAAGTCACGCGCCGAACACTCGCCGAAGATATCAGCCATCGCCAGTCCCATTGGACGATGCCCTCCGATTACTTCCGAGCATCCGTCCCTCCATCGAAAATTCTCGCGTTCTCCCAACAAGCCGGCGTAGGTGACTGGTCAGCCGACGCCGCATTCGGCATCGTCGTCGGCCCGACCGCCAATTTGAATCACCAGACAATCCTCGAAGCAGCCCGCGCCGTCGACGGCACAGCCGTCCTCCATATCGACGGCCAGCCCCCGCGGTGGCAACCCTCCCCAACCGAATTGCTTCTCCTCCAGAGTCTGAAAAATTCGCTCGATCCGGACGATCGCCTGCTCCCACTGACACCGAGGGCCAATTGAGCGAACCCGTCTCCATCCTGAAAAATCTGGAGCCTCTCAAGGCCGCGCATCCCGCTGGCGGATTGCAGCTCGACCCCCGCACCTACGACCGCGCCCTCTCCTGCGTGCATTGCGGCTTGTGTCTCCCCGTCTGCCCCACCTATCTCCAAACCGCCCACGAAGCCGATAGCCCCCGCGGCCGCATCCAGCTCATGCGCGGTCTGTCCGAAGGCGCCATCGCTCCAACCCCATCCGTGCGCGAACATCTCGATCTTTGCCTCGATTGCCGCGCCTGCGAAACCGCCTGTCCCAGCAACGTCGTTTATCACGAGCTGATTGAAGAAACCCGCTCCCGACTGCTATCCAAGCGTCCACAGGTCGCGACCGCTAAAGAAGGCGCGGCCGCCAATGCCCTCCGCCGCTGGGTCATCTTCCATATCCTCACCCATCCCCGCCGGCTGAAGCTGGCGATGCTCCCGATTCGCACAGCCCAGAAAATCGGACTCTATGGTTTGATGCAGCGCTTGCGGATCCCAGAACTCCTCCCGCCCGCCTTGCAAAAAATGCTCCAGATGATGCCCAGTAGTGGCCCCCTCTGGCCTCGGCCCTTGCCCGATCATAATGGCGCCGGTGGCATGAACGCCGTGATGGATGCCCTGCGCAACACCGCCTCCCAATCCCAGAAAACCGAGCGCGAAGAAAAGCCCCCGCACCTCACCATCGGCCTGCTCACTGGCTGCGTCGGGCAAATCGTCTGCAACGATATCAACCGCCAATCGGTCAATCTTCTCAACGCCTGCGGCCTCAATGTCTACGCTCCTTCGGCCCAGCAATGCTGTGGCGCTATTCATCATCACAGCGGCGATACAAAAACCGCCCGCGCTCTCGCCCGACGCAATATCGATCTGTTTCTCCCGCGCGGAATCAAAGGCGCGGATTTCATCACCACCAACATCGCCGGCTGCGGAGCCATGCTCAAGGAATACGATCTGCTTCTGCGCGATGACCCCGATTACTCCCTCCGCGCCAAGGATTTCTCCAAACGGGTGCGCGACATCACCGAACTGCTCATCCAACAAAAGCTTCCCGCGATGAAATATGCGGTAAATCTTACAGCCACCTATCACGATGCCTGCCATCTCGCCCACGCCCAGCGAGTCACCAGCGCCCCGCGTCAGCTCCTCGCCGCCATTCCGGGCCTGAAACTCGTCCCCCTTCCCGAGCACGATCTCTGCTGCGGCGCTGCCGGTGTCTACAACCTTTCCCATCCGGAAATGGCCAGCCAGCTCGCCGAACGAAAGCTCAAAAATATTCAATCCACCGGCGCAGCGGTCGTCATCACCGGCAATGCCGGCTGCTCAATGCAAATCGCGTCCCAGGCCACCGCCGCCGGCCCCCCGCTCCGCGTCGCGCATCCGGTCGAGCTTCTCCACCAGGCCATCTTCGGATCAACCGGGCACAAGAAGTGATCACCCACCACTCCACCAGCCCGCAAGCAACCGAGCAGATCGCCGCAGATCTCGCCCGCACCCTCACTGGCGGGGAATGCATCGCCCTCGAAGGCGAACTCGGCGCGGGCAAAACCCAGTTCGTTCGCGGCCTCGTCATGGGCCTCGCGGGCAACCCCCGCGCCGTAAGCAGCCCCACCTTCATGCTCCTCAACATCTACCGCCAGGGCCGCCTTCCCGTCTTTCACCTCGATGCTTACCGAGTCTTTGGCGCGGACGATTTTGAATCCATCGGTTTCACCGAACTGTTGGATCAGTCCGGAGTTGTCGTCGTTGAATGGGCCAGCCGCGTCACGCCCCTTCTACCGCCGCGGAGAATCTCCGTCCGTATCGTCTCGACGGGCTCGCACAACCGCCAAATTGATATCGAGCAAATAGTGGCCGGGTAAACCTCGCCGCTTTCCGTAAAAAACTCTTCCAAACTTTTTGTTGCACTTTTTGCATCCGGCGCTTCAAATGCACGCCCGCGGTGCCCCGTATACGGTGAACCAACCCGGCTCGGTCCGTCGCACTTTGATGTTTCTAAGACCCATAAGAAATTGGCTCCAGCGCTTCCATGCTCATTGCATATTTTAAAGGACCGGCCACCCATCGCATGCCGATAAACTGGAACCGGTCTCGAGGCTTTTGAAAGGCGTATCCCTATGCAGACAGTCGTCCACGTGACCCACGAAGCGATCAACAAAATCGGTGGCATCGGCGCCGTCCTCCATGGTCTGCTCACCAGCCGGACTTATCTCGATCGCGTTCCCCGCAACATTCTCGTCGGTCCGTTCTGGCCCAGCGACGAAAGCGGTGAAAGCCGACTCGGGCCGCAGGGCGAAGTTCTCTACAGCAGTCTCGATAGCCTCTACCGCTCGCCGCTGGCCGCCCGGTTCCGCGAAATCGAACAAACCTACGACGTCGGCATCGTTTACGGCCGCCGACGCTACTTCGAAAAAGAAACCGGTGTCACCAGCACCCCCGAAGTGCTCCTCATCGATGTTGCCCGCTACGACGCCCACAAGATCAACGAATTCAAATTCGCCCTCTGGAAAACCTTCGGCATCGAAAGCGCCAAGTACGAGAACATCTGGGATTTCGAGCAGTACATGCGCCTCGCCCAGCCCGCCATCGCCGCCCTTCACGCCCTCGGCGCCGGCAGCGATGTCGAGCCCTGCGTCATCCTCAGCCACGAATACATGGGCATGCCCACCGCCCTGGCTGCCATTATGGAAGGCGAAGGCGGCAAGTTCCGCACCATCTTTCACGCTCACGAAGTCGCCCCCATGCGCCGCATTGTCGAGCATCACCCAGGCCACGACACAATGTTTTACAACGTCATGCGCTCGGCAATCGCGCAGGGCCATTACGTCGAAGACGTCTTCGGCGATCAATCCGGCTATTACAAGCACGCGCTCGTCAAAGCTGCGCGCTTCTGCGATGGCATCTTCGCCGTCGGCGATTATGTGCTGAAGGAAATCCGCTTCATGGGTCCGGATTTCGTGCATGTCGACAGCCAGGTCGCCTACAACGGCGTCCCGCACTGGAAGATCACCGTCGAAGATAAAATGAACAGCCGCAATAAGCTCCGCACTTATTGCAACAATATCCTGGGCTTCCAGCCCGATTACGTCTTCTCCCACGTCACCCGCCTCGTCCCCAGCAAAGGCATGTGGCGCGATCTTCGCGTGCTCGAGCACGTCGAAAAAATTCTGCGGGCACGGAACGAAACCGCTGTCCTCTTCGCGCTCAGCACAGAAGTCCCCGCCCGCCGGGGCGATGACATTCGCCGCATGGAGCAATTTTATCACTGGCCCGTCGCCCACCGTGAAGGCCTCCCCGATCTCTCCAACGGCGAAGCGGTCTATTACCAGGGCGTCCAGGAATTCAACGCCCGCTCGCGCAATGTGAAGGTCGTCTTCATCAACCAGTTCGGCTGGGAAGCCGCCCTCTGCGGAACGCGCATGTCCGCTGACATGGAATTCATGGACATCCGCAAAGGCTCCGATGTCGAATTCGGCCAAAGCATCTATGAACCCTTCGGCATCGCCCAGGTGGAACCCATCAGCTTCGGCGGCATCTGCGTCTTCACCAACGTCTGCGGCTGCGCCGGTTTCGTCGACAAAGCCAACGACGGCAAGCCCACCCCCAACGTCATCGTCGCCGACTACACCGACCTCCCCAACAAGAACCTCAGGCCCGAACAGATGATGTCCATAGGCCAACCCCAGCGCGACGAAATCGAACACACCGTCTCAGGAATCGTCGCCAAAAATCTGGTGGATCGCCTCCCCCGCACCCCAAAGGAATTCGAACAATTCGTAGACCGCGGCTTCGCCCTCGCCAGCCGCATGAGCTGGGATGTGGTAGCCAGGGAATACGTCCTCCCCGGCATCGTCCGCGCCACCCGAGCCCAAAGACTAAAACAGATCGCCTGATCACCGCTCTCTAGTTTCCCAGCTTTCGGGAGTGGTTTTTCGGTTGGATGCCTCGAAATGCCCCACAATGCCCCGATCGCACGGGGTGCGGTGGTGGGGCATTTTTTGGTTTTTTGCGGTTTTGGTTGGGTTGGGGGTGTTCCCTTCGTTGAAAAGGATGCGATTATTGGGGTGTGTTTGAGGTTCACCGTGAAAGAGACGGTACCATAACTTTTGTTCGGGTCAAGGGGAAAGTTCGAATATTTTTTTTGAAAGGGTTTTTGAGTGACTTGGCGCTGGAAGGTGCGCGTTTGTTTTGCTGGCGGCGACATGCCGTAGGGTAAAAAAACTCATCCGCGCATTATTACGCCGCCTTTCGATGATAAGACTTCAACAACTCGGGGACTAGGAAAATGGGGCGGGTCCAATATTGATGCTGGATGACCTGCACCGTAGCCTTCCGTGAATGCCTCGACAGCCGCAGACGGCGGCGGGAGATGCCCGCTGCGGCATTTTACTCAGACACGGCCGGCCATTTTTTGATTGGAGGCGTGGATTCGCGACGGGCCGAGCAAGCGATTCGTAAGGCGGTGGTGAACCGGAAGGTGTGGGGCGGCAATCGCTCCGAGGCCGGAGCCACCGCGCAGTCGATTCTGATGACGGTGCTGTTCATGGCCAACCGGCAGCGCCGCGATGGAATGGAGATTGTCAGTCGCGTGCTCCGAACGCCTCGGCTTCACCCGCCGCCGATGCTGGTGGGAGGCGGGTAGGACGCTAAACAATTACAAGGAGTGTCTTCCTGATTCCCTAAGCCGGCTTCAAGGTGACCGATGAAAAATGTTGTGCGCAATCTACGTTCATTTCGCTGGCGATATCTATTCATCATCGCAGTGATGGTGACGCTACCGATAGATATAATTGTTCATGACGTGCGCACCGATACGCTCGATGATTACGGATACATTCTGCCATTGACGAAAGGCTACATTATCCAGCGCTTTTGCGGAGAGGGCCCAGCCGGACCAAGAAATCTGGGCCGTTTTCAAATCATTCACACCAACTTTTCGGAATCTTGGATTCGTAAGGATTGGGGTCCAATTACTCCATTTCGAGCTAACAATGAAAACGCCGTTTCGACAGAGTATCTTTCTTACGTTGAAGAGTTTGCACTTTTCGGTGACCGCTTTATCATTGGAAAACGACTGATGGGATATTTCATCCTTGATACCGGCGAATCCAAATTGGACCTGTTTGTTTCCCCGGATCAATATCACAAAGCCCTAAACGAAGCGCAGATTCCTGATCTCCCTCTTCAAAACCCTGGTAATTTAGCATCGAAACTCCCCAGCCGCACGATTCGACCCTGGGCCTATCATATCATGAATGGATATCTCGGCCTATCAGACCCTGGGTGGTATAACATCACACAAGATATCGGATGGTTGTTGGCAATTATTGGGGGGCTGGCGATTCCCGCTATTTGGGCTGGGAAGGCTTGGTGGAACCAGCCGATTGCGGTTCTGTGCTTCGCCGTGCTACTTGGATTTCTAATCGGCGGGGAGATGGATTCCCTGCTAGGCGACGAAGGCGATCAACTTTTGGAAGTTATAATTTTGCCAACGGGCTATGTTATCGCGGCGGTGTTCAGTCGCGATATTTTCATTTGCATCGACACCATTATCGCGTGGGTTGCGCGCCGCCTGGGAATTTCAATTGTCGTCACGACAAAGTCAACACGTCCACCCGGCGGGTTTTGGTTATTCATGCGCACGCCATTCGGATCTAAGAAAATGTGATAATATCTGAATAACTTATGTGAGTAGTGCAAAAAGTGCCTCCCATTGTTTGCATTGCTACGCATAGCGGAATCTAAAAATGGTCAGGAGTAGCGGCTCAGTATGTGTACAGCATCGCCTATGTAAATGAGCTGGTGCTGCGGGATTCCGATGCGGATGGAAGCTCATCCACCGGAACGCTGGGGAGCCTGAGCGGCGGAGCGGCCTCCGGCCTCGACACCCGGCTTTATGTTCAGAACGATGCCAATTACAATGTGACGAGCCTGGTGGGGCTCAACAGCGACGGGACGTCCAGCGTTGTTCAGCGGTATGTGTACAGTCCCTACGGGTCGCAGACCGTGTTATCCCCCGACGGGAATAATCTGGTCGGCGTGGATTTGTATGGCTTCCTGAACGGGTTCCAGGGAGCAAGAGGCGATCCGGTGACGGGGCTGGCGCGGATGGGAGCGCGGGATGTGAATGTGGTGTATGACCACTGGATGACGCAGGATCCGGGTGGAACACACTATGTGGATGGAATGAATTTGTATCAGGCAT
>JALYJB010000032.1 GCA_030775485.1 Planctomycetota bacterium | reverse complement strand
CGTGGACGATCTGGATTGCATTGGGAAGCATGGCGTCGCCCGGAAAACTCGATTGGCGATTGGTCCCCGCTTAGCTCTCCGTTATGCCGCATGACGAAAATGAGGGGTTACGCCACGGGCTGTTAGGCCTAGGGACGCCATTAATTGTCCGGACACGGCATCCCTTTTGGCGAATGTGTCCACGAAACAGACAACGCTCACATCTTCCCAATTAACCTGAGACGCGCATCGTTCTAGGAAAGGCGCAACTCTGGCACGAGCTTCGATCGCTTGAGGGATTGAGCGTGCAGTTAAATATCCACGTGAGAGAAGCGATGCAAGGTATGCGCGGTCATCCATCACCCCGAATGCACTTTCTCGAAAGACCCAATCGCCTAACAAGCCATTTAAAGAGGTGACGGCTGCTGCTGCATTATAGAAGCTTTGATCGATTGTCGCGGCGTAATGCCGATTCAAGTAGAAAACCTTCGAATTAATACCATGCGATCGTAGCAGTGTCGCAAGTGTGCTGGCGTCCAATGCCGGACTCAGTTGACTGAACGGGAGAACGCAGAAGACGACGTCTGGAGTGCAGCCCGGCAAGATCGAAGGTCGGTTTTCGTTGTCGCGCATGGCGTAAACGCTCCCCGTAGCGTGCGGGCCAAACAACATCGAAGGTATTGTCGCGAGGATACAATATCGGGCAAGAAAAACAAAATCCTGCGACAGGCCCCCCGTTGCTGTTGGCGACGACCGAGTTGTCTTATGTTTTCTCGCATCTTGATGGACAGCACAATTAGGGGCGCGAAGCGAGACGCATCGCATATCTGCTGGGCCGCGTGACTTAGTCGGAGGTTCTTAACGGGGTCGATCAACAAAATCGGCCTTGGCGATATCGCCAAGGCCGATTGCATAGCGGGGGGGCGTTACGTTACTCGTCGTATCGTGAAAGTGGCGTTCTGGGCCTGTTTTCGGCAGGCAGCATGAATAACAACGCAGTTCCAGCGCCGGCCCACTATTCAATGTCGCATGAGTTTCGAATGCCTTTCATCGATCACGTGAAATCTTGCAGCCACCGTCGCGCCAGAATCGCTCAGTGAAATCCGAACCTAATCCTCCGATCAAGCTAACACCCGGCGGATCCGCGTCGCCACCGCTGCGTCCTTACCCGGCACAAGCTCATGCGCCCATATTCGAAGTACCTTCCACCCGAGCTGCCGGAGTTGGCGATTCACTCTTCTATCACGCCGTCGGTTTCGCTGAAACTTGTCATCCCAATAGGCGTTATTGGATTGCGGCCTTCGAAAGCACCGGGGGCATTTGTGCCAAAAACAGCCATCAACAAACACGGCAACTTGGGATGCCTTGAATACAAAGTCAGGGCGGCCAAACACAGGCTGGTTGCGACGCCAGCCCTTGATTCCCTCATTTCGCAAAATCGCCAAAAGCCGAAGTTCCGTGGATTTGTTTCCTTTGGAACGGATGCGTGCCATAACCGCCGACCGCTTCCGGGCTGTCCAAATGTCAGCCATCAGGATGCCTCAACTTCACCGTCAGCAACCCATTTCCGATAGGCGTCCGCGTCGAACCCGGCTGCCGAGAGCAATTCAGCCTTTGTTTGCACAAGGCTGTCCCGCAATGGTGCATCGGCCGCCAGGATGTCATCAACGTTGCGAATGTGGCTCGCCACCGTCGCCATTTCCACGGCGATTTCTTTCTCCGAAGGGATATTCCCCGTGCCGGGTTTCAGCGATGAAATACCCGTCTGATCCGTCGGCGGAGCAAAGTGCGGCGTCATGCGAAACCCGAGCGATAGCATCTCTACCGATTTGTCTGCGCGGATCACATACCGGTAGCTTGAGAGCAATTTGACGCTGCATCGCGGGCTCGCCGATTGCAGAATGTTCACCAGCCACTTTCCGAAAATGATGCCGAACGCTTCAACCAAATGGCTGGGAGTGAACTCCGAAATGTCCACGGAATGCGTTTGGCTCGCAAAGCAATTTGCCGGCAGCCGACTTCCTAATAGGCTCGCAAATTCCGGATGGGTGTCAAAGTTCTTCCTCGTCGGCCCTCCAAGCTTATCCAGCTCCGCCTGATCGGCCGTTTCCCGATCGACTTGCGTCGTCGCGAATAGCAGCCATGGCGTTCTTTGGTGCTGGCTCTGGTAAATGAGCAATTGATGCAGAGCGGTATAATTGCCTTCTGTCTCTCCAGCCTTCCCGCGTGGCACAAGCGAATCGCATAGATCGAGGTTGATCACGTCGTATGGCCCATATTGCCGAAACAGCCGGTAAGCCTGGGTATTATTCCGCGCGATATCTTGAAACCGATCGCCTGTTACGTGCGAGTCCTTGCTGATCTTCGCGAGCTGCGTCACGGCGCCTTCGGTGAGAGCCATTCGTTCTTGTCGCTCAGGCGTGTTCAAGGTGCTGTTGAAGCCCAAGAACCGTATGAAACAGCCTTCGTTCTCCAACTTCTGCCAAAGGCACCGGATGTCCAGCAACTCATCCCCCGGCAACACAAAGCACCGCAGCGGCCTCTCGATAATCAATGTCTCAGGAATCAGCTCCGCCGATGAAGCTTCCGCTTCAGATGTGCTTGCGGCTCCCCACTCAGACGCATCCTTTTGCAGGTCTTTGCGCAGTTGCTTCGCCAGGAAATGAATCTCGTGATTCCACTGCTTTTCCCGGATGAATTGCTTGCGGACCCGGTGCCACGGCCGAAAGTCCGAACGCAGCGGCGGAACCGGCTTCACATGCTGCGGCAGTTCATCCGCCACAATATCGTCGGATATATCGCTATCGCTCACTCTACTCGCTCCCAAATAAGACGACTTCGATAATTTCCCGCACCAATTGTTCTTGTTCCCGATGGGAGAGGCTCTTCAACACGCCCCACGCCTCAAGTAGCTGTGCAACTGCCACAACTTTTTTCTCCACCATGGATCTCCGTTCCACGTCTGCACCCGTCTTCCTTTGTGCCGACGATGGCGGAATCACTGCTTCCCGGTTCAGCGCTATTTTCCCTTCTCTCCGCACGCTCGGAGCCCGGCTGGCTTCATCCGGCCCAAGCAGCACGACCTCGGGCACGTCCTCCACGCCGCGCGCTTCGAGTAATTCCGCCACCTTGGCATCGAGTGCCTCTCGCTTCGCCTTCCCTTCTTCGATGAGATTACCGGTGCGGACTTCTTTGCCGACTTCCTTGTGGCGGTTGGTCAACTGGCGAAGCGCCGAGTGCAGCCATTTCACTAAAAACTGATAATGCGGGTGCGAGAAGTTATATGATTCGCGATCCAGGTTGATAGCGCCGTCAAACCCTTCACGAATGAATATCTCGGCAGTGATTTGCCGCAGGCGGGTTTGCTCTGATATCTGGTATCCCATGAAAGTCCGGTCAAAAAGCACGCCAGAGGCATTTCCCACTCGAATAACGACGCCTTGATGCTGAGTCGGGACGACCTTGGGTGTCCAAAAGAGATAGGCTTCAAAATCCAGCGCTCCGCCGCTCAGTTCGATCGGTTTTCCCTTAAAGGTTTCGCGGCAATGTCCGACAAACAGCAAAGGTGTCTTCACCGCCGAAGACGATTTCGCCTGATCCCGAAAAACGATCGGGCGCAAAAGCTCCACCCCGTCAAAGCTAATCCGGAACCTGTCGCCCTTTCTGACCTCCGGCGATTTGAGGCCCAGGCTGCTACGCGGCGATTCCGTGGCCTTGAGCTTCAGCGTTTTCGACTGGCCGCGAGTCGCGTTTTCAACTTGATAGAAAAGCAGATCGTCCCTGCCGGTCAAATCGAAGGGATGCCCGTCCAAATACGGAAGCGGTGCGGACAATGCCAGTGTCCAGATGGTTTGCAGATACCTGTCACACACGCGTTCCAAATCGACCAATTCCTTGTCCGTTAGCGCATAGCTCCGTACCCGCTGAACGAACTTGCCGAATTTCTGTTCCGGCGAATCTTCGTCGTCCCAAGGCAGGGCCGGTTTGCGAGTCAGTTCTGAGCGTTTCGCCTTGCTCACACGGCCGATGTGAAGGAGCGGTTCCAGCGTCGTTGCCTTGCCTTCCGTCTCCATTTCGAAATCAATTCTCGCCCATAAATCGTCGCTGGCTAGCTCCGCTCGCGTTCGCGGAAGCAAGTCCAAGAGCCGGATTTCGGTCCCTTGAGAGGAGACATCCTGTCCCAACGCGCGTTCCCGATAGATCAGAGCTTTGCCGGTTTCGATTTCCGGATCGCCCGAGCGATCGTACGTGAGCAGCCTTTGCTCGTTGTTTACCGGGCCGAGCGTAATGTCGGCCACAGTCCGAAACTTGTCCCCTTTTCGCTTGGATATGATCATGAAGTGCCGTGTGAACTGCGACACGGCAAACATCCCGATGCCCAGCTTCCCGATCAGCCGTCGGCCGCCAGGACTTCGGCTCGGATCGGAGGACGTGACCTCCAATTTCACGCCTTCTTGGGTTCTCTTAGCGCTTCCCCCGATATTCTTGATCAAGTGAGCCAGGGTCGCGGGTGACAAACCAAATCCATCGTCTCTCACCACAATTGACGAAAACCGAGGGGCATCGGTCAGAATCGCGACTTCCCGAGCGTCCGCGTCGTAGGCATTAGAAATGAGTTCCCGAAGAGCGGACGCCGGTTGGCGATAGATGCCGTCGGTGATTCGCGCCAGCACCCGCTCGTTCGTCGTCAGAGTGGTTTCAACCGGGTTTCCGCTGTCCGATTCGTCGATCTTCTCCGCGAGTTCTTGCTCCTGCATGACCGATCCTCGGCAAACTTTTTGTGCGCATTTCAGCGATCCGGGCTATCTTCTCTGCTTATCTTCGATCACTCGAGCAATCTGCTCCGCGATCGCCTTTCCCAAAGGCGGCGGTACGGCATTCGAGACCTGGGTCACTTGCGCGCTCAACGACCCAACAAGCTCGAATTCTTTCCGGAATCCTTGCAGAAGCAACGCCTCGTAAATGCTTAGACGGCGGGTGCCGTCCGGATGGACATGCACTTCGCGGTGTCCATATGCGACAGTCGGGCTAACTTCATCCCATTTCAGTCGCTTAAACGATCGCCCGTCAGTTGTGGTTCCTCCCTTGAATTTTTCTGACTTGGGAACCATCGTCCAATGATTCCGATGGTGAGCGACTTGTTCCGGCAAGAGTCCCCGCGAAAAAAACGTCGGTGTCGGCAGGTGTCGCAGCACATCCCCGACCGTGACGAGCTTTTCATTCCCTTTGGGGAACTCGAACTCCACGTCGGCGTACCGTTTATTATTCAATCCGACGACAAACAGCCGCCGCCGCCGTTGCGGCACTGAAAACGCCTTCGCGTCCAAGTCGTGATGAAAAACCTTGAACCCCGCGCCCCTCAAACGCTCGACGATGCGCCCTAACCGTTGTGCGTGCTTTGGCCCCAGCAGTCCCGCCACGTTCTCAAATACGAAAAAATCCAATCCGTATCGTTCGTTGGCACATGCCAGCAGATCAGCGTATCGATAAGGCAGGAGGTTGCGTGGATCATTCGGAATCGAGTTTACATTTCCCCGCGAAAATCCTTGGCAGGGGGGGCCGCCGATAAGCCCGATCGGCTGGGCCGATTTCGGGATCAATTCGAGAAATTTCTCCGCCGTTAACGATGCCAAGTCACGTTTTATCGCAATTTCGTGGCCGGCGTTGTGGTTGAAACTCCCGACTGCGTCGGGGCAATTGTCAACTGCGAATACCGTTTCGAAACCTGCCGCCGCAAACCCCTCGTCAAGACCGCCTGCGCCACAAAAGAGACTAAGGAGTTGGCGCTTCATAGTTAATATATCGGTTGTTGAGGGTGGTTCGCGGCGCTCCCAACCTAGAATCTCGCGGATTGTATCTTCTCGGATACGCGAAGCAATGGGACCAGCGTCCTCACACAAGTCCAATAATACAAGACTCTTGTGATCGCCTTTTCTTCAATCCCCAATCGTTCGGCTTAAGGCCCAGAACTCTTTGGGCGTCTCCCGCTCGCACCGCTTCGCCCCCCGCAGTAGCCGACGGCCCACCTAACCCGGCTTGGGATCACGCTTGAAATCGGCCGGAGATAATCGGAGGTGGCGAAATGCAGGGAGGATTCGAACCTCCGACCTCCGGGTTATGAGCGTTCTGGCCTCAAAATCCGGAATTTGATGCAGGATCATTACTTATGATCACCGCGCCGTTTACGACAACGCGCCTACGGGCAACAAGTATACCATGTGACCCATGTTTTTCAATCCGTAGTGTACGCGCCAGTGTACGCGCAAATGGGCCAAAAATGGGCGTACCTCCGGGGTTATACCCCGACGAGTGCGCGATCCGCCCGCCGGGTTCGACTTCAGCAGAAGCGTGGTCTAGCCGATGGATAATAGCGCACGCACTTGTTATCATCTGCGTGCTGTTCTATCCAGCAGTAGAGGCCGCCTATGCCGAACATAACCGACCGTGCCCGCAAAGTCTTCCGCACTCACGGTGGAACGCTGCGCACAACCGAAGCGCTCGCCGCCGGCATCCACCCGCGCACGCTGTACGCCATGCGCGACGCTGGCGAGGTCGAAGCGCTCGCCCGCGGAGTCTACCGCCTCGGGGGCCTGGCACCGATGGCCAACCCCGACCTGGCGACGGTTGCCAAGCGCGTTCCTCATAGCGTTGTCTGCCTGATCTCTGCCCTGGCGTTCCACGAACTCACCACACAGGTGCCGCACGAGATCCATGTGGCGATCTCGCGCACGGCGCGCCGGCCGCGCCTCGACTTCCCGCCGCTGCGGGTGTATCGATTCTCAATCGGGGCGTTCGATGCGGGCATTGACACCCATACCATCGATCGGATTCCCGTTCGTATCTACAGCGCGGAAAAGACCCTGGCCGACTGTTTCAAGTACCGCAATAAGATTGGCATGGACGTCGTGCTCGAAGCGATTCGCACGTACCGGGGGCGCGGGCGCCCGCAATTTCAGCAGGTCTTCGAATATGCCAAGCTGTGTCGGGTGGAGCGGCTCATGCGCCCGTACCTGGAGGCCCTGGCATGACCAAGCGTGTGACCAACCAAGCCGCTTCGATCCATCAGAGGTTGCTCAACCTTGCCAGGACGGGCGGGCGGCCGTTCAACGAGTTGCTCCAATACTACGCGATCGAACGGTTCCTATACCGGCTCGCTCAATCGCAATATCGGGATCGACTTGTACTTAAGGGCGCGCTGATGCTTCTGGTCTGGAAGACGCCGGTGTCGCGCCCGACCCGCGACATCGATCTCCTTGGCCGAATCAGCAATGACTTGGAATCCGTCCGGTCCGTCGTCGCAGAAATCTGCCGGCAGGTGGTGGAGGATGACGGACTGGTGTTCGACCCGTCCACCGTGGTGACCGAGCGCATCGCGGAAGACGCCGACTACGAGGGAGTGCGGGCGCGGTTTCAAGGGCATCTGGGAAAGGCGCGGATCGCCATGCAGATCGACCTCGGATTTAGTGATGTGATCACGCCGGGGCCGGTCTCGATCAGCTATCCGGCGATGCTTGGCCATGCCAGCGCGGCCCTCATGGCCTACAGCCGCGAGACTGTCATTGCGGAGAAACTGGAGGCGATGGTGTCGCTCGGCCAGCTCAACAGTCGAATGAAAGATTTCTTCGATCTTTGGCTGCTCGCGCGAACTCAGGATTTTGAGGGGCGAGTTGTCACGGAAGCGATCTCACGCACCTTCGCTCGCCGCCTGACGCAGGTAGTTGTCGATCCGGTCTGCTTCACCGACGATTTCGCAATCGATCCCGCGAAAGCCGCCCAATGGGCTGCGTTCGTACGAAACGGAAGGTTGGCTGGGGCACCCGCGACTTTTCAGGATGTCATCGCCGCCGTTCGACTTTTCCTCCGGCCCGCGCTCGAGGCCGTAACGGGCAACAGGGCGTTTTCACCGAACTGGCGCGCTCCTGGACCGTGGACACCTACATTAAGCTAGCCAGGCCAAAGGACCCAATCCAATTCCGTGTGAATAACTTCGTTTATTCGTTTGGTATCTTGCATACCATCGCCATGGACTTACAATACGCTGCATATGGCCAACCCCCGTTCATCCCGTGGCGCATCGAAGCAAGAACCGAAGCCCAAGACGGTCCAACGGACCTATCGCTTCGATACGAAAGTCTTTGAGGCGTTTGAAGAGGACTGCGCCCGACACTTGTCCAACCCCAAGTGCGTCATCGAGGCATTGATCCTGCATTGGCTGAATGCCGGCCCAGACGCTCGCGCGGCGATGGCTAAGACACACCGCGAGCGGATCGGCGCGTCATCGCGAGACGAGGAATAAGCGAGTCTGTGCGTTCACGCTGCGCCGCATGTCGTTGCCCTGCTCCAACGGACCTTTGGCCCTTTGGGCGCGGGCGCAATGGATCAAAGCCGGGCATATTGCGATCCACCTGAATATACAGGGCCACTTCACTGCGTCGGTTTGACTTGCGCTGCGCCGCTCGCGAACTCTTTGCGTCCTGTTGCGCACGTACTTTCGGATGAAGGCGCGTTTGCTGATTAAACGTCGTTAGTCGCTATTCTGGTCTCCACCTTCCGCGCACCCCGTGCTCCAGGTGGGACGTTCAATCCATACCAAACAAATCACGAACTTTGCGCTTGACTCGGTTGTTCGGGAGTTGTATGGTATTGTCCATACCTTCCATGACATTGATATGGATCAAGTGATCCGGCATGTCACGGTGAACAGGGAGTCATCTTATGAAAACTCGATCCTTAGTCCGAAATCACCGCTCGATTGTCGCGCCCGTCTTGGCCGGTGCGTTGACGCTCCTAAGCGTCCCTCATGCCGCCCTGGCCGCCGCGGCTGGCGGCGGCGGCGCGGCTCTCCCGTGGGAGGGGCCGTTGAACCAAGTGCTCGCCAGCTTCACGGGGCCTGTCGCCAAGGCGCTGTGCATCCTAGCCATTGTCGTTCTTGGCTTCGGCTTTGCCTTCAGTGACGGCGGCGGGCTGCGCCGTGTCTTGGGGCTCCTGCTGGGCGTTTCGATTGCCGTCACGGCGACGAGCTTCGGTGTGACGTTCTTTGGGTTCGATGGCGGCGCTGGCTGGTGATGGTTCGACAAGCTCACCACAGGATGGTTCAACGGAACGGAAGGCGGTACGACCATGAAGCGCCCTGAAGAGATTGAGGGATATGAACTGCCCCTGCATGTGGCGTTGACCCAGCCCGTGCTGATGGGTGGAGCGCCGCGGACCTTCGCAATTCTCAACGGCACGCTCGCGCTGGTCGTCGGCATGGGCCTGCACCTTTGGTGGCTTGGTTTCCCGGCCGGCGCGGCGCTTCATGCGACGGCGGTGCTGATGAGCAAGCGAGACCCGTACTGGTTCGACATCTTTCGTCGCCACCTGCGTCAGCCGAATTATCTGGATTCCTGATTCCCCTGTCCCCGTGGGAGATACGTTCATGTGGAACCTTGGCGAATATCGCAAACGACCGCAACGCCTGACCGACTACCTTCCGTGGGCGGCACTGATCGGTCCCGGCGTCGTCCTCAACAAGGACGGAAGCTTCCAGAAGACGGTCGCGTTTCGCGGCCCGGACTTGGACAGTTCAACCCCCTACGAATTGGTCGCCGCGCGGGCAAGGATGAACAATGTGCTGCGGCGGCTCGGCTCGCATTGGTGCGTGCATGTCGAGGCGTCACGGCGGTGTGCCCCGGCATATCCGGCCTGCGAGTTTCCAAATCCTGTCGCGGCGATGATCGATCAGGAGCGCCGCGACGCCTTCACTGCGGATGCCCTGCACTTCGAGAGCCAGTGCTTCATCACGTTCACGTATCTGCCCCCGGCTGAGGGAATGGCGCGACTCGGCGACTTCTTTATCGAGCGGCCGAACAAGGCCAGCGGGGGACAGGTCTCCTACCGTGCCCACTACGATCACTTTCTTGGCCAGGTCGATCAAGTCGTAATGCGGACGTTCTTCTGCTCCATCGCCCAGTTGAACAGCCGCATGAGAATCTCCCGGTAGCGGTTGGCCGTCTTGGGTGCCAGGCCACGACGAGCAACTTGCGCGGAAATGAACGTCGTGATGTCGGCGGTGCGGACGGCTTCCAGACAGTCGGTTTCGATCACGGGCGCCTTCGTGCGCGAATCGATGCCGGCCTTTGCTGGCTTCTTCTTCGCCTTCACTGACGGCTTGCGGCTGTTGATCTTCAATTCGTCACAAACGGGGCCGAACATGTCGCGCAGATAATAGATGTCGGTCTGCGCGCTCTTTGCCGTCTTGACCTGGCGGATGTGCTGAACATAGGCGGCGACAATCTCCGGGATTGGCGTGCGTGTCGGCAGTGGCAGGTCGTCGCCAGCGGCGCGGGCTGCCTCGAAGCGGCGGAGCTTTTCCTTGGCGATCTGGTAATTGTCGGACGCCCGGATGCGGCGCTGCTGATTGCCGACGTAATACTGGATGTACCAGGCGGGGCCGTTCTTCCATGTGCGTTTGATGAGACTTGCCACGATGCTCTCCTTGAGTTGGAGAAACAATCACTCCGGCAAGTCCCTTTGACATTGGTAGTGTACGCGCCAGTGTACGCGCGTGCAAACAGATACCAAACAGAAAAGGACTTGCGTGATCGCAAGTCCTTTTCCTACATCGAATAGCGGGGGGAGGATTCGAACCTCCGACCTCCGGGTTATGAGACTGATTTGCCTCAAAAACGGCAAATCTCGCCACACCCGGAATTTACGTCTATCTCCCGTACATGCAAAGCCTTAACACCGCTCGAATTGTACTCTGCATGAGCGGCAATACAAGCTCATTCTGCACAAAATGGGGGAAGTTTAGGGGAAGGAATCGAGATTTGAAATTGCCCAGAATCATGCGCAACAGGAACGCCACATATTGACTTTATAGCTAAATAAAATGTATTATTCTATTATGGATGAGAAACGCACAATGACCTTCAATCTGACCTCCAAGGAAATGGCGGCGCTCGAAGGCTTGGCTCAAAAAAAAGAAATGACCAAGACGGCGCTTCTCAAACACGCGCTGCGGTTGTACCAGATGGTTGATGAACGGGTATCAAAAGGGGAAAAACTGGTTTTCGAAGACGAAAAGGCGAAAAGGAAAGCCGAGATTATGGTGCTATGAGTCAGCATGCGACGAAGATTCGAGAGCAACCGGGCGGTGCCGAGGTGGCGGCGGTTATCGATGATTTGTTATCGTTGGATACGCTGTTTGCCGCAGAAGCGCAATGGTGCCTCAGCAGGATCGAGGTTTTGCATGACCTGTCATTGGCTCGCGTCAAGCGAGGAGAATGGCCTGAAAGCGTCCATTGGAATTGGGCTTACAAGGCGGCGATTTCGGAGCCTTCTCGCTTGGAGGCATTTGGCGATGTCCGGCTGTTTGGCCTCCAAGCGGCCGGGCAGTGGCAGGGTTTGCTTTTCGGGCTGAGCGAAGGTCATTTTACCCGCCAAGGGGTGTTAGGACGCCCACTGGTATACGTTGATTTTCTCGAAAGCGCCCCATGGAATTGGACCATCGAGCCGCTCGACCGGGTTGGCAAATATCGTGGTATTGGCGGACAACTGATGGAGTTGGCCGTCCGATGGAGTTTGAGCTTGGGTTATGCAGGCCGCGTGGGGCTGCATTCATTGCCCCAAGCAAGCGGATTCTACAACGGTCGTTGCGGGATGACGGATCTCGGCCCGGACATTAACTACGACAGCCTTTGTTACTTTGAGTTGACGGAGTCGGATGCCGAGGCATTCTTGCGGAGAACATCATGAGCACAATCGAACAGAGCCAAGTAAAAAACGCGCCGCTTTCGATGCCCGAAGATCGTGAAGGTTTTTTGCGCTGGGCAATGGAAGAGCCCGATCGATGCATTTCGGCTGGTTGGCAGCCTCCGCATCCGCGTTTGTGTATTGAGGCACCCGCGCAGGTGTTGCGGGCGTCGGCAGCGAAGCTGGTGTCACTATCACGGCGCGAGAAGAATCAGACACCGGAGCAGACTGCGGCATCGGCAGGTGTGCGCGTGGCTGATGTGCTTGCGTTGGAGCATGGAGAGGAGACTTCCTTACAGATCATCGGTCGGGTGGCAGCCGTGCTGCAGCTTGATGTCGAGGTACTCATTCAACTTTTCTCGGCAAGTCACGATGCAGACGCTTGTCTGATTGAAGCCGCGACCCAGTTTGTTGCCCGGCTTGAGCCGGCTGATCCGCTCGAACCGCGTGAGGTGCAAGCATTGCGTTGGTTTCGTAACGCGGCATTCGGTTGTCGGGCCGGCAGGGCTGAGGTAGGATAACTTGCCTCCTCCAGTTCCCGCGCCTCGATATGCGAGTCGTTCAACTTCCATTGTCGCCTGACACCAGGCCCCCAAACATTGCCGATTGTCCTTCCACCCGCGGGAGGGCTGGCAAGCCGAGTAGACGTAAATCATGTTTCTTCGCCCGATGCCAAGATCGGATTATTCCGGTCATTGTTTCGCGGACGCGATGATGTCTATCCCCGGCGATTCGAGAGCAGAAAGACAGGCAGGGCTGGTTATTCGCCTGTTTGTGCCAACGAGTGGGTTCGAGGCGTCTGCGAAAAGCCTCGAATCAAGTGCGCGGAATGTCCACACCGAAAGTTCCTTTCAATCACGGACGATGTGATTCGCTGCCATCTTTCCGGCCAGGATGATAATGGCCGCGACTTCGTCATGGGCGTGTATCCCATGCTCCTTGACGAAACGTGCTTCTTTCTAGCGGCCGATTTTGACAAGGCGACGTGGCAAGAGGATGCGAAGGGGTTTCTCGACACCTGCAAGCAATTGAGCTTGCCTGCGGCATTGGAAAGGTCTCGCTCGGGGAATGGTGGTCACATCTGGTTGTTTTTCCGCGAACCCGTTCCGGCCACGCTGGCGCGCAAGTTGGGGGCTCATCTTCTGACGGAGACGATGGTGCGCAGACCCGACGTCGGGTTGGACTCGTACGACAGGTTCTTCCCCAATCAAGATACGCTGCCGCACGGTGGCTTTGGCAACCTGATTGCATTGCCGCTCCAAAAACGACCGCGGGACCGGGGCAATAGCGTCTTCCTCGACGACCAGTTTTTACCGTTTCTGGATCAATGGTCATTTCTATCGTCAATCCGCAAGTTGAGCCGTAACGAAGTTGAAGCGGTTGTCCGCATCGCCGAAGCGAAGGGGCACGTCGTTGGCGTGCAATTTGCGCCGGACGGCGAGGAAGAAAATGATTCGGCGCCGTGGACTGCGCCTCCATCGCGCCGCCGGCGGGATACCGAAATCATGGGTCCGTTGCCCGAGAAACTGGAACTAATCTTGGGCAATGAGATTTATATAGCGAAGGATCTGTTATCTCCCGCGCTGCGCAATAGGCTGATCCGGCTGGCCGCGTTCCAAAATCCGGAATTTTACAAGGCCCAGGCCATGCGGATTCCGACATACGACAAACTCCGGATTATTGCCTGCGCCCAGAATCATCCGAAGCATATTGGGCTGCCCCGCGGTTGTTTGGACGAGGTGCTTCAACTCATGTCGGCGCTGAAGATCAAACCGACCGTACGCGATGAGCGGAATGTCGGCCAACCCTTTGAAGCGACCTTTCAAGGAGAACTGCGACCCGAGCAAATTATCGCTGCGGAGGCCATGCTGGCCCACGACACCGGCGTGTTGTCGGCAACAACAGCCTTCGGCAAAACCGTGGTCGCCGCCTGGTTGATCGCCAAACGCGGCGTCAACTCGCTGATCCTTGTGCATCGACGGCAGTTGCAGGAGCAATGGATCGACCGCTTGTCCACATTTCTTGGGTTGCCGGCGCGCTCCATCGGGCGAATCGGCGGCGGGCGCAAGAAACCCACCGGTGTTTTGGACGTGGCAGTCATCCAAAGCCTGGTTCGCAAACGCGTCGTAGACGACATCGTCGAGAACTATGGGCATGTGATTGTGGACGAATGTCACCATCTGTCCGCTCAAAGTTTTGAGCTGGTCGCGCGGCAGGCCAAAGCAAAATTCGTCACCGGGTTGTCTGCAACTGTGACGCGCAAGGATGGCCATCATCCGATCATTTTCATGCAATGCGGGCCGGTGCGCCATCGCGTTAATGCCAAGGAACAGGCGGCCGCGCGTCCGTTTGAACATTCTGTGATTGCGCGACCGACCGACTTTCGGCCCCTGCGCCCCGCGAATCACGACGCGAGGATGCAGTTCCAAGAACTCTATGCGGAATTGATCACTGACGAGGAACGCAACAATCTCATTTGCGGTGACGTGATGCAGGCCGTTCGAGACGGGCGTTCGCCGATTGTGTTGACGGAGAGGAATGATCATCTCGATTACCTTGCCAGCCGATTGACATCCAAGATTCGGCACTTGGTCGTCCTCCGAGGTGGGATGACAAGAAAGAAAATTGATGCGGTCAGGAGTCAATTGGTAGGAATCCCCACTGATGAACAGCGAGTTCTGCTTGCGACGGGTAGATACGTTGGCGAAGGGTTCGATGATGCTCGGTTGGATACGTTATTCCTGACGTTGCCCGTTTCCTGGCACGGCACGATCGCGCAGTACGTGGGCCGATTGCATCGCCTTTACGATACCAAGAGAGAAGTGCGCGTTTACGACTACGCCGATCTCAACGTGCCGATGTTGTCGCGGATGTTCGACCGGCGTTGCAATGGCTACGAGGCCGTGGGATACACGATTCAACTTCCCGGCAGCGCCGTGCCGGGCTGGCCTGCGGAAGTTCCACTGCCGGTCGATCCCGAATGGAAAGGCCAATACGCCGCCAGTGTTCGGCGGCTGGTGCGCGATGGGGTGGATCCGCCGCTGGCAAACCTGTTCGTCCACGTCGCCAATACGCCGGATCTAATCGCTGAAGGTGTCGATCGCGCGCGAAGCGCTACCGAGGCTTTTCTGTTCCGACGGCTTGAGAGCCTGCCGGAAACCGCCGGCCGCTTTCGGCTAAACGCGGAGTTGCCGATTGCATTCGACGGCTGGGGAAAAATGGAAGTTGATCTGCTTGCGACCAAAACTCGCGTGGCGATCGAGTTGGATGGAGGCCAGCATCTTGGCGACGCCGACGCCTACAGGCGCGATCGCCGCAAAGACATGCTGCTGCAGGAAAATGGGTATCTCGTGCTGCGATTTCTGGCGGAAGACGTTGGCAAGCAACTTGATGCCGTCCTGGATGCGATCCTGCGCGCCTTAACGAATCGTAATGCCAATCAGTGATCAAGAACTTCGGGCCGCATATTTAGCGCCGAGTTTTCTGGTCTGCGAGAATCGTCCGGTTCTCCAATCTATCGAGAATCTCCATGAAGCGAGGCCGGTTGCGGTGGCGAAGCCGAATGTCTTCAACGATTTGCGTCCAGTCGTTCTCGCGTTCCATCGATTTCATAATGGGCTTCATCTTTCGGAGGTACGCTGCGACGGTTTCGTAAGCGCCCACGCTCGCTTGCGTGAGGTTTTGATTGACCTGCTGGCGATAGATGTCGATCGCGCGTTGCGGATGGGATTTGGCGACTGCCTCCGCGACTCGGTCGCCGTAGGCGCTGGGACCGGACCACGACGAGCCGTAAGGCGATTGCTTTCGTTGGGCGCACAGCGTGTCATACCAACGAAGCACATCATCCGGACGCTTGTCAGCAATAGCCATGTCGATCAAGACATCAAAATGTGGCCCAGTCAAAGGTCGCCTTTGATCTTCCGATCGCATAAGCGGCGCCAAATAATCCGGCACCGGCAAGGGCCAACCTTGAGCGAGTTGTATCTTCCGCTCGCCTTTCTTCGAGGTGGTTAGACGCATCGCCTGAACGCCGGTCTCCAGAAATACCATTGCAAGTCGTTGGACGGATTCCTGGCAGCCAGCTTTATTGGCGGCCGCGATAAGTTGCTCAAAGCCTACTTTACTGGGCCGGTTGAAAAACAGCTGGGCTGCGTGCGCCGCCACGATGTCCCATTGCTTGTGAATGCGAGCCACTTCGCAGAGTTGCTCGGAAAGATTCGAGGCGATGCCCTCAAGCTTATTCACGGTTTTTTCGATTCCCTCACGAGCCCATCGTTGAGCGCCATCGTATTGCTTCTGCTCGATGAGGAATTTGACCAGGCGCTCATAGCTTCCCGTCGTCCTGGCTTCCTTCTCATACACCGCCAGCATTTCATCGCCGCGACCGGCATTGTTCAGAGCCCTGATGAGCCATCCGCTGATCTGGTCCCTTTGATAATTTCTGGAAAAGTCGTCATCGGGTTCATCCCCATCATTATCGGATTTCCGACGACTTGTTTTGCCCGCATTAAGTCGGCGAGCCAAATCATCCGCGACCTCGGACCAATCGACCGGCTGGTACTTCGCATCAAGCACCGCGGCGACGGAATCATCGATCACACCATAATCGTCCTGTAGACATGCACTGATCGCAAAGAGCAGTTTCTGCGCCGGCGGGAGATTCGACTTCGCCACAGCTTTGAAAACGACGGCCAGGCAACCGGCCAATTCCATGGCCGTTTCACCTTCATCGTGCGACTGACCCACTTGTGCCATTCCGCGCTCGATGATTTCACTGCCAAGCCGCACAACCGAATCCGCATGTCCGAGTTCAACCAGTCGCTCAAGACGATGAAGGAGCTTACTGTAGTCCGGGAGGTTGCCCTCACCGTTCCAATGATCTCGCCACGCCGCTTGTGAGGTGACGCTCTGCAATTCCTTGCGCGCCTGCGCGATCAATCGATCCACATCACCTTCACCCAAGGCGATCCTCTCGCGAAATTCCTCGCGTATCTCGCCGAAACGCTGGGTCAGGGACCAGACCAGTTCGGCCAAATCCTCGCGACTCTTGGCATGGATGTGCTGTTTGATCTTCTCATCCCAGCTTTCACGGGTTCGTTGCCCTGATTTGGGACGGGCTGGTCGGACTTCGCCTTCGACTTCTTCGCCGATCTCGTCTTCATCAAAATCCCATTCGGCGTCATCGTTTTCCAGCTTGCCCCATCGCGGATCTTCTGCATCGGCGATGGGAATTTCCTTCTGACGGCCAATTTGATCGAGATATTCCGCCACCACCGCCACGGCGTGCTTGCATCCATCATGACCAACTGGGCAAGTGCACTTTGAGTGAATTTGTTCGTCCTCTTTCTTGGCGGCTTCTATCGAAACGGTGACAACATAGCGGTCACCGCCGATCACGGTTGCCAACAACCGGTCGTCGGCGGATCGAACCAAGTCCCGGACTCGGCCTTGACGCTGATAGGCTTGACCCCGCGAAACCGACCGGCTTCCTGCCCAAGCCTCCAAATCTTGCCATGTCAAACATGCCCATGCATTCGACGCCGATTTCTTGACTGGCCCTGCTTTACCGTCCCGATCGAATTTCTTCGCCATGGCCAATTCCTGGACTGTCAGCCGTGTCGCGCTTCACTCTCTGCCAACAGACTAACATTCTTGAAAAGAGCGGCAACAGTTTCGCCACGCTGATGTGAATGTGAGCAATGCGACGGGAAGCGTTATCTACCTCCGGGGTGAGAACGCGGCGAGGATATGATTAACCGCGTTTTCGAGCCAATAATGGCTAGTTTCCGAAGAGGATTTTGACCGGCGGTGGGGAAGAAAAGGGGAAGGCAGCAATTCGTTGAAACTGCTGCCTTCCGGAATCCATTAACTGGCATGCACTTACAAATAGCGGGGGGAGGATTCGAACCTCCGACCTCCGGGTTATGAGCGTGATTTGCTCAAAACCGTAAGTTCCAGATGCCGCCGTTATTTACAGCAACAGCAGTGGTTTACGTCCACTGCTCTCGATACTCCATGGTACCCATATTTGCCATGTTTTTCAAATCGTATGGGGCACAAAATGGGGCAAGAAAAAATTGTCCCAACCTCACGCCGATCTCAGACCTTTTTCGGGGGACAACCTCGCTCTCATTGCGCGTAAGAAATGGAGCAGGAAATCATATCAACTCCGGGGTGTTTGCCCGTGAATGCATCTAACGGACAAAATCAGCGGCGAGGGACCTGACAAGACCCTGATTCATGGGGCAGCGTACGGGGCAAATTCCACGGTGAAGTCCGGGGTGAAAGGTGATATAAATTCCGTCAGGAAAACGCCCACGTATTTCTGACAGCTTCCCGGCGCGATTGCCGATAGAACATGTGGACCGAATCACTTTCTGGCGTACAATAAGCCGTCAGAAATCCGCCAGCGCTATTCTGACAGCAAGAGGCGATTATGGACAGCATGAGGGAAAATGTTCTTGATCGGATACGCTCTTCCGGGCGCGGTGCGGTATTCACGCCCAAAGACTTTCTCGATATCGGCAGCCGTGATGCGGCAGACCAAGCTCTATCGCGCCTGACCCACACCGGTAAACTTGAGAGGTTGGGCCGTGGGCTTTACCACTACCCTCAAATGAATCGCCGTCTTCGTATTCCGATTGCACCCAACATTGACGCAATCGCCGACGCAATCGGGCGCCAGACGGGGAGCCGCGTAATACCATCCGGTGCCGTGGCCGCCAATCGGCTCGGGTTGTCCACCCAGGTGCCGGCGAAGCCGGTTTATCTCAGCGACGGCCGAGCGCGAAAAGTACGGGTCGGCAACTTCGAATTCCAACTCAAACATGCTTCACCGAAGGAAATGCCCGCTGGCAATCGAACCAGCGCGATGGTGTTTCAAGCGCTGCGCTATATCGGCAAGGATGCGGTTGATGACCGGGTTGTCGGAACGCTACGTCGTGCCCTCTCCCCGCAGCAATTGCGAGAATTGCTGAGCGATGCCAAGTACACGACCGACTGGATTGGCGATGTGGTTCGCCTGATTGCTGCACGCCCAAAGAGAGAGGCCGCGGTGATGAATGGATGATTTTGCAAGAATGCGCGCGGCGGATCGGGTGGATTTGTTCCAAAGGGTCGCCAATAACCGGGGACTGAATCCCGCGATTATCGAAAAGGACTTTTGGGTTTGCTGGACGCTCAATCGGCTGTTTACGCTTCCCAAATTTCCGGGTGGGCTTCTTTTCAAGGGTGGCACCTCGCTATCAAAGGTCTTCAACGCCATCGAGCGATTCTCGGAAGATATCGATTTGTCTTTTGACCGATCCGGGTTGGGTTTTGGCGGCGAGAATGATCCTCTGGTCGGTCGAACAGGCAAGCAAAGGAAGCATCGTGTTGAGGCTCTCATCGAAGCCTCTCGCAGAATGATTCGGGAGCAATTGCTGCCTGAGCTTGGGGAGTCCTTCCGTACAGCACTCGATCAGCGATCTGGAGGCGCGGAAGCATGGAGCGTCGAACTTGCCGCCGATGACCTGGATGGACAAACGATTCTTTTTCACTACCCCGCGAGCATACTGCCGCACTCAGCCAACGAGCCTGCATACATTCGTCCCGTCGTGCGACTGGAACTTGGCGCTCGATCGGATCATTGGCCGACGATCGAGGGCTCGGTCACGCCATACGCTGCGGAAGATTTTCCGGGGGTATTTCGGACTCCAAGCTGTCGGCTCAAAGTTCTTTCGGCGGAGCGAACATTTTGGGAAAAAGCCACCGTGCTGCATACCTGGTATCACGCACCGGAGGACAAAGCATTTCGCGATCGCCAATCCCGACATTATTACGACGTGGCAAGGCTGTATGAAAAGGGCATTGGCAAGGAAGCGATGAAGAATATCGACCTGCTGCTAAAAGTAGCGCAGCACAAGGAAGTGTTCTTCGCCTCCTCTTGGGCAAAATATCGGGAGGCAAGGCCCGGAACCCTTCGGCTTCTTCCGCGCCCCTCTCGACTTGACGAACTGAAACGCGATTTTGAAATCATGCGAGAAATGATCTTTGGCCAGCCGCAATCATTTGACCATGTTCTTGAGGTGCTTCGAGAAATCGAGCTTCAGGTGAACGGAAAGTCTGAAGTCGAATGATCCGCCTGCGGGCTATCGGCATTATGGTCCTTCTTACTGCCGCCAAGGGTTACGCTTGCGGCCGGAAGCGGCGCGCGTGCGTAATCCTCGACTTCCCCAAATGACTGCACCTGACCACTATGGTATCTTGCATACCGATGACTTTAGAGTAGAATAGATCCTTATGGCTACCACCCGTTCCACTCGTGGCGCATCAAAATCGGAACCGCAGCCCAAGACGGTTCAGCGGACCTATCGCTTTGACAACAAGACTTTCGCTGCCTTTGAAGATGACTGCGCGCAGCACCTTTCAAATCCCAAGCGAGTCATAGAGGCGCTGATATTGCATTGGCTGGACGCCAAGCCTGACGAGCGCGCTGCGATGGCTCAAATGCATCGCCAGCGGATTGGGGCAGGTTCACCGGACGAAGAATAGGTCGCTCGGTGCAACCGGGTAGCATTTAGACCATATGGTCTTCGGGCCTCCACGCTTCATCGCAGATTCCACCTCAATATCGCTCTGCGCCACGCGATAAATGCATAAATCCTTCGTGGTGCGACTCTTTCCATTGCGAACCGCATAGCCCCCAAAAGCGAGCACACGGTGCTCCGCATTTGTGTTTCCAGCGCCGATCGGATGCCTGCCGGCAATCCTAGCTTTCGGCCAAATCGATCAATTCAATCCAACCCAAACAAAAGACGAATTTTTTTCTTGACTCGGATGTTCGGCATGTGTACGGTATTGTCCATACCGATTAAGTCATCGCATTAGTCAATGCGGATTGGTAGTGCGTAATCAATAGGAGTCATTCGATGAAAAACCGAATTCTGCGTCGATCCTCGCTGCTGGTGCCGACGCTCATCGGGGCAGCAATGTCCATTGCAATTCCAAACACCGCTCGCGCCGCGGCTGCCAACGGTGGTCAGCCGCTTCCGTGGGAAGGTCCATTGAACCAAGTGCTGGCAAGCTTCACCGGCCCGGTAGCTAAGGCGCTGTGCATCCTTGCCATCGTGGTCATCGGATTTGGTTTCGCGTTCAGCGAAGGCGGCGGACTCCGTCGCATTCTCGGTCTGCTCCTGGGTGTGTCGATTGCGGTCACTGCCACCAGCTTCGGCGTGACGTTCTTCGGTTTTGATGGTGGCGCTGGCTGGTAATGGTTCGACGAGCTCACCGCCGGTCGAATCGCTCAGCAGGAGAATGGCTATGTCACGCCCCGAAGAAATTGAAGGCTACGAAGTGCCGCTCCATGTGGCACTCATGCTTTCACGATAATCTGAATCCAACACGTCCCTATTGAGTTCGACTATCAAACAACCGAGAGATTGACATCGAGAGGCTACCTAAACAAAATCGATAGGATGGATGAATTCTAAAATTGAGGACCATATGCCCGACGATGTGACACCGGCCGGCGACGTACGATTGATTTTGCTGCAAGTTCTCTTTCGGCGCGTCCGACGGTTAGTGACGCAATCTCCCAGTCGTGGGGAGTTCCGACGACAACCTCCGAAGTTGATGACTTGGGCGGATGAAGAAACGCTGGCATCGGACGTTCGGGCCGCAGTTGCTCGAGCCAAGGAAGACGATCCGCAGGCGTGGACGGCTCTCAAAGAGGTTAACGGTCTGGTACAGCTTATCCTCGATGCGGGCGAGTCAGACCTGCAAAAGCTGGCCAAGCGCTTGAAAGATTTGGTTTTAGGTTGGGAAGCCGCTGAAGTCGACAAGGCGTCTCAAAGCGACGTGTCGAGCTTTGCGCTCCGTCCGGATGCGAAATGGACGGCGACGGTGTCCGTCAAACCGGACGCGGCCGCGCTTAAGCAGATCACCGACGAGGGTCACCAGCGGGAGTTCTTAGCCGGCGTTGCGGCGCTGCTGGCCGAGTTGCGAGCAACCAACAAGCCCCTGTCCTTAGCCGATGAATTGGTGGTCGAGCGAGCGTACCAACTGGTCGATCGCGGCTGCCGACCGCCGTTGTCATTTGCCCCCATTCGGACCGATGCAGGTCGGCCGTACCAGACGTACTTGTCATTCGCCGACCCTGGGGACGGTCACCTTGAAGTAACTGTCCGTTCGACGGATCTATTGGCCGGGCTAATCGTTCATATCGAATACATCGACCGTGACGGGGTGGACGACAAATCGCTGGTTGAAGCCTACAGGCTGCCAGCGATCCGGAACGCCGCAAAGGTCATGCTGCATGTGCGCGACGTGACGCCATGTACGGTGTTCATCGGCCGACCAGTATTCGAGGGGACTGAATTCGAAGTGGGGCTGCTCAAGGCGGCCCACACGATTGCGGGGGTCTGCTCCGCGATGTTCGCCCACGGCGTCGCCGACTGTAAGGTTGCGATGGACAACCTGTCAGCCGCCCAAGCGGTGAAATTCATGCGTGCCGTGGCTGGGAATGTCGTGCGAGAACCGCTCCGCCAACGGTTATCAGCGGCATTCAATCTAAATTCGCCCGTCATAGACGACCGCGGAGCGGGAAAGGCGTTCAAGATTGAGGGACAGTCCGACATTGCAAAGCTGGCGGTTGAACTGGCTCGCTTGGGGCGGTTCGACAAGGTTACGTTAGATGGGGCAGGGGACCGGGTGCCGAGCCGGCCGATCATCGGCCAATTATCCCGCACTCAGCTTTTCGATGTGGTCCATCAAGCTCATCGAGTGGGGTTGGAAACCTACATTTCGGCCGGTATGCGACCCAAGCATATGGAAGACGCTGTCTATATTGGTGTTGGGGGTGTTGGGATCGGCACCGCTTTGCATTCACGTGATGAAAGAACGAATGCGATCGGAGAAATCGACCCGGATTTGGTTCGGGAATCTCTGGCGGTTCGTGACAAAGCGGCCAAAACCAAGCCCGGTCGGGCGGCAGCCGCGCTAGCACGGCTGGACTGGACATACGCTCGCCTGCCGACGCCAAAGCTCGACCAACTTTGCAAGAAACTGTTCGACTCCCATCGGAAATTCCTTGAGGCGTATGATGCCATGATCAAGAAGTCCGAAGATAGTAAGTATTCGGTTGAACCATCGGCAGTTAAGCAGTTAACGGCCCGCAGTTGGTATGGAGTTGAATTGGACCAGGCCGAGGATTTGATCCATACCTTGAAGTCTGCATCGGACGCCAAACCGGTCGACACGAAGCCCACCGAGGAGCCAACCATCGGGTACGCGGATTTTTCTGGCGGCTCGGCTTTTGAGCCTTCGACAACGCCTGAGATGCCTCGACGCCTGCTTTATCAGCTTCGTGCCCTCTCTAAGTGGTCAGGCAAAAAGGCGAACGCCGCCACTTACATCGCGAAACTGGACGGGCTCGAAAAGCAGGGTGATTGGAATACGTTAGCGACTCTCCTGATGTCGTGAATGCCGATCATGGTTGGAAGCTTCCGTACGGACGCAAAGATGGCCTCTTCGGACGAGTACAATCTGAACCCGCTGATCACGCCATCTATGCAGTTGCGGACTATGGCCGCAGTGCTTCGCCGCGTCGCTGCGGTGGCCGCTAAGGGGGAGACCCCGATTATCGAGATGGATCTCGACCTGTGCGCGTTACTGCCGATCCTTCGGACCAAAGCCGCGCTTGTTGAAGCCGGCAATGAGTTCGGCATTGACTTGTTTCGGAAGGCCGACGTACTACCGCTGCTCCCCGGCTACACCGCTGAGGCGTGGGCGACTTTCGTCGCCACCCACGGATTGGCCGAAAAATACCCGCAGTGGCCATGGGACCAGCATATGGACGATTCAACTCCGTTCGGCCGATTCCAACGGTTGTACTGGCGAACGAAGCTGATGACGGAAGATCGTCCGGCCCCCGGGCTGGGTGTGTTCGTGCGACGTGTCACGGACTTGGGTGGCCGAGTGGTTTTCATCTCCGGCCGATGGTTGCCAGAGCACCTTCCGATCAGCCTCGCTTGCCTCCGACGCGGCGGCGTTGTGGATCCCCTTCTGGTCATCGGGAACGACCGACACGAATCACTCGTGTCCGATCCGGCCCATGCGGTTTCCGACGCCGGAGCCAAGGTGGCCCACCAGGCGCGGGTGCAGGAGAAGTACGGTCGGCCTATTGCGGTGGTGGATGATCGGATGGCCAACCGAATGGCAATTGTTACAGCGCTCAATGACCGGTATGACGTGTTAAGCATTGCAGTGGCCGTACCGGGTTTCACGTGTGATCCGGCTGCCGCACACGAGCCGCTGCTTCTATCGTCTTTTGAGTCGTTTGACACGATCGTCGGGGATGAGCCGCGGCGGCCGCTTATGGTTGAGCGGTATGTCGACGTCGGCGTTGGTTGCCGATGGAAAGGACTGTATGAGGGGCTCGGCCGCAACAACTTGGAGTACGCGTTGCCGCGAGTCGATAGCGCGAAACTCAGTTCCCTTGCACCATATCAGTCAATTATCACCGACAATGATCCCGGTTCAATCGGTGAAGTGGCTTTGATTGAATTGTGCGAATCGACGATCCCGGCGGAGCAGGTCGCTGCATTTGACCATGTGTTCGAAGAAGCGCGGCGATTGGCAAATGCCGGGCTAGCCGCTCCATTCCCGAGCGATCCGGCGCAACAACATGCCCTCCGACGTTCGCTCGTCACGTCGTGGCTGCACTCGCGCGACGTCGAGACGGTCATGGCCGCGCTTGGCTATCGGATAGCTGCCACCGGCGTCCATGACTTAGTGGAGTTCGTTAAGGCCGTCAATATCATTGAATTGATCGGTGGCCGCGCAGCTAATGGAACGCCGTACAGCCCCTGGCTGATCAAATGGGTCGATTCCCTGGACCCCCTGACGGATGTCAATGTCGGCTGCATGAACCCGCATATGTTGGTGGGTATGTGGCAATGGACACCAGCAAGCGGTTTGTTACAAGACGCTATGGACGTCCACCGGATGTCAACGCATCATGAGGGGGATGGGCATGAGGGCTACGATCCAATAGAAGCGGCGGTCAACAACCTATTGCATCTGCGCGAGGGAACGTCGGGAATTCGCAAGGAGGCTGTAATGTCTTGGGACGCCCTGGAGGATGAGATGATATCGGAAGTAGCCATGGAGCAATTGGGTAAAAGCTCTATGAGCCGCGATGTGGTGCGCGACGCGATCCGCGTTGCCCGCACGTTAGAGCGGGATGGGTGGCTGACGCCGTGGGGTCTTACAAAGGGCGCGGGCTTCTAACCAGTTTAGGAAAAGTCAGCGAAAGGCGTTTACCAATAATGGGCCAATCGACATTCACAAACGAAGGTGAGGGCCAAACGGCTGATAGACTGAATGAACCGACCGAGTCCGACGAATTATGTGCCGTGGGCTCTACGTTCGTCAATCCTGATCGCTGGTGCTTTGCTTGGGCGGCGGACGCTGCCAACCCTTCCGGTGCGGAGAAAGCCGCACTGATTCGCAGGTCGGCATGGCAGCCTGGGGACACGATCAGTGTGTCGTTCCTCGACGGCGACCCGTCCATGTGGAACCGCGTAAAGCAGGTGGCGAAGCGGTGGATTGGAGCCGAGATGGCGAATTTGACGTTCGCATTCCGCACGGACACGCAGCGCACGGACGTCCGCATCTCGTTTCGCCAAGTCGGATCGTGGTCGGTCATTGGCACAACATGCAAGAGGCTGTCCGACCCGTCGAAACCTACAATGAACCTCGGTTTATCGAGCAAGATGTCGGAGGACGCAATCTGGCGAACGGTCCTCCACGAATTCGGGCACGTGCTAGGACTGATTCACGAGCATCAGCATCCCATGGGCGGCATTTCGTGGAACCGCCGCGCTGTTTTCGCGGACCTAAAGGGGCCACCACATCACTGGAGCAAAACGAAGATCCGACGAAACCTGTTCGAACCGATTGCGACGGGCGAGATTAACGGGACAATATTCGATAAGGATTCGATCATGCTCTACCCGATTCCGGCGCGGTGGACAACTAACGGATTCAGCAGCGGCCTCAACTCTGGCCTGTCTTTGGGTGACCGGCAATTGGTCGTTGAGCGATACCCTCATTGATTCGGCCAGGAGTCTTAAGGAATCGGACATGGCATCTGATGATTGGGCATTGATCGTTGGAATACGGGTGTACCCCGGATTCGATCGTGATCGTGAACCCCTAAGGGGCCCCGAAAACGATGCTATCGCATTCGCCGAGTGGGTCTGCTCCCCAGTTGGCGGGAACGTCCCAGCGGATCCGTATGTGGCCAGGCATATCACTGCCAAACATGGACCGATTCCCAACCCAAACAGTGGAGAATTCGCAAGAGGACACGTCGCTCTGATTTTGTCATCGCAATTTACACCACCGGCGTTCCCGACCCCAACTGACGGCCAGCCGGCGGCCGGTATCATCGTGCGGGCATTTAACCGACTGATGGATTTAGCGGAAAAGGAATTTGAAAAGAATGGACGTCGGCGAATCGGGCGGCGGCTTTATTTGTTTTTTTCTGGCCATGGGTTGCAGCCGGGTTTGCAACAACAAGACGTCGCCGTTTATACGGCTGATGCGGCGATTAATCGACCCGGAAATCACTTTCTCGCGCCGGATTGGGCAAGGCATTTTTTCAGGGCGGGCGTATTCGACGAGGTGATTTTGTTCATGGATTGTTGTCGCGGCCCGGTCACTGGCACGACGCCGGCGCGGCACCCGTACGGTCGAGCCAACACGCCGGGAAATCACTGCGTGTTCGGTTTCGGTTCAATGCCTGAACTAAACGCCTACGAGAAGCTGATGCCAGACGGCCGTGTCCACGGCGTGTTTTCTTGGATGCTATTGAAAGGGCTGGCTGGCGCGGCAGCGCCACCCGATTCTTATGGACAAATCACTGCCGGCGACTTGGCAGGTTGGATGAATGAGAATATCGATTCGTTTCTCACGACGAAGGAGAGGAAAGATAGCTCAATCCCCAAGGAGTTCGATTTCGATTTTCGGCCGGTGGACAGCGAACTCGTTTTGACAGTCATACCGACAGGGGCACCGTCGTCGCCTGTCCACGTTCATTTGTCGCCCCGCCGATCGCCAATGACCCTTGAGGTCAGAGATGGCGAGTTGAAGATAAGGCAACAGGCCACCGGTACCACGGCGGATCTGCGCCTGTCCCTCCCGATGGGAAGGTATTTCGCTTGTGTCTTGGAAGACGGATTGCAACAGAATTTCGAAGTTGCGGGCACGGGGGAGGCCGTCTATGTCGAGCTCTGAGCCGCACCATCCAAATTCGAACGTCCCGGAAGTACCGGCGGGTCCAAACTCGACAAAAGTGCCCAGCGGATCGCAATCATCGGCGAAGCTCACACTGACCGTGTCGGTTCAAGACAGTGCGACAGAAATCAACGTGTCCGATCACCTATTCCGCTCAGTTTACCGTGGGTATGGAGATACTGCGATCGAGCTCCCGCCGGGCATTTACGGGATCCGAGCCCGCGCAGGATATGCGATAGAAAAGCAGACGGTTGTACTGCGTAACGACCCCAAGCTGGTCGAGTTTGGGCCAATTCACTATGCCTCACCGATACCGCTCGCCCACACGCAGACCTTCGACCAGTCCCACGCGGACATCGCTTTGGCACAATCGATTGAAACCCATTTGACGGCGGGCAATGGTGGGTGGTTTTTTCTTCTGGTCCGAAGTCACCTGCCAAGGGCGAATGGCTTAAGTGATACGCATCCGGCCGCCGGTTTGATTTTGCGAACGCCTGCGGGGAAGGTTATTGCCGATTTCGCAAAGTCGTCAGCCTGGCTGGCCCGTGACACCATTTGCGCCGCATGTAATGTGCAACTCGACCCGGGCATTTACGTGCTGGGGCTGGATGTTAAAGAAGGCTTTCGCATCGACCAGACGGTCGTGGTCTCGGCAGGATGGCAGACGCAGTTCTTCTGCCTACGGCGAGACTACGGATTTACTCGCCCGACTATTTCTGTCGGTGATGTGACAGAATCGGATTTGCCGGACCAAGCCCCAGCGGATAGGCCAAGGATCTGGCTGGCGGACATCGCGGGGGCGTCGATCCTGATGCGGCGAGATTGTGGATTCGATCCCTCCGACCGCCGGCTTCGGATGGTCGACCTCCTTCGACACGCTCTCGCGGTGAATGCGTTGGCTATGTCCAGGGAGCAACTTGAGCGCGTTTTGAGCGAGTCGTCTGACGACCCGTTAGCATTGATTTATGCGACACATCTGTTGAGACGGGGATTGGTCGCCAAGCCAAGAGCCCTGCCCCTGCTGCGGAAGATGCTGGGCGATGCCCATCCGGATGTCGCGGCAATTGCGCTGATGGACAATGCTGACACCGGTGGTCCTGGTCCTGGTACCGAGCATCGGTTCACGGTCCCGCCAATGCTGCGAGCAAGCTGGCGGTTGGTGGTCGACGCCACGATCCGATGGCCCACTCTCGTCCCGCCCGACTCGTTGGCGGCAAAGGTGGCAATTAAATTAGCGGGTGCCGGGCCGTGGGCCACGTGGATTACACTATCACAATCGTTTCACGAGCAGGACTTCATTGTCACGATTGCCGAGTATCTAAAACAACGGTGGTTCAAGTTCGACCCACAGGGCGAGACGAAGGGCAATGATCCGCAGGTGATTGCCGGGACGAGCCGACCTGCCTCGAGCGATGTGACTCTACTGCTGCCACGAATTGAATCGCTGATTAACGACGCACAGCTTGTTGAACTTGTGCAGTCATTCGGTGTCCCCCGCGCTGCAATCGACCAATTGATCGGCCGATCGGAGGTCTTGTTCAATACATTGAGCGAGTTTAGGGACGCGGGTGTTGATCGCTTGACCCGTTGGATTGCCCGAGCCATCCTTCGAGGGGATTGGCGGCCATTCGAGGGGCCAATGTCGTCCGAAGTGGCGTACGAGGTGTCGCTACTCTTGGATCAGCAAGGTACACAGTTCAAGAAGTCATTCACTAAGGCAGTTTCCCAATTCGTAACCGACCCGATCGTCCAAGCTGTTGTCGGTCCGTCGGGATTGTCAGCCGATCCGGTCGTCGTCCAGACGCTTATCCAACTGGTCGGCATCTTCCATATCGACGGTGCCATCCCCTGGCTAACAAACCTTTTCGAGCGGCAGGAAGTCCGCGATAATCAGACTGGGCCGTGGGCGCTCAGTGAGCAAATTCTCGGCGCGGTCGCGCGAGTGTCATCGAAAGCTGCATTGAGTTGGATAAACGAGCGCCTTGGTGACGTCCGGGATGCGGCGACTGCATACGTCAGCCTCCTCAAGGCCAATGCCGAAAGGTTCCGGGATCAATATTTTCTAAAGACCGCTCGGATATCCAAGGACAAGAACGACATTGAGAAAGTTACAGGCGCATTGCTCGATTATGCTCCGGAAAAGGGCCGGGTCGCATGGATGGAAAAACATATAAACCAGTTGTTGAACACAGATGATACGGATCCGGTTGCCTTATCTTTATTAAGTCGGCTAGGCAAGGGCGACCGAGTCGAAACGGCCGGGCTGTCTGTGGAAGCCGCATGCATTGACGTATCTGAGGAGAGTGTCCCAGTATTACGATTGAAAAGCCTAGAGGAAAGCTGGGCGAGAGACGAACTTAAAGCCATTTCGATGCCAATCAAGATTCCGCAAAAAAAGATGCATTGGGTATTAGATGCCGTCACTTCCTCATCGGACGGCCGGTCGGAATCCGATAATATGGACAACATCTATGTGGCGAAGTTGCTCGAACTGGACTACGTGTAGGTGACCTGAGGCTCTTCCAAATAAGTAGAATATGGACACGCCTGTAAGCATTTTTGATCTTAAGGAGTATCTCGACGAGCGTCGTCGGGATTTGGCTCTACTCGAACTCGACTTGAGATGCCCGCCGTTCGGTCTGGGCCTGAACCGACTCGTGTTGGCCGTTGATTGGTCTGAGGTATTCGCTTACATATTCGCCGATCGACCGCGGGGGGACGAATTACTTTCCCGAGTTATCGACAAGGATATTGTTGACGCAAGCCATTTGGCGGCATTGACGTTTGTGTTTGAACGATTTCCGGGCGATGTAATTCTCATACCGCCGTATGTGGACGAGATGTCTGATTTCGTCCGTCTAGCCCATTCCCACGCGCTCGACGATACATTGATACGACTTGACGATGCGAGAAAGCGGCGACGGATAGCCTCAGAGCATCGAGTCGCCGAAGTGATCCGCAGACTTAAGGCCCTGCAAGACAGGGTTGGGGGAGGCGGGGCGACGGATCTGGCCGAACAGTTTCTAGAGACGTTGAAAGGCGAAGACAGAGCAACCCTGCTGGGATGGATCGAAGAGAGCTTCGGGTCACTTCTGTTGATCGCGCGGCTGTCTAGCGTTGACGGGCTACGGGCTCTTTCTGGCCTGCTTAGGGCAGACGAACCCCGCCTGAAGACGTTAGCCAACAACCGAGCCGACCTGGCTCGATGGCTGAGTCGGCGGCCGATCTCACTGAAGAAATGGGAGCGCGAGTTAGCCCTGCTACAACCTGCGCCCGAGTTGGGCAGGCGCCAAGGCCCGACCGCGCTAAAGCGGGACGCACAAGCCCTAGCCTATCTCGAACGTCTCATCCCATTGATGCACGCTCGGAATGAACAATTGATCTTCATCACTCGCAGTTCTCACCTGGCCGAGGTCATGAGGAAATTCCCCGGCCGATTCGCGGCCCTTGGCGACGATTACATGAAGTTTCCGTCGTCCCCTGCGATTCCGTCTCCAACGATCTGTCGAAACTGGCGAGTGCTCTTTGAGATGGCCATGGTGTGGGACCACCAACCCGGCGATTCGAACGCTCAGATAAGCGCGGACGTGTCTAAGACTCTTGAGCAGCGTTCGCTTGCGTTGGACGCTTTGAGAACTACCTTAAATGGCAGAGACGCAGACCGTGCCGCCAAAGCCCTTGCTAAGTCACTTCGCGAGGATGTCGAGCACAACCGTCAGGTTTACGTCTCCACTATCCGACCTAACCTAATGCAGATGCGGAAAAAAGCCGACCCAACTCGGCTCGCCGTAGGCCTTTTTGTCGACTACGTGACCGACCCTGCCTGGCAGGACCGAAGCCGAATCTCTCAGGAACTTCTCGAAACAGTCAACCTCATTGTGGACAACTTGAAACGGTATGACGGTGGCACCATTACTGACCCGTGGGAAGCGGAAGGTGCGGTCTGTCGATCCGTGACCCGGGTGTTCGTCCGTTCGGCCGAACCAACCACACTCACGGACGATGTGACCGACTCCGAAATGCGAGAGACCCTCAATCGCATGTTCGAAGACATCCAGCGCGATGGCCCGACAGCCCCTGACTCCGTCGCCGACACTTTGAGGCGGTTGAACCCTGACCCGACCTCGCACTCCGATCGTGACGTTCAGGCAGCGAGGCTGCTGGTTACGTCTCTTTTTAGAGTGGGAGCGGTGGAACGGCTCGGATTATACGAATCCCGTTACGAAAGCCTACTTAAGCGAATGCCGGTTCTTTCAGCAGGTTGGACGTTGGATCGATTGATGATTTCTGACTTCCGATCATGGCGAGCCAATCCTGCGCGTGCGAACGTCTGGATGCGGGATAGTTGGGACGAGATCAAGAATGCCGGTCAGGCCGGGGCCAATGGCCGCACATACGCGTTACGGACTACGGGGTTCCTCAATGCCTGGCTCCGATTGCACCTCGACTGGATCGAACTTCATGATGAGTGGATCAACGACTTTCCCATCATCAATGAGGGCGGCAAGCAGCGGTTCGAACTGGAATACATTCTCGACGAGGTTCGTGAATGCATTCAACGCTGGCCGATTGATTTTCGAGGGGAACGGTTGGCTACGCCGGTCGCGCGGTCCATTTTTGCAAACGCCGTTTACGCTGCCGGGAGGCTCGCGCCCTTCATCGAGCACCAGTATGGCGTCGGCGCCCGCGGGCTTCAGTTGGCCGATACGCGAAGCATGACCGCCTTGCTCGACAAATACCTAAATGCACAATTCATTGCCGACGCCGCTGCAGCCTTGGAGGTTGTCCTCGACAAATCGGTAGAGGAGATCGTTTCGATCGCCTATCTACGTATCAAAATAGGCTACTGGTCCGGGGCCGGATCAGTTGCTGGCCGGGAGAACCTCCAAAATGCTGACTTGTATTTGGATCAGGCGTCAAGATTGCTTCGCGATTCCGACCACCGCCGATTGAGCAATCTAGTGGCCAAGCATCAATTGTTGCTTGCCGAAACCAAGGCCACGGTTGATTTTGCGCCTAGACCGGTCTAATAAAGGAGCGGCCCATGACGATCCTCACGGCGACCGACAAAAGCCCCGACAAAGACCCGGCTCGGTCCGCAGTTGACCTGTTCCATGCTGTGACGCAGCGGACCGGCGTTACGTATGCCGAAAGCCGGGTTTTCGACTGGCTGCTTCGAGTATATTGGCCGAGCGTCAAGCCCATGGCCATTGGCGACGGCGCTTCGTCAATTCCCAAGTTACGCGCCAGATTCGTCGCCGACTCGCAACTCTTAGTCGAGTGGACGGGAAATCCAAGCAACGCGGGGCGCCGTCTCGTGATGGTCGCTCACACCGACTCCGAGGGTTATGTTTTACTCAATGAGTACGTTGTTGACGGGGACGACCTCCTAGTGGCCGGAATAAGTCCGACCGACATGGCCGATCGGGAAGACGTTGAGAAATGGAGGAAAGGTTCGCCCTTGGCCGTTATGGTTGGCCTCGACGGATTGGAGGCGGCTCCTTCGGCCATAGTAACCGGTAAGGTCGAGGCGATCGCCGAAACTCCTACTGGGCAGGAGCAGTTCGGAGGTGGTAGGGTCGTTGTGCGCCTCCAGTTCCAGTCTGTAGACGATCACAAATTGGTGTTGGCCGCGCTGGCGGGCCCGGCCGGGACAGTTACCGCAGTTCACGCCTTCTCTCAGTCGACAGGCCGGGGCGTCGATATAAAAGACAGCGGCGAAGTTGTCGCCTACGGTGTGGACAACGCCGCTGGCGTTGCCGTTGCGACTAAGGTCCTGACCGATTTGGTCTTAAATGGCGAGGGGGTGAACGCGAGCGTCCTGTACAGCACCGGTGAGGAGGCCGGTTTCATTGGGCTTCTCAACTGGATCGCCCAAGACGGCAGAGGCCTTGCTGAGCAAGCTGCCGACTGGACTTGGGTCGTCGTCGATAGCTCTAGTCAAATTCGGTCCGGCGTTCGGCAACTCGATCAGTGGGTGGCGAGCGCATCGGCGAGCCAAGGCGCGCCCACTGAGGCACATGCCGGCGAAAGGCGGGAATCGGAATTGTGTCCGATGCGGTGCGCTTCAGTCCGGCTTGGGGACAAGAAACGGTACTACGAACCTGCGACTGCCAGAATGCTGTACCAAGCGGCGCTTGAGGCCCGCAGGGAGCATCAGCACGCCGTCGAACACGGCCTATCGCAACACCCGAATTATCAATGGATCGATGGCCAGTGGCTGGGCGTCTGCGGCGTATTTAAAGGAGGCTTCTGCGAGGCATCCGTGCTCATGTGCTTGGACGAGCTCATCGAGGTTTACGCCGGCGGGTCGCCCCCTGATGCAGTGCCGGTGGGTCAAAAACCCCGCGCACGTTTCGGCAGCATCGCCATTCCGATCATGAATTATCGCAACGAACCCCAAGGCGCGGCATCCGACGGCAATATTGAGCTAATCCCATTTCCGGAGCGCACTCACTTGGGTGCTCTCAATTCCGCCGTCTTAATCCTGCGTCAGGCGTGTCGACTGCATGGCGACGGCTACGAAGTGCGCCGCGTTAATGAGAGAATCACCGGCTATTGTCATTCTTGGAGAGCCGGCGAAGAGCAAGACCAATCCACGAGTTTTGCGAAATTGATCGAATCGCACCTGGAGTATTACACGTTAGCCCAAGATTACGGCGTTCTATCAACGCTAAGGCACTGGGTGACGTCTCGGGGCCGAGAGTTGGCCGCTAAAATCGGCGACATATAACTTACCCGCTGGTTTTGGCGCGCCCCGCGACAGACGGGCCCGCAGTTCGACTCGTGCTCTCAGAATATGGAATGTCCCGCGAAACGCACAACCGGCGTAATCGCTGAAGATGGTCTTCCGAACTGGATGGATTTGCGACTCATGAGACGGCCGTCCATCCGCGCGATATGTTCCACTTGTCTAGAAAGGGTTGTCGTCGGGTGGTAGCGAGCAAAGGCGGCTCAATGAAATTTTTGATTTCCGCAATCACGTCGGGCAAATCCCGTAGCGTCTGCTCCGGCTGGCGACGACGGAATGCGGCCCACTGCGTCTGCTTCACCGGGTCAGTTGCAAAAGCCACGCCCAAACCTGCGGGCAGCGCGGGCGGCAACGGCGTACCGCGCCGCTCGAATGTCGCCGCGATTGCTTCGATCAACACCGGACCATCAAACTCGAAACGCTCGGCCAAATACCGCAAGTCGTAATAATCCTTGAACTGCGTGTTGAGCATCCCGAGCTTGGCGATAGCCTCCAGTTTTTCGGCAACGACGGTTTCGCGCGGATAGACGCGCAAGTGCGGCGCCGGCTGATTTGGCAACAATGTCGGGTAGTTTGATTCCGGCGATGCCGGCGTAATGGCGTCACCAAATCCGATATCCGCCTGCACGCGGATGACCGCGCCGCCAAGCGATGCCGTGAAACGTACTCGAACCCCTCCGTACTCGTCGGTTGTGCGGATTTCCTCGGCTTCCACGGTCTTTGCGGCAAAGATGATCCCGTCGTCTTCGACGGCTGTTTCGCAGAGTTCCCGAAACACGCTAGCGATGCGATCGGGCGAACGGTCGCCAAATCCCAACAGGTCCACGTCCTGAGTTGGGCGATGCGGCGATCCCTCCCAAATCACGAAGAGCATCGCGCCCTTGAGCACAAAGTTATCGCGATGAACGGAACGACTCAATCGGTACAGCAGGCGTTCAATGGCGTAACGGATGAGCAATTGGTTGTAATCCACGCCCGACGCTTTCGAGAGGTTCAAAAGACGTTGGCGAACGGAAGCGGCGATGTTATGCGGGGGATTCTTCATGCCGCTCGTTAGTCTCGCGTGTTCAGGTGTGGGCGATAGTTTCGAGGTAGGGCCGCATGACGTTGGTAACTCGACAAACTTTGGCATACTGCCAGAGCTGGTCGGCGGTCGCCGCGCGTTTGTCCCAGGCATCGCGGAGTGCTTCAATGGCGATGTCGATGCCGATCTTGTTGCGATACTTGAAGCAGTCGGCGACGGTCTTGGCAGGCGAGTAAACTTTGACGTCCACCCCCTCGATGCGATGGTGGTCCACGCCTTCGCGAAACGCCGATCCGGAGAATCGAGCGATGCGAACCGGAGGATGGTCGATACGCGGTTTTCGACTCGCCGGAGTGATCGCCAGCCAGACTTCCCACGGGTTTTGTGTCGTTAGGCTGTGAAAGCGAAGCGCCGAAAGAAGACAGACCACTCCGGCCGGAACCCGCGCACAGACTTCGGCCAGCGACCGATGCTCGCTGGCGGCGGCATCCGCAAGCGCATAAATTCCACGACCGGATCGTAGCAGCACGCCCTCCGCGACCAGACGGGTCAGGTGCCGTCGGGGAATGGCGAGCGGCCGTAGGTCGCGGGCGCGGAGCAGGCCCTTGCGTCGGACCAGCTTCACGATCTGCCGCTCTGCGTTGCTGCCGTTATGGGTTTTTGTAAGCATAGCCGTTCGCATGGTTGTACCATCCGTCTGTATTTATCGGCATCTACAGGCACATTGTACAGAGAATTTTACTCCATGCCACTACTCGTGAACCAGTCCAGTAATTCTCAACGCCGCCTCCGAGGGGACCATGTTTACCAAACAACTTCAAATTTACCATTTGGTATCTTGCATACCATCGCATTTTACCTAAAATACCACGCTATGGCCAGCCCCCGATCAAACCGCAGCGCGTCGAAGCAGGAGCCCAAACCTAAGACGGTCCAACGGACCTACCGCTTCGACACCAAGCTATTTGAGGCGTTTGAGGACTGTGCAACGCACCTGGCGAACCCAAAGCGAGTGATTGAGGCATTGATCCTGCATTGGCTGGATGCGAGCCGAGACGAACGCGCGGCAATGGCGCACAAGCATCGCGAGCGCATCGGTTCTGGAGCGCGGGACGAAGAATAGACATTCTCATCCGGCACAAACCGCAGTGAGGCATTCGCGAGATTGACTCCCACCACCGTCCCAACGAAGCGAAGATGTGCGACTAGATTTCATGCCGAAATTGCGGCATTGGAACGCACTTACGTGCGGCCATGCTCAGGCCAACCCCCTTTCAATTCCGCTGTCGAACGCCTCTCCCGCCCGAACGTTTTCCGCATCATATAGGCCAACCCAAACAGACAACGAACATTTTTCTTGACTTCCTCGTTAGGCAAGTGTACGGTATAAAGCATACCAGCCATGACATCGTGATGGATCAAGTGATCCGACGAGTTGTGGACTAACAAGGAGTCAAATCATGAACAGTCGACCCTTCGTTCGCAATCGACGTTCGATTGTCGCGCCTGCAATCGCGGGTGTGCTGGCACTTCTGAGCATTCCTCGCGCCAGTTTAGCTGCGGCAGCCAATGGCGGTCGGCGCGCGTGCAAGCCCGCAACTGGCGATACATCGCGTTCGCGTCGATGGCCATCGCGTTGATCTCCACAAGCGGCGCCGTCGTCCTGGGCGTCAAGAAGCAAGTCGCCACCTACGTCGTGGAAGTGGACAAGGCTGGGATGCCGGGTCGGATCACATTGGCCAGCGCGCCGTATCAACCGGCGACAGCCCAGGTGGGATACTTTGTTGCCGAAGTCGTGCATCTGGTGCGTGAGCGTCCGCTCGATCCCGTCGTGATGCGCCAGCAGTGGACCACCGCAATCAACACTGATCTACCCGGAGAAGTGATCGGCCAAGTAACGGAGAACGTCTACGATACCGTCACCGGCAATTACCTATTGATTCCGCAAGGCTCGAAGCTGCTTGGCAAATATCAGAGCCTTGTCACCAACGGCCAAAACCGAGCGCTCGTCGTCTGGCAACGGCTGATTTCCCCCAACGGCAACTCGATCGTGCTGGACGGAATGCCGGGGACGGATGAAGCCGGACAAGCCGGACTACAGGATAAGGTCGATTACCACCTGGACAAGCTGGCGGAAGCGACGGCACTGACCACGGCCCTCGCCTATGGCGGTAACCTGGCTCGCAATCCCAATAGCAGCAGCGGCAACAATGGCCAAGACGTGGTTGGCGATACCGTGGCTCAACAAGTCAATCGGATCGGCGAGAAAGTGATTGACCGCGAACTCGACGTGCAGCCGACCATCACCATCCGCCAGGGCTGGCCCCTGCGCGTCCTCGTGAACAAAGACATGATCCTGGAACCGTATGTCCCTTGACGCTGATGGAGATACCCATGCCTGAGATTGCATTGCATCCGTTCCACCAGACGACTCGCGTGAAGTTGACTGTAGAAATCAATCACCAACTGGCTCAAGACCTGGAGCGCTATAAGGCGTTTTACAAGCAAGCGTATGGCGCGGACGTGTCGGAATCCGATCTACTGCGCGAAATGGCCCGTCGTTTCATGGATGGCGACCGTGAATTCCAAGTCGCCAAGTACGGCCTCAAGGCCCGATCGCGCACTCCCCGCCAGCCCGCCGCGCCTTCAGTGGCGCCAGCGCCCAAGGAGCAACCATGATCGCCGCCACCGCGACCTTCGCCGTTTTAAAGCGGCAATCGTCACCGACCATGATTCAAGTGGTGACCATTCTTATGGACTTGGCGGATATCCGGCCGCACGATGCGATCGCGCCGGCGTTGCCGACCTACGACGAGGCCGTGCGCATTGCGACAGAGCGGGGCTTGGCACGAGAGCCGCGGATCGGATTCCTCAAACAATTCGGCGTGGCCGAGTTCGTGCCCGTGTGTGAGCGCATTGTATGTGGAACGGCGGAAGAACTGGATTCTCTTGCGGCCGCCATGACCTGAATGAACCCACTCAAAATGGAGGTGTGATATGGCGCAATCAACGAACAATCCGAACAGAACCGAGAAGGCGGCGAATCGTCCGGTTCAAACCATCCGCTATGGCTCTGTCCGTGCCGCGATCTGGCGCAACATCGTGGACAACGGCAACGCCAGCCGCCCGCTCTACTGCGTCACGTTCAACCGTTCCTATAAGGACGGCGACAACAACTGGAAGGAAAGCGCCAGTTTCGGAGCCGATGATCTGCTGATATTGGCCAAAGCTGCTGATGTGGCTCATACATGGATCATGAGGCAGCGTTCCGCCGATGCCAGCGCGGAGAAATTAGTTACGCCATTTTAGCCAAATCCCGGGGCCGGTCTCTTAGCCGGGGCATTTCTCGCGCCGAATATTTGCGGGATCCGATCGCGAACTTCGGATCTGGCGTGAGTCCATTCGGGTCCTGGTTTGGGAGCGAACTGCCGGAATTCAACGTCTGCATGACGACCTTTTTGGTGGCCGATAGGTGAGATAAGTCACAAAGGCATTTCGATCGAAAGATGCCATTTCATGACAACAACATGACCTGATCGATTCGTTACAAAGAAAAATGCGCCTTGGACTTCAGCGAACAACTATTGGTGCACCCAGTCGTTGACGGTCCTGTGGACAAATTAACATAAATTTGGTGCCTACGGATTGCGGTCTATCATAGCCATCAATTATCATCTTTTCGGCAATAGATGCTTACGTCCGGATCGTCGCGTGAGCGTCTGGGGTTTTTCTAACTTGGAGCGAGGAGATCAATCATGGTTAGCGCATGGGGCCGCACGTCAGCAGTCAATCGGGTTTGGTGGAGCTGCGTTTTATTGGTTTGGATGGCCGGTTGTTCCGCGTCCTCGCAAAAGGACCAATTGTTGTCGGCTGTCGCCAAGAACTGGTGTTTGACCATTCGGGCCAGCCAAGTGTTGCCGACCTATCCGTTGACGGAAGATCTTCAGGTGGGAGATTTGTTTATCGTTCAGCAGCCGATTGAAGATGAAATCCAAACCTACAATGAAAAAGGGTTTCTGCCCCTGACTCATCAGGTCGGTCGCATCGGGATCACGGGCTTCAATAAATTCTACAGTGATAATTACGGTGTTTCAGATACCAGCAAAATTCCCTCGCTTTGGCAATTCGGAAAGGACGGTGCTTCCCTCCCCGCGCCGGGGTCCGCCAGTCCAGCTGACAATTGGTCAATCGCGCCGCGCGGCAGCTTTCCGTCCTACACGTTCACGGTCGATACAGCGGCGGGCTTCAGCGCGGGAATTCCCATCCAGAGTGTTCCGCTGGCACTGGGCGTGCTTGGCAGCAGCCATGCCGACGCAACGGTCACGTTGGGCGACGCATACACCTATGGGATGGATGAATCAGATCTGGTCGATCAATTGAACGATTGGTTGCTGCTAAAGCCTAAATTACTTGCCAAATACAAACCCCTGTACAACAGAAACGCCGACGGAACTTACAGTCTGCAATACAGTTATCTCCGAATGGTGACCCGCGTCTATTTCGTGAAGAAGGTGAGCGTGACAGTGAGGAATGGAAGCCAGCTCGCCGGGCAGGTTGATCTGGGTGTTCCAAAGAACCTGACGCTGCTATCCAATACCGGCAATCCATCCACCGATGTTCCGGCGGTGGTCGCCGCCCTCAATAACGGGCTTACGGGTGGAACCGCGGCAACGCAATCCTCAACTTCTCCGGGAGGTAACCCCTCTCCGACGGCCAACGCGCCCCTGGCCGGCGGGACCATCAAATTCTCAAATGTCACGTCAACCTCGGTTAGCATGGATGAGACTTTCGACAGACCCTTGGTGATCGGGTTCCTGGCGGTGGATTTCCCCGTGGATTTCGCCGGCAGACTGGGAGACAGGCCAATTTCCACGCAGACGCGCTTGAATTCGAAACTGGTGGTTCAGAATATTTCCGATTGGCTGAATAATAGTCCCGTCGCCGAAGAGGAGTTGAAGGCGTGGAGTCTTGAAAATAATTATTTCGATGCCGACAGCGGCAGCGCGAGTTCCGATGGTGATGCCACAATCGGTGCGTGGCTCCAGGCGCACAATTTCCCGAATGATTCGGCGCACCTGATCGCCTTTCTGAGAAATCCCGGCGCGAGGGCCAAGGATCCTGATTTTCAGATGCTGGTGATGCGCGTCAGCGGCGAAGTCGTCGAGCGCCCGGCAGGAACGGGCCTGGAGCAAACCCAAACGGAATCGACGGCGGTCGCGAACGTCACTCAGACGGTGAACGCGATCGCGGTGGACCCATCGCAAGCCAGTTCAGATGTCGCCGAAAAGCTTCAAGCCCGGATTAAGCTGATGCAGGCTTCGGTTAACCAAAATGTTGATTCAAGATCCATTCGTGAAAACCTGATCAAGAATTTGGACGACGCTTCCGACAAACTAAACAGCGTAAGGCCCACAACCCAGCCTTCCCTAAGGCAATAGATTTGACTGCGAAGCCAATGAGCGTTGGCTGGCCTTCACTTTGGTTCGCACCAAGAAGGGTGCTGGGAAGCTGCCCGCATCAAGTTGATCCAAAAACCGTTGCCCTTTCGCAAGCGATCCTCAAACGCGAGTTGGAACGTGTGAAATGCATTGAATAACCGGGTGCCTCGTGGTTGGTGGGCTCGTCTGCCCGCCGCTACTTTAAGACCTTCATCATCGCGCGTTGACACTCGCTCACCATGGCCCTGCGGTGTTAACGCCGGCAGCGAAACCCCCGGACTGATGCTCGGGCTTGCGGGTGTCGGATATTTCTATTTGCGACTGGCAAGCCCTCACGATGTCCCTTCAGTGCTGATCTTTCAGGCAATAAAATTCCATGCCTAAAATCTCGCGGTTCTTGCGATGCGCCCGCTGGGGCCGGAGGCATGACGCCGCGATAAAGCCGGTCAGCTTCCCCGCTCAGGTTTCCTTTGCGCGTCTAACTGTTCTTATTACCTGAGGCACATTGGGCAGAAGCCTTTCCTGCGTTAGATCCTCTCCGGGTGGCGAAGGCGTGTTTAGGGACATGCGGACTTAGCTGTGGTTGTCCCGATCCGCGCAACTGCCTGTCGCAAGCAAACAATATTTTTTGCCACATGCCTTGGTTGGATTAGACTACAAATGATTCATGGGGTGGCAACGCGGGGCTGCTGTTTGGGGGCTAGTCGTTACCTGTTTACGTTCTCTCGATTTACATTTCCCCAGTGGGGTTGAAGGCGGGTATTATGAGCGATGCGGATAAACAACTGGCCGGCATCTCACTTCCCAAAGATTTTGAGTTCGGCGCTGTTCCCTCGATACCCCATCGGGGGGTATTGCATCTGTTGACCAATCCCAGTCTCGGCCCGATCGCTGGGTTCGCGGGCAGCTGGATGGGGAATGGCTTCAACACCATTTTCCGCCCGAATAGTCAAAAGACTCCGACGGCCATGCCCGGCCCAGTGACCTCACTGAGCCCCAAGGACAACGTCCTGGAGTTGAACCTCACTTCCGAGAGCCTTACGTTTACCGACAGCCTTGGCACCGTGCCCAATCGCGGTTCCGGCACACAGGAAGATATCAAGCTTAACGGCTTGTCATATCTGCAAACCATTCAGGACATCACGATTCCAGGTCACCCCGTCGGCATTCACGTAGAGCCTGGATTGTGGATGGTAGTTCCCGCCACCAGCATACCTAACCAAGCGGAACAAACCGTGGTGCGGATGGCTTCGATCCCGCATGGCACGACAATTCAGGCGCAAGGCACTGCAAAGGAGAACAACGGTCCACCGAACATCCCCGCTGTTGACATCACACCGTTCTTTACGCCAAACGGTGCCAAGTTTAGATTCGACAGTCAGACAGCCACCAACAACGGCACGCTGCGCATCCCGCAAGATCTAACCAGTTTCATCGCAGCCGGTTCAATCACGCAGGCTATGCTCGACGATCCGAATTCTGTTCTACGCGACGCCATCGCACACCAAACGATCATTGGATATACCCAGATTGACGTCGCAATCCCACCACAGCCGCTACCGCCGCCATTGCCGCCGCCTCCGCCACCGCCCGTACCGCCGCTGATCGGCGGCGGGGCGGACAATATCGGGTTCCTCATCGGCGATGTCACGCAGCCGTTACCCAAGCAACCCAACGCACAAGTGTTGAGTATGTCCGCGACCTTTTATATTGAAAAGGTTGAACACACGATCGTGATCCCGATCTTCCATCCTGGTCAGCCCCCGCTGATCCTGCGTCCCGAACAGCGCGTAATTGGGCAACCGACGCCGTCTTTCACCGTTACGCCGCCGAAGGCGATTCCTAGCCCAATTAAGATTAAATTCAGAACAACGCAGATCCAGTACACCCAGACCGTGATGCTCAACTTCGCCGGACTAACTTGGCCACACGTCTCTGTCGCGACATTGGTCCCGGCGAGTCCCATCCCGATTCCAACGCATCCGTGGCCTTAAGTGTCGTTGTCGATGCGCGGGACTAACTTGTGCTGTGTGGGATTGCGCGGTTACTGACTTTCAGTTTCTAAAACCGCGACTCTGCCACATCGCCAGCTTCAGGAACAGGTCAGCCCAGGAGCTCTCTAAAGAGGCATTGAATTGTCTATTCAATTCACGCTGATATTGAAATGATATTTTATCAGACCCCGGCGGCTGCAAGTCTGATTCACGAGACCTGGCCGCGGCCTTTTGATCAGTTGAGACAAAATCAGGTTGCATTTCTACGCGGCATTTGCGTCCTTAAAATACGTCGATGAACCAGATTCAACGTATAGGGAAAGCCAAGCGCCGAACTCGATCGACCCGCCGGAAGCTCGCAGAACAGATTGCTGCCGACCTCTTCACTAACGAAACAGGTAGTCAGATTGAGTTGCTCATCCTGGTGTACGTCGAGCAAGCCGTGCGCATGCGGGCCAATCGATATTCACGAGCCACTATGGCCAGAAGAATCGAGCGGGTGTTGTGGAAGTCCGGTATTGAATTTCAGGATTGATTGTTCTCCCCGCTTGAATAAGGAAGCCCCGGCGGGGGGACCGGGGCTCGTGCTCCCGAGTTACGGGAGGAAGTCCAAGGGGGTGCTTGGACTTGAAGATCGTTACGGCTCGTAATTGTATCGACTGGTGATCCA
>JALYJB010000031.1 GCA_030775485.1 Planctomycetota bacterium | reverse complement strand
GCCACGCATGTCGAGTGTTTAGGAGGTGAAAGTCCTCTACGGGCCGTAATGAGCGGAACCGTCCGTCTAAGCAAGGGTGTGGGGCGCGAGGTCGAATCTGAAGGAAGCGAGGGAGGAAGCGAAGGCGTGTGGCTTGAATCACAGGGACTTGTAAGCCTGTTACAAAGATACGTTCAGTTAAACGGTTGAAAGAAACCGCCGGATACGCAAAGTACGTCCGGTGGTGTGGGAGGACGGGGGCCGAGAGGCCCCCTCCTACCCGATTTTTGAAGGGGGTGGTAAAATCAGTTGGTCAGGATCATTTCAACATCGTTGTTGGGAATGAGATCCAGGCCCTGATCGATGTGTGCGGTGTCGTTTCCACCGCCGCCGTAGATGGTGTCGGCGAAGCTGTTGTGGGCAAAGATCAGGTCGTTGCCCGGCCCCCCATTGAGGACAGCGGCGCCAGCGCCAGCGCCGACAAGCGTGTCGTTGCCGGCGCCACCATTCAGGGTGTCGCCGGAACCAGTACTGATGAGGTAATCACCGCCCGGCCCGCCGATAAGCAAGTTAGTGCCACTACCGCCGTTGAGGGTGTCGCTACCGCCCTGGCCGTAGAGGGTGTCGTCACCGTAGCCACCGTAGAGGCTGTCGTCTCCGAAGCCTCCGAAGATGAGATCGTTGCCCGCGCCACCGACGAGTGTGTCATTCCCCGGGCCGCCGATGATGGTGTCGTTGCCGGGGCCGCCGTTGATTGACGCTCCGGGCGCGGCGGGGTCTGTGATGCTGTCGGTGATGCTATCGTTGCCCGCCAAGCCCAAAACAACGATCGAAGTGACCTGCCCGATGCCAAATGGTTGGGAAGTTGATCCATTGACCTGCGCGGTGATCGAGCCGTTGCTGCTGTTGAGTGTGATGGTGTCGTCACTGCTGGTTCCGGTAATAGTGAGGACGCTGCCGCTGAGTGTGGCAAAGCTCGCGGGGGTGGTTGCCTGGGCGTTGCTGCTGGCGGTTGACAAATTTGTTCCACTGGCCGCTCTGACCCGATAGAACCAGGTTTGCGCGGTTCCGACAGTTGTATCGTCAAAGGTGGTGGTGGTGGCATCGACCGTCCCAATCGCAACCCAATTGGTGCTTCCATCGGTTGAGCGCTCGATCTGATATCCGCTGGGGTTGGTCTGGGGATCAGGTGTCCAGGTCACTTGAATATGATTGGGCCCCAGCGCCGATGCGGCTGGATTCGTCGGAGCATTCAGTGAATTGGCTAACAACCCATAGGCGACCAGACCGCCGTTGGTTCCCACGTAGACCATTCCATTGAGCACGGTGGCCATGGAAAACTTGGAGGAAACCCCAAGGTCATCTCGAGAATTGGGTGCTTGCGCGCTGGTGTAAAGCTCGGCGCCGATGTTGTTCGCGGGATAAGCGCGCAACTCGCTGCTGGAAGAACTGTTGTGGGCGATTTCCCAAACGATCGCGGTATTTGTCGCTGAGCCGTTGGCGGAGATGGAGGTCGCGGAATCAGGAAATTGAAAAGTATCCGGTGTTTCGGTGGGACTTGGGTTGAGCTGAGCGTTTGAAATAGCAAAGGCTTCCATCGCATTATCCTGCACGCCAATGTAGATCGTTCCGTTGAAATAGGCGGTTGCGCTGAACGACTGGTCCGGAAGGGTTACTTCCTGCAGGTCGTTGGGATTGGATGTCGCATTGGGATCGGTGTTGAAATGGCCCAGATTATCGCGGTCGAGGAGATAGAGAATGCCCTGCTTGCCGGCGACAGCCAGGAGATGCGGATGGGAAACACTACCGACTGAATCCGGCAGCAACAGGACGCCATCATTACTTAAATCCAGATCCTGCTGATCGAGCGACGACTGGTTAAACGGGGTGAAATAGTCGACGACTTTCAGTCCCCAACCGTTCCCGTTTTGATTGGTGGAGCTCGAGTTCGGATCGACGGATAGTTTGATTATGGAATCGGCGAAATTGTGGTTGGCGGGGAAACCATTGCCATCCATCGTGGTGCCAAACGTTCCGTTTCCCGAGCTGACGAAGAGGTTGCCCTGGGCGTCGGATGCAATGGCCGACCCGGATTGCCAGATGCCGCCCTGTTCGCCGTTGGGGGTGTCGTTGAAGACGGCGACCAGATTGAGATTAGTTGGGTTGTAGCCAAGAATCCAGCCGTGGTAATAGCCGTTGTCACCATGAGAGGCAAAGGCGATGTAAAGGACGCCATTGACTAGAGTTAATGCAACGCGATTGAACTGAGTTTGAGCGTTGAAGTGAACACGGTTGATACCGTCATTTCCCACCACGGAGTCCGCGGTGGTTCCAATCACACTAGGGCCGCTGACGAAGGTGTAGTTATTAATATTGAATTCATCGGATGTATTTTGGACCAGTGTATCGGCAATGACCACGGGGCTTTGCGCGTCCTGTCCGCTGGAAAGGTTGACGGCATGCAGGCGGTATACGAAGTGAAGCCCGTCATTTCGGGTTTCCTCGGTTTTCGCGGTCAGATAAAGAACATTGGAGCTAGCGTCTATCACCGGCGTGCTGGTGATGCCGATCACCGGGGTCAAATCTGTTGTTCCAACGTCTGCGAAGGGGACGGTTGTTACCCCAGGGCCCAGGTAATTATCCTTCCAGAGGACAGTGCCGGTCACGGCATCGATGGCGTACAGGCTGTCGTTTTCGGTAGCGACGTAGGCAACATTATGCACGCCTTGATTGAGACCGGTGGTGATGTTGACTGATGACTGGTAAAGCGGCTGGGCATAGACCTGCCCATCCAAATTGTCGGAGAAAATCTTACCGAACGACGATGAGTTGACGTTCGATTGATTGAGGATGGTTTCCGAGAGATTCCCTCCCGTGTTGGAAGAATCGTTGTGTGATTGAAGCAAATTCGTCGAAAGCAATTGGCGCGCTTCGAGGGCTTCGACCATATGGGCGGTTTGAACAAAGGATTTTTCAAGAAATTGCTCTCGTTTTTCCCTGTTTTTACTACTGCGGACGTGAGCCTTCTTCCAGACATACGAATTGCCCATTTTCTCTCTTCCCTCTCCGAAAATTTCCGATGGCTATGCAAAGCATCCGGCGATCCTCATGAATCATCGGACTATTCACTAAATCGGCTTTCGCAAACCCCCAAAAAACCACCCACGGTCTCGAGGTTGAGACATTCTTAATTAAGACGCCTGCCGGCACGGTTTATTCCTTGAAATAGGCGCCCACGGGTAATCGCCGACGCGCCTATGGCAAACAAAAAATCGCGAAATTCACGCCTTGACAAGATGATGGCGGTCCGTAAGCTTCCCCGTCCTTCCCCTGATTGCGGACAAACCCGTAATTAGGGGATTAATAGCATTGAAGGCCGCAGGAATAAGATTGTAGACGGTGATTTGGAATGAGCACGACAGGTGGAATCAGGATTCGAATGGAAGCGTACGATCATCGTGCCCTTGATGCCTCGGCACGCGAGATCGTAGAACACGCGAAGCGCACCAATGCGCGGGTTTGCGGTCCGATTCCGATGCCGACCCGCATCGAGCGATACACCGTGCTGCGAAGCCCGCACATTGATAAGAAAAGCCGTGAACAGTTTGAAATGCGGACCCATAAGCGCGTGATCGATATTTTCGAACCCACGGCGCGTACGGTCGAAGCCCTCAATCGCCTTGTTGTTCCGGCTGGTGTTTTTGTGAAGATCAAGGCTTAATTTTATTGAACACGCGCCCCATGCAATGAATGGGGCGTTTTTGTTGGATATTCGAGACCGCGGGGTTCAACCAAGAACCCGATTGCCTGAAAGGGCCGCGTGTCACGGGTAGATTTTGTCGGATTCGTTTTGCAGTGAATGTTTCGATCAGGTTTGAGTCTCTTTGAGGTCGGATAAGAGTTTCATCTGCTGTACTGGATGGCACTCCTCTTTCTGAATTTTTATGACACCAGCATTGTTGGGTACGAAAGTGGGCATGACCCGCGTGTACGATGAGAAGGGCAAAGTTGTGCCCGTGACCGTCGTTGCTGCCGGGCCCTGCCATGTGACGCAAATTAAAACGGTCGAAACCGACGGCTACTATGCCGTCCAGCTTGGTTACGACGATTGCAAAGCCAAGCACAGCACATTTCAGTTGATTGGGCACACCGCCAAAGCGGGCATTGGTCCCAAGCGGCATTTCGAAGAAATTCGCCTGAAAGAAGCGACGACGCTGACCGCGGGCGCGAAGGTCGCGGTTGATATTTTCAACGATGTTAAATTTGTTGACGTGATCGGCACCAGCAAGGGCAAGGGCTTTGCTGGTGTCATGAAACGTCACCATTTCGGTGGCCAGCCGGCTTCGCACGGCACTGAACGTAAGCATCGCTCGCCCGGTTCGATCGCGTCGCGCGCCACGTGGCGCGGCCAGTGCGGCAAGCCCAAAAAGGGCATGCGCATGGGTGGCCACATGGGCATGGATCGCCTCACCACGCGAAATCATCCGTTGGTGAAGATCGATTCGGAAAAGAATTTATTGCTGATTAAAGGAGCTTTGCCAGGACCCAATGGCGGGCTCCTTTTTGTGCGCCGGGCCGTGACGGCCAAGGTACGTCTGGAAGAAGCCAAGTAAGAATAAGTTGAGTAACTGGCAGCGGCCCAAACGGCCGCGTCTTTGAGGCCAAGCCATGATCGAAGTCCCGATATTTGATCAGAACGGAACGAAGGTTGAGAGCCTTCAGGTTGACGAGGCCAAGCTCGGCGGTGAGGTCCGTCGCAACCTGCTGAAACAGGCGCTGGTTGCGTATCACGCCAACAAGCGGCAGGGCACCGTTCAAACACTCGCGCGCGGCGAAGTTGCTGGCGCAACCCGAAAAGTGTTCCGCCAGAAGGGCACCGGCAACGCACGAACCGGCGGCATCCGTAACCCGATCAAAAAGGGCGGCGGCCATGCGAAACAGAAGCGACCGAAAGACTGGCGCCTGGCGCTTCCGAAAAAGGCCCGCCGGCTGGCGCGTGACAGCGCGATTCTGATGAAGCTGCAGAGCAACGATGTGCGTGTTTTGATTGACCTCAAGCTTCCCGAGGCCAAGACCAAGCTGATGGCGAACGTCTATAAGGCGCTGGGAATTGACCGGACCTGTCTGCTGGCCCTGAATGGCCGCGACGAGTCAATCGAACGATCAGCGCGCAATCTTGATCGCACGACGTTGACCACGGTGGCCCAGCTGAATGCCTGGGACATCATGAAGAACCGGACACTCCTGATGACCAAAGCGGGCCTGGAGCAGCTCTTGGCTTGAGCTTTGATCGTGAGTGCAAGGCGATGCGAATCGTGACAAGGTGATTTATGGACAACATGAATGTGATCGTGAAGCCGCTGGTGACTGAAAAGAGCACGCACCAGCAGGAGACGCGTAATTGTTATGCGTTTCAGGTGGCGCGAACGGCCAACAAGGTGGAGATTCGCAAGGCGGTCGAGCAGATTTACAACGTGCGGGTTGTGGATGTGCGAACCATGAATCGCAAAGGCAAGCCGCGCCGATCCCGTTTTAAAACGGCCAAGACCAGTGAATGGAAGCGTGCGATTGTGACGCTGGACCCGAATTCGAGGATCGATTTGTTCTAGACGGGTTCATTTACGAAGTCGGATTAATTTCGAGCAGGAATACACAGGCTCGTTTGGGAAACCAACATGGCGATTAAATTTTACAACCCGACATCCCCTGGCCGCCGCGCCGGCTCGGTCATTGACTACAAGACCGCGCTCACCAAGTTCACGCCGGAGAAATCCCTGGTGGTTGGACAGCGCCGTCCGAGCGGCCGCAATCATCATGGCGTGATTACGACCAAGCATACGGGTGGCGGCAATAAGCGTCTGTATCGCATTATCGATTTCAAGCGCAATAGCCGCGATGGCATCCCCGCGAACGTTGAATCGGTTGAATATGATCCGAACCGCAGCGTGCATATCGCTTTGATCAAATACGAAGATGGCGTGAAAGCTTATATTCTGTGCCCCAACGGCCTGCGGCCAGGCATGAAGGTTTTCAGCGGTCCGGAATCTGCCCCGGATCTTGGCAATTGCATGCCGCTGGCGAACATCCCGACCGGCCTGGAAATTCACAACGTCGAAATGAATCCTGGGCAGGGCGGAAAGCTGATTCGCACGGCTGGCAGCGTCGGTCGGCTGGGAGCTCGCGAAGGCGAATGGGCTGTCATTATTCTTCCCTCGGGCGAAATGCGGCGCGTTCGCAGCGCCTGCCGCGCGACGATTGGCCAGTTGGGCAATCTCGATTGGATCAACGTGAGCATCGGCAAAGCGGGCCGAAGCCGGCATATGGGCAAACGGCCTCATACCCGCGCCAAGGCGATGAACCCGATTGACCATCCGCTGGGTGGTGGTGAAGGACGCAGCAACGGCGGACGCCATCCGGTCAGCAAGACCGGTGTGCCTTCCAAGGGTGGAATCACCCGCAATCCGCGTAAGAACAGCGAAAAGCTGATCCTGCGTCGACGTAAATTCGGCACGCATCAGCAGCGGCCGCAGACGGTGAATAACTAGTAGTTAAATGAGTCTTGAATTGGCTTGAGTTTGTAGTCTCTATCTGGATGCGACCATGAGCAGAAGTTCAAAAAAAGGCCCCTATGTGGATGAGAAGCTCTACCGCAAGGTGTCGAAGTTGAATGAAAACCGAGCGAAGCAAACGCTGAAGACCTGGGCGCGGGCGTGCACGATCATTCCCGAATTCGTGGGTCATACGTTTGAGGTTCATAACGGGAACAAGTTCCTGAAGGTTTTTGTTCAGGAAGACATGGTCGGCCACAAGCTCGGTGAATTTTCGCCGACCCGTATGTTCAAGGGCCATAGCGGCAAGAAGGCGACAACGCCCGGAGCGCCGGCGTAATTGGAAGGCGAACGCGGCTTGCTGATCAGAAAGTGAATCGGTTGGCGCAGGAGTTTTTATGGCATTTCAAGCAAAACATCGGTTTGCCCGCATCGCGCCGCGTAAGGCGCGGCTGCTGATGAACCTGATTCGCGGCCGCGATGTGGATGACGCAATCACCATGCTGCGTTTTTCGAAGCAGCGCGCCAGTGGGATGATCGAAAAGGTCGTCCGCTCGGCGGTGGCCAACGCGGCTGAGCAGGAAGTTCGGTCGCGCAACGCGCTGTATGTGCAGGCATGCTGGGTCGATCCAGGGCCGGTCATCAAGCGTTTTATGCCGAAGGATCGTGGCAAGGCATATTCGATTTTGAAGCGCACGAGCCATCTCGTGGTAACGCTGGACGAACGGGAAAGCTGATTTTTGATTCCCGCAGAATGAAGGACGATTATGGGTCAGAAGGTTAATCCAATCGGGTTTCGCACCGGGATTACAGAGGACTGGAAAAGCCGCTGGTACGCGCCTAAATCCGCCTTCGGCGATTTCCTGGTTGAGGACTTCAAAGTCCGTCGGCACATTGACGCCAAGCTCAACCGCCGGCCTCCATTTGCCGCGGTCAGTGAAATTTTGATCGAGCGTACCCGCGAAGAAGTGACGGTTACCGTCAAGACAGCGCGGCCGGGCCTGGTCATCGGACCCAAGGGGGCTGAAGTTGATAAGCTCCGAGAGGAGCTGGAAGACCTGATCAAGCGTAAAGTCGCGCCGATCAAGGTCATTGAAATTAAAAATCCCGATCTCAACGGCCAGTTGGTTGCGGAGATGATCGCCGAGCAGTTGAAGAAGCGCGCCAGCTTTCGCCGCGTGATGAAGATGCGCATGGACGCCACCATGCAGGCGGGCGCCAAGGGCATTCGCATCAGCGTGAGTGGCCGGCTGGGCGGGGCGGAAATCGCCCGCAATGAGAAGGCGACCGTTGGCTCGGTTCCGCTGACGACATTGCAGGCGGATGTGAACTACGGCTACGCGATTGCATTTACAACGTACGGCGCCATTGGCGTGAAGACGTGGATCTATCGCGGCATGTACGGTGAAGAAGTCCTGGAAACAGATGTTCGCCCCGGTGGCGGCCCGCGCCGCGGCCGACGGTAAACGACGTTATGAAAACGTCGCAACGAGTAGTGAACTGACAGAGATTTGAGCGAGGTGTGCTATGCCCATGATGCCAAAGCGGGTTAAGTTCCGCAAAAGCCATCGGGGAAAGATGAAAGGCAACGCGACGCGCGGCAATTACGTGGCGTTCGGTGAATACGGTCTGCAATCGCTGCAGGCCGCATGGATCACCGCCAAGCAGATTGAAGCTGGGCGAATTGCCTGCAGCCATTATCTGCGCCGTGAAGGGCGCGCGTTCATTCGCATTTTCCCGCACAAGCCGGTCTCCGGCAAACCGCTGGAAACCCGCATGGGCAAGGGCAAGGGCGAACCGGAATACTGGTGCGCCGTGGTGAAGCCGGGAACGATCATGTTCGAGATCAGCGGTGTGGATGAAGTGACCGCAAAGCGCGCTTTGGCGCGTGTCGCTCACAAGATGCCGGTCTCGTGCCGGTTTGTTGCCCGCAAACATGCGGTGGCATAAGAAATCGATTCGGAGCCGCGGCCGGTGATGGCTCAAGTGCATTGAGGCGCAATATGAAGCTGAAAGAGATTCGCGAAAAAGAAACCGCTCACCTGCATCACGAGCTGGGTGAACAGCAAAAGCACCTGTTCACGCTGCGCACGCAATCGGTGACGGAAAAGCTGGAAGACCCGACTCAGCTGCGCAAAGCCAAACGGGACATCGCGCGATTGAAGACCGTGCTGCGTCAGCGCGTGATTGACACCGAGAAGACTGCCGCCGCAGCCAAGAAAGCTAATGAGCCGGCGAAAGTCGCCGCGGCCAAGTAACTAAAGAGCCCAACTGAGAGATTAATGGCAGAAACAAAAACCATCGCGGCCCCGGAAGATACGACACGGGCGCAACTTCGAACGATTGTGGGCGTTGTCGCGTCGGATAAGGGTGACAAGACCATCAAGGTGGTCGTCAACTATCAGACCAAGCATGCCAAGTACGGCAAATACCTGAAGCGCCGGACGGTGCTGCATGCTCACGATGAAAAGAACGAAGCGAAGGAAGGCGACACCGTCGAGATCGCCGAAAGCCGCCCGCTGAGCAAAACCAAGCACCATCGCCTTCTGCGTATCGTAACGCGGGCGCCCGAGCGGGCCGTGCAGTTGTCGGCGGAAGAAGTGATGACAGGCAAAGCGCCCGAAGCGCGATAAAAAAGCGCAAGCAATGCGGCACGTTGGCCGCCTTCGGGCAACTGAAGTAAGCCGGAGAGTTTGAGATGATTCAGCAACAGACCTACGTCGACATCGCCGACAACACCGGCGCTAAGCAGGCGATGTGCATCAAGGTGCTGCGTGGCAGCAGCAGCAAGGGCAAGTTCAAGCGCAAAGTGGCCCACGTCGGTGACGTGATCATTTGCGCGGTCAAGAAGTCGCTGCCGGCTGGTGAAATCAAGCAGGGAGAAATCATCCGCTGCGTTGTCGTTCGCACCAAGCAGCCGACCCGCCGCGACGACGGCTCTTATGTGCGGTTTGACCGCAATGCCGCTGTCGTGATCGACAAGGAAAACAACCCGCGTGGCACGCGCATCTTTGGTGCTGTCGCCCGCGAACTGCGTGACAAGAATTTCATGAAGATCGTTTCATTGGCCAGCGAAGTGGTCTGAACGTTTGAATTGCGAGACAGAAATGGCAAGACACATTAAATCCGGCGATCAGGTCATGGTCATCGCGGGCGCGGAAAAAGGCCAGATTGGCCGCGTGCTTCGCGTGTTGACCAGTAAAGACCGCGTTGTTGTTGAAGGCATTAACCGCGTGTGGAAACATGTTCGTCCCTCGCAGCGGCACCCGCAGGGCGGCCGTATTCAGAAGGACGCGCCCATCCACATCAGCAACGTGTTGCCGGTTGATCCGTCCACCGGAAAGGGCGCGCGGACCAAGGTTGAAATGCGCGATGGCGTTAAGCACCGCGTCGCGATTGGAAGCGGCAGCGATCTGGGCATTATCGGCAAAAAGGCCAGGTAAGCGCTGAACGAAACAGATTAGACAGCAATTAGAGGCCAGTATGTCGGAAGAAAAAAAGAAACAAGGCAAGGGCGACGGCGATAAGCACGAGGCCGCTAAGGCCAAGGGCCAGCAGCAGCAACAGCAGAAGAAGGAACGCAAGGCCAAGGCCGCGGCTGCCGAAGCGCAAGCCGAAGGCGGCGCCGAGGAAGCAGCAGCCGCCCCCGCCCCGACACCGCGCATGCTGATCCACTATCGGGAGAAGGTCATCCCGGGCCTGAAGCAGGCATTTGGGTACAAGAATGTGATGGCGGTTCCGCGGCTGGAAAAGATTGTGATCTCCATGGGCGTTGGCCGCCTGGCAACAGGTGGCGAGAAGGCGAAGATTGACCAGGTGGAAAAAGAACTGGGCATCATCGCCGGGCAGAAGCCGGTACGGTGCAAGTCGAAAAAGAGCGTCGCGAACTTCAAAGTTCGCGAAGGCCAGGACACCGGCCTGAAGGTAACTCTTCGTGGCGGGCGGATGTATGAATTTCTGGATCGCCTGATTTCCCTGGCAATCCCCCGCGTTCGCGACTTCCGCGGGCTTTCCCCCGATGGTTTCGACAAGAACGGCAACTATAATTTCGGGTTCGTTGAACAGACAGTCTTCCCGGAAGTGAACTCGGCTGAGGTGACTTTTCAGCAGGGTATGAACATCACCATGGTGACCACCGCCGACAGCGCTGATGAAGGCCGCGAGCTGCTTCGGCAGTTTGGCTTCCCCTTCCGAACCGCGGAGACCGACGCACGATAAACCAGCCGGTGGGAAATTCCCCCCTGGGTTTGAGAAAAGAGAATCGTTATGGCAACAACCGCATGGATAACCAAACAGAAGCGTCGCGAGGCGCTTGTGAAGAAATACGCCGACCTTCGCCGGCAGCTGAAGAAGGCGAAAAACTTCGCGGCGCTGGCCAGGCTCCCGCGTGATTCAAGCCCGACGCGCTCGCACTTTCGCTGTCAGTTGACGGGCCGTTCGCGCGGTAATCTGCGGAAATTTAAGGTCTCGCGCATCATGCTTCGCGAGTTGGCCTTGGCCGGGAAGATCCCGGGATTGAAAAAAGCAAGCTGGTAAAATCGATCCAGAAGAATTTCGAGCCTCGTATACAGGTAGTGACGCTGGGCAGACCCCAAGAGAGAAGGCGATGAATAATCAAGATCCCATCGCAGATATGTTGACGCGAATTCGCAACGCCAATCGCGTCGGCCGCCGAATGGTCCTGATCCCCAAGAGCAAGATCTGCAACGGTATTGCGCAGGTTCTCAAGGATGAAGGATATATTGAGGAATACGACGTCATCGACGATGGCAAGCAAGGCCATCTTCGCGTGAAGCTGAAGTATTCCCTCAGCGGCGACAAGGTCATTCACGACATCGACCGCGAAAGCAAGCCTGGCCGCCGGGTCTATCGGAAGGTTGAAGATCTTCCCCGCGTTCTTAACGGCATGGGCATCGCGGTGGTCAGCACCAGCAAAGGCGTCATGAGCGATCGTAAGGCCCGCGAGGAAAACGTGGGCGGCGAACTGCTCTGCACCGTAAGCTAATCGAGACTAAGAGAAGGACTCGTCATGAGCCGCATTGGAAAAAAGCCAGTTCCCATCGGCGCCGCCAAGGTTGCGGTAGCGGATGGATTGGTAAAAGTTGAAGGCCCCAAGGGCAAGCTTGAACACCGCGTTCATTCGCTCATCACCGTTACGATTGATGCCGCGAAGAAGGAGTTGATTGTTGCCCGTCCGGACGATCAGCGTCAAAGCAAGGCCCTGCACGGCCTGACGCGCTCCCTGCTGGCGAACATGGTCGAGGGCGTCATCAATGGGTACAAAAAGACGCTGGAAATCCAGGGTGTCGGCTACAAAGCGGAAATGAAAGGCAAGAGCGTTGTTCTTTCCGTGGGTTATGCCAATACCATCAGCGTTCCGATTCCAACCGGCGTTGACGTAAAGATCGAAGCAAACAAGATTCATGTAAGCGGGCCGGACAAACAACTGGTCGGACAGTTTGCCAGCGATGTGCGGCGTGTCCGCAAGCCCGAGCCTTATAAGGGCAAGGGCATTCGCTATGAAGGCGAAGCCGTCAAGATCAAGCCCGGCAAGGCATTCGCCGGCGCCGGCGCCAAGTAAGGTCAGGAAACGAATTAAGGGCGAAAACCATGGCCGACAAAAACAAACTCAAGCAGGTTCGGTTGCAACGCCGCAAATGGTCGGTGCGGTCGAACGTCTTCGGAACCGCGGAACGTCCGCGTTTAAGCGTGTTTCGCAGCGACAAGCACATTTACGCTCAGATCATCGACGATTACACCGGCAAAACACTGGCTGCTGTCGCGAGCACCAATTCCGAGACACTCGGCGGCGAACTGAAGAACGGCGGCAATGTGGCGGCGGCCCGCAAGATCGGGCTGGCCATTGCCGCGAAGGCGAAAGATGCCGGCGTCAGCGCCGTCTGTTTCGATCGCGGTGGAAGGCAGTATCATGGTCGCGTCAAGGCTCTGGCCGATGCGGCCCGCGAGGGCGGATTGAAGTTTTAATCGAGCTTTTGAGACGAACAGAAAACCGAGCGAATTATGGCTGAACAAGAACAACCCACTGCTCCCCAAGCCCCAGCTGCTGCCCCCGCAGCGGCAACTGCTCCGGCCGAATCAACCGCCCCCGCAGGCGGGGGAGATTCCCGTGGCGGCGGAGGTGGTGGTGGACGTGGTGGACGCAGTGGCGGCGGCGGTGGTGGCCGTGGACGCGGTGGTCAGGGCGGCGGCGGTCGCCAGTCACGCGGCGGCGGTCGCGATCGCAATACCGACGAAAGCGGCATGGAATCTTCCGTGGTCCGCATTTATCGCTGCTCCAAGGTTGTCAAGGGCGGTCGAACGTTCAGCTTCGGTGCGTTGGTTGTCGCGGGCGATCGTCGTGGCAACGTCGGCATCGGCTACGGCAAGGCCAACGAAGTGCCGCCGGCCGTCGAAAAGGCAACCAAAGACGCCCGCAAACAGATGTTCAAGGTGAACCTTAAGGGAACAACCATTCCCCACACTGCCAAGGGAACCAACGGCGCCAGCACGGTTGTGCTGGTCCCCGCCCGGCCCGGCACTGGTGTTACCGCCGGCAAGAGTGTGCGGCCCTGCCTGGAACTGGCGGGAATCACGGATATTCTGACCAAGGCGTACGGCTCAACCAGCCCCAAGAATTTGGTGAAAGCCACCATCGCCGCCCTGCGACAACTGCATAACGTCGATCAGGTCGAGCAGATTCGTGGCGTCAAGCTGGCCAAAGGCTCGGGCGAATTGATCTCCGCTTAAGGTGGCGTTGCTGGACGCATACTGAAAGATTTGAAGTAATCTCGATTAGACCGGTGACTACTATGAGCATGATTCATGACATCACGTCCACCACGCCGCGAAACAAGCGGCGGACCCGCAAAGGTCGCGGCGAAAGCAGTGGACACGGTAAAACGTCCGGTCGTGGAAACAAGGGCTCCAAGGCGCGCCAGGGCACCTATATCAAGCGCGGTTATGAAGGCGGCCAAACTCCAATCTTCCGCCGCTTCCCAAAACGTGGGTTCAGCAACAGCGATTTCGAACGCCGATTTCACATCGTGAACCTTGCCGATCTGAACGAATTCGAAAATGGCGCGGTCGTTGATCTCGCGGCCTTGCGGGAAGCGGGCCTGGTGCCCAACAGCCGCCAGCCCGTGAAGATTCTGGGCCTTGGTGAACTGACCAAAAAGCTGACGATTATCGCCGGCTGGTACAGCAAATCAGCCCATGAGAAGATCACGGCAGCCGGTGGCCAGGCGCAGAATATCAAAGGGGAAATGTTTGAATTCCCCAAGCCTAAGAAGAAATTCATTCCGCGCGAGGTCAAAAAGGCCAAGGTCGCCGATGCCCCCGTGGAAGCCGCTGCCCCGGCATCCGCCGAAAAGCCCGCGGCGGCCCCCGCTGGTGAAAGTTCGTAGTCGGCTTTTCTGCCAGAGCGAGCCTAGGATGCCGCGGTCCCGACACCTATTTTTCCTGGTGCAGGCATGTTTCAATCATTCCTGAATATCTTTCGAATTCCCGAGCTGCGGAACAAGGTGCTTTTCACCTTCTTTATGCTGCTGATCTATCGCATTGGATATCACGTTCCGCTGCCCGGCATTGATCAGAACCGTGTTGCTGAAATGGCCAGCAAGCAGGATCACAATAGCGCGGCCGGCCGGTTTGCCGATTACGTCGCCCTTTTCTCGGGTGGAAACCTTCAGCAGGGCACCATTTTCGGCCTGGGCATCATGCCCTATATCTCTTCCTCCATTATTTTCCAGCTTATGGGCACGGTAGTGCCTTCACTTGAAAAGATGCAGAAGGAGGGGGAATCGGGCCGGAAGAAAATTCAGGAATGGAGCCGCTACGCAACCGTGCCGCTCTGCATTCTGCAAGCCACGTTCTGGCTAAGCACGATGAATGGCGCCGGGCAATCGAGCCTGCTGCCGCTTTTTCAAAAACATCTGGCGGGGGCGTTCTGGATCATGAGCCTTATCGCGCTCACCACCGGCAGCATCTTCCTCATGTGGCTCGGTGAGCAGATCGACGAATATGGCCTTGGCAATGGCGTCAGCTTGATCATTCTCGCCGGGATCGTCGCACGTATTCCCGGTGCAATCAGCGAACTGATTGCCGGCACAACCCTGACCGGCCAGACGACCGGGGCAAAGCAAATAACGCTGGGGAAAATTATCTTCCTGATCGGTTGCTTCGTATTTGTTGTGACCGGGTCCATCCTCATCACGCAGGCACAGCGAAGAATTCCGGTTCAACAGGCTAAACACACCCGTGGCCGGCGAATTTACGGCGGCGGCAAGCAATATCTACCCCTCCGCGTCAATCACGGCGGTGTGATGCCCATCATTTTTGCTCAATCCCTGATGCTTTTCCCGGGCACGGCGTTCGCCTATCTCGCCACCCACACGACAGCCGGCAATGGACCGCAATCAGACCTCATGAGGGGGTTCCATCGCGTGGTTTTATGGCTGAGTAACCAGATGCAGTACGGTAATTATCTGAATGTTATTACCGAGGCGATCATGATTTACTTCTTCGCCTATTTCTGGACCACGGTTCAGTTTCAGCCCAAGGAAATGGCCAACCAGCTTCGTGACTACGGCAGCTTCATTCCAGGCCTTCGCCCCGGCAAACGCACCAGCGATTATCTGGAGAAGGTGATGATGCGCATCACCTTCGTCGGAGCCGCGTTCCTGTGCATCGTCGCGGTGGTGCCGGTGACGGCAACGTCGCTGATGCAAATTCCCCAGAGCATTACCTCGTTCCTGGGTGGGACTGGCTTGCTTATTGTCGTCAGCGTCGCGCTGGATATGGTGCAGCGCATCGAAGCCAACCTCCTGATGCGCAACTATGGCGGATTCCTCAGCGGCGGTTCGGGCGGCAAAGGCAAGCGCATCAAGGGCCGTCAGTATTGATTTTGACGACCAAAGTGCCCACGGCTGGGGCCGGCGCATCCTTCAATCGCACGCATCACATTCAGCATTATGCCCATCGTCATTAAAAGCCGGTTCGAGATCGAGCGGATGAGGCGGGCAGGCCAGATCGGGTGGGATATCCTCACGAAAATGCGCCAGGCGGCCGTGGCGGGGGCAACAACAAAATCGCTCGATGATCTGGCCCAGGTAGAACTCGATAAAGTGGGGGCAAAGGCCCTCAGCAAGAACTACCCCACCTACAAGCCGGGTGAGGGCTTTCCCGGTCATACATGCATCAGCGTGAATGAAGAAGTGGTGCACGGAGTTCCCGGCCCCCGCACGCTGAAAGAGGGTGATATTGTTACCCTGGATCTGGCCCTCTCCCTCAGCGGCTATTGTGCTGATACGGCCGTCACGGTTGGGATCGGTAAAATCAGTCCCGCGTTGCAACGCCTGTTGGATGTCACGCGGGAGACCCTGGATATTGCCTTGAGTCACATGCAGCCCGGCCGGCGATGGTCCGACATTGCGCGATTGATGCAACACCATGTGGAAAAACATGGTTACAACGTCGTCCGGGAGTTTGTGGGCCACGGCATCGGCAGGGACATGCATGAAGAGCCCAAGGTTCCGAATTTCGTAAGTCCCGAGCAACTCAGTAACGATTTCACGCTCCGCAGAGGGATGACCCTGGCGGTGGAGCCCATGGTGGTCATGGGTCGCCGGGATGTAGATCTGTACAAGGACGGCTGGACGGTTTACACGGTCGACCGCATGCCTGCGGCTCACTTTGAGCACACTGTGGCCATTACGGATACGGGAATTGATATTCTCACGGATGGGCGGGCACCTGTTTCGGTCGCTTCGACGGGGTGATTGCGGCGGGGTGTTCAGGAGATCGCTTGAATTAATATTGCACAAACTTGATGGCCAGTTTTATTTCTGATAGTATTTACGATTCGCCGGTCACTTTTTCGACCGGACAGAGGATTATTGCGATGAAAGTGCGAGCCAGTGTTCGTCGAATTTGCGAGAACTGCAAGATTGTGCGCCGAAAGGGGATCGTGCGCGTGATTTGCACGAATACCAAGCACAAACAGAAGCAGGGGTAAGCCGGTGCGGGCCGGTCAGCGGCCGATTTTTTTACAGGCAAGTCCTTCGCTTTTTACGTTTTTTTTCGTGCGGATTCTTTTCGGAACTTCGTTTTCTTCGGTTAAGTAAGGAACTTTTATGCCGCGTATTTCCGGCGTCGATATCCCCGCCGACAAACCAATCTGGATCAGCCTGACTTATTTGTTCGGAGTCGGCCGTACGAACAGCCGCGTCATCCTCAAGGAATTGGGGATCGATATTCAGCGGCGGGCCAAGGATCTTTCGGAAGAGGAACTCGCCAAGATCATTGGCATTCTGGACCGCGATTATCTGGTCGAAGGCGGCCTCCGCCGCGCCCAGACGCAGAACATTGCTCGGCTGCGCGATATCGGCAGTTACCGGGGGAATCGTCATCGTCGTTCGCTGCCGGTTCGCGGGCAGCGCACGCGTTCCAACGCCCGCACCCGCAAGGGTCCGCGTAAGACAGTGGCCGGCAAGAAGGGCGTTAAGGAACTGGGCAAGTAAGCTGGACAAGTAAATCAAGGGACCCTCACAGGGTCATTTCACGCTCGATCGTTCGAGCCAGCATTGATAACTATCGCACAGGGACGGCCGTAAGACCGGATGATCTGTGCTTCGGAGATAAGCCATGGGTGAACAAGCTAAGCCGCAAGGCGCCAAGGCCGGCGCGAAGAAAAAGAAGATTCGCAAAGGCGTGACGCGCGGAATCGCGCATATCAAGGCGACCTTTAACAACACAATAGTCACCATCACCGATCCGGCCGGCGAAACCATCGCCTGGGCCTCGGCCGGGAAGGGCGGTTTCTTCAAGGGCGCTCGTAAGAGCACGCCCTATGCGGCTGGCCGGGCGGCGGAAAATGCTGCCCAGATCGCCAAAAAGGCGGGAATGATGGAGATCGAAGTAAAGGTAAAAGGCCCCGGCGCCGGACGCGAGCAGGCGATCCTCAATCTGCAAAACGCAGGGTTGAAGATCACTGGCATCGAGGATGTAACGCCGCTGCCGCACAACGGCTGCCGTCCCCCCAAGAAACGGCGCGTTTAATCACCTATTATGTGATTGCCGCCCGGCAATATGCCCCGGCAAATCCGGATCATCGGTACGTTAAATAAATAACAAGTCGCCCAGTATCGGCGAGGCGAAAGACAGATGGCCCCTAACGGTTGGGGCGGTAAACTTTCGCAATCTGATGCGGGCAGAGCTATGAACAGGAGAATAATATGAGAATTCGATGGCGCGGTCTTGAACTGCCGTCGCGCGTGATTCGCGACGAGCAAGTTTCCACGGATACCTACGGAAAATTTACCGCTGAACCCTTTGAGCGCGGCTTCGGAACGACGGTCGGCAACAGCCTCCGCCGAATTCTACTGTCCTCCCTTGAGGGCGCAGCCGTCACCCACATTCGCATCAAGGGCGCTGAGCATGAGTTCTCCAGCCTGCCCGGTGTGATGGAAGACGTCACCGACATTATCCTCAATGTCAAGAGCCTGGTTGTTAAGCTGGACGGCGATGACAACAAGGAAATGAAGCTTTCCTCCAATAAAGCCGGCGCTGTCAACGCGGGGATGATCGTGGCCGACCCGTCCATCACCATTGCCAACGACGACATGGTGATCGCGACGCTGACCGAAGACATGCCCTTTGAAATGGTACTGACGGTCTCCAAGGGGCGTGGTTATGTCACGGCTTCTGAAAACATCGCGGATACCGAAGAGCAGGAAATCGGCCTCATTGCCGTTGACAGCATCTATTCGCCGGTCACGCGCGTTCGTTACAGCACGGAAGACGCCCGCGTGGGCCAGAAGACCGACTACGATCGTCTGATCCTGGAAATCTGGACCAACGGCACCATCTCCCCGGAAATGGCCCTGGTGGAAGCCAGCAAGATTCTCCGCAAGCATCTTAATCCGTTTGTCCAATACTTTGAGTTGGGCAGCGACACAGCCAATGATGAAGCCATTGGCGCGCTCCGCGACGCCAACAAGGCCATGATCGACCCTGATTTGCAGCAGAAGCTGAACATGACCGTTCAGGAACTGGATTTATCCGTTCGAGCGAATAATTGCCTGGAATCGGCCAAGATCAATACCGTCCGGGACCTTGTGAAGAAGACAGATTCCGATCTGCTGAAGGTTCGTAGCTTTGGCAAAACCAGCCTGCGTGAAGTGAAGCGTAAGCTGGCTGATCTGGGCCTGAGCCTGGGCATGGATCTCGACGCGGTGGCAACCAGCGCTGCCACGATGGCCGACGACGATGACGAGGCCGATCTTGAGCAGCCCGAGCATGAAGCAACGGGTGTAGCCGAGACCGGCAATCAGTAAATTGAGTTCAATTCCGCTGGCGTCGCGGTGGGAATTTCCGCCGTGATGGTTGGTGGTCCTGCAGGAGATGTCATGAGCAGTCACAGGATTTTCGGCCGCCAGTTAAGCCGCGACAGCGAACACCGCATGGCCATGCGGCGCAACCTGGTGCAAAGCCTTTTCGAGCACGGAAAGGTGCGGACCACGCTTCCCAAGGCCCTTGAAGTGAAAGCAATGGCTGAAAAGCTGATAACCCTGGCGCGAACGGGGACCCTCAATTCCCGCCGTCGCGTGATTGCCCAGCTTCAGGATCGCCGTCTGACGGACGACGAACAGGAATTCACCGGCAAAACAGTTATCCAAAAGCTGTTTGATGAAATTGCACCCCAGTTTGCCGACCGGCAGGGGGGGTACACCCGGATTATCAAGCTAAGTGACTACCGCATCGGCGATGCCGCGAGCCTTGTGCTGTTGCAGTTGCTTACTGAAAAGGCAGCCCCGCGCGGCACCATTCGCCGCAGCGCCGGGCTTCGCCGCAAACGAAACGAACGGCGGCATCAGTTCGCGTCGCGCATTTTGAAGAAGGCCCGTGGCGAGGCTGAATCGGCAGGCGCTTCGGAACCAAAGACGGAAACGGCTGCCGCAGCGGAAACCAGTCCCAAATAGATGGCCCGTCAGCGGATTGCCGCTGGCGGTAAGAATTAAGTTTTGCGGCCTTTCGGTCACAAGCCCGCGTTCATAAGAGCGCGGGCTTTTATTATGGAATGCCCTGTTGATTTGCAATGCAACGACCACGACAAAATTGCGATCGATTGCAACTTATCACGACAACAAGGGTAAGAACGTAAGAACGCCATTGGCGCGGGACGGCTAATTGTGAATTCGCGGACGAAGCTTTTCGAATTCTCCCTTCGCGTTAAGTGTTGTGGCGGCGAGGCGTTGTTGACACCGGTTCATTCCGTCCCGTAAAATCTGGCGAAGGAGAGAGGCTCTGTGGGAACGGGGCTTGCTCTTGCGGCTTTCGAACGCACCTCAACCGGCTCCATGGAGCACCTTGCCTTTCGAATGCTCAAAGCCTCGGCAGTGGGGGCTAACTTAGGATGGCTGCACGCAGCACGAGGCCTCTGACATCGCAAATAGTAAACCTTCATTCGTGTGAGCATCACATTTATGGTTCAACGCTATTCTGACGACATATTGGTTTTCCTCTATGTCATGGTTCTGGTGATCGTCGCCATCTACGGGATGCATCGCTATATTCTGGTCTATCTCTATCTCAAGCATCGGCATGAGGGATATAAGCCCAAGGGGCAGTTCGATGAATTGCCGCTGGTGACTGTCCAACTGCCGATGTTCAATGAAAACTCGGTGGCCGAGCGCATCATTGAGGCTGCCTGCCGGATTGATTACCCCCGCGACAAAATTGAAATTCAGGTTCTTGACGACAGCACCGATCATTCCGCTGAAATTGCCCGCCTCGCCTGCGAGAAGTGGGCGGCCAAGGGGTTCCCGGTTAAATACCTCCATCGCGACAACCGTGCCGGGTACAAAGCCGGGGCGCTCAAGGATGGTCTTAAGCACGCCACCGGCGAATTCATCGTGATCTTTGATGCCGATTTCGTTCCCCCGCGCGACATTCTTTACAATGTCGTGGACTACTTCACGGATGAAAAAGTCGGCATGGTGCAGGTGCGGTGGGATCATCTCAACCGCGACGCATCTCTGCTGACCCAGAGCCAGGCGATCTTCCTGGATGGTCATTTTGTCATCGAGCACACCGCCCGCAACCGCAGCGGCCGGTTCATGCATTTCAATGGCACGGCAGGCGTATGGCGGCGCAAAACCATTGATGATGCCGGCGGCTGGGAACATGACACCCTCACCGAAGATCTCGATCTCAGCTATCGCGCCCAGATGAGGGGCTGGCAGTTTGTTTACCTGCCCCAGTTCTGCGCGCCGGCCGAGCTTCCTCCGGAAATGATCGGCTTCAAGCAGCAGGCGCATCGCTGGACCAAGGGAAGCTTCCAAACCGCCATTAAGCTTTTGCCGCGGGTTCTGCGCTCAAAGCATTTGCCCCTGCGCATCAAGACCGAAGCCTTTTTCCACCTGACTAATACCATCGTTTACCCGCTGATGGTGGCGATGACCCTGATGATGTATCCCGCGTTCCTCAGCTTCTACAGCCCCCTGAAAACGCACGACCACACCTGGGGGCAATTCCTTTTCAGTTTCAGCTTGTTCGTTTTGGCCACCTGCTCTGCCAGCACGTTCTTTGTTTTCGGGCAGCGCGAACTACTGGGTAAACAAGCCGGCTGGAAGGCGCTGCTTTATCTGCCGCTTCTCATGGCATTGGGCGTCGGCATCAGCCTGAACAATGCCAAGGGTGTTTTGGAAGCCATCTGGAGCTCCTTTTGGGGCAAGCCCAGCGAATTTGTCCGCACTCCAAAATATGGAATGACCATCATTGCCGGCGAGGCCCCCAAAATCTGGCGCTCGGCGGGCGTTTTCACGCTTCGCAAACTCAGCCTGCCGATTATTGAAATCGCTTTCGGCTGCTACATGTCCTGCTGGATTTTCATCAGCCTGTATTACAACTTTTGCCTGTTGAGCATTCCGTTTCTGACGATCTTCGCCAGTGGATATTTTTATGTGGGGTTCAGCAGTCTTTCCACGCTTTACCACATCCGCCGCGATGCGATCGAAGCCGAAGCCGCTGCGGAAATTGAAGCCGCCCCTGAAATTATTTCCACTTGAGCGATGGCCTTCGTCGCGCGGAGATTGCGTTCATCGGCGTCACGCGCTTTGATCCGCCGCCCGTTCAGAATTAATCTGCTGCGATGCTCAAAGACGTATTGAAGACGGTCGAATCGCGGCAGCATCAATGCATCTCCGCCCTTTCTGAGTTTCTCTCCATCCCCAGCGTCAGCACCGATCCCCAGCAAGCACCGCAAATGCAGCGCTGCGCCCAGTGGCTGGCCGACCAGCTAACGTTCGCTGCCATGGATGTTAAGGTGATGCCAACCGGCGGGCACCCGGTGGTTGTTGCGAAGAATAAGCACGTCCCCGGCCGGCCCACGGTGCTCTTTTACGGGCACTATGATGTCCAGCCCGCGGAGCCGCTGGATTTATGGATATCCCCGCCCTTTGAGCCGGCTGTTCGCGATGGCGCGATCTACGCCCGCGGCGCCGTCGATGATAAGGGCCAGGTCTGGGCGCACGTTGAAGCGGTGCTGGCCTGGCAGGCGCACGGCGGGCTGCCTGTCAATCTTACGCTGCTGATTGAAGGTGAAGAGGAAATCGGTTCGATCCACCTGGCGGATTTCATTCGGAAACATCGCGCTGCGCTCCGCGCGGATATTTGCGTCATCAGCGATACCAACCAGTTCGACCGCGGCATTCCCGCTCTCACCTACGGCCTGCGCGGGCTGGCATATATGGAAGTTACCCTGACCGCTACCGATCACGATTTGCATAGCGGTTTGTATGGCGGCGCGGTCCAAAACCCCGCCAACGCGCTGTGTGAACTTCTGGCCACGCTTCACGACGAAAAAGGCCGGGTTAACATCCCAGGGTTTTACGATAAAGTCGTGCCGCTATCTGAAGACGAACGCCAGATGTGGCGCAAGCTGCCGTTTAAAGATGCTGACTTTGCGGCGGAAATTAAAGCTTCGGCGCTTCATGGTGAAGCAGGGTATACCACACTGGAGCGCATTTGGGGCCGCCCGACCTGTGACATCAACGGCCTGACCGCCGGCTACCAGGGGCATGGCGCCAAGACCGTCATCGGATCAAAGGCTTCAGCGAAGGTGTCTATGCGCCTGGTGCCCGATCAGGATCCCATCGCCGTCCGTGATGCTTTCACCAAGGCATTAAATGATCGTTGCCCGGTAGGTGTGACGATTGAGGTCTCGTGCCACAGTCACGCCCCGGCGGTGCTGGTCCCGCTTCACAGCCCCGCCATGGAACTCGCCAGCGAAGCCATCGAAATCGGCTTTGGCATGCGTCCGACCTTCATTCGGGGCGGGGGAAGCATTCCTGTCGTCGGGTCGATTAAATCCGAACTGGGGATTGATTCGCTGCTGGTTGGTTTTGGCCTGCCGGACGATCGCGTTCATTCCCCCAATGAAAAGTTCGATCTGGATGCGCTGCACAGCGGCGCTAAAGCGGCTGCCGCGCTTTATGAACGACTCGGACGGCTCCAGGGCATGCACTAATTTTCCCGCGCTTTGCGCGTTTTAGGGGATGTTGGTTATTTCCGCGCTACCACAGTGCAATCCCCTTCGAGGTATCGATCGTCCATCGCCACCTCGGTTGACCAGGCGTTCACAAAATTAAGCACATCGGAAATGGCGTGCCAGGTCAGATGCTTGCCGGCCGCCAATCTGGGCGAGCAAAGGAAATTGAATGCAATGCCGCGCCGCGCCTGTTTCCAGGCGGCAGAAAGCGTTGCATAGAACTGATCTTCGGCCAGCGTATTGAGGGAACCGCTGAACACAATGACGTCGGCCCGTTGTTTAAACAATCCTGGATCCAGCACAAAATCTCCGCGGACGATTGACGCAATCGCGTGATTCCTGGCTTCAGCGGCCTGGGCGAGCGCGGCCACCGCTTCCAGGCCGATATAGCGGGACGGCGCGTTTGCGAACTTCAGCAGGTAGTCCAGCAAATCCCCCCGGCCGCAGCCGGCATCCACCACGATGCGCCCTTTAAGCTCACCCAGGCGCGCCAGGGATCTGAAGCGCACCGCCTGGCTCTTTGGGCTTGCCCACAGCAGCGATCCGAAGCCGCCCCCATGCCGCTCGGCGGCCTGCAAATAGGGCTGAAGATAGTCGGGCTTGGGCATAAGCATTCCAGGTTATACGCACTGTCATTTCCGCCGCTTTGAAACCGCGGGGCTATCCGCGTCTTCGAAACGGAGCAACGCTTCCTTCCAATGCTGGGCATAATCAACGCCGATTCGTCTGGAGCGGGTAATTCGGCAGCGATCCTTGGGCTCGCGCCAGAAAGTAAGCGCCTGTTTCGTCATGTCCAGGCCGTTGTGTGATCGCGTGATGCGCATGTCCCGCGCCAGCTTGCCGGGCCCTGAAAGGTCGGCCTCCCAGCCATCCAGAGGCTCGCCGGCGCGAAGCAGAACAGCATGGGCGCTGCCGGTCTTCCCCGCGACGACATTCAGCATGTCGTACATTCCGTAAATCAGATAAACGTACGCGTGACCCGCCAGGCCGAACATTACCTCGGTCCGGCGAGTCCGGCCTTTGGACGCATGCGAAGCCAGATCAACGGGGCCGAGATAGGCTTCGGTTTCAACAATTCGCGCGCGTAACTTTTCCCCGCCAACCCGGTGAACCAGGATCGTCCCGATTAAATCGCGCGCGACTTTGGTCGCTGGACGCTGGAAGAATGAACGATCGAGTTTCTGTAACAAGCGGAGATGATGATGAACGGAGCCGTCTTGAAACTCAAGGCAGGCCTCGGCGGTCTGCCACTAAATGACCTATTGCGGCCCGACACGGCGGGTTTTCATTTGCAAACCATAGACGGCGTTAGGCGCGGTGATGAAAAGCAAATGGCCGTCCTTTCCGCCGAAGCAGACATTTTCGCACCGCATGCGAATCTCATCGAGCTGCTTCCCGCTTTTATCGAAGATTTGCATCGAGCGGCCATTGGTGGTGTAAATGTTGCCGTCGCTGTCGATGGTCATTCCATCCGAGCCAACCGGACAAAAGTAAGTTTTATTCGACAGCGCCCCGTCTACATTGATGGTGTAGGAATAAGTTGGGCCGCCCCGGATGTTGGATACATAGAGTGTCTTTCCGTCGGGGCTGCCGATGATTCCGTTGGGCTGCTTGAGGTCATCAATTACGCGGGTGAGCGTTTTACGATCGGGGCTGAGGAAGTAGACGCCTTGCACGTCCTGTTCCATGGGGCGCTTGGGATCTGCCCACCAGGGGCGTTTGTAGAAGGGGTCGGTGAGATACATGCCCCCGTCGGGTCGAATCCAGACATCATTGGGGCCATTCAGCAGCTTGCCTTTGTAGTCCTTCACCAGGACAGTCACCTTTTTGTCCGGTGTGATAGACCACAGCTCATTTTTCTCATCGGCGCAGGTGATGAGGTTTCCGTCGGCATCGAAGCACATTCCATTGGAATAACCGCTGGGGTGCATGAACGTGGAGAGCTGGCCTTCAGCGCTCCATTCCATGATGCGGTCGTTGGGTTGATCGATGAAGAAAATGTTGCCCCGCTGGTCGGAAGTCGGGCCTTCGGTAAAGGCGAATCCATCGGCCAATTTTTGCAGTTTCGCGCCGGGTTCGATGGGGCTGTCCGGGCGCGTGGATGCTGGTTGATCAAGAACAGGAAACACCGGCTGCGTGGTCGCGGACCGGGTGGTTGTCTGAGCAGGGGCAATCCGAAGCAAAACCAGCAGAACAACTGAGTAGCCTAGGATCGTAAGCGATCTATTTTTCACGGCGGGGTTTCCTCCTTCATGAACGTAAGGCCGGCCTATTTTTTCCGCAAGTCAAGGCTGCTTGTGGAAAATCAGATAACGCTTTGATCGATCGACGGTAAATAGACTTGATCAAGGCGCTCTGTTGTATGTTGAACCGCGCGTCGTAAAAATGCACCGATCGGCGATGTGAAGTTTCAGAACTGTAATATGCCCCCGCAGCGCGGGATAAGGATTTCGAGCGCTGTTGACCTTGATGCTTCCGGGCTTAACCTGAAGATTCAGAGCGGAGACGAGCTCGCAATGGCGGCGACGGTGGCACAACTGTCTGGAAATTAAATCATTGAGGAAAGAACATGGCAGATTCACGGCACAAGGGATTAAATCGGCGCGCGTTCCTCATGCAGGCCGGCGTGGTGGCCGGAGGCGTCGCGGCGGGGCTGCTGGACGGATTCAACGGTCCTTCCATACAAACTGCCAAGGCTGATAAGACACTTCCCGTCGCCCCACCCGGACCAGGCATTGCATTGGTGTGCGACCCTGCGGACACCCTGGTTTCCGCGCCACCCGTCCAGTGGGCCTTGGGCGAGCTTCGTAAATCGCTTGAATCGCGCGGCATTCCCTTGCAGCTCTGTCAGCGGCTCGAACAGGCGGGGCGGGGGCAGTTTTGCATTCTGGCATCTGATCCTCACACGCAGATTTCCCGCGAGATGCTTGCCGGCGCAACCGTGGAAGTGGCCAGGAAAGCAGAATCCCTGGCGCTTGTTCCCACCCGGCGCGGGGAGCAATCGATTTTACTTGCCACCGCCGGCGACGCGCGCGGCATGGTTTATGCCGTTATGGAACTGACCGATCGCGTCAATCATTCGGCGGATGCCCGCGGGTCATTGCAGTTGGCCGCGCCGATAACCGAGCAGCCGGCAAATCGCATTCGCAGCGCGATGCGTTTGTTCGCCAGCGATGTGGAAGACAAAGGGTGGTTCAATGACCGGGATTTCTGGCAGCGCTATCTCACCATGCTGGTCACCAACCGGTTCAACCGCTTTAATCTCGCGCTGGGTCTGGGATACGACCGGCCGCGCAAAGTAACCGATACCTATTTCTATTTTGCATATCCATTTCTGCTTGATGTCCCGGGATATAGTGTGCGGGCGCGGGGTTTGGCGGATGGCGAGCGCGATCAGAATCTGAAAATGCTGCAATTCATCAGCAGCCAGGCGGCTGCTCGAGGTTTGCAGTTTCAACTGGGAATCTGGACGCACACCTATCAGTGGATCGACAGCCCCAGGGCCAACTACATCATTGAAGGCCTAACCCCGCAAACACAGGGGCCTTATTCCCGCGATGCCCTGCACATGCTGCTTGAGGCCTGTCCGGATATTACCGGCGTTACGTTTCGCGTGCATGGTGAAAGCGGCATAGCCGAGGGGAGTTACGATTTCTGGAAGCAATTATTCAGCGGCATCGTCCAAACGGGCCGCAAAATTGAAATAGACATGCACGCGAAGGGCATGGATCAGAAAATGCTGGACGTGGCTGCCGCCACCGGCCTGCCGGTGGTTGTATCGCCCAAACTCTCGGCCGAGCACATGGGATTGCCTTCGATCCCCTCGTCGATTCGTAAAACGGAACTTCCCACGGACAAACCTGATGGAGGCTTCTTTTCTCTCAGCTCCGGTTCGCGGAGTTTTCTCCGGTATGGCTATGGTGATCTACTGACCAGGGACCGCGGCTATGGCATTCTCCACCGCATCTGGCCGGGCACGCAGCGGCTGCTGCTATGGGGCGATCCCACCTATGCCGCCGGTTATTCGCGAGCCGCTGGTTTTTGCGGAAGCGATGGCCTGGAAATATTTGAGCCGCTTTCCTTCAAGGGGAGGATGGGATCGGGGCTTCCGGGGGGCCGTGACGGTTATGCCGATGCGTCGCTGCGGCCCGCGGGCGGTGAGTGGGAGAAGTTCCTCTATTCCTATCGCCTCTGGGGACGGCTCACTTACAACCCGGATTGCACCCCCGACGTATGGCAGCGTCACCTTCAAAAAGACCTCGGCCCCGCGGCGCAACCCATGGAATCCGCGCTGGCCAGATCCAGCAGAATTCTTCCATTAATCACCGCCGCGCACGATCCCTCGGCAGCCAATGCCACCTACTGGCCGGAAATGTATCTCAACATGTCGATTGTCGAAGGGTCCTCGCCAAATCCATATTCGGATACGCCCAAGCCCAGGATATTTTCCAACGTCAGCAGCGTCGATCCGCAAATGTTTGCCTCGATTTCTGAATTTGTAGCGGGGCTGTTCTCGGGGCAACTGCCCGCAAAATATTCACCGCTGGAGGTGGCTGGGCAATTGGAAAGCTGGCTCGATGCTTCGGGCAATGATTTACTGGCGGCGAAAGCATCCGTTGCCGCTTCGCCCGGTTATCCGACCCCGGCGTTCCGCCGGGCGGAAATCGATATCAGCATCGCCAATAGCATCGGAAAATTTTTCGCTCACAAAATCCGCGCGGCGGCGCTGTACGTGGTCTTTGATCGTACCGGCCATGAACCCTCGCGGCAGGAAGCGCTGAAAGCCTACCGCCAGGCCCGCGCCGCATGGGCTGAACTCTCCGAACGCGCCAAAGGTGTTTACGTCGCGAATGTTGCGTTTGGGTCCGACTCCACGCTGCACGGTAATTGGGCGGATCGCCTTCCCGCCATCGATAAAGATATTGCCGTTATGGAAACGCATGCTTCCTCAGCGGGAGAGACACGCCCGAATGAAAAGGAGGCAGCAGCGGTTATGAGCGAACTTCTCGCGCCCTCCGCGCGTTCGGTGGTTGATGCTCACCATCAAGCGCCCGCCGGTTTCACTTTGGGCCGCGAAGTGAATTTGGAGCTAAAGACCTCGCAACGGGACATTGCGGCCGCGCGGCTCTGGTATCGCCATGTCAATCAGGCCGAACTCTATAAGTCTGTGGAAATGCAGCGGCAGGGAGACGTTTACCAGGCTTCCATTCCGGCGGACTACACGAATTCTCCGTTTTCCCTGCAATATTATTTCGAGCTGCGTCAGGCCGTCGTGCCGGCGCCGTCTGCGGTTACCCAGGGGGCCATGTATCCCGGTTTTGGCGCGGATTTCACCGGTCAGCCCTACTATGTGCTGTCGGCGGTCTGAGATCCCAGCATTTCAAAAATAGAAAAATAGAAAAATCTCAAAATCGACCGAATAAACCTGGGCATTCCCGTCACTAGGTTGATGTTGGTAGGTTTCATATGAGCATTGGATGGGTTTGAGACTAAAATTGAACTGATCAAATTTCGGGGCCGCATACTTTTGTTCTGGTGCGGTCCCGATGTTTCATCAGCCAGTCCTGCTGGCGAATAATTGGAAAATGGCTCGTGCAATGATGACCCAGCGGAAAAATTGATCGGCGGCAACAGTCCGGGAGCTAATCTTCCGTCGTGGCCCAGTCTGAAACCTATCGCCCTAAGTTTGAAGTGTGGGTACGAACGTACGCTCCGCCGCTTTACCGGTACGCCTACAGATTGTCCGGAGATCATCAGATTGCCGAAGACCTGATGCAGGAAACGTTTCTTGAAGCCTGGCGAAATGTCGACAAGCTTCAGGATGACAACCGGGTGAGTGGATGGTTGTTTCAGATTCTCAGGCATCGCTTTTCCCATTTTCTGCGGGACACCCGCGGGGAGCGGGAGACGCGGAGAATTTCTGAAAACGGCGACAATCATCCGCCGGATGTGCAGTTGCCGCCGCTGGAGCATCTGGCTGAGCGCGATGCGATGCAAATGGCGCTGAATTCACTTTCGCCGCTGGTTAGGCAGACGTTTTTAATGGTGTTCATGGAAGGCCGCGCGTGCCGAGAGGTTGCAGAGATATTGGAGATTCCGCTTGGAACGGTTCTCTCCCGCACCGACACCGCTCGCAAAGCCTTGCGCGAGGTGTTGGGTGGCCAGGAGGCCTCTCCAACCTTGGCGTCCGCGTTGAGCCAGCCGGTTGCCGGCGCTGTTGATGTGAGTAAGTAATGACAGAGCGCGATTCAAATTACGAGCATTTTCATGAGCTGGCGGTTCTGCCGCCCGGTGACCCGGCGCGGCAACAGCTTGAAGTCGAAATCGAAGCGATGGAGCCGGCTGATCGCGATTATTGGTTCAATGTTTTACGCGGAAATGATCTGCTGCGCAACAGGCTTTTGCAGGTGACGGTTCCACCCGGCCTGGAAGAGATGCTGCTGCGGGTTCCGCGGGAACATCAGGCCGATCTTTCCCCGGATGCTCTCCGGCTTCATTCGCGGAAAGCTTCGATTTGGAAGAAAGTTACGCGTCCGCTGGGTTGGGGACGCATTGCCGCCTTGTTGCTTATTGGGACGTCGGTGATCACTTACGCGCTGTGGCCGGCCCCGGCCAGGCCTAAGTTGGAGGCGCTGAGCGATTCCATCGCCGAGCGGATTACGCAGCAGGCTGTTTTGTTCCATCGGATTTCGACCGTGCCTGAAGTGGACAGCGAAGATCCAAAGATAGTGGAAGCCGCGCTTTCCGCTCAAAATCTGCCATTTCCCGTGATGGTTTTGAACCCCACGGCCAAGCTGAATCTTCGTGGGGGTGGCGTGTGTTACTTTGAAGGTTCAGCCGCCGCTTATACGCAGTGGCAGGGCGATGGCGCCAAGTACACGGTTTTTCAATTCGACGGCAAGAAGCTTGGCGCGCCGAACCACTTTCTGCCTGCTGTTGAGATGCGAAAAGAGCTTTGGCGTGATGACTTGCATTACCGCGTGGTGATCTGGCCGGATGTAAAGGCGCAGTGCACCTGGGCGGTTGTGATGGAATCTGAAGCTGTGCCAGATGTTTTTATCTGCGGTTACAGCTCTTTCTAGAGGAATTCAGGTCCCTGATGTAACGATAGTCGCACCGGGTTGAGCCGGGACCGCCGCTTTATGCTCGCACGGCGGCCCGGCTCACCGGTATTTTCGGGCCGGGGTTATTTCCAGGCAGTCAGTTGCAATAGTTGTTTAATCCGCGGTCGGATTTTCGATCGCAGCGGTTGTAGACTCAATTCTAAGAAATGCATCCACCAGTGCCGGTTCGAACATGGTGCCACGCTGCTGGCTGATGAAGTTGATAGCGGATTCACTGCTCCAGGCGGGCTTGTAGGGGCGGATGCTGGTCAGGGCGTCGTACACATCCACCAGATGGACGATGCGCGCCTCGTGGGGGATGGATTCGCCGCGCAGGCCGTCGGGGTAGCCGGTGCCGTCCCAGTTTTCGTGGTGGCTTCGCGCCACCCGGCGCGCGGAAGCGAAGTAGGAGTTGTCCGGCAGGATGCGCTCGCCGGCGAGGGTATGCTGCTGCATCACGATTCTTTCTTCTCGTGTGAGCGGCCCCGATTTTTTCAGTATTCCATCGGGCACATGCAGCTTGCCGACATCGTGCAGGAGCGCGGCTTTGGAAAGCTCCCGCGTCTGGGAAGGGAGAATACCAATGGCGCCGGACATAAATTCGGTCAGGCTTTGCATCCGGTGCAAATGCCCGGCGGTGTTCTGATCTTTTTCCTCGCTGGCCGCCGCGAGAATATAAATGGCATCCATATGGGCGGCTTCCAGTTCCAGGGTGCGCTGCCGCACGCGCTCTTCCAGGGTTGCCGCGTGGGCTTGCAGCAGCGTTGCCTGGTGAATTACCGTGGCGGAAAGTTCCGCGACGGCGGCGTATTGATTCTTCAGCAGGTTTTGGGCGCGGGAAAGCTCTGAAGCAACCACCAGAGATTTTGTTGCCCGTCCGAAAAGGCCACTCAGGAGGACGATTTCCGGAAGCTGGCGGCGATCGAAGGCATAAGGCTCTTTGCGCATGTGAACAACCATGTTGAGCGCTTCGCCGTCGTCAAAATGGGGGATGGCCACCAGCGACCCCATCCCGGTGAAATACTCGGCGGCCGGGTCGCGAGCATCAATTTCAATTGCATCAAGAATCATTGGCTCGCCGCGATAAAGCAGCTCGCCCAACAGGCCCCGGCTGAGCAGCGGCAATTGATCCTTTTGGGTCCAGGGATTGATCTCCTGCTTCCAAAGATCGCTGCGGGTGATGCGGTAGTGGGGGGATTGCAGCTCCCGCCGGCTTAATGAAACGCTGCGATCGATGTGGATCAGACGTTTACGATTCAGGGCGTACGCCTGCACCATGGCCTGGGGATCTGAGTGATGACTGAGTTCCCGCAGAAGCTCAACCACCGTTCCCAGATCGTTCAGTGAATCGCTTTGTTCCATGGCACACTTTCTTCATCAAATTCCGGACCACCCGTACTCTAGGCGTCAAAATCAGGGGAAGACGGTAATCCGTCGCGAGCGTTGGCCCAAGTCCGACCTATTTGGCACCGTTTGCCGTCCCTGGGCTGACATGCAATAATACCCCAACAGAACGGGGCGTAGCTCAGCTTGGCTAGAGCGTCTGGTTTGGGACCAGAAGGCCGCAGGTTCGAATCCTGTCGCCCCGATTTTTCGCTACTGCGAAAAATAGAGCAGTGGAAAAGTAGAACAGTTGAGCAGTAGACAAGAATGTCGTCCGCGACGAATTTAGCCGAGGGCAATGGTAGATTTACCAAACCTGATCGAAAGAACTTTTTCACGATTGCCCGAGGTTCAGCGCAGGAATGCGTTCCACTGATTGATATCGCAAACGCCGGGGGTTTATTTCGGACATCGATCTCACCAGCCTAAAGTCACGAGTCGAAGAAATGGCGAAGTCCCGGGCCTTCGTTTCCACGTCAGCCGCGCCGGGCTGCTTCGATGGTGGCGATGTCGATCTTTCCCATGGTCATCATCGCCTTGAAAGCACGCTTTGCCTCGGCGCCGCCCGTTGCAAGGGCGTCGGTCAGGGTGCGGGGGGTGATTTGCCAGGAGAGGCCCCAGCGGTCCTTGCACCAACCGCACGCACTTTCCTTGCCGCCATTGCCGACGATCGCGTTCCAGTAGCGGTCGGTCTCTTCCTGATTGTCGGTCGCGATCTGAAAGGAGAAGGCGTCACTGTGCTTGAGCACCGAGCCGCCGTTGAGGCCGAGACAGGGAATGCCCAGAACGGTGAACTCCACCGTCAGCACATCGCCCTCCCTTCCGCCCGGGTAGTCCCCGGGGGCCTTGTGAACAGCGGTTACTTTGCTATCCGGAAAGGTAGCGGCGTAAAAGCGCGCCGCATCCTGGGCGTCCTTGTCGAACCAGAGGCAGATTGTGTTCCTGGGCTTCATGTTCGTGTGCTCCTTTTCATGTGCTTGTTACGTTTAAGTCAGGGCGAATGCCGTGGTTTGGGCGTCTACGGCATCCTATTCCTATTAGGACATTGCTCCTCTCTTATGGCAATATGCCATCACCGGTAGCGCCGTGGGAGACCACCAGGTGGTTTGGATAGTTTTGCGAACAATTGGATCTCCTTGGTTCATCGCCCACGAGGGGATCAGCTTTCTGAAATGCCCCACAATGCCTCAGAATGCCCCAATCGCACTCGGGGGGGCCATGGGGCATTTCTAGGTTTCTTGCGGTTTTGGGTTGTCCGTGCTGGTGGAGAAGCGGGATCTGGCGGGTGCGCTTCTGATTTTACATCCGAGCGTTTGTGGCTCGGAAGCTGTGTTGATGATGGATTGACGCATTTCCGAACATTAACCTAACATATGTTTGGTGTCAAGGAAATTATTTGCCGATATGGTATTTATCCCCGACTAAGCAATTATCCGGTTCGTCGACCGCGACGGCAACGAAGTCCACCGCTTCGAAAAATTACGCGATGGCTCGGTGGCCAATCTATTCAGCACGGGAATGGACAAGGCTACCACCCATCCCCAGAAGGCGCATTTGCAACCGCACTGCGCGCTGTGAAAAAGCTTAGGAGTAGCCTCCCCAATACCAGATTATTTCAGAACCCTCCGGGCTGGTCGGGTCGGGGGAATCGATCGCAACCGCCAGCAGGTTGTTGTCCGCCGGGTTGACCATGTTCACATAGAGAAGCGTACTGCTTGGCGATGACGTTCCGTTCGGACCCAACGGCGTCAGGCTGTGCCCGTTTGCCGAATCGCCTACCCAACACCCGTGCATGGAGGCAGAGTTAAAATACGCCAGCGGATACGCGCCGCCCTTGCCGTCGCCGGGCCGTTCGATGATGAATTCGGCGGTGGTTCCGGTAAACCCGCTGTCGCTGGTGCCCTGGAAAGTGGTTGCTGCGGTGGGCAGCGTCGCCCAGTAGGAAGCGCCCTGGGTATGGTTGTACATCATAAACCAGACGCTGTTATTCGCCGGCGTCAGCGCCCCGCTGGTCCCATTGGCAAACCAGGTCTGACCATTTTGGTCCGCGACAAAGATATCCACGCTGACCGCGTCTCCAGGGGAAATCGGCAAGTTGGACAGGTGACTGGGAGCGAAGGGCAAAGCCTCTATCCACATCCAATAGTGCGTGACTACCCAACGATGGCCGAAGGGCGAAAAATCCACGCATTCGGAATTGGAGCCCGCCTGAAATATATCAGTCGTGTTGTTGTCGAGTCCCACCCATTCGGCTGCGGCCGAATAGAATGGCGCATCGCGCCGGGCGCGAACCGCCGGCACATTCCAGTCGCCTTGAATTTGAAAATATTGTGCAGCCGGAAACCGATACAACGCGCCGCTCCAGGCGTTCGCGTTGGCGTTGAATATTGCTCGCGAAATCGGCGGCGGCAGCGGAAGCGTCGGGCTCTGCAGCACCGGTGGTGTATGCATTCGCGCGAAGACGATGTCCGGATGGGCGACTTTCCTCGGATTTACCACCGTAAATGGCCGCGACACAATTCGAAGCCACCTCGCATAACGCGCGGGTGAAACCTTCGGATCGGGGCGCGGCGGATAACCGCGCTTGACCAGGTCCTGATTTGAATGCGCCAACAAGTCTCCCCGCAGGGGCCGCCGCAATTCCCCAACGGCAGCCGACTCCGGCGCATCATTGATGTTTACATTCTGGGTTCCTGTTATGAGCCTTATCAAGTGACGTATTTTCTTGCCGTCTTTTCCTTTGAAATCCAACCTGAACTCAACGGGTTTTGCCTCATTCGCTGCCATCACATGAAAGCGAACGATCCCCAGGTCATCGGCATCAAGCTGCAAGGAGCGACCAGTCGCCTGCTCATGAGAAAGGAAACAAACCGCTCCGGGCGCGGTTTGAATCGACAGCAACGTTTCTACCTCCGCCAACACGGCGCGATCAGAACGAATTGTCTTCGCTGATTTCTTGTCCTGGGTGAACTTCGTATTCACCTGCTGGGTTGGACGCTTGTTTTGCGTGGCCATGATGTGGACTCCCGATTCGAAATTTGAGGAATCGGCCCGCGGAAAAAAGGGGTCGTGCGACTCAATCTACCCAGTTTCTTTTCGCTCCGCCTCCATCCGCGCAGGGAAAACACATCGAATTTCGATAAAACACTTTCGTTCCAGTTCGGCGGCGTGCAAGTTGTTGTCAACCAGAGCGCGATAGCCCTTAAACATGTCACAGGAGTTGCCGTGTCGCTTCAGGCGCTTGAAATCATTCCGATTATCCGCATCTTCGATGTCGGTAAAGCCAAGAGTTTGCTGCGCACGCCGCCCGTTGATGCGCTAGGCCGGCGCGGAAGAAATTCGTCTGGATCGCGACGGGGCCGGCGCGGCAGATCAATTCGGCTTCCCTGTCGGATCAATCTGTCGGCCAGTGCTCTTCCACGCTTTGGCGATTTCGATGTCCTTCTCAACCTTCGCGGAAAGAGCGAGGAGATCCACATAGCCGATGCGCGTGAGTAGCTGAGGGCGGTACTGGCGCGTTGCCACGCTGGCGTATTGCTTCCAATACTCCGCAGCGGTTTCGAGGTGGTGGATCGCGGATGTTTGGCGCTGTGGGTTTCCCTCGGCATCAAACATCGCCAGATCGGTGGCGCCCAGTATTTTTTCGGCGTAGTAGTTCCCCAGATAGGCCATGGCTTGATAGTCGCCCAGGGTGAGGCGGAGTTCTTTGTTGGTGGGATGCTGGGGTAATTCAGAGAGTAATTGAAGGGTTTGATCGGCGGTTTTATGCAAGGCGGCGGCCACCTCCGGGGGCGAGATGCCGGCGATAGGCGCGGACTGGGAAACGGTCTTGCAGTAATCGCGGATATTGAGCACGCCCGCGCCTGGCATTGAGGTTCCGTTGATGAAATCCTTGACGGTATAAAATCCCCGGTGGCTGGGGTGGCTGATGCACGCCTCGGGGAACCAGGCGAGATCATTTCCGGACCAGAAGAAGCGCGTGACCTGTGGAATGATTTTGGATGCCGAAGCAGACGCGGCGAAGAGTTTGCCGGGCGCGGCCTCCGGGAACCGGAGATCGAGGGTGCGTTCGAAAAGAGTATTGGGAAGGTCTGGCTCGAAACCCAACCGGCCCCAAAGCATGAGGCTATACCACTGTTTTTTGATGAAGAGCTGGCGGGGTGAATCGGGTTCGGTGCTGGTGAACTCGCGGCCCCAGATGAGGCCGTCGGAGCCGACGAGAAACGCGGCTCGTACTTCGGGGCCGGGAAGATTGCGAACATAGGCCCGGGCGTAATTGGGATCGCCCCAGCGGAAGCTGTAGATGTCGTCGTTCCTGGCGGTGAACCAGACATGCACGCCAGGCGGAAGCGCGGCAAGGTCGTGTTTGGCGAACGGCGGCGTTGGGGAAGAGTACATGTGGGCGACGGAATATTTATATTCGAGCTCGAAGGGTTCCGAATAGTCTTTCCAGGCAGCCATGACCGGCTTGACGGTAGCCTGGTTGAGGCGATGGATAAGGAGGATTGATCGGTTGGGCTGGAGTTTCTTCACGTCCTCGATTGCCGCGCCATAGGTGTTCCGGAGCCATCTTTCCTTGGAAGCCTCGCCCGGGAGGTTCTGCATGTTCTCGCCGGCGGTGATGCCGATGCCGGCCAGGCGGGGATAGGTAAGGAGGGTCTGGCGGACGCTTTTTCGGAAGTAGTCGACCGTGATGGGATTGGCCTGATCATTGGTGATGCCGTATTTCCCATCAGCATCCCAGGTGAATAGATTCCAGGTGAAGAGGTACACGTCGATGCCGCGGTCGTGGGCGTAATCCATTACGTCTTGCCAGAATTTGATTTTCTGGTCGATCGACATCTTTTTGACGATTTCCAGGTGCTGGAGCTGCGCGGGGCGAACCATATCTCGACCGGTAAGGGCGTAGGTGGTGTCGAATGGAAGCGTGGTGCGCATTACATCGGCGAGGGCGACATCGGGATATTCCGGTACCTTCACGAGGGAGGGGAAAGGATCAAGGTTCCAGAGGGTGAGGGTGTTGAGACGCTGACGAGCCATTTCGTCGAGGAATTCGCGCCAGAAATCAAGGCTCCACATTTCGGGGATGTTCTGCTGGGCCGAATCACCGGCATCGGAGTAGCTGGGAGCGCGAGCGTCGAGGGGGATATTGAACTTGATGCCACGGCGCGGAATGAAGGGGGCGTGGTCGGAATCCTGGAGGCTTGAAAGGGTATCCAGGCGGATGGCTTCAGCAAGGTCGAGCGCGCCGTACATGGCGCCGGCAGGGTCGGCGGCAAGGACAATATATGTGGTTTGGCCGGCGGACTGCAGTTTGCGGACGGCGTAGGACTGAGGCAGAGCATCACTTTTCAGTTCGGGGCAATGCAAAGCGGCGGCGACTGAATGGGATTCATCGCCGGTAGCGGCAATGGCGATGCGAAGTTGCTGGGCTGCCTGGGTGAGATGGCTGAGATCGGCCGTGGCGGCGGTTTCGTTAATGCCCTTCAGCGCGGCACGGATTTCCGCGGTAGCGAATTCCACCGGCGCGTGATTCGGTTCATAGAAAAGGCCGACGTCCGCTGACGCCACACCGCACGCCATAAGCGCGAGCATCAGCGACAATGATAATCGGACCTGGGTTCGCATTGCTGTCCTCGATCCATCTTGCGCCGCCTGGGCATCTATTTTTTTGCGGTGATTCGCAGCAGAAAATCCGCGCGCGGGGCGGCGAAGTTGAATTCGCCGGGTTTGGCGGAATCCAATTGAGTCGCTGTCATGTTCCAGGTGTCCAGGGCTTCGACGGTGTAGTCATCATCACCTTCCAGCTTCAGCTTGATGGGGCCTTCCTTGAGCGCGTAGACGAGATACACGCTGGCCGCCTTCGCCAGGACAAAAACATTTGGGTCTGGGCGGGATGGGGTCATCTCCCAATAAGGGAGCGCTTCCATGGTTTTGCGGAGGAAAGCGATGCGTGGCGGGCTTTGGCCGTGGAGGACGCCCCCTTTGGACCACCAGAGAATGTCGTTTGGGTCTTTGAGTGTTTCCCCGTGACCGACGTAGCCGCCGCAGATGGTGCCGACCCAGAACTGGTGGACCATTTGCGGGCCGGTGAGATTGCCCCAGGTTGGGGCGATGTTGCCTTCATAACGGCATTCATCGACGACGATTGGCTTTTGATATTTTTCTCGCCAGCCGAGGATTTTGGTGAGATCTCTGTTCTGAATGCTGGTGTGGGTAACCCAGGCCTTGGTGTTGTCGTAGATTTTGGCGGCGTAGTGAACGCTGCGCTGGCGGTTGTAGGGGTCTTCCTTTTGGAGGATGGAGAAGAAGCGATCGAAATCGGCGACGGTTTTGTTGCCGCGCTGGCCCTTTCGCAGAGGCGGGATCATGAAGTCATATTCATTGGCCAACGACCACCAGACGTTGCGATAGGCTGACAGGCGGGCGATGGCATAGCGCAGATAACGATCGTCGCTGGCGGGGTCCATCTCGGAGAAACCCCAGCGGTCGTACGGATGAAAGAGAATGAGATCTGCTTCGATGCCGAGCTTTCGGAGGTCGGCGATGCGGCGCTCGAGATGTTGCCAGTTGGCGGGATCAAAGCGGGTGAAATCGAATTTGCCGTCGGCGCCGCGTGTGAAGGGATAATTTGGGGGATCGTTGGTGTTGTAAAGATAGGACTTGGGGAAGATGCACATGCGGATCTTGTTGAATGGGGAATCGGCGAGGGTTTTGAGGGTTTGTTCCTCGAGATCATCGGGCTGATGCGTCCAGGCATAGCAGGTGGTGCCGACCTGGAAATAGGGCGTGCCGTCGGCATAGGCGAAGTGGAAGGTGTTATGAACGAGGACGGGGCCGTGATTTGAGCCTGTGGGCGCGGTGACGTTGAAGCTGCCGGCTTTGCCTTGCAGTTGTGGGCTGTTGCTGGTGGTCAGGTATTTCCACTGACCCTGCTCTGGCGGCGAGAAGCGAATGCGGTAAGCGCCGTCGCCGTCATAGAAGCCGGGGACTGTCAGGGTGTCCTGGCCGCAGGTGAATTGGGCCGAAAGCGTGACGTTAATAAACGGATTGCCGGCGGTTGGCCCCGGCAACGAAATATCCAGCACGTCCCATTGTTCCACGGGGTGGAGCGCCGCCTGGCTTGAATTGGGCAGCGAGAAAATTGTGGTCGCGGCTAGCGCGAAGATGAGAATGACTGCTTTCATGGGCGTTGCTTCCAATTTGTCGAGGACGACGCTTGTTTCTTTCCGCAGGGTGCGGGTAAATTTTATCTCGAAACCAATCCGGCGAACAGAAGCCCCAGCATCTTTTTCCGCACTTTCATGCACGCTTCATCTTAACCAGCCATTGTTTTCCAAAATTGCGCGACTTCGCAGCCATGACGCTCGCGAGATCTTGGGAGCTTATTATGAAAATTCCCATCGTCCCCATCGGTATTGCGGTTATCGTCCTGGTTATCGCAGCGCTGCTTCTATTCAACCGCCCAGGCCCGGCGCCCGTTCCGGCGCCCATTGCCAAACAAATAGAGGCCCCGTCGGCCCCTGCTTCGCCGGGTCCCGCCGAGCTTTCCCATCCGCGGGCTGCCCTGGCGCCCGGCGACCTGCAAGCGGCATCTCCAAGCGCAGCGCCCACCGTGGCGGAGCCTGGAAGCAACCCGATGCTCATGGCCGCCAGAAAGCCCGACATGGCCACGAGCGCCGGTCCGGACACCGAGCCGCAAATCCCAGAACCTCTGGCCCGAGCCGCGCTCAATTACGTTGGCCAGGATCCTTACGCCGAGGCCATTTGGGAAGCAGCGATCAACGATGCCAATCAACCTGCTGATGCCCGGCAGAATTTGATTGAAGATTTGAATGAGAACGGGCTGTCCGATCCGAACAATCCAACGGTCAATGATCTGCCGCTAATCCAGAGCCGCATTGCACTGATCGAACAGATTGGTCCCAGCGCGATGGATGATGTGAATGACGCGGCGTTTCACGAGGCGTATAAGGACCTGGTGAATATGGAAGCCAGGCTCACCGGCCACTAACTTGAACCTTGCCTGTCGGCGACATGCCTTGCCGTGTTTCAGCCCCGCAAATCCACCGACTTTATAACGGCGGGGAGCGATGTCCTGGGGTTTTGCGCGTGGCGCGATGACGGGGGTCCATTGAGCTGAAACTCGCCAAATCCAACGTTGACTCTTTTTGACCACAACGAATAAGTTTGAGTGGAAGGAGCATTGAAGGTGGGCCGCGCGCGCCGACGGCTGAAGACGATTGGACAGGAGCAGGCCTATGGAGAAGACCATCGAGAATATGCCGATGGAACCTGTGCCTTTCCCGCCCACGGCCCAGCGGCTTCCAACCGCGTCTCTATCATCGGCGGGGAAGGGTGAGCCTTCCACCGCGCCCAAGCCTCCGGCGGGCAAGCGGCGCTCGTGGTGGCGCGTTGCGGGCATTGCGTTCGTTGTTACAGTTGGGTTGCTGGCCTGTATCCGTCCGCTGCTTCCTTCGGCGGTTCGGTGGTATGTCAATCGTACATTGAGCCGGAATCTGCAATACGACGGCCGGATAGGCGATGTTACGCTGAATCTTTGGCGCGGCGCGTATTCAATCTCTGATATCAGGCTTATTAAAAAGAGCGGCAACGTGCCCACGCCGCTGTTCACTGCTGAGCGCCTCGAACTGGCGGTGCAGTGGGATGGCATTTTGCATCGCAAAATGGTTGGTCGGGTGGTGATGGAACATCCGGAGTTGAATTTTGTGGACGCCTCGGACGATTCCGAATCGCAAACAGGGGAAGGGGGGCCGTGGCTGGAGACGCTGGCGGATCTGTTTCCTTTCAAACTCAATAGCGTGGAGATTCACAATGGCGCGATTCATTTCCGAAGTTACAAGAAACAAAAGCCGGTTGATGTGTATCTGAGCGGCATGGAGGCGTCGGTTGATGATCTGACCAACATTCGGGACAGAAGCACGCCGATGCTGACGACGGTGCAGGCCAGCGGGCTGGCGATGGACCAGGCCAGGTTTGAATTTCGGATGAAAATGAATCCGTTCACCTATCGACCGACTTTTAAAATGGCGACTCGCCTGATCGGCCTGGACGTCACCAAGACCAATGATCTGGCGCGCACCTACGGCCAATTTGAATTCAAGCGAGGCTGGTTTGACCTGGTGGTTGAAGTGGACGCCAGCGAAGGTCAGATGCGGGGTTATGTGAAACCGCTGTTTCGGAACCTGAAGGTGTTTGATCTCGTGGACGATGTTAAGAACGACGACAATCCGCTGCAATTTTTCTGGCAGGCGCTTTTGGGCGTAACGACGGACTTGCTGAAAAACCATTCGCGCGACCAATTCGGGACTTCGATTCCCTTCACGGGCGATTTGAGCGGACCGGACACGGATATCTTATCCACCATTGGAAATGTGCTGCGGAACGGATTTGTTCGGGCCTACCTTCCGCGGCTTGAGAACGGCACGGAGGGTTTTGACGGCATGCAATTTGGGCCGGCATCAATGACCGACCCCATCTCAGTTGGAGATCAGCAATGAATTCAGTCCTGATGCGATATACGCAAACTTGCGCAGCGGCAGTCGCGGCGCTGGCGGTGATGATGCCCCTGCTTTTGGCGGGCGGATGCGCTGGAAGCCAAAAGCAGAATAAGGATTTTTACACGTCTGGTAATCGCGAGGCGGATCAACGGGCGGACCAGCGCATGGCTCAAGCTGAGCAGTTGAAAGGCGAGGGCGAGGGCTCAGGGGATAAATCAAAGCTGGCTGACACCAAGAGGTCGCTTTATGATCGGCTCGGTGGCCAGCAGGGGCTGCAATCCATCGCTGACGATTTTGTGACGCGCGCGATGGCTGATCCTCGCGTTAATTGGGAGCGCAAGGGCATTATCCAGGGCGGGCTGAGCATCCACCACGACCGATCCATGCAATGGGACGCGAGCCCGGAAAAGGTTAAAGCACTGAAGACCCATCTGGCACAGTTCCTTGCCCTGGCCAGCGGGGGCCCCACGCAATATGAGGGTCGCCAGATGAAAGAGGCGCACGGCGGCCTGCATATTACCAATGCCGAATTTGACGCCAGCGTGGGCGACATGAAGGCCACGCTGGATAAGATGCAAATCCCCAACACTGAGCAGAAGGAGCTTCTGGCGATTATTGAGACGACGCGGGCGCAGGTTGTGGAAGAGCAATGAGGCGGTGGAGGGGGGGCGCTGGAATGGGGGTATTGTTATCGCATAAGAGGTCTGGTGCTGGCCGGAAGCTTACCATTTGTTTCGATGAACAAAACGCTCCAGCGGCAATCGCGTTTTCTTTAGTTCTTTTTCCATGGCATAGCCGATTGCGATGACGACCGGGACGATCTGGGTGCGCGGGATGCCCAGGGCGCGGCGGACGCGGCGCTCGTCGAAGCCTTCCATGGGGAGGGTGGCGAGGCCGGCGGCGGTGGCGGCTAGCATCAGCGTCATGGCGGCGAGCATGGTTTGCTTGGTGAGCCAGAAACGCTCGAAAACGGCGGGGATGCTGGGCGTGGGGGTGACGACGCCCATCATTGGCGCGCCGGCGGCTTTGAGGAGCCAGCCTATGCGTGCTGGACCCTGGTTGAACGCAAGCGGAATGTATTTGCGGAGCAGCTTTTCGTAGGCTTCGTCGATGGCTCCGACAGCTTTTTCCATGGAAAGAACATCGGCGAAGTTGTTGGCCACAGCCTGGCGGTCACCGGTGATTATGATGACGGCGGGGGCTTCGGTTACCTGGCGCTGGTTGAGGCATGCTGGGAGAAGCGCTGATTTTGCTGCTGGGTCAGTCACTAGCACGAAATGGGTTGGCTGGAGGTTGTAGCCGCTGGGGGCCCATCGGGCGATATCGACCAGGCGGTTCAGAAGCTCGGGCGGTATCGGGTCGGGTTTAAAATGCCGTACTGCCCGGCGGGTTTTTGCGAGTATTTCGAATTCATCGAGAGTGATCATCGTGAGGGAATGATACGGATCGCCCCATTTTGGCAACAGGGGAGTGGAGCAAGAGATCGGTTGAGTGGTAGATCATCAATGCACCACGTTCAATTCCGCGATGACGATTTCCGTTTCGCCTGAGAAACCACCCATTGGTCCGCCGCCACCACCGGGGCCACCGCCGCGGCCGCCCATCCCGCCACGGCCATCGAAACCACCGCGTCCTCCACCGCCGCCACCATCACCGCCGAAACCGCCAGGGCCACCGTTGCCGAAGCCGCCCTGGCCGCCACCTGGGCCACCATTTCCGGGGCCTCCATTGAACCCGCCACCACCGCCAAAACCATTGCCGTCGGGGGGGCCATTAAATCCGCCCAGGCCGCCGCCGAAACCGCCCATCGCTCCACCGCGTCCACCTCCGAAGCCGCCGGGCCCGCCTCCGGGGCCGCCCGGTCCACCGGAATTGTTGAGTTGTTCCTTGGGTTGTTCGGGGAGCTTGACGCGGGAAATAATTTTGATGCTGGCGCCGGCGACTCCGTTCCATTGGCGGACCTGTTGCTCGGTGCCGAGGATATATACTTTGTGGTCGGCTCCGGCCCAGGCGGTTAGATCCTTGATGAATTTTTGTTGACGCTGTTGTGTGGTGCCGGTGTATTTTTCGCGTTGCTCGACCGACTTGGCCATCTGCATGGGAGAAGGGGCGTTGGCGTTGCGATTGGCGCGGGGGCCGGCCTGGTTTCCGTTGGGGCCGTTTGGCCCGCCGAATCCGCCGGGGCCGCCGTTCATTCCACCGGGTCCGCCGCCGCGGCCTTGCATGATGGATTCATCGGCCAGTTTCCACTCGCGCACGAAATCGAGATGTTGGAGCAAGTTGCCGCTGGCGACGACCACATCACCGGGTTTGGCGGCTTGTTCCAGGCCTTCGGTTACCTGCGCGAGAGATTGATGCTGATAGCGCAGCTGATCGGTCTGCTGGAGAAGCTCGGTGGTGCCCCAGAGTATTTGGAAACCGATGATGGCAGCGCCGAGAATCGCCTTGCTGGGAAAAGTCATCTGGCCGGCGGCTTCACGAACGAGCCAGAGGCCGGCGAGCACATAGGCGGCGTAGGTGGGCAGTAGAAACCGCAGGGTCATCGCGGAATTCATTTGCGGGGCCCAGTAGTAGGCCATGTAAATGAGGAGCATGGCGACGGACATGAGCAGGAGCATGAGGCCGAGGGGGCGGCGGTTTTTTGCTTCGCGCTTGAAAATCATGCAGAGCATTCCCGCCAGGCCGAGGGCGAAGAGGAGGCCGATGCCGTTGCCGTTGACCTGGCGCACATAATCGACGGCGTGCTCTTTGAAATAATCCATTGAGAAGGCTGTTTCCTCATTGCTCAGCGTGTAGCCGGTGCGCCAGAAAGCGCCGAGAAGCATCTGATTCCGCCAGAGCAGCGGGAGAATGGGGATGGCGGCCCCCGCGCCGGCGGCGACGTAGTGCAGCCAGATTCTGGGGAAGCGCCGCCAGTGACAGAGAAGGAACGTGATGATGCCCAGGGCCATGATCGCATCGGCATAGCGGACGGTGGGGATGCAGCCGAGCACGAGACCCGCGGCGAACGCGAAGCGAATCTTGCCTTCTTCGGACCAGCGGACGAGGAAATAAATTCCCCAGACCAGAATGAAGGCGACGCCCATGTGGGAATCACCGGAGAGGGCGTGATGCGTGAATGTAGGATTGACAATCAGAATGGCAACTCCCACCAGCGCCCACCAGGAACCGATGACGAGGCGGGCAAGAAGGAAGAAGCCAACGAGCGTGAGCACGGAGAGGGCGGGATTGACCAACGCCGCGGCCTTCCATCCGCCCAGGTCATAGACAGCGCCGATGAGCACGGCCAGCCCTGGGGGATATCGGCTGATGAATTGGCCGGTGGGGGTGAGCAGCCAGTGTATGCCGATGTATTGGGCATCGGAGGCGGGGACGAACCAGGTTTTGCCTTCCTGGGCGAGGAGAGTGGCCTGGGCGAAGTAGCCGTTGTCATCGGGTTCGGAGATTGCGGGGGCGAAGCGGTTATGGAGGAAGAAGAGGTAGATGAGGAGTAAGAGTCCCAAGCCTGGCCATGCCCAGTTTCGAGATTGCCAGCGGTTTTGGTTTGCTGTTGCGGGGGTGGAAGTTGGGATATTTGGTGACGCTGATAGATCGGCGGCGATTAAAGCGGTCATTTTCTCTCGATCCTTATGTGCGCTAAAGGGCGAATGCCACGACTATTGAATCAGTTGCGCCGGAGGCTGGGAATCTTCCCGAGAAGTTTAAGATTGTGTGTCGGTTTCGCCGAACCTGCTAAATAGGTTAGAAATGATCTTAGCTACCCGCGACTCAAGGCAAAGCTGTGAACTTCAAGCTAATTGGGTTCCTTGTTCTTTGTTCGTTTTCATTCTTTAAGAGATTGAGATGAATTTGAGCTACGAAGGGTACTGCCGGCGATTTGGGTTTCGAGTCCCGAAATCCTATTTTCAACTCATGGAAATCGCGAATCGATTGCAGCCGGACCATCCCTGGAATGCGTTTGACCCTATCGGACTCCTCAATCTTGATGATTGCGGACCGGAGGCTTGTTCGTATACGGCGCCTGGAGATTTTGTGGTATTGGGATGGACCGGTGGGGATAGCATCCATTATGGGTTCGTTCTTGATGATGACATCAATTCCGGGTGTGCAGAGAGGGCGATCGCGATGAACGATCCAATTGGAACCGATACAAGATTGTTAGCAAACAGCCTTCCTGAGTTTCTAGGCTTCCTTTGCGCGAACGACATCATGCAGGCTTACGGCGATGTCTCTGAGAAATGCTTCAGCGAGGCGAATGCGGTAGCAGAGGTTCTCCAAGCCGAATTCGGCTTCAAGATTCCGAAAACGCAGTTAGCGGCTGAGAAAAGTGCGCGGCGAGAAAGGCTGCGGAGGGGCGCTACGCCGACGGAGGACAGGATCGGCGTGATGCTTCCTGCCGAAACGGTTGACCTCCGCACGATTGATCGAATGGCACGCCGCATAGCAGGAGTAAACTCATGGGAATCCTCCGGACCGGATGAACGTCTTCTTGATGAAGCCGAACAGCGGTTGTCGCAAGGCGAAATTGGTACGGCGCTTGTGATCGCGCGGAATTTTCGATTTCACTATTGGTATTCCGATTGGGAGGGTTCGCGGTCGTTTATTCGCCGTACGAGCGACATTCTGGGTCGGGCTTACGTTGCGCTGGGTCGTGATTACGCCGCGCAGGCTTTGGTGAAGCAAACGGAGGGGGCGTTGAAGAACGTCACTTAGAGCGTGTGGGAACGACCCGCTGCGGCAGGATATCGCCGGGGGTCAAGTTCGAATCGGTCGGCGGGGGTGCGGGTAAGCGGTTGATGGTGCCCGGGCGGCAGAGGTGTCGGGGCTGACGCGAAGCGAATCTTGCCTTCTTCGGACCAGCGGACGAGGAAATAAATTCCCCAGACGAGAATAAAGGCAACGCCCATGTGGGAATCACCGGAGAGGGCGTGATGCGTGAATGTAGGATTGATAATCAGAACGGCAACCCCAACCAGCGCCCACCAGGAGCCGATGACAAGTCTTGCGAGAAGGAAGAAGCCGATGAGGGTGAGCACGGAGAGGGCGGGATTGACCAACGCCGCGGCCTTCCATCCACCCAGGTCATAGACAGCGCCGATGAGCACGGCCAGCCCTGGGGGATATCGGCTGATGAATTGGCCGGTGGGGGTGAGCAGCCAGTGTATGCCGATGTATTGGGCATCGGAGGCGGGGACGAACCAG
>JALYJB010000030.1 GCA_030775485.1 Planctomycetota bacterium | reverse complement strand
CGCCCGCACACACAAACGCCGATCCAGCGCGCGCGCCAGCCCACGCGTGTGCGGGCGCGCGCGCTGGCGAAATTCCGGAGCCTCAATATCAGCCTGAAAATCCACTCGCGTGTGCGGGCGCGCGCGCTGGCGATCCCCATGTACATGTACATGTACTAAGTACTAAGAATGTACATGTACATGGGACTGCTGCGCAGGCTCAGACCAGGCAGATGCTGGAGGCGATTGAATTTCCCGGAGGCGAGGACGGGGGGATTCTTCGACTGGAATCAAGAGCCATCGGCTCCATGCTCAGCCGCGAAACCTGCACGCCCCAGCGCATCAGCGAAGCCTACCGCCTCACTCGCCAGAGCCTTTCCCAGGGGACGGTGCGAAACCCGCGGGCCTATCTCTACAAACTGGTCTGCCAGCGCGTGCTGACCCTGCCGATGAGCCAGCAGGAAAAAGAGCAGGCCCGCAAACCGGAGCACGTGCAGGAGGCGGAATCGCTGGAGGCTGAACGCGAAGCCAGGGAGCGGGCCGATATGGCCCGGATGAAAAAAGAACTGGCCGCGATGCCGCTGGAAAAACTGTGCGCCAGAATCGCCGCCCTGGCCGACCGGGAAGCCGTCGCCTTCTGGCGCGACTGGTGGAAGCAAAGAAGCGGGGGGGTGGAAATCGCCTCGCTGCAAATGTGCCAGGTGCATGCGCTCTACACGGGCAATCCAATTTCGAAACCGATTAAAGCGGAGGTGGCGTCGTGAACTCAATCGCGCTTGGCAAATGCTGGAGCGTTCGCCTTCAGGGGCAGCGGTTGTTTCCTGGGCGGCGCCTGCGCAAGCGGTGGGGTGGGTGGGGTTGCGGGTTTGGAACCCTTCGCCTCGGCGGGGGGCAATCGCGTCACCAGCTCCGACGCGTTGATCCCGTCGCGCACCGCGTTGCGGATGATGATTCCAAGCAGGTAAAAGCTGAACAGGCAGGCGAACGCGATCAGCAACAGGGGCAGCACGAAATCGGGCATCGGATTTCCTTTCAGTGTTCTCCGCCGGCGCAGCAAACGAACGCCGGCGGAGAACTAATTTTAACCGGACGCCGCGTCATCATCCAAACAAATTTTGATCCTTCCATCCGCAGCATCGCTGGCGATCCGGTTGCGTGTAGAGCCGGGGCCGGACGCCGCGATGTTTTTTCTATTGCAAAGTAGCGATGCCATGGCCGCTAAAAAACAAAAACGAAAACAAAAGCTCGGGGCGAAAGGCGCTGCCTCCCCCATGCCAGCGACGATCGCCACGGTCTCCGCGATCGCGCCGCCGCGGTACACGAATCTCAATACGGAAATGGTGATGCGAATCGCCGGCGGCGGAGGCGTGCCCGAATTGCCCTCGGCGGCGCAATGCCGGTTCCTGGCGGCGGAAAAACTTTTGCATGACGCCGCCAATCAACTGGTGGCGCTGCCGGTCGAGCTGCAGCCGTATCCGATCCTGGAAGCGATCGTGGAGACGGCCAGGGCGTGCCGGCGAAGAGCGGAATCGCCTGGGCAAAATGCCACGGCGAACGTGCCGGCGCCGGCCGTCGCCGGCCGGAGGCGTTTGACGAAGTGAAATAAAAAACGGCTGGCGTTGACCGGGGTCGAACGCGCAGCCGCCTTTGAAAGCAGACCCCATCAGCTTAACCGCCCGCGACGCTTGGTCGCAAGCAATGCGGGCAGATGGGATTTTTTATGGTGACCGTCGATGTCACACGGACGTTTTCACCCGATGGCAAAGTCACCAAGTCGCTGGACGTCCAGGAGCCGACACTCACCATCGACTACGAGGCCCTGGTGATGGAACTGATCGGAATGGTCAAGGGCCTGGGCGAATGCGTACAGGACCTGCAGCAACGGCTCAACGTGCTGGAAGGGGTGCAATCTTGAGCCAGAAAAAGATTGTTGAACCGCCAGCGGTGAACCGCCGCCAGTGCCGCGCTGGCGAAGCTGAAGCCGGGGGAGGTGCAATCGTGAAGTCGAAGACTTCCATCACGCTCCGCCGCTGCCAGCTCGTCGCATGGCTGCCGGCGCCCAACCAGCTCAATGCCAGGGAGGTGCAATCGTGACACGCACTCCAATTTCTCGGGAGAATCTTCGCGGGGGCTCGCCCCTGGCGGTTAAACCCTCTTCGATTTCCGCCGTTGTCCAGCGGGAGATCGCCGCTGGTCGGCATAGCGCTTCATTCCTCACCATCTGCAGCCGCTGCGATCAATGGGTGGAATCGATTTTTTACACCGTGCCGAACAATCGAACACGCCTTTGCCCGTCTTGCGCGGACGGCATCGGCCAAGGCCCGCTGTCACTGGCCGCGCGCCGCGTTGCGCCCCGGATCGTCCAGGCCAACGCCACCGCGCCAGTGACAGCGGGAAAGGAGGAAGTGCAATGAGCGAAATTGTCGAACAGGCCACAAAGCCGACTCTGGACCCGAATGCGATGAAGAAAATCTGTGGCGGGAAGTTTAAGCACCTCGGCGCTGTGCTGGTCATGCTTGCCGAAAGAGCGGAGGAGTCGAACGCCGCGACAGCCTCCGCCAAATTCGGATTCGTGAAGGATGGTGAACCCATCGAAGGCAGGTACGTTCCCGAGGTAACTGTCACAGTCAAAGAACCGGGGGAGGATTAAATGAAAAAGAAGATTGTCCAACCGCCAAGACGCGAAGTGCGCCAAGGTCGGAAAGACGCTTCGGAAGAATCGGAGGCGGATCGGTTGCTGAAACGACTTGAGCCCTGGGAAATTGTGGATCTGCTGGAAGCGGTCATGCGCAACGGGATCAATCAAACCCTGCTCATGCACTGGAAGAAACGCGGAATCCCGATGATCGAAGTGCCGGCCATCCGAAACCTGATGCGACTGGAATATCTGCGAAGGGAGGCGGTCAATGCAAAAAGTTAAACTGAAATTGATCGAGCGATGCGACAGCCGCGTCTATCTGTTCGAAGGCTGCAAGTATCGGGTGACGTTTGATTCCGCGAACGCGACCAATCCAAAGCCGACATGCACGGTCTCCGCATTGCAAGGGCCAAACTGCGGCCGGAGAATTGTGTTCCCTGCTTATCTCGTCGGTTCAAAGCCGTCTGCGAAGATTTTCCTGATGGCGTATATCGGAAGGCAGGATCTCGACCAACCACCGAGAGGGCCTTCGCGTCTTGGCGGTTCAATCTCTTCAATTCCAATCCAAGGGAATCGAGCAAATGCAAAAACAAATTGACGGCAGGAAGATCCGTCTTTCCAAAACTCAGATCTGGTGGCTGAAGGAACTTGCTGTCGGCCGCGATCCCATGCATTCGATCCATGGCCGATCAGAGCATGGAGGCGCAGCATGCACCTCTTTTTCACTCAGAAAAAAAGGGTTGATCGACGACGCCGGTATCACCGACCTTGGAAGGTCGTTTCTCAGGGAAAGGACTCCCGCCCATGTTAAAGCTTGATCTGCATCCGCTGAACACGGGGGACGTGGACCGGGAATCTTCCGCGTTTCGGTCGCTGGTGTCTGACATCCAGCGGCAGGGGCAGCTGCTCCCGGTGCTGGCGGTGAAGGGGCGAAGCAACGGGGATTACCTGGTCATCGACGGCAAACGCCGCCAAGCGGCTTGCAAAGAACTCGGGATCGAGGTTAAATACCAGGAGTGGACCGGGGACGAAGCCGGTCTACCTGAAGTGATCGCGGCTCTGAAGCTGCACCGCGAACACTGGCAACCCTCCCAACGTGCCGCCTGGGCCGTGGTGATGGAGCCGAAATTTGCGAGTCTTGCCCGTGAAAGATCGGGAATATCGCAAAAAACATCGGGAAAATCGAACCTTGTGGCAAATTTGCGACGAGGTTCCCCAAATGGCGAGCACGGCAGGGCCAGCGAACTTGTTGGGGATTTGTTCGGTGTGTCCGCCCGCTCCGTGCAGGACGCGAAATTCGTCCTGGCCCACTCCGCCAAGCTGCACGCCGATCTTCTGTCGGGCGTGATCAACATCAACCAGGCCAAGGCCGCCATCCGCCGCGCGGAACGAATCCGCGAGCTGCGCGCGGTGCAGAAATCACTGCCTCCCCGCCGCAAGGGTGACCCCGCGCCGTTTGAAGTCGCCACCGCCGATTCTTTGCAGCTCATGCCCACCCTCAAGCGCCGACGATTCCGACTGATCGTCACTGACCCGCGATACAACATTGGCGTTGACTATGGCGATGGTACTAAAGCCGACAAGATGGTCCCCGCGGATTACATCGCGTGGACGCGACGATGGATGGAAGAATGCGTTGAGCTGCTCGCGCCGGATGGCACGATGTGGGTGGTGATCAACGATGAATGGGCCGCCCACTTCGTGATCATGCTCGATCATCTGGGGCTGACGCAGCGCGCGTGGGTGAAGTGGTATGAGCGATTCGGAAACAACTGCGCGAATAATTTTAATCGCACGTCGCGCCACTGCCTTTACTTCGTGAAGGATCGCAAGAACTTCGCTTTCAACCCGGACGTTTTCAATCGGCCGTCCGATCGCCAGACCACCTATGGCGACAAGCGCGCCAGCAGCAACGGGAAAATGTGGGACGACGTGTGGGATATCCCGCGCGTGACCGGGAGCAGCGCCGAGCGCGTTCCGGAATTTCCGACGCAGCTTCCGCTGGCGCTGGTAAGGCCGATCGTGGAAGGATGCTCGGAAGTGGGGGATGAAGTGTTCGACCCGTTTTCAGGAAGCGGAACCACCGGCGCCGCCGCGATCGCGTGCGGGAGAAAATACCTGGGCGTGGAAATCAACCCGGCCTACGCGGAGCTGAGCCGCGCGCGGTTGAATCAGGTGAAGAGTTAAATGAGCATCGAATGGAAATTTCGACCGCTGGGGAAATGGCCGCGAGAGCAGACCGCCGCTTTCAACCGCAAAGTTCATCCGTTCAAATCGAGCGGGAAATATGGGGACAACAACGGGGGTTGGACGCCGGGGAAGATCACGCCGGTCACCACCACCTATTCAGACCTGGAGCGAGAACTGATCAAGTTAAACGCTGAAAATCCGGTGATTATTGAAGCGGGATTCAGAGAGCGCGACATCCGCCAGGACGGAATGATTTACGCGGGCGCTCCACAGCCGACCTTCCCAGGGATCATCCTGTCTTTCCGAGCTCCGAAGCACGGGCCGCTGCAATTCGCGTGTGATGACTGCAAGCACTGGGAAGACAATTTGAGGGCGATCGCGTTGACGCTTGAAAGATTGCGCCTCGCCGATCTGTATGGGGTCACCAAGCGCGGGGAACAATACACCGGGTGGAAAGCGCTTCCACCGCCGCCGGCGACAACGCCGCTTATGACTGTGGAAGCCTCCGCATCAATGATCAGCGAAATTGCCGGAGGATCGCCGGTGAATGACATCATTGGGAGTCACGAACGATATCGCGAATCATATCGGCGCGCCGCGTCCTTGCTTCATCCCGACGCGACGGGTGAAGTGCAATCCGCGAAATGGTCGAAACTGCAGGAGGCGAAAATCGTGCTGGATCAGCACTTCGCCGGGGGCAATTCAACCGGGGTACGGTCATGACGCTTTCGATTAACAAGAATCTTTTGCCGCCGTTCGATGTTCCGCAGGGGCGACAGGCGCCGCGCAATGCGGTCGCCACCGATCGGCTGGTCTGGACGCTGGACGTCCAGGGGCGAATCGTTTCAACCAGATGGGAGAAGATCGATCCGGCCATCCTCAAGGCCCGCCAGATCTGCCTGGACCAGGGACACAGCCTGCTGACCACCATCAACGCCCTGGTGTGGGCGCTGCAGACGTGGGAAGTCAAATACCAGTCGAACGACGAGCGCGAGGCGGGATACCGGCTCGCCCTGGAGGAAATTCAGGCGTGCGACGAGCTGGAAAAACTGAAGGCGGCGGTGGGGGATATGCGCGGCGCGCTGGCTGGAATGATCGCGGATGCTGGGAGGCAATCGTGAGCCAGACCGACCTTGCCCAACTGATGTCGCGGGTCGTGCAAAGCGCCTTCGCCCGCGAAATAGAAATCAACCGGCTGCTGGCGGTCAATCCGATCGCCAGGCAAATCGAAACGTATCTGCGCCTGGAGCACCCGGCCATCCCATTCCAGGAGCGATTGAAAATCGTCCTGGTGGTCATCGCCGCCGACAGCGCCAACATGGGCGAGCGATTCGCGATGGAACGATGGTCGCAGCCGGTGTGCCTGTGCCAGAAGTGCGGCAAGCAGATCACCATGCAAAACACCGGAGGGCAACGGGCATGACAGACCACGATTTTAAGGCTGCGATCGAGCAGGCCACGCTGTTGCGGGTGTCTCTGGAATTGCTGCGCCTCTCATTGAAATCGATCCGCGGGGAATTCCTGGCCTGGGCCGATAGCTACCGACAGCTGCCCAGGCTGCGCGAGCTCTTCGAGGCCGAAGCCGCCATTTATGAACGCCGGATCGAATATCTGACGCAGCTGATCGACGCGCGGACCAAAACCCCGAGCCAGGAGTGAAATGCCCGACTATGAAACACACCATCGCGAGCTGCCTGCCCGGTTCGGGAGGCTGTGGGAGGCGGCTACCGCCGTGCTGGTGGAGATGGATCAGCCGCGGATGACGATCGAACGATTGCGCCAGACCGAAGGGGCTAAAGAGCTGCGCATTGAGCTGTCGCGCTCCGTGCGGTGGCTGCTGGCTGATCTGGACACGCGCGGTGTTACCTCTGATCAAAAACTTTTCCTTCAACACTGGCTGGGGCAAATGTCGCCGCCGGCTACGGCGCCGGTGAACACGATCGCGGGGGAGGCGGTGAAGGTGGGCGCGCATGGCTGATCAAGTGCAATATTCAACCGCGGTGCGGTGCGCCAAGTGCGGGCGGGTGATGGATGTGCTGCCAGCGTGCCAGGGCGGGCCGGCGCCGGTGGAGGGGGAGATTGTGATCGATGCTCAATGCGGTGGGCTGATGTTTTTCACGGTCGCGCCGCCGGGAACGCGACTGCCGACCGTCGCTGAATTCCGCGATCTGATGCTGTCGCCCAAGTGGCAGGAAATCCAGCGCGTCGGCGACGTGCTGATCCGAATGCAAATTCAACAGGCTCAATTGCAGCGAGCCAGGAACAACTAACATGGTCGGTGACACCTACGAATTTCGAGTCGAGGGAGAATTGATCTGCTGGCTCTGCGAGGAGCCGGCGTACTGCACGCGCGGACGATATCGGGGCGTGGTGGAATTCAATACCACCGATCCGAAAACGGGCATGCCGATCAACACGCGCGAGCCGAACAAACCGGCGGATCCATGGCCGCGATACTATTTCAACCTGCACTGGGCAATGCTGGAGCTGCAGGCGTATCTGGAAGCGCACGGGTTTGGCAAAGACCGGGGCGGCACCGGCGTGGGTCGCTGGACGAAAGCGGAGATTGGCGCGCGCGTCGATATGGATCACCTGGTGGAGACCGGGGAGATGCGCGTCGTCACGCCTGATCCGGTGGTGCAAGGGGAATCGGAGACGTTTTAACCGGAGAATTGAATGGTAATGACATACTTGGCTCACCCGGAAAAATAATTCCCGGAATTCCGAATTAGGCACTTGACACACTTTCCCAATCTGCTATTATTCGTCCATCGGCCAACCGGATTGCAGGTTGGAGGCGCTCGAAAGAGCAGGAGATTCAGATGTCCACCGTACTTATTACAGGGAATACGTTCCCCGTCAAAGATCAAATCAAGGCCCTTGGCGGTCGATGGGATGCCGACGCAAAGGGCTGGAAAGTCCCGGCCGAAAAATCGGATGCGGCTCGGGCATTGGTGGCTGGTGGCGGAGCGAGCCAATCCACCCGCACCTATCGCCCGACGAAATGCCGGATTTGCGGTCACAGCCCCAGCAAACCCGGCGAGTGGCAAAATGGCGTCCGAATCCGTCGCGATGGAATTTGCTGGGATTGCGCTACTGACCACTAATGCTCGGCGCGAACCTGCCTGAGAAATCGGGCAGGCTGCGCCGTGCATGGTGCGCGGCAGTGACGCCCGCTCAGCGGGCAGGAGAATAAAATGAGCGACGAACTGAGCGCCATCATTGACGCGATCTATAGCGGGACGGTTGGCGAGAATCGAACAGAGGCGGAGCGACGATTGCACCGCGAAGACATCGGACAATTCCGCCGACTGATCCGCTGCGGGAAGATCATTGCAAGGCCGGAGGATTTCCCGGAAATCCCTGCGGAGGATTGGCATCGCGGCACAATTACGATGCGGCGTTGGGGGCATGGCCTGAAGGTCGGCGACGACGTATGTGTCGATCGTGAAAATTTTGCCCGCGTCTACCGAATCGACAGTGTTGCCGAAATCACAATCGAGGATGACGATGACCGGCCCCGGAAGGCGACGCGCATCGAGGTGTCTGAAATTCAGATAAATGGAGATTATGCGGTGCTGCCAGGATCGGACACTAGGGACATCGCGAGCGACATAATCCGCATGAAATCTCACGCGCTGAAAAAAATCTGATTCTCTTGTCGCGCCGTCGCCCTTGGGCGGCGCGACGCCTTCGGGAACGTGCTATGAACATAGATTTGACTAATTTCGACGGCATTTCCGAATTTAGTCAGTCGGGAAAGAAATGGAATTACTGCTTTCGTCCGGATGGTCCAGCCAGGACATAGTCGGCTGCATGGTTCGCGCCACCGAGAACGTCGCGGCGAAGCTCGGCATCAGCTACGAATCGGTAGATGACGCCGTATTCGCAGCCATCGACAGCCAGACAGGAAAAAATCAATGAACGAACCAACCTCACTACTCGCGGCCGCGCAATATTTCGCCGATCTGGCGGTGGGCAATCGCTACATGCGCCGGATCAAATGGCCGGACGGAAAAATCGCCTGCCCCAAATGCTCGGGCGCGAACATCGGCGAGATCGCCACGCGCCACATCCTGCAATGCCGCGACTGCGGAAAACAATTTTCGTACAAAGTCGGCACGATTTTCGAGGACAGCCCGTTGGGGTTGGATAAATGGTTCACGGCGGTTTGGTCCGTCGCGAATGCCAAGAACGGAATCAGCAGCCATGAATTAGGCCGGGCAATGGGTGTGACCCAAAAGACCGCGTGGTTTATGACCCATCGCATTCGCGAGGCGATGACGACGCGAACATTCCGCAAGCTGTCGGGGACCGATGGGGCCGGATTCATGGGACTCGAATGAAAAAACCAAAGGGATTTAAGGCGTTCGATTCGCTCGCTCGGCTGCTCGTTCAAGTGCCGAAATCCGAGCTTCCGGCCCGAAAACCAAAGTGGAAACGGAAGAAAAAGTGAGCGGTGATTTTACTCAAAAAACGGCGATAAATGAGCCAAGTATATCAATCCCAAAAAGAAGCCGGCACCTGGCCGCAACGTCGGATGTGACGTGGATGCCGGCGTTTTGAAGTGGTGGGAATCGCGGCCGCTATCGCCACATCTGACGATCCTGCAGAGGTGCGCGATTGAACTTCTTGCATCGCCGGAATCACCGATACGGGATCCCGGGGCTTTGATTTATCTCGACCCGCCTTATCTGCGATCGACCCGGACGCGTCGCTTCTACCCGCACGAATTTGATTCGGTCGAGCAGCACACGCGGTTGATCGGGCTCGCGCAGGAGGCCCGGGCCATGGTGATGATCAGTGGATATCAATCCGCGCTCTATACCAAGCTGCTGGGGAAGTGGCGCCATGTTTCCTACATGACCATGACGCGCGGGGGAGCGAGGCGGGAATTCCTCTGGATGAATTTTCCCGAATATCTGCCGCTGCATGATGTTCGCTTCGCCGGCGACGGATTCCGATTTCCATCCCGCGCGCCTATATAGGGGCATGGGTATTAAATTTCTGCCGGATGCCGAGGTGGTGGCCGATGAGCGCCTCACCATCGTGCAGGTGATCAAGGCTCTGCAAAAGCCCTACCTTCCGGACCTGGTCACCGCCATCAAAAGCGATCTGATCGAAAAAGACGCGGTGTTCGCCGAGTCGGACCTGGTGCGGGCTCACCTGCGCGGGGGCGACGGGGACGCGGACGAGCTGCCGCGATTCCCTGATGCCGCCAAGCTCCACAAGCTGGTGAAGTCCGGGAAAATCACCCTCAAACAGTTTCTTAACTGCGTCACCGTCCGCGGCGACGCCCTGGAAAAATTGCTGCCGCCCTCCGAGATCGACAATATTTGCAGCGACGGCGCGCCGACCGATCCCGGCGCCGGCCGAAAGCTATACACCGAATTTAAGCCCGGGGTGGCCTTCGATTACTCCAGGCTGGAAGCGGCGCTGACAAAGGTCATGAAGTTAAGCGCTGCCGCGTAACCGACGATTCAATGCGGGGGAGCCAGGGGTGGGGAGCTGGGGGACGAGCGAGCCGCCGGTTTCGATCGACGGCTTGCTTTTACCCCTCTTAATTGTCGCAGCGGCAGGCGTGTTCCGGGGGCTGGCTGAAATAGATTGACCGCTCCCCGCCTGCGCACTGCTTTTCTTTTTCAGCAAAAATGCTCGACATCGGGGACCAGCTTGCCATCGCCGAACAACTCGCCCTGCTGCGCGCCGCTGGGTTCGCCCGGCTGATGGACGTGCTGGTTAGCGATGATTCGATCTACTTCGGATCGGACCCCAGAACCTCGCGGCGAATTTCTTTTTGCCGGCTCGGGAAAAAGCTGGGGATCAAATCGTCGGCGGCCCGCGCGCTGGTGACCAAGGCGCGCCAACTACTGCAGGGGGAAATTCCGTGGCAGCAGCACTCGACGCCCGACAATTCACAGCGCTCTTTTCCGCCCGGGGAAACCGCAACCGACGCCGCATCTCCGCCACTCTGCACAGGATGAGCCAACTGGCCATCCGCAAATTCAAGGACCGGCCCGACGTGCTCGAGGACGCCGCCGCCACGGCGGTGCTGATCGCCATCGAAAATATCTCGCGATTCGATGGCCGCGAAGATGCCTCGGCCTATTTTTGGCAGATACTTTACAACGCCATCAGCCGCCAGCTCAAGCTGCACCACCAGCGCGAGCGACGACACCTCAGCATCGACCCGGCAATGCTGCCGGCAATACTGGTCGAGCAACGATGCCGATCGGTGCGGCTAAAATACGACCGCCACCGCCGCGGGCCGCAAAACCGCCTCTGCGAGCTGATTGACAGTTGAAGTCCTCCCAATTCGTCCTTGTGGCGGCAACGGCAATCGACGATTCGGGCATGGATCGACCTATGGGCCGTCCGAGAATATCTCGCGGCATTTTGCGTCCTATTGGGATTTGTGGAGATAGCACATCGCCGACCGTAGGTCCGATACCCCGTTTTTCACATCAAAAATATGGATGCGCGATTAGAACCGTAATCGCGCATTCCACCGGCCGCGCCTATACAGGGGCATGGGGATATCCGACCTGAAGCTCGGCCCGCAACAGTACCTCAAGCATCGGCACATGGTGGCATTGATCCAGGGGATCGTGGCGGCGGCGGCCAAACGAAAACGATCGAGAACGCCAGCCTTCCTGGGGTACATGACCACGCGGCGGATCGTTAAGGGGCAACGGTACCTGCGCGATCACGGCCTGCCGCACAGCGCGGGCGTTGCCGCGATTCGAATCAAGGGGGACTGATGGATAGGGGAATTCAGAAAGAGATTGAACCGCCAAAAGGCGAAAACGCCAAGGCGGAAATTATTCAAATGCCCAAGCCATCGCTGGGGCGGATTGTTCATTTTGTTTTGGCGGAGGGGGAACGACGCGGGGAGCATCGGGCCGCGATCATTACGTCGGTCTGGAGCCTCAGCGCCATCAACCTGCAGGTGTTTCGCGACCAGGCGGACGACACGCCGGGGTACGCGTCGGTGGAAGCCATGCCGACGCTGCGCTGTCTGCTGGTGAGGCACGACGAAAACAAAGCGCCGGGAACATGGCATTGGCCGGAGCGGGAATGATTCACAAACCTGTCAAAATCGGGAACTGGTGTACGCTTTATCGGGGCAACGCATTGGAGATTTTGCCGACGCTTCCTCGCGTCGGGTCTGCGATTGTCACCGATCCACCTTATGGCATTTCGTGGTGCCAGGGGAGCGACTTTCGCCCTGGTCACATGAAGACATTTGCGAGAGACAAGAGCCGCATTAGCGGAGATGACCAACGATTCGATCCGCTGCCGTTGCTGGCGTTTCCCGAGGTGATTTGCTGGGGGGCGAACTATTACGCCGACAAACTCCCGCACGGCAAGGGATGGCTGATCTGGTTCAAGAGCCAGATCCACCACCGACCCACCAACTTTTCCGACGCGGAGATCGCCTGGTGCAGCTCGATTAAGACCGTCAAGGTATTCAAGCATCTGTGGCAGGGGTTTCGCCGCGATTCCGAGCGCGGCATTAGACGGGTGCATCCGACACAGAAGGCAATCGCGGTCATGGAGTGGTGCCTGGGCTTCGTCGAGGGGCGGCTGATCATTGATCCGTACATGGGATCGGGAACAACGGCCGTCGCTCTGGCTGGCATGCGAATTGCCGGGGGGGGCATTCCCCGAAGATTCATCGGAATAGAAAAAGACCGCAGGCATTTCGACGTCGCGGTCGATCGAATCCGCGCGGCTGTGGCGAAAGGCAATGATGCCCGACGCGCCGCGTGAAATCATCCTGCGCGATCCGCTGGCAGTCACGCCGGCCGTGCCGGTGTTGAGTCAAGAGGAGCAGCTCGTGGAGCTGTGGCTGCATGGGCTCAGCCGCCACACCAAGCGCGCTTACAAAAGCGACTGGAGACTGTTTCGGCGGTTCGCGCCGGGGCCGATACGATCGATCACCCTGACCGATCTTCAGTCGTTCGTCGACCACCTGGAATCGTTGGCGCTTGGCGCGGGATCACGCCATCGCGCCATTTCGGGAATTAAAAGTTTTTTCGGGTTCGCCGCCAGGCTCGGCGCGCTGCCCGTGGATATTGCCCAGCCGCTGAGAATGTCGGCAGGCAAGGATACACTCAATGAGCGCATCCTCACCGAGGCGGAAGTGGCGGCGCTCATCGGCGCCGCCGAATCACCGCGCAATCGGGCGATCGTGGAACTGCTTTATTACGCTGGGTTGCGCGTCAGCGAGCTGGTGGGGCTGGAATGGAAAGACGCGATCGCCCGCAAATCGGGCGGGCAGGTGACCGTCTTCGGCAAGGGCCGAAAAACGCGATCGGTGCTTGTGCCGGAATCGACCTGGCGGGCGATGCTGGCGCAACGGGCGTTTGCGGCCGACGCCTCGCCCGTCTTTGCCTCGGGGCGCGGACGCGGCGAGCATCTGTCCGCCAGCCAGGTGGGGCGCATCGTGCGGGATTGCGCGATTCGCGCCGGAATCGCCAAACCGGTTTCGCCGCACTGGCTGCGCCACTGCCACTGCTCTCATGCCCTGGACAATGGGGCGCCGCTTCACGTCATTCAGGCCACCGCCGGACATTCCTCGGTGGCCACCACCTCGCGCTATCTGCACGCGCGCCCGGAGGAGAGCTCCTCCACCTACCTTCCGCGAATTCCACCGCCCGCGCCTATATAGGCGCATGAGGATGCGAACGGCGCGGGAACCCCTGGACAAACTTGAAAAACTCTGGTGGCCGCTTTCAACCATGGCCACCGGATTCGTCGCCTTCGGTGTTTTGAAGGCGTCCATCTCGCAGCTACAGGCGGACGTGGCCGACATTCAGGCGACTCGGCCCTATGTGCAGCAGCAAAAGATCGATCGGGAAATCAGCGACGAAGCCGACTTTCGCAAAGACGTCAAAAACTCCCTGGGGACATTGCAGGCGAGCGTGAGCTCGATCAATTCAGATGTGGCTAGAATCAAGGGGCAACTCGACAAGGGCGGGCAGCAATGACGGCGATGGCCTGCCGGACGCAGATGGATTCCGTCTCGCCGCATCAGGCTTGCATGCCTGAAACGCTCGGCGAATTGGCGCAACGCTGGCAACGCATGATCCCCGGGCGACAACGCGAGGAGATGTTCGCGAGGCTGCATGCCCGCGCATTGCCGGTGGCCTGCCGGATATATCGCATGTTGTGCCGGGAGCGAATGGCGCAAGACCGGGACGCCGCGGAATCGGATATCAACCTGCGCATCTTCAGGACGGCGCGGGAATACGATGGGCGCGGGCAGTTCGAAACGCTTCTTTTCAGAAGCGTGCTGAACGCGGTGAAGGATTGGCGCAAGCTTTCGGCGCGGCAAGAGGCGTTTCTCGGCGAGACAGTTCTCCGCATCGACCAATTCAAATCGCGGGAATACGTCTCCAATTTCTTGCCTCCGATTTTGCATCGTGTCGATGCCGGCCTGACACGAAGAGACGACGCGAACCGATGGGAACGAATCTCGCGGCGACTAACCGCGGCAGAGAAGCACGCCTACCGGAAGCGATTCGGGTTTGATTGGAGGCTGGCGCAGATCGCCAAGAGCCTCGACCGCTGGCACCCGCGATCTGGCAAGTGGACGGTGCAGCAGACCTTTCGCGCCATCAAGCGCGCGGCGGGAAAAATGGAGGGCGCGAGGGGGTGGGGGTAAGAATCATTTTGCCTCGCGCGCAATACGGTTGGTTGGGCCGCGCGCGGTGACCGAATTTTCTTGGGGGGAATTAATTAAGGCGCATTCGTGGGTTTTCTGGGCTGTTCATGCGTGGCATTGGTGGGTTTTTGGGCTGGGTTCTTTTCGGTTGGGCTGATTTCGCTTCGGTGGGGCGGGGGGTTTCTCGTGTTGTCGCCGCGAATCGTTCGCGGGTTGGCGACGCTACTTTATTGTTTTTGGGGGTCTCATGGCTAGCGTAATTGATAGCGACATGGTGGTGCGGGGGGCGTTTTCCTGTCAATCTTTTCTGCCGCCCGTGCTTTGCATTCCTGATACGGCCGTCGCGCAGCCGTCGGCGGGGGCGAAGGGGATCGCGGCCGCGAAACTCAATCACCGCCAGCACGTGCGCTATAACCAGGCGAACGTGACCGCCTTCACCGAGACGCGGCCGGTGTGGGTCAACAACGGCACCGTCTCGAATCTTCTGACGGTGCGCGCGGGATTAATCGTCGCCTGCATCGGGGCGGCCACCGTCACGATAGACTTCCAGAAAAACGGGGCCAGCGTTTTGACCACGCCGCTGGTGCTGACCAGCGCCCTCGCCGCGCGTACGACCCTCTCCGCCTCGATCCTCACTTCCGCCGGCGCCCTCAACGACTGGTTCGACCAGGTGATCACCGCCGCCGCCGGCGGCGGAACGCTCGGCACCGGGCTGTACGTGGAGGCGGTGCTGGATGAGTACCCGAGTTAAAAATATTGGCAAGTCTAAAAAGCGGCTGGTCGGCAAGATCAAAAAGGCCCTCGCCACCGCGCTTACCGGGCGGGCGTCCACCACCGAGGAGGTCGCTGATCTGCTGGATGTGGACCGCGCCACTGTGTTGCGCTGGTGCGGCGAGGGTCTGCCGCACCAGAAGCGCGACAAGCAAAATTATTACGATGTGGCGGAAGTCCAGAACTGGATGAAGGCGAACGGCCGCACCGGCGACGTGGGACGGCCGCCGGAAACCGATCCGGACCTGGTCAGCCTCAAAATCCGCAAGGAGCTGGCCCTGGTCACGCGCTACGAGCGGGAAAACGCCATCGCCACGGGGAAGCTGATCGACGCCGCGGCGGAGCAAATCCGCGATACCCAGAAAATCACCATGGTCCGCAATCGCCTGTGCGGCCTGGGGGCAACGCTGGCGCCGCAGCTCGAAGGTCTGGACGGCGCGGAACGGCAAGCCCTGATCGACCAATCCATCGACGACATTTTGGAAGAGTTTGCAGGCCGATGATTTCACTTTTCACCGAAGCCGAGCGGATCGCCTGGAAGAAACCGGAGCGACTGTCGCCATCGGAATGGGCGGAGCGCCACCGCGTGCTGCCCGGGGCCGTCGCCGCGGAAGCGGGGAAACTACGGCTTGGGCGAACGCCTTATATGCGCGGCGTGCTGGACGCGCTGGCGGAACCGGGCGTCGAGGAAATCGCGTTGCTGAAATCGACCCAGGTGGGGGGCTCCACCTTCACCGAATCGGCAATCGGACACTGGGTCGACAACGATCCGGGACCCATCATGCTGGTGCTGGACTCGGAAAAAACCGCCAAGGAAGTGATCGTCGAGCGCATCCGGCCGCTGATCGATTCAGAGCCGATCAAATCGCATCTCTCCGAGCGCAATCGCGACAACAAGCTCGATTCCATCCAGTTCGACACGTGCGGACTGTACCTCGCCTGGGCCGGCTCGCCGGCAACGCTCGCCCGCCGCGCGGTGCGCTACATCGTGTTCGACGAAGTGGATAAATACCCGCACTTCACGGGCAAGGAGGCCGATCCGATTTCCCTGGGGATGGAGCGCACGCAGACCTATGGATACCGCCGCAAGGTTTTGATTGTCAGCACGCCCACGGTGCGCACTGGAACGATCTGGCGGGCGTGGGAAGCGGCGGGGGACAAGCGCCGCTTCAACGTGCCCTGTCCCCTTTGCGGCCAATTCCAGACGCTGGTGTTTGGCCAGGTGAAGTTTCCCGAGACGCCGGCGAACGCCAGCCGGCAACTTCACGCCGACCAGGTGGAGCTGTGCGGGCTGGCGCATTACGAGTGCATCCATTGCCGCGAAGCGATCAGCGAATCGGCCCGCTTGCGCATGATTGCCAGGGGCGTCTGGCTCAGCGAGGGCCAGTCGATCGACCGGCATGCGAAAATCAGCGGAGAAAAACCGAAAGCGAAACGAGTCGGATTCTGGATCAACTCTCTTTACTCGCCATGGCGCACGTTCAGCGCCGTGGCGGCGCAATTCCTTCGCAGCCTGGGCGATCCGGGGAAGCTGCAAAATTTTCGCAACTCCTGGCTGGCGGAAGTGTGGGAGGAGGTCCTCAAAACCTCCAGCGTGGACGATTTCCGCCAGCTCACGATCAACGCGCCGCCGCCGCGGATCGTGCCGCAATGGGCGGAATACATCGTCGCCTCCGCCGACGTGCAGAAGGATCGGATGTACTGGTGCGTGCGGGCCTGGGGCGCGGAATACAAGTCACAACTGATCACCTATGGACTGGCGATGACCTTCGAGGAATTACGCCGGCTGACCCTCGGCACCCAGTTCACGCTGGAAGGGCGGGGCGTCACTTCGCCGCCGCACGTGCTCATGGTGGACTCCGGGTACCGGCGCGACGAGGTTTACACTTTCGCGCAATCCGACCCGCGCATCAAGCCGGTGAAGGGAGACAATGACAGCCAGCAGATGCCGCTGCATTATTCCACCGCCGGCAAGGCGTGGGGCATCCCGTTGTTTCTGCTCAACACGCAACTGCTCAAGGATAAATTGGCGGTACTCCGCAACACCGGCCGGTGGGCGCTGAACAGCGCGACGGATGACGAATATCTCCAGCACCTGGCCAGCGAGCACAAAACATTGGTGAAGGGCGTCGAGCGGTGGGCGCCCAAAACCTCCGGAGCGGCCAATCATTTTCTGGACGCGGAGACCTACAACCTGGCGGGCGCTGAGCATCTGCGCGTCGATCTGCTGCAGATCCCGCAAGCCGCCCCGTCCGCCGCGGCGGCGGGGGGGGCGGGAGAATTGGATGGGCGCGCGTCGTATCACAAAGGGGACGGCTGGCTCGCGAACACGAAAAGCTGGCTGAAATGAACCGGGCCATCGCGAAGGGGGGCTGGGGATGACTGACGCGCAAATTCTGGCGGCGCTGCGAAATGCCTTGTTCGCCTTCGCCACCTGCGGCGCCCAGGAATATTCCATCGCCGGTCGCTCCTTCCGCCGCGCGGAGATCGACAAGATTCAATCGCTGATCGTCACCTACGAGGCGCGGGTCGCGGCGGCTGCCGGCGGCGGCATCGGCGGCGGCACCGTTCTGGTGACCACCAACAATTGGCCTAATGGGATGGGTTGTCCCTCCTCGCGGGGGATGTGCTAAATGAGCGTTCTGTTTCCCGAAGCGCCGGCGAAGGTCAAGGGCAACTGGCTGGATCGCGCCATCAATTACGTCAACCCGCAAGCCGGGTTGAAACGCATGGCCGCGCGCGGGGCGGGCCAGTTGATGGCCGGCTACCGCGCCGCCTATCCCACCCGAACCAGCACGCCCTATGGATCCAGCCAGAGCCTGGGCGGACTGCCTCACCTCAACCTGGCGGCGCAGCGCAACATGCGAGACCGCGCCCGCTCGCTGTGCGAAAACGACATCCTGGCCAAGTCGATCATCGAACGCGCCACGGAAAATATCGTCGGACCCGACGGCATGATGTTCCAGATGGAGTCGAACGACCCCGACTACAACAAACGCGCCGAATTCCTGATGAACAACTGGTTCGGCATCATGGATTTTTACGGCGAATCCTGGGTCGAGCACCAGCGCCTCGCCTGCAAGGGATTTTTGCGCGACGGGGATTTCGGCGCGGCCCTCCTGGCCCGCGGCCAGGTGCAGCAGGTGCAATCCGATTACGTCTCCAGCCCGCTGGGCCGGCCCATGGCCTTCATGCACGACGGCGTCGAGCTCGACAAATACGGCCGCACCGCCCAATACTGGATTTTGAATTATGTCGATCTGAAAAAACGGTCCTGGACTCCGGTGAAGCCCAAGGATTTTCTGTTCGTCAAGCGCAAGTCGCTGGTGGACCAGATTCGCGGCGAGACGGTCTTCGCCCAATCGTTCGACCTGCATGACAACATCGACAAGCTGCCCAAGGCGATCACCATGGCCATGTTCATGGCGGCGTGCGTTGGCCTGTTCATTGAAAATCACAATCCCACCGTCGCCACGTCCGGCCTCTCCGCCGCGCTGAGCGGACCCAACGCCGGCGCGAAGCTGTTTCAGATGGAGCCGGGCTTCGTGCAGATGGGGCAGATCGGCGAGCGCATCACCCAGATCAAGCCCGAGCAACCGGGCGGGGATTTTTCGCCCAACATGCGGATGTTCATCCGGCTGGCCGGTTTGGCCGCGGGCATGCCGCTGGAATATGTGCTGATGGATTTCAGCCAGGTGAGCGGTCCCACCGCCAAGGCGATGGACAACGCCGCCCACTGCGCCTTTGAAACCATTCAGCGCACACTCATCGACAATTACTACACGCCCATGGCCCGGTGGCGACTGAGCAAATTCGTCAAGCAGGGGCTGCTGCCTCCGATCCCGGACGGGCTGGCCCATCGCTGGCGGCCGCGCCCCTGGCCGTTCCAGGACCAACTGAAGGAATTGCAGGCCGCGAAACTGAAAATCGATTCGGGACTCTCCACCGAGCGCGATGAAATTCTCGCCCTCGGCGGACATCCCGACCGCATCGCCGAGCAGCGCAAAATCGAGCTGCAGCGCAGCCGCGACAACGGCGTGCCGATTCTGCACTCGACGTATGTGCAGGAGTTTTTCGTGGTCAAGGCCCCGGTCTCGACGCAGGAGGATGTGGGGACGACGGATCCCGGCCTGGAGGCAGCCGGGGCCGCGCCGATCGACAGCAATTGACCCCACGCGGATCACGGGCGGAGAAAATCGAATGCTGAAGATGAAAAACAGCGCGTCCACCTGGACTCACCTCTGGGCGATGGAGGCCAACTCCCTGCGCAAGCTGGCGGCTGCCACCCTCGGCAAATCCGGCGATGGCGGCCGCGATGGCGGCCGCACGCGGGAGACCCTCTCCCAGCAATCGTCATTGCCCAATCTGGCTCCGGATTATTCGCCCGCTCCGGCGCCCGCGCCGCCTGCGCCCGCCGCACCGCCCGCGCCCTATGTGATGAAGGAGACCAGCGCCGTCATCCCCGTGGTGGGGCCGCTGTGCAAATATCACAACTGGCTGGACGCGATGTGCGGCGGCACCTTCACGCTCGACATTCAGGCCGCCATCGCGCAGGCACTGGACGATGACGCCGTCGAAAAAATAATTCTGTATTTCGACTGCCCCGGCGGCCAGGTGGCCGGCACGCCGGATCTGGCGGATTTCATCTTCGCCGCGCGGCAGCGCAAACCGATCATCGCGTTCGGCTCCGACCTGGTGGCCTCGGGAGGCTACTGGCTGGCCAGCCAGTGCAACTGGATCGTCGCCAACCCCTCCGCCTTCATCGGCAGCATCGGGGTCTACTCCGTGCTGATCGACGAATCGGCGGCGGCTTCAAAGCAGGGGGTCGCGGTCACGCTTATCAGCGACGGGGAATACAAGGGACTCAACGAGCCGGGGCTGGTGGTGGACGACAAGGCCAGGGCGGACACGCAGCGAATCGTCTCCGCCTGCGCCAATCTTTTCCGCCAGGCTGTGGCCCGCGGGAGAAATCTTGATCTGTCCGTCGTATCACAATTGGCCAATGGTCAGGTCCACGTGGCCGGCGAAGCGCTGGAGCTGGGGCTGATCGACGAAATTGGCACGCTTGAGGCGTGCCTCAATCTAGAGGGGAAAATGAGCAAAACAGGACTTTCGACCGGCGGCGCGGCTCCCACCAGGAAGGCTGATGACAGCGCGGGTGGAGGCGCGGGCGGCGGTGGGGGTGGCGGGGCCGATAACGCGTCGCCCGATATGTCGGAGGTGATGCAGAAGATTCTCGACGGCATCAACGCCATCTCGCTCAAGCTCGACAAAAATAGCGGCGCCGACAAGACCGACGACACGGACAATGATGACGGCGCGGACGGCGCCAGCGCCGGGTCCGCCAGCTACGACAAGGCCAAGGCCCTGTCCGGCGCGGTCGATCGATTCAAGGCCCTGGTCGCCGCCTTCCCGGGCCGCGCCCAGTTCGCCCAGGAACAATTTCTCGCCGGCAAATCGGTGATCGAGGCCAAGGCGGCCCTGGCGGATGTGCTGCACGCGGAAAACGAAACGCTGAAAAAGGGGGCGGCCACGCAAAGCGGCGGCCTGGAAGATGGCCTGAGCGAGCCTTTGGCGATCGGCGGACCGGGCGGGGCCAATGCCGCCGCCATCGCCGCGGACCCGAAGGAACTCTGGAAGAATCATCCGGAGCTGCACAAGGCGTTCAGCGGCAAGGAGAATTATTTCCTCGCCGCGTTCAAGCGCAATCCGCAGTACGTCATGACACTGATCAAGAAAACAGCATGAATTTTGGTCTGATCTATCACGGCGCGCCTGGCGTCGGGGCGGTTGGAACTTCTAAAATTTCTGGGGGGATGGGGAATGGCGAATTTAACCAATGCGGCGTCGCGGACGTTCGAGATGCTGGCCGACGAGCAGGATTACCCGATGGCCGCCGCCAAGATTTACCAGGGCTCGGCCCTGAGTGATGCCGGCAGCCCGGGCGCGGCAACCAACGTCGCGGAGACGCTGGTGGCCGGTGAAAACTTCCTGGGATTCGCCAACACGACTATCGACAACTCCGGCGGTACCGCCGGCAGCCAGACCATCGACATGAAATGCAAGGGGACGGTGCTGCTGGTGGTCGCCGGTCTGGCGGCCACTTCGCTGGGCGCTTCGGTGTACGCCTCCGACGGCAACACCTTCACGCTGACGGCCGCCGCCAATTCGAAAATCGGGGTCGTGAAAAAGATATTGAGCGTGTCCGCCGGCACCGCGCTGGTGTCGTTCAGCGGCGTGCAATATCGCGCCGGCTAACAATTGAATCGGGCGGGTCGATTCGGCGATTCGGGGATTCGAGCATTCGGGGTTGGGGGTTGACGGGCTGAGGAATTATCCAGGGGGAAGCTGTGGGGTCACAATTTGATAGCGTATGGGTGCCGACACTTCAGGGCGCATTTTTCTCCGCGTACGAAGGGGTGATGGACGAGAGCTGGACGCTCCCCATCGTGCGCAAGTACACCGACATCGGCGAGTTCATGAAATTGGTCGATCTCGGCACCGTGGGCGCCGTGCGCCAGTTCGTCGGGCCGCGACAGGTCACCAGCCCCAAGGTCTACACCCTCACGCAGCAGAACCTGCCGTTCGAGCTGTCGATGGAAATCGATATCGAGGACGTCAACCGCGACCACCTGGGCATGTGGGAGACCAAGGCCCAGGAGATCGGCGAGAAATTCGCCGACCATATCAACAAGCTGGTCATCGCGCAGACCATCGCCAACCCGGTCTGCTTCGACGGCGCGAACTTCTTTTCGACCACCCACCCGCTTAGCCCTGGCGTCGTGCAGATCAACGATCTCTCCGCCACGCAGGTCCCGGCCCTGGCGGCAGCCACCGCCGCCGCGCCCACCGCGGTGGAAATGTCCAACATCATCGCCGGAATCATAGGTTATCAATTCACGATGCTGGACGAAGCCGGCGACGCCATCAACGGCCTCGCCCGCAAGTTCATGGTGGCGACAAGCAACCCGGCCGTATGGGAATCGGCCCTGTCCGCGATCCGCGCGCAGCAATTGAGCCAGGGCCAGACCAACCCCCTGTGGGCCGGCCTGCTGAAGAACGGATACGAGGTCAACGCGATCATCGATCCACGCCTGGGCGCGGCCAACTCCGCGGTGTTTTATTTCTATCGCACCGACAGCGTCGTAAAGAGCTACGCCTGGGGCGAGGAGGTCCCGATGCACCTGCAGTACCTGGGCGAAGGCTCGGACACCGCGGTGAAGCAGAACAAATATTTCTGGGGCGGCAAGGCCGTTCGCAGCGTGGGCGTGGGGCGATACCAGCACAGCTTCCGCTGCACACTCAGCTAACACGGCGGCAGCCTCGGTGCTCGCGCGTCCAGCCAATTGCTTTGAATGAGGATTCCCGATGGCCAAGGAAGAAAAAACAAAAACGACCGCAGAGCTGAAGGCGGATTACGACGCGCTGGCCCGAAAATGCACGGCGGCGCAGCTGGAGCTCAAGCGGCGATTGCCGGAGATACAGGCGCGGGTGGAGGCGGAGCTGGCCAAGTCGGATTTGAATCTCAAGGGTTTGATCGACCAGAAGCGGCAAGCCTATATCCGCTGGGAGAAGCAGCGGGACATGGATCAGGTGTCGCGTCCGCCGGCGGAGAAAAATCGGGACGACGCGCCGACTCCACTGAATAATCCGTATGCGGGCTAGGCGGCGCCACGGACTGGGTCGGCCGCGTAAAGGACCACCACTCGGCCAGGGCGAGCAGCAGCATCGCGACGGCGGCCCGGGGCCAAACCTTGCGCCAGAAAAGCGGGTCATCCTCGTCATCCAGGCCATCGTGTCGGTGATTCATTTGCCTCATTTATCCACGCAACGATGAACAATGGCAAATTTCTGGCAAGACAACACCACGGACACCGCTGGCACACTGCTCACAGCGCACGCCCCGCAGGCCGGGACCAGCTACGTCATCCCGGCCGGCAAGGCATGCACGGCGACGATTGACGCGAGCAACCGAATCCTCAATGGCGCGGCGAACGTCGAATCGATTGCACAGCTTTCCGCGACCCCGCCGCTGAGCGTGGATTTCAATTGCACGTTCACCTTCGGCGCCAGCCCACAATACTTCGACGTAATTTTCCGCCAGGGGAGCGACGGCTCGACCACGTACAAGGGGTGGCTGGTGGGCTACTCCGCCGGAGATGTCGCCGGCGGCGGGTGGTCTATCAACAATTACGTCGTCAGCAAGGCAAATATCGCCTTCGCCGCAGCGAACAGCACGCATCAATTTCGGGCCACGATTCTGCGGATGCCCAATGGCGACGATGTAATCACCGTCTACCAGGATGGTTTACAGGTCTGCCAATGGACGGACCCAGGCGGCGCGACATTCCCGACCGCTGGCAAATGCGCGCTGTATATGTATTCCCAGGGCGCGGAGATGAGCGCCATCACGGCCACCGCGCTGCTGGGCATCGGATCGCTAACCGCAACACCTTCTCCCGGCGCAATCACTCTGAGCCTTTCGACCGGCCTTTTTCAGGGCACCGGCGCTAGTTATTCGTACAACATCTATCGCAGCACTACCGCCAACTTCACGCCCGGCTCAGGCAATCTTCTGGCCACGGTGACCAACCTCGGATCGACGCCCTATGTCGATGCCACCGCTGTTCCGGGCACGATGTATTTTTACATCGTCAAGGGAACTGATTCCGGCGGCAATATCGTCTATGCGATTCCGAACGGACTGACGAATTACACGCCGCTCACAGCGATTCCAGCCACTGCCAAGATTCAATTACAAAACTTCGCGGCGATCAATCTGGTCGGATTTGGAGATTCCAAGGTCAGGAGCGCCGACGGCGGCGGCTCGCCGCAGACGTGGAACCCCGTTTCGCAGTGCGCGATAGCGCTGGCTAGCCTGGGCAGGACGGTATTCTCCAGCAATCAGGGGGTCGATGGGAGCGCCTCTTCCGATTGGTTGTTGTCCAGCGCTAACCTCAATGCGGCCATTGCCGCGATGACTTCATTAGTGGCCACTACTCCCTCTGCCGCGCAGATTTTCTTTGGTGGGGAATGGACCAATGACTGCGCGCAGTCCGGCAAGAGTGGCTCGCCCATATCAGTCGCGCAGAATTTAATAAACATGAAGGCAATCACCGCCGCGCTGATCGCGGCGTTCCCAAATTGCTACGTCTTCTGGGATTACCCCAGTTGGTTTTCGCCCAACGCCGTTACCAGCTATGTCTACGGACCCGCTGGCCTGGACCTGATGCTGAGCTACGCACCCAATATTCCCGCGACAGTAGCCGTCGGGCCAACCCGACAGGTGTTTGCCGGCGATAATTCTTTTGGCGCGATGGCCGCGCAGGATACGTCGCTCATGCGATCCGCCACAGGATCGAATGGAAACTACGAATTGCATTATTCGCCAACCGGCGGAACCCTCAAGGGCCAACTCTGGGCCAATGTGATTGAATCCGCGTTCGGACTGACGGGTGGAAGCGGACCGCGCATCGTGGTGGGGAGCTAAAATGCCAAAACCTGGCGATGTGATCACCAAGATTTTCAACGTCGCGTCGAGCGCCGGCGCTGCGGTCAATTTCGATTCCGCGCCGGCGGCCATCGTCAACCGCAACGGAACCGACGACGGGACCGTGGCGGTGGTGATTACCAATCTGGACACGGGACGATATAAGTCGGTCTTCACCATCCCGCTGACCTATTCCTTCGGCGGCGATTCGATCAGCCTGTGCCTGAGTGGCCTGGTCGGCGGCGTGACTGTCAAGGCGACGGCCGGACCGTGGTTCACCGATAATCGCGTGAACGACATTGCCTTCAATGGCACCAGCGGAAATCCCAACGTCAACGTGGTGAGCTGGCTCAGCGCCGCGCCCAACGCGCTGCAAGCCGGCAACATGCCGGCAACCGACAGCGCCGGCAACGCGATCGCCACCGCCACCAACCTGGCCACGCTGCTGACCAGGCTCCCGCAAACAATTGCCTTCAATGGCACGAGCGGAAATCCCAACGTCAACCTGGTGAGCTGGCTGGGGACCGCGCCGCTGGCGCTGGCCTCTCAGCTCGTGCAGGCGCAGACCGCCAACTATCTGGGTCCGACGGCCGGACAGATCGCGGCGTCGGTGCAGTCGCTGGGGGGAATCACCTTCACCAGCGTTTCGCCGCTGGCGCAAAATGGATCCCTCACCATCGTGCATGGCGATGATTATTACAACGTGGACAACCGCGCCATCAGCTTCAACGCGACGGCCGGGGCGTGGCCCAATCTGACCGGGGCGGCGGTGGCGCTGGATTTGCGAGTTGCGCCTTCCAACACCGGCAGCGGCGCGACCAGTGAGGCGATCAGCGGCGTGGTGAGCGCGTCGGGCGTGGGCGTGGGGCAATCGGTCTACTTCGAAATTTCCTCCGCCATCACCGGCGCCCTGGCGGTCTGGTCCAACGGATATACATACGCAGTGATCGCCACGCTGAGCGACGGCCACGTGGCCACCCTCGCCACCGGCAGCGTGACGGTGAAGGCGGCGCCATGAGCTTTCTATCCCAGCTTTCCGCCGACGCGGCCGCGACGTTTATCACCGACTTCGCGGAGTCGGTGCCTTATACGCCCTGGCAGGCGGCGCAGCTGAATTTTCCCGGCATCGTCGAGCGCGACGCATCTGGCCTGTTTGCCCAGGCGCAGGGGGCCGCGGGATATCGCGGGCGCATCACCCTGGTCAACGATCCCGCCGGTGTCGCAGGCCCGGCGAAAATCAGCAAGGGAAAAGATTTCTTGATGCTCGCCAAGCGCCTGGGGCAGGACCCCGAGAAGTTCACCGTGCTGGATATCCCAGAGCACGACCAGGGAATCTGGGTGCTGGAGGTGGGGCAGGGATAGAGGATTTTATGCCGGATTACCAGTTTGATTTTTCACAGATTGCAACGTTCGCGCGGGCGATGAAGATCGCCGCGCCGGACCATCTTCTGCGCTCCATGGGGCGGGCGTTCTTCCTGATCGGCAAATCCGACATCGAAATGATGAAGCAGACGCAGCTCTCCGGCGGACGGCTCAATATCAGATCCAAGCGATTCGCCAACGCCTTCAAATCCCGCGCGACGGACACGCGGCGCATCGAATCGATCGACAAGCTGGTGCTCAGTGAATACACCGGGGCCAAGCCGTTCCGCATTTTCGAGACGGGCGGAGAGATCGAGCCGCGGCAATCGCGCACGCTCACCATCCTGGCCCCGGGCGGGAGAACCGCCTCGGGACAACGGAAATACACGCAAAAGGAATTGCGCGACCTGGTGGCCAGCGGAGTCTTGAAAATCATCCAGACCAAATCGGGGGCGGCGATCGTCAAGGCGGAGGATCGCCTGAACAAGAAGGGCGCTTCGAGGATCGGATCGAAAGTGACGATCATCGCCTGGCTGCGCCCGCGCGTTCACGAGACGCACCGGATCGACTTCCTGGGCAACTTCCAGGCCAACGCCGGCGAGCACGAGCGCCTCCTCGCGGAAGCGGGGGAGCGGGCCATCGATCAGACGATCGCCCAGGAAGGGGAATCGTAATCATGGCATTGCCCGTCATCGAATTGATCGCGCAGAACGTGCTCCAGACGGTGCTGGGCATTACCACGTCCACCGGCGCCAATTACACGCTGACGGCGCAGCGGCACACCAAGGGGGGGGACCTGCGCCGCCACCTCAACGCCGTCATCATTCAGGAAGATCCAAAAGAGCCGCCGCACGAGCCCAACGTGAACACCTACGAATGGATGCAGACGTTCGGGGTCTGCGTCTGGATCGATCCGCCCGAGGAGGACCCGACGCCGATCGACCAATACATCAACCTGGTGTGGGCGGATGCGCACAAGGCGTTCGTGGCCGATCGTTACCGGGGCGGCAACGCCCTGGACACCACGATCAAGCCGCCGCAGATCGTCAGCAAGGAAGCGGCGGGGATGGATGCCGTCATCATTAATGTCGAGGTCAATTACCGCACGGCGGAGACCGATCCGTGCTTGCGGGTGTAGTTTTTTTGGGGGGAATGAATGTCAACGCCACTTTTAAAAGAGCGCCGGGTTCTGGCCGCAAAAACCGAGGTGACCTGGGGAACGCCGATCGCGCTCACCAGCGGCACCGACGGGGTCATTAACGCCTACGACGTGATGGTGGATGGAGACATCCAGCCCAACAAACGCGTGGCGGCGGGGGCGTTTGGCCGGCTGGCCAGCAACGTGGGCGCCTACAGCGGCACCGCGAAATTCAAAGTCGAGGCCGTCGGGTCGGGAACGCCCGGCACTCCGCCCGCCTGGGCGACGGTGCTGCTGCCGGCATGCGGCATGGTCAACACCGCCGGAACCTTCACGCCTGTTTCAGCAGCCTCGGCGCAATCGGCCATCACGCTGGCCAACCTGAGCGACGGCTCGCGCAAGATGCTGGCGGGGTCGATGGGCAAATGGAGCTACAACGGGCAGGACGGGGAAATCTCCTACTTCGAATTCGAATTTAAGGGCGTCTGGCAGCCCGTCACCGACGTGGCGATGTTCACCCCGCAGTTTTCCACGGTGATCCCGCCGCGCTTCGCGGGCGTGTCGCTGACGCTGGGAGCCTACTCGCCGATTTTCTCCAAGCTGACGCTCGACTATGGCAACGTGGTGGACCTGCGCCAGAACGCCGACGCCGGATCAGGGTATCAATCGGCGGTCATCGTCGGCCGGGAAACGACCGGGTCGATCGACCCCGAGCAAACCCTGGTGGCCAATTACGACGCCTTCGGCGCGTGGCTGGCGGGGACCACGGCGGCGATGTCATTCACCATCGGCTCCGGCGGCACCGGGTTCACCATCAATGTCCCGGTCACGCAGTACGAGGACATCAAGGAGGGGGACCGCAACAAGAAGGTCACCAGCCAGATCAAGTTCGGGGCCAAGCAAAACGGCTCGACGCCCGATTCTGAAATCTCGATCGTGTTTTAAGAGGGGGAAGCGCAATGCCAGTGGGGATCGATCCAAACGAAAAGTACAGCTATGTCATCAGCACGGACCGGGCCAAGCCGCCGGAGCTGCAGCCCAAGCTGATATTCCATTACGCGACCGGGCGCGAGCAGCGCCGTGTCGGGGAGATGTTCGACGCGGCCGGCGAAGCCAAAACACTTGAAGAATCGTTCTCGCTGCGAGCGGATGCCGTGCGGGTGCTTCTGGTGGGATGGGAAAAATTCACCGACCGCCAGGGCAACCCCATTCCGTATGACCCCGCCAGCCTGGACGCGGTGTTGAGCGACACGGACTTGAGTGAACTGGACGCCTGCCTGCTCAAGGATATGAGCCTGTCGGAGCTGGATAAAAAAAAATTCGTGCTGTTTGCGCGATCGAGTTCGGCAAGCTCTGCGGCAAATGCCAGGGCGGACGATGCGCCGCCGACGGACCCAGCCGCCTTCGCCCCAGGGAATTCCGCTGCGTCGCCTGCGAGGGAAAAGACGAGCGATGCGTCGCCTGCGGCGGACGGGGCGTCTGGATCCTAGACCATTGCCCGTGGACGGGAGACGAGCGAATCGACCTTCAGACGATCGACCTGATGAAATACATTCGCCTGGCCGAGCATCATCTGCCCGTGGCCGGCGGACTGCTCGACCAGGCGAAAAGCTTTTGCGACGCGATGGACTGGGTGAACAACGAAAAGCGGCGGTGGAAGGCGGAAACCTCCTCGGGGTCGTAGACCCGGTGCTCGGCTCGCGCCAAGCGAATTAATTTATGGCTTCTAAGCAACTAGAAATCCTCGTCACGGCCCGCGACCAGGCGTCGGGGGTCTTGAAGAACGTTGGCGAATCGACCCAGTCGCTGGGGCAGAAGCTGCACGCGCTGAACATGGAGAGCCGGGCATCGGGCGAAAAAGACATCGAGCGCCTGCTCAAGGGCGGGGGGGCGCTGGGCCTGGCTACTTTCGGCGCGGAGATGGTGAAGCACGCCGCCGATGAAACCCGCGAAGCGCTGCGCGGGGTGACCGAAGGGACAATGACCTGGGGAGACGCCACCAGCAAAATGCTGGAGGGCTTGCCGGTGTTTGGGCAGTTCTACGGCGCCGCGCAATCCCTGGTGAATGTGTCCGAAGATCTATTCGCTGCCTTTGCCAGGGCAACAGGGTCGGGGGAGAGGTTCAGCGAATCACTTAAAAGCTACGACACGCAGATCGCCGACTCCACCGCCGAAATCAAAATCAACGCCGACGCCGTCAACTTCCTGACCGAAGCGAGAAAGAAGCTCCGCGACGTGGCCGCGACGCCGGAGCAAAAAGCCACGCAGAAAATCCAGGACGATTTCACCACGGGGGTGCAGAAAGCGGAGTCGCTTCGCGAGGAGGCCAGGTACAAGACGGGCTTCGAACAGCGGAATCTTCTGACCATCGCCAATGGGGTGGAGCGCGACGCCACCCGGCTGCACCAGGAGCAGTTGGGGCAAATCGAGGCCAAGGGCCGCGCCGAAGTTTACGAGGGGGAAGTCAGGCACCAGATCGCGATGGCCAACCTGAAATCGGAGGCTCGCGAACGCGATCTCCGCGCCGCCGGCGATACGGTGGGGGCGGAAAAGGAAGCCGCGGCGCGCCAACTGAATCAATCGACCACCGAGGCGGATTTATCGACGTTCAAGGCGCGGCTGCCGTGGAACATCAAACGATTCGATAACCCATTTCAGACCAACCAGGATGACAAGGCGCTGGCTCGGGAGAAATTTAATTCCGCCGTGGCCGCCGCCGATTTCAACGCGGGGCAGGAACGCAAGGCCGCCGTGGCCCAGCAGGAGGCGGACATCGCGGATCTGAAATCGCAGGCGCGGACCAAGGAGCTCGAAGCGCACGGGCGGTTTTTGGATGCGCAGCTCGAAGGGATCAAGGGCAATTACGAAAAGCAACGCGCCGAGGTTGACAAGCAATTCAAGGAACTGCTGAAAAAAGACACGCCCCAGCAACGCGCCGCCGATCTGGGGCTGAAAGAGGAAAAGCTGTCGGCGCTGGACACCTTGCAGCAAAAAGAAGAATCCGAGGCCGCCATCGCGTTCGGACGCACGGACCAAAAAAAGGACCATCGCGCCGATCTGGAGATCAGCCAGTTTCTGACCGGCGTTTCCGCCAAGGCGGGGCAGGAGGCTCAAAATCCGTATCAGCCGGTGGTGGACGCGACGAAGGAGCAGACCACGTTCGTGAAAACGATCGCGGATTTGTTCGCCCAGTTGATCAGCGGCGCCAGGGGCAAGCCGGCCATTCCGGTGACATAGCGTTCGGGTGGAAGGGGGGTTTATGGGGATCGCAACGGAACGATTTTCCGATCGGCGGCTTCGGCAGTCGATCGAAGGCAACTGGACGGCGCAGCGCGGCTGGGACGTGATCGCGTACACGTCCGCCCTGGACGCCGTCAGCTCCACCGGCGTGGCCCTGGGCGATTCGCATCCGCTGGCCGACAGCCTGAGCTGCGTATCGATCGAGCCGGAGGATGACAAGCTCACCAAGTGCATCGTGCGGGCGCAGTACGCGATCACCAGCCTCAACGCCAACCCGGTGGACCCGACGGCGCGGGCGCCGTTCATCGGATGGAAGCGATCGAAGATCAGCCAGCCGACCGATACCGACATCAACGGCAACCCGATCCTTAATTCGGCGAAGGACGCCTTCCGAACCAACGGCACGCGGACCTTCTCCGTGAAATTTCTGCGCTTCACGCGCTGGGAGCCGTTTTTCGATTCCTCCGTGTCGGACATGTACACCGACACGGTCAACAACGCGGCGGTGGTGTTCGAGGGCATCAGCTATGACGCCGGCCAGGTCTACCTGCACGCCTATCTGCCGGTGGAGGATTACCAGAGCGGCTGCAACTTCGTAAAAAATTATTACGAGTTTGAAATCCGCACGCCCAAGACCTCGGGCCTGACCGTGAAGCAGAAGCGCCATCCCTTCCAGCGCCGCCAGCTAGACCAGGGACTGCGGGCGCAATATTCGAGCTCTGGAACCAACACCTTCGGCAACCTCTGGCTGGGCGGCCCCAGCCCGGCGCAGGCGACGCGCGATGTGCTGCTCAACGGCAAGGGGCAGCCGATCGACAGCACCATCATGGTCACGCAATCGCTGATAGCGCCGGTGGCGCAGACGCCGCCGAGCACGGTGCTGACCGACACCACCTCGGCGGGCGTGACCTGGCTGATCTTCATGGATTACGCCGAGACCGACTTTTCCACATTGGGGATTCTGCCATGAGCGACGAACAAAAATACGAATGGTTTGCCGAGGGAATCGCCGAATTCAACCGCCTGCGCCAGAAGGTGGATGGACTGAGCGGGCACCTGGTGCATAACAGCCACGGCAGCATCACCATCGGACACACCGACACCGCGCCGGATGTTCCGCCGCCCAGCATCCAGGAGACCGTCCTGGTGGAGATCATCGGCAAGGAGGCCAGCGGACCGGGCCGATATCAAGGCTCGATCGTTTACGGAAATAGCACGGGAAACAACAGCAACACGTTTCAGATCGACGCGACGACCTTCCAATCGGCGGTGGATGGACCCGTGCCCAAAATCAATGGAGGCGGCAACATCAACAACGCCCTGGTGATGAATCTGGCGGAGATGTACATCCCCGATTCTCACCAGCTATGGAACCTGGAATCGGCGCATAACGCTTTCGTGCAGGGGCGCATCGTCGGGTACACGAGCGAAAACCCTCCGCGCGCCTGCGTCTACGTCGATGCCTGGGGAACAAAGCCGTGCCTGGTTAAGATCACCAAGGACCACACCAACACGCTGCCGGAAGGCGGCACGGGCGGCGTGTACCAAGGAAAGATTTTGGCGTGGTGTTTAGATGCCGTCACTTATTTCAGCGCCGTTCTTCCCGCCGTCGCCGCTGTGCCAGATGTGCTTCCCAGCACGGAAAATTGCTGGATCTTAAATCACTGGGAGCAGACCTATGTTTATCCTTCTGGAGCCACCGCGGGCGAAACCGTTCTGCCGCTGAACAGTATCATTTTCGGATTCGCTTCTGGAAATTACCAGCAAAGCACCGAGCAGCCATTGCGGACGGTCTACACCTTCACTCCGCCGCAGATGCCGGTGCTATCACCCGCCATCGCGTTCATCCAGACGAGCGGCACCGCCGGCGGAACGTATACCGGCGGGGAGGAATTGATGCTGAACAGTCTCAAAACCGACGTGACGAATCTCCGCGCGTCGCTGCTGGCGCTGTACACGAATCTAAAGAACGCGGGATATTCGAAGTGACCAGCCGGCGGTGACAATGCCTGGCAAGGTCACGCCGGCGGTGTCACGGTAAATCGGATTCGATTTCCCGGTCACGCGCCTATATAGGGGCATGGGAATAATCAAATCAATCGCGGCGATCATCGCGTTCGGCGTGTGGGTGTGCCTGCTGGCGATCGGACCAGGCTGCACCTTCCAGCACTCCGCCAGTTCCGCCGCGCACCATCTGACCGCCGTTGAGGCCAAGGCGCAGGCCGAGCAGATCCGCGACCAGGCCATCGTGGACGATGCCAGGGGAAAAGCGAGCCCGGTGCTTCATCCGATCGACGCCAGCAATCTATCCATCAAGCGCATCAGCCGGGGTCTGGAGGTGATCAACATTCTCAGCGTGTTGGCGCTGATCGCGGGGATCGGGTTGCTCTTTTCGCCGTTTTCGTTCGCCAGCAAAATTCTAGCGCCGCTGGGCGGGGCCGGCGTGGTGATTTCCCTGGCGGGGATCGTGACCATTCCCTTCGCCGCGCCGATTATCTGGTCGCTGATCGCCCTGGCGATCGCCTGCGGGGTGTACGAGCTGGTCATCCACCGCAAAACCATCCTGGGCAAAATCGAGAACGTGAAATTCTGGGAGCCGGTCGCGGCGGAGCTAGAGGCAACCGCCAGCGCTTCACCGACGCCGGCAACATCGTCAGCCGCGCCGGTGCCGGCCGGAAAATAAATTGAAGAGGGCTTAACCGCCACAGGCGCGCCCCCGCGAAGATATACCGCTACGAACCGACTCGGCCAGGTGCTCAGCCTGACCGGGTTTTTTTGTTTTGATTTTTCGAGGTCGTCCGCCTTTGGCTCCGTTGGATTTTGACGACGCGCGCTTGGCGTCACTGGTACGAGAGCCCAGGGCGGACATTGCTTTGCGGATGAGCTCATCTTCAATCATTGGTTGCTCCCGCGCGGAGATTGCCGGCGATTTCGGCCATTGTCGCGTTGACATACACCGATGCGAAACCGCCGGAATGCTGGATTTCGGCGTTGCGAAGGGAGACCCCCAAAATATCTGCCATCTCGATCAGCTTCCCGCGCACTTCGGACTGACCGTCGCAGTGGTCTTCGTCGTGGTCATCATGCTGGACCGCTAGACAAACTTTTTCGCCGGCCTGTTCAACGCTCCCCTCGAATGGGCCGCGGCGCCAATCTTCCAAGACCTGTCTGATCGCCTGTATGTCATTCATCGCCACTTTGATTTGCTCGGACATGGCATGCTCCTTTACCAGCATTCCCGGCCAACCGGGCCGGTTCGGATCAATCACTCGATTGATGACAATAGCATAACCTATCCGTTAGGTTTGTCAACAACAATCCCGAAAAAACTTTTTGGCGGCGGCAAAGCCTCTGGCGGTTTAGCCCTCTTAATTTCCGCCTCAGAGCAACGATCCGGGGCGGGGTCGGGCTTCCGGACGGATAAATCCCCGACGCGCCAGAATCGCAGCCAGAGCCACCGCAGCCCATCCGCACCGGGCGAAGTCTGTCACATCGTGATAGACATGGGTTCGGGCAAGACCCTAACATTTCACACAGACGTTATCGCCATAACTCGTTATGTTATATAAGCTTAACTTAACATAACCCTGATTATCGGACGTAGGGGGGGTTTATGGAATTTGACTGGAAAACCAGAATCTGGGCTTTAGCTCGGTTTCAGGCCGGATTAGGTTTTATCGTGGGTCCGTGGTTCTTAGGGGCTGAATTGCTTTGCGAAAACCCCTCTGGCCGCCAATTCGCTCAGGCGTTCGTCCATGGCCTTGCAGGCAATCATGGCATCGAAATTGTGGACGGCTGTCTGGAAGTCTGATTTGGCGTCGTTGGCGTCGTATAGGTGCCAGGCGTCTTGAATGCGGCTGGCCAGGCCATCGGGCGTGCCGTCGTATAGGCAGCATTCATGAAGCCGGGTTGGAATCATTTCGACGTAAACACCGTCTTCGGGCACAACCGGCCAGCATTTGGCTGCCAGGGCGCGGACCGCATAATGGTCGACCGGGGCAAACCGCCGGGTGCTCAAAAAGACGCTGCTGCGGCTCATGCCGGCTGTCTGGGCAACATCATCCGATTCGGAAATGGTCGTCCTGGCAAACGATTCCGAAAAATCGTCGACCGGACCCACGGTGAACAATTCAAATCGCTCGCCACGTTCTGAAAGCATCGACAGGCCATCGTTTAACAAATCCATGTCCGTATCGCGGGTGTCGACGAAAATTGATCGCCGGCGTCGGTCGACATCAGCCTGTGACATTTCCACGGCAGGGTGCAAATCAATTGGCGGCGGCATCACCCGGGATTTGGCGATGATGTTCGCCATCGGATTGCGGCTGGAGAGTTCGCGGTGCCGATCGACCAGAGCAGAGGCTCGGTATGAAAACAGTTGCTGATGGAATTCGCTGTTGAACCACAATTCGGTGGCCGCCTGGGCGGTGCTCATGTTGGTCAGCTCGTGCGGGGCCGCGCTCAAGGGACGATCTGGATCGGGCAGTTGGTTGTTATGGAAATAAACCACCGAAGGCTTGTGCGCCAGATTCGGCAAGTGGCGCACCAAATCGGCCAGGTTCATGGCTTCACTGGTGAACAGCACATCCAGACGCCCTATCCAATGGCGGGAAAGTTGCTCGGCAAACCAATGTGCCGCCGCTGAGAGCCGCCGCTCGATGCGGCGCGGCGGAAGCTTCAGCAGTGTCCAGCGATGCCGGCTGCAACGAATGAGCGTTTCCAGCATGGTCCGGCGGACACCGCCATAGAATGGCTCAAGGGCGAGAATGTCAAGTTGCGATGACATACGCGAAATGAAAATCCTTCCCGCTGACCACCCTTCCAGACAACAAAAACCTTAACCGAATGCAATGACCTAAAGTGCTGATGAAAATTGCGCCATGCCGCTCCAAAATGTGTCGTCCGCGTTGCGCTCTGCCTTTGATGTGTAGATGGCATTATACCATCGGCAACCCCCAAGGAGATAGCCCCGTCTTATCCAAAAAATTAAATAGAATTAGCGCAGCTCTGATGATCGCAAAGCCTACCTGCGAGAATCGCTCGATTGGTGAAATAATAGAACTTTGCTTAGGCACCCAGGTGTTCGGCGAGGAAAGTCTTGGTTTTGTCGAGGCCGATCCGTTCCTGCTTCATCGAATCGCGATGGCGCACGGTAATTGTCTGATCCTGCGCGGTCTGACCATCCACCGTGAAGCAAAACGGTGTGCCGATCTCGTCCATGCGGGCGTAGCGCTTGCCGATTGCCTGTTTGGGGTCGTACTCGCAGGTGTAGGTGGTCCGCAGGTCCAGGAACAGCTTTTCCGCGACTTCGGGCATCCCATCCTTATTAACCAAGGGGAAAATTCCAAGCTTGATCGGGGCAAACCGGGGCTTGAATTTGAGATAAACACCGCTGGCGCGCGTGGCATCTAACGTGTAGGCCTCACAAAGCAGAACGAGCACGGCCCGCGTGAGGCCGCTGGCCGGCTCGATAACGTTGGGTATGTATCGGCTCCTGGTCTTGATTTCGTCCTCGGGAGCCCCCTGCTCCTTCAATTTCAATTGCAGTTCCTGGTCGAAGTAATCCAGCTTTTGGCCCGAATGCTTGCCATGCTGGGTTAGGTCAAATTCTCCGCGGTGGGCAATGCCCTCAAGCTCGCCGAAATCGGGGGCGGTGAAGGGATATTTGTATTCGATGTCGACAGTCATTTTTGAATAATGGCTCAGCTCGTCGGTTTCATGATCCCGAAACTTCAGGTTGCTGTCGGCCACGCCCAGCGACAGCCACCAATTCATGCGCTCGTTTTTCCAGAATTCATACCATTTGATCGCTTCATCCGGGTGGCAGAACCATTCCATTTCCATCTGCTCAAATTCCCGCGAACGGAAAATAAAATTGCGTGGGGTCACTTCATTGCGGAAGCTCTTTCCCACCTGGGCCACGCCGAAGGGCACCCTCACGCGCATGGTGTCCATAATGTTCTTGAAGTTGAGGAAAATTCCCTGGGCGGTTTCCGGACGCAGATACGCCTTGACCGGATCGACCGCGCCAATTTCTGTTGAAAGCATCAGATTGAATTGTCTGGGCTCGGTCAAAGTCCCAGCTTCCCTGGCATCGGGTCCGACAACCCGCCCGCGATCTGCCTCAGCAATCTTAGCCAGTGGCATTGTAAATACCTGGGGATCCGAAGATTCGATCTTGTAGCGCTTGGCGAGTTTTTTCTGGGCGTTCTTTAAGCTTTCTTCGTCACCGCTCACATAGGCGTATATCTGAGCAGGAATGGGGGCGTTATAACCCAGCACCATAAGGTGATCGGCGCGATACCGCTGTTTGGTCTCCCGGCAATCAACCATCGGATCGGAAAACCCGCCAGCATGTCCACTGGCGACCCAGGTTCTGGGATTCTGAATGATGGCGGTATCCACCCCCACCATATCGATCGGATGTCCGTCCGGACCAATGGGCGGGCATTCAACCATGTTGCGCCACCACCAGTCGCGGATATTGTTCTTCAGCAAAACACCCAGCGGCCCGTAATCCCAAAACCCGTTTAGGCCGCCATAAATTTCGCTGGCTGGGTATATGAATCCCCTGCGCTTGCAGAGGGAAACAATTTGTTCCATTACGGTCGTTTCAGCCATGGGGCGCTCCATGCTTAGAGTCGGCTTTAAATGGAAAAACGTGAACCGCCCGGAAGCGTCTCACGTTTCGCCTGAATTCCACGTTTTACGAATCGGTCTAACTTCCCTCTGACACTTATGGGCCAGCTTAAGCTTTCGCCTTCGCGCCCTTGGCGGGCTTTGCAACCTTGCCGGCGATCTTGGCGGCATTCAGATGCCGGGTCAATCGGCTTCGCTTGCGGGCCGCGTTATTTTTATGAATGGTGTTCTTGGACGCAACCTTGTCCATCTTCGAAACAAGAACACGCAGTTCGGTCTCTGCCTTGGCATGATCGCCCGACGCCAGGGCCGTCTGGTAGACCTTGGATTGGTCCTTAATCATATCCTTGCGCGCGCGGTTTCGAGCGCGGTTCTTAAGGTTCTGGCGAATTCTTTTCTTAGCCGACAGTGAATGAGCCACGGATGTATCTCCAGAAAATCAACCCCGCTGGCCACCGGCAAACGTTGTGCCGCGCGCAGGCGAGGGTCAGGCAGTCTATTGTTTAGGTGGGATTTGTAAAGATGTCCCATTCAAATTGCTGGTGAAAGCATAGTGGCCGCTTCCCACTTCAAATAAACCAGCACCAGATTCGGTCCGAATCGAATTAATGCCATTTCCTATTTTGGCGGCTGATCCGCTCTCCTGAATATCATCAGGCTTACCGGAAGGCACATAAATTTCGGCCGTTGTGTTTACGGGAATGTCAATTTCCAGCTTGAATTTGTCTGCGTCGCGCAACCACGCGCTGGAAATCTGGCCACGCACAGACGCATAACTTGCCTTAACCCAGGTGAGGTCCCCCACCACATTGGGATGAATCCTGATCTTCTTAAACGCGGGACTATCCGGATCTGAACCGATGCCGGCCAGGTCGTGGTAGAACCACTCGTTGATATGTCCAAGCATGAAATGATCCTGAGAACCGCTATGCGTGTCCCAGGCTTCGGTCAGGCTTGTGGCGCCCATCTTCAGTTGATAGCCATACCCTGGCTTTTCGCTTTGATTATTCATATCAAAAATCACGTCCGACCGGCCCCCTTGGGCTAAGGCGCGCAAAAGGTATCGATATCCCACGTCGCCGGCGGTTAGGCTGTTGCCGCGATTGCTAATGTCATTCACAATCGCGTCGAGCACATGCCCGGCTTCTCCCGGATCAACCATGCCCAACGCCAAGGGCATGGCGTTGGAGGTTTGGCTGCCGGTTGCGTAGGAGTGGGTTGCGGGATTGAACAGCTTGGCGTTGAAGGCAGCGCGAATTTTATCAGCCTGCGACTTAAGCCCTTGGGCATCCGCCGTTTTTCCCAGCAACTCAGCTATCTTTCTCAAATCCACAATATCTGAGTAATAGATTGCCGTCGCGGTTAATGATCTTGGTGTGAGCTGCGCTGGGCCCGGCTTCTTTGGGCCAAGGTCATACCAATCGCCCAGGCCGTAAGTGAGCAGTCCATCCTGCGATTTATTGTTTAGATAGCCAACGTACCGCTTCATTGCCTCATAATTGGCGCGCAGCAACCGCAGATCACCATCCCATTGATATTGCTGCCAGGCCACCTGAACAATCGCGCTCCCCCACTCTGGCGAATCGCGAAAACCGCCACTGAATTTCGTGTATTCGGGGGCAATGTCAGGCACGAGGCCATCGCTGCCTTGGCTGTCGGCCATGTCATTCATCACCTTCGTGAAGAACGCCGCGAGGTTAAACTCGTATCGCAAAGAGAATCCATTCAGATAATCCTGCTCCAGCCAGCCGAGCCGCTCGCGGTGCGGGCAATCGGTCAACACGCTTTCCATGTTGTTCAACTGCGACCAGCGAATGAGCGTGTGAATGCGATTGAAGAGGTCATTCGAACAAGAAAACTCCCCTACCGGCTCTGACGCTGAGTGAACCGCAACGCCTTCCAGCGATTCCACCACCGGAAGATCACTGCCCGCGGGGTTTGCGCATTCAACCTGCAAATAACGGCAGCCATGATAATAGAACTTCGGAAAATAGGCCTGTTTGTCCCTGTCATCGAGCGTGTACTGCCAATACGCCATCCCACCGCCGCTGGAAGTTCGATCGACCGACCCATCCGCGTGTAAAAGCTCCGCTGGTATGATTCGGACATACGATCCAGGTGTCCCGGAAACGGTCAGGCGGGGCATAAGCGAGGCATTTTGACCAAGGTCGTAAACCGTGACGCCCGGCTTAAGCGGAGTCGCTTTCGCGGGTTTGAAAACATCAAACGCGCGAACCGGCGGCGCAGCGCGGGAAAGTCCGCGCAGCTTGCCACCCGGACCCCCCGCTTCCCAGCCTGATGGGTTTGGCAATGCGACGTCAGCCCAGCCCGAGTCATCAAATGCCGCCTGGTCCCACGCCTTGGGCAGAAGTTGGGCGTCGTAATCTTCTCCGCCATAAACGCAGGAAAAGGTGATCGGTCCCGGAGCGCACTTCCAGTTGCCGTCTGTACCAAAAAGTTCCGAACGGCCGTCGCTGTATTCGAACCAGACGCGCGCAATTGCTTTCAACGGGCCGAAAGACCCTTTGAATTTGGTGTATCTGCCGCCAACGATGTTGTACATGCCGTTGCCAAGCAGCATGCCAAGGGCGTTCTTTCCTGGTTTCAAAGAGTCGGTAATGTCGTAGGTATCGTAAAGGCAGGTTTTATTGTATTTCGTCCAACCAGGGCTGAGCAGGTTCTCGGTCACACTGCGACCGTTGATGGAAAGTTCGTATTGCCCTAATCCGCACACGCTAATAACCGCGCGCTTCAGACCCGGTTTGACCGAAAATCCGCGCCGCAGAAGAAGCGTCGCAGCTTTCATTTGGGCAGGCGCGGCAATCCACTTCGCCTGCCAATCTTCGTAGTTGTCATGGAGAATTCCCATTGTCCAATTGGCCGGTTCGCTCCATTGCGACACCGCGCCGGTACGATCCCAAGCGCGCACCTTCCAATACACTGTTTCCTGCGTATGCAGAGCCTTCCCGGAGTACGGAACGTGAATTGTGTCGTCTGATTTTACGGTGCCGCTATCCCAGAGGTCCCCATGGTCCCCGGCAAGGATTTCGGGCGAGGAAGCCACCAATACCTGGTAGGCAGATTGAGATTGTTCGCGGTTGTCTGATTTTGGAATCCAACTCAAGCGCGGCTCGACCGAATCCACCCCGATTGGATTCTGACGATATTCGCAGCAGGCGCCATCAATGCGCAGCACCGCCGGCGCGGATTGCGCTCCTGCCGCGCATCCGAAAACCGAGAAAAGGATTGCTATTGAGAAGGTTGTGAAGGAGCGGCGGCCGCGCTGCGCAGCCGTTTGATGCGAGCTTGTACGTCGCGGTAGTTGAAATCCCACTGCGCCACCTTGCTGTAGTGACTGATCGCTTCGGGCCTCTGGTTTTTCATTTCCAAAGCGCGGGCGCGCCAGTAGTACATTTCCTTGGATTTGGTGTCGCCTTGCAGCGTGTATTCCTTTATCACGCTGCCCAGCGTCTCATCCGCCTCATCCAGGTAATTGGATTCTAAAAAGGCACAGCCCAGAAGAATTGCCGCATCAAATCTGTATTTTGGATCGTTTCGGGCTTGCTGAAGGACGGGAATTGCATCTCCATATCGCGCCAAGTTGCATAGCCGTTTGGCGGCCTCGAAGCGCAGCCTCATATCAGTCGGATACGCATCCGCGGCAAGCTGGTATTCCTTCAGCTCGAATTCGTATTGTTCGCGTTTGAATTCCTGGTAATCCTTGCGCAGGGCGGGATTGGTGGGGTCGGCCGCCAGCGCCGCGCGCTTGCCGCGCTCCATGCGGCCCAATTGCCGCATGTTGATGTTGCCGATTTTCTGGCGAAAGCGGAATTGCCCGGTCTTCTCAAAAAAGCTTTGCAGAATTTCGATTGCCCGATTTTCGTAATCGGGATCTTCGGTCTTCTCCAAAGCCTCGACCATCTTGAGCGCTTTGCCCGGATCGTTCGGTTCAGCCTTAAACTCAGTCTCAGCGGCGGCAATAACCTGGTTTTGGGCGCCTAAATCAGCGTGGTCCTTATCGCCGGTCATAAGGCGCTGTTGCTTGTCTTTATCCCGGATTTGATCTCGGAAGCTGCCGCCCTTGGCATAGCCGGCGGAGTCCATGGTATCCATGGCGCCAAGATTCTTCAGCTCGGTTGCAAGCTCCATGTCATCCGGACGAAGCCGCAGCGCATAGTGGCATGCGTCAGTCGCCAGTCGCCATTGCCGCAATGACTTGTAAACATCGCGCAATGCGATGAATTTATTGAAATCTGGCTTTTTGTCGTCCGCGTTGGCTTTCTGGAATATGGGCCCCACCCACATCACGGTGTCGTAAAATCCGGCCTTATGCGCGCTGGTCAGAAGCATAAGCATAAAATCGGTGTTGCCCGGCTCGTATGCCAGCAACTTCTCGGCGTTAAGCATGTTCTGCCGGTCATTATTGGTGGGACGCTTGAGCTTCATGGCATCCCACATTCCAATGCTCTTTCCACCGGTGGCCTTGCGCTTCATCGAAATATCGCGCAATTCCTGGTGGGCATCGGTCGCATCAGGATCCAGCGCCAGCCCCTGTACATACATTTCAATGGCGTAGTCGTAATTTCCGGTGCCGGCAATCGCCTTGCCATGGTCGATAAAGACCTTTGCCTTGGCGCGATCTTCTGGGGGTACTACTTTATAGCCTTCGGGAAGGTCAGCCACGATGCATATCCTTGAAAACGGCCGGTCGTCGCACGCAAGTCACGCCGCGAGATTGGTTCACTCATGCGCAGATGGGACTGTTGCCAGGCCGGGTGGCTGGGCATCTCATAACCCCTCTGTAGCACGTCAGATGGCAACATCCTAATCGCGTCCGGTTGAACCTGTCAACAAATTCATCTACTGTCTTATTTGTCCCGCGGTTACAGGTATTCAGATGGTAAATGGTAGCCCTAACTGCCCTAAAGTTCGAGCCGGCTTATGTATGAAGATTTGAAAATAATCCTTTACCCGGATCCGCGCCTCAAACGCCTCAGCAAACCAGTGGAAAAGTTCGATGACCGGCTGGCATCCCTGGCCGGGCGGATGTTCGAGCTGATGCGAGAACACCGCGGCGTGGGGCTTGCCGCGCCCCAGGTGGGCCACAACATCCGGATGTTCATCATTAGCCCCACGGGAAAGCCGGAGGACGAGAAAGTTTATGTCAACCCCGTGCTTCTGGACGCGGACGGTGAAGAAATTTCCCAGGAGGGCTGTTTAAGCATCCCGGGCGTTAGCGTGGACATTCCCCGGGCAAAGACCGTGAAACTTGAGGCCCAGGACTTAACCGGCAAGCCCATCGAACAAACAGACGCGGGCTACATCCCCCGAATCTGGCAGCACGAATTTGACCACCTGAATGGCACCATGATCATCGACCGCATGGGCCCCACCGCCAAGATGGAGCATCGAAAAACGCTTCGTGAACTCGAAGAAACGTACAACGCGGGACGCGACAGCCATTCGAAGGCCAAATAAGCGCCGCCGACGAATCAAGCCAACATGCGAATTCTTTTTGCCGGTAGCGGTGAATTTGGCCTGCCCGCCCTCAAGGCGCTGGCGGCTGCCGGGCATGAAATTCCCATGATCTTTACCCAGCCCGACCGCCCCGCCGGACGCGGCCGCAAACTCACGCCCACGCCAATCGGACAGTTCGCCATTCAGCATTCCCTTCCTTTGGTACGAACTGAACAATTTAACGCGGAAGCACTGCCCGTCGCCGACCTGATGGTCGTTATTGCTTTCGGACAGAAGATATCATCAGAGGCTGCGCGCTGGTGTCGGCTGGGCAGTGTGAATCTTCACGCATCGCTGCTACCAAAATACCGCGGCGCGGCGCCAATCAACTGGGCCATTCTTCGGGGCGAGACCGTCACGGGTAATTCGGTTATTCGTCTTGCGCCGCGCATGGACGCCGGCAATATTCTGGCGCAGTCAACGGTCTCAATCGGCGCGATGGAAACAACCGGTGAACTCCACGATCGCCTCAGCCGAGAGGGTGGGAAGATCGTTCTTGACGTTGCAAGGGCATTGGAATCCGGCAGTGCCATCGAAACCATACAAGATGAATCGCAGGCAACTTCCGCCCCCAAGCTAAGCCGCGACAGCAGCCGGATTGAGTGGGGGAAGCCCGCCCATGAAATTGCTTGTCAGATTCGAGGCCTTTATCCCTGGCCGGGGTGCCGTGCGCGCCTTATCGATCAACGCGGCACGGAACAAGACATTTTGACGCTCGTGCGAGCACGACCTGTTGCATCCGATCGAGCAGGCGCGCCTGGTGAGATCACATTGAATCAAGCCGTGGGCGCCGGTGACGGCCACACGGTTGAGATCGTGGAAGTCCAGCCACAGGGCAAGCGTCCCATGAGCTTGGCCGAATATTGCCGGGGCCACGCCTGGGAGGCGGGAATGAGGCTCGAATCCATTGTCCGAGGCGAGTAATCCATGACCGCTCGCGACCACGCCCTTATTGAGCTTGACTCCAAAACTCTGCCGGATTGGGCACCCAATATCACCCACGCTCGACTAACCCCGCTTTCCGATCGGAGGGATTTGGCACTCTCAGGCCAGATCATCACCGGCGTTATCAAGAACTTATTTTTGCTTGGGCATTACATCGAGCATTTCTCCGGCAAGAAACGCCGCCAGATTGATCCGCTTGTGCGGAAGATTCTCGCCATCGCGCTCTACCAATTATTCTTTCTCGATCGCGTTCCCGCGTCAGCCGCGGTGGACGAAGCCGTTGAGCAGGTAAAACGGTTCGGCCGCCGAAAGAGCAGTGGGTTCGTCAATGCCGTGCTCCGTAACGCGACCCGACAGCCATTGCCTCTTTTGCCTGATCCGTCAACAGAACCCGATAAACACGCGCACATCGCCCTGTCACATCCGCCCGAATTGGTTGCCCGGCTGATTAACCTGCTGGGTGAAGAACGCGCGCTTAAATTTTGCCGGCACGATAATGCTGAACCCCCCACCTTAATCCGACTTTTCCACGGCGTCGATCTAGCCGCTCTGGAATCTGCCGATGTTCAATTCGTTCCGCACCAGCAAGCGGGAATCTTCGTAGTCACAGGCGCCCGCCAGGCTTTATTTGGGGAATGGGCGAAGCGCGGGTTGGCTCAAGTGCAAGATGCAACCGCTGCGGCGGTGGTCGATCAGATGGATGTTTTGCCTGGGCAGACTGTTGTTGATCGTTGTGCTGGCCTGGGAACCAAAACCCTGCAAATAAGGGAGCGCTTAGGCATGACCGGCCACGTGATCGCAATAGACCCTTCCGCCGCGCGGTGCCAGGCGCTTGCCCAACTCACCGCCGATCGCGGTATCACTAGCATTAAAATTGTTCAATCCGCGGTCCTCTCATCCGTCCTGCATGAGTTGCCGACGACAAAATTCGATCGCGTTCTTGTCGATGCGCCGTGCAGTAACAGCGGCGTTCTCGCGCGCCGACCGGAAGCTCGGTTCGCCCAGGATGCCGCTTCTCTTTCTTCCCTGGCGCGACTGCAAAACAAAATCATGTTCGACACTGCCCCCTTTGTCGCATCCGGCGGACTTTTGGTTTACAGCACATGCAGCATCTGGCCCGAGGAAAACCAGGAGTTGGTCAACGGCTTTCTGCGACGGCAAAGCAATTTTGAACTGATTAGCCAGGCTTCGACGCTTCCAAGCATCGATTCCCCCGACCCCGTTAAATACCACGACGGGGGCTATTCAGCCGTGTTACGAAAAAATAGTGCCACGTGAAGTAATCCCCCGAGGAGGGTTGATCCGATGGATTAGCCTGGATGCCCTACTTCTTGATCATCTCTTCGATCGTTACAATGTGGGCTTTTTTAACGATTATGGGGGGCGAACGCGCTCGCCTGCGTCAGAATCTGATGCGCCAGACGGGGCGCGGACAGAACCCCGCCCCGTCAGGCCCAATACGGTCAGGTCCATTGCCGCCGTCCATCCCCACAAACGGCAATACAAATCTCCCGGGAATGCCAACTAAACGTTGACTTCGGTACGTCAAAATCGATAGAGTTGATGTGTCGGCGTTCTTCAACCCTGTCCCGAGGTCTTTGTGGAAAAACGAATACCCCCTTCCTTCATCTGGATTTATGTGGTTGGCGCGCTGGTGATTTTGGCAGCGATAGTCGCGGGTATCGATCTTTTGAATCAACAAAACGCGCGGATGGGCGTTGTGATGACCGGCGCCGCCCTGCTTGCCGCGGGAAGCGTGGGTTTGATTGCCTTACTGATCGTCCTTCCGGTCGCGCTGGCGATGCAGGACGCATGTCAATCTTCTTCCCGTCATGAACACGAGCTAATGACCGCGCTGGAAGATCGCCTTCAATCCATCTCCGTGTTGATGAACCTTATCAGCGAGCAGCAGCTCATTAGCGATCGCGCCAAGACTGTTGCATTTCGAGAGCACGATCGTGAAGCCGTGCGGCGCGCCATTCACGAAGAAATGAATCATCAGGATTGGGAAGCGGCACTGGTGCTCGCCAACGACATCGAAGTGAGCTTTGGATACAAGCAGGAAGCGGATCGCTACAAAGACGAAATTAATAGTAAGCGCGAGGAAGTCCGCCGCCGCCAGGTGGCGGAGTATCTGCTTCCGGTCGACTACCACATTAAAAACGAGGCGTGGGGCATGGCGCTTCAGGAAGCGCAAAAGGTGATGGCGGCATACCCGAGCGATGCGCAGGTGCAGCGCCTGCCCGAAGAAATCGAAAATCGCCGCCAGATGCGCAAGCAGCAGCTTCGCGACAGTTGGCAGGACGCCATAAATCGGCACGACGTCGATGGGAGCATTGAGATTCTTAAGATGCTCGATCTTTATCTAACGCCGGCTGAGGCCGAATCGATGCAGGAAATTGCCCGTAATGTATTCCGCGAAAAACGGGAAGCCCTTCGAATCCGATTCCAGATGGCCGTTCAGGAACGCCGCTGGACTGAAGCCTTGCGCGTGGGGGACGAAATTATCAATGATTTCCCAAATACCCGCATTGCCCAGGAAGTACGAGAAAAAATGGAAGCGCTTCGCAAGCTATCTGAAGAACCGGAAATGACCCCCGCCTAGAGCGTGTTGTGCACTTTACGCCACTCCTATCATCGTGAGCCTTCGCAGCATTACGCAGGCAAAGGCGACAAAATGCAGACCGGCCAAAGTTGTGGCCAACCGTTCGTAGTCACGAGC
>JALYJB010000029.1 GCA_030775485.1 Planctomycetota bacterium | reverse complement strand
AATCTGGGAGCTGCCCTGCGGGGCAAGACCCACCATTCCCGCAGACGCGACATGCTCCTGCGGGCACTGACCCATAACATAGCACTTGCGTTATTGTGGGTTTTCTACAGAGCCAGCCAAACCCCTTAAAACCCGGGGCGCGAAATGGTCCGCAGTCCGGGCGATTGCGGGTTGCGGTTAGGTGATGGTGAGTAGCGCCCGGACAGCAGACTGTTTCTGGCTGAGATTTGCTCGGTGCGATTGGCTGTTCGGTTATGTCCATGGCGGTTGTGGAACTGGTCGGGGGCTTGCGTGGGTTCGGGTGCTGCCAAGTTATGCCGGTCAGGATTCTCGATATTCCGGGGTCATGGTTGTGTTTTCGTTTCTTTGGATTCGGCGGCGTTGGTCGCGCAGTGGGTTTGCCAGATTTGGCGGTAGGCGGACTCTACGTTTTTTGCGAAGCGTTTGGCGTTCATCAGGGAGGATTTTTGCATGCGCGGGCGCAGGGTGGCGCGGAACTCGATAAGGCGGGGAAGATTGGTGGCTAGTTGGGTGGCTGTTTCCGCGTAGGTTTCTGGTGTGGTGGTTATCAGCTCTGGGAGGCCTAGGTTGGTCAGGATGCTTTGGCCGCCTCTGCCCACGGCGGTTTTGCCTGAGAGGGTGATTACGGGGACGCCCATCCATAGGGCGTCGCAGGTGGTGGTGCCGCCGCTGTAGGGGGTGGTGTCGAGGGTGATGTCGATCTGGTGGTAGAGATCGAAATATTTTTCGGCTGATTGGAAGGGGACGAACCGGATTCTCGTGGGATCGATTCCTTCTTTCTCCAGGTGATCTCTGACGCGCTGGCGGTGGACGCCTTCCTGGGTGTGCAGGAGGAGGTGGGAAGTGGGGACATCGCGGAGGATTTTGGACCAGGTTTCCAGGGTGGGGTGGCTTACTTTGCAGAAATTGTTCAGGCAGCCGAAGGTGATGTGGCCTCGCTTAAGGGCGGGCAGCGGGGTGATCTCCCTGAGGGCAATGCTGGGTTGATAGCACCAATAGGTTTCGGGGAGGCGGATGGTTTGTTCGCTGTAGACGGAAAGGTCTGTGCTGGGCGGGTCCAGGTGGGGATCACTGAGGCGGTAATCGATGGTTTGCAGGCCGGTGGTGGAGCAGTAGGCGAGATAGGTGAGTTGGACGGGGGCGGGTTTGCGGGCGAAGACGAGGAGGCGGTTGCGGGCCATGTGCATGGTGAGGTCGATGAGAATATCGATCTTGTCCTGGCGGATTAGATCGGCGCACTGGGCGTCGGAGAGGCCGACGATGCTGCGCCAGGTTTGGGTGTTGGAGCGGATTTGCTGGGTCAGGGAATCGGGGGCGGCGACCTGGGAATAGGCGAAGACTTCGAACTGGGTGGGGTCGTGGTTGGCGAAGAGGGGGAGAATGAATCGGCCTACGGGGTGCTCGCGGAAATCTGGGGAGATGTAGCCGATGCGGAGGCGGCGAGCGGGGTTGCGATCGTTAGCGTGGGGCTGGATTTCTTTGGTCAGGGGCGCCGCGTGCTGGTGGTTCCAGCGGCGGTGTTCCTCGGCGATGGCGCGTGCATCGTAGTCTGGATGGAAGTGAAGGGTGTAGACCAGATTGGAATGGGCGCTGGGGGATTCTGGTTTGAGGGCCATGGCCTGATGGGCGGCGGCGAGGGCATCGTCGAGTTCACCGCGATCTTTCAGGGCGATGGCGAGGTTGTTGTAGGCATCGGAATAGTTGGGCTTCAGGGCGATGGCTTTTTGCAGGGCGGCTACGGCATGGTCCAGATCTCCTATTTCTATCAGTGCTGCGCCGAGATTGCTGTGGGCCTCGGGATAATTGGGATTGAGGAAAATTGCCTGACGATAGACGGCGATGGCGTGGGATGTCTGGCCGTTGTCTTTGCGGGCATTTCCCAGATTGTTGTAGGCTTCTGGGTAGTCGGGTTTGATGGAAATGGCTCGGAGGTAGGCGTCGATCGCCTCATCCAGAAGTCCTTTCCCGCGCAGGGCGATGGCAAGGTTGTTGTGTAATTCGGGATTGTTGGGCATGAGGGCGATGGCCGCGCGATAGCAGTCGATGGCATCGTCGAGCTGGCGTTTTTCTCTGAAGACGTTGCCGAGATTGTTGAGGGCCTCGGGGTAGTTGGGTTTGAGGGCAATGGCCTGGCGATAGGCGGCGATGGATTCGTTGAGATTGCCCTGGTCCTTCCAGACATTGCCGAGATTGTTGTGGGCTTCGGGGGAGTTGGGCTGGAGGGCGATGGCCTGACGATAGGCTGCGACGGCTGCGTCGCGCTGGCCTTTATCTTTCAGTGCGTTGCCGAGGTTGATGTGGGCGGCACTGTTGTTGGGCTTCAGGGAGAGGGAGCGGCTGATGAGATTCAGGGCGATTTCATGCTTGCCGACCTGTGAGGCGAGGACGCCGAGAAAGTGCAGGGCGTCAGCATGGTTGGGCTGATGGGCGAGGATCTGCATGTATATTTGCTCGGCCTGTTGAAACTGGCCGGCCTGATGGTGTTGGAGGGCGAGCTGGAGTGCTTGATCGAAAGTGACCTGGGCCATGGTTGGTCTTGCGTGGATACGAGGTCAGTGTGCAAATTTAAAGGTGTCGCGGGGACTATACTGCTGGCTGGGCGCTGGGTAAATCGAGGCGGGGGGCCTCATTTTTCGGCTGCTGAATTTGATTGACGCGATTGGCGTTGGGTTTCAAACCCGCGGGGTACTGGCCCGTTGACGCGGCTTATCGAAGAAAAAAGTGATTGCAGGTTAGTCAGAGGGATCTTTTTAAGTAGGAGCGGAGGGGCTTCCAGTAATAATCATCCCAGCCTTTGGTGACTCCAGCGTGGTCTTGTCTGGGGACGTTGGCGTGTGCGAGATCTATGCGGGCGCGTTTGGGTTCCTGGGTGAAACGGAGGATGAGGATTGAATCCTGGTCGGTGTCGTAGAACATGTTGCTGCGCCAGCGCTGGACGATGAGTTGGCTGGGGATGGTGAAGAGGGTGGCGCCGGTGAGCATGCCCTCGAAGGCGGTGAATTTGCTACCGGGTTTTGGGCTGATTTTTGCGGGGCTGGCGGCGTGGCGTTTTGGATCCAGATAGATGTCGTAGAGCTCCTGAGCGGTAGCGGAAAAGCGGATCGATTATTCGATGGTTTTCAGCATTAATCTGGCCTTGCTGGTCGGGACGGAACGATGCGAACGGATTGGGAAATCTACTGCGGGGAATCGGTTTGTCAAAAATTCGCTGGATTTAACCCTGACGGCTCGCGGCCGTTTCGATGAACTTTGGGTAAAGTATTGTTTTAGAGAGGATTGCCTATGCCCCCGCAGACACGTCGCGCGTTTCTGGGCCAAATTGTGGTTGGCACTCTTGCGGCCGCGCTTCCGAGCAAGCTTTATGCGGAGGCGGCGGCTGCGCCTGTGAAGCGTAAGCCCAACGTGCTTTTTATTATGTCGGATGACATGCGCGTGGAACTTGGGTGCTATGGGTCGATGTTTGGGGCCAAAACGCCGAACCTGGACGCGTTGGCGAAGGCCGGGGTGCGGTTTGATCGGAATTACTGCCAGTTTCCGCTTTGCGATCCGTCGCGAACGTCGCTTTTGACGGGGAGAAACCCGATGGCGACGGGGGTTCTGGGGAATCGTTCGGACTTTCGGATTGCGCATCCGGACTGGATATCGTTACCCCAGCTTTTCAGCCAGAACGGCTATGTGACCGTGCGGGCAGGGAAAATTTATCATGGCGGGGTTGACGATGCGAAATCCTGGAACGTGACGAGCGACAAAGGGGGGCCGACGGATGACGGCAGCGGAAACGCGGTTGGGAAAACGATGGTGATTCCGCACGCGCGGATTCCGATGCCCGATGGGGTTTTGCCGCCACTGCCGGCGGACAACGCGCGGGCGGGGTATTCGGATCGGATTGTGGTTCTGGAAGGGAACGGGGAAGGGCATGGGGATTATCTGACGGCGGAACGCACGATTGCGAATTTGCAGAAATACAAGGACAAGCCATTTTTCATTGGGTGCGGATTTGTGAAGCCGCACAGTCCACCGACGGCGCCGCAGAGATTTCTGGATATGTATGACCCTGAGAAGATTAAGCTGACACCGGATTTTGCGGCGTGGCCGACGGTGCCGCCGGGGTTTCCAAGCGCGGCGATTCGCAAGCGCAACGCGGATTTGTTTATCGGGCGCGGGGCGAGCGAGGCGGAGGCGAAGCAGGTGATCGGCGCTTATCTGGCTTCGATTTCGTGGGTGGACTGGAACATTGGGCGGGTGATTGGTGAGTTAGACAAGCTGGGGCTGCGCGACAACACGATCATTATTTTCATGGCCGACCATGGTTATCAACTTGGCGAAAAGGGAAAGTGGTCGAAGGCAGGTTCTCTTTTTGAGATGGGGACGCGGGTTCCGCTGATCATTCATGAGCCAGGCGCGGATGGGAACGGCGTGGCTTGCACGCGGACGGTTCAATCGCTTGATATTTACACGACCCTGGCTGAACTTTGCGATCTCAAGCTGCCGGAAGGCATTGAGGGGACGAGCCTGGCCCCACTGCTGAAGAAGCCTGATGGAGAGTGGAAGAAGCCGGCATATTCGGTATGGAGCGAGGATGGGAAGACGCTGCATGGGGTGGCGGTTCGGACGGAGGAATATCGATATGCGGAGTTTGGGCCGAACGGGAGCGGCGGGGCGATGCTTTTTGATGAGAAGGCCGATGTGCTGGAGATGAAGAATCTGGCTCAGGATGTGAAGTATGCGGACGTTTGCGCGGAGCTTTCGGGGCTGACGCGGAAATATGCGGCGATGCTTTGAATTGCGCGCGGGCAAGGGCTGTTTGCTGGATGCGGGTTTGACCTTGGAGGTAAGGGGAATTGTTACAATGGGCCATGATGGTTCCAGGTGATCCACACGCGGGTGAGCCTTTGTCGGGTCAGCGCCCAACCAACTCCGTACAGGCGGCGGAGGCTCAAATGGTGGCGGCAAAACGGGTACATCAATTTTTTGTTTCACAGCGAACGCCCTTAATCATCGAATTATTTTTCGCCGAGCTGGTGGAATTGTGGAGGCGTTTTCGCGTGGGCCTGGCGGCGTTTCCGGGGCGCTTCAAGGTTCCGGCCTGGGCTGTGATGCTGGCCGGGTGCAGCGTGCTGGCGCTTACGCAGGCGATGATCGCCATTCTGATTTCCGAGGCGGAGTTGTCGCTGGTTCTGGTGACGAGCTTGGCGCCGTTCCTGCTCTTTGTGTTTTATCCCGCGCTGTTTCCCGGGGATTTGGCGAAGCTTCATTTGTCCTGGGCAGGCACCGGGGCGCGGGTGGTCGCGCTGAAATCGTTGCTGTTGGAAAACGGCGCAGCGGTTGGCGAGGCGCGTCGACGGGAGGCGGAAGCAAAGCGGATTTACGAAGGGGTGCTGAAAGCGGGTGAGCCATCGGCTGGGGTGGCCTCCGGAGAAGAGCCGTTGCCACCGACTTAGGCGTTAATCAGGTTGTGGCGGGCTCTGTTGTTGATGCTGGGGCCGGGAGTTCGGTGGGCGGCTGCGGCTTGGGGAATCGGGCGACCAGCGGCCTGGGGGTTACGGGGATATCCAGGGATATTTGCTGATCAAGTTGGGCGTAGATTTCGTCGGCGAAGGTTTCAGGGGCGTTGCGATAAATCCATGCGGCGCCGATTCCGACGCCAAAAACGGACCAAAGCCAGATTCCGCCGAGGGGACTTTCGAGGTAGACATCGAAAGCGGCGTTGGCCATGAAGCCGATCCAGTAAACGAAGAGCACGACAAAGAGTGAGGACCATCGCTTCTGGCCGCGCGAGTGGGCGAGATAGGCGCTGTAAAGCATGGCCCCGGCAAAGGAAATCTGGCACAAAATCCATAGAGAGAAACCCGGCACACCACCGCGGGCGAGCATGGTGATGTGACCGTTGTGGGGGCTGCGCAGGCTACCGTCATCCTTGACCTGGAAGCCATCGTCGTCGGCTAGATTGATGCCGAAGCCCTTGCCGGTCCAGAAGTAGGGTCCATGGACGGTGTAGCGGATGACCTTGTCCCACCAGAGGAGGCGCCATTCCTTGCTCCCGGAGAGATTTTCGTTGTCGCTTTGGGTGAAGATGCTCTGGACATTCTCAATGATTTGCTGGGCGGAGATATCGCGGCCGTCTTCGCCGGGGTGGCCGGTAATGTGGATGTCGAGAATCCAAAGCAGGGCAAATCCGATCAGAAGCGAGGGGAACAACCTGAGGACGATGGGGGATTTTGGCCGGAGGATCGCGACAATTGCCGCGCCAGCTCCGAAGGTGACCATGGCGGCGCGGCCGGTGAAGGTGAGGCCAAGATCGAGCATGGTCGCGACGGCGACGAAGAGGGGAGAAAACCCGCCGCCCATGAGGACGGTGTAGGCGAAGACGCCTGTCAGATGGACGACCACATCACCACCCTTAATCAGAATCAGCGGGACCGCCGCCCACGGGGCCAATGGCATGCTTCCGGAAAATAAATTACCCAGCGTATAGGTGATGGGCACGATGAGAAGAAAGATCAAAGCGAACTTGCGGAATTTGAGCTCAAGCTCCGCGAGGCGGCGCGGCTCAGCCGCGAGAAGGCTGGAAATCACAACGGCGAAGAGGCCCCAAATCCAGACCGCACCATCGCGCAGCGCGTTGACGCCGAATATTCTGATGAAAGGGAGCGTTCGAAACGCGCCCCACGCCATGAAGGCAAAGAGCGGCCAAAGCCAGGCAGTGCGGAGGATGCGGCTCCAGTTGGTGGTCGTGGAGAGCGCGAAGAGTCCGTAGAGGAGCGTGATCTCACCGATAAAAAGCGGGCCGACGCCGAGGTAGGCGAAGCCTTTGCCGAGGAGCGCGTACCCCAGGAGGAGGAATCCGAGAAGTCGAAAGAATCGGTCGCCGTGCGACATCAGGCGTTGCGCTCCCACATCAGGGTCAGATGAAGAAACCGCGCGATGATTCCAGCGATTCAACGCGCAATATCAGAAGAATTATCGGTAGTTTCAATGGCACCGCTGAGCCATAAGCGCCCCGGGATCATCGCACTTTCGCGATCGCGGACCAAGCCAGCCTCCTGGTTGACGCGGCGACCTGTTATAGGACACGCGCCTAGATTCAACTGATTTTTTTCAGGAACTCAGCGATTCGATCGATTCCCTTGTCGATCTGCTCCATGCTTGTCGCGAAGCTTAAACGGACGTGGGTATCGAAGCCGCTGTCGGTGCCGGGGACGACGGCAACGTGGCTTTGTTCGAGGAGGGCGGCGGCGAAGGAGACCGCGCCGGTAATCTGGGTGCTGCCTAGCGTCTTGCCGTAATAGGCGCTGACGTTGGGAAACGTATAGAACGCGCCCTGAGGGCGAACGCAGCTGATTTTCGGCAAAGCGCCGAGGCGCTCCCACATGTGCTTGCCGCGCTTTTCGAATTGCTTGCGCATCTGTTCAATGCTTTCGGCGCCGCGCGGGTCGTTCAGGGCGAGGGCGGCGGCGGGTTGCACGAAGCTGGTGATGTGGCTGGTCATCTGGCTTTGCAGCTTGTTGATGGCATCGATCGCGGTTTTGGGGCCGCCGATGTATCCGACGCGCCAGCCGGTCATTGCGAAGCTTTTGCTATGGCAGTTGAAGGTCAGCGTGCGATCGAGAAGGTCTGGGTGAAGCGTTGCGAAGCTGACGAATTTGAGGCCATCGTAGACTAGCTTTTCATATATCTCGTCGGAGAAGACGATCAACTGCGGGTGTTTAACGATGACATCCGCCAGGGCTTTCAACTCGGCGGGGGTGTAGGCGTGGCCACCTGGGTTGCTGGGGCTGTTGAGAATGAGCACACGCGATTTTGGGGTGATGGCGGCTTCGAGCTGCCCGGGGGTGATTTTGAATCCGTTGGATTCTTCACCGGCGATTATCTTGTTGACGCCGCCAGCGAGCTTCACCTGTTCGGGGTAGCTGACCCAGTAGGGGGATGGGATGAGGACCTCATCGCCGGGGTTGAGGATGGCCATGAACGCCATGTAGAGGCAATGCTTGCCACCCGCGCCGGTGGTGATCTGGTCTGGCTTGTAGGGGAGGCCATTCTCGTTGTTGAATTTGCGGGCGATGGCTTCCCGAAGCTCGACCGAGCAGGGGGTGGGGGTGTATTTGGTCAGGCCTTTGTCGAGGGCGGCCTTGGCGGCCTCCTTGATGAAGGTTGGGGTGTCAAAATCTGGCTCGCCGGCGCCGAAACCGACGACATCGATGCCAGCCTTTTTCATCGCGTTGGCCTTTGCGCTCACGGCCAACGTGATCGACTCAGACACCAGCTTCATCCGCTCAGCCAGGGGAAACATGCAATTCTCCAAAGAATTCCGCGAAAACCGGGGCAGGGAACGGTATCGCGATATCGCCCCCATTTCAAGATGCGCGGCGAGCGGCTAAAATTGCTCTTTCGCGTGCTCGGAATGAAACGCTTTACGGGAACCCAATGCCTAAGAACCGACTGGACGAGAAGTTAAAAGAGAAGTTTCGACCGAATGCCGACGCCAAGCTGGAAGAGCAGGTGGATGCGGCGCTGGCGGATATCTCGATTGATGAGCTTTATGCGTTTGATAAGCCGCAGCCGGGCGCTTCAGCCAATGCCGCGGAAGGGGCGCGGCTGGGAACTATCGTTCGAATCGACAAGGACGATGTGATGGTGGATTTCGGGGGCAAGAGCCAGGGGATTATTTCGCTGATCCAGTTTGAGGAAGAGCCCAAGGTTGGGCAGCAGATGGAGTTTAACGTTGATCGGTACGATGCCAGCGAGGGGCTGCTGATTTTGTCTCGCAAGGGCGCGACCGCTACGAACGTGACGTGGGAGACTCTGGAGGTGGGGCAGATTGTGGAAGGCACCGTTACCGCGGTGAATAAGGGCGGGCTTGAAGTTGCGGTGAAGAGCATGCGGGCGTTTATGCCGGCGGGGCAGGTGGATGTTTATCACGTTCCGGACCTGACGCAGTTCATCGACCAGAAGGTGACGGCGGAGGTGATGGCGTTTGAGCGCGAAGGGCGGAACATTGTTCTTTCCCGGCGCAATGTGATGGAGCGGCAGCGGCAGGAGCAGAAGGAAAAGCTGTTGGGTGAACTGGCCGAGGGGCAGGTACGGCGCGGGACGGTTCGTAGCGTGATGGATTTTGGGGCGTTTGTGGATTTGGGTGGCGTGGATGGTTTGCTGCACGTGAGCGAAATGTCGTTTCGGCGGGTGCGCAATCCGGGGGAAATCGTGAAGGTGGGGGATGTGCTTGATGTGAAGGTGTTGAAGATCGATCGCACGACGGGGAAGCTGAGCCTGAGTCTGAAGCAGGCGCTGGGGACGGACCCGTGGTCGGACGCGGAGACGAAATACAAGGTTGGCACGCCGGTGACGGGGCGGGTGACGAAGGTAGAATCATTCGGCGCGTTCATCGAGGTTGAAGAGGGCGTGGAAGGGCTTTTGCCGATCAGCGAGATGAGCTATCGGCGGATCAGGTCGGCCAGTGACGTGGTGAAGGAAGGGGACACGGTTCGGCTGGTGACGATTTCACTTGATACACTGGCTCGGCGGATGAGCTTTAGCCTGAAGCAGGCGGGGCCTGACCCGTGGAGCACGGTGCATGAGCGGTATACAACGGATTCGATTGTGCAGGGAACGGTGAGCCGGGTGGTGGATTTCGGCGCGTTTGTGGAGATTGAGGAGGGGCTGGAGGGGCTGATTCATATTTCTGAATTGTCGGATAAGCAGATCCGCTCGGCTGGGGATGCGGTGAAGCAGGGGCAAAGCGTGAACGTGCAGATTCTGGAAATTGATAAGGAAGGACGGCGGATTTCGCTTTCGCTGAAGCGGGCGGCATATATGACGCCCGCTGCGTCAACCACGATCGCGCCGGTTGCTACGGGGAAGGCGAAGAAGAGGCCGGAGTTGCGCGGGGGGTTGGATCATTAGGCGGATGAAATCTGCCTTCAGCAACAAAAATTGACGTGGTAAATGGTTAGAAACCGTCTTTGTCTTGAGATATTCAAGAGAGGGTCGAAGAGGTACACAAAGCGGATGGGCAGTGCGGCCACTGTTCTCTCTTTGTTTTGCGAAGATCATTCAGTGTCTCAATTGCTCGCTAACGGTTTACGAGCCGGAACATGGGTAATTGATGCCGAACTAATTCAAGATGCCTTCCGCAATTGCGATGTAAGCGGAAAGATTGAATTAGTTGGGTTTGAATTAGCTTTTCTACTTCCGCAGCAAGTTTTCCAAAGACTGTTTCTTGAAGCAGCCCGTCATCTCCAAAGCTAACAGCTTTACACCTACATCCCTGTTTGAAGTTGGGTTCCAATCTTAATCTGAGCTGATCGTCCGGGAGATTGGCGAAAGCGCGGCTATAGAAGGCGAGTAGCTTTGGTTTGAGCGGCGGTTCGTTTGGCTCGGTGCGACTGGTTCCGCATTCGGGGCATAGGCCGGGGGAGGCGCGGAGATCGTAGCCGCAGGTGGGGCAGAGGCCGGCTTCCATCCATGCTTTGCGCTGGCGGATTCTCTGCTCGGGGCCGGTATAAATACTCAGGATTGTCGCGACCGCCATGGCGAAAACGAGAACCAGGAGCAATCGGTCCACGGCGCTTGCGCGGTGGTAGTGGATATAGTTAAAGATAACCAAGGCAAGAAACAAAAACTGCGTTACCAGCCTGGCGATTTGCAGCTTGGAAAGTTCCCACGAGCGGTTACCCACGCTGGAAATGATAGCTGGGATTTCACAAGCAGCCAGCAACTCTCAATTCCAGCATGTTCGAGAAATCGCGCTCAAGCCGCCTGGCGCGCGGCTTCTGGCTGGGTATCGCGGGCAAATTCGGCGACGGCTTGAAGTAGAACAATCCAGGACGGTTCGCTCTCGGCGGAGTGCAACAGCTTGGCGGTCTGCGGAGCCACGTCCTTGAGGCCGGCGGCTGCTGCCTTGCCCAGCACCAATTGGGCGATTTCCTTGAGGCGCACGCGATCCTGGCGCTCGATTGCCTGCTGGAGCTGAGCAATCTCGGCGGGAAGCTCCTGATAGAACTTTTGCTGCTGGGCCGCGCGGTTGAGGGCGGCGTCAGCGGAGAGCGCGGGTTCCTTGGCAACGTGGACGACCTTTAGATAGCGTCCGATCGCCGTGAACAGCTTTTCCATATTAATCGGCTTGGTCACGAAATCATTGCAGCCGGCGTTCAGGCACTTGGAACGGTCGCGCTCCATGGCGTTCGCGGTGAGCGCGATGATGGGGCCACGATATGCCTTGTTGCGAAGTTCAAGCGTGGCGGTGAAGCCGTCCATTACGGGCATCTGCACGTCCATCAGGATCAAGTCGAACGGAGTGCCGCATTCGGCCGCGGCCATCGCCTTCTCGAAGGCGATCTTACCGTTGGTGGCGATCTCCACCTTAAGCCCCGTTTCGAGCAGCTTGGCCGCGATCAGGGCCTGGTTGTCCGCGCCGTCCTCCGCCACCAGCACGGACCCGCTGATGCGGACGCGCGGGCCGGTGAAATGGTCATGTGTATCCATGGCCTCTTCGGGGTGTTCGTGAATAGCCGCATCGATCAGCGAGTCGGTTCCGACGGTGACGGTGAATGTGCTTCCGCGCCCAAGCTCGCTGGTGACGACAATTTCCCCGCCCAGCGCCCGGGCGAAATGCTGCGATATCGCCAGGCCCAGCCCGGACCCTCCGTACTGGCGGGTGATGGAGGCATCACCCTGTACGAATGGCTGAAACAGGGATGCCTGCCGCTCGGGAGAGATGCCAATTCCCGTATCCGTGATTTTTACCTCAAGCAGGGGCTTCTCGGCACGAAGGGATGGCTTGATGGATACCGTCAGGCGCACGCCGCCTTCCTTGGTGAATTTGATGGCGTTGGCGATCAGATTGATCAATACCTGGCGCAGCCGCGTGGGATCGGTCCGGATCATTTTCGGGATCGGTCCCTCGAATTTAACGTCAAGCGTCAGACCTTTTTCGGCGGCGCGTTGACGCAGCATCGAACAGATTTCGCCAACGACTGCCGCGGGACAGCACAGAATCCGGTCGACGGACATCTTTCCCGCCTCGATCTTGGACAGGTCCAGAATATCGTTGATCAGGGTCAGCAGGTGCTCGCCGTTGCGACGAATGACGCGGGCATCGGCCTGGCGCTCCTCGTCGGTTCGCTTTGAGTTCAGCAACAGCTCGGCGAACCCGTTGATCGCCGTCAGCGGCGTGCGGATTTCGTGGCTGATGTTGGCAAAGAACATCGATTTAAATCGATTGGCGCCCTCGGCGGCTTCCTTGGCACGTTTTAACTGCTCCAGGGCTTGTGCCCTTTGCGCTTCCATCCGCGACAGCTTCCTCAGGTTGAGGCAGACGATGAGCCCAAACACCAAGGTCACCGAATAGACAAACAAGACGACGCAGGTTTGCAATTCGTACCACCCAAGGCGCACTCCGGCGACCAATACCCACCACAGCAGGGCTGGAACGACGACGCATGCATGAAGTAACCGCCGGGCCACCGCGCGCGTTGCGTCATCCTGTGGGGGCTTGGGTCTGTTCAATGGATCATTGCCCGCGCCGCCGCGTTGCAGCGCCAACTCCGAAATGTCCGGAGCGAGGTAATCCAAGGAAGGGATGTTCTGATTCATATCGGTTCCGAATGTATTCCGTAAGGCGGCGGCTGGGGCGTAGGCCCATCCGTGTATCGTCGTGGAGTTCGCCCGCGCTTAGGATGATCGTGGAATTTGCATCAGAAAATTGCGGGATTCGCGATATCGTTACCGGACGAAGAAAGATGATTGCAGTTATTCAAAGGGCGTGGAAAGCCGGCGGGCATGATAATTCGGATGCCGCCGATCGCTGAATGAAGTTCTCGAAGGCTTACATTACGCGAGCATGACCGTCTTGTTCGACCTTGCCGATTCGTAGATGGCTTCAATCAACTTGAGATCGCGCAGGCCTTCTTCGCCGGGGGTTTTGGGGTCTTTGCTGGTCATCACGCAATCGGAAAAATAATCCATCTCGGCGCCGAATTCGTCAGGCGTCTGTATCTGGATAGGCTGAGGGGCACGCAGTTTAATATTGTGATAAGCGGTGGCAGGCTCCATATCGATCATGCCGCGATCGAGCAGCACGCGAATGCGGTTGGTGGCGGGAATGTTGTAGCTTGTGGTGCACGTCGCGAGGCAGCCGGAGGGGAATTTCATGGTCCAGACCATGGATTCTTCGACTTCCTTGAATCTGGGATCGGAGGGGTTCTCGGTTTGCTGGGCGGTGACGGAAACGGGTTCTTCACCGGTCAGGTAGCGGGTGGCATTGAGGCTATAAATGCCGATGTCATAGAGCGGACCGCCGCCGGCGAGTTTTTTATTGAGCCGCCAGGCAGTGGGGTCGCCCATGTGGAATCCATGGTCGGCGACAATGAGCTTCGGATTGCCGGAACTTCCGCTTCGGATGATTTCGATGGCTTTGAGATTGTTGGGTTCATACTGGCAGCGATAGCCGATCATCAGCTTTTTGCCGGCGGCTTTCCCGGCGTCGATCATCTGCTGGCATTCGGCGGAGGTGTTGGCCATCGGCTTTTCGCAGAGCACATGCTTGCCGGCCTTGAATGCGCGGGTGGTGTACTCGAGGTGCATGCCGTTGGGCAGGACGATATAGACGATATCGACCGCGGGATTATCCGCGAGCTTATCAAACGTTTCATAGGAATAGACGCTGGACTGATCGAGCCCGAATTTCGCGAGAATGGGCTGGGCCTTTTCCGGGTGCCCGGTGACCAGCGCCGCGAGCCTGGACTTCTGGCATTTGGCGATGGCGGGGAGAATCTGGTTGCTGGTGAGGCTTCCGATGCCCACGACGGCCCAGCCCAGCTTTTTGTCGGAGCTGGTCGGCACGGGGGCAGCCTGGGCAAATGACGAAGTGGCCATTGCGGCAAATGCGGTAACACTGCCCGCCAGGAAATTGCGTCGCGTGGGCATGGGAACTCCGGTTGGGTTGTTCAAATCAAGTTTTATAGCGTCTAATCAGTCGGGGCAAGCGGGTTTCCTAACGCCGGCGGCGGCTATGGGTCAGGTATGGCAACGAGTATATTCCCTTGATGCGTGTTGTCTTAGCGGCTGGGTTATTGCTTTGGGTTTGTGCGGTGGCGCCAGCACCTGGGCAGACCTCGCAGCCTTCATTGCCCTCGGGCACCAATCTGGCGACGCAGTGGGAAGCAATGTTTCCGCGCGACGCGGAGGGGTTTACTGTTTTCCCCTCGACGCCGGGCGCGCATCTGGTGCTGGTCAGCAGTTCGGAGGGGAACGACAACAACGACGGCTCGGCCGGCAGCCCGGTGATGACGTTTAAGCGGGCGATGTCGCTGGTGGAAGCCCACTTCCCGAATCGCATCCTGTTCAAGCGCGGTGATGTGTTTCCGGCGCCGCTGATGAATGATGTGATCGAGTGTTGCGGGCGCGGGCCTGGGGCGCCGATGATCATCGGCGCGTACGGTCCGGTCAGTCAGCCGCGACCGGTAATCGAAGCGATGATTTCGCTGGGGATGAAGATTCAGCCGAACTACCTGGTGATTCAGAGTCTGGATTTTTACGCCAGTTCGCGCGATCCCTCCATAGCGGGTTTTGATTTGTCGAAAGAAGTCGCTCGCCAGGATTTTGGCGTTTATACCTACACATCCGGAAAATATCTGTGGATTGAAGATTGCCGATTTCGGTTCCAGACCATCGGGCTGGACATGCAGGGGAAGGATGATCATTTCCACGGGTTGGTGGTTCGGCGATGCGAGGTGTTGGATAGCTATGACAACGGCGGGCATTCACAGGGCATCTATGTGGATAGTTATGACAACGTGCTGATCGAGGAAAACGTCTTCGACCACAACGGATGGAACGAGAACGTGGCTGGCGCGGGCAGGACGATCTTCAACCACAATATGTATTTGCAGCATACGAGTAACGGCGAGGACCGGCAATTCATCGTGCGGAACAACGTCGTTGCCCGCGCGGCCAGTCATGGTTGTCAGCTTCGGCCGGGCGGGATCATGGAGAACAACCTGTTTCTCAGGAACGCGCTTGCGGGATTCGTGGCGGACACGTCATCTATTGTTTCGCGGAATGTGGTGCTGGATGGGGATGGGATCGGGCCTGACTTCCCGCGCGGGTCGGGTCTGGAGGTTATCAACTGCCCGAAGGTGCTGGTTGAGGGGAACATTATCGCGCACAAACAAGATAAGATAAATCTCATGTCAGCAATGTCTTACAACCCCATTTCGAAGGATGCTCCACCGGCGGAGTCGCGCGGTGAGATTCGAAACAACGCGATTTACGATTGGACGGGCACGGGTTTTTACACAACCGCGCCGAGCACCGGGCTGAATTTCCACGACAATGTTCTTTCCCTGACCGATCAGGCGCTCGTGGAGTTGAAGGACTATCCGGACGGGTATCGCTTCCAGAACAATCGGTATTTTGCGTCAACCGCGCAGCCATTTCGAATTGGCGATACCTGGATGGATTTGTCGGCCTGGTGCAAACGCACGGGAGAGACTGCTGATCAAACGCCGGTGCATTTCGTCGATCCCAATCGCACGATTGCCACCTATGCGGCGTCAATTCATTTGGCGAGGGCGACACTGGAAGGATTTTTGGCGGCGGCTCGGACACAGCGGCGGGGGCATTGGGATGATCGCCTAACCGCCGATGCCGTGAACACATACATTCGCGCTGGATTCGCGGTCAAGCCATGAGCGACGCCAGCGCAAAGCCCCTGAGCTTTCAGATTATCGCCAAAGATGCAGCCTCTGGGGCGCGGCGTGGGCGGGTGCGTACGCTGCATGGCGAATTTGAAACGCCGGCGTTTATGCCGGTGGGGACGCAGGGTTCGATCAAGGGGGTGCTGCCGGACCAGGTTGCGGCGACCGGCGCGCAAGTTGTACTGGCCAATACCTATCATCTTATGCTCCGCCCGGGCGAGAAGGTGGTTGCGGCGCTTGGTGGTTTGCATCGCTTTATGGGGTGGCCGGGGCCGATTCTTACTGACAGCGGGGGGTTTCAGATATTTTCGCTGGCGGATTTGAATCAGATTACAGACGACGGGGTGACGTTTAAGAGCCATATCGACGGCAGCCCGGTTTTTCTTGATGCGGCGCGGGCAACGGCGGTCCAAAACGATCTTGGCGCGGACATTATCATGGCATTTGATCAGTGTCCGCCCGCGGACGCACCACCTGAGGCGCATCGCCAGGCGGTAGAGCGAACGTTGCGTTGGGCCGGGCAATGTTTGACAGCACATTCGCGGGCTGGGGAACAATCGATGTTTGGCATTGTCCAAGGTGGAATTGATCTAGAACTACGCGCGCATTGCGCGAAACATTTGGTGGAGATGGACTTTCCCGGGTATGCCGTTGGGGGCTTGGCGGTTGGCGAGGGATTTGAGGCGATGAAGGGGGTGCTTGGCGGGGTAGCGCCCATGCTGCCCGATGATCGGCCGCGATATTTGATGGGGGTTGGTTTTCCGCGGGACATTGTTACGGCTGTTTCGGCGGGGATCGATATGTTTGATTGCGTTCTTCCGACACGGAATGGTCGCAATGCTTATGCGTTTACCGCCGGCGGCCCGATCCGCTTGCGGAACAGTATTTTTCAGCGCGATATGGGACCGATTGAGGCGGGTTGCGATTGTTATGCGTGCCGGAATTTCACACGTGGGGCGATCCGCCACTTTTTTTTCGCGGGCGAGATGCTTGGCCCGGTGCTGGTTTCAGTGCATAATATTCGGTTCTACCAAAGGCTGATGGCGGATTTGCGACTGGCGATCGTTGAGGGAACATTTGAGGCCTTTTGTCGGCTTGACCCACGTTGCCAGTTGGGTCCGTCGGGCCGTGGGCAAGCAAGACCGCCCGGTTTGTCGCTCGAGAGCGAGCGAATCGAGCAAGACATAAGTTCTGAAGGAGAATTGGCTTGAGTATTGTTTACATGTTAGCTGACAGCATATCGGCGGCCACGCAACCCACCACCGGCAGCCAGCCGATTCCCTGGTACGCAAACCCACAAGAGTTTCTCATTCCGCTGATAGCGGTTGTCATCGTGGTGATGATGCTTTCCACCTCGCGGAACAAGAAAACCGAGCAGAAGCAGCGGGATGATATGCTCAAAAATATGAAGCGCGGCGACCGGGTCATGACCGCGGGCGGTATTTTTGGCACGGTAGTGGATGTGCGCGATACCGAGGTGGTGCTGAAGGTTGATGAAGGAACGAATACGAAAATAAAATTCAGCCGGGACGCGATTAAGCGCGTGTTGGTTGATGAGGAGCCGTCGGCTAAATAGGCAGCGGCGGCCAACGCGAGATTTTTAGAGTAAGGCGGGCTGCGAATAGCCTGGCCCGGTGCGGTGGGCGGAGCCACCTGGATAGACGCTGACAGGCATTCGGATGATGAGATCGCCTCATTCCGTCACTTTCCCGTTGTAGAAGGGAGTGGGGGATTCGAATGATGTTTTGCGGGTTGAATCAGTTTTTGGATTTGAAATGCCAACGAAATATACCAACCGCGTGCTATGGAGCGCACTGGCGCTCCTGATCTCAATCTGGCTGATCGTTCCGAGGCCCAGCCGCCTTTTTGATCACAGCCTGACCCCGATTCAGCGGACAAACCTGAGACCCGGCATTGATATGGTGGGCGGTGTGAGCCTGGTTTATTCCATTCAGGCTCCTGCCGGTTCGCAAATCCCTGACCTTGCCAACCAGGTGATGGAAGCGCTGAAGAAGCGCGTCGATCCCAACGGTCTGCGTAATCTTGTCTGGCGTCCACAGGGGAACACGCGGCTGGAAATTCAGATGCCTTCGAGCCCCGAGGCCGAGCAGGCGCCAAAGATCAAAGCAGCATATAGCCAGGCCCAGCAGGCAGTTGAGGCCACCAATATTCGCACTGATGAGGTGCTCAATGCCGTCGAGCACCTCACCGGCGAAGCCCGACAGAAGCGCCTGACGGACCTGGCGATGGATAGCAAGACGCGGGCGGATTTGTTCGCCAAGCTGGTCGATACGTTCGATCAGAAGCAGCAACTGGCAGCCAACCCAGAGCACCTTCCCCTGGATGTTTTGGCGCCGCGGCTTCAGCCTTTAACTGTGAAATACGAATATCTGAAAGCGCAGATTGATGACACCAATCTTTCGGCGGCAGAATACGATTCCATTCTTCAAGAAGCATCGTCGGCCACTGAGGAACAGCAGAAGGTTGGCGCTCAAAAGCTGGCGGATCTGGAAAGAAAATTCGCCGATTTCCCCTCGCGCGTTAAGGCGATGAAGGAGATGGACAGCGGGTACAAGGAATACGACAAGATTAAGAATGACGTGTCGGGCGCTGCTGATCTGAAGCATCTTTTGCAGGGCTCCGGCGTTTTGGAATTCCATATCCTGGCTGATAGTGTGACAGCTGATCCATCGCTACTGCAGACAATGGATGCGCGGCTTGCACCGGGCGGGAAGGGGCCAATCCCTCAGCCGGGGGACGCGATCCGCTGGATGGAGGTCGATAAGATTGAAGAATTCGATCGACCTGGGGCTCCTCCTGAATCTCATGAATGGAACGGCAAGCATTACATGCCCGTTTTGGTCACGCAGGAAGCGTCGATGACCAAAGCAAGCAACCAGAAATGGGGCTTAGAGCACGCATACCCGGATTCGCAGCCCAATGGCACGCGGGCGGTTGGATTCAATTTCAATCCGGCGGGCGCATCCTTATTCGGTGATCTGACTCAGCATTGGTACGACAAAGCGCGTAGCACGGGCAATCCAAACGCCAAGTCGCGGCTGGCGATTGTTCTGGATAACAAAATTATCAGCGCTCCTTCGATCAATACCCCCATCACGGGTGGATCGGGCGTCATCGAAGGTGGGCAAAACGGATTCAGCGAGCAGGATCTGGGTTATCTGATCACGACGATGAATGCTGGCAGCTTGCCCGCGCAGCTTTCCAGTGAACCCATCAGCGAGCAACAGGTGGGTCCGACTCTCGGGGCTGATAACCTCTACCGCGGGCTTGTCGCCTGCGGGTTTGGGCTGGTGGTGGTCGCGGTATTTTTGGTTGCCTATTACTACATCGCGGGGATAGTTGCCTTCTTCGCGGTGTTGATGACGGTGATTTTGATTCTGGGAACGATGGCGGCGCTGAACGCCACCTTCACGTTGCCAAGCATTGCGGGAATCGTGCTGTGCGTCGGCACCGCGGTGGACGCCAATGTGCTGATCTTCGAGCGACTGCGAGAAGAGCATTACCATAAGGGGTTGCCCCTTCGGATGGCGCTGCGAAACAGTTATGCGCAGGCGTCCAGCGCAATCATCGACTCGAACATGACCAGCGCGATTACGTCGCTGTGTCTTTACATGTTCGGTTCCGAAGAGGTGAAGGGGTTCGGTCTCACGCTGCTGATCGGCATTGTCGCCAGCTTGTTTACGGCCCTGTATGTAACCAAGACCATTTTCGGCATCATGATCGACAGGTTTGGCCTGCGTGAACTGCGGAGCTTACCGGTAACTTTTCCCAAACTGGATAAGGCTCTGAAGCCGGACTGGGACTGGATGGGGAAGGCATGGATTTTCTATACTTTCAGCATCATTTTGATTGTCACGGGGCTGGTTCTGTTCACGATAAAGTTGCGCGACGGTCGCATGATGGACATTGAATTTGCGTCGGGCACATCGCTGCAATTTCAGTTAACGCAGCCGATGGCTCAGGAGGACGTGCGCAAGCTGATCGACATGGCCAGCGAAAAAGACCCGACGGCGCTGCCCAGCCCCAGCGTTGTGGCGGTGGGGACGGATGAGCTGCACTACGAGGTTGTTTCGCCCAATATTGATCGCCAGCAGGTAAAGGACGCGGTGCTGAATGCCATGAAGGGGCATCTGCAGATTCAACTTCCGACAACATACGATCGTGTGGACCAGGATTTTACGACGGCATTGGCGGCCAAGACGGTTTTGCCGATTGCGGACGCTTCTTTTAACGTCGATGGTTTCAAACCACCGGCTGCCAGCGGGCACATTGGGGGCGCGGCGCTGGTACTGCACAATATCTCACCAAAGCTTTCCGCCGAGCAGATTCGCCAGCGCCTGGACAACGAGCGGCTTTCTTCGTCGTCCACGGAGCTGACGTCGATCGACTTTACGGTTGAAGCACCCGGGGACGCCTCCAAGCTGACGGACACCGCGGTGGTGGTGGCCTGGAACCCAAGTGTTTCATACCTCGCCGATGAATCTAAATGGGCGGAAGGGCTTGCCCAGCCCATCTGGAAATTGGCGCAAGATTCGCTCAATCGTCCGCCGTCATTTGAAAAGGAGACGAATTTTGACCCACAGGTTGCAGGGCAGATGCAGCGCGACGCGTTGGCGGCCCTGGCGTTTTCGGTCATTGCAATTATGGTGTATATCTGGGTCCGGTTCGGCAATCTGAGGTATGGCACCGCAACCGTGGTTGCGCTGTTGCATGACACGATCTTTACGCTGGCGGCGATGGGCTTTGCCCATTACATCGCCGATTATTGGCATCATAACTTCCTGCAGGTAGAGCCTTTCCGCATCAACCTGACGGTGGTGGCCGGTATTCTGACGATCATGGGTTACTCGATGATTGATACCATCGTGGTGTTCGATCGAATCCGCGAAAACCGCGGCAAATATGGACATTTAAATCGCGAGGTAATCAACAACGCGATCAATCAGACTCTTTCCCGCACGCTTTTGACGGCCGGGATTACGATAATCACCGTATCATTTATGTATTTCCTCGGTGGAGCGGGTATCCACGGCTTTACTTTCGTACTTTTGATTGGCATATTGGTCGGCACCTATTCTTCCGTGGCCATTGCAGCCCCGATGTTGCTGTGGGGCGTCGAAAAAGAATCTGTTTCGCAGCCCCCTTTGGGGCGTTCGGCAGTAAGTCAATATCGGCGCGCCGCGGTTTAAAAAATATCCACCTGGAGGTGGCCGCGGTAGATCGAATGGGCTGTTCGGGATCGGGTTGTTCAATTCGCGATTCGCCGGGGTTTCTTGGCGAAGGCCGTCCATGGGCGGCTCGATGAAGACTTTGGGAAAGGAGTCCCACGCATGCGCAAGGACATTAAATTCGCCGTTACCGTTGGTGGCATTCTACTGGCAACGATCGTTGTTTATGTGATCGTATTGACCAGCGGTGGAAGTTCGCCCCCCAATCACTCGGATTTAAACACAAAGACGGTCGCTTCGGGCGACGGAGTTACACCCGTGGTGCCGCCCACCGACGGAAGCCCGGCCGCGCCGGCGACCGGGGCTGGGCATGGCACTCAAGAGAATGTGACCTCATCGCATCTGGATAAGCCCTCGGGCTTGGGAACGACGCCTGGCGGTGCTGTAACCGACCCCCGCGCTGACAATTCATCTCCCGGCTCGACCGTTGCGGAAAACAGCACGGGCTCCCTCCCGGCGTCGCCCGCGCAATCGACCGATCCGAAATTTGATTGGAACAATGCGCTTTCGAGCGGATCGATGCCCCTGTTCGCGCCGGCTGAGCCGCAGCGAACGGAAACGCCGATCGTCTCGCGTGGGACGAACTCTGACGTAGTTGCGGACGCAAACGCAGGTTCCAGCGGTTCATCGCAACCGGCGATGATTGACGCCCTTCCCTCAACCCGGCCTGATACCCTGACCTTTGCCGAGGCTGCCCCCTCGCCGGCCGTTGATTCGAAGATGATCTCCAGCACAGCCGCGCGCACGCATGTTGTCGCCAGGGGCGAGAACTTGTGGACCATCGCGGTGGCGGTTTACGGGGATGGGAAATATTTCAACCGGATTATTGCCGCCAACCCCGGCGCCAATGCAAAAAACCTGAAGGTTGGCAAGACGCTGGTCATTCCCGCTCTGACCGCGACGGACAAAGCGCTGGTGGCCACCGAATCGGCCAATGTCGCCGTGAAGGAAGAGGTGGCTGATACCGCCACCCAGTACAAGGTTGTTTCCGGGGATACGCTGGAAAAGATTGCTCGCAAGCTCTACGGCAAGCCCGATATGCAGGTGAAGCTTTACGAACTGAACAAGAGCCGGATTGGCCCTGACGAAAACCACCTGAAGATTGGCTGGGTTCTGAAACTGCCCGAGCCGCCTGCCGCAAAGCCATAAATCGGACTCAACGTCCGCGATATATTTTCAGTGAACGCAAAAGCAGACAGACCTCCGAGAAGGAGGTCCGTCAAAAGCGGTCGATCGTGGGTGAAAATCGACCGCGGAGGTTGAATCGTTCTGCCGATGGGGCGGCTGGACTTAACCTAACGCCCGACTGTGTTCTTCCAGGCGCTGAAGTAATTCGCACGCTTCTTCCTCGCGTTCACCCACATGGCTTGTCCAGATAAGCGGCTCGTTGCGTTGCACGGCGCGCTCGATGCGCCGGCAGGCGCTGATTACCGTGCTGTGATTGCGCTTGCCCATTCGCATCCCGATTTCCGGAAAACTCAATTTTGCGGTCTTGCGAACGAGGTACATGGCCACGCTTCGCGCCAGGCTCACGGTGCGCTGGCGACGGCCGGACATCAGGTCCTTGTTTTCCAGGCCGAAATAATCGCAGACGCTCTGAAGGATATTGTCCGGACGAACGGGAGCCACAAGCTGCCGATCGAGGTCGCCCAGGGCCTCCTGGGCCATGATCACGTCCGGGATCTGCCCGGTGAGCTTCACATGGGCGCCGATGCGGGTGATGGCTCCTTCAAGCTCACGGACGTTCTGGGTAACGCGGCGGGCCACCCAGCCGACCACTTCTTCGGGAATGCATATGCCACTGCGGAGAGAAAGGCATCGGAGAATTTCGCACCGCGTTGCAAAGTTTGGGGGGTCAATTCTTACCACCATGCCGCTGACGAACCGGTTGATCAGTGATTCTCCGAATTCTTCGATCATCTTTGGATGATTGTCGCTGGCGATTACCACCTGGCGGCCCATGGCTTCGATGGCATTAAAGGTGTGCAGAAACTCTTCCTGCGTCGCCTTTTTGCCGCCCAGAAAATGCACGTCGTCTATAACCAGAAGATCAAGGTCGCGCAACTTGCGACGAAAGGCATCCAGCTTGTTGCTGCGCAGGGCGGCGAGAAATTCATTGGTGAATTCCTCGCCGGTCAGATACGTCCAGCGCTTGGTCGGATGATGCTGAATAAATCGCTTGCACAGCCCCTGAAGCAGATGGGTTTTTCCGAGGCCGCAGCCGCCGTGGATGAATAAGGGGTTGTATTGGGCTCCGGGGAACTCAGCGACATACACAGCGGTGTTAAAGGCAAGCTGGTTGCTTTGCCCGATTACGAATGTCTCCAGATCATGGCGCAGCCTGGGTTTGGCGATGACCGGACGATCCAGACTAACGGCAACAGCCGGACCATGACCCCGTCGGCTCGCGGGCTCAAGCACCGCCACCCGCGCGGCGGAGAGGGTCTCCTGCTCTACGGCGTGGGCGGAAGTCCGGGCCGTTCGCGCCGCGGATCCGCGCGGCATCGGCCGCACGAGATCACCGACTGGAAATGATCGAGCCGAAACGGCCGCCGAATCCGCTTCGCCCGAATCTTTTGGCTTGCCGTTGGTTTTATCGCTGTCGATGTCACTGGAATCCACTTCAAACAACTGGGGGACAACACTGAAGCGAACGGCCAGCGAGCAACCAAGAACTTCGTGCGCGGCCTCCTGAATTGGGCCGGTGAAATGGGTGCCGATCCATTCGCTGATAAAATCATTAGGGACGGCAATTTCCAGACCGTCCTGTTTTAAATCCAAACGCGTGGAATTATTAAACCACACATGAAAGCGTTGTTGCCCGACTCGCTGAGCGATCGCATTGGCCAGTCGCGCCAATTGCGGATCGTGTGCGCTGATGCAGCTCACGAGAGCTCCTTCCCTGAAATTACCGCCTGAGCGCGCGTCAGCCGCGCGCCATCGGGATGAAGTTTCATGCTTGCTGGGCGGATGTCGCCCGGACAAAGCGCGAAATTTCTCCACGAGCAATTGGCCTTGCCAAAACAGGCGGACCGATTGCAGCCTATCCAGCGCCTTCATACAAATTGAGGCGCGGCATCTCCCGCATACCGCGGCATCCATGCCGACCAATCCATCCGTGGGAAATCGCTTCCGTTCGATATGATCTTGCCGAGACTGAAGGGGTTAGATACGAACACCCCGGATCGCGCGATCCTATAAAAGCCTTTGTTGTCTGACATTTCCTCTGAATTCCAGAGGGCTTGCCAGTATAACCACACGCGACCTTAACCATCCCTGAAGACAAGCGAGAAAATAGTCTGTGACGATTGAGCTGGCAAGAAGTACTTTTCCGAATTTTCCATTCACAACGCTAGAACCATCGGTACTGTCGAGCCAGATGGATCAAAAAAAACTTTTTTCAACCTGCCATCCCCAGACTTATCGGACGTGTGGAAAGAATGTGGACAACTTTGCTGTAAACAATACATCGGGACGGGTGAGAATAAGCGTTGTGGCGAGGGTGGGAGAAGCCGCCCCCCGCTGAACCGCAGGGTGAAAATTGTAAGTTGGAAACCAAATCGGATGGCTTCAACCAAGGCGAATTTCGAACTTTTCGCTAGGCCGCAAATCGCGAATCATGGCCACCTTTGCTGTCAACCGCTGCAAGCCATGGCTGTAATATAGCTTAAGTGCGGGCTCATTTCGCGAATCGACCGCAAGGGTGAGCCTTCGCTGCCCGGAGAGATTAATTTGATGCATGGCTTCCAGCATCAACAAATGACCCAGCCCGCGATGCCGCGCGTGGGGGGCTAGTCCGAGATAAACCAGCTCCAGGGAGTCAGTGCGTGGGATTTTACTAAGCAGCAGCACGCCAATGGGCTGCTGGTCCTCGCACAGAACCTGCCAGAGGGCGGGATTGAATTCCCCGGTGCCTTTATGTCCTTCAATCACATCTTCAATGTCGCGCAAGCCGCTTAGCGCGGGGCAATCGAGGCTGTCTTCGTAGCTTTCCAGAATGGCGCGGGCAAAGAGGGGGTGGTTGGCGTCACTGTAAGCCTGCCAGGTCAATTCTTCCGCCCGTTGGGGGGATTTGGCCCATCGTGGGGCGTGGCCATTGAGGTAAATCAGCTCGGCCATTTCTACGAATTGCTGCGAGGCAAAAAAAGCCCGGCCAGCCGTTTGGTTTGGATCAATGAGCACCTGCGCAAGTTGCACGCCCGCGCGGCTGAAATGTTTGCACATTTGCGACACCAGATTACTGGCGGCTTCCAAATAACGGGCGTTACAGTCGGGGGGTGAGAAGAGCAGCAGCGTGCGACCAGGACTTACAACGGGCAGCACCGCCCAAACCATTTGCGTTCCTGCCAGGCTTATCCATGTTTCCTGCACATTGATGTTTCGCTGCCCAGCGAACACGAGGAAATCCGCGACCTGAGATCGCGTCGCCGGCCGATGACCTGTTCCCAGAATGATCGCCAGGGCCGCGTGAATCTCATCATGGGCCGCGGGGCGGCTGGAAAGATCTGTCGGGGGAGGAATTTTCGTGGGGAGCATTCAGGCCTGTCCGGCTTTCCCCGGAAGTGAAAGAAACATCATTTCATCGCGAGAAATGAGCTGTGCGCTGCCCAACGGAAGATTTGACACATCAGCCACAAGACGTAAGAATAACGCTGTTTAGTTGAAGGGCAAACAAATTACCCTTGAACACGCCTTCGGTGGAGATTTCTCACCATGTTGCGAACGAATTTGTTGTGGTTATTTGCCGGCGCGTTCCTCCTTTCAGCCATGGCGCCTCCGCTTCGGGGCGACTATCCCAAGCCCAGCCCGTATCCGATTTCCTGGGAATTGGATTTTGATCACGCCAAGCCCAAACGGGTGGTCATGCAAGCCCCCGGCGACGCCAAGCCGACTGCTTACTGGTACGTCCTTTATCATGTGGTCAACAACACGACGCGCGATAAGGTTCTGTTTTATCCGACGTTCCAGCTGATGATGGACAACGGGGATTTGTTCGCCAGCGACAACAATATCGTTCCGGCCGTTTACGATCGAATTAAGAACATCGAGCGGAAAAAATTCCTGCAGAACGCGATTGAGATTGGTGGTGAGCTGCGGCAGGGTGAGGATCAATCGCGCGACGGCGTGGCGATCTGGCGCGAGCCCAACCCGCGCATGGGCACGTTTTCGATCTTTGTTTCTGGATTTTGGGGCGAAGCAACAATCGTTAAACAGGATGACAAAGACGTAACGCTGCGAAAAACGCTTCAACTGACCTATCGCCAGAGTTCCGATGAAAACCACCCCAACCAGGGCGAGCTGATCGAGCTGGACCCCCAATACATCATGCGATAGCCGGTTCCCCTGAAGCGCGGCTGGTCGAAATCATCCGCGTTTGGCTGCAATAAAACTTTTGAGCTGCGCGTGCGTCATGCAATTAATCACGTTCTCGCGGGCGGCCCAGGCCCGGCGGGCAACGTGAAGCCCGTATTGCATCTGCTCAAATTCGGAGATGCTGTGGGCATCGGTGTTAATTGAAAGCTTCACACCGGCCGCCAATGCCCCGCGCGCATGGATGTCGCTTAAATCAAGTCGTGGAAAGCTGGCATTGATTTCCAGCGCCGTGCCGGTTGCGGCAGCCGCCTGATATATCCGCGGGAAATTCAGCGGCAGACCTTCGCGGTTGAAAATCAATCGCCCGGTCGGGTGGCCGATGATGTTCACATAGCGATTTTCAAGGGCGCGCACCAAGCGGTCGGTTGCCTTGTCCGCGTCCTGCTTCAAGGAAACGTGCGGACTGGCCACGACAAAATCCAGGTCGGCAAGAACAGCGTCTTCAAAATCCAACCGTCCATCGACAAGAATGTCCACCTCGCAGCCGGCAAGGATGGTAAAATTCATCCGTTCGGCGATGCGGCGGATTTCCTTCACGTGCCGCAGTAATCGCTCAGCGGTGAGGCCGTTGGCGATGACCTGACTCTTGGAATGATCCGTAATTGCCAGAAACTGATATCCGCGCGCGATGGCTGCTTCGGCCATTTCCTCAATGCTGTTCTGGCCGTCGGATGCGGTGGTGTGGGAATGCAGATCGCCACGAATGTCGGTAAGCTCAATCAGCCTGGGCAATTTTCCTGCTTTAGCAGCCTCAATCTCGCCCCGGCCTTCGCGCAGTTCAGGCTCGATCCATTCCAGCCCCAATGCTTTGTAAACATCCTGCTCTGTTTTGCTGGCGACTGGTTTTAATTTCGGTGGGGCGCCGGTTTCTTTTTCCGCTTTTTCATGCGCTTCGGCGCTGTAAAGACCCCATTCGTTCAGCGTCATTTTCCTTGCCTGTGCCAAGCCGCGCAACTTTACGTTGTGCTCTTTGGAGCCGGTGAAATATTGAAGCGCGGCGCCAAAATGATCGGCCGGCACAATGCGCAGATCTACCTGTAGGCCGGCCACCGTCAGGACGCTCGCTTTCGTGGCTCCCTGGCCCAGGATGCGCTGTACTTCGGGAAATCGAACGAAATCCTGGGCGACGATTGACCCCGAAGCGAAAGAATCATCCTTGAGCGCGCAAACAAGATCGATGTCGCCGATCGTCTCGCGGTGCCGCCGCAGGCTGCCGGCGAACTCGGCATTGCGCACGAGAGGCAGTTCCCGTAGCCGGGCGGCAAGGCTTTGCCCGATCGGTAAGGCATCAACAATGCCAATACGCTCCGCCGCCTGGGCGCGCAAGGCGATGCCGAGTTGAATGGCTTCGATCTTCTTCGGGCCGATGCCTTTCAGGTCCGCCAGCTTTCCTTCATCGATTGCCTTTATGAGTTCTTCCAGATTGGTGATATTCTTCTTTTTCCAAAGCAGGGCGATGGTTTTAGGCCCCAAGCTTGGAATATTCAGCATGGGAATCAACCCCGCGGGGACGCTGGCAGCCACTTCATCGAAGTCGGAACTACGTCCGGTTTTGACATATTCTTCGATGATCTTGCAGCTGGAAGCGCCGATCCCCTCGATCTCTTTAATCTTGCCGGTTTCACATGCGTCGCGCAAATCGATCGTCGTGTCCCTGACGATGCGCGACACTTTCGAGAAAGCGATTGCCTTAAAAGGACTCTCGCCTCGGATCTCCATCAGGGCGGCGAACGTGGCGAAGAGATTGGAAAGCTCGCCATTGAGCGACATGATGCGTCTGAGGTTAACCGATTCTTTTCCGAGCGGCCAAGCGAGAATTGACGGAATTTTTCCCGCCCATCCGCCTGACTATTTCCGCTGACGCGATAGCAACACAATCCCGAGCGGTTGAAGCATGATTTCTCCGCCAAACTTTTCGCCTGTAAGAAGGTTCCGGCCCGTTCCGAGCCCACTAACGTACTGTTCGCTGCCACTGTGATTCAGCAAGGCCAGATATTGTCGGGTCGCCCCGACTCGTAAAACCGCCTCCACCCGATCCGAAGCCTCCACCAGCGGATGCAGGTTCAACATTTCGCAGATGGGGATCAGGATCGATGCGATGACTGCGGCAGGGGAGTACCCACCAATATAAATGACACCACCCTTGCCGAAATTATGCCGCGTTATCGCGGGCGATTCAGCCAGCAATGAATCGTCTCCAATCCAGTGCGCAAATGGCTGTGCGCCTTGAAGGCGTAGTCGCTCGACAAAAGAAGAAAGCGCCACTTCCCCGCCATCCATCAGGCGCGCTTTTTGGGTTTCATCGGCCGGCAGTGTCGTCCAATCCTCAACTTCCACTCCGACAAGTTCAGCCAAGGGTCCCGGCGGTGTTAGCTCGACCATATGGCAATTGGCGTCCTTTGTGCCCGACTGCGCTCCTAAAACCAGCGTTCCGCCGGCTCGCACGAAGCGAGTGAGTTTGTCCACAAGCTGCGGCGTCACGATTTTCAGGTGCGGCGCGATGAGTAACCGATAACCGCGCAGCGACGAATCCGGCCATACATAGTCTGCCGGTATATGCCGCCGTGAAAGTTCACACATCCACCTCGCATGCTCACCCGCGCCTTCCTTTATGTAAGTGTTTATCCGTCTCTCATTGGCCTCATTGTCGAAATCGCGCAAAACAGCGGCTGCCTTTATCGGGGCCGCATCGAAAAAGTCACTGGGAATTTTCCTCAGCTCGCGGCCAAGCTCCTTTGCTTCCGCGAGTCTGCGCGTATTTTTGCTGTCGTAATCAAGCAATCCGTGCCAATGCTGCTCGGACCCATACGGGCAGGTGCGCCAGCGAAAATAGCTGACGAACTTAGCGCCATGCGCAACGCTTTGGAAGGCCCATAGCCGAAGCTCGCCCGGTCTTGGCGTGCGCTGGAAATAAGCCATTTGCCCGCCCGGACCCGATTGCTGCTCCATAACTCCAAATGGAAACGAAAGGCTTCGCGCTTGCGCCAGCGGCTCTGCTACTTGCGGCCAATCATTGGAAAATAAGGGGTATTGATCGTGACTGAAGAAATCGAGCTCTTGCGCCAAATGGGGGCCATTGATGTTTGGAAACATACCGTTGTGCGTGATTGACCATCGCGCATTGAATGCCCGCAGAATTTTTGCTTGTCGCCGCGCGAATTGCACGACGCAATCGCTAATGAATCGTGTTTCATCCATCAACATGGTTGGGTTCTGAAAGGTTGGTGTGGGATGAGGAAGATCAATTTCATCCCAATCGCTGTATTGTTGCGACCAAAACGCCGTGCCCCAGGCCTTGTTCAGTTGATCCAGCGATTTGTATTTCTGCTTCAACCATTTGCGAAACGCTACCGTATCGCTGGGCGCGTAGCTTACGTCCATGTGGCAATTAAATTCGTTATCCAGTTGCCAGGCGATGACTTGTTTTTCATTTCTGTAGTGTTCCCCCAGCGCAGCACAGATTCGATCCGACAAACGCAAATATGTTTCTGATGTGTAATTGAAATTGCGGCGCGATCCATGGGCCATCGGCTGGCGGTTGAAATCCCATCGAAGAACCTGTGGATATTTGCGGGAAACCCACGCTGGCGCGCAGTAGGTCGGCGTTCCGAGAACAACTTTTATTTTATATTTTCCACAAAGGTCGATGGCTCGATCAAATAGATCGAATTGGAATTCGCCTTCGCGCGGCTCCCAATAACCCCAGGCGCCCTCTCCCATCCGAACAAAGTCAAAGCCGCTGGCCTTTATCCGACGAAAATCCGATTCATGGCGTTTCGCGGGCCAATGCTCGGGGTAGTAACAGACGCCGTAACGAAACCGATCAAGCATGGGCCAAACTCCTGCTTTTGGTCAGAGAATAGTGCTTATCACCCAACGAAAGAAGGGCAGCCCAAAGGCCACCCTTTAAAAATCAATGATAGTTGATGCAATTAACTTTGCCGGGACTACTCCGCTTCGGTACGATTCTTCCTGGGGCGCCGAGCCAGACATAGCCCGACTGCGCCGATGGCGCCTGCCAGGGTTGTCGGTTCCGGAACGGTAATCGTCCGCACCTTGCTGATGTCGAACGATCCATTAGCGGGAATCGTCGGATTCCATTCGAAAGCCCACGATACATCGCCGGGACCGGCCGTCGTGGTTGCGGGTGAAAGATTGGTAAAACTGGGCGAAGCAAATTCAGTCAAGAGGGTGTTGCCGGTTGCGGCTTGATAGAACGAAGGCGAAGGTATCGCGGCCGTTTCAATATTCGATGCGCCGGTGAGCACGCTGGTTTGCGTAGCGGTATTGATGGGGGTGCCGCTAAGCACAACGGTATCGTGCTGCTGGTTATTCAGATTGAAATGATTGTACTCGTACATGCTGATCGGCAGCGCAGTGGTTGACGAGTTGTTATCGATGTTCACGTTTTCCGAAATACTCGCGCCTGAGGGGGAGTTGCCTGTCAAGGTGTACTTCACCTGGTAGGAGAAAGGGACACCGTTTGGCCCACCGGTGGGGCTGCTGTAGGTTACGCTGAAAAAGTTGGTGGTGTTGTTGTGGGCGAATCCGGCGCCGCCAGGGCCGCTGCCTGGCAGGCTGATGAACGTCTGTGTCACGCCATTGTTTGCGGAATCAATTGGAACCGCCGGGCCAGCTGCGGCGCCGACACGGTAATCAAACCACTGGCTGACCACTTCCTGGGTGCCGCTAACCAACAGGCTGTTCAGTCCGGTGCCGTTGGTGGTATCGAATTGCGCGGTCGCGTTTCCGTCGGAAAGGGTGACAACATTGGCTTGGGTTGGTAATGAGCTAATGCTCATGACGACCATGGGAACGGCCGCAACGGCGGCGCGGCGTAGCGATTCGAATCGCGCCGCGCGGGGCATCAGGTGATCCGGAAGCCGAATTGTTTTCGACTTCGCGTCGACAAATCCGTTGTCAGATGACTTCATCACGATGGGCATGATCTCTCCTCAGACTCCGCCGGAACAAAAGACCGGCGCACTTCTCTTCTCCTGTGAAGTCGCCACCACGCGGCGGGCGACTTTCCTTCCCATTTATCCTTTGTCTCTTTTTCCTAAAGTCTTATGCGTGACCGATCTATCCGGCATATTGAGGGCCGCATAGCCCGGTCCAAATTGCCAAATATCACCAGAACGCACGAATTCAGGCTTCCTAAACCACGGCAACAGCTATTCGCCGCCGCCGAGGTGATTAGACGTTTCCGGGGTATTTATCTGTCTTTCGACATTGGTACCCGCGGGTCCGTCAAACGGACACGATCATGCTTCCGCGACTTGAGCCGTGCGAGGATCGGGATCTTCATCACGACGGCGCGGACGGGCCAGAATCAAACCGCCAAGACCGAACAAGGCTGCCGCGGAGGTGGGCTCTGGAACCGTGAGATGCACCTGCTTATCGACTGTGATAAGCAATGATGCCCCTGGAGCCAGAACCTTATCCCACTCAAATGCCCACTCTGTGTTGGTTGCTGATGCCGACGCCATCGCGGAGTTGAGTGACAACGCGTTGGTGTTATCCAAAGCGTTGACCAGGTTCGGGAAAGCTCCAGCCTGGTAGCTGGTTGGCTTGGGACTAACGACGGTCTGACTGGTCATGAAGTTGTTACCATTAACTGTCGCGGTATTTCCACCGGATATCTGCACTGATTCTCCCGCGTTGCCGAGGGTGAAATCAGAGTATTGATAGAAGTGATAATCCAGTGATGATCCGCTGGTGTTGGTGACTTTGATGATCTCACCAAGATCCGACGAATGAGTACCCGTCTTGCCACCCGTAAGTGAATACGTGAGGCTGACCTGGAACCCGTTTTTGCTGGGATACGAAACCTGGGCATAATTGGGATTGCCGCTTCCGCTGGTATCAATCGTATTGACAGTCGGAGCACCCGGCGGCACCAAGGTATTGATGCGGCTGGCTGTCCCACTGGGTCCAACGCGATACCAGAACCATTCCTGTGCAAGTTGGTTGGAACCGTCTACCGTCCAGTTGCTCATCCCGTTAGGGCTGGTCGGATCAACGGCAACCGAAGAATTCCGGTCGGTGAGTGTGAACTGCGTGGCCTGAGCCGACCGCGCCGAACCCAATCCAAGAACCGTTAGGGCAGCTGCTGCTGCCGCGAATAGAACTGACTTGCCTTTTCCCATTTTCTTGCCCGAGCTCATGATCCCCTCATTTGCGGAGGCCTTGCCTGCCGCCTGTTTTGAAACTGAACCGCTGGTTGCCAGAACATTGGAATTGGAACGATGAATGGAATTGTTGGCCTTCACGACTAACTCCCTCTTCCTTAGCGATGGCCCAGCGGCCATTTGTCATTCAGATCTTGCTTAAACACCTGTGAACCACATCAGGCAGTGTTTTGATTCGTGGATTCGGAACGCCCGAATTTCACTAATGAGTTCCCTGGTTGCAGCAAGGCGCTCATCTCATCGCACTGCGAGCGAAACTCCGCGATTGCGGAATTACATCGCAGCCGAGCGGACTTTGGCCGCCTGGCGAACAACGGGCTGGTCGAAGCGACCGGAAACCACGTTGGCGATTGCCTGCTCACGAATCCGGGCAGTGAGATTCAAAAGCTCATTGCTGGTCGGAGTGGTGTCGAACAGGGTGGTGGCACCGAACATTCGGGCCGTAACTTCCTGCTGTTCAGTGATCGGACCACCCACAAGCGCCCACTTCTGTTGGGGCAGGGCAGTCTTCAAATGACGCAGGAAATCCCACGTCGACATGTCGGGGAGCTTTAGCCCCACGAGAAGAAAATCGAAGCTCAACACGCGGAGCATATCGATCGATCGACGACCGGTATGAACAGCCTGGAAATTGAGCTCCACGGACCGGCCTACCATTGCTGGGGCATCTATGCAGATACCCAGCACGGCGACTTGATCATCCTGAGACTTGAACATGGCGAACCTCCCTAAAATTCGAAACTCAGTCGATCGCCAAACCAGCGGTCTAAACTTCGTTTCATTGGCTCGCTATACCCCTAAGCGAGCCCCGTACCGTTCATGGAAACCGGAAAGAAGAATGATCGTAAGTGTTTATATACCATGGTTTTGCGTGATAGATTCCGGCGCAAGGCGGGGCGCGCGGGCGGGGATCCAAAAGGTTTATTTCAACCTGACGGTTTGACGATAAATTTGACGTAAGTTGAGTCCCACAGAAGGGTCAACCCCAATGTGGTTATTTTGAATATTCGTAGGTGTATTGACTGTGCGCGCCGGCGATTCCCAGCCGTCGCGCTTGCATTTTCCTGGACGATTGGAGGTAGCTTGGTGGCTAGTTTGCGTGCGCGGCAGGCGCGCCTGCGATGGTTTCCGGCGGCCCCAGGTATGAAGACCGCAGACCACCCAGGTCTACGACTATTTTGTCGAGCAGCACGCCTGGATCGACCATCCAGATCTTCAGCGTGTGCTTGCCGGGCGAGATGTTCTTGTGCTCTGTTTTTCCGATTGCCGCTGCTCTCAGGACGTTGATCGCCCAGGTTTTGTCGTTCTCGGCTGTATCGACGTCGACCATTCGCGGCGTCTCTGAATCGATCGCAATCGCGTACCGCAGGCGCCTGCCGGGATGAATGCGATGCGTGGGAATGCAGAATACAGACACCTTCGCGTCCGCGTGGTCGAATAGGTACATATCGTAGTTTAGCTCAGGAGCATGGTCCGAAAGGGCGGCAGGGGAATCGATACTCGCTGCATTCGTTGGATAGACCGCGATGCAATTGCCCGTTCGCCCGAGTCCCTGAATCACTTGCCAGCCCGCGCCCCCACGGGGTATGTTCCGCGTGAAATGGGCCGCAAGAACAGACACGCAGCCGTCCTCCTCAACCACGCCGCTGATTTCCCCAGGGCGCGGCGTCGCAGGATTGAACAGCTTCACCGCGACTGACTGAGTTGCATCCGCCAACCGGAAGGTGATGGACCCTGCAACCGCATCTCCAATTGGCGCTTTCCCAACATCAACGCTCACCCAAAGCCTTTGGTCGCCGCCCGAAGATTGGCTCAAGACGATCCAGGGCGCACTCGCGGAGGCCTTCCAGGAGGACTGCGGCGCGGAGCCGAAAACATCAATGAAATGCCTCGTGGCCGAAAACGCGCTGAATGTTGGCAGCGCGTTGTCATTCGAGTTCGCCGCCAGCGGCTCCGGCATGCCTTCAATCGCAATATGGAAGCCGGTTGCCGTCTTGGGCGCGATTGCAGTTTTGGGCATTTTGAACACGGCCTGCGGATGCGGATCATCAGACATCATGAATCGCCATTTTCCACCCGCAATTTCTTCGTTGTAACGTTTGGTCTCGATTTGAATTTGATCAAAAGCAGCCTGCGCTTTGGCGGCATAATCTCCCGCGCCCGGTCGCCCCTGCGAAGCGTAAACTATGCTGCGATGCGCATACAGAATCTTCTGGTTCATCAGATCGGCGCACCGGACCGGATAAAATACCAGTTCATAAAACGCGTCTTTTCTTTCAGGAGCGATTGTGCTGGAGACCGCGGCCGTGCGGGCGGTTAGTTTGGCTAAACGATCCAGCCGCAACTGTGTTTCGTCGCCGTAGTTGTAGTCACTCAGCTCTGGAGCTGAAATTGGTGTCCCTTCGAGATTCCACCCCATATGCTCGGGCTTGCGCTGATAATTCAGTGTGTAATACTCAGTCATCACATCGGCGATATCATTTGCATTTGCAGGACCAAATTGCTGCCGGGCCCAATCCACCAGAAAATCATGAACATTGCGCGGACTCCATTGCGTGATGTCCCACGCCATTCGCATGAAGAAATCGATATCGACTTCCGCCGGCTTCAAATCGCCCACGTTAAGCATCCACAGCGATCTCGCGCCGTAGTCATATGCCTTGCTCATCTCTTCACCGACTAGCGCGGGCGGCGTTGAGCACAGCCACAAATAGTCGTGCGGCGCGCCCCAGTATGAAACGTGATAATAAACTCCGGAGCCCCCGGGCCGCTTCTGTTCCTCGGGCGTGCAAAGCTGGCGAATGTACCCATGGTTGTCATCCGCCCAGACCAGCGACACATCGTCCGGCACCTTCAGCCCGTTCTGATAAAGCGGCAGCACTTCCTTATAGGCACAAAACACCTGGGGAATCTTTGCGACATCCGGTCTCACAATGCGTGCCAGCATTTCCCGTTGATCGTCGATGACATGCTGAAGAATCCGCACCTTCTCGGGGATATTGTGTCCCCCCGGCATGGGGCCGTCGTGAATCCCGCGCATGCCGATCGTATATAAATTCTCATACCGACCGTTTTCTTGAAGGCGCTGCTCCCAGTAAGCATCGACGCCTTTCTGATTCGTTACATACGACCATGGCCCGCGCGTCGCCAAATCCCACTCCGTCACATTATTTCGAAGCAGTGGCTCGCAATGGCTCGAACCCATTACAATCGCGTAATCATCCGCGACCATCCGGTTGCGCGCATAAAGATTGAATGCCTTGGTGCAAGGATGCATGGCCGGCCAGATGCAGTTCGCTTTGAGCCGCAACAGGAGTTCAAAAATCTTGGCATAGGTTTTGGGCCCGATATCCCCGGTTTCCGGCTCAAAGGTCTTAGCGGCCCAGGGTTGCATGCCCCAGTCCTCATCATTAATGAAAATCCCGCGATACTTCACTGAGGGAGGCCCATGCTGGTAAGAACCGGCGCGAATAAAAATCGAATCCGCGCGGACGGGCGCGACATCAGCCCACCAATACCAGGGCGAGACGCCTATCCCGCGGGAAACCTCAAACACGCCAAACGCCGTTCCCCGTCTATCGCTGCCGGCAATGACCAGCCCAACTTTCATGCCGGGCATGGGATCAGCGACCACTGCGATAAGAAAGCTTTCCCACTTACCAGCAATGCCGGCGGCATTAATCTTCCCAGCTTTAGTCAGACCATCAATCAAAGGGCTGTGTCCGAGCGTCCCGATCAAAATCGAATTCTGGGCTAGTGCTTGCCCCGGCCGAGACAGCCGCGCCACGGCGCCACTGACCCGATGAATATCCTCGGTGAGATCGTTGGCGGCGATTTGAACAACCTTGAAATCCGCGTCGTCCACCACCACGTCCGCGGCACTCCCACCCGATGCCAACTGAAAATCACCCGGCTGGGATACATTGCTGACCTCAATCCTCGTTTCCTCGCCCAAGACATGCGTTAGGGATTGAAAATATAGCCCGAACGCAATCAGGCAAAAAACGACGCAAACTCGCGGAGCCGAAGCGTGGTTGGATCGTTTTGGCATGCTATAAGTATAGCAAGGCACGTACGAGCCGCTGCGTTGCTGGCAAAACCGAAATACGCGCGGCTAGTAAAATCTGACTACGCTTATCATGCTCACTAAATCCTTCGATACCGTTAGTGCACTGGCGGGCAGTATTCAGGATTTTCCGCCGGTTCTTTTGTTCGCCGTGGCGGCCCTCCTGCTTTTCGCGCTACTTTGGCTCCCCGGCGCCGCGCCGGCGCGCACTATCGGCGCAACGGATCGCTTTCTGATGATCCTCATCGCGATGCTTTGCATGGGGGTGATTACCGGCGCCGCGGCCTATTACGCCTCGACAAATGTCCTGCTCGATCACGTGGAACCGACATTCATTGCCACATCGGCACTTTGGTCCCAGGGCCATCCCATTTATCATGCCGCCAATAGTGCCTGGCGTTATGCGTTAGCTTACGGTCCTGACGCCTATCTGATCGATGCCGCGGCGCAAAAGGCGCTGGGCGCAAGCATCATTACCACCAAAATTCCTCACGCTGCTTGTGTCATTCTTTCCCTGATTATTTTATTCGTGGTTTTCAAACGAGAATCCCGCGCCGCTGTTGCCTGGATTGCCTGCGGATATTGCGCGCTGGGACTGGCTTTCTTCGGCAGCACCGCCTATTGGGGGCGCGGCGATCCTTATCTGGTCTTCTTCATTTGCCTTGGGTTGGTGGGGATCCGCTGTAAGAGCCGCGTTCTCGTTGTCCTTTTGTGTGGGATTGCCCTGGGCATCTGCGCAGATCTAAAAATACACGCTGTACTTTATTTCTTCCCATTGCTCGCGATGGTCTACCGGGATCACGGCTTGAAATCCGCGCTGGCAACCGTAGTGCTTGGTGTCGTTGTCACCGCGCTTCCGTTCGAGGTTGTTCATGGGATTTCCCTGCCTGATTACGTCGAAGTCCTTAAGCTTGCCACCAATCACAAAATCCTTTCTGACAGCCTCCTCACGATGCTCGCTTGGGCGGCCATGCTCGCGCTCCCCTGCGTCATCGCAGCGGTCAGCTTTTCCCAGGCCGATTCCCGGGCCTTCAAAGATTGGCGGGATGAAAACCGATCAGTTATTTGGGCTTTTGGAATCGGCGTTGCCTTGATCATCCTGGTTGCTTCCAAGGAGGGAGCTGGGCCTCATCATTTGGCGCCGTTCGCTCCCATATTTTCTTATCTTTTCTGCCGCCTGCTGGCTGAACATCCGGCGTCGCTTTCAGGTGGCGCCGAGGGTCGTCTGGTTGAGTCCCTCGTCGGTGGCTACCTGATCGCGGCCCTGCTCGCGATTTTTTCCTCGCAATACACCGTGGTGAGTATTGTTCGCGATCACATTCCCGCTGCTGACGCCGCTATCGCGGAAATCCGGGAAATCGAATCCCGCTACCCCAACAAAACCATCGCCATGGGGTTTTCACTGGAAAAGTATTCCTCCACCTTTTACCGCGTGAACCTTGTGTTCGATCACAATCCTTATCCGGTCGATGCCGCCGCCCTTATGGACATGGAAGAATCGGGCCTCCACCTTCCACCCGCAACGCTCGAAGCGCTTCTCGCGGGCAGCACGCAACTGTGGCTCTTCCCCGCGAGCCAGGAGCCGTTTTCTTTACTGAATTTCTATTCCAGCCGCCAACTTTTTTCGCCCGAGTTCCAGCGCATCTTCTTTGAGAATTATCAAAAGCGAGAACACGGGAAAGTGTTTGACATTTGGGAATATCGCTCGAAATAAAAAATGCATCAAGAGAATAAACAACCAGTCCGCAATCGATATGTCTACCGCAAGGCGTCATGGATTTGGCGATCGCTTTGATTCAGCGCATAAAAAAGCCGCTTGGCGGAGGGTTAGTGCCGAGCGGCTTGGCGGAGGAGGAAACGAGGATTATTTCGAGGTTTTGCGGCATCAATTTCTGGAAGCCGCAAACCTTCGCGATTTTTTATTATCTCTTTGCGAATCAGGCTGGGAGCCTCGGGCTGCGTATCGCCCGCAGACCGTCTGCGGGCGATACTGCCCGTGGGAACCAACCGCGCTCCATGATTTTTTGAGCAACCATTCGGTCACTCATAACCGTCAACATGACGGCTACGCGATACCACTTAGCGAAGATAATGCCAACCTGAATTTCTTGAATTAAATTCCGAAAAAGCTTCGAAATATTGTAAAAAAAGAGGTTTTTCCCCGAGGGGGAAAATATTTTCAGATCTTCGACCCCGTTATCCGTGCACGATTCTTATGCGGTGAATTCGCAAATGTGCAAAACGCGCGCGTCCATGCGAATTCGCCAAATGCAAAAGTCCCGGCGCGAGCGCCGGGACTGTGGAAGATCCGAATTAAGCATCTTTTCCGCAAGAATTTAGATCGCGCCACCCGCGGCTTCACGAATCACCGCGTCCTCATTGGAGTCGGTCGCAACGGCAGCCAACGCTGCCTTCGCTTGTTCGCCACCAAGCTGGGCGAGCGCCAGAACTGCTGCCCGGCGGGCGACACCCGTGTAGTATCCGGTGTGATTCTTCACCACATTGATTAGTGAGTGCGTTGCCCGGGCATCGCCCAGGGTGGCCAGTGCGCGAATCGCTTCGGCACTGGGTTCCGCGTCGAGATCACCGACGGCGTTAATCAACGGCTCAACAGCGCGGGTATCGCCCAGCTGCGCGAGGCTATGCGCGGCTGCTGCACGAACCACGCTATGGAAATATCCTTCGTTGTTGTTCAGTACTTCCATCAGGGGCTCAACCGCGGCGGGGTCGCCCAATGCGCCCAAGGCAGCCGCCGATTCACATGCCACATCCGCATCGGAATCGCGAAGGGTGAAGATCAACGAAGCAGTGCCGGCTCGGTTGCCCGCGCGTCCCAGGGCGATCGCAGCAGACAGACGCGTCGAAGTTTCAATCGATCCGAGATCGCTGAGAAGCGGATTGATGTCGATCATCGCGGCAGGCTTGCTTTCGATGGCAGGCGCCTTTGCAGGGGTCTTCGCCACCGTTGGGGTCGCTGTTGCCGGGGTTGGCAATTCAATCTTTACAGCTGGCTTTTCCGTCTTTGCCGGGGTCGCCTCTTTGGGCGGAACCGCGCTGTATTTGCTGGTTGAGGCACTCTTCTTGGTTGGTTTACGCTTCATGGAACACTCTCCGTGGACAATAGAAATTAGATATCGGACGTGTTTTGATATCGTCCATCAGGCCCAAAGTCCAGCACAAGAAACACGCCTTTTGTTCGAAATGCACAATCTCCATATGTCCATGTCATTCCAACAGTTCCGACGTTATCCCAACACTCGAAGCCATATCGACACATGTAGTTTTGTGTGTTGTTCATAACGCGTTTGCCAGATCGGACCTATGTCGCTTGGTACTCGGTCAGAGAGAGTCTGTTGCAAAATCGGAATTTGCCCCGATCCGAGCGAGGCGGCTGTCGCAATTACTTTGAGATAAATCGGGCGGATGCACTGATCGGCTCAACATCCACTGAAACGCTTAGTGCATGCTGATGGCCTCCCACCACCACGCCGCGAACCGGGCTCAGGTCGTCATAATCGCGCGCCCACGCCAACGTAATGTGGTCCAAGGAGGGAATTACCCCGTTCGTGGGGTCAAAATCGATCCATCCGAAATCGGGAAAGAACACCGATACCCAGGCGTGCGAAGCGTCCGCGCCCACCAGCCGCGCCCGGCCCGGTGGGGGCTTGGTCGAAAGATATCCGCTCACGTACCGGGCGGCCAAACCAAGGTAACGTAAACATCCGATTTGCAGATGTGCGAAATCCTGACAAACCCCATGGCGATGCTCGAGCACCTCCAGCACCGGTGTGCCGATGGTCGTCGCCTTGCTGTCAAAAACAAAATCGTCATAGATCCGCTGCGTCAGCTCCGTCACACATTCCAGGAGGGGCCGCCCTGGCGCAAAGCTGGGCATGGCGTATTCGCCCAACGGCGCCGCCAGCGGCACATAGGTCGATTCAAAGGTAAACTGTCGCGCATCGAGCAGATCCGGTTCATGCTGTTCGCGCAGCATCCGCACCACCTGCTCCCACCCCGGTGACCAAAGCCCCGTTGGCGGCTCGAATGCAAAAACTTCCGGCTCGCTTCGCGCCACAATCTTCAATCTGTCGTGGGGCTCCTGAAGCGTGAACCATGTGAACGGATTGCCGAAGAAATCCGTGCGCTCACTTCGCGAAAGCGGGTTGGGCGTTATTCCCACCGAATGGGAAATCAATATCTGTCGCGGTGTGGGCCGCGGCTTCAAATGCAGCACATTATGGCAAAGCGGCACCTGGTCACCATAATAATACTCCGTCGAATGGGTGATTTTGTATCTCACTTGGTCCGCTCCTCGCCACGGCCATGCAGGCTGCGCGAAATTGCCGCGTGACTAAAATAAAACTGGCTCACCCATTCCGAAACCCGCCCCAGTGAATCGATCACGCCGGTCATCAGGGAGCCCAGCACAACGCGCCCTCCGCGCCGCGCGGGCCGGCAAGCGGCGCCCAGATCTGCCAGTCTCAGGTTTGTCCGCAGTTTCAGCACTGTCTGGCGGTCTGGACTTCGCTGGGGATGCGCCAAATCGCGCGGCAACTGGGCCAAATGCTCTTCCAGCGCCGCAAGCTGAAAAATCACCGAACGTGGGTTGGTTTCATCCGCCACCAGGAGATCAACCACGGCCGGAGCCTCGAGTTGCGTGAGGTATCGCCGGCGATATGTCAGTGAGCTGTCGGCGATCTCCAGCACCGCATCCAGCACCGCCGATTCCGCCGGCCCCGCGTTCACCAGCGTCGCCCGAACGAGCTGTGACATGGTGATCGCCCGCTCGACGCGCAGCCCCATGTCGAGAAAACGCCAGGCTTGCCCGCGCGTCATCGATTCACTGACAATTCCGCTGAACGCCAGCAGGTCGACGGTGTTTCGATTCAACAGATCAACCACCCGGCCAATCTGATCCGACGGGATGTTCGGATCAAAATCCGAAAGGTCGCGCTCAATGTTCTGCAGTATTCGCCAGGCATCCAGCGACACGCGATCCCGCAACCCGCGCACCAGGGAGCGCACATGATTAATCGCGGGTCGCAAGGTCGCTGGACGTGTTGTCGCAAACACAGTGGCGACCATGGATCGCAATCCTGTTTCGTCCATCTGAATTGAATTATGCCCGAGCAGCGCGTACGCCAATACGCCGGTGGTGCTCGGAACATCGGCGCGTCCCTGGTCCATCAGGCGCGAGAACATACATCGCGCTAGCCGCACATCCGCTTCGAAGCGTTGCATATAGCGGCCGAGCCAGAAAAGATCATCCGCAACCCTGCTGGTTAGATCGCCTCCTGCCCGGCTTAGCTCTACTGGTTGTGAAGCCGCCGAAAGCAGGCTGGCCTCCGTGACCGGGCCCTCGGAAAGAATCCAGGTATCCTTGCTCCCACCGCCGCGTTGCAGGGAGACAATCAGTGAATCCGGCGAGCTGGTCACCCGCGTGAGTCCGCCGGACATAACCGTATAGGAGCCCTGGTCCGCCACGGTATAAGCGCGCACGGTGAATCGTCGCGCCTCGGTCTGCCCGGCCAGGAGCACCGGCGCCGTTCGGCTCTCAATGTTTTCCTGCGCCACGAAGTCCATGGGCCGCGCATTGATTCGATCCGCCAGCTCCTGCAGTTGCTTGCTGGAAAGTTCTCCACCAAATACCGGATCAGCCTCGCGCGGTGGGAAGGCCGGCTTAATGACCAGCGTATTTAAATTCGCCAGTACAAATTTCCGTGCCTCGGCTTCGCCGCACCACCACGTTTGCACGGAAGGAAGCCGTAGTTCCTCGCCCAACAATTTGCGGCATAACTGCGGTAAAAACGAGAGAAACGCCGGCGCCTGCAAAACACCGCTCCCCAGCGCGTTGGCGATCGCCACGTTCCCCTGCCGAACGGCTTCGACAAGGCCCGGGACTCCCAGGTATGAATGCTGATATAGCTCCAGCGGATCACAAAAATCATCATCCACGCGACGAAGAATGACGTCGATGCGCTGCAATCCACTTAAGGTCTTAAGAAACACCAGCCCCTCGCGCACGGTAAGGTCATTGCCTTGCACCAGTGTGTATCCGAGGTACCGCGCCAAATAAGCATGCTCGAAATAGGTTTCGTTGTAGGGTCCAGGCGTAAGGAGAACGACGCGCGGGTTTTCACGATTGGCCGGCGCTAATGATTTGAGCGTCCGCCGAAGTGCCATGAAGAAAGGAGCCAGCCGATGCACATTACACTGCCGAAATGCCGTCGGCAGAATGCTCGACAGAACAATCCGATTCTCCAGGGAATAGCCCGCGCCGCTGGGCGCCTGCGTGCGATCCGTCATGACCCGAAACTGTCCATCCGCCATTCGGATCAAATCCGCCGAATAAAGCTGCAACCACTGCCCGCGCGCCAGGGTGATTCCATGGCAGGGACGCAGGAACCCCGGGTTGGCATAAACCAATTCAGGCGGAAGCCACCGTTCCGCAATGCATCGCCCCGGCCCATAAATATCGCCCAGCAGCGCGTCAAGCAGCCGCGAGCGTTGCACCAACCCGTCCGCGACTTCTCGCCATTCCGCCTGCGGAATCAGCAGCGGCACCAGGTCTAAATTCCAGGGCCGGTCGATCCCGTTCGGATCGCCATAAACATTGTGGGTGATCCCATTCTCGCGAATCAGCCGCCGGGCTTCTCCCCAGCGGCGCACGACTTCCTGCGGGCCTAAATCGTCGAGAATGCTTACCAGCATCCGCCACTGAGAGCGAAGCGCCCCATCGGGCTCCAACATCTCGTCACGGCCGCTTTGCTGAACCGCGTACCGCGCCGCAAACCCCGGCGGAGGCGCCGCCGAGCCCGGTTGCGTTGCGACGAAATTGTCTTTCGTATCGATAGTCATTTAAAGGCCGATGCGCTAGCACAACCGCGAATGTAGGATTTCCGTGTGGCTTCGCGTTAGCCATTCCCATCTTATCGTAGGCGGTCGCGGGCGGATGATCCTCCCCGGATTGCTTAGCCGCGCCGCAGATCCAGCGTCATGGGATATTCATCGGTTCGTGGTGGCTCGGTCATTCGCATCTGCCCTGGTGTATGTCCGAACGAATTGAACCTGGCGATGCGGCGGCTTTCCGCCTCATAAGCATTCACCGGAAAATGATCATAACTGCGCCCGCCGGGGTGGACGACGTGATAAGTGCATCCACCGATTGACCTTCCTATCCAGCTATCGACAACGTCAAAAACCAGCGGCGAGTCAATTTCAATCGTCGGGTGCAGGCTTCCGGGCGGCTTCCACGCTTTATATCGTATGCCAGCAACAAACTGCCCGTTCATTCCCGTCGGATGCAGTGGAACGCGCACGTTGTTGCACGTAATTATGTGTCGGCTGTCAGTCATTCCCCCGACCAGCACCTGCAGGCGCTCAACCGAGGAATCCACATAGCGTACTGTCCCGCTGCCGGAAGGCTCTTCGCCAAGCACATGCCAGGGTTCGATCGCCTGCCGCAGTTCCAGATCGATCCCGCGCTGCTGGATTGATCCATACAGCGGGAACCGGAATTCGATGTGTGGGGCGAACCATTCGGTCTTCAGCGGATAGCCCGCGGAATTCAGCTCGAAAACAACATCATCCAAATCCTGGTGGACAAAGTGTGGCAGCAGGTAGCGATCGTGAATCTCCGTACCCCACCGAACCAGCCGCTGCTTATAGGGTTGCTTCCAGAATAGCGCAATCAGGGCTCGCAGCAGCAGTTGCTGCGTCAAGCTCATCCGCGCGTGCGGCGGCATTTCAAAGGCCCGCATCTCGAGTAACCCCAGCCGTCCCGTGCTGGATTCAGGCGCATAGAGTTTATCGATGCAAAATTCCGCGCGGTGGGTGTTTCCAGTCGAATCCACCAGCAAATTGCGGAAGATTCGATCGACGATCCAGGGCGGACAATAACCATTTTCTGGAATCTGCTTCATTGCCAGCTCAAGCTCGTACACCTGATCATTCCGCGCTTCATCGGTGCGGGGAGCCTGGCTGGTCGGTCCGACAAACAATCCGCTGAACAGATAAGAAAGCGAAGGATGGTTATGCCAATATGTGAGCAAGCTGCCGAGCAAATCAGGTCGGCGAAGGAGTGGAGAATCGGCGGGAGTCGTGCCACCGATAACAATATGATTTCCGCCACCGGTCCCGGTGTGCCGGCCATCGGTCATGAATTTCTCGGTTCCCAGCCGCGTGAGCCGGGCTTCTTCGTAAAGCGCTGTGGTATTCCGCACGAGCTCGTCCCAGCTTTCAACTGGGGCCGCGTTCACTTCAATGACCCCCGGATCAGGGGTAACTTTAATGATGTTCACCCGATGATCTCGCGGCGGGGTATACCCCTCAACCAGCACGGGCAGCTTTAACGATGCTGAAGTATCCTCAATAGCCGCGACCAGCTCCAGGTAATCTTCCATATATTGCACCGGCGGCATAAAGACGCGCAGCACACCCTTGCGAACCTGCACACACAGCGCCGTCCGGACCAGATTGGCTGCAAATTCACCATACTCGGCCGGGAGCGGCACGGTGTCGCTGCGAACCGAACCCCGGGCGTCATCGTCCAGAATCGTCTTGCCGCCTCTCTCGCCAGCATCGCCAGGACGCTGGACGCCTTCCATGCCCTGCAATTCCAGAATCTGCTCGACATGCCCAGGCGGCGTCCGCGGTTCGCGCTCCGGGCCAATCAAATAGTTTTGGCTCGAAATTGCGTCGCGCGGTGGTAAAAGTGGACGATCCGCCCACGGGTCCTGCTCGATTGGATAAGGCAGATCCCCCGGAACAACAAAGGGAATCGAATCCAGCGGCAGCCGATATCCCATTGGGGAATCCCCTGGGATCAGGTACATCCGCTCGGGGCGGAAAAACCACGGCCCGCTCACCCATGTACCTGAGCCATCAATGTATCGCACACGTTTCAGCGGCAGGGCATATCCAACAACTTTGTCAAGCCCCTGCTCAAACACCTTTGCCAGCCGTGCGCGCTCCTCAGCGCTTTCCAGGTTATTTTCGAGGGGATCAACATTGATGGGGAGCCTTCGCTCTTTCCACATGTAATACCACGCGTCTTCATAACCCGGCACCAAAAACCGACTTTCAACGCCAAGCCGCTCCGAAAGATGGATCGCGAAGTCGCGCGCCTCGTTTTCAGAAACGGGAATAGCTTTTTGCTCGTCCGCCACCAGTGCTTGATTTTTCCAGATCGGTTGTCCATCCCTGCGGAAATACAAGCCCAGAGCCCAACGCGGCAACGATTCTCCCGGATACCATTTCCCCTGTCCGTGATGAAGGAACCCGCCCGGCGCAAAGCGATCGCGCAATCGGCGAACGAGTTCATCACCCAATTTATATTTCTTGGGACCCAGCGCCGCCGAATTCCATTCGGGGCTGTCGACGTCGTCAATCGAAACAAAGGTAGGCTCACCGCCCATGGTGAGTCGGACATCGCCGCGATTGAGTTCTGCATCAACCTGCCGACCCAGCGCCTCAATTTCAGCCCATTGCATGTCGGTGTAAGGCTTTGTCACGCGCGGATCTTCGTGAATCCGCGTGACGCTCATTGAGAAGTCGAACCCTTCCTGCCCGGCCGTCTGCCCATCGCCGTGCTTGGCGCCGTCTTCCGGATCGGCAGTGACGACTTCTTCGGTATCATTGGAGTAAAAGCCCGTAATGGCCGCCGCGGTGATCGGATCGGCTGAACACGCAAGCGGAATATGCCCTTCGCCGGCGAACAATCCGGAGGTGGGGTCCAGACCAATCCAACCGGCGCCTGGCAGATAGACTTCAGTCCATGCGTGCAGGTCAGTGAAATCGGTCGATGCGCCAACCGGCCCGTCAAGACTCTTTACATCCGGCGTCAATTGAATCAGATATCCCGATACAAATCGCGCAGCAAGCCCGAGATGCCGCAGAATTTGCACCATTAACCAGGCACTGTCCCGGCAGGAACCCGTTCGCAGGCCCAGCGTCTTATCCGTGGGTTGAATGCCCGGCTCCAACCGGATCAAGTACTTAATTTCGCCGCAAAGGCGGGCATTGAGAGCGACCAGGAAATTGACGGTTGGCGTTTTCTCGTGCTTGATTGTCGAAAGATATTCCGTGAGGAGCGGCCCCGCGGGCTCTATTTCTCGGTAGGGAACCAATTCTTTTTGTAAAACGACGTCATATTGAAACGGAAATTGTTCAGCTTCCTTTTCGAGGAAGAAATCAAACGGATTGACCACGGTCAATTCAACAACCAGATCGACCTCAACAGAAAACGCGCACGTTTTGACTGGGAACACCACCCGTGCCAGCCGATTGCTGTAAGGGTCCTGCATCCAATTGATGAAATGCTTTTCCGGCTTGATATTCAGTGAATAGCTGAGAACAGGGGTACGGCAGTGGGGCGCGGGCCGCAGACGAAGCACTTGCGGTGAAAGCCAGACGGGACGGGGATACCGGTACGATGTTTTATGATTCAGCGCAACGCGAATTGCCATATCCAAACGACCTGCAAACACCCAATAAAGAAGGATCAGCGGCGAAGGGGTGCTCGCCGCCGTGGTTGGTTGGAGGTACTATAGCGTTACCACCCGCATAGTCGATAGCTCAAAACGAATGCAACCCTGCTGAAACAGCCCCCGTAACAGTTACCTATTTTACCGCTTCGAAACCTCAGCGCAAGCCTCCGTTGCAGGCTATCGTGACTCGGCATATCATGCGGTTCCATCGGAGATTATCGCTCTGGCAACCCCGTTAATACGGCACCCCGAACGTAGGATTTTTGCGATGCTTTGGCAACCGCTTAGAAATCAGGGACGCCGCTACCTGTTCGCAGCCCTGGCAGTCTTAATCGCGGTACTGATCCGCGAGTTAATTGTTCAGAATCTCGGCAATTTCGGGAGGACGCAGGATTATTTAATCTATTGCGTCGAGGTTATCGTTGTCGCCCTGGTGGCCGGCGTAGCCCCGGCTATTTTTGCCAGCTTTCTCTCCGCTGTTGCCGCCGCCTTTTGGGTTCTTCCCCCAGAGGGTGTATTTGTTTTCTACAACATCGCCAGCGTTCTTGGACTGGTGTCGTTTTTTGCGGTGGGCTGTATTTTGAGCCTGATTATCGGCCACTACGGCCTGATTCGCCAGAGGGCGGCGGCCTCGCAACGAGCTTTGTTATTCCGCCAAAGTGAGGATCGCTTTCGTCAGCAAGCCGAGGAGCAGCGCGCCCAGGCCGCCGCCCAAATCCAGCGCGAAAAGGATTTGCTGGCGGTAACACTTGCAAGCATCGGCGATGGCGTCATCGTGACCGATGCCGACGGCCAAATCACCTTCATCAACAGGGAGGGAGAGCGCCTCACCGGTTTGGCGAGCACCCAGACGTGCGGTCAGCCGCTGGGCAGGGTTCTGAAGATCTTCGACCTGCAAACGCAACTGCCGCAGGAAGATCCCGTCGCGCAGGTTTTGCGGGATGGCGCCATGAAGGCGTCCGCCGATCGCTTCATGCTGGTTAGCTCCGACGGCAAGGAAATCCCCATAGATGAAATAGGAGCTCCCCTTCGGCGCGCCGATGGAACCGTCGAGGGGGTGGTGCTGGTCATTCGGGATTTCTCCGAGCAAAAGAAATCGCGCGATGCCCTGCTTGAAAGCGAGGAACGATTTCGAATTCTCGTGGACCAGGCTTCCGACGCCCTCATTATCAACGACATGGAGGGCAATATTGTCGACGTCAATCGCAAGGCCTGCGAAACCCTCGGCTATTCACGGCGCGAATTACTTGGGATGAGCCTCCAGGGGATCAAGCCCGCTTTCGATCTTACGACGGCAAAAAAAGGGTGGGCCACGCTAAGCCCCGGCAGCGCTTTGACGGTGCAATCAAGTCTTCGTCGCAAGAACGGGAGCTGTTTTGAGGTCGAGACGAGTCTGAGCTGCTGTTACATTCGGGGTCAGCCCCTTTTCCTGGGTATGGTCCGCGACGTGACAGAGCGAAAAGCCGCGGAAACCCAGTTGAGACTGCAGGCCACCGTCCTGCAGTCTGCCGCTAACGCCATTGTCATCTCCGGACCGGACGGCGTCATCCAGTGGGTCAATCCGGCTTTCACCCATCTTACGGGCTATCGCGCCGGCGAGGCGATCGGGAAAACTCTTCGGCTACTCAAGTCAGACGAGCATGATTCCGCCTTTTATGCCGAGATGTGGCAGACGGTATTGAGCGGCAAGCCCTGGCGCGGCGAAATCGTCAACAGGCGAAAAGACGGTAGCCTTTACACGGAGGAGATGACGATTACCCCCGTCCGCGATGAGGCCAAAGAAATCACGCATTTTGTTTCAATCAAGCAGGACATCAGCGAGCGCAAAGCTGCTGCCCAAGCGCTGTCGGCCGCGAAGGAAAGCGCCGAGCAGGCGAACAAAGCCAAGGATCATTTTCTGGCCGTTCTCAGTCATGAGCTGCGCACGCCTCTCGCTCCGGTGCTGGTTTCTGTTTCAATGCTGCGGAAGCAACCCGGCTTGGATGCGGACACCCGCGAATCGCTTGAGGTGATTCACCGCAACATTGAATTAGAGGCCCGGCTGATCGACGACCTTTTGGATGTAACGCGGATCGAGCACGGGAAGCTTGAGCTGGACCTCCGGCCGGTTGAATTAGCGACTATACTTCGCTGGGCCGTTGAAGTTTGCATGCCCGACATCGAAGCGCGCCGCCTGCATTTTAATATTGACGCTTTGGATGGCCCCTATTCAGTCAGCGCCGACAGCGCGCGCCTGCAGCAAGTGCTGTGGAACCTGTTAAAGAATGCGATTAAATTCACCCCCCCGGGCGGCAATATTACCCTGCGTACCCGCTGTGATGGCGACGATCACGTTATCGTACAGGTGATCGACAGCGGCGAGGGCATTGACATGGACCTGCTCCCCAGGCTCTTCAGCGCTTTCGAGCAGGGCGGGCGGCGCACCACCCAACAATTTGGTGGCCTGGGCCTTGGACTGGCCATTAGCCGCGCCCTGGTTGAAATGCATGGGGGAACCCTCACTGGCGAAAGCAAGGGTAAAGGCCAAGGCGCTACGTTCACCATGCGGCTGCGCGCGCTAAGCTCCGGCGTCACCAAGCCCGCAGCGGAGATGCCGCGGCGCCCAATATGGGAGGCATTCCGTAAACCCAAACCGTTGTATCTTCGTATCCTGCTCGTGGAAGACCATGGCGATACCGCCCGCATCATGCGTCGCCTGCTTCAGGACCAGGGCCACACCGTGGAAACGGCAGGGGATGTCGCCACCGCGCTGAATGTTGTCGGTGACGGAGATGGCTTTGACCTGCTTCTTAGCGACTTAGGCCTCCCCGATGGCAGCGGCCTCGACATCATGCGCGCGCTTCGCGCTAAAGGCTGCAAACTTCCCGGCATCGCCGTCAGCGGCTATGGCCAGGAACAAGATATGGCCAACAGCCGCCAAGCTGGGTTTATCCATCACCTGGTCAAACCGGTGAGTATCGACCGATTAAATGAAAGCATTTCCAGCATCATAAGCCCAACAGAAGCGGTGCCCGTCGAGTAACTGTCTGCCACGGAATAAATTGCGAGGTCAATGACTTTTCCATTGCCTTAATGATGAACACCGTCGGCGACGCAGGAGGCTGACCGCCCCGATTGCAATAAGTCCAGCCGATCCTGGCTCGGGCAAGCTGGCGATGGCTGCATCCCACGCGGCGATCTGGCTTTTTGAGATGCCGAAGGTAGCGGCCAGGGCGTTGTATTGCGCGAGTTCCTTTGGACTGGCGCCGGTGCCATTGCCCGTCACACCCTGGCCGAAATTGTTGCTGAGGATAACAAAATCAGAAAAGTCGACGGTAGGGTCATAGTTGAAGTTGCCCTGGTCCCAGCTGGTGAAGGTTCCGCCGAAGTGATTGCTGAGGATGACGAAATCGGAGAAGTCTACTTTGCCATCCAGGTTGGCATCGGCGGCAAAAGCATAAGTAACTATTTCACTGGTTGCGGGCAATACCCCACCAGCCGGTATGGCAGTGGACAGGCCCGCGGGTAAATTAATTAATCACCACTCCGTCGGCGCCGTCCGCGAAGGCTATCGTGTGATGCTGCGGATCGGCCGCTGCGCTTGCACTTGTGATTCCGGTCGTGCCGTCCCATGGGGTGTGAGCTATGTCGTACCCACTTGAAATATAATTATAGATTGACGCATTGGGCGACCCGCCGCTGCCGTAGTTTATTGTCAGCGAAGAACTATTGAGATTCAGCAAGCCACCGGTGATTTGAAGAGAATTGAGAGTGGTTGACCCACCGGTGACGTTTACTAAATCCTAGCTAATCCACCGCCTCTGGCGGTGAGAATTCATCAGGCTCTGCCGTTCCAGCGTCGTTGGTGATAGACGGTCCTCCCTGAGGAAGTCCCCTTGGGGGCGAAAGGAGAACCGTCATGAAGGATTGGCAAAGCCAGGCCCACGTAAAGTGGGAATGCAAATATCACGTAGTGATCTTGCCAAAGTACCGCAAGAAGGAGCTTTTCGGAAGGACGCGTCGAGCGATCGGCAAAATTCTTCGGGAATTGTGCCGACAGAAGGATGTGGAACTGTTGGAAGGCAAGGCCATGCCGGACCATATCCACATGCTGTTGAGCGTTCCACCCAAGTACAGCATCGCGATGACGATGGGGTACTTGAAGGGCAAGAGCGCGATCCGCATCCACCGGGAGGTGCTGCGGACGAAAGGGACGCTGTTCGGCCGAGCGTTCTGGTCACGCGGCTACTGCGTAAGCACGGTCGGACTGAACGAGGAACAAATCCGGCAGTACATTCGCGATCAGGAGAAGTTGCAGCGTGACCTGGACCAAGGCGAGTTAGAGCGTGTTGTGCACTTTACGCCACTCCTATCATCGTGAGCCTTCGCAGCATTACGCAGGCAAAGGCGACAAAATGCAGACCGGCCAAAGTTGTGGCCAACCGTTCGTAGTCACGAGCCAATCG
>JALYJB010000028.1 GCA_030775485.1 Planctomycetota bacterium | reverse complement strand
ACCCAGGGAGAGGGCCAGGTTGAGGGTTATTCACAGGGAAAAGAAGCCAAAATGATCACCGCCCGCGAGTACGCTAGAGACCGCGGAGAATTCAAGAATGTGAAAATATTAAAAACAACCAATTCAATTCCTCCGCGATCTCCGCGGTCTCTAGCGTACTCGCGGGCGGTAAAAACTCCGCCACGCAACAAGGAACACCAATATGCCAATCACAGCAACCCCCATCACCACCGGCTCCGCCACAGGAAAATACGCCGCCCAATCCGACATAGAATCCCAGTTCGGCACCAACAACATAGCCACCTGGTCCCAGCTCGATAACACCCAAACCACCCCAGACATCAACAGAATCCAGCAATCCCTGAACTACGCCGACGCCAGAATCATCAGCCTCTTCGCCACCTACGGAAACTACGCCACGCCCCTGGCCCCAATAGGCACCGATGTCACGCTAGTCACCAGATGGGCAGCAATAATCGCAGGCGCCTGGCTCTACCAATCCAGAGGTCTGTCCGACACAGACCCCCAGCAAAACCACATCGCGCAATTGGCCGCGCAAGTAGAAACCCAAATGCAAAAATACAGAAGCACAGAAAAACTAAACGCCGCCAAACGCTTCCCCGCTGCAACCGCCCCCGTGCCATACTAAAACGCCAGCCGGCCACAAATCCCCCACAAAAATCCCCTCGCCCCGTACCCGGGGAGAGGGCGAGGGTGAGGGATTCCGCGCCTCTCTCCAATCCCCTCCCCTGGTACGCCGGGGGAGGGCCAGGGTGGGGGCCGTCCAGCCAAATCAGTTCACCGCCCGCGAGTACGCTAGAGACCGCAGAGGCCGCAGAGAATTAAAAAATCCCAAAAGAATGACTTCAATTCCCCCCTCCGCGCTCTCCGCGGTCTCTAGCGAAGCGGGCGGTAAAAAATTCCTGCAACTCTCTCGAATCCCCTCCCCTGGTACTCCGGGCGAGGGCAAGGGCGGGGGCAAGGGCGGGGGCAACAGCAACCCAAAGAGCGACCGCAGCGCAGCTGAGTCAAAAATTCAACTGCCCGCAACCACAATCGAGGGCCAGCTCGCCTCAAATCGGTATTCAACCGCATCGGTGTAAAGACAGTATCGCCAGCGATGGTCGCGGATAGATTTGCAATCGAAACCAATGATGTCCCAGGGAGGCGGAGAATTGTGTTGTTTTGCGTATGAGCTGTCCACGGAAAGAATGCGTGCCTCTTCGAACGTAGCGTACGTCAGCAGGTCCGGGCGGTTCCATGGGTGAAGTGTAATGGCGACAAGTCCATCGGCATTTGTGAATGTCGAAACCCAATGGGCTCCGGCATTCGAAAACAATGCTTGTTCAATGGGAGTGCTTCCTACTCTATTCTTTACCGGAACGGTGCCGCATTCCGGACATCGATCCGGGGTGGCCCGCACGTCGTAACCACATGTTTTGCAAATCCCTCTAGTGCGTAAATCGTTCCTTCGAATTTCCCTGATGGAACGATTTGAAGCCACGATCGATTCGACGCAAAACAATACCCAAAAGATAGCATCAAGTAACGGCGGCAGTCTGATAAACTTAAACACTTCCCCAAGAATGATGATAAAGAAGACAACCCAAATAGCAGTATGCGTCGAACTCTTCACCGCTTCATCCTATTCGATTGACGCCGCTGGTTCTACTTAATTTGTCCTGGTTACCTGCTCGAGGCCAGAATGGGGGTCAAATCAGTTCACCACCCGCGAGTACGCTAGAGACCGCAGAGAGCGCAGAGAAAAAAAACCAAATGAATGATTTCAATTATCTTCTCCGCGCTCTCTAGCGAAGCGGGCGGTAAAAATCCAAATTCCTAACCAGAAAAAAGCCACGCACGACCCAACAAAACCCCCCAACCAAGGTACTACCCACATGCGAATCCCAACCCTGATCCTGCTCCTCCTCACAACCACAACCTTCGCCCAAACCACAAAACCCACAGTCCCCATCTCCCGTGCCGATAAATCCAAATACACGGTAGAAGGCAACATCTCCTACGGCCCAAACCCCACGCAGTTAATCGACATGCTCTACTCCAAGAATATCGGCCCCAGCACCAGCTACCTCTATCCCGGCGTCATCATGTTCCACGGCGGCGGCTGGATTCGCACCGATAAATCCACCATGTCCTCCTTCTACAATCGCTTCCTCGCCCACGGCTTCGTCGTCTGCAACGTCGAATATCGCATGGCTTCCAAAGATGCTGAAGGCAACTACACCGCCACCAGCGCTCTCGCTCCCGCTGCGGTGGAAGATGCCCTCACCGCTGCCAAGTGGTTCGCTGATCACGCCCAGCAATATCACGTTGATCCCGATCGCATCATCGTCACCGGCGCCTCCGCTGGCGGGCACCTCGCCCTCATGGTCGGCCTGTGCACCCCAGAAGCGCAGCTCGGTCCAACCACTCCCAAAGATTTCAAAATCGCCGCCATCGTTAACGGCTACGGCCCCGCGGATGTCACCGCAATCCTGGGCAACGATGCCGCTGCAAAACAATGGCTCCCCCAATCCCTCCCCAACTGGATGGATCTCGCCCGGCGCGTCAGCCCCACAAGCTACGTCCACAAAGACATCCCGCCGCTGCTCACCGTCATAGGCTCAAACGATCACGGCGTATCCGCAAACCGCAAGCTGGTAGCCCAGCTTAAAGCCGCCGGCGCCGACGCAGAAATCCACGAGGTACAAGGCGCCGGCCACGGCTTCAACTCCCCACAAACAGCCTGGCCCGACGCAGAAAAAACCATCTTCGATTTCCTGACAACCAAAAAAATCCTCCCCGCCGCACCATAACCGATTGCTCGTATTTGCATGAATAAAGGCACTCTAGCAAATCACGAAAATGCGCGCCCTCTGTAATTTTGTAATCTTGCGGTTAAGCTTCGCTTCAAAGGATAGCGATCGACAGGGTATCAGCCCGTTCGGCCGCTCCGGCACGAGTGGTCCACGGAGTCAAAGAATGCAGTTTTATTGGACGCTAGCTAACAACCGAAAAATTGCTCTTTGCCGACCGGCGCAACTCTACTATATCATTGGCATTCGAGGATGAACCAACAGATAAACTCACCGATTCCGTTTGGACTATCCATGCTGGGGCCGCCACGCTATTACAATATCGTGGCAGTGGGAGCCATGAATCCTAGAATTCATACTCCGCTTTGGTACAGGCTGATAGATTGTCTGACGGAAGACCAAGAACGGGCAATTAAAGAAATAGTTGTTATTCCGGGATTCGCAAGATTCGCATCTCCTGAGTACATCATTCATTGTGCTGAAGACCGGTGGGAGGTCGCAACTTTCGAGGAGAAGTATCGCGAGCGCATTCTCGGTGTCGCGTGTAAAGTTTTTGAGAAGCTAAACGAAACACCCGTAAGCGCAATCGGCTTTAACACCGTTACGAATCTGCAGATTGCAAAGGCGAACGTACCGAAGGCGTTGGGCAAGCTTGGATTCGCAACGGGTTTTAGCTTGAGTAATGCTGACGAGACTGATTGCACGTTCGGCTTTTCTCGACGCGAACCATTTCGCGTCGTAGTAGCGAATGTGGCTGCGTCTCCGATACGGGAAGACATGGTCCTCATCAACTACAATACGCATATTGATTTCAAACCTGTGCCTGGTTACCGCAATATGACCCCAGATTTTATCGGAAACTTCGAACCTCATGAGCGAGAAGCGAAAAGCTTTGCTGAAAAAATCGTGAACAGGATCTCAGAAGTCGAGAGGACATAACATGGCGACTTCAATGCCCTACGAATACGGCTTTAGGCGCGCGATCGTAAGTACCGCTATTGTGGCAAGTGTGGCTACATCTGCCGGGGCCACGCCGTCACGAGAAAATGACATTCGTCAGTTGGTTAAAGATGTACTGGCTAAAGATGTTCGCGTCGGCAGTGCGCCCAAGTTGATTCCCGCGCTCAAAAGCATGGCCAATCAGTCTTTGCCGGATTTCCAACAAACCGACATGCTATCGAGAGAGTTTTCACGACTGGCGCGGGAATGGAAAGATGGTCGTAATCCCACGATGATGACATCGCGAATGGTTTCACATCCTGCGTATAGATCCATCATCCGCATGGGCCTGGCTGCATTGCCAATGATCCTGCAGGAATTGAGACGCGAACCCGATGAATGGTTTTACGCACTAGCAAAGATCACTGGAGAAAATCCAATACCAGACGCATGCAGAGGGCGCTTTCCCCAGATGGTGGAGTCATGGCTTAAATGGGGCAAGACGAATGGATACCTTGTCTGAGGGCGAAAAGCTGGAATTACAGCTTCTTCACAAAAATCTCCGGAACGCTAGCTGGGAAAAACGGAGCAACAGAACACCTGAATATAATTGCATTGCATTTGTATTGGGGATCCAAAATCAAAGATGGCAACCGGAGCCTCTGCACGGGGACTATTGGCCCGAGGGAATTCCGCAATCAAACACTGATGACGCGTGGATCGCTCTCTTTGAGAGGTTCAAATTCGTCCGTTGTAGCGACGGGAATTTTGAAGACGGCTATGAGAAGATTGTAATTTACGCGGATGACGAATCGCCAACGCACGTCGCCAAGCTAATTTCCAGAGGGATTTGGCACAGCAAGATGGGGAATTTGGCAGACATAATTCACCCCATTGACGCACTTAATTATGGCGAACCACGATTCTTTTTGAAACGATCTTTGCCCGCTAAAAGACCATCCAGAGCAGCTCAGCGCCGCGCCCTTAAAAAATGATCGCCACTCGAAGTCGCTAGTATCCGAAGGCCCCGAGAATTAGCCGTTACCCCAGATCGAACGCTCCGACTTCGCCTCCGGTGCCTAATACTCAATCTCAACCGGCGATTTCTTCTCAGCAGATTCGGTCTCCTCACCACTCATAAATTCACCCAAAACTACAGGAACCCACCCATGCCCCAGCCACCCCAAAAACCAATCCCATTCGCCAACCCCCCAAACCCCAAACCACACTTACCCCCAGCCTATGAAATCCTAATCCAATGCCAATCCGAATCCCACCAGAAACGCCTGTACAACCGCCTCAGAAAGGAGGGCCACCCATGCAAGCTATTCACACAATAACCCACACCCCAATCGCGGAAAGCTTCCGCGTCCGCCAGGTGCAGGGCATGTTCGATCTCCCCGATCAATCCGAAGCTACAACAGAATTTAAAGTAGACATCCCCGCCATCACCGACCCCTGGTCCATCGGCCTCATCGTCGGCCCCAGCGGCTCAGGCAAAACCACCGTCGCCCGCGCCGCCTTCCCCCAAAACTTTGCCACAAAATTCCGCTGGCCCAGACACCGCAGCCTCCTCGATGCCTTCCCCAAAAATCTCGGCATCGTTTCCCTCACCCAGCTCCTCACCAGCGTCGGCTTCAGCTCCCCGCCCGCCTGGCCGCGCCCGTTCCACGCGCTTTCCAACGGCGAACAATTCCGCGTCAACCTCGCCCGCGCCCTCGCGGAAATGCCCGATCTCGTCGTCATCGATGAATTCACCAGCGTCATCGATCGCACCGTCGCAAAAATCGCCTCCGCTGCCGTCGCCAGAGCCGTCCGCCAGCGCAACCAGCGCTTCGTCGCCATCAGTTGCCACTACGATGTCCTCCCCTGGCTCCAGCCAGATTGGGTGCTGGATATGCAGGATGGAGCTCTCACGCAAAATGCGATCGCAACGCGAGAGAACGCCACGGAACCCGCGCCAGAAACCACCGCAAACACCGCCGCCGTTACCACAACAGAAATCGCGAGGCGTCTTCAACGCCCGCCCATCGCCCTCACCATCCAGCGGGTCCATCGCAGCCTCTGGAAACTTTTCCACCGTCATCATTATCTGACCGCAAAGCTCCACCAGGCTGCCGCCTGCTTCCTCGGCCTGATAGAAAATCGCCCCGCAGTTTTCGTCGCCGCCCTCCACTTTCCGCACCCCAAAAGCCCCGGCTGGCGCGAACACCGCTGCGTTTGCCTGCCCGATTTTCAGGGCGTCGGCATCGGCGCCGCCCTCAGCGAATTCGTCGCCTCCCTCTTCGCCGCCACCGGCAAGCCCTACACCAGCGTCACCAGTCACCCAGCCATCATTCACCACCGCATGAGGTCACCCCTATGGAAAATGAATCGCGCTCCCTCACGTGTCTCAATCCAAAGCCAGCGCCGCACGATCCGCAACCTCTCTCACCTGGACAACTCCCACAGCAACACCCGCAGGACGGCCAGCTTCAAATACATCGGGCCACCAAACCCAGGTCTGGCAAAAATGTTCAACATCCCGCGCCTGATGACGGCGCCGTAAGCGCGCCGCCGAATGATGATGATCCCACGCTGGAAGCCATGGCCAAAGGCGGCGGCACGGATCAGGAAATTGCCGATGCCCTCGCCATCACCATCGAAGACCTGAAATCGCGCCACGGCCCCCAGCTCACGCAATGGCGGGCCATAAGGCGCGTCAAACTCCGCATCAGACAAACAGCGCTCGCCCAAAATGGCAACGCCACCATCCTGAACCAGTTGGGGAAATATGAACTCGGACAACACGACAAAAATCTCGAAGACGACGATGGTTACCCCGAACCTTGGCTGGAGCCGAAGATGGGTTGAGCTGCGCCCACATCCCGAGCAATCGCGCCTCTGGATCGATCGCACGCGCTTCAAGCTCGTCCCCGCTGGCCGGCGCAGCGGAAAGTCCGAGCTCGCCAAGCGCCGCCTGGTCGAACACCTCGGCCGCCGCACAACGCACGGCCAACCCGGCCGCTACTTCGCCGCCGCCCCCACGCGCGATCAGGCCAAGCGCATCTTCTGGGCCGATCTGAAAGCGCTGCTGCCCCAAAAGCTGAGATGCCGGATCAGCGAAACAGATCTGTGCATCACCACGCCCAACGGCGCCCAGCTTTGGGTTCATGGCCTGGACGTCCCCCAGCGAATCGAAGGCACGCCCTGGGATGGCTGCGTCATCGACGAACTCGCCAACTGCCGCGCCGGAATATGGGATGCCCACATCCGCCCAGCCCTTGCAGACCGGCGCGGCTGGGCCTGGCTCATCGGTGTCCCGGATATGGATGCCCCCGGCCAGGTTGAATACGAACACATGGTCCACGTCGCCCAAAGCGCCGAGGATGATGAATGGCGCTGCTTCACCTGGCCCAGCGCCGATATTTTGCCCGAGGAAGAAATAGAATCCGCCCGGCGAAGGCTCGACCCGCGCATTTTCGAGCAGGAATTCCAGGGAAAATTCGTCATCGCCCGCGGCAAAGCCTTCTCGGATTTCGACCCAACCCTCCACATAAAACCAGCCGCCTACGACCCCGCGCTCCCCATCTGCTGGTCCCTCGATTTCAATATCGACCCCATGTGCTCAGGAATCATCCAGCACCACAAGGGCCACATCAGCGTCATCGACGAGCTCACGCTACCCGACACCGACACAGATGCTGCGTGCGATGTATTTTTAGATCGAGCCAAACAACGCGCCTGGAACCTCTACGCCCTGAACATCTACGGCGACGCCACCGGCGCCGCCAGAGACAGCACCAGCGGCATCTCCGACTGGTACATTTTAGAAAAACGCCTCAGAGGCCTCAAACCAAGATTCCAGGTCCCCAAATGCAACCCGCCCATAAAGGACACCATCAACGCCATAAGAGCCAAACTAAAAACCGCGGATGGTGCCACGCAACTGACAGTTGACCCAAGATGCCACACGCTGATAGACGACCTGAGAACAGCCCTATGGCCCGGCAATCTGGAACCACACCACGCGCTAGCCTGGCTAAGATATTTCACCCAGGCGCAATACCCGGTGCTGCCAGAAATAACGCACCACCAGGGGGTGGTTTCATTTTCGACTTGAATCCACAGCTCCAGCTGGCTTCATCCTTGTTGCTGGCTCAGGGACATAAACGCCCGGAAACAGATAAATTTGACGTGACGTCCTAATTTGCCGATGCTAGAATTGAAGCAGATGAACGAGAAGCTAAAAAATCTACTTTCTGGCGCGGGTTCCATTCTGGACATCATGCCTCCTGCGCGCTCGTTCATTATAGTCCCAGACTTTATGCGCGAAGCCCCAGCTCAGCGTGTTGCCTCTGATTGGGCGCAGGTGGGCATCCATCTGAAGCACGCCATCGATAAGGGACGCCAAGAGGTCATCCGCCATGGCGCGGGAAAGCAACCCTAACCGCGCTCTGCGCCGGCAACTTCAATCCAAGGAACAGCTTCAACCCGCACAGGTGGAAGAAGTTCAATCAATGTCCATTACAAGAGAGGTAACGCACGTTGGGCCAATTCCCTCTCCCGCCGCACTGGCGGAATACGAAAAAGCTTTACCCGGTCTGGCTGATCGTGTCGTCAAGATGGCCGAGGACGAATCGTTGCATCGCCGTGAGTTGGAAAAGCAGATTGTCCAGGCGCAAGTTGAAGATGGACGCGCCGCCCGAAACGATCAAAAGCTGGGGCAGAAGTCTGGACTATCGATCGCGATCTTGGTTGTCTTGTGCGGCTTCGGCGCGATTTGTTTAGGCCACCCGGGTGTCAGGGACCGTCTTGGCTGGGGGCTCGTTAGTATCACTTGTTGGAGTTTTTGTTTACGGGCGCGAGCGAATGATCGCGGAGTTAAAAGAATCAAGTGAGCCGCATAGAAAGTTACCCACAGCTGGGGGAAAAACCGATTAGCCGATAATTCGAAAAACTCCACGTTGACAATTCGCCAGTACCTCCATCACTGCTTCACAACTTTCTTCGTATCCAAGTTGAAAACAAGCGTTCCCCCCGGCAACTGCTTCTGAAGCTCAAAAACATCATCCTTAATCCCAGTATTCACAACAAGCGCCGCCTTGCCCTGGTCCCATCCGTCAACGCTGAGGATATATTCGGCACCATCTTCGCCGCCTCGCACCGAAGGCATCGGCTGAACAATTTTCCGCCCATGCAGCGGCAGCCAGAGATTGGGCAAAATTTCCCCAGCATGATCAATCGTCGTTTCCATGAACGGCACGCCGCCGCCATAGATCACCATTTTCAATGGCAGGAATCCTTCCGAAGGATCAAGCCAGGCAATCGCTGCATGTTGGCCCGCGGAGAAGTTCGAATCCACGACGTAGCATTCGTGGCCACCAACAACTTCCAGCACCGGGCGAAGTTGTGCACCAGAAAACGCCAGCAGCGACGAAAGGCTTTCATCGTCAAAACCACATCCGCCAGCCTGCGCGGGCGCCAACATGGCCATTTGAAAAAATCCCGCCGCCTTCAAATCCAGCGGCACGGGCCGGCGGCTCTCAATCATCGCGTTCTCAGCCGGCACGTTATAGCTCACCCCCGTGAAGCCGTTAAAGCTATAGATTCTTTCCGCCGTGCGAGGATCAACCTTCGGATCGCGCCCATATCTAGCATCGAGGTAGCCTTCCGCGCCTTTAATAACGATCTTAGAATGGGATCGAAAACCGGGGTCATCAGGATTTGAACGCGTGGCCGAAAAATCAAATGAAACCGTAAGGTCCTCGATCTTCGATCGCGCCGCATCCACCGAAGTCCGAATTTCCCTTAACGAAAGCGCCGGCTTGGTTAAGGCTTTTGGATACGCGGTGATGAACGGGGACGGAGCTGCACGAATGGCCAGAACTTCCAAAGCTGGCGTCGCGTCATCAATTTTAGACCGCGCCACATTCACCAGCGTCACAACATCCTCCATGTAGGTCGCGGGCTTTGCGACAGCGCTCACATAGGATCTGATGATTGAAAGGGGCGTTGGCTGCGTGGCAGCATCGGATGTCCCCTCCGCGGCCCGCGCGCAGTTCGCCAGGCACAAAACACCTGCAAACATCCACAACGAAAGTAGTGAGCAAATAACACGCATGCGTCATCCCTGGTTTGTAGCTGGCCAATCCAATCGTTCCCCCCAAAAGCAAGCCCGGATGAGGCTACCCGAACAGGAACACAGAGGGAATATAAATATGAAGTTGAAGATACGATTATTCGCATCGCGCTGCCCACGATCATCCCCTCCCCTGGTACTCCGGGGGAGGGCCAGGGGTGGGGGTCTTCAAACCGGGAAAACGAAACCGCAGGGACCACGACAGAGACGCACAAAATTCATCACAACCGCCCGCGAGTACGCTAGAGACCGCAGAGATCGCGGAGAATTCAGCGTAAAAAAACTATTTAATTAATTTCTCCCCTCAATTGATTTCTCCGCGCTCTCCGCGATCTCTAGCGCAGCGGGCGGTAAATCTGTTCTTGAGGGCGGCGCAATATACAGTGCAATCCGAGTGCTCCCAGGAATCTACGGCCGTCTTCTATCTTAAGGCAACCCCCACCCTAACCCTCCCCCGGCGTACCAGGGGAGGGAATAATAGAAGACGCAATCAATCACCGACCTGCGTCTTCAACCGTCAACACCCATAAAGGAAACCCCAAAAAATGTCACATCTCCAAACCATCACCCTCGACCCCAGCTCAGATCTCATCGGCCTCACCGCTCCCGCGCCCACAACCGCGATAAAACGCACCCGCCACCCGACCGGCGAATCCACCACCGCCCAAACCAATCGCGCGAATCACCCAGCTCTCCCCGGCTTCAGCGCCGCCGATCTCGCCGGCTTCACCTCCGCTGCCCCGGGCACATACGAAACCTACCGCAGCATCTCCGCCCATCCCACCGCTGCCCTCGTGCGCGGCATGATTGCTGCCCCCATCGTCGCCAACACCTGGCGGTGGAAAAAATCGCGCCCAGCCGTCCCCCAGGAATGGCTCACCTTCACCCGCTCCGTGCTTGAGCCGCTTCGTCAATCCATCGTGCGCGATTCTCTCCGCGCGTTGGAGTTCGGCTGGGCCGGCTTCGAAAAAATATGGGAGATCGAAAACGGCCGCCGCGTTCTTCGCCGCTTAAAGCCGCTGCTGTGGGATTGCACGCAGATTCTCATCGACCCGCACGGCAACGTTGCCGGCCTTCTCAATCATCCGCCCGGCAAGCCGCCGGTTACGCTTGCACCCGGCAAATTCTTTCTCTATTCCCACGACCCCGAAGCGGGAAATCCCTACGGCCGCTCGCGCAACGAAAACATCCGCCAGGCCTGGAGCGAATCTGAACAAATCCGCCGCCGCCTCGCGCAATACATGAAAAAAGTAGCCGGAATCGTGGTGCAACTTCACTACCCCGAAGGCACCAGCCGCGATGCCGCCGGCGCCGATCGCCCCAACCAGTGGCTCGGCCAGCAGGTCCTCGACGCCGTCTCCGCCGGCCGCAGCGTCATGTTCCCCAACGGCTTCGCCGCCGCCACGGATGTCCGCGCCGCCTACGAACTAGCCGGCAAAAGCCCCTGGCAACTTTCCGCTTTCGATGCTGCCACCACAGACCATGCCCCGGGAATGAAACTGATTCTGGAATATTACGACGCCCTGATTTTCAGAGGCTGGCTCCGCCCCGAGCGCACAGGTTTAGAAGGCCGCCACGCCAGCCGAGCCGACGCCAAAACCCACACCGATGCCGCAACACTGGATTCAGAATTGATAGATCGTGATCTAGCCGACGCCCTGAACAAAGGCGTGGTGGACGACCTCCTGATCTCAAACTTCGGCCCCGAGGCCAGAGGCGCCGTAACCATCGATCCAGCCCCCCTCGAACCCGATGCGCTGGGCGTGCTAAGAGCCGTGCTGACAGAATTGCTCGCCAACCCCGCCGAACCCATCGCCGCCAAGGTCGATGTAGGCGCGCTGCTGGATCACTTGGCAGTGCCAAGACTAGCCGATTGATCTGCGGATCAACTTCCTCCCCTGGTACGCCGGGGGAGGATTGAGGTGGGGGTTCTTCAACTCCATCAGAATCAAGACCCTCACGCCAACACTCTCCCAGAGTACCCGGCGAGGGGATTTCGATGATCAAAAACCATTCACCCAAAAGGACCAAACCCAAATGCTCACCCCCACAACACCATTCCACCTCCACGCGACAACAACACCCACAAGCGCAGTCGATGCCCCCGTCGCGCCCACCGATCATCTCCCCTCCCAAATCGCCGGCCAGCCCGCCGCCTACTTCTGGAAGGAGATGATCCACACCGGCGCCTACACCCACCCAACCCGCGGCTACTCTCTCGCGGTCGATCAGGCGCGCCTCCAGCTTTGGGCCCAGACCGGCGAAAAAATGCTCGCCCGCGGTGTCCCCATCCCCATCAATTGCGACCACTCCGACCGCGCCCGCGATGTCGTGGGCTACGTCAAACAATTCCGCCTCGAAGGCAACCGCCTCAAAGCCCTCTGCCAATTCATCGGCACAGAAGCTGCCCTCATTGCTGCCAGAAATTTGGTCTCCGTAGGCATCGATCCCAATTTCACCGACGGCCAGGCCCGCCAGTGGGGCGAAGCCATCGTCCACCTCGCGCTAACGCCGGTGCCCGTAGTGCCGGACCAGGGCCAGTTCATCGCCGCCTCGCGCGAAGGCGAATCAGAACTGTTGATCCTCAGCAGCGCCGATGATCCGCAACCAGAAACCCTGCTGATGAAAATCCCCTGCACGGATAATCAATGGCAAACCCTGCAAGGGCTTCTGCCGGATGCATCCACCCTCAGACACGAGAATTGCATCGACCGCGTCATCGAGCATCTGCAGCGCCCCCCAGCAATCACAACAGAACCCGAAAAACCCGCTGAAGACGTGCATGCCGAGCTAAACACCACGCGACAAAAACTGCTCGAACTTTCCGCGCAATTCCCCGCGCCCCTGAGCGACGAAGCGCAATCGATTCTGATCGAAGCCGCCACGGAAAGATTCAACACCGCCGTCACCAAAGGCGGCCTCTCCCCAGCCGCCAGGGATCGCCTGGTAGCAACGCTGATCAGGAACGACCAGGGCCGCATCAACACGCTAGCCCTCTCCCGCGCCGGTAATCTACAGGGAGACCGCGCTCTGGCCCTGACCATCGCTGATATTCTGAACGACAACCACCCCCAAACCCCCGGCGAAACCACCAGCCTCCAAGCCCTGACCAGACAAATCCCCGGCGAAGCCATAACCAGCGCCGAAGACCTCAAACACTACATGACCAAAGTAGCCAGCGTGTAGCGCAAAAGTAGTTCCCCCATCCAATAGCGCCATCCCCTCCCCATGTAATCAGGGGGAGGGCCAAGGGTGGGGGTGGTTTTAGACCAAAAAAGACGGACACGCCAAACTCACAAAAAGGCGATTCAACCGCCCACGGTCTTTATCGCAGCGGGCGGTAAATCCAAATGTTCCCAGACCCGAAAGGAGCCCAAAGCAAAACAATAACCAGCCTACATCGCCACCGAATTAAACCTAACCAAACCGAAAGGACCCCTCATGTTTTCCACCCCCCAAGGCAAGCCCGGCATCGTCGGGAACTTCACTTCCCAGCCGCGCGAAGTCTTCTATTCCAACCGGCAGTTCGCCCAGTTCTGGGCGCCCCCCGTCACCATTGACGGCACCGCCTCCGGTAATGCCGCCAACGCCCCATATACCTGGCTCCTCTGGGCCGGCATGCCCATGGGCCGCGTCACCGCCACCGGCAAATACGCCAATAGCATCCTCGGTCTTTCAACGGTTGCCATCGCAGCCGCCGCCACGACAATCACCACGGACGTAAACACCGCCGCCGAAATCGTCCGCCGCATCGGCGCAGCCGGCACGTTCAAATTTACCGGCCCGCCCGCTGCAAGTGGCACCGTCGCCACGCAGGTCATCACCTATTCCGCCGTCAACACCACCACCGGCGTAATCACCTGCACCGCAGCATCCGCTGCCGCCGTCGCAGGCTCTTTCCTCCAGCCCACCGACGGCAGCGAGACCATCCTTACCCTCCTTTGCGAAACCAACGGACTGCAAATCATCGACCAGACCCACACCCAAAGAGTCGATGTCTTCTGCGCCACGCTTTTAGCCGGCGGCGGCACGATCAACACCGGAATGATCGTCAACTACCCGACAGACCCGAGCCTGAAAACATTCCTGAAATCCGCCCTCCGCGCCACAAGCCCAAGTGTCACCTTCCTGGATGACATCACAGGCTAAGCTCCGAAAAGCCCGCGATACCATCAGCGACAAATCCCTCCCCTGGTACTCTGGGGGAGGGCCAAGGGTGGGGGTTCTTCTCCCAACAATGAGGTTAAGAAATCCCCACCTTTATCCTTCCCCGGGGTACCAGGGGAGCAGCAAGAAGCATCGAAAACTACAACCATTCTTTTCACAAGGAAAACACCATGCCATTCGTTTCCATCAACGACATCCTCGGCGCCCCAAACCTTTGCGGCATCATTCAAAGCACCGTCAGCGGCATTCCCAACCCCTTCCCCGAGGCCTTTTTCAAAGTCGATCAGACCGTCGACGGCGATACCGGTGAATACAAAGTCTTCAGCGGCGCCCGCACCAATGCCACCATCTCTCCCTACGGCGCGCCATCCAAAAATCGCCAGCTGCGCGAGATCGGCATCAAATCCGTCAAGCTGCTGCACAGCATTGAAAACATCGTGCTGCCGGTGAAGGATTACATCAACCTTCTTAACTACACCGAGCTAAGCAAGCAGCGCATGGGCATTGATGAAGTAAGCCGCCAGATCCGCGAAGCACGCTGGACGCAGGACAACCTGCGCATCAGCGCCCTTACCAGCATGCTCTTCAAAACCCAGATCTACTACGACGGCCTGGGCAATCTTCTCCCCAGCTCCGCCGGCGCGCAAACCGCGGTCGATTACGCCGTGCCAGCCGGCAACCAAAACCAGCTCGATGTCTTCAACACCGCAACCCCCATCATCAGCACCAAGTGGTCCGATCCCACCGCCACCATCGACAAGCAGCTTCAGGCCCTGCACCAGGCTGCTGTTCAGCTCACCGGGTATGAGCTCAAGCACGCCTTCTACGGCAAGAACGTGCCCAACTATCTCACCAGCAACAACGGCCTGGGAAATTATTTCTTCCGCGCCAACTACGGCCCCGAAGCCTTCGGCCCGGATTACATCGCCACCGCTGACATCCCCAACCCGCTCCTGGGCCTCACCTGGCACAAGGCCTACCAAAGCTTTTTCTACGACCAGAACGGAGTTCGCCAAACGCTGGTGGGCGATGACCAGATCGTCTTCACCCCCGAGCCCAGCAACGCCTGGATCGGATTCCTGGAAGGCACCTATCCGGTCCCCAGCAAAGCCGGAATCATTACCCCCGCGGAGCCCAGCGTCGTCTCATCCATAGAAACCAAAGCAGGCATGTTCGCCTACGGCGCCGCCAGCGCCGATCCGCCCACCGCAAAGATTGTTTACGGAGATACGTTCCTCCCCGTGTTGAAAGTCCCCACAGCAGTCTTCGTAGCCACGGTGAAATTCTAAACGAAAGAATTTCCTCCACCGCCCGCGAGTACGCTAGAGACCGCAGAGAGCGCAGAGAATTTAAATCCAAAAATAATTCTGATTGATTTCTCCGCGTCCTCCGCGGTCTCTAGCGTACTCGCGGGCGGTAAATCCAAATTTCCATAGCAACCCTCACCTCAATCCTTTCCCTGAGCATAGGGCGAGGAAGCCAGAAAGCCGAACTACGCCCATCCCACCTCCCATGACCCCTCGCCACACAAATCCCCGGCGAGGGGCAGGGGGGTTCCTGGGCGAAATCTCCTTTACCCATTCACAACCAAAGAAAGAAAACATGACCGACCCATTCACAGCAACATCCTCCGCAATCCTCACCGCCCTGACCTCATCCCCCGCATTCACCGCCATCGTCGCCCCCGGCAATCTCATCGACATGTCCGCCAACGCCTTCGAGCGCTTCAAAGGCCAGCTTCAGTTCAGCGACACCCCCGAAGTCGTCCTGTTAAGCGATGCCTTCGAGCTACAACCCTTCGGCACTAATTCAAAAATCGCCTCAATTTCCCAGACTTTTCAATTGATCTCCACCCACGCCTCCCTCCGAACAACGCCGATGAACGCCCTGAAATTCGCCACCATGACAGCCCTGTTAAAAGCCGGCCCAAACCTGGGCCTCTGCGGACTGATTCGCTCCTGGGAAATGCGCCAGGGCCGGGACGATGCCTTCGGCCACCCGCAGTGGCGGCGGGGGACCCTTCGCTGGGTAAGCCTCATTGCCATCACCGTCCATATGCACCTCGATCGCTCGCATCTGCTCGCATTGCCATAAGAAAGGACTTTTCCCCATGCCCACAATACTAAGCAACCCGTCGCTTTCCCTGTCCCTCAAAGCCCAACTCACCAGCGGCGCATCCCCAGCCATCGCCGGGTCTCAGGTCAACCACAGCCCACCCTTTGCCATCGGCGCGGGAAGCACTCCGGGAAATGTGGATCGATGTTATGCCGCGCCCTTTACCGTCAGCGCCGGCACGCCATTAACCATCAACGTCAGCACAGCGCTCGATCCCCTGCAAAACACCACCGGCATGCTGCACGTTAGCGCCATCCTCATCGAAAACGACAGCACCGTCGCCGGCCAGGACATGACCATCGGCGGCGGCACGCACCCCATCTCCACCACCGACAACGCCACCGCCCAGGCCAACGGCGGCGCGCACCTCATGTGGAACCCCAACCCCGGCTACACCGTCACCGCCGGCGCGGCGGACACCGTCACCATTTCGGTAGCCGCTGGCGCCAACGTGCCGGGGAAGATCACCATCCTGGGCCGATCCGCATAGCACGATCGTATAAATTGCAACCAATCCCTCGCATCACCAACCATAAAAAGGAGCAAATCATGGCCGCCTCAGTATTCCATTCCGGCTTCTACGGCACCGCGTCCGTCGCCGGCAACGAACTCCCCATCACCCAGTGGGAAGTCCAGCCAACCGTCGAGCTCACCCAATTCAAAAACAGCCGCAGCGGCGGATTCGTCCTCCGCGAAGCCACCTTCAAGGATTGCCAGGTCGCCATCCATTTAGATCACGATTTCGGCAACAACCCCTTCGCCGCCCCATTTTCAATCGCGGTGGGGGCGCTTCTAAGCACGGTCAATTTATACCTGCACCAATCCGCCGCCGGCGCCCTCAACGGCTCATTCTGGAGCTTCTCATCCTTAATCGTGGAAACCACCCCCCAGCAACTGGTGGTAGACGGCAAAATCACCACAAAAATAATCTGCCGAGGCAACGGCAGCTTCACCTACCCCAGTTAACAGGCGATGGAACCCAGAAATAATAATTCCCTCCCCTGGTACGCCAGGGGATGGGCCAAGGGTGGGGGCGCCTGCTGATTCAAGCCGAAAATAATTTCCACCGCCCGCGAGTAAACTGGAGACCGCGGAGACCTCGGAGAAAAACTATTAAAAATATTTATGAGAGTTTTCAATTCTCCGCGCTCTCCGCGGTCTCTAGCGTACTCGCGGGCGGTAATCTAGAAATCAACTACATAGGGTGGGCGAGTAAACCCACCCTACATTTGGAGCAACCCAATATGACCGACCTCCAATCCCTGACCGCCACCGGCAACTCAACCGCAATCGAAGGAATGACTCTCTCCCCACCCCGGCTCATCGACTGGGCCGAGGCCGAGGCGGAAGCCGCGCAGAGCTATCTCCGCAACATTGCCCGCGGCTGCGCCGAGCTTCCTCCGCAAACCCGCCAGCAGATTCACGCGCGAGCTGTCGATAATCTGCAATCCGCTCCCTTCGCCTTTGGCGGCCAACCCTTCGATGCCTGGGCGCTCTCCGCTGCCGCGTGCCCAACGCTGCTTTATCTTTCTCTGCGCAGCCACCACCCACAGATCGCCCGCAACAAAGCCGCGGACTTGCTGAACGGCCCGGACGGGCAAACCATCGCCCAGGCCATCTGGGATTTATGGGGATACCCCAGCGAAAAAAAAGCCGAAGCCGCGCCACCCGCGCGCGGCCCATCCAATGGCGAAACGTCTTCACCCGATTAACGCAAAACGGCCACAGCTACCGCGAGATTCGCGAGATGACCATCCCCCAGGCTCTCCACGCCCTGGGCGTTGATCCGTCCGCGCCACAACAGGTCAGCACCGCCCAAGCCGCCGAAATCGCCGAGAAATCGCGGGCAAAAATCTTCGACAAGATCATCAAACAAAACCGCTGGCTGCCATCGGACCTTCTGCTGATTCCATCGAAGGACCTGCAATCCCAGATCCAACAACACAACAGCGGGGCGCCGGTGGAACCTGCTGCGCTCCCGGCACAAATTGAATGCTACATCACCCACAAACAACAAGAGGGCGCCTAATGCACACGCGAACCAACCACCATCCGTTCATGCACGATGTCCGCAACCGGAGAGCCGCGCGCGAGATTCCAATATCGCTGCATATGCCAGTTCAGAATTCACGTTCAACCAATTCGCTGCAAGTCAGGCCGAACGATGAGCCGATGATCGAGCCTGATTCTCCAGCCCACGATCTTTCCCAATCCGATCCGGCGGAGGTCGCGGACGACCAATCCTTCCCAGCCGATCAGCACACGCTCAGCGACACAGACACCACAACATCGCCCCAAGCCAATTACGCGACCGATCTGTCTCAAGCCGCCCAGGCAGCAGGCGCAGCGCTGGGAAACCCGGCCGCGCCAGGCAACGCAGCCAGCACCCTCAACAATCAAACCCAACCCGACGGCAAAGCCTTCAACCAGGCTGTCGAAAAATTCGATCATGCCCTCAATGATCTTCCCACGATCGCGGTCGTGAAATTCTGATTAGGGTCTTAAAAACCGAACAGAGATTCCACCGCCCGCGAGTACGCTAGAGACCGCAGAGAGCGCAGAGAATTTCAAAATAAAAAAAACTCAATTCAATTGATTTCTCCGCGCTCTTCGCGGTCTCTAGCGCAGCGGGCGGTAAACCTGATTCCTCGATCTTTCAGCAGAGAAACCCGTTTCGCAGCGTCGCCTCATCAGCCCACCAATTCCCCCAAAAACCAAGGAACACCATGCCCCTCGATTCCACAACTTCAATCACCCTCTTCGGCATCACCGTCTGGGACGAAGGCGCCAAGGAACAATACGCCCGCACAACAACATCCTCCGCCACGCGCACCCTCGTCTGTGCGTGGGCAGATCGCGCCGCCCTCATCAACGCCCTGCGCGGCGCGGTGCTGCAACAAACGCCCAATGTAGTTCAATATACGCCACCAGCCGCCTACCCCGATGCTCCCTGGCTCTTCGTTGATACCGTTGACGTCGAGGGCATCCCGGGCGAAACCGGCCTCTCTGTCGCGCCCACCGGGCTGGTCGCCTACAAATATGCGCGCATCCGCATTATCTATCGCTCGCTCCCTTACCAGGAAGGCTCGGAAACCGGTGTTCTCTCGGTGGATTACGGCTCAGAATGGTTCACCCTTTCCAACGCCACGCCAAGCTTAAAATTCACCGACGGCGCGGCGGAGGATGTGACGACAGATCTCAACCCCGCCCTGCGCATCACCACCATCGCCTTCCGCCAGACGCGCAACAATCTTCCCGCGATTCCTGTCGCCCAAATTGTCGCCGCCACTGACACGGTGAACCAGGGCCCGTTCCAGGGCGCGCCCGCCGGCACGGTTAAGTTCGACGGCGCCTCCTCCCAGCGCCGCCTCTTCAGCAACGGCAGCCCCGGCTGGGATATGACCTACGCCTTCACCTATCGCTCCGTCGGTTGGAATGTCGCCTACGACCCCGCCAACGGCTGGCGGCCCGTCGTCCTGAAATCCACCAGCCAGCCGCCGTTCCCCATGTCCGATTACAACCAGTTGTTCCTCTGATCCGCGTCCCTCTGAGCCGCACAAAAAACACGGGAAAATAAGCCATGAAACCCCTCCCTCGCGCCGCTTCTGGAAGTGTGATATCGCTAGATGCTGATCTTTACAATTACATCGCTGAGAACCTGGAGCGCTTGGACAAATGGACGGTGAAGCCGCCGCTGAATTTTCAGCAGACGCCCGCGGGAAACCTTCTCGCCGTCGCCCCCAGCCCGGCGGAAACGGTGCTCGTTGCCATCATCGGCGCCGAAACCGGCGGTGGCAGATATCAGGGCAGCATTCTCTACGGCCCCAGCACCGGCGCCGCCACCGATACCTTCCAGCTTGATGCCACGCTAAGCCAGGCCGCCTTCGACGGCCCCGTCCCGAAAACCGATTCCCACGGCCTCATCAACAACGCCCTGGTGATGAACATGTGGGAGCCCTACGGCGCGGATTCACACATGCTTTACAACCAGGAAAGCGCGCACCTCATTTACGCGCTGGGACGAATTGAAGGGTCCACCAACGAAAACCCGCCGCGCACGCGCGTCTATATTGAAAACTGGCCCCAGCACCCCGTCATCGTCAAGATCACCAAGGACCATACCAGCACGCTGCCCGAAGGCGGCACCGGCGGTGTATATCTCGGCCAGATTCTTCAAGGCCGGCTTGATGCCGTCACTTATTTCAGCGCCGTTCTTCCCGCCGTTGCCGCTGTTACCGATGTGCTTCCCGCCAATGACAATTGCTGGGTCGTCAACAACTGGGAACAAAATTACGTCTACCCGGGCGGCGCTACCGCGGGCGAAACCGTGCTGCCGGTCGGCACGATCATCTGGGGATTCGCCTCTGGCTGGTATTTGCAGGGCAGCTCCAACAAAAGCTTTCGGGTCGTCCACACCTGGTTCCCCCCGCAAATGCCGTTGCTTTCCCCCACGATCCAATTCATCCAAACCACCAACACCGCAGGCGGCACCTATTCCGGCGCGGAGGAACTGATGCTGAATAGTTTGAAGACCGATGTAACGAATTTACGCGCGTCGCTGCTGCAGCTTTATACGAATTTAAAAAACGCGGGATATAGCAAATGAAGAGATTTGAACCGCCCGCGGTGAGCGAACGAAGAGAGTCGAACTGCCAAGACGCGAAGTCACTGATTTACCGTGGGCGCCGGTCTGCTGCTCGGCCATTTGAATTTGTTTTATAAAAGCAATTTCAATTCCTCCGACCTTGGCGTCTTCGCGTCTTGAGCGTACTCGCGGGCGGTTAAAACCTCTTCAATTCCCGCATCGACCCGCCGAACCCGCTGAAATTGTTTCGATCTGAATCCCAGCCTATGATTGACCGGTTGAGGGCCGATGACCACTAAACTAGATTATTGCCCGCCGTCTTATCCAGAACCCGTCGACCAAATTCTCGGCCTGCTCGCCAGCATCATCGCCATCAGCTCGGCTGTGGTGATTCTCTACTGCTCCTTCGACCTTCGCATCCAGATGCAGGTCGCATCCCACTATTGGTGTGGGACGATGGAATGGAAGTATTCTCAGCAACTGGACCTGCTGCCTGTTGCATTTGTGGTTCCCATTAGCGCCTTGCTCATCGCCTACAAAGCTGGGTCATGCATTATCCTGTGTCGCGCCGCGCTGCTCGGCGTCATCGCCGGCTGGGCAACCTGCGTGCTGATGTAGATGATCATTGCGATGCTGATGAACGGAAAATCACGAGATGAAGCGAAAGACCAGGAGCCACCTTTGTTTTTTAGATCGATTGCATCGGTCCAGACGCCAGAGCATTACGAATCCACCACGGAATTTCTCATATTCTCTGATTCAGGCGGGATGCGCCTGTTTCTCCACGCACTAAAGCGGGCGCAAGACACAACGAAAACGATACATCTCCCGGTGACGGGCTTCGGGACGCAAAGCGCAGCCGCCATCATCATCCCAGCAGCAAAATTCCCGCGTCGGCCCGCGTTGCGAATGATCGAGAGACCGATCGTCATAGAGAACATCGCTTCGATGGAGCTGGTGTTCTACGGCAACAAACTCGGCTATCAGCAACTCAGTGCGAGGATCGAGCAGTTCTTGGAAACCAGTTCCGGCAACATTGACGACCATCTGCATATTTCAGACGGTGATAAATTTGTTGTGAAGCGAAGTGTTTCACTTAGTATTCGAGGGCCAGTAAAACGATGGACCAAATCAAATCTGGAGGGATGGCACGCGCTCTTAAACCAGAAAAACCCTGACCAATTGCCTGCGACAATAAGCCCGCATGCAATCACCGATGGCAAATATATTCCGCTACGCCCAAAGCGTAAACCCGCTGCGCCGTGGTACAAACTGTGGTCTTTTGACGAAGTATTTTGAGCGTTTGCTGAGATCGGCAAGGGACGTTGGAACCAATCAAGCTAAACTACCGGATTGCCGACGCGCCCAGACAATGGCATCGGGCACTGCTCAAATTCTTGCTGCTCGGCCCGTTTACAGGGGGAGCTGTAGGGCTCGTTCATTCCTTGGCAGTCATATTAATCTGGATGCTCTACGGTAAGCCCGACCACTTTCACGGCTGGAACGGTCTGGAATTTCTGTCAGTCGTGACAATCATCGCCGGCACAATTGTCGGCCTGCCTTACGGACTTGCGCTCGTAGTATTCGAGAAGTTTACGGATCGCCGCATCCGATCGCTCTACATTATCCCGCTTGTCGTGATCGTATCGTTCGCCATATCGGTGGTGGGCGCATGTATTGAATTCCGATGGGGAGAACCGTTCAATTTTCTGCTGTCACCGGTCATTGCAGTTGTATTTGGTTTACTGATATCCGTCGCCACGTCCCGGAAACCTCAGGAGGTTGGCGTTGAATTAATTGAAGAGATTTGAACCGCCCGCGAGTACGCTCAAGCCGCCAAGACGCGAAGACACTGATTTACTCCGCCCGCCGGTTTGCTGCTCGGCCATTTGAATTTGTTTGATAAAAGTAAATTCAATTCCTCCGACCTTGGCGTCTTCGCGTCTTGAGCGTACTCGCGGGCGGTTCGACTCTCTTCGTTCGCTCACCGCAGGCGGTTAAAAGAATTCGATCCGCGAGATCGATTGACGAACTCGTCGCCATCACCGGTATAATTATTCAGGGTTAAGCCAAAACCGAAACTATCGCCGATCATGTGGTCCAGTTATGCAGCCAATCAAGCTTGAATATCACACGCCGGACTCCGCCAGCCCGGATCGCTGGCCGCTGCTTCGGGTGTTTCTGATGGGGCCGTTCACGGGCGCGTTGATTGGCCTGGTGCAGACGCTGGCGGTCGTCCTCTGCTGGGTCGATCACGGCGAACCTTATTATTATTTTCAGGAATGGTCCTGGGTCTACATCCGCTTCTTTGCCATCGCGCTCGCGGGCGCCATCGTCGGCGTGCCGTACGGCTTCACCCTTTGCAACTTCGAGCAAACCCATCACCGCCGCCTGTATTTGCCATTCGCGATTCCGCTGGTTGTCACCTTTGCATTTGCCGTCGCCGTGCTGATTGTCACGATAGAATTCCAAATCGGCAGGCCGTTTGGCTTCATCCTGCTCCCGCAGTTCATCGCGATCGTGGTTTCGTGGTTGATCTCAGTGACGATTGCCAAGCGCGAATCGCGATAGGCGGATATGATCTGTGGATGGAAAGGATCGACGTGGAGAACGCGGTTCAAAACGTGATCGATTACCAGACGCCGCATCCGCGGGCGCTCACGCTGGAAGAAGACGCCGGCGCCGTTCGCGTCATCTTTCCACTGCAACCGAAATGGGTGAGGGTCGTGATGATAACGACGCCGGCAATCTTTGGCATTTCAAGAGTCGCCGTGGGAATTGCGTTCGTTTTAATAATCGAACACATCATTCGCTCAACGCCGACTACTCCAGCTACGCTGACCGAAATCGCGCATCTGGTCGTAAGAGTCATACTCAGCGTCGGGATTGAAGCTCTCGTCCTGATCGCATGGTCTGTATATCAGTGGCGGTGGAATAGCCGATGGGGCCATGTGCCGCAGCTGCTCATTGCAAACACCCAGTGCCTTACAACGTCCCGCCCCGGCTGGTGGCGACTTCGCGAACGAATCTGGCCAGCATCTGAAATTCTCTCCATCGAGTTACGCCCGCTATGGGGAAATCTCAACCGCCGCACCCCTTCGGCTGACCTTTACGTCCATCTCCGAAAACCCAAGCTGGTACGTTTTCGTTTGACGTCGAAGGATGCCGAATTGCCGAGCCGGATTGCGAAAGGAATTGCATCCGCCCTCGGCTGTGCGGTGAAAATTCCGTCGTTATCCTTTGCCGGCGAAATCGCCAATCTGAAAGGCAAAATGAACCATAGGAACGCCATCATCGTATTGCTCGGCTTGGCAGCTGGATGTTTAGCCATGTCAAACCCAATCGTATCACCATCCCGCGACGGAGTTGATTTTGACCACTTCGCGGACATGAGCCGCGCAGAACTGGTATCTAACCTAAACAACCTCGGGACCGATAGAACGCGATTAGAGACTGAATTGATTGCTCATCTCAGAGGCGCGCCCCCAAAGCAGACGAAGATTGCGATAGTGTATTTGATGGGCATGTATCGAATGGAAGGCGCGGTACGGGATCTGGCGACAATGATCGACTTCCACGACGATGAAGCTGGCATTTCAAAACATCTCCCCTTATGGGATGAATGGCCCGCGGCACAGGCCCTTGCCCGAATCGGTGGTCGTGCCGCGCCGGAAATGGTCCACAATCTCGCGACCAGTGATACCCCAAAGGTCCGTGAGCTTTCCGCGGTTGTTTTGAGAGTTGTCATGGGAGCAGGTCCAGCAAAGGAGGCTGTGAGCGAAGCAATAGCTGCCGAGCGCGGGGAGAAAAATAATATTGCTGCGGCGCGACTCGAAGCGTCCATACCGCTGTTAAATCCAGCGCATGTGACGCAGCGGTAAGAATGGCACAGCGGGGGGATCCTGAAACGAATTGTACAAAATTCAGATAAAATAGATCAAAATTACCTTTAGAAATGTACGATTCTAGAGTAGAGTAATTTGCGGGCAGAGCGCATCGCAGGCAAAAAGGCAACTTATGGGCACAACCCTCGACATTTCAGAAGCACGCAAGCAATTCAATTCCATTGATGAACGGCTCAAGGAAGACAGCGTCATTTATGTCACGCGCCACAACAAAAAAGCCTTTGCCGTGGTTGATCTGGATTACCTCGCGGCGGTTATGGAAACCATTGAGGTTTTAACTGACCCCGAAGCGATGCAAATGTTGGAAAAGAGCATTGCGGATATTCGCGCCGGGCGCCTTCACGCCCAGACAGCAGTTGAGAAAGAACTCGGCTGATGGATAGCGTTTCAATCCAATGGACCGAAACCGCCAAGGCCGGCCTGGCCAAGCTGCCGCAAAAAGTTCGTCGTGGCTTGCTCGATAAGGCCAATGAGCTTTGTCTGACTGAGAACCCGCGGGACGTTAACAAGCGCCTGACCGGCCCGCTGCAAGGCTATTACAGAATCTGCTATTCGCGCTACCGCGCAATCTATCGTGTCGACCGCGAGAAACTGACGAACGGAAAAGTTCTCCAAAAAATCGTTGTGCTTTTCGTTGCCGCCGGCATCCGCAAGGAAGGGGACAAGAACGATATTTACCGGTTTGCCCAGCGACTCATTGATTTGGGAGTAATCAAAGCCCATCGCAAACAAAAAAATTAATATCAGGGAAGGCCGCCTAAACGGACTTAGGCGAAATCTCCATTTTGGCACGCAATTCCCATTTTGGGGAATTGTCTTGATTGGTCCTTCGCAATCATGGATATTGTGATCGTGATAACCCTTGCAATCCTGAATGGTGGCGTGAAAACGCCCAATTTCCCCGTATTTTTGGTCCTATAATTAAGACATGTATAACTTCCGGGTCGGGTGAGGTGGGAAAGACCGATCAACTTCTTGTACGCAAAGATCGTGCGCTGCGACTTTTGAATGTGAGAAGACATAAGGGGACATTCATAAATAAAGCAAATCGCCTAAATTTATGAATGTCCCCTTATTCATTCTCCGCGGTAAAAAATTCCCCTTCCCAATTACCGGATGGCCACCCCCAGCTTAGAATGATTCCGAATGAAGCCCTATCGCCGCCAAATCATCAACGCGCTCGCGATCGCCTGCGCAATCGTCTTCGCAGCCACCGGAATCATCTGGGTCCGAAGCTGCTTCATCTACGACCAGTTTCAGATCGGCAACGCCGCCATGATCGACCTGACTCGGGGCAGCTTCGGATTTAACGTCGAAGAATCGTATCCAGCAACCTGGCATGGGGTGGTCGGAAATCGTTTCAGCCTGATTCCGCCGGGGCCGATGGGCATTGCGCGCGCCGGCCCTGATCTGCCGTGGAGATTCAAGGGAGGCATCGTCCATTCCTCATGCCCGCCTTACGCTTTCCGCCGGTCCGGCTTCGTCTTCGGAAATTCCGCGATCTGGACGTTCTCCAGCGTCGTCTTATCATCCGCCCCCAACCCCGCGGCCGTAACCACCGCCACCGGCACCGTCACCACAAGCCGGGTCTACCGTATTCCGATGCCGTTCGTGATGGCGCTAACCGCGCTGCTGCCGCTGGCCATCATCAGCAGACGAATCCGCCAGCGCCACGAACGCCGTCGCGCCCTGCAGGGCCAATGCCTCCACTGCGGCTACGACCTCCGCGCCACCCCCGATCGCTGCCCTGAATGCGGAAACATCCCACCGCGCGCGAGCATCGTTTCGATTTAATGAAAGAATGGAAAACACGCTTCAGTGTGGAAAAACCAGGCTCACCGCGGTAAATAATCCGCGCAGTTCCAAACGCAGCGCCCCAGCGACATACGCCGCTAATCGTCAGTTGTTGTTACCCGCGCCGCCGCCGCCATTCCCACCGCCGCCATTGTCTCCACCCGCCGCGGGCATTGCGCCGCCATTATCCGCCGGAGGGGTTCCCGAACCCGCGGCGGCCGGCGCTGCCGCGGGGGGTGCCGGAACCAGCAGGGCTTTTTGTTTGCGTTCTTCGCCATTGGCATCCTGCGATGCGTTCCGGACGATCATGTTGCCGTCCCGGTCCGCGACCAGCACGTTGGTCAGGCGGTCGTTGCGATAGCGGGCTTCGACATACGTATAGCCTGTCGAATAATCGATTCCGTCAGCAACGCCGCCGATCTCATCGCCGGGCTGGGTGGGAAACATGTGCTTGTGCCACTGCCCCTGCGACCAGGTAAAGACTTCGAACTTAAACACGGCGCCCGCCTGGTTAGCCACCACGCTGGTCTGGGCACAATAAAAGAACGTGCTGAACGGGATATTAATTTCCGGAGTGTAATCGCTCCTGGGGCCTTCCAGCGCAAACTGTGAAACCCAGGCCTTGTTCACCGCGCGGTCTTCGCTGAAGTTGAACAGGGGATTGTAAAGCCGATAGCCGATGCGATACCGATAGATCTTCCCCGAATCCACCTTGTCGTGGAGATAAACCAGAATGTCCGGGGCGGTGTCCTTCCCGGACACAGGGTTGAAATCCTTGGTGACCGGCACCGGCGCGACGGACGGCAGCGTTCCCTTCTGAATATTGGGATCCGTATTCTGCGGAGTGGCGCCAGCGTCTGGAGCCGCTGGCGGCGGCGACAGAGGCGTGGAGGCCGGCGGAGAAACCGCGGCGCCGCGCGGCGTGCTGCCGGGCTTGGTCGGTGTCACCGCGGGGGGTGGTGAAAGCGGTGTTGCCGGCGCCGCTGGCGCGGCCGGAGCAGCGGCAGCGGCCGGGTTCATTAAAGACTGCAACAGTGTAACCGGATCTTTCCAATCGTTCCCCGACGGCGCAGGCGCGATCGCCGGAAACGCGGGTGTCGATATCGGCACCGCATTGGCCACGGCCCACGTCGCATATTTTTCTTCCGCGTTCTTGTCGGCGGTGGGGTAGGCGCTGAGCTGGTTGTTAAACAGACGCGGCACTTCCACCTCGTCGCTCCATTTACCATCCGCCAGCTTTTCGCTGCGATACGCGCTGAGCGTGAGAAATTCCGTGTTCACCTGCAAGTCTCTTAGCTTCCATAAATCATTGGGCTTTTCAGGTCCAAATGCTTTTGTCCAGCCATCGGAAAGCGGCTTGGAAGGCAGCGAAAACGCAATGGTGACCCAGTTAAGATCCATCGTCCCCCCGGAAGCCGGGGCCGTCGTGGAACTGGATGTTGAATCGGCCGGCGACGCTCCGCTATCCGCGGGGGCGGCGGTTGAGGCGGTGGTTACAGTGCTCAGGCCCGATTCGCTCAGCAGAAATTGCGCCGGCGGCAATGTCGGCAGCTCCTTCACCTGCGGGCCGGTGCTGCCATTGGGATTGATCGAATCATTCAGCGCCAGCGGTTGAAAATCCCAGGTCGATGCCAGCGCGGGCGCTTTGTAAGACACCATCGAAAGCCCATCGCGAATCACGGTGCTGAATTCATCAACCTTAAACGGCGGCACCGGATCAGAACTGTTCATCAGGGCATCCAGCCGGGAAGCCGAAGCGCTCTTGATCGTGTCATCCACGTTATCAAGCCGCACGGCGCTCGCGCCCAACGGAAGGGTGACGGGCGTGAAGATGTATGCGTACGCGCACCAGCCCATGAACAGCAGGCCGATGCCGATACAGAACCATTCAACATTCTTTTCCAGGAAGGAAATAATTTTTTGCATCATGGGCATACCTGCGTGTTAGGCGCTATTGTGCCGGAGGCGCATTGGGATCGGGAACCACCTGGTCGGTAACGGGCTGCCCCTTGCCCAGACCGTTCTTAAACATGTCCGGAAGAAGCGGCGTGGTCCACTGGCGCAGCAGCAGCTCTTCGCAGTCCAGCGTCACATTCAGCATCGCCTTGTTGCCGTATCGGTATCCCGCGGCGGCTGCCTGCCCCGGGTCGGTGATTTCGTTCACCTGCACGTTCATCACGGTAATAAACTGGCCGGCTTCCAATTCGCGAATGATGTCATTGAGCTTGGATGCATCGACGATCAGGTTGACGTTATACCGCAGCACATCGAACAGCGCGTTGCAAACCCGGCCGCTGGGCGATGCGGTAATGGTCTTGGGCACCGGGCTGCCGTCGCCCGTTGTTAAAGCGGTCGGGTCCGGCGAAATAACCGGCAGCGCCGGGTCGATCTTCACAATCCGCTTTATCGCGGCGCTGTATACATTGGGAAGATTGGGCCGCGAGGTGCTTTTGCCGACAGAGTCGGAATATCTCTGGTTGGCGCGGGCGATGGCGGAAATAATGTCATCCGTGGCCCACAGCGCAATCTGCGCGGAGCAGATTCGATTGGGGCTGGGCGGGTTATTGACGGTGATGGTGCTGTCTGTTGTCAGCGCATCAGGCTGCATGTAGACCGAAAAATCATGGGCTCGCGCCACCTGCATCAGACCCGGCACGGCGGCCGTTTTAAGGGCGATTTCCGCCTCCGCTTCCTTGATGTGCTGGTATTGAATCAGATTGGTGACCACCTTCTTTTGCGCCTCGATCTCGTCCTGCGTGGGAATGGCGCCGGAATTCAGCATCTTTTGCCAGCGCGCCAGGTTCGTGGTTTCATCAACATATTGCTTGGCGAATTTGTATCGGGCGGCTTCATCCGGCGCGGGCAATTCGTCCTTGTCGGTCAGCAGGGAGTGGGTGTTGGCCAGAACGGCAACGTTCAGCATGCCGTCGGCTTCCTTCTGCACCTGATCGGTCGCCTTGGTGGCGGCATCGATTACATCCTGCCGCGGGAAGACCAGGAGTGGATCCTGGTTGGTCTGATCGGGCGTCAGCAAGGGCATCTGCCGCGGGGCCTTCACAATGGTGTCGATCTTTTGTCCGACATCCACCCGCGCCGCCAATAAATCAGACAGGCCGCCCGGACCCGTGTACATGCCATTGATGGGCCAGTACAGCGCCGTCGCCGCCAGAATCGCCACCAGCGCGAAGATTAGTGGGTACAGGTTCTTCTTGACGAATTGGAGAATCGGTCCGAGTCTGTTCATCGCATATCTCCGGACGGCGCCGATGAGCGGCGTTGCGTGGCTAGGATGGAAATCAGCATAGGTTCAATACTTCGCGTGAGGAATTACTGAGGCGCGGGCGCCACCTTGGGTGGATCGATCACAATGACCACCGGCACGCGCATTTCCCAATCCAGCTTGCGGTCTTCCTTCGTCAGTCGGTCAAGCGTGGCGTTGGGATCACCAGCCGCCGCCAAGGGTTGCATGCCGAGGGTTGTCGTCTGGATGGTGTCGCTGGTCACCGCGTTAGCGGCCGCATACGAAGCCGCCGCGGCGCTCATCCACGCCGTGTCCGCCCCCAAGCGCATCGCCTGGGTGGGCGGAAAAGCGCGGGCAATGTAGTGGTTCTTCTGGTTCCTGGGGTTGATGGTGTTGTATTTGTCCATGGCCGCCCGGTCGAACTTTTTAAGATTCGCCACCAGCGAATTAAGAACGTATAAATATCCGTCCGCATTGGGCGTGGTGATATAAAGCGTCACCAGGTACCCGCGCGATCCAGCAGGCAGGGCCGCATCGGGACCCGCCAGCGGGCCCGGGGGAACGCCGGGCCACCCAAGACCCATACTCACGCCCACGCCCTGCCCCGGCTTGGCGATATCGCGCAGAAGATCGTCCGTGTAGGCGGGAATGATCTTCTCAAGGAAAATAACCGGTCGATTGGCCCGGGGAATTTTCTTGATCGTGACCACATCCCCCGTGGCATATGCCCGCGGCAGCGGCGGCAGGGCGGCGGTCAGGTCGGCCAGAATTCCCGGCATCAGTGTTCGATAATCCAGCATCGAACGCGTGTTGGTGATTTTCAGGCGGGCGTCCGCGCCGGCGCCTTCCACCTTGGTATGCCACTGGCTGTCCAGCGCCTGTGCCTTGGACAGGGTTTCATCGTTGTACTGGCGTACGGTGTCCTGCGATTTGTACCCCAGGTCCTGCATGTAATACCCGCCCAGCGCCAGCCCGGTGCCCGCGACAAACGTGGCGGCGGCAGCGCCAAACCATTTGGTTTTGTCCCGCCACATCTTCTCCCGCCGGATGTGCTGCGGGAGCAGGCTGCTGCTGATCTTTCCTTCGCCCATCGCCTGAATCGCCAGCCCGTACGCGCTGACCAGCGACAGCAGGTTCTGATTGAACGTGGTGGCCATCTTCGCGTCGGCGGGCGCGCCGGCGGCCAGCTCGTTGAGCTTTTCAACATCCAGCTGCAAATTCTGCTGAAGATATTTCTGCAAGCCCGCCAGGCGGAACGTGCCGCCGAGGGCGATGATCTTTTTAATCCGAGAATCGCGGTGCACCGACGAGTAGAACCCCATGCTGCGCTGAATCTCGGCCACAAGATCCGCAAACACCGGCCGCATCGCCTGGAAAATCTGCCGGGCATATTTGCTGGTGTTGGCGTTGCGCTTCAGCTCCTCCGCCTTGGCGAACGGAAGCTTGAAGCTCTTGACCAGCACCTCGGTGAAATTGTTGCCCCCAATGGGAATCGAGCGGAGCCAGATGGTTTCGCCGTCAGCGATAATCAGGTCGGTGTTTTCCGCGCCAAGGTCGACGATCATCGTCGTGCCCTTAAGCCGGCCGTCGTAATACATGGCGTTGTAAACCGCCAGCGGATTCATCTGCACGACCTGGACATTCATATCCACGTCGGTGAAGTGCTTGATGTGGTGGTTGATCAGCTCGCGGCGCATCGCGAAGATGCCCACTTCAACATCCGGGGAATCCGGCGCCTGGAAGAGCTGGTAGCTCCATTCCACTTCATCCAGTGGAAATGGGATTTGCTGGACGGCTTCGAATTTTACGATCTCGGGAATTTTATTCGGCGCGACGGGCGGGAGCTTAATGAACCGGGCAAAGCTGGAAACACCACTGACGCTGACGGCGGCAATCTGCCCCTTTACAGGATGGCGCTGAACGAAATTAGCCAGGGCCGACTGAACCAGCGATTCTTTGTTGTCACCGGCGATGGAAAGGACATGTTCGTGTTCAATGATTTCGAAATCATCAATGCGCAAGCCTGATTCTCCGCGCACAAGCTTGATCGCCTTCAGGGCGCGATTACCGATATCGATTCCCCAGGCGGACCGAACACTGGCCATGCTGTCTCCTCTGACGACTGCCGCGGACTACGGAATGACGCGGCGCCGTGAAACCTGCGCCGCGAGTTGCTAGATTTAACCGCTTTGCGCGATCAGTTCAACAATCCTCCAATCGCTCACCGCCGGCCCGCCGGGGACCGATAGTTATGGGTCCAGAAGTATCGGTCGCGGGCATTGGCTTGTGGCTGGATTGGGTGGTTATACTTCCGCGTCACATGCGGACGTTTTTCATTCAAACTTTAGGTTGTAAGGTCAATCATTACGAAAGCGAGCAACTGGCCACAATCTTGCGCTCGCACGGGCTGGTGGAAGCCGACGCCGCCACGGCGGACCTCCGCATCATAAACTCCTGCAGCGTAACAGTGGATGCCGCCAGCAAAAGCCGGCAGTGGGTTCGCCGCGCCACGCGACTGGCGGTGCTGCAGCCCAATGCCATGCCCGCCGCGGTCCCACCTAAGGGTCGTACCATTGTAACCGGTTGCTGGGCGACTGGCGACAAAAATGAGGTCGAAAATCTTCCTGGTGTCTCAGCGGTGCTGACCCACAAGGATGACATTGCCCAGCGCCTGGGGCAGTTGTTGGCTGAATGGAACGTCGCCCAGCCGGCCCCCGCCTGCAGCACGGGTGAAGTCGCGGAAGATCGCCCGGTGGGGATGAACAGCCTGCCACTCCTGGCCGGGCGGCAAAACCGGCACCAACGGGCATTTCTGAAGATTCAGGACGGCTGCGACGCCCACTGCACCTACTGCATCATCCCCACATTGCGGCCCACTTTGTGGAGCAAACCTATCGAAAAAGTGCTGGAGGAAGCCCGCAGCCTGGTGGATGCCGGCCACCGGGAACTGGTGCTGACGGGCATCTTCCTGGGCGCCTACGGCCACCCAACCGCCCTCCGTCGCCGCCAGGAGCCGGACGGCCAGCGCCGCCTGGCCAGGCTGATCGACGCCCTGTGCACCCAGGTGCCGGGCCTTATGCGCCTGCGCCTTTCAAGCCTGGAACCGGGCGATCTTGGCCAAACGCTCATAAACTGCCTGCGATCCCACGAGCAGGTGGTGCCGCACTTTCACTTGCCGCTGCAAAGCGGATCAGCCTCAATTCTGCGGCGAATGAATCGGCAATACACCCGGGATGATTTTCTGCACATGGTGGATCGGGTTCGCGGCGGGTTCGATCGACCAGCGCTGACAACCGACATTATTGTTGGCTTCCCCGGTGAAACCGACGAAGAGTTTGGCCAAACCATTGAAGTGGCGACGCGGGCCGGGTTCATCCATATTCATGCGTTCCCGTTTTCCCCGAGACCGGGCACCGCCGCCGCCCGCTGGGAAGAGGATTTTGTGCGCGGCCCAATCGTAGGGCATCGCATCAAACAGTTGGGCGAGCTGGCGGACCATTGCAGCCTTGGGTTTCGCCGTTCGTTCGTCGGCCAGACGGTTGAATTGCTGGTCGAACGTGAGAACCCGAAACACGAACAATCCGGGGCGAACAGTCGCCACGGCCGTTGCGAACGGTATTTCGATGTGCACTTCGAAACCGAAGCATCCGAAACCGGCGAGCTGGTGAAAGTGCGAATCGATCAGGTGACCCAAGAACGAACCGTGGGCACGCTGGTCCAGACGCTTATCGGCGCGGGAATGCAATCATGATTTGCGTGGTCCAGCGCGTCAGCAGCGCCAATGTGATGGTCGACACCCGCGTTGTCGGCGAAATCCAGCGCGGCATCGTCGTGATGGCGGCCGTGCATCGCACTGATGCGCCCGATGACATCGCCTGGATGGCCCGCAAGCTCGCCAGCATGCGCATCTTCCCCCGTGGCGAGCGGAATTTTGATCAGGATGTCGCGCAGATCAACGGATCGATTCTGCTGGTTAGCAATTTCACGGTGGCAGCGGATGCCCGCAAGGGCCGCCGCCCGTCGCTGGATGCCGCCGCCGATCCGGTCGCGGGCCGCGCCGGATTCGAGCAGTTGGTCGCCGCGGTTCGCGCCCTGGGCGTTCACGTCCAAACCGGTGAGTTCGGCGCGGATATGAAAGTCACGCTGACCAACGATGGGCCGGGAACATTCCTGCTCGACAGCCGCGACAAACCCGCCAGCGCGGATATGGCGGCCCAATGATTCACATTTTGCATTTGAGTTCGGTCGGCGCGGAATTTCAGACCCGCGCGTCGATCGAGCATCTTACCGATAATCTTGGGCCGGGGTTTTCAGCGCGATCAGAATCGATCGGTTTTGGCGGGGATTATCTCAACGTCCCCACGGCGATCTATCGCCTGCGAAAAACCGCGCGGAGGAATGTCCATCTCATCCACGCCTGGGATACGGCGGCGCTAAACGCCGCGGCAATGTCAGGCTGCCGGCGAATTGTGTATAGCCCCCCCCCAGAAATCTCCCAACCCGTACCAGGGGAGGGGGAAATTTGGACGAATGGGCTCCGGTGGTTTCACCGGATTCTGAAATGCCCTGAAATCCAAGTGATTTTCCCCTCAACAACCCTACAGCAACTCTACGAGCAGCAGGGTGTGATTCAGACGGATTCTCACGTGATCTATCCCGCGGTGGATTTGAACAGGATCAGCCCCAAGCGCAATGTATCGCTACGCGCTGAGCTGGGGTTTAGTGATTCCGATTTCGTGCTTCTTGCACCGGGTGAATCGACCCGCGCCGCCGGGCATGATTCCGCTGTTTGGGTGGCGGCGATTTTAAATGCGCTCGATCCACAATATCGCCTGGTGCTCCAGGGGCGGGGGCCGCAAGCCTTGGCTATCCAGCGATTCGGCAAACGCCTGCGCCAGGAAGGTTTTTATCGCCTCGCCAATCAGCAGCTGGGAAGGGACGTGGAGTTGGAAGCACTTGCCGGCGTAGCGGATGCGGCGCTCGTTGCCATCCGCGGCTTTGCCGCCATGCTGCCGGTGGCCATCTGCATGGCGGCGGGCCTGCCGATCGTCAGCAGTTTGAATTCCACGTCGGCACGAGTGCTGGAAGATCGTCAGACGGCGCTGGTGACGTCCAGGGCCACGCCCCGCGCGCTGGCCCAACGGGTGATTGATCTTCGAGCCGAAGTGGGATTGTCCCAGCGCCTGGCCCAGGCTGCGCGAACAAAGGCTGAAGAATGTTTCTCGCTGGATCGATTTCTCAATCAGTGGCGCGATGTCTACCGCCAAACCCCGCCGGAAGACGCGCGTGGAATTACCAATCCCCAGGCCAATACCGCCTTGCGCCAAGTTATTCAGGCGTCGGTGGGGGAGGGCGGTTTCGGGAATATCCAGGCGGTGCTGATACAATGCCACGGTGGAGTTGGCGGAACGACGCAAAAATTTCCGGGGTTATGATTTTTGGTGGTTCCTCGCCTTCCCAGCCGCGCTATATTTTGTCTGCTTTGCGTTATTGACTTATCCGCTGTTGTTTTTGTTTTCGACTCATTTTTTCGCCGACAATGCCGACGGCTTCCAGCATGTGTGGAATCTTTGGTGGGTCCGCCGTTCCCTGCTGGTTCTTCATCAGTCGCCCTGGTTCACAACCGACCTTCATTTTCCCTATGGGTGCAGCCTTCTTGGTCATCCCCTCGATTTGACGGATGGGATTCTCGGAGTCGCGTTTCAATGCGCATTTTCGCTCGTCCAGGCGTTTAACTTAATTGTGATCTTCGCGTTTGTGAGCAGCGGAATTGCCGCATTCTGGCTTTGCAATATCTTCACGGGCAATTATTGGGCAAGCATCGTCGGTGGGTTTGTCTTTACGTTCTGCAATTATCACTTCAGCCACGCGCAGGGTCATCTGGAATTAATTTCGCTCGAATGGATTCCCCTATTTGCGATCCTCTGGTTCCGGCAGTGGGAGCGCGGCAGCATGCCCGCGGCAATTGGGGCCGCGGGGTTTCTCACATTGGCCTTTTACGACAGCTACTACTATTTCATTTACTGCATTCTGCTCGGTTTCATCATCGCGGCCTGGACAATGCTCTCCCCGGCGCGCCGGCAGGCGGTCGCCTGGAATCGTCGATTAACCTGCCTGGGCGTATTTGTTCTGCTCCTCCTGGTAACTACCGGGCCAATGCTGCTGACGGTTATCCGTTTCAACCGCGTTGATCCACTGCTGGGGAATCATTTACCGGCGGAATATTCCATGGACCTCACGACGCCGTTCGTATGGGGATGCCACTGGCGATTTGGCGCGCTCACAGCTTCATTTTGGAAGTCTTTGCCGGGGAATATCAATGAGAACAGCGTCTATGTGGGCAATACCGTGCTTGCGTTAATCGTCTACGCATGGTTCGCCCGACGCCGCCTGGGAGCATCCGCGATTGCCCTGTGGATATCCGTGTTCGCCGTTTTTGGCGTGCTGGCCCTGGGGCCTTCGCTTCATATCGGAGGCCACGAGTTTTCCCACGTCTGGCTCCCTTACCGCCTATTGGTATTTCTCGTGCCGCCGATGCGCCTTTCGGGCGCGCCGGTTCGCATGGAAATCATGATGCAGTTGGCCGCGGCTGTGCTGACAGCGTTCGCCTTCAAGGGATTGCTCGAGCAGAGGCAGGCGAGATCACGATGGATTGCCGGCGCCGCGCTGCTTCTCATCGTCATGGAGTTTCAGCCAACGCCGGTTCCCGCCACGCCCGCTGATCCGCCCCCTTTCGTGTCCGCTCTGGCCCAGACAACCGGCCCCGGCGCTGTGATCGACATCGCAAGCTCGCGCGGGCAATCCATGTATTACGCGACGATCTACCAACGCCCCGTCGCCTTCGGCTATTTCGCCCGCACCCCAACCAGTGTGTTTGAGAAGGACAAGGCCCTGCTGCAACAGATTCAGACCATGAACCTGGCCACGCTGCGAAACGATGGCTTCCGTTTTCTTGTCGTCCGCCAGCCCTACGCGAACATGCCGGGCCGCCCAATCTTTGAGGACAATTCAGTTGGCGTTTTCGATCTCGCCACCCAAACCTCTTCAAAGCGATAGTTTGTGGTCTATTGAACCTTCCTCGGATCGCGCAGATTTTCCATTTCCTGCATGCCGCACAGTTCTTCTCCGCACGCCATGGAGGGCTGGTTGGCGGGCACGGGGTCGTGTGGCGTGTCCTGCGGGCGGACGGGCAGGCCGTAGCCGGTGCGCAGAGTTCGACGGTGCTGCAATATCTGCTGCATGTCTTTCCTGGTGCCTCTTACCGGCGGGGAATTTTTAACCGCATCATGCAGCATCGACCATGAAACTTCCGAGGCGATCACGCTGTCCCGCGCCGTCGGCAGGCCCAGGTTCTTTCCGCTCGCCACGGACCGCGCGAAGGTGTCGATCATCACGTCCAGCTTTTTATCGTTGAACGCCGCGGTGCGATGGATCGTTTCATGCACGCCGTGCATTTCAATGGTCGCATCGATGAAATTGTGGCGCATCCGGCAAATGCCTTTCGTGCCGATCGCATCCACATAACAGTTGTGCGTTTTTTCCTTGGCGAGGTGTCCGTAGACAAACCCCTGGGTGATGTCAAAAACAACGCCGTTGCGGAAATGACCGTGGGCCTGCACCCACCACGGGTCGTGATAATCCCACATGCGGATGCCCTGCGCGTGCCACTTTTCAAATTCGCTGGCCGCGTACCAGCGGGCGACATCCACATAGTGCATGCCGCAATCGTGAAACGCCGGCCCCTCGGGATCGTGCCCCTCGGTGGGCATGTGGCCCGGCGTCATGTGGCAAATGCGAATGATTGCCAGATCGCCAATCTCCCCCTTGGCGATGAACGCCAGTATATCCTTGTGGTACCAGGCGTTTCGATTGAAGAGATTCACGGTGACAACGCGGTTGCTGGCTTCAACTTCCCGCACCAACTCCCATTCTGTCTGGATATCCGCGCCCAGCGGTTTTTCCGCAAGAATGTGCTTTTGAGCCGTTAATGCCCGCCGTATCTGAGCGGGCCGAACATCCGCCAGTGTAAACAGGCCCACGACATCGATGGTTTTATCCGCAAAGATGGCATCATGATCGGCATAAATCTTCGCCTGCGGGACTGATTTGGCGGCAAGCTCTCGCGCCTCTCGCGAAACGTCGCAAATGGCCACCACTTGCCACAATAGGCTATTTTGCATCGCCGAAACGAACCCGCGGCCCATGCGGCCGTATCCGATAATGCCTGCTCGAAGTCGTTTGGACATACGATTCGCAAACCTACACGCGGGCGGCCCTGTTTGACAGCCATTATTCCGCAAATGGCGCCCGGTTTTCGCTTTGACAGTCATTGGTTACGCGGCTAAATTTCAATAGGCGCCTGGCACAGCGAGGGCTTGGGCGGCAAAGGTCTGCAATTTATCTTTCAAGCGAGGCGGAGACGGGTCATGAGTTTTATTAAGAAAATGTTGCGTCGCGATAATGTAACGAAGCAGGCTGTCAAGGCGACAATCGAGCCGCTGGAAGGGCGTGTTTTGCTGTCGGCCGATGGCCCGCGGGTGCTTAACGCCATCTCGGACAACCGAGGCCTGACCATCGTTTATTTTGACCAGGCGTTGAACGCATCCACCGTTACCACCGGCGCGGTAAAGGTTGTGACCGCCGGGCCCGACGGCATTCTCAATACCGCTGACGATGTAACTGTTTCAGCATCGGTGCGCTATGGGGCGCCACAGCAGCGCATTATTATCAATGCCAGCCTTCCCGCCGATACGGCTTACTGGGTAAGCATCAAGGCGAATTCCGTGCTGGGCATGAACGGGCTGGCGGTGGACGGAGAATTTTCCGGCACATTCCCCTCGGGCAACGGCACGCCGGGCGGCAATTTCCGCATGGCCGCCAACACCAGCTCGTCCAATTCCAACCGCGTCGCGCGATTCACGATCAATGGCTTGTTCATAAACGTCTCCCTGGCAACGCCCGCGCAGTTGCCCCTTTCGATTCCAAACTTTCTTAATTACGCGAACGCCGGAACGTATGATTCCACGTTCATCCATCGCAACATCAACGCCGCGGACTCAATGGGCTTCAGCATCATCCAGGGCGGCGGTTTTTTTGTCTCCAATGACCCGGTGCTTAGTGAGCGAACGCCCAACGCGCCCATCGCCCAGGAAACCCAGTTCAGCAACCTGCAGGGAACGCTGGCAATGGCCAATACCAGCCAACCTAATTCCACACAAAACGAATGGTATTTCAACATCACCAATAACCAGCAGGCGTTTGGCGCGAATTATTCGGTGATTGGCGGCGTGACGGGAAGCGGCTTCCTGGCCAGTCTTAATACACTGAATTCATTCTCAAGCGTCAATCTCACGACGACAGAAACCAATGTCCCTAACAGCTCGCGATTTGGTCCCGACAACGTCGTGAGCGCGCTGACGAATGTTCCGGTGAAGAACCCGAGCTCCGACCCGAATACCCTTGACCCCATCACGGATTTCCTCTTCGTCGCCCGCGTGGCGATCAAAGACAATATATCGTCGCTCGCCCCGTTCCCCGCGCCGCAGGTTATTGCCGCCGCGGCCCAGACCCTTATTGCCAATCCGCTTGTGGCAACAAAGCTGTTTGCCACCACGATTCCGATCACCACGGCATGGAATCAGTTGAACCAGGACAACGGCGGCACAACAAAAGCCAGCGTGCTGGCCTAATTCCGTTGATGAGCCTTGCTAAGACAATTAAAGCGACGCCACGAAATCCGCGAGGCGGGTTAAAGGAATCGGCCAGTTGGCCAGTTCGGGGATGGGCAATGCCCCATTATTTGCCCTGGATTCGGTTTTGACGCCATCCATCGAACCCTTGGGCGCCTGCGGGCGGCTCTTTCCGACCAGCCAAATCACAGGCAATGGTTTCGTTTCTTTCGATGCAACATTCCGCACGCGAAACTTACGACCAATTTTTTGTGATTTATCGGCCGCGAGCAAATGAGTTGACCTGAATCCGCGAAACGATTGGCTCAGTCGCATCCGGCAGTGCTTGTTTACTTTAGTGGTCTAGCTCCCATGCCGTCTACGGAGTCATTGCCGCGCCACCGATCGATTGCTGCTCCACAATGCGGCTGGCTGCTTCCTCGACTACCAGTTTCACCTCGGCCGGCGAACCGCCTTCCTCGTCGAACAGGGTGATCGTATTCTCCCCATCCTTCAGCCAGCATTCCGGAAGATAAATTCCATCGACCTTCAACTTTTCAGGATAACGGCCGAGGTTGTGGCCATTCAACCATACAAAGCCGCGGGATAGCCCGCTGGTCGTAACCCGAAGAATGGGATGCGGCCCGGCGGACGATGGAGGTGACACTTTAAAATGCGCCCTCATCCAACTTGCGGCAACCGCTTCCTGGGGCATCCGCTGCCATGCGGAGGTCGCGTTTTCAACCGGCGGGGTAACATTCCCGCGCATGCGCCAATCATTGATGGCTCCTTCAAGATCGCTTTGCATCATCGGCGAAGTGCCCCCGCGCTGCGATTCATTCCGCCGCATGCTGACCGGGCCACTTAACCCTTTGCGATCCAGATTGGTCAGCGGACCAATATACGGAAAAAATTTGGATCGACCGACATGGGATGTCAGCACCGCCAGAAGATGGCTTCCCTCCTCCATCCTGATATTCAGGGTAACGGGAACCGGCTTTTTATCCCGTCGCTTAACCGCGCTCTTGGCGGCAAACTTGCCGTCCACGAATACAGCCACCCAATCGCCGGCGTCCGCGAATTTCAAATCATAACTTCCCGCTGCTGGAACCTGCAGGTTGGTGCGGTACCACGCATAGGCGCTATCATCGCCATCCGCGCCCATTTGCTCGGGCGTGCGGTTTGCCAGCCATTGCGAATCATCAAAACCCGGCTGCGCCTCCGCGGCGCCTGATCGATATTCCCAGTTCGAAAGCTCCGGCGCGCTCATCGCATGAGTATCCGCGCTGGACGCTGCCGTCATCGAACCCGGCGCTTCGCGGAAGATTTGCGTGGGGATCTCGCGCCCGTTCATAGCCGGATAAGTTTCAACATCCAGCGCCAGACCGCCGGTTGGGGTGGCACTGACGTTTCCAACGTATTGCGGCCCAACAATCACGGGCTGGCCCATGCCGTCGATGAACCACGTTCGATCAGCGGTAACATCATCCAGCACAAGCACGCGGTATTTGCTCCCGCTGATTCCGAAGTTTATCTCCTTCGCCTTGGCGTCGGTCTCAACGCTGGTGCTCAAAACAAGCTCATTCGGATTATTCCGGGAAACACGAAGCAGATCACTCCCCGTGCCCGCCCGCCAGGCGGAATCGGCGGCAAAATGCGCCTCGACCGGATCACCCGCAAGCCCATAAAGAACGATGGTGGTTGTCTTGCCCTGATGGGCGATGCCCAAAACGCGCGACGCCCATTTAAGCCGCACATGAGCGTCTATCCGCGCATCAACAACCACCGGCACAATCTCGCCCGCGTTAAGCGTTAATGGCCCGCTCGCCGGAAAAGCGTCAGCACCGGATCGCACCTGTGTCTTCACCGCAGCAGCCCCATTGTTATCCAGAAACAGCAACGTGCCCGCCGGCCCCTTGCGCGCCGCAACCGCTACGCCGGCCGCGCTACCTTCAAAAGCTGGCGAGGCGTTGTCCGAATTCTCCAGAATCTCCTGAAAACTTCGCGAGAAACTGACCGAACGCTTGAAGCGGTAATACATGGGCCGCAAATCACCCGCCTGGCCGATGGCAGCGCCGTAATCGTAGCTTGAGGTATCTTCTTCGTTGTTGAAATGATCGAAGTTCGTCCCGCCGTGCAGCATGTAATCGTTCCACCCGTTGCCCCCATACGCGGCAATTTTCCAGGGCGTGCGATCGATCCGGCGCAAATCTTTCGCGGGCATCGGCCCATATTTGTCATACCACCCAGCCCAAAACTCCGTGCTATACCACGGGCTGGTGCGGCTGACGTTGGTCCACGGCTTATTCCACGGCGCCTTCGCGGTCGGATCGTTCGCGTGATGCAAACCGCTGAAGAAGTAGGGCACCTCAATGCCAAGCGACAACGCTTTCTCCCGCAGGTTCTTAAAGTACCCGTTGGGCATGGTTGTTCCCCACGCCTTGGGGTATTCGTTTTCAAGCTGCACCATGATCACCGCGCCGCCATGATTAATCTGGTTGGCGGCAATGATGGGCATGATTTTGTCGTACCATTTGTCGGTGGCCGCCTCGAATGCCGGATTATCCTCGCGAACCGAAAGATTGGGTTTGAAGCGCAGCCAAACCGGGTAGCCCCCGTCATCCCATTCCGCGCACACATAAGGCCCCGGCCTGACGACCGCATAAAGCCCGGCTTCCTTGATGGCTTTTAAGAACGCGTCAAAATCCGCATCACCCGTGAAGTTCCATTCCCCCTCGCGCCGCTCGTGAAAATTCCAGAAGGCATAGGTTTGCACGGTGTTGAAGCCGGCCCGCTTTATTCTCAGCAAACGATCGCGCCACAGTTCGTGCGGCACCCGCGCGTAATGCATGCTCCCCGAAGCAATGAATGTGCGCTGACCATTGATGACAAAGCCCTTCCCGTCAAAGTTGATGAACCCCCTGGCCGATTGAGCGGGCGGGAAAATATTGTCATCAGGCTGCGCCTTTGGAGATTGCCCCCACGCGGCGCAGGTGATGAGAGATACAAAAGCCAGAACGATCCCGCGCCCGAGCTGTGATTTCATTTTTCCTCTGAAGTTATACCGCAATGCGCCAATCGCATTGGCAAAAAGCGAGTCACCGCGATGCATTTGCATCCAGCCCCGATAGGCGCTGGGGCATTTCGGTGGTTAGTCCGCTGCTGACAACAGTAGGTTTGGATTCTATTTCAATGGATCGGGCCGCCAAACCAGGCCGGCTGGCGGTAATTCGAATCGTTCCCGGCGTCAATGTCGATCGAACGGATACACGATTGACGCCGCATTCGGTATTGAGGAACGGTTTGTTGTTCGAATCAATGATGCCGCTGTTATAACCCCCGCGCCAAATGCCCGGCCCATCGCAGGTGAATTCAATGCGCGCTTCGTCGGTGGGGCAGCGGTTGCCTTCGGCATCGGTAACCTCCACCGTAATGAGTGCGACGTCTTCACCATCCGCTTGCAAACCATTGGGGCCAACCATGGGCGTCAGTCTGATTTGCGTCGCCGGCCCCGCCGTTTTCAACAGGCCCTCGCAGGCCTGCTTGCCATCGTTCAAACCAATCGCTTTCAACGTGCCGGGTTGCCACTGAATATCGGGAAATGCAAAGATATAACCCGTTTCAGCCCCATCCTTCACCAGCGGTTTGGAAGACTTGCCAAGCGAATGATCGTTCAAAAACAACTCCACAGCCTGGCAATTGGAAACAACGTACATCGTTTTCTTTGTTCCCGCCGGGTAGGTCCAGTGCCCGATGATATGCAGGTCCGGCTTTTCACTTTGCATGACCCGATAGGTGAAATACGCCTCCTTGGGCAGGCGAACCGCATCAACCTTCCCGCTAACCCGGCACACTTCGCTGGAATCCTGACGGCCATCCGCGTTTGAATCGAAGAAATAAATCGAAGCATAGCCAGACCATTTGGAATGCGCCGGATCAGTATTGGAAATTCGATTCGAATAATAGGCCCAATACCGCTGCGCCGCTGCCACGCAAAAGGTTTCCGAATTCCAATTATAAGTATCCAGCGGCCCCTTTTTAAATCCGAAATGCGGCGGCGAATAATCATCCCAGAATCGCCGGGCGGCCTCATCGCGAAAATCTTCGGTTTCTATCAACGGCGCTTTATCGCGGCGCTCCGCGCTATAGGCGCGGAAAAGATCAGTGTACCCCTTCAATTGGTCCGTCCTGGGGTCCTGCCCGATCATCACGCCAAAATATTCAGCCACGCCCGTGGTTTGCGGATCATTCAGCGTCCGGCAGCCGATGACGCGCCCGCCGTTCGGGTCCCACTGATCCTTCAAATCCTTCATCTGCTGCATATGCTCCAGGCTGATTCCGTTGTTGCCCGCTTCCCAGAAGAAGACGCTTGGGTGATTGCGCAGATAAATCATGGAGTCGCGCATTACTTCAATGCGCTGGTCCCACTGCCGGCCGGTTACATCCTTTTCCTTGTCGCCTGCCGGTGCAACTTCCACAATGCCGTATTTGTCGTACGACCTTACGTCCACAATCTGCGGCGTGATATGCATCCAGCGCATGTAGTTGGCATTGCTGCCCCGAACAATTTGCGCATTAAGATCATGCATCCAATCCGGGTAGGCCTGCCCCAGCCCGGCCCATTCATCGCTCGAGCGCTGCGAGTACCCTTTGAGATAGATAAATTTATCATTGATAAAGACGCCTCCGGCGCCGGCGCCTCCCTTAAAAGCGGTCTTGCGAAATCCGGTGGTGTTCTTGCAGCAGTCAACGACTTTCCCGTCGATGCTCAGCATCGTGTACACGTCGTAAAGAGATGGATCATCCGGACTCCAAAACCGCGCTTTCCGCAGCGATCCGGACGCTTGCAGGATTGTCTTTTCGCCCGGGACCATGTCCACGGGGTCGCCCTGGAACGAAGCGCGGATCTGCCCGTCGCTATCGACAACCACCGCCGAAAGCCCAACGGTTTGCCGATCACCCGAATCGTTATGCGCTTGCGACTCAACATTCACCGTGCAGGTGTTGTTCGGCACGGAAATGTCGGTCGGATAGATGTAGGTGCCGACGGTCTGCAAACCCTCATACAACGGCAGCGTTTGATAAACCTTGCCCGTAACATGCAGCCACACGTTGCGGTTGATCCCCCCATAGTTCGGATTGAAATTCTTCGATTCCCACTGAAACACGGTATCGCTGGATTGTTCCTTATAATTGTTGTTGTTATCGATCCTCACCGCCAGAATGTTTTCCTCGTTGCCGAAGTGAACCGCTTTTGAAATATCCAGCCCATAAGCGGTAACCCCGTTTTCGTAAAGACCCAGCTCCTTGCCGTTAACGAAAAAGCGGCCGGCCTGCCGCATCCCCTCAAACTCAATGAATATATTCCGCCCGGCGTAGTCGGCGGATAGCTTGAAATGTTTTCGATACCAGGCCGGACCATTGTAAGCGCCCGCTTGTCCACCGCTGTGGGAGATAATCTTGTTGAAGGTATCAACGTCGTTGTAGGTATGCGGCGTGCTTACCACCGACCAGCTCGAATCGTCGAAATCCCGGGCCTGCGCGCCGTTGACATCCTGCTTGATGAACTTCCAATTGGGGTTCATGTTCAGAACGGCCCGGGGCGTAATCGGCTGCGTAAAAGCCGTGGGCGGCGATTGGGCGCGTCCTGCCCGCGGAATCAGCATCAGCCCCAGGAGTGCGGCGGCTGCAAAAAAACCGTTCATCCATGTAGTACAGCGCTGCCGCATTTTCGTTCTCCTAAAGACCGTGGAAATCGCGGGCGATATGCCCGAAGTAATGAAAGGTTGATATTTTTGCCCCCCTAAGCGGCTTCGCCAGTGTTTTCAGTCACGCCGGCCATTAGTCGAAGAACACGTTCCTGCGTAACTTCCTCGCGCGTCAGATGCCCCACCAGCCGCCCGCCGCGCATCACCAGAATACGTGTCGAAAGATTTAATAACTCCGGAAGCTCCGACGAAATCAGGATGATTCCTATGCCTTGCTGGGCAAGCTCGTCAATGAGTCCATGAATTGCAGCCTTGGCGCCGATATCCACGCCCCGCGTGGGCTCATCCACAATCAAAAGCCTGGCGCCGCGGCCGAGCCATTTCGCCAGCGCCACCTTCTGCTGATTGCCCCCGCTCATCCCGCTGACCGGCGCATCCAGCGAAGGCGTTTTGACGCGCAGCCTCTGGAAATAATCCCGCGCTTGGGCGCGCTCGCGTCCCTGATCGATCATCCCCAGCCGGCGCAATCGCCCCAGCATCGCCAGCGAAAAGTTCTGCCGCCCGCCCATCATCAGCACCAATCCCTGGCGCTTGCGGTCTTCCGGCACAAGGGCAATCCCGCGGCGCATGGCATCCCGCACATTCCTGGGGCGAACGCGCTGACCTTCCATGCTGACTTCACCGCTCGAGCGCGCGTCCAACCCGAAGATCGCTTGCGCTATTTCGCTCCGGCCGGCGCCAACCAGCCCGGCAAAGCCCACAATTTCCCCCTTGCGAACGCTGAAGGAGACGTCCTGAAACTTACCCGGCGAAGCCAGATTTTTCACATCCAGAATAACCGGGCCCGGCTCGCGCTTCAGATGGTGCGGAAAATAGGCTTCGATGCTGCGCCCAATCATCATCCGGACGATGGCGTCCTGGGTCGCCGTCGCCCGATCCAGCGTGCCCGCGTATTTGCCGTCCCGCAAGACCGTCAGGCGATCGCAAAGACGCAACACCTCCGGCATGCGATGCGAAACATAAATCATCGTCACGCCGCGCGATTTAAGCTGGCCCATCAGCTTAAACAGATTCTCCGCCTCGGGCTCTGAAAGGCTGCTGGTCGGTTCATCGAACACAAGAATCTTCGCCCCCGTCCCGACCGCGCTGGCGATTTGCACCATCTGTTCCTGCGCCGTCGAAAGCGATCGCATGGCTTGCCGCACATCCAGCGTCACGCCGATTCGCCCCAGCAGATTCGCGGCGCGCTTCTCCATCGCCGCTCGATCCAGCACCATCCCCAGCCATTTACGCGGATATTGCCCAAGCGAAAGATTCTCCGCCACGGAAAGATCGGGGCAGAACGAAAGCTCCTGATGCACCATCCCCACGCCCGCCGCCCGCGCATTCGCCGGCGAATAAAAAGCGCAAGGCTTTCCGCCCATCGCAATATCGCCCGCGTCCGGCCGATGAATTCCGGCCAGCACCTTCCCCAGCGTGGATTTGCCCGCGCCGTTTTCCCCCATCAGGCCGTGGCATTCGCCTTCGTTGATCGATAACGAAATATCATCCAGCGCCGTAACGCCGGCAAAATGCTTCGTGATCGAGCGAAACTCGATCAGCGGGACTCCCGCCGCGACTTGAGGACCTGACATGCTTTGTGCCCATCGACCGCTCGCTAAAGCGGTTGCTGCTTCCGGAGCATTATTTCTTCAGCCACTTATCCCAGTAGCCGGCGAACTGATCGAGCTGCATGCGGGGCATATTTGCCTCAACCGGCAGCGAAGGATCAGGCGCGGCCTTTGTCACAATCGTCAGCGGATTGGGAATCTTGGTTTGCTCGGGGTTCTTCCCGTTAATGATCTTGTCGATCAGGATTTCCACCGTGCGGTGTCCCCAGCCATAGCAATCCTGCGAGACCAGCACCTGAACCTGCCCATTGCGGAGATATTCAAGTTGCTTGGGCAGGGCATCGCAGGAGACGCACTTAACGGTGCCCGGTTCCCACTTAAGGGCGTGATCCGTAAACAGGGGCCAGCCGCCAATCATTGCCCATCCGTCAATTTTACCCTGGTTCGCGGCCATCGCGCGGTCCACGGCTTCCACCGCCTTCTCGGGCGTTTCCTCGTGATGGAACACCCCGTTGGTCCCGCCCAATTCGCTCATATTCGGATGCTTGGCCAGTTCTTCGCGAGCCGCGGTAACCCGCAAACGGAGATTCGGCGCTGCTTCATTTCCCGCCAGAATAGCGACCGTGCCTTTTTCGCCCATGACCCGCGCCAGCTCGCGCATGATGATTTGCCCGCAGGGTCCATCCTCGGTGCCATAATCACACAAACGTTTGCTGTCCGGCGCGTCGGAATCAAAACAAACAACCGGCACGCCCTTATCGACCGCCTCATCAATTGCCGGCGTCAGGGTCGCTGCATCCGAGCAGGAAACGGTAATGCCATCCACCTTCTCGTTCGCCAGCGCGCGGATGGCTTCAACCTGCTTGTTCGCGTCTTCGCTGGAAGGCGTGCGCCATTCAATGGATATATCCGCGCCGTATTTATCGCTTAGTTCCTTGGCCGCATCAAAGGCGCCGGTCTTAGCCGCCTGGAACACATCATTCACTTCGCTCTTGGCAACCATGCCGATGCGAATCTTGCGCTTTGCCGGCGCTGAGGAATTGCTGGATGCCGTCTCCGGGGGCTTGCTGCAACTCCATCCCACCGCAATCACGCACGCAAGCATCAATCCGGTGCATATTTTGCCGCAGATCCGCCGCGCTTCGTTCATATTCCTTCTCCACAAGAAGAACATTCAGTCCCCAGTGGCCGAATGTTCAAATTCCAGCCGCCTCGCAACAACCACTTTATCTGGCTCGGGCGCCGCCAATTCGCCGAAGCCGAAGTTTGTCATTAAACCTGTCGATCGCAACCGCCACAATGATCGCGCTGCCCACGATGCCAAGGCGATATTCCGATTCCCAGTGCATTACATAAATTGCGTCTTCAATTGTCGCAATGATCAGCGCCCCCAGGATCGCTCCCAGTGCCGTCCCGCGGCCGCCACTGAGGCTCGCGCCACCCACGACTGCCGCCGCCACCACGGTCAACTCGTACCCTTGGGCGGTGCTGGTGGAAGCCGTGCCAAAATTCCCCAGCGACACCATGCCCGCAATTCCCGCGGCCAGTCCCGCAAGCGCATAGACGCGAAGCTTGATGAGATTCGTCCGCAATCCGCTGAACCGGGAGGCCTCTTCGTTCCCGCCCAACGCGTAGATTTCCCGGCCCCCAACGGTCTTTGACAGATAGAACCAGCCAATGCCGACAATCACAAACATGATGACCATTGGCATCGGTTCAAGCTGATTTCCCCAGATCGTCAGCTTCAATTTCATGAAATTTTCGGTGAAGGCATGGGGCAATCGTCTGCCCGCGCTGGGGAGCGTTGCCTGCTGGTGGGTTACCGTCGCCAGGCATCGATAGATGGAAAGCGTCCCCAGCGTGATAATAAACGGATGCACCTCCAGGAGGACGACCAGCAGCCCATTAAAAAGCCCGCAGAGCAGCCCAATCCCCGGCCCAATCAGCATCGCCATCGGCAGAACCTTCCAGCCGGAAGCCTTCGGATCGATATATTGCAGAATCGCCGCCGAACCCAGCGCCGAAAGCGCCATCGTCGAAGCCACCGAAATATCAATGCCACCCGAAACAATCACCAGCGTCATTCCCACCGCCATGATCGCGTAGTAAGACATCGGCGTGGCGATCTGCTCGACAAGATTGGATGGATTCAGGAAGAGATTGTTCTGCCCCGGATCGGCATTGCGATATCCAAAGTAACTGAGGATTCCCCACATCACCGCAATAACCAGCAGCAACCCCATCTCCTGCAAGCGCGGCAAGCGAATGCGTCGCGCGGAAGAATCAGAAAGCGGCGGGGGAGCGCTGGCTGCTAAATCCGCATCCATAGAATGATGACCTGACGCCTTCAAGGTCCGCATGCTGCAACATGATTGCTATGCACTAAGCAGCGGCACATTGCTTCCTCAAGCGCTAAAGACGGGCGATTTTAGATCAACCTGCCACGACGTCAAGAAATGCCGGCGTCCGGCGGAAGCGAACATCTGATGCGCGCATAAAAAAACATGAGACATCGAATCCGATGTCTCATGTTGAATTGTCAATCAGCCGCCATTTGCAGCAGATGAAATTACTCAATCGTGATTGGCGTATTGGGCATAACGGGTATCACCATTCTTATCGGGACCCTTAAGATTCGCTTCACGAAACGCGATGCCATTGACCGACCGTGCACTCGGATATGCGATAGCCTTCAGAGGATTGCGGCCGTCGGCTTCGGTTTCCAAGATGTCAATCATGTCATCAAGGCGATGAAGGCCGTTGACGGGGCGAGTTTTATCATTAATCCACTCTTCCACCTGTCTGTCTCCTACGGATTGAACGTGTCCATCGGGAAAAAGAAGGTTCCATGTGGCATAATTCTTCGTTGGCATATGGGATGCGGCAAGACCAACATTGTACATCATGTCAGTTGCCAGCGCGATATAGGGGGGCATCTTCGTGATCTTTTGATACCATGTAACCTTGTACGCTTCGTTGTACGTTCCGTCCGTTGGTGCCGTTGCTTTCTGTCCAGGTGTGCTGGCCAGCGGAACTCCATCAGCCATGTTTAACCAGCTTGGGTTGAAAAAGTAGGAACTCTGCCACGCCGTGGTGAAAATTGGATCGGCGGCTTGAGTTGGGCAGAACCGCATTGCCCCAACCGTGGCATCATTAATCGCCCAATATAAATCCGTCGGACCCGGAGTTCCTCCGCCTGGCAATTGAAAGCCCGGAGGACCTTGCATGGGAACATTGCCAAGATAGCCGGCTTTAATTAACCGGCCAATATTTGCACCGGTGTCCTGGTAGTTTTTGAAATTCTTCAAAACATACGGATCATTTGCCACACGGTAATTCAAAAACATGAAGAATTTAACTTCGTTGTCAGGGGCATTGTTGTATTTAGCACCAGTCGCCGGCCAGGGGAGTGGCGACGAAGGCGGACCACCAAGGCCGCCCGGCGTCGCGATGCAATAATTTCCATCTTCCACGCGCTGGGGCAAATACCCCTGATTATCCACCGCATAGTTGATGGTCGCGATCCCAATCATTTTAAGATTGGAAGCACACGTCACCAACATCGCCTGTTGGCGTGCCCGGCTTAGCGCCGGCAGCAGAATTGCAATCAAAATTGCAATAATACCTATCACAACAAGTAACTCGACCAGGGTAAACGCCCTCAAACGACGCATATGCAACTCCAAACGTGCTCGCAGAATTGATCTTTTCCAAAACGCCGTCGGCAAGGAAGCCGATAGTCGAAGGGGCGTTTAGCCGCTTCATTAGTATATCGTGACCGTTGGCCTTGCCAACTGTAATTGTTAAATAAAATTTTTTTCGGGAAAACACTGGCCAGACGCCCAATATCCCCACTGGAAAAGTTCCCCGACCCTTCTTTTCCTCGATCACCCAATGGCTACACGATTGTAACCCTTTTCTGAAAATGTATTTATAGCAATATTTTCATATTTTCAGATCGTACCCGCCACCCGCCATCCAGGGGAAAGCCGGGAGCATCTGTCTTAGGGCCTCCCATCCAACCTGCCGCCATCATTCCTGTTGCTGCTAATAGCCCGCCGTTGCCTGGCAGGTAAGCGGTCAAGCCGCGGCGCTGAAAATTGTGCCCGTTGGGGTGAAATCGATTCTTCGGAACATCGATCATCAGGGCCTTCACCGCCAGGCCCGGTTCCCCAGCCCGGGCGGCAGACATCGCTGCCATCGGAAAATCCCAACCCCAGGCGCGCTCCCATTGCCAACACTCCATCACCTTCTTAACCGACCGCCTCATGGTTTCAGGATCAATTCCGTCGCCCGGTTGCATACCGCAAGCGCCCAACAGCGCTGGGTGCTCCCAGTTCCACTTTTCATACGTGTCGATCATGCCCTCCTGCATGAGATATCGGCCGTCCTTGATTGCCGGCCTCGCGAGCAGGGCAAGCACATGATCCCATTTCGAATCGCGCTCTAGTCCCAACCGCTCCCGCCACCGCTGGGCGGTGCTTAGCCCGAAACGCCAGTAGGTGAGTTCAAACGTTGGATTGATGGTCGTGCGCGGATCGGTATTCTCCGAAACGGTTTTTAACGGAGGCCCCAGCATAAGCCGCCCACCGGCTTCCCCACTGGCAAAACTCGCCATGAAATTGGCACTTTCAAAGACGATGTCTCGCCATTGGTCCAGGGTCTGCCGGCCGGGACGTTCACGATAACAAAGCTCAGCATAGTAGATCGGATGTGGCTGTTGCCAGATCAGGAGCGGCGCCACCGGCGAGGGAGAATCACGCCCCTCCGGGCCAACCATTTTGGGCCACCTCGCCCCCGCATAACCCTGCCGCTGCGCATTGGCACGCGCCAGCGGCAGAATTCGCTGGTAGTACCCCATGCTTCTTTCGAAAAGCTCAAAGCGATTCCAAACGGTAAAATGCACGCTGTGCCACCAGTGCATTTCCAGATGGAACTTTCCATACCAGCTATTGAATAGCAACCCCGTTTCAGCCGCGGGCATCGAGCCGGCGCAGTGCAGGGCGGTCAGATATTGTGAAAGGACGATCCTCCGCTCCAGTTCAGCCGCTGCCTCTGCCGTGCTCCCCGATAGATCGATTGCGCCCCCCGTGGTCCAGAACTTCTCCCAATGGGTGGCGCTGGCGGCGCGCGTGCTTTCAAAATCAGGAAGCGATTGCGGAGGTTCACCCGGCGAAAAACCAACCCCAAACTCCAAAGCGATGTTACTGCCCGCTTCATCATGCGATCGATTTTTCAGCACAAATTCGTGCGGCCCGCGCCGATTCAATTTTCCGGATGCCCATGCCATGCTTACCGAGTAATGTTCGTCATCCATTTCACGCGAAAAATCCGCCCGTCCTTCGCGTGGCGTCATCCGTGTCTTGTGTTTTTCCCGCGATTCCCAATCCACCATTTCCATCTTGGGAGATCCGTATCCGAATTCCAATACGACCCCGAGCCGCTTCATTTCAATCAGGGGCGATTCGATTCTCACCGCGAGCAAGTCCAGATCAGGATGGCAACACGTCCGAACGCGAACCGGAATCCCCCCAACCTTGAACGAGCTATCGATTTCGCCGGTCCAAAGATCCAGCTCCTGCCGAATATTCGTAAGGTCTTCCGGGCCAAAGACCGAACCTTCTTCCTTAACAAGCTCCAGTCCGATCCTGCCCAGGTGAAATCGGTGTGGATTTTCTCTCAGCCAGTTGAACAGCACTTCCTGCCCCTTGGAATCGGTGGCGTAACCCACCGGCCTTCCATAGGTGTCATAATCCTTAAAGCGAAATGCCCCAGCATCAATTCCCCCCGGAAGTGGTGAAGAATGCCACGCCCACTCCGAGGTCGTGCAAAGCGGAAATTCGCTGTAGGGCTTGGGAAATGTTTGCAGCCCGGTTACGTCACTCGCAAAGGCGAAGTGGCCGTTCCCTACCGACAGCGCAGAGAAGGGATCAAGACCGGTGACAACGCAGTTGTGCCGGCGCACCAGGGCGCGTCGATCAATGGATTGTACCGTTACCAGTTTTGCCATCGGTTAGCTGCTGACATGAATTGCGCGGCCAGTATAACAAATAAAATATATCCGCGGTGTGAACAGCCAGGTCGAATCAGGCTGCGGTAATCCCTTTGATTCAGAACCAGGCAAGTCTGGCACAAAAGAAAAAGGTCGCGACGATTTCCGTCGCGACCTCGAGGACTATACACGCGTCATGGATGGTAGAAATCCATGCGCCCAGCTTGCATATCGGAACTTAGGCCTTGACCGATCGACGGCGAGCAAACGCCATCAAACCGCCAATGGCCAGCAATCCAATCGACGCCGGTTCCGGCTGATTGATCAGCGCCGGAGTCGAATTGATCGCCGACGGGCTGAACGTCTGTACGGACTTTCCACTGGTCGTTGCTGCTGGGAGCGGGTTCGGCAGTAACGTGGTCAGGAGGGTTGAAGTCGATACGAAAATTTTGCCCGGACCCGCTGTGGGATCGCTCCAGGTTCCAGAGGCAATGAGAGCTGGAAACGCGACAGTCACATGCGTGATATTTCCTGGCTGATCACCCACTCCGCCGTCACCACTTCCATCGTCGCCTGCATTCAGGGTTTCGGCAACATTGCCCACGCCGGGGAAGATGCTCGTCACATCACCAGCATTGTTAAGCGTGTTCGACGTAGACTGGTTGGCGGTCATCCCAGTGATCATTCCACCCCCCAGAACCCCATTGGTTCTATTTCCCGAAAAGCCGGTTCCGCCCAATGAGGCGTCGGAGCCAAAGGGCAATTTATTTGCGCCGGTCGTAATCGTAACGCCACCGGTTACGGTGATGTCGAACTTTATTCCAGCCAGGCCGCTGGTCAGGGACGTGTCCGAATTCTGTTCAAACGCCGACCAGGTGCCGCCGGTGTTAGTCCCGTTTTCTGTAAAGGTAACAGTCAGATTCATAATTTCGGCGGCGCGGGCTGATGATGCCATCAGTCCAAGGCCCAGCAGGGCTGCGATGCCGAGTGTCTTAATTGAATGCCGCATACAATCCTCTCCTCTTTTGTTAAAGAGTACGCACACTAAAAGCTGCACACAAAGCTACAATCCTCAAATCCTTTTACGCTGAACAGTTTAGTTAAGTCTACCTCCTATTCTGTTCCACGATTCATAATTCATTTATTTAGTTTCGCTGTTGCTGCGGCGGCGACGGCGTTGCAGCAGGCCCACCGCGCCGATGCCGATCAGACTGACCGACGCCGGTTCAGGCAAGGCCGAGATTGACTTATCCCATGCCGCGATCTGACTGGCGGAGATGCCGAAGCTGGCGGCGAGTGCATTGTACTGCGCCAGTTGTGCCGCAGTGGCTCCGGTGCCGTTGT
>JALYJB010000027.1 GCA_030775485.1 Planctomycetota bacterium | reverse complement strand
GCCACCATTGGTCGAACCGATTCTATCGCGATTACGAAGAACTGTTCGACGCAGCGATCGAAGCATGGCGTGTTGTCTGTCTCAATGGTGATCTGATCAAAACGGTCTGCTCCACACCCTACGTCGTGACGCGCGCGAATTAAGGAGAAACGGTATGAGCCGCGGCAGTCTTGAACATTCGGAAGTAATCACCCGCCACCGATTCCCAGGAAAAACGGCGGCGCATGGTCTCGCGCCTTCGCGCCATTGCCAGGGGGTCCAGTGGTTGGGCGAGCAACGTGGATAGCATGCCCGCCAGAACGCCCGGCTGGGAAAAATCGCCGTAGGTTCCCTCTTCCGCCAGGATGTACTGCATGATGGGGTGGTCGTTTACCGCACACGGAAGTCCGTGCATTAATGCTTCGACATATACCCGCCCGAACCCCTCAACCAGCGACGCCAGCGCAAACACATCCGCAGCTTGGTAATAGCGATTTACCTGCTCGTAAGGCACTGATCGTGCCGTAAAGTTTTCCGAGCCAAGCGCCTCGTTCGCCTGCCGAATAATTGGCGGCGTCTGCTCATCCATAGCGCCCAACATCACCAGGTATGGACGCGGTTGCGGCAATCGCGCGATCTCGCTGATCAAATAGTCCATGCGTTTGTGAAACCCACTGATCCATCCAACGCTCAGCACGATTGGGCGATCCTTCGGCAGGTTCAACTCTTCGCGCGCTATGGCGCGAAACTTGGGATCAAAATCCGCGGTCCCGGTTGGGATGCTGAAACCGTAAGGCACCAGGGAATGACGCGACGGCTCCTCCCCAGCATCCAGCGCCTCCCGCAGATAGAAGGGATGAACCTGCTGCACATGATCGCATCGCGAAAAAGGCGGATGCAGCGGGGCGCCATTGGAATAGATCAACCGAAATGGGACGCCCACCATCGGTCGATAGGCATACAACCGCATCGCCAGATTGCAATCGCTATAAAGAATGACATCCGGGCGCTCCCGGCGAATGCGCCTCAGTATGGGAATCACCGAGGAGAGCTGCTCGATCACATACCCGTTGCGATGAATCGCAAATCCCAGCAGCCGTGCCAGTTTTCCAGTCCGATTCAGGCACCAGACCATTCGTTCGTCCGGCCCCTCCGGTCCGCGTCCTTTCAGCAATTCCAGCTTAATGCCGTTGGCGGCGGCCATGGGATGCAAACCATCGAAGCAATCGCGGAAGAAGCTTTCAATGCCCCGGTTCATGATGCCTACGCCGGTGCAAACCATCCACACTTTCACGGGATTGGCCGTCGGTCGGGAATCTGATGAGGGATCGGTCATGCTACTGTTCGAGGGTACTCCGTCTCATTTCTGTGAACTTGGCGCAGGTTGCATGTTGCTGGTGGTCGCAGGCGAAATTCCAATGATCTCATCCAGGCGGTCCAGCACCGGGTCATCCTGCTCGAATTTTCTGGCGAAATGAGCGCCTGAGGCGACCATCGCGGGAATGTCGTCAATCCTCAGCGTCTGGGGATGGGGCTTACCCGGTCTGAAATCGATGTACCGTTTGTTATCGGAAGAAACCCGCAGTCCCGGTTGATTGCATGCCAGGCTATGAATATAAAACTCGTCCGAGCAGGGGGTGGTGCGATAGTGTTTCTTTAGGCTATTGCTCGGATGCAAGGCCATGATTGCCTCCGCGGCTTTCCGATTGCCCGAGCACCAGACCAGGCCCGAATAACATCGAAACGATTTCGACCAGGGGAGGAACAGTTTCGACACCAGCGAGGGAATCCCCGTCGGACGACACCGAAGGCGCAACTTGTAATCGATGTACCACAATTTGATGCCGCGAATGAAATAGCGGTGTGCCATTTCGTGACCGAAAGAATCGGTATCCAGCCGGTTGATCACCTTATTCTGGATGTAAAGGTCGTAGGCATCCGTATTCAGATCCTCGAGAATTTGAGTTGCTGGCTTAATGGGGTAATCGACACCACTTAAGAGCGCAAACCATTTCGGAGCGCGATCCCAGCGAAATAATGCCTCCAGGCCCAGCACAAACGCATCATTAACTTCCGAAGTTCCCCATCCGGTATTCAAATGCGGCCGCACGAACTGCACATTGGCCGGAAACTCCGCAACGTTCAAGTCGCATTTCCCGAAATCGTGGTGAATTACAATGGGCGGATGATCGAACTGAGCGCTCAGCGTGTGGACCAGGCGCAGGGTTTGCCCGGGGCGGCTGTGCGTCAACAAAACAAATCCGATTGGCGTCATTATTCAGGCCGGTTGCAATTTTGGCGATTGGGTCGCCGCGATCATCAGATCGAATATCGTTTTTTCCGGTTGCGGATCATAGCGCTGAAGCGCCTCGTCCCGCGCTGCCTGCCCCATTATGGGCCAGCGTTCGCGCGCTCCCCAGGCTCGATCCAGCGCAGCCCCAAAACTCGCGGAAGTGGCAGCAGGGGCCACGAATCCGCTAACTCCCTCCGTAATCCATTCGGCATTCCCGCCAACATCCGTCACCACCCCGGGACGCCCGCACAGCATCGCTTCCACGAGCGCCAAAGGAGTGCCTTCATAACGCGAAGCCATCACCAGCAGATGTGCTGCTCCCCAAAGCTTGCGAATGTCGTTTTTATGCCCCTGGAATTTAACCCGCTCCTCCAGTCCGTAATAGGCGACAAGGCGCTGCAAATATTCTTCATCGCGCCCCTTGCCGCAGAGCCACAGTTCCCAGTCCCGATCGCGCCATCGCGGCTCGGTAAGGGCCGTCAGCAGGATATCCTGCCCTTTATGCGCCGTGTCCAGGCGAGCCGGGGCACAGAAAATAGCTTTTGAATTTTCTGGCCATGGAACCGAATCGGTACTCGAAAGATTCACGGGGTTACGCACCACCCGGCCATTAGGCAAGTCCCGCGCCAGGTGCCGCTGTGTCAGCAGGCGGTTATGGTCAGAAACAAAACACACGGCTGCGGCCTTTTCCATGGAACGGTTCGCGCGTTCAAACACATGTGCGGGAAGAAACCCCCAGTCGTTGGTGAGCTGGCAGATCAAAATATAAGGTATCCGGAAGCCTTTTGTCAGCTCTTCAATCTCTTCAATGCGATGAAATAGTGCGATATCGTGCGAGCCGCTCTGGCTGATGCAAATCACGTCAAAATCAAGTTTTGTCAAGGGCGCAAATGGCCGGTAACCCACCCGATGACGCATTCGGCCCCAGCGCGTGTTGAGCCGCTGGTATTGAAATATCCGCGCTCCGCGCTTGCCCAAGTCCGCAACGGGGCCTGCCAGCTCAGGCCATCGCACGACGCAAACGCTCACCTCATGCCCGCCGGCCAAAGCATAACGCGCCGTAGCGGCCCAAAGCTCTTCGCAACCGCCCCAGGGGTCGGCCGTCAACGTGGAAATGAAACAAATCTTCATGGATGATCGATACCTCCACCGCTGTTTCCAGGCCGCGCCAGAACGCGCAGGCAGGCATCGAACACCGTTTCAGATTCCAGCGTTTGCATGCACGCAATATTGTAGGGGCAACCGGACCGCCAATGAAGGCGGGGGAGTCGGTGATGGCAGCCCAAACAAGGGACAGGTCCGGCGCATCCCTCACCCGGCGTCGCGGGTGGTAGCCGCAGCGATGCATCAATCGGCCCAAATATTCCAACACACCGCGTGCCCACCGCGCCCGCAATGTGCAGAAGCCCCGAATCAATCCCCACCAGCAGATCAAGACCCTTGATCGCAGCAATCGATTCCTTTAACGCCAGCCGATTTACCCAGTTGACAGCACCGGAAATTCGTTCCACGTCCACTTCCCCCCGCGCCGTGTCGGTGTCCGTCCCCAATTGAATAACCGTCGCCTGTAGTTCCGTGACCAGTTTAGCGGTAAGGTCAGCCCATCGCGAATTGATCCATTCACGCACAGCCCACGAAGGCCCGATGTGAATCCCGATGAGAGGGCCGACGCCAGTTCGCGCCGCCGACAATTGGGTGGAAAGAGTGCTGACAAGTTGGACCGGCAGCGTCAGGCGGGGCTGTCGGTCCACTGGAGCGACGCCCATCTGGTTGCTAAATTCATCGACCAGGTGGAGATGCGCCCGGTCCGGAGTTGGAACTTCGTCCGGTAACTTCGGAGCGTATACAAAATCAAAATCCGTCGGCCTGATTCGCGGGTCGCGCGTTTTGTAATCGTGTCCCACGACAATATCCGCGCAAGAACCCATCTCCACGATCGGCGCGAACTCGTGCCGGGTTGCATATACGATTATACACCCCGGATGCTTCTTTCGCAGCGCAAGAGTTGCTGGGAACGTGCAGATGATATCGCCAATGCCTGCCTCACGATTAACCAGAACCAAGGGACCATTCGCGCTGCGCCTAAGCGCGCGGATATGTTTGGTAAGCCGCATCCCCCGCCAAATCCGGCCCGGATTGCGCAAGGCGATCCACGCTCGTCGCGGCAGCGATGCCTTCACGAAAGTTTCACGGGCCACCGATTGCCCTGGGTCCGATGGCATAGAAATTATTTCTTTTCACCGCCGGAAATGATTCGTCGCAATACCCGCGCCGCTTTGTGCGCTAGATTCCCGATCCGCATCTGCTGCAACTTGTTCTCTCGATCCCGCACAGCCAGTTTAAGCTCATCACGCTCACGCCAGGCGGCATGCACCTTTGTTCGCAAATCTTCGGTCTCGTTGATCGCGGAAACCGACTTGATCTTTTTTAATACGAGAGCAAAAGAATAGTCTCCTAAATCCAGCTGCTGCGCTTCGGATTCAAGATTGCCCAGTCGGCTAGCGATATCCAAAACATAATTAATGGAAAAATGGGCGATCGAGTGGTGTGGATTTCCCTTAATGCCAACGGACTGGCAGTAGGCCAGATAACGTTGCTGATCCGGCAGCAGCAGAATCAATCGCCCGCCAACTCTCAGCACCCGGCTCCATTCGCGCATCACCGGCTCAGTCTCATTCTCGTCAAAGTCCTCAAGCACATGAGAGGAATATACATAATCCAATACGTCGTCGCGCAACCACCGAAGATCGCGGCAATCCCCCGGCAACTGCACCGGAAACTCTCCAGTGAAGGCGTACGGCTGAGGCAGATCCATGCGCAATGCGGTCAACGAAACCGGGTCGCCACCAAACCCAATATCCATGCCCACGCCGGTGCAATACGGAGCGACGATTTCCCGATGTTTGGAAGTCTCACTCTTATAAAGCGATGTTGGCTGCGTTATGTTGGACATGCTTCACCTTAAAAGCGAGCCTGCGTTGCCTGACACGGACTTTGTTTCAATCTTTGGTTGAAGGTAGATAAACCCATCAATGTCAAAGGGTCGAATACTGCCCTGGTAGCCGCGAAGTGCTCCGACAACCGTCATGGTCGCGCAAGTGTTCGCAAGCAGATTTACCGCGCCATGATGCACCATAAGAAAGACGGACACGAAATACATTCCCGGCGCCAGCGCCGCCCCCGACATATCGTAGGTCGTGATGTATCGCCCCGTTTGCCGCATATCGCCACCGCCGATGAATTCATGGGCGTCGATCACAATGGGCCCGCGCGAGCTGGTAAGGCGAATGGAAGCCCCGGTAACCATCGGTTCCCGAAGTTCGTAATGAATGCGAATCGACCACGCCGCGCCCGCATCAACAGTTGCGACGGCGTTTCCCTCGGCATCCAGAATTTCCACCAGCCCCACGGCGCACCGGCCGTTGTCATAAACCTGAGTGCCGGCTGAAAGTGTCGACGCGAGGTATTTATCGACAACCTCACGCACCGGGCCAATATCCTGCACTTGTCCGTTAGCCAGACACACCGCATTTTTACAAAGCTCGCGCACAACGGTCATATGGTGGCTGACGAACAAAACCGTCCGCCCCTGGCTGGCCACTTCATTCATCTTGCCCAGGCACTTCTTCTGAAACTCAGCATCGCCCACCGCCAGCACTTCATCGACAACCAGAATTTCCGGCTCCAGATGAGCGGCAACCGCAAACGCCAGCCGCGTATACATCCCGCTCGAATAATATTTCACCGGCGTGTCCAGAAACTTCTCGGTCTCGGCGAACGCGACAATCTCATCAAACTTCTTGGCGATCTCCGCGTGCCGCATCCCCAGAATGGCGCCATTGAGAAAGATGTTCTCCCTCCCTGTAAGCTCCGGATGAAACCCCGTGCCAACCTCCAGCAGGCTTCCCACGCGACCCACAATTTCAATTTCCCCCTCCGTCGGCTCGGTAATGCGGGAAAGAATCTTAAGCAGCGTGCTCTTCCCCGCCCCATTGCGGCCGATGATCCCAATCACCTCGCCGCGATGAACGTCAAAGCTCACATCCTTAAGCGCCCAGAAGGTATTGTCCGTGGCTATATCACCGTTCGTTTGTTCGCGCTTGTGGAATGGTGCACTGAAAGTGTTGGCGATCGTATCGCGAAAACTCTTATAGCGAAAACGCGAACCGGCCTCGCCGATGCGATACTCCTTCCCTAACCCTCGAACGCTGATGACAACATCGTTCATGTGATCTTTTAAACCAGATCGGCGAAAGTCTTCTCCATCCGCCGAAAGTAAAACAATCCGCCAACGAGAACCACAAGAATGGTCACAACCGAAACCAGCAGCATCACATTCGGCGGCGATTTGCCCAGCACCGACCAGCGGAATCCCTCAACCGCGCCTGAAAGGGGGTTGATGCCCATCAGGTTCCGTTTCCACTGTTGCTTGGCCAGGCTCGACGGGTAAACAATCGGCGTCGCATAGAACCAGAATTGCGTGAGGAATGGAATGATGTAACGCACATCCCGGAACTCAACGTTCAGCGCCGAAAGCCACAGCCCAGCTCCCAGCGCCGCCAAAAATGTCAGGATGACGAAAAAGGGCATCAGGAGAATCGTCGCGGAGATCGGCCAGTGATAATAAAGCATCATCACCAGCAAAATGCTGAACGCGATCGCGAAGTCGATCAATCCAGTGATAACCGCTGAAATGGGAATCGCCAGCCGGGGGAAATAAACCTTGGTGATCAGATTCTGGTTTCCGATCAGGCTGTTCCCCGCGTTGGTAAGCGAATTGGCGAAAAGCTGCCACGGAAGCATCCCACAGTAATAAAACAGTGGGGCGGGCACGCCATCGGTCGGCAATTGCGCCAGACGGGCAAAGACCAGTGTGAAAATAATGGTCGAAAGCAACGGTTGAATGATCGCCCAAAGCGCGCCCAATGCAGTTTGTTTATACCGCACCTTCACGTCGCGGAGCGTCAGAATCCAGAGAAGTTCCCGGTAATTCCAAAGCTCGCGCAGATCAATAGCCTGCCAGCCATGCTTTGGCCGCAGCATGATTCGCTGGCTGGAAGAGGGGCCGCCGCGCTGCGGAATCGAGTCAGCATGTTGCATAAGCAAGCATCGCTGGCGGCAAACAAAAACCTTAGCCTGACGCCGCGCCTGAAAACGCCTTTTTTAAGGCTGAAGTTTGATCCTATTGGAACCGATTCCAAAGTCAAACAAGCTAAGCCGCTGCAAACATACAGTCTTATATATCGGCAAATACTATATTTACGTAAAGCGGCAATTTAAAAGAGCGGTTAGCCGCCTATTGCCCAAAACCTTTAAGCCTGCCGGAAGCTTTCCAGATACCGCCCATGCTTCCCGCAACCACGGCGGCGCAAAAACTCAACCAACTTTTTGATATGCGGGTTAATCCCGTTCACCGTATCGAATTCTTCCATCGCCCGGGCCAGCGGCTTGCGCCGGTAAAACAATCGCCGGCACGCCTCCTCCAACTCATCAATATCAAGCTGGGAGAACCCGGCCCGGCGCAGCCCAACAGTGTTTAGCCCCCGCACCTGATCGGCCCCATCCACCTTCACATAAGGTGGCACGTCATGGTGGATGCGCGCCGCCCCCCCCAGATAAGCATATTCACCAATCGTCACAAAATGGTGGATGCCAACCCCACCCATCATGTTCACATGGTCCCCACAAACAACGTGCCCGGCAATCATCACGTTATTGGCAAGGATGCAGTCGTCTCCGAACTGCGCATCGTGGCCAATATGGCTGTTCGCCATCAGCAGGTTGTCGCTTCCAATCCGCGTGAAGCCCAGCCCGGCACTGGTGCCAATGTGGATCGTCACCCCTTCGCGAATCTGGTTGTTGTCACCAATCTCCAGCCGCGTCGGGTCATCGCGATATTTCTTATCCTGCGGCGCGCCGCCAACGACAGAATTGGGATGAAAAGTGTTGTTCTTCCCAATCGTCGTCCGCCCCGTAATCACAACATGGCTGAGAAGTTTGCAACCCGACCCCAGCACAACATCCGGCCCCACGCAACAGAACGGGCCGATCTCAACATCGTCAGCGATATTGGCCTTCGGATCTATGCAGGAATGTGGCGATATCAATGGCATTAAAAAACTGTTCTATTGTTCCCGACGCAAAAGGCGTCGATTTAAATCGTTCAGACAGGCTCGGCATCCACCAGCATGAATTTAATGTCGGCCTCAGCCGCCATCTTGTCTCCAACAAACGCCTTGCAGCGCACATGCCCGGTACGACTCTTCACCCGCACCGTTATGGCCTCCAGCAGCAACTGATCGCCCGGAATTACCGGGTGCCGCATCTTCACCTTGTCCATGCTCAGCAAAATCGCCAGCTTCCCGGTGTGCTCCAGCTTTTGACTCAGAAGCAGGCCGCCCAGTTGCGCCATCGCTTCGACAATTAAAACACCAGGCATAATCGGGGTGCCGGGATAGTGGCCCTGGAAAAAAATGTCGTTAAACGTAACATTCTTAATCCCGACGGCTTTCGTATCCCCGGTAATTTCCAGCACCCGATCAACCATCAGCATCGGATAGCGGTGGGGCAGGATCCGCTGAATTTTTCGGATATCCAGCGCCCCCTCTCGATGCACCAGCGCCTCTCGCCCAAAATTCTCCTGCTGCTGCAATAACTTCCGCACCAGCATGTGATTCAGCTCATGTCCGCTCTTGTGCGCCACCAATCTGCCGCGCAAAGGTCGTCCGACGAGATACAAATCGCCGATCAAATCGAGAACCTTATGCCGCGCGCATTCATCCGCGAATCGAAACGCGTTATCAATCGGACCATCGGGCGATATGACCAGCAAATCCTTGGGCGTCAAATGCGTGCCCAATCCGCGCGACTGCAATTCTTTGGCTTCGTGCTCGAACACCCACGTCCGCGCCGGTGCGATCTGCTTGGCAAAATCTCCCTGGTTTTCGTTACACAGCGCGTAGCGAAAAACCTGTCGGCCAAGCGGCGCGCCAGCTTCAAAGTCGTAAATAATCTCCAGCCGATCCGTCGGCCCCGGCAACGCCGCCAGCGTTGCATCGCCGATCGATACCTGCTCAGGCTTTCGAATAATCAGTGGATTCAGCGCCGCATCCTGCTCGGCGATGCCCGCTTCTTCCAGAAGATCCACAAACGGCCGGCTCGAACCATCCCCGGCCGGCAGTTCTCCCACCCGCCCGCCGCTCACGCGCACCACCGCGTTATCCACCCCCAGGCCCGCCAGCGCCGCCATGCAGTGCTCGATGGTTTCAACCATCAGCGTCCCGTTCTTCAGGCACGTCCGTCGCGGCCGTTTAAGGACATTCTGAATCATCGCGCCGATGGACGCGCTTTTTCCGTCCTGCTCGCGCACAAACGTAATCCCAGCCTCCGGGTTGGCCGGCCCGATCGTCACCGTCGCCTCTTCCCCGGAAAAAAGCCCGCGCCCAGTGAAGCTAGCTTCCCTGCCAACCGTCTTTTGCCGTTCTCGCTCCATCATTCCTGCTCTGTCACCCATGCGTGTCGATCATTTCATTCGATTCGAGGAGCCCAGAATTATATACGAAATGTGGAAAATCGAAACACGACCGTTTCACCGCTCCTTTTCGCGTTAGTTCACTGGCCAAACGCCCCTGCGCTGTATACCGCTCGAAGGATCGTTAGAATCACCGCCTTATGGAGAGTTCCGATCACACCTTTCCCCTGATGAATTATCTGGATGAACTGGTGGAAGACCTCCGCAAGCTGATCGCCCCCGCCTTGCGCGGCGAAGATGTCGATGCCGTGCATGATGCCCGCGTCGCAACCCGCCGTTTGAAGGCTGCCACTGATTTGCTGGGTCCGGTGGTATCGGCTCGGTGCAAGAAACCGTTCGCCAAAGTAACCAGAACACTCCGCAAACAGCTCGGGCCTTTAAGAGATCTCGACGTCATGCTCGACCATCTGGGGGAGATCAAGCCCGCGAAATACGCCCGCGCGGTGGACTGGCTCAAGGAGCACTTTATCCAATGCCGCCAGCAGGTGGTAAAGGATGCCAAAGACGAAGTTCCCCCATCCCGCATGCTGTCGCGATTGGGTTCCTGGTGGGGCCTCCGGCAGGAGATCGCCGACGCCGAGGATGCCGTCAGCAGCCTTCTCGCGGAATCCGTTCACCTGCGCCTCGATGCCTTCGCCGAGCAGGCTGTCGAGTTGATCAGAACCCGATCCGGCCCCGGCGACAAAGAGCGCCGTGTCGATCCCCATCAACTGCGCATCGCTGGCAAATCACTCCGTTACACCCTGGAAATGGCCAGGGAGCAGGGGGCCAAACTTCCCAAACCAATCACCGCGCTCTTCAAACGCATGCAGGAATGGCTGGGCCTTTGGCATGACTATGTAGTCCTCGCCGAGCGCATGCTCCAGGAAGTCGTCGAATGCGACCTGGCTTTACACGATACCGATCTCGTCGCCCAGATTCTCAGCCTCGCCGAAACCATGCTGCGCAAGGGTCAGGTCCATCTGAAAAAGGTGGCTGATGCATGGACCCAGCACGGCGAAGAATTGAGCAGCCAGCTTCGTGCCGCGTTTCCCCTGACCAAAATTGTCGAGCAACCGCAACCATTGGAGATTGCCGCCCCGATTGAATCCATTTCCAGCGCAAATGCGGCCCCTGCCACATAAAAAACGCCCCCTCCCACCAGCAAGGGCGGGAGAGGGCAATCAATCGCAATCAAAGTCCCTTCTAGGAAGGCGATGCCGTCGCCGTATCCTGCCGCTTGGGCTTCGGCAAACGCGGAATCAGCGCCCGCTCCAGGTTCTGCATCGCCTGCCGCAAACGCTGGTCATTCTCCACCAGCGCGATCCGCACAAAAGTCTCGCCCGCCTCGCCAAACGCGCCCCCCGGAGCTAAAGCAACAGCCGCCTCGTCCATCATTCGCAGGCAAAAATCGATCGTCCCCTCACCCTTTAAATGCTCCTCCTTAATTTTCGCCCACACAAACATGCTCGCCCGTGGCTTTTCATACGTCCACCCCAGCCGATCCAACCCACGGCACACCACGTCCCGCCGATGCTCATAAAGCTTGCTCTGCTCCGCCGGCACATTGGCATGTTCGCGCATCGCAATAATGCTCGCGATCTGAATCGGCGCGAAAATTCCGTAATCGTAATACCCCTTAATGGTTGCCAGCGCCTTCACCATCTGCGCGTTCCCCGCACAAAACCCAATGCGCCACCCAGCCATGTTGTAGCTCTTCGACATCGTCGTGAATTCCACCCCCAGTTCCTTCGCCCCATTCGCAGCCAGAAAGCTCGGCGCCTTATATCCATCAAAGCAAACCTCGCCATAGGCGAAGTCGCTGATAATCATGATTCCGTGCTTGCGGCACAGCGCGATTGCCCGGTCCCAGAACGCCGCGTCAATAGTCATCGCCGTCGGGTTATGCGGATAATTCAATATCAGCAGCTTGGGCGTCGGGTACATTCCCTCAATCATTTTCTCGATGCGATCCAGAAACGCCTGGTCATTCCCCAGCGGCACCCGAATCACATTCGCGCCTGCCATCGCCACCGCATAAATATGAATCGGGAAAGCCGGGTCAGGCACAATCGCGGTATCCCCCGGCCCAAGCAGCGCCAGGCAAAGATGGCTGAACCCCTCCTTGCTCCCAATGGTGGCAATCACCTCCGTCTCAGGATCAAGAGTCACCCCATATTTGTCCTGATATTTCTTAGCCACTTCCTTCCGAAGCCCCGCCACGCCATTGCTCACGCTATACCGATGATTCCGCGGATCGCGCGCCGCTTCCGACAGCTTCTCAATCACCGATTCCGGCGTCGGATCGGTCGGGTTTCCCATCCCCAGATCAATAATGTCCACGCCCGCCACCCGCTTGTCGTACTTCATCTTATTAATGCGTCCGAACAGATACGGTGGCAACCGGGCAATCCGCCCCGAAACGTCAATCTTAAACGGCTGTTGATTTGTTGGTTCTTGATTCATGGCAATTCCAATTATACTAGAAGTTTAACCCAGTGCGCGCAAGCGGCCAGCAACAAGCCAATCAAATGAAGATCGGACTATGACTACCACGACCGACCTCCCCTCCCCTGGTACTCCGGGGGAGCCAGGGGTGGGGGCTCGCGGGAAAAGGTGCGTACACCAATCCAAAATCCGCCGCCGCTAAATAAATAATCAAAACAAAAAGAAATGTCCGCCGGCACACAGCCCACGCGCTCTATTGCGCGCCGGGACCAGTGGCCGGCATGGTCGCCGTCGCCGGTGGCCCGGCTGATGGCTCAGTCGCCGCTGAAACGCCTGCTTGCGTGGATGAATGATCCATCTCCGGCATTATAGGCTGCGTCGTTCCACTATCAAACGGCGAGGAAGCCTGCGTGCTCGGCATCGTCGTCCCCGTCGTCCCCCCATTGCGCTGTTGATCCATCTCGTGACGGATCGAATTCATGTCATGCACCTCGCCGCTTTTGGCAGCCAGTCGCTGTTCCCATTGCGCGTTCAGCACCGGGTTAATGATGTGCATCGAGGTCAGCGCCATCTTCCCCAGGCTTTGCCGCATGGCCGTAATCGCCGCCTGTATCGCCTGCTCGTAAAGGTCCTTCCGCGCCGTGTCGCGGTAGTCTTCAAACCGCGCATGCTCCGGTGCAATGCGGTCGATCAGCTTCACAATGTAAATGAATTTCCCAACCTGCAGCGGATCAGAAACCTCTCCCTTTTTCAGCAGAAACGCCACCTGCTTAAACTCATCCGGAAACCGATTGTCCTGCAGTGTAAATGGTGGCAGCTCGCCCCCCGCGGCCGCCGTCCGCCAATCCTTGCTCCGATTTTTCGCGACGTCTTCAAACGTATTCCCCATGCTCAGATCGCGCCGAACCTGCGCCGCATCCACCATCGTGTCCACCACGATGTAATGCACCAGAACCTTCTCCCCGTACATCGCGTTAAAATGTTTGCGAATCTGCTCGTCCGTCAGCTGCGCCTGCACCTGCGGTTCCGCGATCTTGCGAAGATACGCATTAATTTCCACAACAACATTGAATTCCGCCTTGCTCACATGGCTCTGCTCCAGAACCCGGTTGAGCAGCGCCGTCGCCTCCTCGGGCGTAATATCATCCGGACTATCGGGCTGCGAGGTCGCCCCCGTCACCGGGTCTACCCGCTCAGCAGCCTTCTTCAGCGCCCGCAGCGTCAAATTCTGCTCATCCGCGATATCCTGCGCCGTAACCACAACTTTCATCCGCGCCGCTTCCTGATGCACCAGATCCCGCTGCACCAGCGTCAATAGCACATTAAGCCCATACCCATCAATCAAAACCGGATCGATCTCATTCCGCGTAATCGAGTCCCCCCGAATCGTCGCAATCACCTGGTCACCAGAATCAGGCGCCGCCGGCGCCCCAGCCGCCGCGGAGGAAACCGGCGCGGCAAGAGGCGCAACAGCCGGTGCCGCCGTCTCACCCCCCGGCATCGACCCGCCGCTCTTACACCCCTGCAAGACCAGCAACCCAACCAAAATCCCAGACATCCATTTCACGAAAACTCCTGGTCCAACACACGAACGGGCAAAAGTCGCACCAGGAAATGAGTATCAGAACGCCCACCCAAAGTGTCAACCCTGCCCCCATTCTAACTTTCTCCCAGCCCAGGGAGATGGAGGTGAGGGTTCCTCTCCCGCGTTTTTAATCGCACCCGGCCGTGCAAATCCCAGTTTATTCAGCGACCGTGTCCCCTAACCGCGACCCGCCGCCGACGCGCCAGCAACCCCATCCCACCCAAAAGCAAAATGCCCGCTGGTGTCGGCTCCGGGACCGATGCGACGAGCAGGTAAGCGTACTCCCCGTTAGTCCGCATGCCCGTCCCCATAACAAATTGTGATGATCCATCCCCTTCACTCCCCTGAGCACCACTGGCATCTAACAATTCCTGCCATCCCGACGCAGTCAATCCCCCAGCAACCAGCGAACCCAGATCATGCACTCCGCCTGAAAGACTCCAAAAGAATGCCCTCTGTCCTTCATCTGTTGCACCGCTATAAAGCTCATAATAACCGAGGACAAGCCCGCTATCTGTCAGAACATTCGCGCTTGTAAGACTGAAGTTATTCGCTGAATCTACACTAAACTGCAGCGGTGTAATCACCCCGGTCGACGGATCAAAAAACCAGCTGGTTCTACCTAAACTCGAACCTGTCGTACTATATCGATTCGAATACCCAATCACCTGTCCCCTTGTATTCAAAACACCCGAACTACTGAATTGAAACATTCCGCCCGTCGTCGCGTAACTGAAGGCGCCGCCAGTCAGTCCAATTTGCTGAGTTGAGCTTCCATTGAAAAACCAACAGTCCGCTCCAAGGCGACCACCCGTTGAATTATAACGAATCGATACCCCGGTCACTTGCCCCTGATCATTCAGAGTTCTAATAGAGCTGGCTTGAAAGGTGCCGCCGGGAACAGAATAACCATATATTCCTCCCGTCAGGCCGATCTGCTGTGTTTTGGTTCCGTCAAAGAGCCAATTATCCTGGCCGAGTCTTCCGCCATTGGCGGTGAAGCGGGCAGAGTTCCCAGCGACTTCTCCGAAGTTATTCAAGGTTATGGGCTCATTTTCATGATATTCTCCACCCGCTGCCAGATAACTTTCTTGATTTGTTGTCAGGCCAATCAGTCGAGTTACAGCGCCATTATAGATCCAGCTGTCCTCGCCCAGGAAGTCATTCCCAGCATCCAAACGATAAGAATACCCGATGGCTTGCCCGCCAGAGCTCAACTCCTGCGCCGTGCTACTTCGGTAAGTACCACCTGAAATCGTTGCGGAAGAGCTGTAGCCTGCGCCGGAAAGTCCAATTAACTGAGTATCGCCCCCTCTGGTCAGCCACACGTCCTGACCGAGATCGTTACCGGAAAGATCGTACCGCGCGGATTGACCAAGAATCTGTCCAGCGTCGTTGAGACTCACTACATTCGAGGTTTCAAAAGTGCCACCGCTTGTGGAATAGTTGTAGCCATTTCCAATCAGACCCGTTTCCTGGGTTACGGACCCGTTATAGAGCCAACTATCACTTCCGAGAGATGCGCCGGTCGAAGCATAGCGATTCGAAGAGCCGGCCAAGATGCCCGAATTATTTAGATATTGGAATGAGAGTCGATAGGTTCCTCCAGCCATTGCGTAGCCGTAGACGTTCCCAGTCAACCCAGTTCGCTGCGTACCACTGCCGTTGAAAAACCATGTGTCGACACCGAGCGAGTTGCCTCCAGCATCGTAGCGCTCCGAAGCGCCCGAGACTTGCCCGGCATTGTTCAATTGGTCCGATACGCCATATTGATACACGCCTCCAGCAACCGCATACGCGTAGTTACCTCCAGTCAATCCGATTTGCTCGGTATTGCTTCCGTCGAAAAACCACGTATCTACGCCGATTTGTTTCCCCGCGGACGTGTATCGGTAGGTAAAGCCGTCTACCTGCCCAGCAATGTTTAGCTGCGTGACATAATTGCTTTGAATTGTTTGCCCATTATTTTGAAAACTATAACCACTTCCGGCCAAGCCCATTGGCCTGATAGAATAACTTGGGTCGGCCAATGTTGGAGACGCAAATCCAAGGCAAGCCACCAACCCTGAAACTACAAAAAAAAGCGGCACAACACGCCCGTCAACCCTCTTACGCAAAATCATTCCACCCCCAAAAGAGATGCAACCCGTTATTCAATGACTTATGGTGAAGCCTACAGAGATGTGCTGCCCTGACCAATCGTACCTTTTCATGTACGGGACAAACCCCTAACGCTAATATTCACTGCTCCGCATCCTCCGCGTTCTTCAGCGCAGCAGATGCTAAATTCCTGATCGTGCAGCGTTTACTAACCCACCCCCAGCAAGCCCAGCTGCGCGAATGCGCGAAAAAAGATGATCCAAAATATCTGTGCTTGCCTCTCTCTCGTTTCGCTGATATGCAGCCCCGCCACCCTGCAAAGTCCAAATCGATTCGTCTGCTGTGTCCTAATTTCCCACCTTGCCGCCATCACGTCTCAAGCGCACTCCGCGATTAAATTCTCTTTCTTTTTCTCTTGACACCTAACAAAAGATCGGGTATCATGCCAGGTATGGAATTGCTTCCATTCCCGTTCTCCAGAATTCACGCCACCAGGCACGGGGCCGCAAAAAGCAATTTCTCGAAAAATGCCCCACTATAGGGGGGGTGCGATCGGGGCATTTCGGGGCATTTGTTAGAAAATTGCTAGAGGAATGAACCGAAACCCAGAAACCCTAAAGCCAAACCAGACCTTGCAACCCAGCAAAGTGCAAATGTTCCCGGTGGGGCTCGAACCTACAACCTTCGGCTTCGGAGGCCGACGCTCTATCCAATTGAGCTACGGGAACATGAGGAGAAGGGTCAGTCTACCTCTCCAAGGCGGGGCGTCAATTCATCGCCGGGAAACGCGCGGGGCCGATTAATATTTGCCGGCTTTGCCCTTGGAAATTCAAACGGTCCCGCTATGCGGAATGTTGGCCAGACGAATTAATCGTCGGCGTCAATTCGAGGTGTCTGTTACGGACCCAGCAGCCGAAAAGGCGCGTGGGCCAGGTTACTGATGAAGAATGACTTCCACATCGCTGTCAGGAACCACGTCATTCCCCAGCGCGCGCAGCGTATCTCTCCCGTCGCCGCCGAAGACCGTGTCGTTCGCGCCCGATTGGGTAATGATCAGGTCGTTCCCTGCTCTTCCGAAAATCACGTTGGTCGTGGATCCGCCGAGAATGGTGTCATTTCCAAATCCGCCCCACAGCACGTTGCTGCCGCTGCCCCCCTCCAGAAGATCGTTGCCGCCGCCGCCGACCAGGGAATCATTGCCCGCGCCGCCTACGAGCGTATCTGCTCCGCCGCCGCCATTGAGGGTGGTGTTCCCAGCCCCGGCCAGCAGCGAATCGTTGCCCGGCCCGCCGTTCAAAACAGCGGCCACCGTCAGGTCCGGAGCCATCACCACCGTGTCATTTCCAGCGCCCGCGTTAACGATGACTTCCTGCACCAGCGTCGCGTCAAACGTTTCCGTCTGAAGGTTCTCCTGAACCACATAACGTCCCCCGACAAGCTCCACGACAATGCGGTCATTCCCGCTGGTCCCTGCAACCGTGAGGACGCCGCCGGCAACGCTGCCAAACTGCGACGATGCGAAAGGCGTGGTGGCCTTGCTGGTATTGACGCTGAACGTCAACCCGCCGGCCTGCGCCGAAGCCGAAACCGGAATTCCAATGTTGATTGAAAAGGAAACCGAATACAGCCGGCGCGCCTCAAGCGATTCAACCGCCGGCTGATTTACAGATCGAGCGATCGCAAGTTCTTTGCACTGCGGATGCATGGCCACATTAACTCCTTCGAGGATTAAACAAATGGAAGAACTACTATATTCGGAATGCTTACAGATTCTTGTCCCTCGCGCGTACGACCCCATCATCGCCATCGGTAGGGTTCCGAGCAAGAAAATTCCTTTGGCCTAGGCAAGGTGAGTCCTCCGTCAGCTTCAACCGGCTCCCTCGCTTTCCAACTCGGTCCATTCTATGATTTCGCCGCTCTAAAACGAAATAATCGAAGAATTGGAGACGCCCGGGATGCCCGTTGAAATCACGATGCCGCAGTTATCCGATACCATGACGGATGGAACTGTCGTCAAATGGAACAAAAAAGAGGGTGAAAAGATCGCCAGCGGTGAAGAAATCGCGGAAATTGAGACCGACAAAGCCACCATGCCCATGGAGGCGTTCGATTCAGGAACCCTTGCCGTCATTCTGATTCAGGAAGGGCAAAAAGTGCCGGTCGGCGGCGCTATTGGAGTCATCGCCACCGGCGCGGAGAACCCCGAAGAGATTAAGAAGCGCTATGCTTCGGCTCCCAGGCCGACGACGGCATCGCCAGTTGCCGCGCACCCCGCAGCGGCGCCTGGCAAAGCCCCAGTATCGCCCAACCCCCCGGTTTCACAGCCAGCGCCTCCGCGGGCTCCCGGTCCACAGACTTCGCAGCCACAGGCCTCGCCCGCCCCCAAAGCGGCGAACTATCAGTTTGATATCATCGTCATCGGCGGTGGCCCAGCTGGTTATGCCGCCGCCATCCGCGCCGGCCAGCTCAAGAAGCGCGTCCTGTGCATCGAAAAGGAAAGTCTCGGCGGAACTTGCCTCAACTGGGGATGCATTCCCACCAAAGCGCTGCTCGATGACGGCGCCTTCATCCGCAAACTCCGCCTTCACGCGGTTGAACATGGCGTTACATACAAAGACCTCTCGGTCGATTTCGCCAAGTTGATCAGTCGCAGTCGCGGCATTGCCGATCGGCTCAGCAAGGGCATCGCCCACCTCTTCGGCAAGTATGAAGTGAAGCGGGAATCCGGCGTCGGCCAGTTGCTTGGGCCGCATCGGGTGAAAGTTACTACCGCCGAAGGCGTAAAAGAACTGACCGCCGAGCACATCATTCTCGCCACCGGCGCGCGGGCCACGCCACTTCCCGGCGTTGCCTTCGACGGAACGCGCATCATCACCTCCCGCGAGGCGATGAATTTGCCCAGGCAACCAAAGAAAATGGCCATCATTGGCGCGGGCGCAATCGGCTGCGAATTCGCCGATTTTTACAACGCTGTTGGCACCGAAGTCACCGTTGTCGAAATGCTCGATCATCTCCTCCCCAATGAAGATGATGACGTCAGCATGCTGCTGGAGCGCGTCTTTGCCAAACGCAACATTGACGTGCGAATCAAGACCAAAACCGACAAGGTCGAAACAACGCCCACCGGCGTAAAGCTAACGCTGTCGGGCGCCAAGCCCGGGGTAATCGAAGCCGATGTGGTGCTGGTCGCCATCGGCGTGATGGGAAATGTTGAAGGCCTGGCGGCTTCCGAGGCCAAGCTTGAGCTGTTTAAGAACCGGGTGAAGGTCGATCCCGAATATCGCACCAATCTTGAAAACGTCTGGGCTGTGGGCGATTGCATCAGCCTTCACTGGCCGGAGCAGGAAGGCATGGGCGGATATCGCCATCCCGATCTCGCCCATGTGGCCCACCACGAGGCGGTCCTTTGTGTCGAGCGCATTGCCGGCATCGCCCATCACAACATGGATTACAAATCCATCCCCGGCTGCACCTACACGCATCCCCAGGTGGCCAGCATGGGGATCAGCGAGCGCAAAGCGCGCGAGCTCAATCGCAAGCTGAAGATCGGTAAATTCCCCTTCAGCGCCAGCGGTCGTGCCCTGGCCATGGGGGAAACCGATGGATTCGTGAAACTGATTTTCGACGCCGAGTTCGGCGAACTTCTGGGCGTTCACATGATCGGCGAGAACGTCACCGATATGCTGGCGGAGTTGGTCATTGCCAAAAAGCTGGAGGCCACCGAAGCGGAGATTATCGAAGCGATCCACCCGCACCCGACATTCAGCGAAGCCATCATGGAAGCGGCGGGCGTCGCCGATGGAAGATCGATTCACCTGTGAAATTCGTGGCGGGAGAAATTCAACATGCGTTTTGCGCCTAAGTGGATATTGCTGACCCTCGTGGCTTCTGGTTGCGCGACAAATTTGAAATCCGTTTCCGATACCGCGCTGCCGGACGGTGTCCGCGCCGCCTTCGCCGCCGAGCACCCTTACGCCAATATCAATCATCCCAGCATGCGAACTGACCCCAACGGTTCGGCAACCTATATCGTGCCTTATACGAGGCCCGATACGACCGAGGGAACCGCCGTTTACACGGAATCCGGCGTCCTTCTGGATGACAAGAAGAATTAAATGAATTGGATTTCGTCGTTTTGAGCGGAGCTTTCCATGAGCCGCAAGGCATTAATCGTCTGGGGTGGGTGGGATGGACATCAACCCAAAGAAGTGGCGCAAATCTTTGGCGATCTTTTGGTAAGCGAGAATTTTGCGGTTGAAGTTTCCGATTCGCTGGACGCGTTCAAGGATGAGGCGCGTCTCAAATCACTCGATCTCATCGTTCCGGTCTGGACGATGGGAAAGATCACGCCCGAGCAGGTGAATCCGGTTCTTGCTGCCGTGCGATCGGGCGTGGGAATCGCCGGATGTCATGGCGGCATGTGCGATTCATTCCGCGATTGCACCGAGTGGCAATTCATGACCGGCGGCCAATGGGTCGCCCACCCCGGATATGACGGCGTCACCTACACCGTTCATCTCACCCGCATCAATAGCCCTATTATCGAAGGCATGACGGATTTCCCCGTGACCAGCGAACAATATTACATGCACGTCGATCCGGCGGTCCGCGTGCTGGCTACCACCCGCTTCCCAACCGCCGACGGCCCGCACGTCACCAACGGCACGATTGATATGCCCGTCGTCTGGACGAAAATGTTCGGTCGGGGCAGAGTTTTTTATAATTCACTGGGGCATCAGGCGCGCACGATTGCGATGCCCGAGCCTCTCGAACTGATGCGCCGTGGATTCCTCTGGGCGGCGGAAGGCAAACCCCTCGCCAGCCAACCCGAGGCGATCGGCGCGGATTTTGTCTCGTAAAGCACCCTGTTGCGGAGAACTGCAATGAGCGTTATTCCCCCCTCATCCAAGGAAGTCGCTTTCATCGATTTGGAACGCGAACTGAAAGTAACCCGGGCTGTCCTCGAACGTCTGCCCGCTGAGCATTACGGATGGAAGCCGCACGAAAAATCGATGAATCTGGGCCAGCTGGCGCTGCACGTCGCGACGCTTCCAGATTGGGCCAGGGTATCGCTCGCCCAGGATGAGCTGGACGCAGCCACCGCGCCGCGGCCTCCGAAAACCCTTGAAAGTCGCGAACAATTACTGGAAATCTTCGATCGGAGTGCTGCTGGATTGCAAAGCGCCGCCGAGCAATTTGACATGGCTACTTACAATAAGCCGTGGTCAATGCGGAACGGGGCAAAGGTGATGGTCACACGTCCGAAATCTCTGGTCTACCGCGTCTGGAGCATCAATCACCTGATCCACCATCGCGCGCAACTTTGCCTTTATCTCCGGTTGCTCAACGTCGCGGTCCCCACGGTCTACTTCAACACCGCCGACGATCCGACCTGGGTCTTCGAATAAGGGCCCACGTAGTCCGGCTCACGCCTGAGGGTGTCGGGAGATTCGCTGAACTGGGGCCGCACAGAGTCGACGGGCATAAACGGGTTCCCACAGCTCCGGACGATACCGTGCTGGCTAAGTCATAGCTCACAAGGAGCGACCCATGCTTCAGGTACTGGTTGGAACTGATACAGGATGTCGCGTCTTCAGCGAAGCAAGAGAGCTGGGACAGGAACTCGCAGGGAGGAACGTCGGCCCGCTTGCTGCTGGAATAGACGGCAGCTGCATTGCTGTAGTAGATCACCAAGAACTCTGGCGGCGCTCTCACGATCGAATCTGGTTTCAGCTTGCGGCCACGAATTTCGGAATGCAGTCTATCTTGGAGATGGATGGAGCGCTCCTCGGTGGAGGCCTCGAAGAAGCCGCAATCGTACGCGTGTCGAATGGCAACGACATAGAGAGACTGAAAGGGTTCGAGGAAACGCCGGGGCACAGCGAGTGGCGCGCTGGAGGACCCCCGCTCGGGGTCAGGTCATTGGCAGCGACTTGCGATGGAGAAACACTGATCGCAGCGGTTCACGTCGGTGGTTTACCTCGCTCGCAGGATCGAGGTAGAACCTGGACACCGACAATCCCGATCATGTTCGATGTCCATGAGGTACGCGCCCATCCGTCCCGGCCGGGCTTTGTCGCGGCTGCCGCAGCGGTCGGTTTGTGTGTAAGCCATGATGGCGGAAAGCTGTGGGAAGTAATGGCGAATGGCCTGAACATAACCAATTCCCTTGCTGTCGCTGTCTTAGAATCCGAAGTTCTATTTAGTGTTCAGGACGGCCCTTTCGCAAAACAGTCGCAACTTTGGCGCTGGCCAATCGGCGGCGAGGGGGAGCTCCAACAGGTGCGGCAGGGCTTGCCGGAGTGGTTGGAGGGCAAGGTGGACACTGCTCAAATCACTTCTGGCGGAGACCGAGCTGCCATTTGCGATGGCGGAGGGAATCTATGGCTTTCAGACACGCAATCGTCTGGGTGGAAGTGCCTCGGTAAAGGTCTGGGGTACGCATCAGGTTTGCTGATCGTATCGCTCTGAACCCTCCAATAATCCCGTTTGCCTGAAGCCCAAAAAACGACCGGCATGCATCCAAACATGCCGGTCGTTAGAGCCTGCGACTCCTTTCGCACCTTCCATGAACCGTTAAAAAATTCAGGACTAGAAATTCTATTTTTTACAGCTGAGGCATTACCGCGTGCGTGACAACCAGTTCTTCCAGGAAAACCGCAAGGCCATCGTCGCCGTTTGAGCCGATCACGCGTTTTGCCACCGCGCGCAACTCCGGAATTGCGTTTCCCATCGCGACTCCCAGACCTGCCCGGCTCACCATCGGGATATCGTTCACGTCATCCCCGATGGCAATGATCTCGCCTGGGTCTATCTCGTGTCGACGGGCCAGATGGAGGATGCCTTCCCATTTATTCACTGCTGGATCAAAAACTTCCACGACCTGAACTCCATAAGCGGGCACCAAAATATTATGGCTGACGATTCTGGAGCCGAATGTTTCCATCAATTCTGATTTAATTGCCTCGGCTGACTTATCGTCGGCCACAATGCCAATCCGAATCGTGTGCTCGTGCGCGTTGGCCTGCAAGTTCTTTTCCCAGTGCACGGTAGCCGCGGTTACCTTCAGCCATTGCAGCGTTGCCGGGTCCGGCGCGATGCCCTGGGTGATCAGGTAATCAACGCCGGCGCGCCCGGTGTCCTGAAGGGCCAGAACCACCTGACCGCGCGATTCAAAAAAACGGCAAAGCTGGCGGGCCAGCTCCGGGTTCATCAGCGTGCGATGCAACGTGACGCGCTCCCGGGTGTCGATCACCATCGCGCCACCGACGAAGACGGCCAGGTCGTAATGGCCCACCGCATCCAGCACGGATCGACTCTCGGTGAAGTTTCGGCCGGTCGCAAAACAAACCAGATATCCCGCTGCCAGACATTGATGAACCGCAAATCTGGTCCGAGCTGTTACGGTTCCGGTGGGCGAGAGCAGCGTCCCATCCAAATCGATGGCAATCAATTTGTACTTCAAAGCCACACCGTCACTTGCTCTTTCGCACCCTAGCACTTTATTCAGAGGATGCAAATCAGGCTGAGGTTTTCAACCACCAATCCACAACGGGTCGTGGTTATGGCGTTAACGATATCAATTTATAGCGGATTGCGCCGCATTAAGAATGGACAACCGCCATGGGTTCGGCGGCATTGTCAACCGAACTCAGCTTGGGTCCGGTGAACTTACGCACGATAAGCATCGACGTTTGCGCCGCGCGGGCGATGCGCTCTGGCCGCCAGCCAAACAGGTGCGATTGCATGCCCCATTGTTCTTCTACACCAATCACCACAAGGTCGAATCCTCGCAGGTGCTTGAGCACCGCGTCGACCGGCGACGAATCCTCAATAACCTGGAAATTTACCGGCGTCCCGATTTGCGGTTCGGCGAATGTCTTTTCAACAACCGTTCGCGCGTGCAGCACGGCCTCGCTGTTGGCTCGCCTGGGTGGAACAACATGCAGCACGGTTAACGCAGCGCCGCTGTTGCGTGCGACTCGGCCCGCCATTTCAAGTGCCAGACGATCGTGCTTTCCACCCAAATAGGGGGCCAGCACTGTTTTTATCTCGCCCAGGCCTCGGTTCACAAACACGGCGACGTCGGAGTCGCTGGCGGTCATCACGCGATGCACTGTTCCACCGAGAATTGCTTTTCCGAACACCGGTTTATGGAAACCCATCAAGATAAGGTCTACGCCGCGCAGGCGCGCCACGCGGGCGATGTCGCTGGGCACATCGCGGCTCACGAAGGCGATGGACTCAGCCGCAATGTCTTTTTCCTTCGCGGCCGCCAGAACCGGTTCAAGCGCATCGGCGCGCTCGGACTGGGCTTCCTCGCGATTCACCGCATAGGGGTCATGATCGCTGGGGCGCTTCAAATGCAAGGTAAGAATTTTGCGCGGCAGATCGAGTGCTGGCGCCAGAAGGGCGGCCATCGCAGTCAACGGGCCGCCGCTGGCTGGCAGAGAGATTGGAATGAGCACGCTGAATGCGCGCAGTCCGGTCTTAGCAGCCGCCTCGGCTTCCAACTCCACATGTGGATGCACCCAGTGCAGGATCGGCGTGGTCAGGGCTGTGGTGATGAGAGCCATCAGCACCATCATCGCGAACACGGTTTCCGGGATCACTCCCAGATCGCGCCCGACATTAAGAATCACCAGTTCCATCAGCCCGCGGGTGTTCATCAGAACGCCGATGGCAGAAGCGTCGCGCCAACTCATGCCGCAAACTCTGGCCGCAATGGTGGAGCCTCCAAACTTACCAATGCAGGCCACGAGAAGGATTAAGATCGTGTAGAACCAGAGCGATTCCTGATCAAGCAATCCAAGCCGCGTTCGCAGCCCGGTAAACGCGAAGAAAACCGGTAGTAAAAGTACAACCGTGATGTCCTCCAGCTTTTCCGTCAAAGTCCGGACGAACCTGGTATTCTTGGGCATGATCGCGCCCATCAGAAACGCGCCAAAGAGGGCATGAATTCCGATGCACTCGGTCGCCACCGCCGATGCAAGAACCAGCAATAGAATGATCGCCAGAAGATTCTGACTCAGTCCATTGCTGCTTTCGAATACAAGTTCCAAGCGGCGCAGAAACGGGCGCACCGCGAAGAACATGATCCCCACGTAAATAACGGTTTCAAAAGCCGTCCAAAGCCCCGGACCCAGGCCAGATGCCCGGGCCACGGCCACGACAAACGCCAGCAGGCACCAGGCGCATACGTCATCCACAGCGGCGCAGGTAATGGCCACGGCGCCAACCTGGGTTCTGTGCATATTCCGTTCGGTGAGGATTCGAGCCAGAACGGGAAACGCGGTGACGCTCATGGCTGCGCCCATGAAAAGGGCGAACGACGCAAAGCGAACGGACGTGTTGGGAGGAAAAACGCGATGGTAAAGGAACAGGGCGAGTAAGGAGCCCAGAATCATGGGAGTGACGATGCTGGCGTTGCTGATAATGATCGCGGTATTGCCGCGTTTGCGAAGCAGTTTTGGATCAAGTTCCAAACCGATCAAAAATAGGAAAAGTATGATGCCGACTTCGCTGAGAACATTTAAATAGGCGACGCTTTCCTTAGGGAAAATGTCGGCGAATTGGCGCGGCAATAACAAACCAAAGAGGCTGGGTCCCAGCATGATGCCGGCGATCATTTCTCCCATCACCTGCGGCTGGCGGATGCGAACGAAGATCGCCCCCATGACCCGGCTAAGCGCCAAAATCAGCCCAATTTGAACGACAAGCAATAGAACAAGGTCAGCAGATAGCATAGTTCAGCACGCGGGAAGTTTAGTGGGTGAGGATAATTCGCATCTCAGGCTGGTCAGCCTTGCGGCAAGCTAACAGACGGAGGACCATTCGCCTATGGCAAACCCGCGAACATTCAAACTTCTTTGCGCGACCAAAAAAGCTTTGCTTCGCGGGTTTCGCAGCGTACATTTCGCGCGGGAGAATCGGATATAATCGGTTCAAGGAGCCGCGATCATGTTTTATCGTCTGCTTGAAAAACAACTGATTTACAAAGGTGAAAAAGTGCAACTTGAGGTGCACCGGCTACTGAATGAAGAGACGGAAAAGCAGAGCAAGCGGGAAGTTGTCGTGCACAACGGGGCTGCTGTGATCTTGCCGATCCTGCCGGACGGGCAGGTTCTGCTCATCCGAAACCGAAGGTATTCAGTCGGCCAGGTTCTTATTGAGTTGCCGGCCGGCACGCTGGAAAAGGGCGAGGACCCGATGAATTGCGCGGGCCGCGAGCTTTTGGAGGAAACCGGGTATCTGGCGGGTCGTTTGAGTCCGATCGGGGCGTTTTATTCGTCGCCTGGTGTTATGACCGAGAGGTTGTATGCATTTGCCGCCTATGATCTGGAGAAATCGATGCCGGCATTACAGGATGGTGAAGAAATAGAACTGCTTCCGGTGACGCTGGATCGAGCGATTGAGATGATTCAGCACGGAGAAATCATGGATGGCAAGACAATTGCTACGCTTCTGATGTACGATCGCTTTAACCGCGCCCGAGTTTGAAGGAAGTAACCCAATGGGCTGGGAAGATCGACCTTATTACCGCGATCGGAGCGGCGCTTCCGCCAATCCGCTGTTTTGGGTGTTTTACGGAACGGTCCCCCTTTTCAAGGCATTCGGCGTTAATGTCCGCGCGCACGCATCGTTGCTGTTGATGATCGTGATGATTCTGATCTTCGATCACGAAAACCAGTACCCCCTTCAACTACGCGCCCTGACGATGGGAATGCTGTTCGGCATCATCACCCTGCACGAATTCGGGCACATGTTCGCGGCCCGTGCCGTGGGTGGCAGCGCCAATGAGGTCATCCTTTGGCCCCTGGGCGGGCTGGCGATGGTGGATACCCCGCATCGAGCCCGCGCCAGCTTTATCACCAGCGCCGCGGGGCCGGCGGTTAACGTCGTTATCTGCATCATATGCGCGGCGCTTCTCATTGCTTTCTACGGCTACAAGGTTCACCTCAATCCTCTTCATCCCTGGCCTGGCTTTTACCTGGGATATAACAGCCCCGCGCTTTACCTCTGGTATATTTTCGCGATCAGCTACGGATTATTGCTTTTCAACCTGCTTCCGATTTATCCGCTCGACGGTGGGCAGATGGCTCAGGCCGCCCTTTGGCCGATCATGGGCCATTACCGTTCGATGATGCTGGCGTGCACGGTAGGAATGGCTGGCTCGGTGTTGGTGGCTATTTGGGCGATTTACGCGCAGTCCTGGTTCACCGCGTTCCTTATGGGAAGCACATTTTATTACTGCTACCAGCGGCGAGCGATGCTTAAGGAAGCCGGGCCGGAAGATTGGCAGGATGGAATTGATTATCACGCAAGTATTTACGCCACGGATGAGAAGCCGAAGCGCCGCCGCATCAGCCGCCGCGCCATTAATCGGGCGCGGCGGATTGCCCTGCAGGAGACTGCTGAGCGCACTCGCATCGACCTGATTCTCGCCAAGGTTTCCGCTTCCGGAATGCATAGCCTGACGTGGCTCGAACGCCGGGCACTGCGTAAGGCGACGGAGCGCCAGCGCCGCCGCGAGCTTGAGCTGTCGCGCTTTCAGTAGACAAAAACCCCGCAGCCCCTTATCAATCTGTATCGTAAATTTCTGGTGCACCGGTATCCGTTGGATTGCCGCCGCTATGGACGTAATTTATTTAGATAACAACGCCACCACCCGCCCCGCGCCCGAAGTGGTGGAGGCGATGCTGCCTTTTCTTACGGAGTACTACGGTAACCCCTCCAGCGTCCATCGCTTCGGTCAATATGCACGCAAGTCGATTGATGAGTCGCGCATACAGGTTGCGGCTCTGATCGGCTGCCGGGATTCGGATGTTACTTTTACGGGCGGCGGTACTGAATCAGTCAATTCCGCCATTCGAGGGATTCTCGCTAACCGCGCCCCCCGCAAGAAGATCATCACGAGCACAGTCGAGCATTCGGCGACGCGGGAGCTTTGCCAGCAATTGGCAAAGGAGGGCTGTGAGATCGTAAAAATCCCCGTCGACCACGGCGGCCTCCTGGATCTGGACGCATTGTCCAACGCGCTGGGAGATGACGTTGCGCTGGTCTCGATGATGTGGGCCAACAATGAAACTGGGGTCATATTTCCGATCGAGCATGTTACTGAGCTTTGCAGGCACGCGGGCGTGCCGGTCCATAGTGATGCGACGCAGGCAGTGGGCAAGATCCCGATTGACGTGAGCAAAACTCTGGTGGATGCGCTGAGTTTCGCGGCGCACAAATTTCATGGGCCCAAAGGCGTGGGCGGCCTTTATGTTCGCCGCGGCCTGCGACTGAAACCGCTGTTAATTGGTGGCCCGCAGGAGCGGCAGCGCCGGGGTGGCACGGAAAACGTGCCGGGAATCATTGGCGCTGGAAAAGCTGCTGCCATGGCGCTGGAATCGTTGCCGAAGATGTCCTTGGTGGCCGAACGCCGCGACCGGCTGGAGCGCTGGATTTTAGAGAACATTTCTGAAACGTATGTGAATGGTTCTCCGGCCCATCGCCTGCCCAACACTTCGAACATCTCGTTCGCCCGACTGGAGGCTGAGGCAATACTTCTCCTGCTCAGTGAACGCGGCATCTGCGCCAGCGCCGGCGCCGCATGCAGCAGCGGAAGCCTGGAACCATCACCTGTCATATTGGCAATGGGCATCGACCCGAAGATTGGGCACGGAGCCGTGCGATTCAGCCTTTCGCGCTACACCCAAGACGCGGAAATCGACAAAACCCTGGAAATCCTTCCGGGCGTGATCGACAGGCTGCGCGCGGTCATGCCGGTTGGCGTATAGAGACTTGAGATTAACCCACCTCAGCCGCGAACTTTACATTTCAGCGCATCTCTCGGACACTTCCGCCCACGATGTCGAGCTTCAGTGATTTTGTCTGGGGTGCGGGGCGCATGCAGCTTATCATCGGGGCGATCCTGCTTTACGCGGCGGCCCGGGCAACGGTCGACTTGCTGGCCGGGACGGTTTCCGCCGGAATGCGGGCTCTTGGACATTGGGTTCCGATTGCGGTAGCAACCGCGATCGCGGCACGGGCAGGGCGGCGCGACCTGGCGTTAACGATTGTTTTTTCCACCAGTGTTGCGAGCCTTACACTGGTTTTCGGTTACCTGGCGCTGTTGACCCACAGCATCGATGCCTCTCCATTTCTCCGAAGACTTTGGCTTTTTGTTTTGCCCGCCGTGCTGATTCCGTTCCTGGCCGGTTTTTCGGGGAAGCTGACCTGGGTTCATGCGCTCATGCTGCTGCTCGAGGGGTTGGTGATTTTGTTTGTTTGGCTGGAAACGGATAAGCCCCAGTCTTCGCCGAGCCAGTTGCAAACGTCGCAGGCGCGGCCGGCGGTGCGCACCTTTGATTATTTTTATCCCATTGCTCCAGTGAACTGGGCCAGAGAACTCAACATTGCGATGTTCCTTTCCGTGACCACGATTGGGGCGAGCGCGGCGGTATGGGGGGCGTGGAAAATGTCGCAGCAGGTTCCGATGGTGTGGGGCAACGCAATTGTTGTCGCTACGCTGGCGCCGATTCTGATGATTCCAATGCTGGTGACGGGTTCGGCATCGGCGGAGCAGGACCGCGCCGGACAGAGCGGCCTGGCGTGTTTGGCGGGCACGGGCGCTATCGGCGTCGCGATTTTGAATCTCTGCGTGCTTTTGCCGCTGGTCATCGGCTCGTCCTACGTGCATCACGCGGGGGCGGCAAGCTGGTCGTTTCGCATGAGGTTCCAGGATTCTCCGCTTGTCTTCTCGGTTATTTCATGGCGGATCGATAACGTTGTGCTGATCGTCCTCGGTTTTTTGCTGGTGCCGGTGGGCCTGGGACGCTGGCGGCTTGGGCGCGTGGAGGGCATTGCGCTAATCGCGTTTTATGCGATCTATGCGCTGATGGAAGCGGCCGCCGGGGCCAATGCTTGAGGTGCGGGAGAGTTGGCGTACGATGCAAGTGGCGCAAGCAGGATAAGAAATATGAACGTGGATGTATCGCAAATAAAGATCGAAAAGAAGGCCCCGGAAGGAGAAATGTTCGACGTGATGGGGGGCAGCGCCCGTTGGGAAGTGAAGGTGCACGACCATGGGCTGGTGGCGCTGTGCGACGTGATGCCGCGAATGGCTCCGGTGGGCAAGACGGCTGACTATGCGATTGTTCAGGCTGCGCGTGTTTCCTACGGCGAAGGGACCAAGAAGGTTAATGAGGACCGGGGTCTTATTCGATATCTGGCCCGACACCGGCACACGACGCCTTTTGAAATGGTGGAGTTTAAATTTCACCACGTGATGCCGATTTTCGTGGCCCGTCAGTGGATTCGGCATCGGACAGCGAACGTCAATGAATACTCGGCACGATATTCAGTCGTGCGCGATCGGTTTTATCATCCTTCGCTGGAAAACGTCCGTCAGCAAAGCGTGAGCAATCGGCAGGGGGGGGATGAACCGATCGACGAGATGACGGCCCGGGAATTCACCGAATATCTTGAGCGCGCTGAATCCATTTATGCGGATTATGAAAAGCTGATGGCAAAGGGCGTGGCCCGCGAACTGGCACGCATTGCGTTGCCGGTGAATGTTTACACAGAATGGTACTGGAAGTGCGATCTTCACAATATGCTGCATTTTCTTTCGCTGCGCATGGACGCGCACGCGCAGCAGGAAATTCGCGACTACGCGACAGCGATGTTCGCCCTGATTCAGCCGATCGTTCCCATCGCGGCTGAAGCATTCCTTGACTATCAACTGGGCGGGGCCCACCTCACACGGTTGGAGATTGAGGCGATCAAATCAGGCAAGCCGCTGGCTTCGGAGAACAAACGCGAGCAGGCGGAATGGGAAACAAAAAAACAGGCAATGGGATTGAGTTAAATCGTATTTGTTGAGGCGACTGAGCATTAAGGCTCAGCGGCGCCGCCTTGCCGACTCTTTCTGAGGCCATATTCAATGTCGAATGCTCAACCTGAACAGGCGGACGGCTGGCGCGTTTTTCGAATCATGGCGGAATTCGTCGAAGGATTCGAGACGATGGCGCCGGTGGGGCGGGCGGTTTCAATTTTTGGCAGCGCGCGGACGAGCCCCAGCGATCATTACTATCGGGAAGCTGAGGAAACGGCGCGGCTTTTGGCCAAAGCTCAATATGCCACCATCACCGGCGGGGGGCCGGGAATCATGGAGGCTGCCAATAAAGGGGCTTTTGAAGCTGGTGGAAAGAGCGTGGGGTTGAACATTTCGCTGCCGCAGGAGCAGCAATCCAATCGATACCAGACTGTTTCGCTGGATTTCCACTACTTTTATGCGCGTAAAGTGATGTTCGTAAAATACGCGTCGGCATTTATCTGTTTCCCGGGGGGCTTTGGAACTTTGGATGAATTTTTTGAAACAATGACTTTGGTGCAAACGCTGAAAATTGAATCTTTCCCGGTGATTCTATTTGGAACGCCATTCTGGTCGGGGCTGGTGGAATGGATGCGGCAGCAGATGATTCCGCATTTCATTGGCGGGGAAGATCTGGACATCTTCCGGCTGGTCGACCGGCCACAGGATGCGGTTGATCTCATTGTGGAAAGCCAGCAGGGGTACTGGTGGCATCCGAAGGATAAGACACTGGAGATGATCTCAAGGGGCGCGAATGCCACGAAAGGTCCGCTGTCTGGCGCGGATGCGACCAATACGGGGGAAGGCACCCGCTACGGATCGCGTCCCAAGCGTGCACCATAGACCCTCCGCCGCAAAATAAAATCCATTTAAAATGCCCCGTTCCTCACCGAAGCGCCTGTCGCAAATGGAGGATGATTAGACGCATTAATCTCTAATTAAAATGGTCTGTCGATATACTGATAATAATAAACCAGCACGGCCGAGGAAGCACTTTTTTTCCGTGCATATTACCCATAAATGCTGCATATGGAGGCTGATACGGTTTGTGTACAGAAAGTCTTTCCATCTATTGCTTTGACGCAAAGGGGAGGACAATGCCTAGTTTACGACATATTATTTTAACCATTTTTAACTTGCAATGTAGACCGGCGCAATTACAATTTCGTACGGCTGTGCTCGGAGGCTCGGAGAGGTTTGGCCAGCACTTCTTTTTTAGCACAGTTGTTCATCGTCAAATTTAGGATTTCTTAACGTAAGGAAACGAAATGCGCTGCAAACTTCGGTCTGCCGTTATTGCCATCGGGTCGGCCGCCTTGCTGATATCGCTTCCGCGCCATGCCAGCGCTCAGGTGCAAGTGACCTCGGGCCAAGGCGTTACGTTCCAACAGTTAGATTTTAATTTCGACAATACTTCGCCGGATGTTTCCAATACCGGGCAAATCAGCGCCGATTACAGTCAACTCAGCGCTGCAACGGGCATTACCAACGGCTATCTGAACGTCGTCAACGGCTCGGGCTGGGCGGTTCAAAACGTTCCGGTCAACACCAACCTGTCCCACATGGACACGACGTTCAATCTCAACACGCCCGATGGCACGACTGATACCAGCACAAGCGAGCAGGTATTCTACTCAGCCACTCCGTTAGCTTCCGCGCCCTCCGCGTCTCCCACGAACTTTTCTGTCACCGCTGACCCGTACAACGCACAGGGCGAAGGCGCGAACCGGGGTAACCCGGCTGCTCCTCCACCATCCGGTGTCGTTAGTTTCAATACGCTTGGGCTAACGAAAACAGCGATTGAAATTGGCGTGCCTAATGTCAATGCCGCGGATAACCAGTGCGCTCCCGCCGCGATCGCCAATGGTCTGGCATATTTGAAAACGACTTATGGTTTGCTTATTCCTGACGCGAACGTGCCCGGTCGCGGCGCCTTCGCCGGCACATTGAAAAATCCCAGTCAGCCCACCGGGGCCACTTATGCCGGCAATACATTGCTGGTGCCGACGCCCCCGGCACCGCTCGGGCCGAACAGTTCGACCCAGACATTCAGCCCGGCTCCAAGTGCAACGCCATTCAAACCGGGCACTCCGCTTCCTTATGGCAATTACACGACGAATGAAGTCGCGGGCAGCTCGCTGGTCGGCCAGATGGATCTTTTGATGGGAAGATCGAGTCAGAACCGGGCCGAGTATTTCGACCAGGTTGCCACCCCGAACAGCCCCGGCCCGGGAACGACTTATACTGTCCAGGACACCAACGCCGGGGTTAACGGGACCAACCAGCTTAAGGGCATGGAACAGTACCTGGTAAACAACAACGATGCGAACATCGTTCAGGTGCAATACCAAAATTACAATACGGGTACCTTCGGCAACACTGTGACTGATCCTGGCGTCGCGGGTATCGCCGCTCCGCAGGATGTCAGTGCTCAGGGAACCAACTACATCTTCAACCAGATAATGGCGGGCAATATGGTAAAGGTCGGTTATCGCGGCCATGCCACGATCGCGGTGGCGGCTGGTTATATTTTAGGCGCCCCCTGGGTGGTGTTGCAGTCTGATCTGCAGCAGACACCGCAGAATGATTCGACCGACTCGATCATTGGAAACAATGGGACGCTGGGTCAATACGGGCTTGAATTTGGATTCCTCGTCAACAATGCCGGCATCAATGGCGGCGCGCTGTCGCTTTACGGTGTTTCCGGGACACCACAAATAATCAATGACATTTCTGTAGCGGTCGTGCCCGAACCTGTAAGCGTGGGCCTATTGGTTCTCGGCGGCCTCGGCCTGATGTCTCGACGGCATCGCAGAAGGCCTGAAATGCGGCGCCTGGTCGCCTGACATACACGGCGATTGGACCCATCGGGTTCAAATGGCTGCGTGAACGCAGGTAATAAGCCCATCGGGGTTCATTCATCGGGAGCGAAATTCAAACGGCGCGCCGTTTCCTTGGGAACGGCGCGCCGCTTTGTTGTCATGCGAAAAAAGTGACTGACATAATGATTGCGCGCTTGGCTGAGGGGTGAAATTGAATTAGAGTGTAATCACTTCAATCGCGGGATAATTCACTCATTTTGTAGCGGACGCGGAAGTATGCATTGAGTAATTCGACGATTTTTAATCGAGATGTTTGCGTGATTGGCGGCGGTGGGCATGTGGGATTGCCGCTGGCGCTTACGTTTGCCGATAGCGGCGTAAAGACTGTCATTTATGACATCGACGAAAAGGTCGTTGCCAAGATTCGCAAAGGCATCATGCCCTTCAATGAAGAGGGAGGGCAGGAGATTCTGGACCGGGTTCTTAAAAACGGCCTGCTGGAAGTTGAATCGACGCCCAATTGCGTTAAGGATTGTAAGTTTATCGTTTTGATCATCGGCACGCCGGTCGATGAACATCTCAACCCGCAATTCACCGCGATTCATAAAGCGATCGATTATTGCAGCGATTATCTGCGTAATGAGCAGATCCTCATTCTGCGTAGCACTGTCTTCCCCGGAATCAGCAAACTCATTCAAACCTACGTCCGCGGCAAAGGGCTGGACATTCCGGTTTCATTTTGTCCGGAGCGGGTTGCGCAGGGCTACAGCATTCGGGAATTCCATCAGCTCCCGCAAATCATCAGCGCGTTTGATCGCCAGGCGCTCGCGCAGGTGCGCGAACTGTTCGCGAAGTTCACCAAAGACTTTGTTGAGATGTCGGTCATGGAAGCTGAGCTTTGCAAACTGATGACCAACGCATGGCGGTATATCCAGTTTGCAACGGTCAACCAGTTTTACATGGTGGCCTCGGAGCATGGGTTGGATTTTGACCGCATTCTGCATGGTTGCCGGTTTAATTATCCGCGCATGTCCGGGATGCCGGGGCCGGGGTTTGCGGCAGGGCCTTGCCTTGTCAAAGACACGATGCAACTGGGCGCGTTCAGCGAAAATAAGTTCATCCTTGGGCATGCGGCCATGCTGATTAACGAGGGATTGCCTTCGCACCTCATCAGCCTGGTGAAGCGAAGGATGGATCTTTCAAACATGAAGGCGGGCATTCTGGGGATGGCATTCAAGGCCGAGAGCGACGATCCGCGCGATTCCCTGAGTTTTAAGTTGCGGAAGCTGTTGATGCTGGAATGCAAATCGGTCATTTGCAGCGATCCTTATGTGAAGGATGCGAGCTTTGTGTCCGAGCAGAAGCTTCTGGCGGAAGCCGACATTATTTTTATTGGCGCGCCGCACCAGGTGTATCGATCGCTTAAGATCCCGGCAAAAAAGTTGATGGATGTCTGGGATTGCGTCCCCCAGGACGGAGATTCCAAATCATGAAGGCGCTGGTGACGGGATCGGCGGGGTTTATAGCCGGTTATCTGGTTGAGGAGTTGCTTAGCGCCGGCCATGAAGTTGTGGGGATTGATAACTTCTCGAAGTATGGGAAAGTCGAAAAAAGCTATCAGAATCATCCGGGGTATCACTTTATTGAAGGTGACGCCAAGGATACGAAGCTGCTGACCGAGCTGACCATGCCGTGCGACCATTTCGTCGCCTGCGCGGCCCGGATCGGGGGTATCAGCTATTTTCATGAATATGCATACGATCTGCTGGCGGAAAACGAGCGGATTATCGCTTCCAGTTTTGATGCGGCTATCACTGCATTCAAAAAGGGGAAGCTGAAGAAGGTTACGGTGCTGAGCAGCAGCATGGTGTTTGAAAACGCGACTATTTTTCCAACGCCCGAAGGGCACCAGGCGGAATGCGCGGCGCCCTTAAGCACCTACGGATTTCAGAAACTGGCCTGCGAATATTTCGCGAAGGGCGCATGGGAGCAATACAAGCTGCCTTACACGATTTGCCGCCCGTTTAACTGCGTGGGGATTGGAGAGCGGCGGGCGCTGGGGGATGTGGATGTGCCCAGCGGCAACATCAGCCTGGCGATGAGCCATGTGGTGCCGGATTTGGCGCAAAAGATCATCAAGGGGCAGTCGCCGCTGCATATCCTGGGAAGCGGGGAGCAAGTTCGCTGCTACACCTATGGCGGGGATTTGGCGAAGGGCATTGTCGCGTGCATTTTCCATCCGGCTGCATTGAACGAGGATTTCAATTTGTCCACGCCGGTAGCGACAAGCGTGCTTGAGCTGGCGAAGTTGACCTGGGGAAAAATTCACGGAACCGGGCGGGGCGCGCCGCCATTTCAATATGTCAGTGACACCGCCTACCTTTACGATGTTCAGAAGCGGGTACCGGATGTCAGCAAGGCAAAGCAAATCCTGGGTTACGAGGCCAACACGTCATTGAGCACGATGCTGGATGAGGTTATTTCGTGGATCCGGCAGGAAATTGTTCACGGCCGGGTGTGAATCGGCATGACCAATCAGGTGATTCAACCCGAAGCAGTTCTGCCGAATGATCTGGAATATTCAGTGGTGGTGCCGGTCTACAACGAGGGCGCGAATATCGGCGCGCTTTGTCGCACGGCTAAGGCACAGTTGCCGGGGAAATACGAACTGCTGATCTGCTACGACTTTGACGGTGACAATACGCTGTCGGCGCTCGCGGCTTTGGCTGAAGATGACAAGCCTGCTGGATTGCGGCTGGTGAAAAATTTGCTGGGGCGAGGCGTGCGGTATGCCATTGACGCGGGGATGCGGGCGGCGGCGGCGCCGGTGGTTATTGTCACCATGGCGGATTTGTCCGACGACTTTTCGGCCATCAGGGAAATGGTGGCGCGGGCGCAGGCGGGGGCAGATGTGGTGAGCGGAAGCAGGTACATGAAGGGGGGACAGCAGATCGGCGGACCTAAAATAAAGGGGGCGCTGAGCCGCGTCGCGGGGCTGACGCTTTACTGGTTCACGGGGCTTCCGACGCACGATCCCACCAATAGCTTTAAGGCCTATCGGCGGGAGTTCCTGCTTCGAACACCGATTGAAAGCGAGGCGGGCTTTTGCCTGGGATTGGAGCTGACCGTTAAGGCCCATTTCAGCGGCAGCCGGGTGGAAGAGGTGCCGGCGACCTGGCAGGATCGGACAGCGGGAGAAAGCCGATTCAAACTGTTGAAGTGGATGCCGATGTATCTGCACTGGTATTTTTACGCGTTTCGCCGGCGATGGATTGGATAGGGGTTGCCGATATCAAGGCACATCGGCTTATTCCCAAATTTCGCCGCCGATTCCCTCAAAAGGGGTGACCGGCGGACTCTCTCCGAATTTTGAAATAATTCCCCGCGCCACCCGACCATCCAATCGACAGACGTTTTGATAGTCAATTTTCACATATTAAGGAGAGCGTCATGTTGATCTGGAAGGCCATTAAAATCGTGGCGATTACGACCGGCAGCGCAGCGGCATTGGGCGGGCTGGTTTTTGGGACTGAATTGACGAGTTATCTTCGAAGCTCGGCGAATTCAATGACGTCGATCGTCAAGGACAATATTCCGATCGATTTCCAGCTTCGGCGAGCGCGCGATCTTCTGGACGCAAGCGGCCCGGAAATGCGGAAAAATGTCCGTCTGATGGCAGAACAGGAAGTCGACATTGCCACACTTAAATCAGAGATAACGCAGGCCCGGCAATCGCTGGAAGATGAGAAACTTGGTTTGCAGAAGTTGCGTGACACGCTGGCGACACAGCAAAACAGCTTCAGCTTCGGGGATATTACTTATACTCGCGAACAGATGACCCAGGAGCTCTCCCACCGCTTCAGCAGCTACAAACAGGCTGAATTGGCGCAGGACCAGCGCAAATCACTGCTGGAAAGTCGGGAAAAGGCACTGGCGGCGGCGATGCAGGCGATGGATACCGCCCGGGCGCAGCGGGTAGCGTTGCAATCGCAGATCGAAGCCCTCGATGGGCGATACCGACTTGTTCAGGCAACCGCGACAGAGACGGGTGTTCAAGTCGATAACAGCCAGCTTGCCCAGGCGGAAAAGGTTGTGGGGGACGTTCAACATCAGCTGGATGTTTCAGAGCGCGTGCTCGCCCAGGAAGCAAAGTTTACGCATTCAATCGCGTTTGATGTGATTGATGAAAAGAGCCTCATCGGTGAGGTAGATGCCCACCTTGCGGGACGCCCGAGCCCTGCCGCGGTTGCGGCCGCGGCGGCCCTGACGGATGCCAGCCAGGATCCTATTGAAAAGTCGCGTTGAGTCGGGATTTGACGCCGGCGACGGATAAAAAGCTGCGCCGGCCCCTTTGGGGGCCGGAATTGCAACTTATCGTGCCGGCTTTGTCTTTCGACCGTGGTATCGCGGTGGTAAAACAAGCGAATCCAGCGGCTTTCATTGCCGTTCAAAATCGGCCGGGGAATTACCGTGTTGATGTTGCGTCTCAAACAAATTGAATGCAGCCTGGCCAGCGGTCGGCTAGACGAAGCGTTTGATCTGGCCCGCCGGCCTGATGTTCGGACGCATCGACGTGGGCAGGAACTGATCAGCCGGTTGATCGCGTCCTTCGTCGATCGCGGTCGCGGGCATCTGGCGGCCGGGCAATTGGTTCAGGCGAAGGTAGATTGCGACAAGGCGCAGCAGCTTGGGGGGAATCTGGCTGACGTCGTTCAGTTACAAAGCGATATCAGCCAAGAAATACATGGCAAAGATCAGGTCAGCCGCCAATGCGCTCAGGCGGTAATTGCTGCCAGACAGCATGCCGAGCGGGGACAGCTAAGCATGGGGCAGCAGATCCTGGCAGGGGTGGCCACGGCGGATCCCCGCGTGGATGGCCTCAAGGTTGATCTGGCGAATCGTCGGGCTGCGTTTGAATCGTGTTTTAAGAAATCGTGTGAGGCGCTGGCTGGTGGGAACTGGCAGGGGGCAATCGACCTCATTTCGAATTTTGGGAAGGTTGTTTTACAGGATAGTGGCCTGCGAGATTTGTGCGGGAAAATCTCCGAAATAGCAGTTGCCGAAGTGGCGCAAGCGATGGAGTTGGGTCGGCCCGACTCGGCTGGCGCACTACTAAAGGCGCTCGAACGATTGCCATTGCAGAGTTTGGAAGCTGAGCAATATCGGAAGGTGCTCGAGCAATGCCATGCGGCTTATGTGGCGATCCAGGATGCCCGGCCGCGCGAGGCTGAGGAAATCCTCCGGCGGCTGAAAGCACTGTGCCCGAAGGCAACCTGGTTGGCGCTGGCCGCCGAACAGGCGAAGCAATCCGCGGAAATGATGGGAAACATACGGACCAGCCCGCTCTCTCTGATTGCGTTAACAACGGAAACGGTCGCGGCCATGCCGGCAGGCAACGCTTTTGCATTGCCTGGCGCGATGAAGGCTATTCGACCGATGCCCAGCGCAGCAAAATATTTCTGCCTGCATGTTGATGGCGTCGGCAGCTTTGCGGTGTCCACGGGCGCGAATGTTTCGGTGGGGCCGGTTAGCTCATCGCGTCAGGTTGATTTTCCGTTGATGATGGACGCGGGGGCGCCAGTGATCAGCATCTCTCGATCGGAAGAGGACTATTTCCTGAAATCAACACGGCCGGTTCTGGTGAATGACAACCCCGTAACACATCGGCTGTTGAACAATGGGGACCGCATCAGCATGGGGTCGCGCTGCCGGATTACCTTTCGCCGGCCAAGCGCAGCCAGCACGTCGGCAGTGTTGGATCTTTCGGGCACGCGGCTCCCGGATTCGGGTGTGCGGCAGGTGGTGTTGATGGACCGGGAGCTTATCATTGGGCCCGGTGCTTCGGCGCACATCCGGGCAGATGATTTACCCGCGCCTGTAGTGATCCAGCGGCGGGGCGATGCGCTGGTTTGTCGATGCGTTAATGAAATAACGATCGACGGCAGCCCGGCGGGGCGCACCGCTGAGGTTTTGCCCGGCGCTAACGTTGCCGTGGGCCCACTTCGCTTCGTGATTGCCAGGGAGAACGGAGCATGACACTGCAAAACGCACCACCGCTTCGAGCCTTCCAATACAAGCACGGCGATAAACCGCTTGAGGGGTACACCATTCAGCGCGGCGCGGGCCGGGGTGGATTTGGCGAGGTTTATTACGCCGTCAGCGACAGCGGCCGCGAGGTGGCGCTGAAGCTTGTTCACACCTATGAGCAGATCGAAATTCGCGGCATCAGCCAGTGCATGAACCTCAAGAGCCCGAATCTGGTAACGATCTTCGACGTGAAATATGGGGAGGACGGGCGACCCTGGGTCATCATGGAATTTGTGTCGGGACCTTCACTACGCGAATTGCTGGATGCGGCGCCGACTGGACTCGGAGCGGAGAAGGCCGCGTTCTTTCTCCGCGAAATTGGCAAGGGACTTACCTATCTGCATGACTGTGGCGTCGTGCATCGCGATCTCAAGCCGGGAAATATTTTCTACGAAAACGGCTGCGTTAAAATCGGCGATTACGGCCTGAGTAAAACTATCAGCATGAGTGGCCACAGCGGCCAGACCGTGACGGTTGGCACGCTGCATTACATGGCCCCGGAAATTGGAGAGGGAAAGTATGACCGCAGCATCGACATTTACGCGCTCGGTGCTTTGCTGTTTGAAATGCTGACCGGCCAGGTTCCATTCAACGGCTCAAGCACCGCGGAGGTGCTGATGAAGCACCTGAGCAGTGAAGTAAATCTGGAGCATATCGACGAGCCCTTCAAATCCGTAATTCGAAAAGCGATGGAGAAGAATCCGGCGGACCGATACCAAAGCGTGCAGGAGATGGTGGAAGCCGTTTTTGGTTCGGAACATGTTCGCAATAGCGTTTCACATTTCTCCCCGCAAAGCCTGACAATGGTGGCGGGGCGCGCCGCGGTAAATGTTGGAATCAAGGCACCATCGGCGAGCCCGTCACCCGCTCCGGTGTATCGGGATCGATGGCAACGCCGGGCGGATCGTGTCAAGAAACGCATGGAGCGAATGAATGAGCGCATGCAGCAACGATTTGGGCCTCAATGGAACATCACGGGTTTATCGACCGCCCTTGTCGGCGATCGCGCTGCGGTAGACCGGCTCGCCTTGCCGGCGCGGGTGGCACTGGCAATGCTGACCGCATTTGCAGCAACGTTTATCATGATGGCTGACGATAAGTGGCAGAGAAGCTATCTGGGGCATCTGCCGGCAATTGTCGGGCTGTCGATCATCGGCGCTGTGGTCGGCGCGCTGCTCTCGTGGCGGTTCATTGCTTCGGAATTGCAATCGGAAACATCTTCTGTGCGGCGGTTTGCAACTGCTGCGCCGGTTGTGTTCGGAGCTGCGCTTGCCAGTTTCCCGGCGTGGGAACTTAGCAATCGGCGCTTCGAATCCATGCATCACATCATTGTGGCAAGCCTCGCGGCGATCGCGCTGGTCGAGTGGGAGAAGAGAGTCTCACCCTTCCGCAAGGAACGGATTTCTTTCAATCAGATATTCTGTGCTGGTCTTTGCGGACTCGTGCTGGCGGGTGTGTTTCAAGCAGATATGTGGCCGGTCGTAGCCATCGTGGCCGGCGCCTCGTTGGCATGTAGTTTGTGTGCAGCGTGGTACGGACATCAACCCCCAGCTGTAGCGGCTGCACCATTCGCTGTGCCACCGGTGCCGGGAATGGGCGGTTTGGGTGTCGCTGCCGGCGTACAAACGTCACCCGCGCCGGCGGTAGCTGTGCAAGTGGCGCCCCCAATGTGGAAAGCCGCGCCGCGAAAACGGTTCAGACGATGGCTTCTGGTTCCTTTGGCACTCATTGCCATTCTCTTTTTTGCGAGATTGGGGTTGGTGCCTGGCGGAGACATTCCAGTGCTGGGTCCGTTTATCTGGATTCCTCTTCTCCTGATTTTCTTAAGTGGCTGGAAGGAAGACGATATGACGACTTTAAATGGCTCTTCGACCTACAATCCGGCAGCGCCAGAGCCGCGGCCGGTACGGCACTTCGCGTACTCGCTGGGTCGTTTCATACTGGCCGTTATTGCCATCGGGATCCTCACTATATCGTTATTCTTCGCGATGGGTGTAGCGATTGATATCCCCGGGCTCATAGCGACAGGCATCTTTGATCCCCGCATGCCCCACGACATGGCACAAAATTTTGGCACCGATGATTGGCCGCGTCTGATGAGAGAGTTAGGGACGGCGGCAGCGGTAATTCTGGCGTTTCCTGCGCTTTCATTAATGCTTTTCACGCGCCGCCGCCGGGGAGCGATCCATATGATGCGTGGATTACTCGGCGCTGCGATGCTTTTCATGGCTGTCAGCGCGGTGGGTCATAATATGCCGGATTGGTCAGGTCTTGACGCCTCGTCCACACCTGGCGCCGCGATAGATTTCTTTTTCCAACATACCATCGTTGTTCACTTTATTGCACCGCTGGCGATCGCAACGGTTGGTGTGTTCCTGATGCTTTGGCCTCAAACTCACAGGCCACGAAGTTTAGAAGCTGGTGCCGTGGCAAACCCAGTCTCCAGCGGGCCTGCCTCGGCCAAATAAATTGGGAAACACATGTCAGCACGGATTCTAATCATTACGGTTTTTGTCCTGGCCACGCTGGTCGGGTTGCACCGCCGTCACGCCGCTCGCTTGGCCGCGGCCGATCAAAAGGTATCGAACGAAGTGATTCAGGCAACGCCTGACGCCGCAATCGCGTTGCGATCGCTCAATCAATCAACGACCCAGCCGGTTCCCTCTCCCAAGCCATGGGCCAATGCTGTGGAAGGTATTTCCAGCATGCCGCCAGGTAAATGGATCGTGGGCCGCTGCAGCCAGGCGGGCCTTTCTCAAGCCGAAGCCCATCTCATGGCGCAAACGGATGCTGTAAACGTGTTATTTCCCGTGGTAGAAGAAACCATTGAGGCAAAGGGGAGCGACGCAGGGTGGTTGCATCACCGATTGCTGGCGGATGTAGAACAAGGCGCTTTGCAATCGGATTCACTGGTGGAACAATTCCAAAGGCCTTATGCCACTTTGTGGACAGAATCGCTACTGTTAGATGCGTCACCGGAAAAACTCGCGCCCTATGTCCAGAAATACGCCCGTGAACTGCGAGCCAGACAGGCCCGGACATTAATTTTCCGCACAGCCGCGGCCGGATTGATCGCGCTCTCGTGGTTTACGTATCTCTTGCTCAATTCAATCACTAGGGGTTATTTCACGACCCGTCTTCGTTTCGCCGCAGCTATGATCACCGCCATTGTGATTGTCGCGATCGCCTGATTTTCGTTGCCAACGCTATTAACAAGGTAGAATGCTCCGGCACCATGAATGAATGGACGCAAGCCGAACGGTACATGCTGGACGAAATTCGCCGTGGCAATGGCGAGGCGTGGTCTCAGCTTGTGGGGCGCTATGAAGGCCGCCTTACAGCTTTCGCGCGCCGACGCGTTCCGCGAGGGACCGATCCGGAAGATCTGGTACAGGATACGTTCCTCCTCTTTTTGCGCGGGCTGTCTAACTTTCGCGAGCAGGCAAGCCTGGAGACATTCCTGTTCGTCATTTTGCGTCGGCGGCTGGCCGATCTTCATCGCGGCAAACGGATTAAGATTTGCGAACTACCCGGGGCGGATGAAAGCGGGAATGACATCGATGCGTTACCCGCGCCCGATCCGACAGCAAGCTGGTACGCGCGGAAAGATGAGCATCGGGAAGCCGCCCGGCAGGCGCTGACGACGGCGCTTCGATCACTCATAGAAGCGATGAAGGACGGCGATGATTTTCGCGATCTGCAAATCGCCGAATCACTGTTTTTCGCCCAGTGGCCCAATCGGCAAATCGCCGGCGAGCTGGGCATTGGCGCAGAATATATCGCGCTTCTGAAACATCGCTGGGCGAATCAGCTTCGCGAGCGCGTTGCGACTTTGATGCAGCACCGCCTGGGCGAACCGCTTGCCGGCCAGGATGCATTTGATGCCCTGGATTCTCTCCTCAGCGAAATCTGGGAAGACCAGCGCCCCAGCTGCCCCAAGCGAAGCACTATTGGTGGTTTCATCTTAGGAACGCTGGATGAACCCTGGCAGCGATTCGTTGAGTTCCATATTCATCGATTGGGATGCGCATTCTGCAAAGCGAACCTTGACGACCTGCAGTTGCAAACGGTTCAAAACCCCAGCGTTGTCCGAGACAAGGTGCTGCAATCAACCGTGGGATTTTTTCGCAAGGTCTGAATGGGGGATAGGAAACCCACCAAGGAACTGGTTAGACCGTCACTCAATTCCCCTTCATTTCCATCTCAAGCCGAGCGTAATTTTCCGTGGGCTTGGGCGCGCTGGCTCGGATAGTAGGGGGAGCAGGCGGGCTGGTTTGCAGATCAACCATTTCACGATATCTACCGCTGGCCCGCATGAGCTCTTCATGGTGGCCTTGCTCGATAATCCGCCCGTTTTCAAGCACGACGATGCGGCTTGCATGGGCGATTGTGCTGAGCCGGTGGGCGATGACGAAGCTTGTGCGGCCGGCCATCAGAGCGTGCAGGCTTCCCTGAATCAACCGTTCGGACTCGGTGTCTAAATTACTGGTCGCCTCATCGAGAATCAGGATTCGCGGATCAGCGAGTATCGCGCGGGCAATGGTCAGGCGTTGGCGCTGCCCGCCTGAAAGCTTGACGCCGCGCTCGCCTATGATGGAGTCATATCCATCCGGTAGCCTGGCAATAAATTCATGGGCGTTGGCGAGCTTCGCGGACTCAATAATGTCCTGTGGTGTTGCGCCGCGCCGGCCATAGGCAATATTTTGCGCGATGGTGCCGTCGAACAGAAACGTATCCTGCTCGACGATGCCGAGCAGCCGGCGATAACTCTCCGCGGTGATTTCGCGGAGATCGACGCCATCGAGAAGGACGGCGCCTTGCGTGGGGTCGTAAAAACGGGCGACGAGATTGCACAGCGTGGTCTTTCCGGCGCCGCTGGGGCCTACCAGCGCGATCATTTCTCCGGGCTGAACATCGAGGTTGATTTCGTGAAGCACTGGATTGGGAGACCCGGTGTAAGTGAAAGTCAGATCGCGGAGAGTAATTCTTCCCGCAACCGCGTCACGATCCACCACCAGAGCACCGGGCTTGGACGGCATTTCCAGGGGCTCAGCCAGGAGATCGAGTATTCGATCCAAACCTGAAAGGCTGTTCTGCAACGCGGTCGCGCTGCCTGCCAGCGCTGCGATGGGACCCAGGAGGGCGGCGAGATAGGATAAGAACATCACCAGGTCGCCCACCGTCAAAGCGTCCCGCGGCTGGATGAGACCTGCGCGCAATTTCTCCATGTCTGTAAGAACTCGGTTGCCGCCCCAATAAAGCAGCATGGCTGACGCGAATGGAATCAGCACCGACCAGGTGAAATCGATTCCGCGCATCCACCACCAGGCGAAAATTTCCTGCCGGGCCATCATGTGGCCGTTGCGCGTGAAGGTGGCGGCTTCAAACTGCTGGCGGGAAAAAGAGCGCACCACCCGCATGCCGCCAAAAGCCTCCGTGGCGTGGGAATCCATCTGGGTGCGCGTCAGCCGAATATCGCGGAATATGGGACGGATCCGCGCGATCCATGTCCTATGTGTGAGCCAAACGGTCGGCAGGAGCGCTAAAGAGCCGAGCAGCAATTTCCAATCGACAAACGCCAGGATGGTCAGGCTTCCCAGCAACTGGATGATTGCCTTCCAGGGGTTAAACAACATCGAAAAAATCAGATCGGCGACCCCCCCGGCATCCTCGCGCAAAATGGATGCAACCCCACCGGATTTGAGATCATAAACCCGGTGGAGTGGAAGCCGGACGGCGTGGTCAAATACTTTCTTTCTTACAGAGACCTGGACACGTTTGGTCATCCGGGTTGTTTGCCAGCGCGTCCAAAGGCCGAGCAGTTCCGAGCCTGTCGCCAGCAGCACCATCGCCAGGGCCACAAACGTCAACAAGGATCGTCGGTCCCGGGGTAAATGAATCCAGAGGGGCACACGCGGTGGAAGGGGTTGTTCCCGCAGGACGCTATCAAAGACAATTTTGGTGCCATAGAGGGGCACCAACCCCAGAAGCGTCGAAACGCCCAGAGCGAACAATACCAGCACAAGGATTCCACGGTGCCCGCGAAGCAGGCTCCAGAATTCACCAAACAGACGAGAGAAAGACCGGACGCGCGGCCGGCGCTTTCTGGCGTCGCCGATTGCTGTCGCGGCAGGCGGATGCAGGGAACCGCTGCCGGTATCCTCGCGGCGCAGCCGTCGCTGCTTCAGTTGTGCTAGATACTCAACAAATCGGCGACTGCTGGAGCGTAAAGGCGAGGGCATGCCCACATGGTAGGCTTTCTTTTGCGAATAAGCAGGGGGGCGGTATTGTCATGAGGATGACTGACCGCCGGTGGAATCGAGCCCTCTTTGGCGCTTCGCCGTTTCTCTTGTCTATTTTGTGCGCAAGCGTTTGGGCTGGGCCGATTCTGGATGGTGGCACGGAGCGACCGCTGCATTACCACCCGGATGGGCGTGATTTTGTCGTTGAAAACGGGAAAGAATATTTTAACCGGCCGCTGTATGGCCCCAACACCGGTTTTCGCATTGATGCGGGGGACAAACCGGAGTTTTCGTTTTATTTGCCGGGGCGGGGCGGGAATCTTCGGCTTGGAATCACCACCAAAACCGGAACGAAGTGGCTGGACGATGCCGAGAAAATAACCGCACGTTATCGCCCCGGATCGATGCTTTACGATGTCAGCGATCCAGTCCTGGCCGACGGTGTTTTACACCTTACGGCGTTGCCGATGCATATGGCTGAGGGGCTTGTCATCCGGGTCGAACTGGTGAATTCATCACGGCCAGTCGGCCTTATCTGGGCCTACGGGGGAGCCAGCGGTGAACGCGGAACACGCGATGGGGATATTGGCACGGAACGCGAACCCGTCAGCCGATTTTTTCAACTGCGGGCAGAGGCCTGCAAGGGAAATTCGTTTGCGATCGACCGAAACAAATTCACATTGACCAGCAAGCCGGCCGCCATGCAGGGACTGGCGCCCGCGCGCGCTGTCCTAGCGATAGGGGACGCTCGGCAGTGGAGTTCCGCGAGCAAATTGGTTGGGTCTATTGGCCAGCCTGCGACACTTTCCGTGTTAGTTGGGCAATATGCGCTGACGGCGAACGCATCCGCCTATATTGCCCTGGCGCGCATCTCTCGACCTGGAGACGACCGTGGAGAGCTTGGCACGTACCTGTCGGTACGAAAAGATCCGCCGAATCAGGAGGCCTCGCAGGCAACCACCCGCGCGGTGGATATCAGCAGGGCAGATTCGCTGCAAACCATTTTTGATGAGGCTGAAAAGCATCGTAAATCGATTGCGGATGAAGTTATGGTCGATACCCCCGACCCATTCATCAACGCTGCCGTTCCCGCGCTTTGCGTGGCGGGTGATGCGGTGTGGGATGAGCGGCAGGGGACGTACATGCACGGGGCGGTTGCATGGCGGTCAAAGCTGTTGGGATGGCGCGGACCCTATTTGGCTGACGAGATGGGCCGTCACGATCGCGCCTTGCGGGATATGACCTATTGGGTGGCCCGACAAAATGATTCGCCAATTCCTGACGCAATTCCCCCCGCGGATGCTTCGGCGAATCTGGCAAGGAACGAAGCGGCGCTGCACAGCAACGGCGATATATCAACTTCCCATTACGACATGAATCTCGTGTTCATCGATGTGCTGTTTCGCCATATTCTGTGGACCGGCGATGTCGAGTTCGCCCGCAAAATGTGGCCGGTTATTCAGCGCCATCTGGCCTGGGAACAGCGGCTGTTTCGTCGGAGGTATGGTCCGGATCATTTGCCGCTTTACGAGGCCTATTGCTGCATCTGGGCCAGCGATGATCTTGAATATTCCGGCGGTGGGGCGGCTCACTCCAGTGCTTACAACTACTTTCACAATCATATGGCGGCGCGCGTCGCCAAAATGATCGGCGAAGACCCCGCGCCTTACGAACAAGAGGCGGCCCTCATCGGTGAAGCGATGCGCAAAGAGCTTTGGCTCGCGGACCGCGGTTGGTTTGGAGAATACAAGGACCTGCTGGGAGAGCAACTTGTGCATGCAAGTCCCGCGCTTTGGACTTTTTACCACACGGTTGATTCGAAGGTTACGACACCGATGGAAGCCTGGCAAATGACACGATTCATCGACACACAGATCGCCCATATTCCAATTCACGGCGCGGGCATTGGGGAAGAGGGATACTTTACATTGCCGACAACCAACTGGATGTTCTACACATGGTCGATCAATAACGTGGTGATGGCCGAAGCGGGGCATACGGCCCTGGGTTATTACCAGGCAAATCGACCGGATGAGGCGTTCCGGCTGCTCAAGGGATGCATCATCGACAGTATGTATCAGGGACTCTGCCCGGGCAATGCCGGCATGTGCACTTTCTTCGATGTAGCGCGCGGTGAAACGCAGCGCGATTTTGCAGACGCCGTTGGCGTGTGTTCGCGGGCGGTGGTCGAAGGCTTGTTTGGCGTGCAGCCCGATGCCCTGGCAGGGGAGCTGACCATCCGGCCTGGGTTTCCGTCAGTCTGGGAAAAGGCGTCACTGAACCACCCCGATTTCAGGTTCGCCTTTAAGCGCGACGGCCTCGTTGAGTCTTATTCCATTGAACCTACATTTCCCAGGCCCATGGCGCTTCGCCTGCAAGCGGCGGCGTTTCGGGACCAAATCGACAGCGTGACCCTCAATGGCCAGCCGGCTGAATGGCATGCGATCAAAGACTCAATTGGCACTCCCCGGATTGAGATTACTTCCCCCCCAAATCGCAGCTTCAAAGTTGAAATTCGTTATAGCGGCCAAAGCCCCGCGGTCGCAAGCGCCCCTGCGGTGGTGGCCCTGGGCGCGAAATTGCAAGCCCAATGTGGTGCAGCCAGCGTTATTAAAGTTGAAGATCCGCAAGGCGCGCTCGAGCAAATCGCAACCATTGGCAATGGATTTGGGGGTATCGCTAAGGGGCTGCTGGGAGCTCGAACGGTTTTTGCAAAAGTGCGGCAGGGGGGGCTTACCTGGTGGTTACCGGTCCCGTTTGAGATTCGTCCGAGCTACGAAATCATTTCGACCGGTGAACAAGACGCCGCTGAACCGCGATTCAGAATTCGCAACAACACTTCTGAGCCGATCGATCGCAACCTAAGCATTGAGAGCGGCAATCAAATTCTGACAAGGAACTTGAAGATTCCGGCGATGGGTGATTCGGAAGAGGTTGTTTTGAACGCAAAGGGACTGTGCCCCGGAACGAACACCATCGCCGTCGATCTCAGCGATGGCAAAGCCGCGACCGGATCTATCGTCAATTGGGGACTGAGCGGAAAGGAACTCACTCACAAACTTGAGCCCGTTGATCTCACGGCGATATTTAATGACAAGGTGACGCGCATCTTCGGGGCAAACAAATATCTTGCGCCGCGATCTCCATTCTGTTCGCTGGCGATGCCGACCCAGGGGATCGGGAGCTGGTGCCGACCCACTGCCGCCGCAACAATCGACGACACCGGCCTGCGCGGAGTCGCCGACCAAAACCATGGGATGTTGGTTCTCCCCGACGGAATTGCATTTCGCACCCCAGGCACGGGTGATGCATCCAACATTGCGTTCGTATCACAATGGGATAACTATCCCCGGCAAATAACGGTACCCGTGTCGGGAAGGGGATCGCACGTTTACCTGCTGATGGCCGGGTCGACGAATTGGATGCAGAGCCGGATTTGCAACGGCCGGGTGGTGGTCAATTTCGCCGATGGATCGAGCACAACTTTACCGCTGGAGAACCCAAAAAATTGGTGGCCGATTGAACAGGATTATTTGATCGACGATTACGCCTTTCGACGGCCGGAAGCATTGCCAATTCGTGTCGATCTAAAGACTGGGACAATCAGGGTGCTACAGATGAAAACGTTCAAGGGTCGTGGTGGCAAAATCGACGGTGGGGCGGCTACCGTTATAGATTTGCCGCTCAAGGCGGATAGCGACCTGGTAAGCCTCCAGGTTCGGGCCGACAGCAACGAATCAGTCATCGGCCTGATGGCAATGACATTGCTGCGGTCATGAAGGTTCGTTTTGCGGCGCCAACCTGCTTATTTGCGCGTAGATTTCCATTTTAAGCTTGAGCCGGTTCCCCATATTCGCTATTGTCAAAGTGTGCGGGTTTTGCAGTTAGAGCGAGTGGAGGAAATGCTATGCGTTTGTTTTCTGGTCAACGCTCTAATTCAGCGCTGCGCAACCTGCTAATTGCTGCCAATGTCGGTGCCGCTGCGGCCTTTGCGTCGTCGGCTTCCGCGGTCACGATCGTGCAAAACAGCTCAACCAGCTGGACGATCGATAACGGCGCGCTGCAGGTTGTTTACAATCCCACAAAAAATAACATTAACGATTTTCGGATCGATACCAGTGGCAACCTAAGCCCCAACCTGCTCGATCCTGGAAACTCCCAGCTGTACCCCGAATTTGCTGGAACACCCTTCGGTGGGGGTGTCCAGACCCCTGATTATAAGTTGGGCGCGAATTACATCGATTTTTCAAACACCACGCAATCGACTGGTACAACATCTAACCCTGTAACTTATGCGTTCCACTATGTGATGTTCGATAACGACCCCGCCATCCACATGTACGAGGTTGTGAATCACTCGAGCACCGACCCATCAACGTCGGTCGGTCAGGGGCAGTTCCTGATGCGAGTGGACCCCGCAAAATTCAACACGCTTTATCAGGTCAACACCGGACCGAATAATCTTGGGTCAACAACTACGCTGCTTCCTCAGAATTCGGCGCAGATTTCTGAATTGAATGGACCCAACGGCTACGGTGCTTCGGTCACCGCGACCAATTCGGTTACGCACGCTGTGGTGACTTACAATCCGCGGAAGAATCTGAATGAAGTCCTCGACTTGAACGGTGATTCTGATCTTCAGGCCGGTCTCGGCCGACAGTTCCTCAATAAATACGATTACTCATCTTATGAGCAGTTCCGTCAGGGACAGACCGAAGTCGGACCAAATTACGCGCTCTCGAGTCTCTTTTCCTCCCACGATACTTTTACCGGCGGGCCGACAAAACAAAACCTGCAGTTCACAGACAATATTTTGATGGTCGAGTTTCTTTCCGGGCATTACGGCACCGGCTCGGTGAATCCGGGCGACCCCGGCTATTCCTACGTACCCGCGCAAGGTGTCAATTCATCCAAGCTTTTTGGTCCTTATATCTTCCGCGCTACGCCGGTTAATGGTGAAACTCCCAGCCAGCTTTACAACGACGCGATCAGCAGCGAATCAAGCTATCCATCGCTTTACAATCAGGATGCCACTCTGATCAGTAACGGTTACACGCCCTACGGTGGGCGTGGCAGCCTGCAGGCAAACATATCCAGCCCCGTGGCGGGCTGGAGCGGCAACACAAACAACAATACGGTTGTCCTGTCAGACCCGAAAACCAATTTCCAGGAAACCCACCAGGGGTACCAGTACTGGGCGCAGCTCAACACCAATGGCCAGGCGACGATCAACAACGTCGTGCCAGGCACCTATCGAATGAGCGTGTACCAATACGGCCAGTGGGGCGAAACCCGCGTTGATGGCGTTCAGGTATCTGCCAACGGCATAAGCGCACCGCAGAACGTGCAATTTACGCCCGAAAATTTTGGCTCGAGCATCTGGACGATTGGCACACCCGACCGCTCCGCGCACGAATTTCTTAACGGACACTTTACCTCTGGCCCCAACGCCGGACAGGACAATCGAAACTACTTCGGCAACTACAACTACTGGCAGCAGGAGGCTGATCTCGGCAATAACGGCAAGGTGGTTTATTACGCGACCGATGTTGGCGCCCATCCCGCAACGAATGACGCCAATAAATGGATTGCCAATCAGTGGCAGAAATTTGATCCAAGTCTTTATAATCCGGCCACCAATTCGAATAACAACTCGGCCGCCGGGACAGTAGGACTATATCCGAGTCTCGCGCCTGCCTATGTGGGAGACCCTGCAACTTACACCGGCGCGCCTTGGGAAGTTCACTTCACCACGCAGCCTGGGGCAAAGACCAACAAGAATTTCGCCGTGCTTTCTGTCGGCCTGGCTGGGGCTGAGGGTAGCTTGATTGTCACGCTCAACAGCCATCAGGAAATCTGGCATTACACCAACAACAGCGACCCCATGATTCGCAGCGGCCTGGCAGGCTATTACCAATGGGTAGCTTTCGAGTGGCCGATTGCTGACCTATCCTCCGATTTGTCCGACAACCTCCTTACGTTTTCCGTAAGCACAACGAACGGTGATATGTACGACGCCCTGCGAATGGAACTGACCGCAAACAGCGCCGACCCGGGCGTGACAGGCTGGCACGATTACTTCTACGTCAACGGCAGCGGAAATAACGCTGCAAATGCGGACGATTCCATCGGGCAAACCGCCCAAAATGCCCCGGAACCCGTCGCCGGTGTCATCCTGCTGGGATTGGGCGGCTTCCCGCTGCTGAAGCGAAGATCGCGCGTAGCATGATTTCCAGCGATACAAACACCGCCAACGACCTTGTGAAATTGATGCATTAAGATTCAAACTTTACCAGTACCTCTAAACTGGTAGTGGTATACTTTGAATCTCCCCCGTCCATTGGCCCGGAAATTCTGCCGTATACAATGCGTCCATGAGCAAACACCCCGCTAAAGAGGATGTCAACCAAGCCGCTGCCCGAATCGTCAAGGAATCGACTGGCAATCATTCAGAGGCTTTGCCAACTGACCTGGAGGCTGCTTGGAAGGCTTGGAGTGCTGGCGTCGGCAAGGTGGACGAACGCGGCATGGCGCTGCTTAGAGCGGCGTTTGAGGCGGGTGCAAAAGCAGCGAAACGATGATTCCATCCAAGCTCATCGTTTATTGCGTATGCGGCAAGCTCGACTACAATCCCATCCATAAATGATAAACGCCCAAGCGTTGTCGTGCTTGAGCGTAAATCGAATCCTGCCGGGGATCCGACGCCTGCCAAGATATCTGTACCTCTGACAGCCATCAAGCCCCCGGCGCAATATAGGGAGGCTACTGGATGGCTGGCATGAATCGCAGATTTGAAATTCATAGTTTAACGATATCGGGAATCGTCGATGGATCAGACTATCGAAATGTGATTTTGGATAGCCGTGCGCAGATCAAATTGCTTGAAGAGGCAATATGGAAACACGGGGGTAAATCGCACGCGCTTGAGGAATACGAACTCACTAAAGACAAGTCGCCATCGCTGAGACTGAAATTTATTTCGTTCAAAACCGGTCGTCGCCCAGATGTGCTGGATACGAGCAAGTTTGTAATCCAGCCAAATCCACTGAGAAGGAATCAAACCGGGGTCGATTACACCCACGCGATTCTTGTTCAAGCTGGCGACAAATGGTTGATGGTAATTGAGAAGAATGGCGACGGGATATTTCCGGGGTCAATCGGTCTCTATTTGAATTGGATGCTCGACCGGACTGTCGCGCCGAAAATCAGTGAGGACGAAGAGATAGTCGTCAGTGTTGAGCCGGAGCCGGGCCAGGCTTTCATTCAACGAATCAATGGCCTTGATCGGATAACCGAGGCGACGCTGCGATTGGTAAAACCAAATCCCGGATGGGAAGATTTAGAGAGCGAACTGGGCAGCGAGGCAAATACCTCCCGGGCGCGTCGTGCTGAAATCACGATGGCAGCAAAGCCACGGCAATCACTGACAAAAACCACTGGAATAGTCGGTAGAATACGGGCATTGTTCAACCAGCGACTTCTTGGCTATGCGGCGATAGTGGGAAAGCGAGACGACGGAACAGAAGACAGATTCAACACAAAGCAACTCATTCGGAAGGAAAATCGCGAGGTTCAATTGGACGAAAATGGCCAAATTGTGTCCGAGGATGCCTATAATGCGATGGACGAAATTATCAAGCCTGACAGCGATCAAAGACAATAGTGATGTATAAAGAATCAGGGAAATTTTTGCTTCATATTGCTCGCCAAAAAGCGATCTGGAAGGACGGCGAATTGTGGACATCGTTGGCAATCTCCGTCGGCGCATGGTGGTGGATGGATAGGAACAATTCAATCATTGCTGGGATCAGGGAGCAGTTTGGCGATATCTTGACGGTCAGCAGTATCCTCGTGGGATTCGTTATGACGACGCTGGTTTTTTATGGCGAAGTCGCAAGCGGGTGGTCAAAGAAGAAGAAGGTACGAAATGTCGCCAACAAAATCGTCGATTGGCAAGTTTGGTCGGTCTTATGTTTGCTCGCACAACTGGCGTATACGATTTTTCTTCATATTGTCGATGGCAGGGTCAACCTAAACCTAGGCTGGCGTCCGTTATGGTTTGCCATTCTTGTTTTTTTGACCGTCTACTCCGCGCTTCAAATCCTGAATCACGTACTGATTATTTGGTGGGCCTTTAGAAATTCATCGAGGCTTGAACCGACAGAAGATGAAATTGCTCAGGCATCCCGCCACAACGAAACACGACCGGTAGAGCCCCACGAAATTGAACACTAGAGTTTGCTATATCCAAATCAGCCGACTATCAAAGGAATGCAACGCTGTGCCCCGCATCTTCCAATTCGCGCTGAGCAGCTTTTCTAAGCTTGGACCTGACCCAAACAGATAAAGCCATCCCCGATAGGCTGGCGGCGTCCCAGAACGCCTGCTTTTCAGCGGCATCAAGGCGTAGCTCAAGATACTCCTCTTTCGTCGTACCCTTTGGTTTTGATGGTCGTCCGCGTTTTTCCATACCGGACATGGTACGGACAATTATTTTGAGAAGCAAGCATAATTTTTCTTGATTGTCCGGAAGTCGTCCGTACAATAAAGACATGAACAAGTTGGCCACCGAAGAACGTGCCCAAATCCTTACGTCCCTTGTTGAAGGAAACAGCATCGCATCGACTTGCCGCATGTTTGGCGTCAACAAAATCACTGTCTTGCGGCTCTTGGCCGACGCCGGAACGCTTGCCGCGCAGTACCACGATCTAACGGTTTGCAACCTTGCCACAAAGCGAATTCAGTTCGATTAAATTTGGTCATTCTGCTATGCAAAGCAAAAGAACGTACCGGAAGCCATGCAAGGCCAAGAGGGTGTCGGTGATACTTGGACCTGGACAAGCATCGACGCCGATTCAAAGCTGATGATTGCATGGTACGTTGGCCCGCGCAATGCGGGCAGCGCCCACAAGATTGCCCACGATGTGGCGTGGCGCATGGACGGCAGGGTGCAAATTACCACGGACGGCCTTCATGCCTATTGGGATGCGATTTGCGATTGCTTCCCCGGCGATTTGGACTTCGCTCAGTTGGTCAAAATCTATGGTGAATCGACCATCGGGAAGTACAGCCCAGCCGAATGCGTTGGCGTCAAGATTGAAGTCCGCGTTGGCGATCCCGATCCGAAGCATATTTCAACCAGCTATATTGAGCGCTCGAATCTGACTGCCCGCATGGGAATGCGACGGTTCACCCGGCTCACGAATGCCTTCTCGAAGAAACTTGACAACCACAAACACGCGATTGCCCTGCATCATTTTCATTACAACTTCATTCGGAAGCACCAGACAATCAAAACGACGCCCGCAGTGATGGCCGGTGTGGCAAGCAAGGCGTGGACGATGGTTGATTTCGTGGAACTGATGGAGAAGGAAGAAGAACTGCTCGGACGGCGAATTTCAGACTACAAGCCAGCAAAGCCCAATCGCGTTATTTGAAAGTATACCACTACCCCCAAACTTAACATAACCCTGAGATTTGGGATTGACATGTTAGGGTTGGGGGCGATAATGATCGCGGTTTCAGGACAGGCGCGCGGCAGCGGTGGGGGAGGGGGTGTCGGGCTGCTGACGCGGGGGGTTGGACTGATAACCAAAGGGACTGCCGGACGGTGATTTTTTCGGGTGAAGCTGGTCGATCCTCGGGGGCATGAGAGGTCCAGCGCCAACGCGAGAACAATCCCTGTCGCTGATCCCAGCGAAAAAAAAACTTGACGTCTTCGATGAGGTGCGGCACCATACGCACTTGGCGTCCTCGCTAAAGGATGCCACGGGCTTAGCGGCCCGGGTCGTTGTGGCGGACCTGCTGTGCCTGATGAACCAGCGAGTCTAGCCGCACCTCATCTTAGACGCGAGATCGCTGAACACGGACTGTTCGCGCACGTCTTCCCGATGAGGGTTCATCAGACAACATCGGAAAGAACAGGGCCTCTTGGGCCTCAACAATTTCGCATCCGCGCGTCTCGAACATTCCCCAACAAGCAATTCAACACCGACGACGACACAGCTTCACGTTGTCAGCGACACTCCGTTTAATGCAGAGATCAATGCCGTCGATCCCGCCCGGTTGATCGCCGTTGAAATTCTGCGCAGGCACGAGCGACTGGGGTCGTTTCACGAACTGAAGCGGCCCGGTTCAAAAGCCGTTTCCTCGCGACCCCTCGTGTTCATGTCGATGTGCCTTTTCCATGGCAAGCGCGTCGAACATTACGACGGCCTCCACGTCACGGCGCAGCCCGATGAAATCGGCGACTCGGTAGGCATGCGGGGGCATATCGCTTATCCGGCGATCCGGGAACTAGAGGCAGCGGGGTTGATCCGCAGAGTCCGAATCGGGGGCCGGGTTGCGGATCAATACGACATTCCGATGCCCGAAATTTTGAATGTCCAGCGTGTGCGCCCGCACACGCTGGAAAAGGAGTCTAGGTTTGACAAGGACTTACTGTGTGCGCCCGCACACGCAAACCAAATCCCAGCGCGCGCGCCCGCACACGCGTGGGCTGGGGCCCACGCAAATTCGGACTTAGCGCGCGCGCCCGCACACACAAACGCCGATCC
>JALYJB010000026.1 GCA_030775485.1 Planctomycetota bacterium | reverse complement strand
ACACGATCCTCTCGACGATCCCGCCCACGCATGGCCGGCCTGCGAAGGATCCGAACTTTTTGCCCAGCGACAAATACCGCCGGCGGATGAAGACGCATTTCAACCGCAAGGCATATCGGCATCGAGCTCAGGCAGAGACGGTCTTTTCGATGATGAAGCGGAATCTGGGAGCTGCCCTGCGTGGCAAGACCCACCATTCCCGCAGACGCGACATGCTCCTGCGGGCACTGACCCATAACATAGCACTTGCGTTATTGTGGGTTTTCTACAGAGCCGGATTGAATCTCAAAACTCGTGCCACCAAAGTAAAACGTTCGTGAGAGCATGCGTCGCGATTGTATTCTAGGCTATAATCGCATCAATGATTCCGCTGCTGGAACAACATCGCGAGCAGATCGCCGCCCTGTGCCACAAGTATGGCATACGCAAACTGAACTCTTCGGCTCCGCAGCGCGTGGGGAGCCATACTGTTGGATGACCGCTAGACAGAATGATGAATGACCGTTGATTGCCTTGACAGGAGGTCAGTTCATCCAGCTAATGCAGATGAGCAAAGGAGCCCTATTTGCCGCGAGCAAAAATCAATGCAGACAAACCCCACCTTTGGAAAGCCGACATTTCTGCGTCTGTGGACCAATTCAATCGGTGGTTCATGACGTTTGCTCCGCAAGCCTTTCGGTTCACGCGCGTCAAAACCACCGAACATGTCAAGGCCGCGCTGCTTGCGACCGACGATCTTCGCAATTTGAATTCGGAAACTCTTCGGGCGAATCCCAGTGCTTTGCCAACTCTGAGAATGTGCATGGCGCCACCGTTGGCGGTGGATCGGCTCATAGGACTAGCAAGCGCCAATAAGTCGCTCATCGGCAGCATGGAAGAGGGAAAGCTTGCGGTTCGCATGAAACCCGAGCTTCTTGCCGAGCATCTTGGCTCGGTTTGCCGAGTGCTCGTGAATCTTCTGGATCGCGATATTTTTCCGTGGCTGGACGCCAAGACAATACCGACCGACCACGAGCGCGATCGGGCTTCGACCATCGTTGCCGATCGCTTGTGTAGCGCGGTGGCGAATCCGATCGTTCGCAATGCCCAGGAGCAACGCCAACTTGCCATGATCGGGGATTTCCTGGACAAACGCGGATACCGGAAGCAGCCGCATCCGGCCGGAAAACCCCTCGGACAAATGGCACCGGGAACCTATGCGTTTCGCATGAATCTGCCGGTGGGCAAGTCGGTGAAGGTGAACATTCCCATCGACGTGGTGATTCAGCCAACTAAGCCACGAAAAAGCCGCCTGCCGATTCTGATTGAGGCCAAATCTGCGGGAGATTTCACGAATACGAACAAGCGCCGCAAGGAAGAGGCAACGAAAATTCATCAACTCCATGCCGCCTACGGGGACGCCATACCTTTTGTTCTTTTCTTTTGCGGTTATTTTGGCAGCGACTATCTTGGTTACGAAGCTGCGGAAGGCATCGACTGGGTATGGGAACACCGCATTGACGATTTACTAAAACTCGGAATTTAATTGGCATGATCGTACAACAGCAAAATTTGGCCGAGAAGCGCCGGCAGGCTGTGCAGATCGAAATTGACGGCCGTCGCTCTGACGCGGAGCGAAATCGTCTGGGCCAGTTCGCGACACCGAATGCTCTGGCCATTGAGATGGCAATGCACATGGCGAAACTGATTGGTCGGGCGAAGGATGGTCTGCGTTTCGCTGATCCGTCGATTGGCTCTGGCAGTTTTTTTTCCGCTGCTCTCACCGTGTTCGGCCGTAAGGGAATCGAAAGCGCTGTTGGTGTTGAACTCGATCCAGCATTTTGCATGGCTGCGCGGAATCTTTGGGCGACCGCCGGCCTAGATGTCATACAGGGCGACTTTACAAAAATAATCGCAAACGGAAGTCGTCTACCCTCGCCTAATTTAATCCTCGCTAATCCACCTTATGTCCGGCATCACCACTTATCGCGTGAGGACAAGCAGCGTCTTCAAGCCTTGGTCCACAAAATGACCGGTATCGAAGTTAACGGCTTGGCGGGGCTTTACGTGTATTTCCTGCTTCTTGCCACGTCGTGGATGGAAGACGGAGGCTACGCGGCGTGGCTTATTCCTTCAGAATTTATGGATGTAAATTATGGCTTGGCGATTAAGGATTTCCTGACGAGTCGGGTAACGCTCACCCGCATTCATCGTTTCGATCCGGATGATGTTCAATTTGGGGACGCGTTGGTTTCATCGGCGATTGTTATTTTGCAAAAGAAAATGCCACCCGTCGGGTATAGCGTGGAGTTTTCCTTTGGTGGAACCCTAGACCATCCTCAAGCCAGCGACTCAATTTCGTTACATCAGCTTCGTGAATCGCGGAAATGGACCGTGTATCCAAGCCATGCGAAGAATGATCGGCACACGCTAAGCGCTGGTAATGGGCCGACATTGGCTGATCTCTTCCGAATTCAGCGAGGCATCGCTACTGGCGGCAACAAGTTTTTCGTCCTGAGTCGCGCCGACGCTGATCGCCGGGAACTTCCAAAAAAGTATCTTCGTCCGATTTTGCCTAGCCCGCGTCATTTGAAGGCGACGGTGATTGAGCGAGATGAAGATGGATATCCGAGTCTTGAACAACAATTATGTGTCATTGATTGCGATCTGCCTGAGCAGATTGTTGAGTCCCGTTACCCTGCTCTCTGGAAGTATCTTGAAACTGCTCGAATCTTGGGAATTCGGGACGGTTATCTAGTTGGCAAACGGTCCCCTTGGTACAAGCAGGAACAGCGCGAATCAGCGCCGTTTCTTTGCACGTATATGGGCCGGGGTTCAAACGAGAAGCAACCATTCCGGTTTATTTGGAATCAATCCGATGCGATAGGAACAAACCTCTATCTGATGTTATATCCGCGAAGTGCCCTCGCCACGATGCTTCGACGCATTCCTGGGTGCGCATCGGAACTGTTTGCCCTGCTCGGACAAGTCACCGGCAACGAACTTCGGGGTGAAGGTCGCGTCTATGGTGGAGGGCTTCACAAAATTGAGCCGAGTGAACTGGGACGCATATCTGCGATACCTATTGTGGCTCGGTGGCCGGAATTGGTTCCATGCATTGTCCGGCACAACACTGCGAGCCTCTTTGGCCAATTTAGCGAGGAGCGCCAGCTCTGAGAATTTTTACCAATTCTTCTTGACTCCTAACAATAGTTAGGTTATCATTCCGTTCATGTGGAGTGGAGTACTTTTTTCCACGCAACAAAGGTGTCAGACATGTCAGACAGGATATCCAAAACGAACCAGCAACCGCCTCATTAAGCAATAAACCATAAAATGCCCCACACACCGGGGGAGTGCGATCGGGGCATTGTGGGGCATTCCGGGGAATCTGCCACCCAGAACCCCAAAACTTCTAGGGGCTAAAGCGGCCTCCGAACCCCCACTCCCCAAACCCCAAAAATGCACATCCCAGCCCCATTCAGTCGAAATCAATGAAGGTCCGAAACTGCGCACTTTTATCGAATTGAACCCGGCACCCTCGCCGGCAACCGGAGCTGAACATGCCGTTGATGCAGGAAGACATTCGCAAGCACTATGAAGAGGCATGGAAAAAGGTGGACGATTCGGCCAAGGACGACACCGGCCTGGCCTACAGCAACCCGGTCGAAGATGCTGTCCTCTACCCCATTTACGCCCAGCTCATCGCCGACCTGAAAATCGCCGTCGAAGGCGGCAGCGTTCTCGATGTCGGCGCGGGTTCCGGGCGGTGGGTTCGCTATTTCCTTCAGCGGTTCAATCCAGCCCTGCTCATGGGGATCGATTTCACCGCTGCCTCGGTAGATCTCCTCAAAAAGCGCTACGAAAACCACTCCAGGGTAAAAGCCATTTTCAAAACCGCTGATTTGACCGACCCTAAGCTAGATCTGGGCCAGAAATTTGATCTCATCAACGTGATGAACGTCCTGTTCCACATCCCAGAGCCCGATCGTTTCATGGCCGCGATGGCCAACCTTGCCCGGCATTTGGCCCCCGGGGGCAGGGTGGTCACGACCGAATACATGCCGCGACAGGCGATGCGCACCAACTGGATGATGGTCCGCAGCCGCTATGACATGGCCCAGGCCGCCGCGGCAGTGGGGCTGCGCATCATCGATATTCGCGCCTCCTGCGTTTACAGCAACGATCCCATGGGCCTGGACGGCCCAGATGCCGGCATTCGCGGCCAGTTTAATGCCGTCCGGGCGGGGATGAACCAGATTCTCAGCCTCCCAGCCGATCCCCAGGCCAAACAGTTCTTCGTCAAGTTCCTAAGTGATGTCGAATCATCCGTCCTGAATTTCTGCAAGGAGCGCATCGCTGATGTGGATATGCCTTCGCAGAAGCTGGTCGTCCTGGGGATGTAGGGAACCGATATTTGGAGGTGCTGTTTCAGGCCCTTGAACCCAAACCCACCGCCTCTTATACTGCTCGGTTCAACCAATAGCGGAGACTGTGTCTCTGCGAAGAACGCCATACAGGACGACGATGCCGACAATCAACCAACTGATCAAAAAGCCGCGACGAAGTCTGCCGCGCATCAATAAGGTCAAAGACCTGAACGCCTGCCCGCAAAAGCGCGGCGTGTGCCTTCAGGTCAAGACCATGACCCCCAAAAAGCCCAACTCGGCTTTGCGGAAAATCGCCCGCGTGCGCCTCAGCAATGGCCGCGAAGTGACCGCTTACATTCCTGGTGAGGAACATAACCTCCAGGAACACAGCATCGTTCTAGTCCGAGGCGGTCGCGTGCGCGATCTGCCGGGCGTTCGATATCACATTGTCCGCGGCACACTCGACGCCCTGGGTGTCGATGGCCGCAAGCGCAGCCGCAGCAAGTACGGGACGAAGTCCGGCAAGTAATCAGGTAACGACTTTCGCGCTGACCCAGTTGAGTCTCGAAAATGCTGCTCTTGCGAATGTTGGCGATGACGTATGGCTCGGGGAGTAGCACGCCCGACGCATCGTCGAATCTGAAGAGCGTTATCGTTGTTTGTGTTTTTGTTCTTTTAATCATCGCCGCTGTCATTTGGTGGCTCAGGCGATGATGGAGTCTTTCAACCGCAGGTTTTTCAGCGATGGCATACAAGAAATTCACCGCCAGCGAGCAAATGCTCAAACCCGACCCGCGCTTCAACAGCAAGCTGGTCAGCAAGTTCATCAACTGCCTCATGTGGGATGGCAAGAAGGTCATCGCCCAGAAGGTCTTCTACGGCGCGCTGGATCAGGTCGGCAAGAAGGTCAAGGATGTGCCGGTGCTGGAACTGTTCGAAACCGCCATCAACAACATCAAGCCCTACGTTGAAGTCCGCAGCCGCCGCGTCGGTGGGGCCAACTATCAGGTGCCGATGCAGGTGAATAAGCGCCGCCAGCAAAGCCTGGCGTTTCGCTGGCTGCTGGAAGCCTGCCGCAGCGCCGGTGGCCGCCCGATGGCCGACCGCCTGGCCGATGAGCTGATTGCCGCCTACAAGAAGGAAGGCAAGGCCATGAGCACCCGCGAAAACACCCATCGCATGGCGGATGCGAACAAGGCCTTTGCACACTTTGCCTGGTAAAAGGAAATAGAGCGCCGCAGCGCGGAGGCAACAAGGCACGAAGTGAAATTCAGAGGGCAAACGCCTTCTTAATTCCTCTTCGTGCTTTTTTGTTTTTCCGTGTCAGATTCGCTCGATTAAACATCCATGATCGACATCAAAGACCTTCGAGAAAACCCGGAAAAATATCGCAACGGCGCGCAGCTGAAGAATGTCACGGTCGACATTGCCGCAGTCCTCGATCTCGATGGCCAATGCCTGCGCGTCCAGCAGGATTTTGATCGCACCAAGGCCGAGCAGAACGGAATCTCCCGCCAGATCGGCAAGGCCAAGGACCCCGCTGAGCGCGATGCGATGAAGACCAAGGCAGCCGCCATGAAGCCGCGCCTTCAGGAGCTGGAACAAAGCTGGAAGGCCGCGGAGATCAAACGCGACCAGCTTCTTCTGCAGATTCCCCAGCCGCCGGACAGCGATGTGCCCGTCGGCAAGGATGCGGCCGACAACGTCATCCTCTACACCCACGGCGAGCCGCGACGTTTTGAATTCAAGCCGAAGAATCACATGGAGATCGGCAAGGCGCTCGACCTTTTCGACTTCGAGGCGGGCGTGAACATCGCCGGCTCGCGCTCTTATTTCCTCAAAGGCGCGGGCGCTGATCTGCATCAGGCGGTGCTTCGGCTCGCGCTGGACATGATGACGCGCGAAAAGGGTTTCACCCAGCTCACTGTTCCGGTGCTGGTGCGCGATTCCGCCATGCAGGGCACCGGCTTTTTCCCCGCCAGCCGCGAGCAGGCGTATCACGTTTCCGAGGATGATCTGTACCTGACCGGCACTGCTGAAGTTGGCTTAACAGCCTATCACCTCGGCCAGATGCTGGAAGATTCAGCTCTGCCGCGAAAGTACGTCGCCGTCAGCACCTGCTTTCGCCGCGAGGCCGGCACGTACGGAAAAGACACGGCGGGTCTTTATCGCGTGCATCAGTTTGACAAGGTCGAGCAGGTTGTCATCTGCCGCAATGATGTCGAGGAATCCAAGCGCTGGCACAAGGAAATGCTCAGCTACAGCGAAGAAATCCTGCGCCGGCTGAAACTTCCCTATCGCGTGATTCAATGCTGCACGGGAGACATTGGCGTGAAGAATGCCTCGATGATGGACATCGAAACATGGATGCCCAGCCGCTCCGACGGCAAGAACCCCGCCAGCGGCTACGGCGAAACGCATTCCGCGTCGCGCCTTTATGAATTCCAGGCCCGCCGTTTAAATCTGCGATACAAGGCCGCCGATGGCAAAATCCGTTTCGTTCACACCCTGAACAACACGGTCGTCGCCAGCCCGCGCATCCTGATCCCCATCCTGGAAAATTTCCAGAACGCTGACGGCACGGTAACGGTCCCCGAAGTTCTACGTCCCTACATGGGCGGCCGTGAAAAGATTGGGTAGGCGATCGACCGCATCACTTCCAGGCCAGACCCTCTTTGCGCGTGCCGCAGATTGATACGGTGATGCCCATCGCGCTAGCCATCGCCGCCTTGGCGAGCATCGCGGCGTCGGCGGTCGCTGGGCTGTCGGCATACGCGACCTGGATGTGGTTGGCCTTGTGGCGGCCCATCATCTGGTCGCGGGTTACGCCATACGTCACAGCGTGCATGATCGGCCACTGCGGCGTCGTCGCGCCCCAGCGGCGCTGCGTTTCTTCCATGGGAAGCTCGACAGCCTGGCCGCGGCCAAGGTCCATCTCCAGGCGATCGTTGGCGATGTAAATTCGGCTCCAGATAATTTCGCCCGGCTTGCTGACGCCTTTGATGGTGCCGCCGCCGAGGCGGAAATACATGGCTGGTTGGCGCTCGCTGGTGACACCGGCCCATCCGTCGGCGAAGTGCGCGGGCGGGACGCTGCCGCTGATCTCGAAGACCCAGACGTAATCGGGCACGGTGCCGGATTGATCGGCATCGCCCCAGCGAAGATCGTGCAGCGTGTTTTCAACCGGCTGGCCCATCGCCCTGTGGATGCGGTAGGTCATCAACCCATCAAGGCCCGCGCATTCGTCGACTTCGTTGAAATGCGGCAGCGGCTGGCCGTCGTAAAGAATCCGGCTGCCGTCGCGGGATTTCACGGGCGGGCGATCTGTGTTGTTCAGCGTCCCCTCGACAAGGTCGGAAGCGGGCAGCAGGTCTTTCAGCCCTTGCTGGTATTGAATGCCAATGGTGTGGCAGCCGAAGTCATCGGCAATGCGAAGGGCAGCAATGTACATCTTGCATTGCTGGTGGATCTGGTGGTCGGTTAATTCGGTCGCTTCGTCATAGCCGGTGAGAAATTTGGCGCCGCGCTGGGCCATCCATTCGCGAACCTCGTGGGCTTCGTGATCGGCAACGGTGGTGGTTTCGTGATAGAGGGCGGATTGGCTGAGGCGCTCCTTGTATACTCCCGTCGGGTTCAGCAGGTGATCGGGAATGATGGCGTTGAACATTCCCATGCACCCCTCATCGAACACGCCCATGATGGCTTTCTCACGGACCAATTGCGCGGCCAGGGCCTTTCCAAGTTTCAACTCCTTGCCACCGATTTTTAAGTCTTTCAGCTTGCGGACGTGATGGGCTTTGTGCTTCGCTTTTCCCTTGTGAAGCCAACGGGCCAGATAATTCTTGAAGAAATCATCAGAGAACTGCTCGCTCCAGATGGTGGAATATTTCACGCCGGCTTTGGTGAGAGAACCGTTCAGGTTCAGCATGCCTACAAGGCCAGGCCAGGTTCCCGACCAATTGGCGACGATGAGAATCTGGCCCTGGTGGGTGATCAATCCATGGAGAATGTGGTGACTATATTGCCAGACCGATTCGGCGATGATGAGGCGGGCGTTGGGGTCGATGGTGGCGAAGACCTCCATGCCTTCCTTCTGGGATTGAATGAACCCGTGCTGCTGATCGGGTTTGAAGGGGTGGGCGCGAAGTAACTCGTAGCCTTGCTCGACGAGCGCTGCGGCCAGCAGGGTTTCCATTTGTTCTTGCGCGGGCCAGCATTTTTGATTGGCCGCCTGGCGAAGATCGCCGTTGGCGATCAGCAAGACCTGGCGGCGCGTTGTTTTTACGGGTTTGGGTAGCTGCGGGATTTGATAATGCGGCATAATTTTGGACTCCGGAAAGGGAGAGCATGATACGCGGACTAAGTGGGTTCAGACAATCCGCGCTGATATCTTCGCATCAGGGCCGATCTGCTGATCAAACCGATGACCTGTTTGGGCCGGCTGCGCATGGTGACGGGGAGAAAATTGACGTCATAGTTTGAAAAGGCATCCATCACGGTGGCAAGATCATCCGAGTTCTTTATCAGCGGCAAATCGCGGCGCATCATCTCGGCCACGACCAGCAAGGGAATGGCCTCGTGCTCGAGCATGGCGGTTTGCAAATCGTCACCCACCACCATGCCGGAATAATTACCCTCTTCATCCGCAACGACAAAGCAGGTGACGCCGGTGGCGACGGTGAGATCGAGAACTTTTTGCAGTGGATCGTTGGCGCGGACGATGCTAGCGGGTTCCAGTGGCACCTGCTCGACATTCAAGCGGCGGAGAAGGGTAAGATCGGCGGTTCCGCCCATCCGCACGCCGCGCGAGCGGAGGGAAAGGGTGTAGATCGAATCGCGATACATCACGCGGGCAAGCCCGGTGGCAATGATGCAGGCGAGCATGGCGGGGACCATCACCTTGTAATCTTCAGTGACTTCAAAAACGATCAGAATAGATGCCAGCGGTGCATGCACGACCGCAGCCAGCACGGCGCCCATGCCCACCAGGGCATAAACCTCAGGGTGAATCTCGGCGAAAAGGCCGCTCTTTTGCAGGAGCGCGCCGAGAACCGCGCCGATGGTTGCGCCCAGGAAAAGCGAAGGCGCGATGACTCCGCCGCTGCCTCCGCTGCTCAGCGTTACCACGGTGGCGATCGCTTTCAGGACACACAGGCTTGCGAGAAGAATCAGAATTCTGCCCGGGTCGGCGGCATAGGCGTGGTAATCGGGATGGAGCAGCGCTTCGATAAATCCGTAGCCATCACCGTAAAAAGCGGGCATCGGATAGGTGGAAAACGGGACCGGCTTAGGGACGTGCAGCAACCAGCGGCCGAGAACCAGGACATAACCGACGCCCATGACTCCGAGGATTGCGCCACCGATTGCCGGCGATAGAAATTTGGGGACTTTCAGCCGCGCGAATAAGTGCTCTCCCAGATTCATCAGGCGAATGAGGGAAAGGGCGACTAAGCCGCAGATGATTCCCAGCAGGACGAAGTTTCCAACCTGGCCCCACTGAAGCGCTTCGTGCGTTCGAATTTCATCGGGGGAGACATTGAAGATGGGGTGGAATTCCGCGGCATGGTGGAAGACTTTAAAGAGCAGCAGCTCGGTTACCTGGGCGATGACGCTGGCCAGGACCACCGGCGTGAAGGCGCGGATGGAGAAATCCTGGAGGATGACCTCCAGCGTGAAAAGCACACCGCCGAAGGGAGCGTTAAAGATGGCGCTGATTCCGGCGGCGCTGCCGCAACCGATGAGGACGGGCATGTGGTTGCGGGCGACGCGAAACAATTGGCCGATGCCGGAGGCGATCCCCGCGCCGATCTGGACGATCGGCCCCTCAGCGCCGGCGGACCCGCCGCTGCCGATGGTGATGCCGGCCGTCACGATTTTTTCGAACGCGGTGGTGGGGCGCTCAAAACCGCTGGAGCGGGCGACGGATTCCATGACATCGACGATGCCGTGGCCTTCGCGGGTGTGGAAGACATATCGGCTGATGACACCAACGAGCAGGCCGCCCAGCATTGGGTAAACGATGAGCAGCCAGATTCCCCTGTGGTAGAGGCGCTCTTCGCCGGCGCCGAGATAGAGGGTATCGCGCACGAGAAGAATAAGTTCGTGGAAACCCGCGGCGGCGACAGCGGTGACGGCGCCGACGATGACCGCGAGGATCAGGAGATAGGAATCCTCCTTAAATCCGAGCCGAGCCAGAGACCGGGTGACAAGGGTGCGTAATCGGGAGGCGGGCTCGCTGAGATCAAATGCCATGGATGGGCAAAAGATACTCGCATGACCTTGGCATGCAATGATTGAGACGGATTGCGGCTATAATCCCGTGCTGATGCGTGGTGCGGGAAAGAAGGTCGTGCTGGCAATGAGCGGCGGAGTGGACAGCTCCGTGGCTGCCGCGGTTTTGCTGCGCCAGGGGTATGAGGTGATTGGCGTATTTATGCGGCTGGGCTCGCCCAATGGGGTGGGGGCAGCGGAGGAAGAATCCTGCGATACCGGTTCGCGGCCCCACAAGCAGGGGTGCTGCTCGGTGCTGGATGCGGCCGATGCGCGGCGCGTGGCGGCGATGCTTGAAATTCCTTTTTATGTTTTGAATTTTCAGGACGATTTCGGGCGCGTGATCGATTATTTCGTGAGTGAATACAATCGCGGGCGCACGCCCAATCCGTGCGTGCGCTGCAATGACTGGCTGAAGTTTGGACGGCTGGCGCAATATGCCGAGGCGGTGGGGGCGGATTATGTGGCCTCCGGGCATTACGCGCGGGTGGGGGTTGACTCTGTTTCGGGGGAGCAGGCGCTATTGCGTGGGCGCGATTACAAGAAGGATCAGAGCTACGTTTTGTTCGGAATGACGCCGCAGACTTTGGCGCACACGCTGTTGCCGATTGGTGAGTTTGAAAAGCATGACGTTCGGGCGATGGCGGAGGAACTGAAGCTGCCGGTGTTTAACAAGCCGGATTCGCAGGAAATCTGTTTTGTGCCGGACCAGGATTATGCGGGATTGGTGAAGCGGAAGAGTCCGGAGCTTATGCGGCCGGGTGAGCTTGTGACCAGCGATGGCGCGGTGGTTGGCCAGCACGAAGGGCACCAGCATTTCACCATCGGACAGCGGAAGGGCGTGGGCGTGGCGTTCGGGCATCCGATTTATGTGGTGGATATTGACGCGGAAACCAATCGCGTGGTGCTGGGTGAAAAGCAGTCACTCTTGCGCAGCGGACTTTTGGCGCGCGAGGCGAACTGGTTGAGCGATCGCGTGCGGGTGGGGGGTGATGGGGTGAAGTGCGTGGCGAAGATTCGCTACAACAGCGAGCCGCAGGCAGCGACCGTGAGGGCGCTGGAAAACCGCGAAATGCACGTGCGGTTCGATGAACCGCAGGCAGCGATTACGCCCGGGCAGGCGGTGGTGGTTTATGATGGCGATGTTTTGCTGGGCGGCGGGTGGATCGAGAAGTCGCTGAGTTAGGCGGCAATTGCGTCATCGGTTTCTTTCGCGAATTTTTTAGCTCGATTTGCCATGGCAATGCTTCGCCGCAACGTTTTGATCTTTCATTCGGGCGCCCTGGGCGATTTCGTGCTGAGCTGGCCGGTGGGGCTGGCGCTGGGGCGGTTGTTTCCGCAGAGCCGGATTTTTTATGTGACGCAGAAGGGCAAGGGGGAGCTTGCGGAAAAGGTTTTGCGGCTGGAATCGACGGATGTGGAGCTGGGGTGGCATCATTTATTTGGGGATGCTGGGAATTTGCCGGAAGCATGCCGGAATCGGCTGGTGTCGGCTCATAGCGTAGTCTCCTTCGTTGCGGATTCTGGAGACGCGTGGACGCAAGCGTTGGCTTCCATTGCGCCGGATGTTGATTTGATCACACTCAATGCGCGGGTTCCTTCCGGGGGGAAGCAGCATGCCTCGTTCCATATGCTTGAGGCGCTTAGCCCACATCCCACGGTGAAGGCTGCGGTGCAGCAAATGCTTTCGTCGATCGCGGCCAATGGCATACTCGCGGGGCGATCTTCCACGAGGGGTGGGCCGATCATCATTCATCCGGGGAGCGGCGCGGTGGAAAAATGCTGGCCTGTCGCGAAATTTATTGAACTTGCCGGAAGAATCAAACGGCAAGGACGTGAGTGCAAGTTCATCTTGGGCGAGGTTGAACTGGAGCGCTGGCCCCGGGAGGTTATTTCGCGGCTGGAATCCGCAGCAAAGGTTATTCGTCCACAGAGCTATCTGGCGTTGCTGGCGGAATTGGCCGGCGCTAGCGCGTTTGTTGGAAACGACAGCGGACCCGGGCATCTGGCGGGAATCATCGGGCTACCGACGCTTTCGCTTTTTGGCCCCAGTGATCCGGCCGTCTGGCGCCCGCTAGGCCCGCAAGTGGCGGTGTTGCACCATCAATCGCTGGGCGATCTTTCCGTCGAGGTGGTGGAAAAAGCGTTGGAACAGGTGACGGGGCGGATATAATACTTCGGAGTCAAACTTAGTGTGGGAGCTGTTGTATGAGCACACCATTGAACTTTCCGAAGCCTGAAGAGATTCGCGACATCATTCACCTTGCCCGCCGGGAAGACCTGAAGGATGACGACGTCACCAGCCGACTGATGATTGATGAAAAGACGATTGGCGTGGGAACGCTTCTTCAAAAGGACGTGGGCGTTACATGCGGGCTTCCGATTGTGGAGATGATTTGCCGGGTTTATGACGAGCGATTGCATGTGGAGCCGATACCCGGATTTCATATGGATATTCTGGAGGGGCGTTTCAACGACGCGCGATCATTGCCGCTGGTTCGCATTCGCGGGCCGCTGCGTTCGCTGCTTTCGGCGGAGCGGGTTATTCTGAATTTTCTGCAGCATCTGGGTGGAGTCGCGACGCAGACGAATCGGATTGTTCGGCGCGTTGAAGGGACGGGGGCGAAGGTTTACGACACGCGGAAGACCATTCCGGGATTGCGCGTGCTGGAGAAATATGCGGTTCGGTGCGGGGGCGGGCAGAACCATCGCAGTGGCCTGTTCGATGGTTTGCTGGTGAAGGACAACCACATAGCGGGGATTGCAAATCGCGACCTGGCCGCGTTTTTGACACAGGTCATCAATCGCAGCCGTGCAGAAGCCCCGGATCGATTTATCGAGATTGAAGTGGATAGCCTCGAGCAGTTGCGCGAGGTGCTGAAGGTTGAGGGAGTGCAGGTGATTTTGCTGGATAACATGGATTGCCCGAAGATGCAGACAGCGGTGGAGATGCGCGATCGCGCGGGAAAAAAGGGGATGATTGCGCTGGAAGCTTCCGGCGGGGTGACACTGGAAACGATTCGGCCCATCGCGCTGACCGGGGTCGAGCGAATTTCGGTGGGGGCGATGACGCATTCGGCGCCGGCGCTGGATGTTGGGATGGATGTTGAAGCGGAATAAATCATACGAAAAGCAGCCCCCACCCTTGGCCCTCTCCCGGAGGTACCAGGGGAGAGAGGCATTTCCCGGGGAGGGGATCATTTTCGATTTGGGCGCCAACGAATCTCCTTCTCCATCCTTTTTCTATTGCCCACTTTGACCAATCGGTAAATGAATCGTACATCTCCCATGGCTCGATGGGCTGAAAATCATCGGGCCTTGAGGATCCCTGACAAGGGTTAAGCCGTCGTAAGGCGGCGCTTCGCGGATGGATTCCACGAGGCTCATTGCGGCGGAGCGATCCGGTCGCGGTGATGCGCAAAGCGTCCGGTCCTGCATGAGCAGGATCGAGGGCGTTGCCAAAAGGATGCTCTGGACATGCTGACGGCTGAGCGAGATAGCTCATTGCGAATGCACGGATGAACAATCCGTGGAGCCTTGAGATTTCGCGCGGTCAAGCGGTTCTGACACCTTTATCGGTCCTACCTTGTCCAAGAGACCTTGGCCGGCTGCACCGCGCTCCCATATGGCTGCGGGGGTCTGGGCGGTTCGGGAGAGTTAAGTCGATTGCATGTTGCGTCGATGACGAGGGTGAATTGCCCCTCGTGGATAAACGGCTTCCAGAATGGCCAAGCGCCTTTCTGCGAGCTGGAGATCATCTCCCGATCGCATGCTCCTTTGCGTCGTGGGTTGCCTTGCGGCACCGAGGTCAGGAAGGAGAGGAAGAACAGCATTTCGCATGATGGGCCGGGACAATTAAGGCCCACGCGCGTTGTTCAGCGGAGGCGGTTTAAACCGCGGTAAACCGCTGGCGAGAAGATGCAGGCGTGATGTCGCAACGTTGTGATATCGCGCAAAGGCCGACCGGCGCGGACGAGTTCCCGATCGATCGGCTTCGCCGCATAAGCGGCAGGTGTCAGCAACCAAATTTTTGGAGGAACAGCGATGTCCGCACTTCATACACGCCCGGCAGGCCAGGCCACCCGGAACGCCAAAGGCTTCACGCTGGTGGAAATTTTGATCGTCGTGATCATCCTTGGCATTTTGGCCGCGATCGTGATCCCGCAATTTACAAATGCCAGCCAGAATGCTCGTCAGAGCAGCCTGGCCAGCACGCTGCAAACACTGCGCAGCCAGGTTCAGCTTTACAGGATGCAGCATGGCGACACGCTGCCCAACCTGGTGGCCGCCTGGACGCCGATGACCGCTTCATCGACGTATGGCAACCCGCCACAGACCTTCGGCCCGTACATGCAGGCCGTCCCGACGAATCCGATGAACGGCAACACGGTTGTGATTGACAGCGCCGGCCTTCCTGGAACGCAGGCGGCGTCAGTTTGCGCATTTGTCTTCGACTACAACAGCGGCAACGGTTCGGGGCACATTTATGGCACCGACACCGACGGCAAGACCATTGACCCGTATTGAATGCCTGATTAATCCAACTGCGAGGGCGGATTGGTCATCCGCCCTCTTTTTTTTGCCGATGTGTAAAGATGGACGGGATAATTGTGTTGTCCCGCGCAGATCATGTTGTGAGGGTTACGTTGATTTGGCTGACGCTCATATCAGAGTCGGCTCATGCGCCTCGGCCGCCCGGAAAATGGGGGGCGCGAGAGGGCGGCGAATCGCTCTGGCGCGGTGGGGCCGGTGTCGTTCGCACATCGCATGCCTTAAGGGGTTTCACGCTGGTGGAACTTCTCATCGTCGTCCTGATCCTGGGAATCCTGGCTACGTTTGTCATTCCGCAATTCACAAGCGCCACGCAGCAGGCGCGCTCCAATACATTGAAAGATGAGCTGCGCTATTTGCGCACGCAGGTCATGGTGTTCAAGGCGCAACACCAGGATGTCCCGCCGGGCTACCCAGGCGGCAATCCGACAGGGACGCCCACGGCGCAATCATTCGCGGATCAGATGACGCGGCATTCGGATCTGAATTGTTATACGAGCTCCGTTGCTGATTCCGTGTTCATTTATGGTCCTTACCTCAGCCAGATGCCGGTTAACCCGGTGAATGGGTTGAATACGTTCTTGCTGGTGGGCAACAATCAGGCGTTGCCGGCGGCCGACGGAACGACTGGCTGGATCTACAAGCCGCAAACGCAGGAAGTCCTCGCCAACCTGGTTGGCAACGATAACGGTGGGACGGCTTATGCGAGCTATTAACAACCAGGCAAAATCGCGCTGCGGAAGCGGTGGCCGATATCGCGGCTTTACCCTGCTTGAGGGATTGGCGGCATCGGTGGTGCTGGCGATTCTGGTGATCGGGGTGTTTGGGTCGCTGGACGTCGCTTATCAACAGGCGCAGATCGTTCGCGTCAATGGCGCCGCGGTCATGCTGGCGCGGCAACTTGGCGATGAAATTACGAGCAAGCCATTTTCCGACCCGATCACCGGCGCGACGGCGCTGGGGCCAGACGCGGGCATGACGGGGCGATCCATGTTCACCCACGTGACCAATTACGACGGATACAACGATTCGAGCCTGGCGTTACCGCTGCTGGGTGGCGGCAGCATCGATGCCACGGGCAGCGATCCTTACTGGCGGCAATGCAGTGTTGTGGCGGGCGCGAGCCCCTCGATCGACGCGCTTTCGCCCAGCAGTGATTTTGGCATCGCATCGGTTGTGGTTACCGGGCCGGGCGGGCAGAGCGTCACGATTTCCAAATTTGTCGCGCGATATCCTGTTCAGCAATGAGAACCATGCGTACCGTTCGCACAGCTTTTACCATCGTTGAGCTCTCCATGGGGCTTGTGATTATGGCGCTGGTGATGGGGTCGATTGCCGCGGTCATGGGCGCGGTGGGGCAGAGCTGGAGTGTGCAAGAAACGACGCAATCCACCCAGCTTCAGGCGAACCAGGTGTATACGCGCGTGCAGCGCATTCTGGCCGCGGCGAAGTATGTCGGGCAATACCAGGCCGGCGCGGCGGATGGGACTTCATCGACCCCCGGAAGCATCTTTTTCTGGCGGGCCGATGACTATCCCGGTTCGCCCAGTGATCTGACCGCCGAGACGGGGGAAATGGGGTTGATTGCCCAGGACCCGGCGACCCATTCGCTGTGGTATTACCGGGCGATTCCCTACGCCCAGATGAACGCTTCGCAACTTGCGCGGGCGGGCGTGGTGATGCACTGGGTTGATCTAACCAATCCCGCAAGCCCGGGGCTTTTTAAGGGGCTGGATTTCGTGCAGGCGCAGGCGCTGGGTGGCCCGGGAAACCAGGTGGACAACGGAACGCGCCTGCATGTGATTGGCGCGCAATTTAACTGCCTTTCATTCTCCAATTCAGCAACACAACTGCCGGTGATTGAATTCGCGCTTGGATTCACGATGAACGGCCAAAACCTGACGATTTATAATTCAGCGACGCTACGCGGACCCACAACCCAGCCCATTCCATGAATAACCGACCGGTGAAAATGTCGCGACGGCCGTTGGCGCGCAATCGAGGGATGGCGATGGTGATCGTCATCACCGTGATGTCGCTGGCAGCGGTTCTTGCGTGGGCGATTCTTTCCGGCACCGCGCTTCAAGCGCAGGCCAGCACCAACGGCATCAATGCGGCGATTGCCGATGCGCAGGCGGAATCCGGCGTGCATCTGGCAATGTATTACCTGCTAAATCCCGCCAATTCCCCGGTGAATCTTGCGAGCGCGACACCGGTGAGTCTTGGCAATCAGATTAAATTTGCCAGCACCACGCAGCCTTCACAGCCGATTCCCGGTTCATGTTCAGTGACGGTGACGCAAACCGGCGCCAATCGATATTTGGTATCCTCGGTGGGTAGTTCGGCTGGTTCAGCGTTTGGCGGCGGGGTTGTGTCGCGTTCCGTGGCGGCACAGGTTCAGGTGAATACGGCGTATACGATCAAGCAGGCGGCGACGTTCAACAGCGCTGTGACGGTGGTATCGGGCATCTCCATCAGCGGCACGCCGGATGCGATTCGATCAAGCCAAACCGTCACGATTTCCGGTGGATCGGTGAGCGGAAATATTCGCGCGCCTGGGTCGGGGCTACCTGGACCGGCGGTTCCCCCCGCGCCGACCGCGGCCGACCTGAACGATTACAGCAAGGCATACACCTATCAGGGCGTCAGCTACACGCCGACCAAGTTGGCGACTTCCATGCTGAACAACACCACCATGGGACCGACAGCCGGCAACCCGTTGGGGGTGTATTGGTACAGCGGCGACGTCTACCTGCAAGGCAACGTCACCATCAGCGGCACGCTGACGGTAAAGAATGGGAATCTCTGGCTCTGGGGAAAGAACAACACGATTACGGCGCAACCGATGATGCCCGCGGTCATCATCGATAAGCAATTGGACGCGAATCTCGCGTCGACCACGGGCCTGACCGCCAATGGCATTTTGTATGCGGGGACCGGGCTGAAAGGCGTTGGGTCCTCGCCCAAGGTGAACCTCGTGGTCAATGGGGCGCTGCTGATCAATAGCGGAGGAATTTCCAATTTCCTGGGGACGATTAACGTCAACTACAACGCAGCTACGGCAAACGCACCGAATCTTAGTTCCGTCAATCAAACGCCCGTGGGAGTTCAGATAACGTCGTGGGTCCAATAATTTTTTAAGGACGGTCTTATGCGCACGCAAAAGCTTTTGGCGGCTATTTTAGTGCTTCAAGTGGTCAACCTTCTGAATCAGTGGGTTGGGGCTCCGATTTCCCGGGCCCAGGCACAGGTTCCTGACGCGGGCGCTCAGCGCTTGCAAATGATCGATGAAATAAGGGCCAGCAATGAGAAGCTGGACAAAATGATCTCAATTTTAGACTCCGGCAAGCTTCAGGTTGTCGTGGCAAAGCCCGATGAGACAGAGAAGAAGTAACCGCCAGCGGAGCGTCGCCGGGCGCGAACGGAGGTGATGCGCGATAGCGCGGATGCCTCATGGTTTGCGCACAAATTAGCGCAACGGCATTGCTGGGCTTTTGCACCAGCAGCGGCGGAGACATTTATGGTCCGGCGAAAAATTGCTCCTGGAGTGGCGGGCCACCACGGCAGGGCTCGACCTCGATCCGGCTTTACGCTGATCGAGATTCTTGCAGTGGTGGTGATCCTGGGGATTGCGTCGGCAATCATCGTTCCCCAGATCGGAACGCGCAGCGATCTTGAGGCGGGCGCGGCGGCACGGGCGATCATGGCCGATCTGCTTTATGCGCAGAACAGGGCAATCGCGACGCAGCAAATGCAGTACGTCAGCTTTGACGTCACAAATCAACAGTACGGTGTTTACAGTTCGATGTCGCCGCAGACATTGCTGGTGCAACCGGTTACGCAAAGTCCATACGTCATGACGTTCGGGGGGAGCGGCCCCGGCAGCCTTGGAAATGTGGCTCTGACCAGCGCCAACTTCGGTAACAACAGCCCGACGCTGGCCTTTGATGATCTTGGAACGCCGTATTACTACAGCGGTGGAACGACAACCCTGCTGAGCGGCACCGGCGCGATTGTAGTGACCAGCGGCAATTATGCGATCACGATCAATGTTACGCAGGACACCGGCGACATCAGTACGACACCTTGAGAAACATGTACGGAATAACGCGGTCACAAATTCAGCCCATCGGCCTGGACCTCGGCCATGACAGCGTAAAGATGCTGCAACTTGAGGTATGCGACAACACCCTGAAGCTTCGCGCTGCGGGGCGCCGAATGATGGATGCGTCCTCGCAAAGCAGCCCCGAGCTGGTGACGCGCCAGGCTGCCCAGGCCATTTCCGATCTTCTCAGCGAGGAGAACTTCCATGGCCATAAGGTGGTGGTTGCCCTGCCGCGGCAGATCGTGCATATCAAGAATCTCCGCCTGCCCCAGATGCCGCTGACGGAACTGGCAAGCGTTGTGCAGTTTGAAGCCAAAAATATATTCGCGTTTGAGGGGGAGGAAGCCCAGGTTGAGTTTCTTCCCGCCGGCGAAGTGCGTCAGGGATCTGAAATTCGGCAAGAGGTCATCGTTCTGGCCGTGCGCCGCCATGATGTCGATCGCTTCGTGGAGCAGCTTCATGCCGCCAAAGTGGTGGTGGATTCGCTGGATGTCGAACCCTGCGCGCTTTATCGCAGCATCGAGCGCTTCACCCGACGGCGCGAAGATGAGCAGGAAGTGCAGATCGTGATCGACATTGGAATGCATCGCACGCAAATCGCGATCGGCAAGGGGCGTGACATCAGCTTTTACAAACCGATTGACGTAGCCGGTGGAAAGTTCAATGAAGCCGTCAGTAAAAAGCTGGGCATTTCCCTGGAAGAGGCCCGGGCGCTGCGGCGTCGGATGTGGGCGATCGAGGAAAACACCCCGCGACGCGACCCGGTTCGCCAGGCTGTGTTCGACGCCACCCGAAGCATCATGGAAGACCTGGCCAGGGAAATCTCTCTCTGCCTGCGATATTACCTGGTGACATTCCGGGGCCAGCGGCCCTCGCGGGTCCGGCTGGTGGGGGGCGAGGCCGGCGATCCGCAATTGCTGGCGATTCTCAATGCGGTGCTAAGCATGTCGGTTGAGGCCGGCCGGCCGCTGCTCAGCGTGGACTGTAGCGCGGTCGAGGATGTCAATGGCGCGGGGGCTTCCGCCGAATGGGCCATTGCCTTCGGGCTTGGGCTCAAACGCACGGAAGGACCATTCCCGGCCCTGGATGGAACACCGCGGGCCAACGCGGCAGGTTCGATAAGTACGACCGAGGTAATCGATCTGAATGTGGCGATGACACCGGCAAAGGATGCCGCCTCGCGAGCCGATCATTTTGCCGCGCTGCGGCAAGCTTCGACGCATGAGCATGCGGGCAACGCCCACACGACGCCGGAGACAATCCATGCGTGAGCTGGAATTCCTGCCGGCCTGGTATCCGACGCTGCGGCGCAAGCGGCGCCTGGTTGTCGTTGAACTGTGGTGCTGCGCGGCGGTCTTCGCATTTCTGGGCACATGGATGATTCGCGCGGACCATCAACTCCACGTGAAGGCCCACGACCTGAACGTGAAGTACACGAGGCTTAACGAAACCAAGACTGTGCTGCGCGAGATCGGCGAGCTTGAATCGGTGAAGCGGCAATTGTCGCAACAGGCGGAGGTGGTGGCCCGATTGGGTCCTTACATTTCCACCTCCAAGATCATTGACGTTCTGGACCAGACAATGCCCGCCGATATGGCCCTGTTGGATTTGCACATTGATTCTGAAACCCGGCAACGGGACGTATCAGCCCTGACGCTGGCTTCGGGCGGCGTGAGCCCGCTGAGCCGGAGGTTGGTGGTTCGCATGCATGGTGTTGTGCCGAGCGATGTTGATCTCGGCGATTTTGTCGCGCGCCTGTCGAGTGTTCCGCATTTCAGCGATGCGGCGCCGCTTTATTCCAAGGATCGCGTGGAGAGCGGACATCTCATGCGGGAATTCGAAGTTGATTGCGCCATCAGCCTGAATGAGGGGCAGTAGGCCCGAAGGAAACGACCAGCAATGCCATCACTGAAAACACAAATCGGCTACTGCTCGCGAGCCCAGCTCGCGCTTGGCGCGGTGTTGCTGGTGGTGTTGGCGATATTCCTGCTGGCGGGATATCGCCCGCAAACCGCGCGGCTGCAGCAATTGAACCAGGATATGAATGAGACGGAGAAGGAATTGGAAGTCAGCCAGGCCCAGGCGGCCCATTTGCCGGGCGTGACCGCCGACCTTGCCCGTCTGAAAGCGCAGCTGGCGGATTTTCAGCACCTTCCAAATAATCCTGAGCTGGGAGAATTCACCAGCCAGATCACGGAGCTGAGCCGAAAAACCGGATTAAGCAAGATTGAACTGGATCTGAACGGTTCGTCCGTTCATACCGACGCCTATGGCCAGCGCGGGGTCGAACTGAAATTTGATGGTGATTTCATGCACGTATTCGCATTCTTGCGCCAGGCCGAGGCGATGTCCCGGCTCACGCGCATTTCCAGCATCGAAATCAGCGGGGCTGATCTGAAGAGCGGATCGGTTCACGTGGATGTCAAGATGGACCTTTACTTTGCGGAGGGATGATGGCGGCTGCAATGACATTGCCACCCTGGACCGCAAAACTGACGGAGCCATTCCGCGCGTCACCGGGCAAGTCCTGGACGCTGGTGGTATTGGCGGCGTTTCTGGTCGTCATGTGCGCCCGCATGCTGGCGGGTGGACATGGCCCTTCGTCCGCCCAGGCGGCAGCGCCGCCGGTGGGAATGATGGATTCTCGGACGTTGAATGATGGCTTGACGGCGTTCACGCCGCAGCCCAGCCCGCAGGTAAATTCGCTGCAACAGTGGTCGCGACAACCGATTGTGCCGGTTCATCGCAATTTATTTTATGCGGCGCTGGATCGATTCCCCCAGGACGATTCCAAGCGAACCGAGGTTTCGGTGGTGGGGGATGGAATCTGGCAGCAGTTGACAAAGTCGGTGTCCGCGCAAGCCGATGAGGAAGAGCAGCGGCAGGTTGTGGTGAATAACCTCAAAACCAAGGCCTCTACGCTGAAACTAGAATCGACCATGTTAGGCGGCCAGCCCATGGCGATGGTTAACGGCGAAATGGTGCAAGAGGGAAGTAGCGTCGCTGGTTTCCGCGTGCTCAAAATCGAGGCGCGACGGATGATTATCGAGCGCGAGGGCATCAAGCTCGAAATCTTCATGAATTAGCGACGATGCCCGTCCCTAAGGGCAGGCCGCCCGACAAAAGGCGGCCGATTAACCCTTCCGCCCGAGCGAAAGCCCGGCGGTTGCACGAGGAATTCATATGCTCAGGACCAAGTCTGCTGGTCTTCTTTTTTTAGCCGCGGGGTCCGTTTATCTGCTTCAGGCAAACAGGCTAGCCGCGCAAGTTCCGGCAAGCTCTAACGATGGCGCGGCCCGCGTCAAAGTTGTCGATCAGGGCGGTCCCACCGTCGTTGCCCTCACCGATGCGCCTCCAACCACTCAACCTGTCTATGAAGTGCCCGGCCAGGCGGCGGAAGCCAAGAGCGCGCCGCCCAAAGTCACCATGAACGAAGCAGGCACGTTCAGCATTCAAATCAACAACGACACCAACCTGGTTGAACTCCTGCGGATGATCGGGAACCAGGCACAGGTCACCATCATTCCCGGCAAGGAAGTGCGCGGAACCGTTCCGGCGATGGACCTCTACAACGTTTCGGTTCCGGAAGCCCTTGACGCCATTCTGCAAACCAACGATTTGCACTGGCAGCAAAAGGGAAAATTCATTTACGTCTATTCGAAGAGTGAATGGGTGGAGATTCAGAAGGCCACGCATCTGACCCAGATGCAAATTTTTCACCTCTATTATCTTCCGGCGGCGGAAGTCGTGAACCTGATTAAGCCCGTCCTCAGCGCTGATGCCCAGGTCTCGCCGACCAAGCCTTCGGCGGTTGGGATCGATTCCTCGGGTGGAACGAGCTCCAGCGGCGGTTCCAGCGGCAGTGTTGATACCGGCGGCAACTCACCTGCCGGCGATGAAATGATCGTGGTTACCGACTATCCGGAGAATTTGGAAAAGGCCCGCAACATCATCAAGGAAGTTGATCGCCGGCCCCAGCAAATCCTGGTTGAGGCCACCATCGTTGAAGCCAATCTGAACCAGGACAACGAACTGGGCATGGACTTTTCATTCATGGGGGGCGTGAATTTTGACACGCTGCTGGGCAATAGCCTGGGTGTCAGCAACGCGCTGAGCGGCAACATTCTCAATAACGTCGGAACCGGCACGGGGACGGGCACGGGCACGGGAACCGGCGCCACAGGATCAGCAGCGCCCGTCGTCAAACAGGGATTTGCCGGCGTCACCACCGGCAATTTTGATACGCAGGTGAAGCCGGGCGGATTGCAGATTGGCGTTGTCCACAACAATCTTGGATTCTTCCTGTCGGCCCTGGAATCAGTCACCGACTCGACCATACTTGCCAACCCGAAGGTGCTGGTGCTGAACAAGCAATCGGGCAAGGTGCATGTCGGTCAGGAATCGGGATATCAAACGACCACGGTAACGCAGACGACCTCGACCCAATCGGTCGCGATGCTGGACACCGGGACCATCCTGAGCTTCCGGCCCTTTGTTGGCGATGACGGCTACATTCGCATGGAAATCCACCCGGAAGATTCCACGGGCGGCGTAACCAATAACCTCCCGAATAAAATTACCACGGAAGTCACCAGCAACGTGATGGTCAAGGACGGCAACACGATCGTCATTGGCGGTCTTTTCCGTGAAAACAGCCAAAGCGCGCGAAACCAGGTTCCGCTGCTAGGCGATTTACCGCTGGTTGGCCCTCTGTTTAGAAGCCGAACCGATACGACTCAGCGCCAGGAAATCATCATTCTTCTGACGCCTCACATTCTTAAGGATGACGATGCCTACAGCAAAGCCAGCGAGGCCGAGCTGAAGGAAGCGGAAAAAATGCGCATTGGCGTCCGCAAGGGGATGATGTGGTTCGGCCGCGAGCGCCTGGCGGAATCAGCCTATGAATCGGCGGTGGTGGAAATGAGCAAGCCCACGCCCGATGTAAAAAAGGCGTTGTGGCATTTGGATTGCGCGACGAACCTGAACCCAAAATTCATCGAAGCGATCGATCTGAAGGAAAAGCTGACGGGCAAGGAAGTCACTGACGTTGACAACAGCACGATTCGCAGCTTTGTCCGCCGCCAGATCATGGTGGATAACGCGGCGAAGCCGACGACCGCTCCGACAGCGCTTTTGCCGGGGATTATCGACCCAATTGCCGAGGCGCCGGCATCACCCGCGCCAACCACGGCGGCCGCCGCGCTTCCGACGACCATTCCTTCCGTAACGGCTTCCGTGGCGCAGGCTGTTCCAGCGCCGACGACCCAGCCGACCGCGGAAATTCCAGCCGCTGCGACCAGCCCGGTGGTGGTGGATGCCGCGACCCGGCCCCAGGGCGAAGACAACACTGCAAGGACGGTAACAACCGTACAAATTGAACCAGACCAACAAGCGGTTCCGGCGGGCAAGTAAACGCGGAAACCTCTTGGGAGTTACCATGCGAAAAAAGATTCTGATTGCGATTCTCGTCGTCCCATTGCTTGCCGCCTGCGGCTCAAACTACAAGAGCCCTTCGGAGAAGCAACTTGCTTCCAAGCGTTGGAATGATGCGCGCTCAAACGTCCTTCTTGGCCTGGCGCGCGATCAATACAGCAACGGCAACTTCACGAATAGCCGGTTGACGGTGGATCAGGCGCTGAAGATGACGCCGGACAACCCGCAGGCCCGGGTTCTCTCCGCCAAGCTGGACATTGAATCAGGCCAGTTGGAGGCGGCGGAACGGGAACTGAATCTCGCGCGGTCGCTGGATACGAACAGCGCCGAGGCGGATTATCTGTCGGGCGTTGTCTACCAGCGGTGGCAGCAGCCGGAGCATGCCCTGGAGTTTTACCAGCATGCTTGCGACAAATCGCCGGCGGAACTGGCCTACCTAATCGCCAAGGCGGAAATGATGGTGGCCATGGACCGGCGCGCCGAGGCGCTGACATTGCTACAGGCGAAAGTCACTTATTTTGAACATAGCGCGGTTATTCGGGATGAAGTTGGTCTCCTGCTTCAGCAGGAAGGACGCTATGACGAATCGGTGGAGATGCTGCGCCGGGCGAGCATTCTGGCGCCGGACGAGCCAACCATTCGCGAACATCTGGCAATGGCCCTCTTCGATCAGAAAAAGTTTGCTGAATGCGCCGAAATACTCGAGCCTCTGATTAAGGAAGAGCACTTCACCCATCGCGGCGCTCTTCTGCTGACTCTGGGGGAGTGCCAGATGGAAATTAGCCGCGCGGGCGATGCGGTCTACAATTTCCAGCAGGCGACGGAACTGCTGCCGGCCTCGGCGGGCGCCTGGCTGAGCCTGGCCCGTGCTCAATTGCAGACCGACGAATTTCCGCAATGTGAAATTTCCCTGAAGCGCTGCATTGCCCTGGATGCCCACAGCAATCAGGCCTTTTTGCTGCTGGGCTATCTCAACTTGCGGCAGGGACGCAACAGAGAATCACTGGAAGCGTTCTCTAAAGCCACTGAGCTTGTACCGACCGATACTGTGAGCCTTTGCATGGTAGGCGTGGCCCTGCAGAAACTCGGACGTAACGGGCAGGCGCTGGAATGTTACGAGCATGTCCTGAAGCTCAAGCCCCGTGATGAAATGGCCACGGAACTCATGGCGCGGCTCGATTTGCACGAATAAGAGGGTGGGTCGGTCTTACAAATGTTGCGAGCCGCCCCATTGGATCGGTCGCGCCAGATATCCATGGAGAGCGTGTGCGTCGCGGGAAGATTCTTTCAATCCTGATGATCTTGTTCGTCATGGGGGGCATGGCCTGCTTCGCGCAGAACGTGCAGGAGGCCTGGCAATCAAGGCACGGCGTTGAAATTGGCACCCTTGGTTCCGTGCTGTTCGTGCTGGGCGCCGGCAGCGGGCTTCTTGCCATTGCCACCCTCCGCAAAGCCTGCCGTTCCTTAATCTCCAAGATAGATCGAATGACCAAAGAGCGTCGGGTGGAGACGCTTCGCACCGACCATCCCGAAATTCGCCCGCTGATTTCCGCCATCAACGACATGATGGGAGTCGCGGACCAGTGTGTCTCCGACGCCGTCATGAAGATGAAGGAACTGGAGATCGAGTTGAAGGTGGCCACCGCGCAGCGCCAGCACGCCGAGGCAATTATCTACAGCATTTCCGACGCGGTGCTGGTTACCGATAACTTTGACGAACTTGTCCTGGCCAACGAATCCGCGGCCCGCACGTTCCAGTTTGATCTGGACAAGGCGCGGCGCGTGCCGGTGGGAAGCGTCATCAATGACGAAAAGCTGGTGGAATTGATCCGCGACATGCGGCAAAGCAACAGCCGCAGCGGGCGGCGCATTGTGGAGCATCATGTGAAAGGGCCGGGAGAGGGCCGCACGTTTAAGGTCACGCTGTCTTCGGTCGCCGACAACAACGAAGCTCCGGCAGGGGTTGTCGCGGTTCTTCATGACATGACGCGCGAAAAGGAAGTCGCGGAGATGAAGAACGATTTCGTTTCCAGCGTAAGCCACGAGCTTCGCACGCCGCTGGCGAGCATTAAAGCGTATGTGGAAATGCTCATCGACGGCGAAACCGACGACGAGAAAACCACGCGGGAATTTTATGAGGTGATTCAGAACGAGGCGAACCGGCTGAGCCGGCTGATCGACAATATTCTGAATATCTCGCGCATTGAATCGGGCCTGGTGCAGGTCAATAAGCAGCCGCAAAGCCTGATGGTGATTCTCAAGGAAGCGCTGGAGGTTATTGCCCCCCAGGCGCGACTAAAGCAGATAAATCTGGTCGAGCAATTGACGCCTGTTTTTTATCAGACGCTGGCCGACAAGGACATGCTGTACCAGGCGGTCCTGAATCTTTTGAGCAACGCGGTGAAATACACGCCTGAAAACGGCACGATAACGGTCCAAACCATCGTGGATGAGAGCAAACGCAGGGTGATTGCACGAATAAGCGATACCGGCGTCGGGATTCCACCCAAGGACCTCCCGTTTGTGTTCGATAAATTCTATAGGGCGGAAGCCAACAACCACATGGCCAAGGGCACCGGGCTTGGCCTGTCGCTGGTGAAGCACATTGTTGAAACGGTGCATCGCGGCCGGATTTTTGTGGAAAGCCACATTGGAAAGGGAAGCTGCTTCGGCTTTGAGCTTGAGCTTTGCGAATAACCAGGCCCGCCTCGGCGGTCCCGAAGAAGAGGAAAGAGAATGGCAGCAAAGAAAATATTAGTCGCTGATGATGAGAGTCATATCCTCCACGTAGTTTCGTTGAAACTGCGCAATGCGGGGTTTGAAGTGGTGACCGCATGCGACGGGCAGGAGGCCCTGGAACTCGCTCAAAGCGAGCGGCCCGATTTGTTGATTACCGATTATCACATGCCGCAGCTTTCCGGACTGGAACTGTGCCAGAAGCTCAAACAAGACCCGATAACGGCAAAAATCCCCGCGATCATGTTAACGGCCCGAGGTTATCAGCTTGAGCCGAAAGACACGGAAGAAAGCGGAATCTTGCGCATGTTGAGCAAGCCCTTCAGTCCAAGACACTTGTTGACGACCGTAAACGAAGTATTGATTGAGTCCGCGGCATGATCGAGGGTCTTTTTTGATGTAAATATGTCATTGCAATTGAACAACAAAGCTAATTCCGCGGTGAGCGCGCAGGCCATCATTCCAGCGGCGGTGCTGGAAAATCTGGCAACGCGGTTTCGACCCGGCGGATTGTTCCTCGTTCTATTGCGACCGGATGGAACGGTGGCCTATCACGATCCATCAGCCGGGCTGTTTTACGACCGCTATGTTCTGCCGCTTTTGCAATACGGAAACGCTGCTGAGAACGACCTTCGGCAGACCATTCAGAAGCTGACACCAACGTCGGCGGTCACGGTGGTTAACTCGCTGCCGGGCATCATGCTCGCGGCATTCCCCTGCGTTGATCGCCGCCAGATGGTTGGGGTGCTGATTCTTGCGAGCAAATCCACGACCTTCAAACTCGGCGAAGACGTGGTCCGCGTTTGCAGCCAACTGGGGCTGGACGGGATCTGGCTCAATCAGCAAGCCGACGAACTTCCAACCTACACCGAAGAGGCAATTCAGCGTCAGGCAAGACTGCTGCTAAGCATGATTCGTGACCAGGTGCGCCTGGCGAGCCTGGAGATCGAGCTTGATTCCCTCTCCGGACAATTGGCCAACAGCTACGAGGAATTGAGCCTGATCTACCAGATCAGCAGCGGAATGCGGATCAACCGCCGCGCCAACGACTTCTTCAAGCAGGCTTGCCTGGATGTGCTTGAAGTGATGGGCGTTCAGGGAATGGGTGTTGCGCTGGGCGGCGATCTTTCCCACCGCCAGGAGCCGGTCCTTTACGGCCACCTCAGTCTTCCACCGGGAACGGTGCACCGTCTGGCGCAAGAGCTGATGCCCGTCCTTTGCGCGCGCAAGAGCCCGCTGGTCATCAACGATCTTTCCAAGGACAAGACCTTTCACTGGCTGGGCGAGCACGCAAAGCAATTGCTGGCTGTTCCCTTGCAGCGCCAGGATGAAGTGCTGGGCTGTCTTTTTTCGATCGACAAGATCACCGGTGAATTTGATTCACAGGACAGCAAGCTTCTAAACTCCATTGCGAACGAATCGGCGATTTACCTTGAAAACGCGATGCTGTTCGATGACGTGCACGGCCTGATGATGGGCCTGCTGCACAGCCTGACCAGCGCTGTGGACGCGAAGGACGCCTATACCTGCGGCCATAGCGAGCGGGTGGCGATTCTTGCCAAAGCCGTCACCCTGCAAGCCGGCATGACCGAAGCGCAGGCCGAGCGAATTTATATGGCCGGCTTGCTGCACGACGTTGGAAAAATTGGCGTTCCTGAAGTCGTCCTGCAAAAGGCCGGACGGCTGACACCGGAAGAATTTGAGCAGATGAAAAAGCATCCGCAGATTGGCGCGCGAATTCTGCAGGACATCCGCCAGATCAGCGACATTATTCCAGGCGTGATGCACCACCACGAACGGTACGACGGCCGCGGATATCCGGCGGGCCTGACTGGCGAAAATATTCCAGTCATGGGACGAATCATTTGCCTGGCGGATTGCTTTGACGCGATGACGTCCAATCGCACATATCGCAAGGCATTGCCGCTGGAAGTGGCTTTGACGGAAATTCGCCGCTGCTCTGGAACCCAGTTCGATCCGTTGCTGACCGAGGCATTTCTCAGCATCGGCGCCGAACGGTTCCGGGAAATGCTGCGGGCACATCAGGAGCAGGCCAAGGATTTGGTGCAGATGCAGCAGAACCTTCGCAGCGCATGAAAGTTAGAGAAGTAACCGGAGCTTGGCATGGCAGTTAAATGCGAAGAATACGGGCAGATCTGTGTCATGGAAATCCATGGCGATTTCATGGCGGATGATGCCGCGGTGGCCAAGAAGCTGCTGGAGGACCATATCGAATCGCGACAGATCGTCGATTACGTCGTCGATATGAAGAAGTCAACTTTTGTCGACAGCGATGGGCTGGAAACTCTTTTGTGGATGAAGCATCGCTGCGAGGATCTGTTTGGCAAGCTGAAGCTGGTCAACCTCGACGAAAACCTTAAGAAAATCCTGGAAATTACGCGGCTGGAACACCGTTTTGAGTGCCGCGACGACCTTGCAACGGCGTTGAAGACGATGCGCTGAAGACTATCGCCCGCGAGAGAAACGGGCAGCAGAGCAATTATGATCGCAATGCTGGAACGAAAACCACTGGGGCAATTGCTGATGGCCAAGGGCCTGATTCAGCAGGACCAACTGGCGCGAGCGCTCGAGGAGCAAAAGCGCAGCGGGCACCAGAAGCTGCTGGGCGAAGTGCTCGTCGAATTGCGGATATGCACTGAAGACCAGATCACCGAATCGCTGGCGCAGGCTTATGGCGTGCCCTATGCGCGCATCAGCCCGAAAATTGCCGACCCTAAAGTCATTTCCGTTCTCCCCAAGGAATTCCTGGAAAAGCACCAGGTGCTGCCTTTGTACCTGGTGGAAGGAACGCTGACCGTTGCCGTTCCCGAGCCGGCCAATGTGTTTTTGCTTGAGGAAATTGAGCGTCTCAGCGGCATTCGCGTGCAGGTGGTGGCGGCAACCGTGCGCGACATCAAGAGCACGCTGCAGGCTTACCTTCCCAACGATCGCGTGTTCGTCATTGACGACATCATCGAGGAAGTGAAGCCGGAAGAATTTTCCCTGATCGAGACCCCGACCCAGGATATCGGCAATCCGGAGGTGGCAGCGGGGGATTCGCCGGTCATCAAGCTGGTGAACTACGTTGTTTACAACGCGGTAAAAGAGGGCGCCAGCGACGTTCACCTGGAGCCGGGCGATGGAGTTTTGCGAATTCGATATCGCATTGATGGCTGCCTGACCGAAAAATTGCGACCCCCTTTCCAGATGCATGCCGCGGTTGCAAGCCGCATTAAGATCATGGCCGGCCTGGACATTTCCGAGCGGCGTTTGCCACAGGATGGCGGCATCCATGTGATGATGGACAAGCGACCGATCGATCTGCGCGTCAGCACCATGCCGGCGAAATACGGCGAAAAAGTCGTCATCCGCATTATCGATAACGAAAAAGCGTCGGTGAACCTTGAAAAGCTGGGCTTCGGGTATGACACCCTCAAGGCCTGGCGAAAACTGATTAATCTTCCCAACGGAATAGTGCTCGTGACAGGGCCAACCGGCAGCGGCAAGAGCACCACGCTTTATGCCTGCCTGCACGAGCTCAATCAAAGCGATGTCAACATCTGCACGGTCGAAGACCCCATCGAATACGCCCTGAACGGCGTCAACCAATTTCAGGTGAACGAAAAAGCGGGCTTCACTTTCGCCACGGCGCTGCGGGCGCTTCTGCGACAGGACCCGGATATTCTGATGGTCGGCGAAATTCGCGATGCCGAGACCGCCAAGCTTGCAACGCAGGCGGCGCTTACCGGCCACCTGGTGCTTAGCACGCTGCACACCAACGATGCCGCGGGCGCGATCACGCGATTATACAACATCGGCATCGAGCCCTATCTGGTGGGCGCAACCGTCGCTGGTGTGATGGCGCAGCGGCTGGTTCGCAAGCTTTGCCAGAACTGCAAGGAAGTTTACGAACCCAGCATGAACGAGAAGCGGCAGATCGAGCGCGTTTCCGGGCCGGTTGAAAAACTTTATCGCGCCAAGGGATGCTCGCGCTGCCGCAATCTTGGGTACAGCGGTCGAATCGGCATCTATGAACTTCTGATTCCCGACGACGCAATGATCGATCGAATCAGTCAGGGGGCGCCATTGAACGAAATTCGCGAATTGGCCCGAACCGCCGGCGTAAAGACGCTGCGCGGCGACGGCGTTGAGAAAGTGAAAGCGGGCATCACCACGCTGGAAGAAGTTTATCGCGTGACTGCCTGATTCGAGGCGCGCCGCCAGACGCGCGAGATACTTTTATGCCAGTTTACGCTTATACAGCGCGCGACAACGCCGGGTCGGCCCTCAGCGGCAATCTCTCCGCCAACAACGAGGGGGAGGTGAGCCGGTCGCTGCGCGCCGAGGGAAAATATCCCACTTCGGTTTCCCTTGCCGTCAGCGTGGCGGCGGGGGGCACTGCCAGGGCGCGGCGGGGCATCCGCATGGGGCGCAAGGATCTCATCCAGTTCGCAACGCAATTGGCGATCATGATTGAAACGGGCGTTACGCTTTCAGACGCGCTGGATTGCATCAGCTCCCAGGCCGAGAAGCCCAACGTTAAAAGTCTGGTGCAGGATCTCAGCCAGGAAGTGCAGGGGGGCAGCGACTTCAGTTCCGCCCTCCAGCGGCATCCGAGAACTTTCCCGCGCATGTTTATCTCCCTCATCAGCGCCAGCGAAAAGAGCGGCATGATGTCAAAGCTGCTTCAGCGGGCGACGAGCTATCTGCGCGACGAGCACGACACCATGCGCCGGGTGAAAGGCGCGCTCACTTATCCGGCGATCATGCTGCTCTTCGCGCTGACGACCACGACATTTCTGCTGGCATTCGTGCTTCCGAAATTCACGGCCATCTATGCATCCAAGCAGGCGGCACTACCGGCGCCGACGCAAATTCTGATGGCGGTCAGCGATTTTCTCGTGACCCAATGGCCGTTAATTCTGGTGGGGCTCGCCGCGGTTATAATCGGCGGCACGCTTTTCGTTTGGACCAAGCCTGGCGCTCGCGCGTTTCACTTCGTGCAGTTGCATGTTCCGCTGATGGGCTCGATGTTTCGCAAGCTGCATCTTGCCCGCGGATTAAGAATGGTGGGGACGATGGCCGGCGCGGGCGTCAGCCTGGTGGATTGCGTGAAGACCGCCAAGGATCTCTGCTCCAACAGCTATTTTCGTGATCTTTGGGAAGAAGTCTCCGTGCAGATTCAAGCGGGTCGGCAGCTTTCCGAGCCGCTGTTTCGCAGTAACCTGGTTCCGCGATCTGTCTCGCAGATGCTGCACAGCGCGGAAAAAGTCGGCAAGCTGGCGCAGGTGATGGAGCAGGTGGCGACATTCGCTGAAGAAGAGCTCAAGGAAAAGATCGCGGAAATGACACGATATATCGAGCCGATCATGATCACCGTCATGGGCGCGATCATCGGCAGCGTGGCACTGGCGCTCATGCTGCCGATCTTCACGATCAGCCGGGTGATGGCGAAGTAACCTTTCTGGGTCCGCGCCGGCTGGGGACCAGGCCAATCAGCATCACCATCGTCGCCAGAATTATCATCATCCAGCCGGCGTGGGGACATTGGCGGGTAAAGAAGTTGAAGATCTGCGGCAAGCGACCCGAATCATCCCGCATGAGCTGGCAGGAAATCATTCCCGAAGCAAAAATCGCCAGGATCGCGTGCAGCAACATGCTGCCGGACGAAATCACGATGAGCGCAGCCGAGGCGGCCGACCCCCAGATTAGATAGCGCTCGCTCATCTGACAAAGGACGATGGGGAAAATAATCCATGGCGCTAAAACCGCGGCAAGCACGCGTGGATCATTGCGCCGGCTATGGATGGCGGCGGCGGTAGCGCAAAGCACGAGGCATCCCGCATAGAGCAGGACAGCGGCGGATTTGAATTCCACGTCAAACGACCCTTCCTGCGCCGATGCGGGAAGCCAGGCTGCCAGCCAGTGCCACCCCCCGACTGCGGGGAACGAAAAGTGGATCGATCCGACGAGGTCGTGCAGGTCCCAGCGATATTGCTCGCTTAGCATGGCTGCCAGGTTTGAAAACGCGCGAACGCCCATGGCCATCTGTTCGTGCTTGACGGTTCCATATTCGAATCCGATATCCAGCCAGGAAAAACTTCCACCGAAGGCGCTGGGCGCTATCCAGATCGCAGCGGCAAAGACCGCCGCCAGCCAATAGCCCAGCGCGCGGCGGGGAAGGAAAAACGCGGGCAGGAGGACGAATAGCACGAAATATTTAATCGCGGTGGAGGGGAGAGATGCATCCGTCGGCAGATGGCGATGCACCAGCATTCGCGCGACCCAGCAGGCGATGGCTGCGACGCAAATGATCAGCGCCGGCGCGAGAAGGTGTCCCCACCAGGGGCTGGGCGCTTCATCGACGGTCGGCGCGTTTCCGTCGATGGGCGGACGCTGCGCCGGCGTCGATGCCAAGCCGCCCGCCAATTGTGGTCTGGGACTTTGAGCCTGCACGGCCCGCAGCAGCAGGGGCCGCAAGAGCGATGCTGAACCGACCAGAATTGCGCCGCCCACTGCGCCTTCCATCCAGACGATTGAAGGCCGGGTGATAATCCACGGCCAGACGATGAATCCAGCGCCAAAGGCGCTTCCTGTCAGCAAACGAAAGACCGCGCCGAGTCTGCCGCCAAAGAGGGGCCAGAGCAGGAAGATGGGAGCGCCCAGGAGCATCTGTCCCTTGAACATGCAGGCGACGCCGATAACCATTCCGGTGAGGAGCCAGAGATCAAGCGATGCCAGAAGCACGGCCAGCACGATGGCCGGCAGAATCCACACATCCCACTGCGGCCAGACGATGGAATTCAACAGCGTCAGCGGATTGAACCAGACCAGCATGGCGGCGACGAACCCGCATGCCCAGCCGCGGTGGGGCAGGGGAAGTTGCCGGGCAAGCGCCACCATTGCCATGAACAGCACCAGCATCCGCAGCCAGACGGTCCAGGTGGGCCAGACGATTCCACCCGTGGGGGGAATGTCGAAGGTATTGGCGTTCTCGTTGGGCTGAATCTCAAGGTCATCGGAATTGGTCGTGCCTCCCGTGTTGGTTGCGGAGATACGCAGATGAACGGATTCCGATGCGCCGACGGGTGACAGTTTTATGGAGAAGGGCGCATTATTGAGGTTTGCGGGAAAATGCTGTTCTGGTGTTGCGTTAGCATAAACGACTGAAGATCCCCATTGAATGTGCGCGCGGGTTGGGTTGCCTTGCGCGTTAATGGTTCCGCTGACGGTGAGCGCGTTGCCGGCGCGGGCCGCCTTTGTGATTTGCACCATCGGCGCGGGTCGCAGGGGGGGACCAATCAGAATGATAAACGCGTACCAGAAAGCGGCGGTGGCGGCGATGAACGCGTAAAGCCCGTGCGGCAGGGCGTTCCTTGATGTTGCCTCGATGCGCGCGTCCCTACCGACATGTGGGCCGGCTCGCGCGGTCCAGAGCCAGACAAGGAAGAACATTGTGATTGCAGCGATGCCGGTGCAGGCGGTGTTGAAGAGCAGCAGGGGCTCGGTCACGTCTTCGAGTTGCGGCTTGGTGTATCCATCTGGCGCGGGCGATCTGCCCGGATAATCGCCAAGCTCGGGATGTTCACGCTGGACATGACGGACCCAGAGGGTCATGGTTGTGAGGCGAAGGGGCGGATAGTCAAGGCTGTAATCTCCTTCGGGGTTCAGGATGAGTAATCGATTGTAATATTGCGTGATTCCTTCCAGAACTTCCCGCAATGTAAGGCGGCGTAACTGGCCCTGGCGAGAGGCTCTGGCGATGCGGTCGTGAAATTTCGCGGCGATGGCTGGGGTCTGGTCCGCGAAGGCATCGGAACCGCGCGGAAGGCCGGCATCTAATTCCGCTTCGCGCATCGCCTGGTTGCCATAGCGATAGCCGTTGGAAATGTCGTAGATGAATCGAATGGATCGCGTGTCGATCCAGAGCTGGTGGCGCAGGTCCATGCCGGCGCGAAATGCCCAGATGCCGCCGCCAGCGAGGAGGCAGATGACACCGATCCAGATCAGAGAGTCGGCGGCATACAAACGCCAATTATGTTTTTTTCCGGCAATCGACGGCAGCGACGCGGGCGCGAGTGCGGGCAGCGGATTGGGAGCGGGCATCTCCGGAGGCGCGGCGGCTGGCTCCGAGCCGTCAGGCTTCCAGACATCCAGCTCGTCAAAATACGGATTCACGCAGCGCCTTTGGGTGCGGGATTGGTTCCTTTTCGCGCGGTCGGGGATAGCGCCGCCAGGAGAAACATGGCGGCCAGCAGGGTGATCATCACGCCCCAGCCGGGATAGGCGCGGCGAAAGAACGATGAAGCGGCGGCCCAACGCTCGATATCAAAGCCCAGCAATTGGCTTGCGGTCATTCCCGCGCCAAGCAATGTCAGAAGAACATGGAGCAGTGTTGTGCCGAGGGAAATTGCGACAAAGGCGGCGGAGGCGGCTGATCCCCAGAGCAGATAGCGCTCGCTCATCTGGCCCATGAGCAGGGGGAAGAGAATCCAGGGGGCGGCCAGGGCCGCGAGCACGCGCGGATCTTTTCGGCGGCTATGCACGGCGGCGGCAATGGCGCAGAGAATGAGGGTTGCCGCATACAGGAGCATGACGCAGGTCTTCACATCCAGCGTCGTATCATTCGCGTAATCTATGGATGGAATCCACCTGCCTATGTGCCAGCCGGCGGGGGTGTTGAAGGCAAATCTTACGGTTCCGACGGTGTCGTAAAGCTGCCAGCCATAGCGCTGCGCCAGAACCGCCATGAGATTGGAATAATCGCCGTTGCCCATGGCCATGAAAGGAAATTTCACCGTGCCGTAGGCGAAGCCGATGCGGAGCCAGGAGAAATCGCCGCCGAACTGGAAGGCGGATATCCAGATGGCGGCGGTGAACATTGAGATCAGCCAGTAGCCCAGGGCGCGGCGCGGAAGTATCCAGGGGACGACCAGTATAGCCAGGACGAAGCTATAGAAAGCGAAAGTTGGAACATCGACCGCGCGGTGAAATTTCCAGAAGATCAGAAGCGACGCGAACATCATTGCCAGCGCGGAAAGGCTGATCGCCAGGGCAAACAGCGCCCAGGGTTTGTCGCCTTCGGAGCGGAACAAAGTTGCAAGGTTCATCCAGTGGCGGAGCAATGTGGCTGCACCTACCAGGATTGCGGCGAGCAATGACAAGGTGATCCAGCGCGCTGCGCCTGGGGCGATGATCCAGGGCCAGACGATGAAAGCGGCGCCGAGCGCCAGGCCTGTGATGATTCGAATGAACGCGGACCAGCGTCCGCCGAAGAGGGGCCAGAGGAGGAAGATGGGCGCGCCAAGCAGGAGCTGGCCTTTGACCATGCAGCCGATGCCCAGGGTGAGGCCGGCGGTGAGCCACCAATCCAGCGAGGCAAACAAACCCGCGGCGACAAAGACGGGAACTATCCAGACATCCCACTGCGGCCACGCGTGGGAGGTGACGAGATTTGCAGGATCGAACCAGACCAGCGCGGCGGCAACCGCTCCGAGCGCCCAGCCGCGGTGGGGCATGGGAAGGCGGCGGGCGCAGACAACCATCGCCGCGAAGAGCATCAGCATTCGCAACCATACCGCGGAACCGGGCCAGGCGAGGCCGCCGACAGCGGGGGTGTCGATCGGTGTGGGTGGCTGGTTTGCGCTGGCCTGCACATCCTGGGAGTTGGTGATGCCGGCGGCGCTTGTCGCGGAGAGGCGAAAGTGGATCGTCTGGCCGGGTTCGATTGGTCCCAGCGTTGCAGTGATGGGGACATCGGTGAGGGCGGTTGAGGTGTCCCTTGGCGCGGTGGATTTGCCGTAAGTGAGAGTGTCGCCCCAATCGATGTGCCATCGGGTGTCAATATTCTGGGAGTTGATGATTGCTGAGACTTTGAAACTATTTGCGTCGGATGAAACCTGCGTGATTTGCACCATCGGCGAAGGCCGCGCCGGTGGGCCGGCGAGGGCGACGAAGGCGTACCAGAAGCCGCCGGTGGCGAGAATGAACGCAAGAATTCCCTGGGGCCAGTGCCAGGCGGGGCGCGATTGATCCGCGTGGGCGGCGCTGCCCCCGGTCCATAGCCAGACCAGGAAAAACATGGCGATGGCGGCGATTCCCGAGCTGGCGGCGTTTACGTTCAGCAGGGGCTGGGCGATGTCTTCCAGGTGGCGCTGGGGGGTATCCTCGGTTTGCTGGGGCCATTGCCATGAGGTGAGGTCTGGGTGATCGCGCTGCACGCTGCGCACGAAGAGTGTCATCATCATGAGGCGCAGGGGTGGATAATCGAGCTGATATTGTTCGTCAATTGTTCTTGATTCACGATCGTCATAGAACCTGACGATTCCGGTTAGCACCTCATGCAGGGTCAGGCGACGAACATCTTTGGATGCCGCGAGTGTTTTTTCCCGATCGGTGAAATGCGATTTCACTTCGGCGGTTTGATCTGCAACGGCATCGGAAAACGGGGGTAAGTGAGCGATTGACTCAGCCTGGCGCATGGCGGCGTTTCCCCAGCGGAAGCCGTTCCAGATATCGCCATGAAACCGTACGGTTCGGGTACTGACCCAGAGATTGTGGCGCAGTTCCATTCCGGCGCGGTAGGCCCAGAGGCCGCCCAGGATGAGGAGGTTTGCCACCACCAACCATGCGAAGATTTCCGCGGGTGCGTTCTTTGGGCGTTGCTTTACCAGGACTGGCGGTTGTGGCGCGGGGGCTGCGCCTCCCAGCGGGGCGAACAACTGGGCGCGCAGCGCCTCGGTTTCCTTGAGGTCGTAGATGTCACCTTGGGTTTCGCTCACGCGATTGCTTTCGGGTTGGCTGGATTGGTTCGCCATCGTGGCGCGAGGCTGCAATAGAGCGCGGTCGCGGCGAGGAGGGGCATTGCCCAGGCGATGTCGGGAAAGGCCGGGTGAATGATGGCCCAGGTTGCGGGGGCGAGCGCCTGGGCGCCGGCGAGCATCAGGTTGGCAATCATGGCGCATGAAATCAGGGTGAGGGCGAGCTGCATGAATGAGAAGCTGACGGAGACGCCCACGAGAATCGCGGCGAGGGTGGCTGGCACCAGAGTGAAGTTGGCGGTGAGCGGAGCCCAGAGCGTGGCGGCCAGAATCCACGGGGCGAGCATGGCAATTAAGAAGCGTGAATCACGGGCGCGAAGTTGTATGGCTGCGCCGATGGCGCAAAGGACCAGCGTGGCGAGACAGGCGATTGCCAGGGTCTGGCCCACGTTGAGCGCGAGCGGCGCGGCACTGAAGGGGAGGCGCCAGCGGGAGAGGATTTCGGTGTTGTTCCAGCCAAATTCGGTTTGCATGATGGAGAAGACGTTGGCCATCCCGGCATTGCGTAATCGCAGTGCCTGAGAGGAAGGCGCCGCGTAGGCGAAGCCGACATCCCACCAGGAGAAGTTACCGGCCAGATGCCAGCCGGCGATCCAGATTGCCGCGGCAGATACCGCCAGTATCCATGTCGGCCAGAGGCGGGGAGACAGATACCAGGGAAGCAGGAGCACCGCGCAACAGAGGACGACGGCGCAGATCAAAAGCCCGCGGGAATGTCCGCCGACAATCCAGAGCATGAGGGTTGCGGCGATCAGGAGGCCCAATGGAGTTGCAAGAATGGCGGCGTATCGAGTGATCATTTCTCGTTTGCTGCGCCGGACGGGCTTTACCGTGGGAATTTCATCGCCGTTGGTTGGCCTGGGTTCGGGGTCGCCGCTGGCGTTGTCTGGCGGAATCTCAAATGGCTCGAGCGGAGCGGCGAAGCTTCGGCGGACGATGGGGTGGAGCAGGGCGATGGCGCAAACGATCAGGGCCGCGGCTGCCGCGCTTTCAACATAACGCAGCGCGGTGCTATTGGTGATAAGCCATGGCCAAAGGCATAACCCAGTTGCCGTGAAGAATCCGGCGGAAATGCGGAGGAAACGGCCGGGATAGGCTGCGAACAGGGGGCATAACAACAGCATCGGAACAGCGAAGAGCAATTCCGCGCGGAACATGCAACCGATGCCCAGGACGATTCCGGCGGCGGTCCAGCGGTCCAGGGAAATCAGGAGCACGGCGCCGAGAAAGAACGGCAGAATCCAGACTTCGGTTTGTGGTGTGCCGTGAGCGCCGAGAATGGCGGCGGGGCTGAGCCAGACGAGCGTTGCCGCTACGAGGCCGCATGCGGGGGCTTTGAAGGGGGACGGTAGAAACCTCGCCAGAGAAACGGCGGCGGTGAAACGCGTGATGAACAATATCCACGATCCGACAGCGGCGATGCGCAGATCGATGGGCGGTAGCAGAACGCCATCCGAGATTACGGGGGTCCAGGTCAGGAACTGGGAAAGGAACCAGCAGAACCCCAGGGCCGCGACAGGCAACAGTAAGTAGGGATCACCCCAGCGCTGGGACCAATGAACAATCTCATATTCCGGAATCAGCATGTTTTGGCGCTCGGAGACGACGGGAGGCCGGTACTTCAAGGGCCAGCGCGACCACCGCGCGAATCGGGTGGGGAATATTGTCCGGGGGCGACACTGGACCCAGATCCAGACGAGAATGAGGGTCTCGATCGCGGCAACGCCTTCCGCGAATGTGTTGAGCTTGAGGACCCGTTCCGCAACTACGGCGGTGACGTTTGGATGCGGATTGGCGGGCGGCTGGGTCTGGGCTCGCCAGGTCCAAAGGGTGAAGAGGAACGCTTTGAGCGGCGGATTGTCCAGGGTCTGGGTGTTGGTCACTGGGTGGAGTGATTGCTGGTCGTAAGTATTAACGAGGCCTTTGAGGATTTGCGAATAGAGAGGTCGCAGGGCGCGCCAGCGTTGGAAAATCGCTTCCAGGCGGATTGGTCGATCGAAGAGGCCCGGACCGGGATTCTCCAGGGTGGGCGCGGATTCATCGGATCCTTGAATCGTATGTTGGCGCGCGTTGGCGAGCGCCACATTCGCAAAAGCCTCGGCGTTTTGGAGTTCCCGCGGTTGGACTTGCGGGCCGAAAAAGGCCGCGGCGCCGGCACGAATGTCAATGCCGATGCCTATCAGGCGCCAACCGAAAAGGGCCATGGCCGCCAGCACAACAATCCAGCCGATTGTGAGTAAGAAATGGCGTCGCCGGCGCGAAAGGCGTCGTTCGCGTCGCTGCAACAAAAGCGACGTGTCTGCGTCTATATCAGTAGTCGGTGTTTCCGATAGGGTGGTGGTCATAGGCGATTCACACAGCAATGTACGTTGTTGCGCCGCGATGTAAAAGGAGGGGGCGGGCCCGCGAAACCGGCTTGGCTCCCAAGAGAACGCTACAGGTGAAGTGGAAATGCACTAGACTGCTGTCGCCGCAATGAAGAAAACATTTCTCATTCTTTCCTTGATGGTTCTGACGGTTGGATGTTCTGAAAATTGGGCGCGTCGTGATGCGGACCAGCAAGTGCAAAAATTGCTCAGCGAGCGCAAAGACCAAACCCTGGGCTATCAACCGCAGACCGAGGTGCGCCAGAAGACAAGCGCGGCTGCATTGGCGCCGGCTTATTCGGTCATTCCCCAGACACCGATTGCACCGCCCACGGTTCCTTCGATCGAGCCGGCGGATCAGATGGTGCCGCGCACGCCTCTTGGTCCATCCAGGCCGTCGGTTGGCCTTTCCCTGACGACGCGGCCAAGCGTTATAGGAGTAGAGGCGGCAGAGCGGAATGCGGCCGAGCGCCTGACGCTGGGGCCGCCCAATCCAGCGGAAAAACCGATTCGGTTTGATCTGTACAAATCACTTGCCTATGCGGTGCAGCACAGCCGCGATTATGAGGATCGCTGTGAATCGGTCTATCTGGCCGCGCTGCAGGTGACGCTGCAGCGCCATTTGTTCGATGCCTCGCCCTTCATGAACGAAACGGTTACGGCAACCGGCGGGCAGCGTGATGTGAATTACCAATCCGCGATGACCGCCCTGACGACCGCGGGAGTCAGGCAGAATTTGCCTTACGGCGGCTCGGTCACGGCGGAGGGACTGGTTACTTTCGTGCAGGCGCTGAACGATCATACCCAGAACGGTGAATCCGCCCAGTTGGTGCTCAACGGCAGCGTGCCTTTGCTGCGGGGGGCGGGGATGGTGAATCTGGAGCCGCTGATTTCCACCGAGCGGAACCTTGTTTACACGATCCGCAGCTTTGAGGATTTCCGGCGTAACTTTTCGATCAATCTGGCATCGCAATATTTTCAGATACGGATCGCCCAGCAATCGATCAACGACCGGCGGCAGAACTATATCACGCTGGCAAATTTAACGGATCGCACGCAGGCGCTTTATGACGCGGGCCGCGTTACATACCTTGATGTCCAGCGCGCTCTCCAGGCCCAATTGGGTGCTGAGAATGAACTGATTAACGCGCAGCAGAATTACGAATCGCAGCTTGACCAGTTCAAGCTGCTGCTGGGCATGGAAGTCGGGCAAAAGCTGGATATTGTGCCGGTTGATCTGGCGGTTTCGGAACCTGATCTGGATAATCAGGATGTGGTTGGGCTGGCGATGAAATACCGGCTTGACCTGCAAACATCGCGGGATCAGCTTGATGATGCCCGCCGGCAGGTCGCGGATGCGGCCAACGGGTTGCTGCCCGACCTTAACCTTACGGCCCAGGCGCAGGTTGGCAATGAGACGATTGCGCCGGCCAGCCGGATTAATGATCGCACCGCGACCTATTCGGCGGGGCTGACGTTTGGGCTGCCGCTGGACCGGGTTGCGGAGCGCAACGCATATCGGGCGGCGCTGATTCAGCTCGAGCGGGCGCGGCGCGATTACGTGAACACGCAGCAGGCGATCATCGCGGACATGCGCGGGATTATTCGCACGATCCATTCAGCGGAATCGACATTGGAGATCGATCGGCTTGGGATCGCGCTGGCCGAGCAGCGGGTGGAATATTCGAACGAGCTTCTGGCCCAGGGCAAAGCGGGGGCGCTGGATGTTGTGGACGCACAGCAATCCCTGCTTTCGGCGGAGGATAGTTTCGAGCAGGCGCGGGCGAACTTGCAGATACAGGATTTGCAATTCCTTCGGACCACGGGGACGCTACGCATTGATCCAGCGGCGGGTTCCCTGGGGCAGGCGATGGATCGCGCGATGGATCATTCGCCGATGGGTTTGGAGGCGAAATAGCGGGCCTTGTTCCCGTTTCGCCCAAATGCAATGGCAGCCGGGAGTTAGACGGGGCAATTGGTGAATAGGAAGGCGCGGGCATGCAACTAATTCGCGAGCAATCCGTCATAATGGGGGCACCTATGCCGCAGATTGAATATTCCACACAGGTTTCCACGACGCGGCTGCGCGGCAGGCGGAGGCTTGTTGTCGTGGCGGTGGTGCTTTGCGCGGTTGTCTGGTTCGGTTACAGGCTAAGCGTTAAGACTTTTGGGGCCGCGGCGGAAGACACTTCAAAAATGGTGTTCGCCAGCGCGTCGATTGGGGACATGGAAATCACCATTCGGCATACGGGTGAGCTGGCGGCGATGGCCAACAAGGAGGTTCACTGTGAGCTTGAGGGGGACAACACAATTCAGGACATCACCAAAGAGGGAACGTACGTCCATAAGGGGGACGTGATCTGCACATTGGATTCGGCGGAAATTCGCCATAAGCTGGAGACGGCGACCATCGATTATCACAAGTCGGAATCTGATTTAACGTGGGCGCAGGAGCAGGTGGCGATTCAGCAGAGCAAGAACGATTCGGATCTTGAGGCGGCCACGGTCGAGCTTGCGCTGGCGCGGCTTGATCTGCGGGAATATATCGAAGGCAAATATCCGGCCGATCTTAAAAATGCCCAGCGCGAAGAAGAGATGGCGGAGATTAACCTGAAGGACAAAGAGACGGCACTGGCGCATACCCGGGCGCTGTTGGAAAAGAGTTTTGTCACCGCTGAGGACGAAAAGAAAGCGGAAGTTGACAAACTAACGGCTGAGAACGACCTGGAGAAGAAGAAAACCGATCTTGATGTCCTGGTACGATTCACACACGAGAAAGACGCGACTGACAAGAAGAACAAAGTGGCCCAGGCGGAACAGAAGGTTGAACACACCAAAACCGAGAACGCGAGCAATTTGAACCAGAAGACCGCCGATCTGGATTCCAAAAATAAGGCGCGCGACATCGGCAAATATGAGATGGAACATCTGCAGAAGGAACTGGATTTCTGCACGATTAAGGCCCCGGGCGACGGCATTATGCTTTATGGGCCGGAGCAGCGGGTTTATTACAGCGATGAGAGCCGGCAGATTCAGGCTGGCGGCAAGGTTTTTGAGAATCAGACGATCGCGCGGCTTCCGGACATCAGCCAGATGAAGGTGGTTGTGCGGCTCAGTGAATCGGAGGTGCCGGGCATTCGGGCTGACGCGAATAATAAAATGCACGCGCGGGTGAACATCACGGGTTATGCGCAGCCGCTTTGGGCGTGGGTGTCGGTTATTCCACCGGTGCCGGACAGCGCGCGGCGCTGGTGGGATCCTGACGCCAAGGAATACGCGATTGACCTGACACTGGACCAGACCCCGGCGGGGCTGAAGCCGGGAGCATCGGCGGAGGCGGAGCTGTTCGTTAAGCACCTGGACCGGGTGTTGACGGTGCCGCTGGATTCCATTTATCACGCGGGGGCGGACACCTATTGCTTTGCGCTGCGGGACGGAAAAGTACAGCCGCGGAAGGTGACGGTGGGGGAATCGAGCCGGACGGCGGTTCAGGTGCTGTCTGGCCTGACCGACGGCGAAAAGGTGCTGCTGCTGGGGGCCGGCCAGGGCCGTGATCTTCTGGACAAAGCGGGAATTAAACCGCCCGCGGCGACAGAGCCTTCCCCCACGGCGCCGCCCAGCATGGCGACGGTGGCGCATTCTGCTTGAGAGGGGTCTGGTTTGAGATTGAGGATTTCGAGATACTGCTCCCCTCTATACATGGGCCAAAAGGTGAAGGTTTTTGACGGATTTTTCCGGATTTTTCGGCAGGCCGATTTTTGTAGATCACAATATATTTGGTGGCAAGAAGTTAGGACAAAAAAATAAATTTGCGATTTTGTAGAGTAATGTAGGCAAAATTTTGGTGTTTTGTATCCTTTCGTAGTTTTCGTGGGGTGGCATTTTGTCTGGGTTGGAGGGGGAGATGGGGGATTGCGGCGGTGTGAGAGACGTGAGTTATGGGCAGTAATTTTGCTGACGAAAGAGGAAGGACCATGAAGATTATTTCTTTCGGTGTTCTGTCGATTTGCCTTCTTGTGCTGGGCGCTTGCGCTTCGCGCCCTGAACTGCGGTATTCATCCAGGGAAATGGATCACACTCCATCCAATCCGTCCATCGATTTTCATGGACCCTTCAGCAATGAAACATTGACTGTTGAATGTAGAAATCTCGGCTCGCATGATTTTCTTGACATCTCTTTTGATCTCCTGATCCTGCGTTCGTGGGACGGCAGCGCTGATGTTGAATTTGGCGGCCAGCTTCTGCCGCGCATTGGACCGGATTACTTCCGCCTGGGGGTGGCTGGTGGGCCCACGCTGCTTTACACAACCTTCAGCAATGTGCCATACGGCGGGTTCAAGGAGGAATCGAAATTTCAGAATTATCCGAGCCCGGTGCCCGGCGCGCGTCTTTCGCCTTTTTCGGGGTCCGCTGCCCACAATACGCTAGGATACAACTATTCTGAAACCGATGCGCCCGACCTTTTTCCGATGGACGCTACATATAAAATTCACTTCATCGTGCCGCACAGCGCCTGCACCGCGATGCTGCAACTACAGGCGATCAACCTGCAAAACATCACCGATGAAAACTGGGGCGTTCGAAATTTGCGAGTCAAGGCGTTTCATCCGACGGCGGCGCAGCCAACCACGCAGCCGGCTGATACAGCGACGGCATTCGCAAAGGCACTTGATATAAATGGCGACGATCCTGTCGCGGCGTTTCAATCACTGATATTGGGGATGGATGACACGGTGAGCTGGATCGAAAAGAATGTGAAAGCCAAACCGATTGATGTTGGCGAGGCGCGGAAACGAATTGCCCGGCTGCACGCGGACGATGTGTTTCGCAAGGAGCGGGAGGAGGCGGGGACTGCGCTGTTTAAGATGGGGCCGGAGGTTGAGCCTTATCTGCGCGACGATCGCAGGACGGCGGCCGCGGAGCAGCGATTGCGGATTGACTGGATACTGGCGGCGCTGGGTGTGAAGCCGATTGGGGATGAGGAGGTGCGTCGCGTGATGCTGGCAACGCGGGTGCTGGAGATTATTGATACGCCGCGCGCGTTGAAGGCGCGGGCAATGCTGACCGGTGGATAGAACGGAAAAACAAGTATGCAAGCAAGGATAAGGAACGGTGGGTAACGCAAGAGTTGGGAGTTGGTTTATGGTTGGTGCCAGCGGGCGACTTGTTGTTTTGGTTCTGGTTTTATCCGCGGTGACAGCTCGCGCGGGGGATGTTGTGCCGTTGGATTTGGGGCCTCGGTTGGCGCCGTTGGTTGCGAAGTATCATTTGCCGGGGATGGTGGGGGCGATTGTTCATGGGGATCGGGTTGTTGCGCTGGGGAGCACGGGGGTGCGGAAGGTGGGCGATCCGACCCCATTTCTGGCCACGGATGTGATTCATCTGGGGTCGGACACGAAGGCGATGACGGCGATTCTAATTGGGCGATTGATCGACGAAAAGCAGCTTACCTTTGAGACACCGATGGCGGAAATCTTTCCTAATCTGGCGAGAAAGATGGACCCGGAGACGGCGAAGATTACCGTGCGGAATTTGCTGGATCATGATGCGGGATTTCCGCACGACCTGCTCTGGCGCGTTATCGAGGCCACGCACTTTCCAATCACCTTGCAGCGCCGCATGGCTGTTCAACAGGCCCTCTCTGCTCCCCCGGTCACGCCCATCGGCAGCTATTCTTATTCCAATGTCAGCTTCGTCGTGCTCGGCGCAATCGTCGAAGCCAAAACGGGCAAAACCTGGGAAGAGGCGATGCAGCAGGAAATCTTCGGGCCGCTGAAGATGGAAAGCGCGGGTTTTGGATTTCCGGGAACGCGGGGCACTGTCGATCAACCCTGGGGCCATGTCCTGGAAAGCGGCCAGCTCAAACCCATCCAGATCGACAATGCCCCTGTGATGGGGCCTGCGGGAACCGTCCATTGCTCCATCGTAGACTGGTCAAAATTCATCACTGAAATGCTGAAATCCGCCGAAGGAAACCCCACGCTGCTCAGCGCTAAAACATTCAATGCCCTGACGACCCCCATGCCGGGCCAAAGCTACGCCGGGGGATGGATTATCGCGCCGCGACCGTGGGCGGGCGGCACCACCCTCACGCACGGCGGAAACAACACGACGTTTGACTGCAACGTCTGGATCGCCCCCAAGAAAGATTTCGCCCTGATGATCGCCACCAACTACGGCAGTGAACCGGTTGACACGGCGGCGGATGAGGGGATCGGGATGTTAATCGGCGTTAATTCCGGGTTGTAAGCAACACGTGCGAATCATCGCCACCTGGCGGAGCCAGTCTTAAAATGCCAGATGCCGGTTGCACCAAGAGCTTTCCGGTTCCCGGGAAACGGGCCGTCATTTAATCCCAGCGGAAGACACCTTTTCCCCAGGCGTAGAAATACGCTACCAGCAGAATCGCCACGAAGACGACCATTTCGATCAGGAGAAGCAAGCCATCGTTTCCCTTGGCTTCATGGACGTGTTTGGCGAAGATGCTGGCCCAGGGGTAGAAGAAAACAATTTCGACGTCGAAGACCAGGAAGATCATGGCGACGATGTAGAAGCGCACGTTGAAGCGCTGGCGGGTGTTGCCGATGGGCATCATGCCGCTTTCGTAGGTTGTTTCCTTGCCGGGTCCGGTGCGGCTGGGGCCGATGAAAAGCGAGAGCGCGATGTTCGCGACGGCAAAGCCGATGCCGATAATAATCAGCAGAACAACCGGCTCCCACGATTGAACGGGAGTGGCCGATTCCTGAGCCAGAATTGCAAGCGTCATGGTTTTCCTTGGCAGTAGCAGAGACAATCTATTCACCTGCCGGCATTTTGCAAACTCCCCGTGCTGATCGAGGCCCTGGCATTTGGCATTCCCCGGCTTCCTCACTAACTTACCGCCAACCCATGGCGTCCATCGGCCCAAAAGTCTGCATTGTCGGTCAGAACGCCTCCATGAAATTCGGCGGAGAGGCGGGGCTGCCCTGGCTTTGCTTCAAATTCCTGCGGCAGCGCGGGGTGGATGCGCACATGGTGGTCCACGCGCGCACGCGGCAGGAGGTGCTGGACGGGTTTCCGAATGATCACGATCGGCTGCATTTTGCCCCTACCACCCGCACGGATCGGCTGCTTTGGAAAACCGGTTCTCTGCTGCCCGCCAAGATAGATGCGCAAACCTTCGGCATCGTGCGACATGTTTATAATCAGCGGCTGCAGCGCAAAATCGTTCGCAAGCTCATTGCCGAAAAGGGGATTGAAATCGTCCACGAGATTAATCCAGTCTCGCCCAAGCAGATCAGCCTGATGCACGGGCTGGGGGTACCGGTGGTTATTGGCCCGCTGGCGGGGGGGATGCTCTTTCCGCCGGCGTTTGCTTACATGGAACCGCGCGGGGCGCGGGCGCTTGAAACCGTGGGGCGGGCGATCTCGCATTCGCTGAACCAGTTGATCCCGGGCAAATCCCAGGCGGATGGACTCATCGTTGCCAACGAACAGGCCCGGCAGGCGCTGCCCAACCGGGTGCGCGGCAAAATATTCGTCATCCCGGATGTGGGCGTGGATTTGAGCGTCTGGGCGGATGAATCTACTCGGCCACCTCGCAATGACGGCACCGTGCGCTTCGTTTATCTGGGGAGACTGGCCGACTGGAAGGGCGTTAATTTTTTGCTGGATGCCTTCAAAATCGTCGCCAATAAAAATCCTGACGCGCGGCTTGAGATTTTGGGAGACGGCCAGGAACGACGCCCGCTGGAAGCACAGTCGATCAATCTGGGTCTCACCAACCGCGTGACTTTCGCTGGGTGGGTATCAGCGGAACAGGGGGCACGGAAACTGCGCAGTGCCGATGTGTTCGTCCTTCCCAGCCTGCATGAAGTGGGGGGGATTGTGATCCTGGAGGCGATGGCTGTGGGCCTTCCGGTCATCACCGCCAATTGGGGCGGACCGGCGGTTCATGTGAGCGACGATACTGGCATTCGCGTTCGGCCCGATTCGAAGGAAGCATTTGTTCAGGGACTTGCGGATGCGATGTTGCGACTGGCCGATTCACCCGATTTGCGGGCGCGGATGTCGCAGGCGGCGCGGCAGCGTGTCAGAGGCAACTTGTATGATTGGAACCAGAAAACCGACCGATTGCTGGAAATTTATGCGGAACTCATTTCAGCCCCGAAATAAGAGTCTGGGGCCGCAAACTACTTCTCATCCTTCCCAATCCGCTTCAAAAATTCCGCTTCCGTCAGAATCTCAATCCCCAGCTCTTTTGCCTTGGTCAACTTACTTCCCGCCTCTTCGCCCGCGATCAGAAAGCTTGTCTTCTTGCTGACGCTTCCACTGGCCCGTCCGCCGAGTTGGGTGATCATTTCCTCGATTTCCGGGCGGGAGAATTTGGGAAGCGTGCCCGTCACCACCACCGTCTGGCCCGCCAGCGGTTGATCGGCATCGCTCTTCTTTTGGGGCTTGGCCATTTTCGGATCGATCCCCACCGCGCGCAGCTCATCAATCGCGTGCTTGCCTGATTTGCTGTGAAAGAACTCATGGACGGATTCGGCAATCGCATCTCCAATCTCATGCACCGAAGACAGCTCTTGCGTGGTCGCGTCTTCCAGCGCCTTCATCGATCCGAAATGCTCTGCCAGCACCCGCGCCACGCGATTTCCCACGTGCCGAATGCCCAGCGCCGCCAGCAAGCGGTCGAGCGAGCGGGATTTACTCTCCGCGATCGCATCCAGAATGTTTTGCGCGCTCTTGTCGCCGATGCGCTCGAGATTCAACAACTGATCTTTCGTCAGGCGATATAAATCCGCGAAGGTTTTCACCAACCCAGCGTCGATTAGCTGATCGACCAGCGCCTCGCCCACATTTTCGATATCCATCTGGTTGCGGCCGCAGAACCACTTCAGCCGCTCGCGCAGCTGGGCGGGGCATGCTGGGTTCACGCAGCGAATGTAGGGCGTTCCCTCTTCGCGCTCGGTGGGGGAATTGCAGGAAGGACAATGCGTCGGCGGCTCGATCGCCTTCGCTCCCCTGGGCCGCTTTTCGGGCACGGCCTGCCTTACGTAGGGAATCACCTCGCCGGCCTTTTCAATCACAATCGTGTCGCCGAGGTGAATATCCAGCTTGCGGATCTGATCAATATTGTGCAGCGTGGCGTTTTTTACGGTGGTCCCAGCTAAAAATACCGGGTCCATTCGCGCGACGGGCGTTAGCGTGCCCCCCTTGCCCACCTGCCAATCGACCTCGCGCACAACGGTAGCCATTTGTTCGGCGGCATATTTGAATGCGATCACCCAGCGCGGCGCTTTGCTGGTCACACCGAGCCGCTCGCGCTGCGGGAGCGAATCAACTTTCACCACCATGCCATCGGTTTGATAGGTCAGCTTGCCGCGAATTTCCTCGAATGCCTCAATCGTCTTGATGACCTCATCAATATCGGCGGCCAGCGTGGTGTGTTCCCCAATCGGCAGATGCCAGGTTTTCAGCAGCTTTAACAAATCCCAGTAACTTTCGGTTTTCAAGTCTGATGCCTGCCCCAGTCCGTGCGAAACAAAACGCAGTTTCCGCGTTGCGGTGAGTTTCGGATCGAGTTGTTTGAGTGTGCCTGTCGTCAGATTGCGCGGGTTCTTAAACACTTCCTCGCCCGCTGCCTCGCGCTCCTGGTTGATCTTCTGGAAGACGGTCGTCGGCATGAATACCTCGCCGCGAACTTCCAGCACATCGGGCACGGCGTTCGCTTTTGCGGAGCCGCTTCCAAGCTCAAACGGCACGGATTGAATCGTTCTGGCATTTGCGGTGATGTCATCCCCGCGCCGCCCATCCCCGCGCGTGGCCGCCAGCACCAGACGGCCCATTTCATAGCGCAAGCTGACCGCCACGCCGTCCACCTTGGGCTCCAGCACGTAACTGATTTTGTGTTCCGCCCCCAGCGCCTTTTTCACCCGCGCATCAAAAGCCCGCACTTCCGCCTCGTCATAGGTGTTATCGATGCTCATCATCGGTACAGCGTGCTCAACGGTCTTGAATGCATCAATCGCCTCGCCGCCCACCCGCTGCGAGGGCGAATTCGCTGAATAAAGCTCGGGGTGTTGCTTCTCCAGATCGATCAATTCCCGCATATGCCGGTCAAATTCCTGATCGCTGATCTCCGTCTTCCCCTCGACATAATAAAGATAAATATGCCGATCCAGTTCCCGCCTAAGCTCTTCGATACGCCGCTGGGCTGATGTTGCCATGCGACGATTTTACGGCGAACCCTTTGTGATTAGGAAGAGGCTGTACAACTCGGTTGTGTTGCTGAAAAAGCCGCGCAAATGATTTTCACATTAATTGAAATTTGGCCCCGCGCTCGATAACAATATCATGCGCGCCTATAAATGCGTGCGCGGGTGTACGCGCGTCGTTTGTGTCAGCGGAGCCGGAGAACATGACTGATACCCAATCGACCCTTATCCCCACGCTCATTCAATCCCCAACCCAGGAAGAATTCGAACCGGCCGTGCCGACGACGATTCTTGTTCTGCATCTTCTCGCGGTGGTGGTGCCGTTTCTGGGGCTTCTCGCCGCCATGGTGCTGCTTTGGGGCCATTACTGCAGCTGGCTCTACGTCTTCATGATGATAGGCGGATACGTCCTTACCGCCGGCTCGATCACCATCGGCTACCATCGTCTCTTCACGCACCGGGCCTTCGATGCCAATCCTGTCGTCAAAGTCATCCTGATCATCCTCGGATCGATGTCGATCCAGGGCTCCCTCTTCAAATGGGTCGCGGTGCACCGCAAGCACCATCAGCATTCAGATCGCCTGGGCGATCCGCATTCTCCGCATCTGCATGATGGAAGCCTTTGGGAAATGTTTACCGGCCTTGTCCACTCGCATATGGGCTGGATTTTTAAGCAAGACGCCGCCGACATTCTCATTCACGCGCCCGATCTTGCTGAAGACCAGCTCATGAACCGCATCAGCAGCCTGTTTCCATTGTGGGTGGCGCTGGGGCTTATTCTTCCGCCGCTTATTACCGGATTAATCACCCACACCTGGAAGGGCGCGCTCCTCGGCTTCCTCTGGGGCAGCCTTGCCAGAATCTTTGTCTGCCACCACATGACCTGGAGCATCAACTCCATCTGCCACATCTGGGGAAGCCGCCCGTTCCGCACGCCCGATCACAGCCGCAATAACCCCATCTTCGGCGTCCTTTCCCTCGGTGAAGGCTGGCATAATAATCATCATGCTTTCCCCACCTCCGCGCGGCATGGCTTGCAATGGTGGCAGTTTGATCTCAGCTACATCGTCATTCGCGCCCTGGCATTTTTGGGCTTGGCCTGGGATCTCAAACTCCCCGCCGCCGATGCCATCGCCATTAAGCGCAGCGCCTGATTGCCGCAAGCCTTAATGTTCATTCCCCGCTGAACGTGGCATAATCACCCTCGTGAAACAACGCATCCAAAAGCTTCTGGCCAACGCCGGCGTCGCCTCGCGGCGCAATATCGAGGAAATGATCCGCCAGGGAAGAATCGCCGTGAACGGCAAGGTGATGACCGAACTGCCGGTTCTGGTCGATCCGGAAAAAGACCGACTTCGAATCGATGATGAGCCCATCAACCTCGTCAACCAGCGCACCGGCCCGCGCATGTATTTCCTGCTGAATAAGCCCAAGGATGTGTACAGCACCAATGTGGCCCAGGGCGAGCAGCTCCGCGCCATCGATCTGCTGCCTCCCAATTTGCCGGGGCGCATTTATCCTGTGGGCCGGCTGGATGCGGAATCCAAGGGCCTGTTGCTCCTCACCAATGACGGCGACCTCACCAACCAGCTTACCCATCCGCGATTCGGCGTTCCCAAAACCTATCGTGCCCTGGTGGACGGCTATGTCGAAGGATCGACCATCCAATCGCTGGAAAAAGGAATCTGGATCGCCGACCCACACACAGGCGGCTTCAAGACCGGCCGCAGCCACTTAAAGATCGTCCGCCGCTCGCGCGAGATGACGACCCTTGAAATTACCATCCGTGAAAACCGCAACCGCCAGATTCGCCAGATGCTCGCCCGCGCCGGCCACAAAGTCCGCGACCTGACCCGCACCAAAATCGGCCCCCTGACCCTCGACGGCCTCCCCATCGGCGCCGTCCGAACCCTGACGACGCGCGAAGTCCGCGAGCTTCGCAATCTATGCAAAAGTGAACAGCCCAGCGAAGAAAAACCACCGGAAGGAACCCAGCCCCACCCGCCCCCCAAATCAAAGCCTGACAGGCGTCCTCACAAAGATCCCCCATTTCATCCCCCCATGCCGCGCCGCCGCCGGAATGAGGCGGGAGGCCGCAGTCGCTCATAATTGAATTCTCTGCGCCCTCCGCGTCCTTTGCGGTAAAAATTCCGTATTCCACCCGCGCCGCCCCAAACGCAACAAAAAGAAGAAACAATTTCAGCCTGAATAAGTAACCAAAACCGCGTGAACCCCACGCCAATCCGCGCCCCAAGCCCACAATTCACCCCCACAGCGCGCCGAAACCTGTTTCGGGCACTAAGACCTACGCGCTCACCCAGAATGCGGAACCCAGCTTCAACGTTCCCCAAACGCCACAGACCTCCCAACAAACAAAACCTGCAACTATTCCCCCGACCAACACTATCTTTTATGGTATACTTCGTTGGACAATATCCTTGTATTAAGTGGAGGGTCAGCATGCGGCACAAATCAAATTCCGCGCCATCCATCGGCTGCGCTTTCGAACAACTCGAAAACCGCCAGCTAATGTCCTTCGTCATGACCCCGCTTCAGCGCGTGGTTCCCGAACCCGCTCCGGTTTCGCCGCCGCACTACAGATTCGTCAGCTTCGGGCCTGATCCGTCGAGAGACCCCCTCGGTGACACCGGTCATTTTGTGCTGAACCAAAACGGCGCCAGCCTGCTGGCCACCTTGCCGCCCGGCGCCCTTTCCTCCGGTGATGCCGAGCGCGTCTGGATTCATTGGGGTGATGGCACCCAATCCATGGGCCAACTGGCCACCGAACCTTCCGGCATCATCGACATCACCGGCTCCCACTCCTATGCCCTGCCAGGCCTTTACAGCACCCGAATCGTCGTTTTCCAGAAGCAGGGATCCTGGGGGCATCAACCCTTCAACCGGGTGGAAAACATAGCAGGCTTCGCCAGTGTTTCCGACCCGAACCTTCCGTCCCTATCCGCCGATGAGACCTTTGCATGGACGCTGAACGATAAGGACGCGCAGGCTGGATTTGGCAGGTTTGATTTCCCCAGGCCTCCTGCGGACCAGGAATTCCGCGCCATTGTCGATTGGGGCGACGGCCAGACATCTTCCGTAACCGTTGGCCAGCTTGGCGCGCCCTTCAGTATTAGCGGTACCCATCATTATCCCACCATTGCAAAATACCAGGTGCACGTCCATGTTTTCACCGCGCTTAAGTCACAGTCATCCAACCCCAACCCGCCAGTAATCACCGAAGTCACAAAATTCGTCACCATAGTAGATCTCACCACGGAATTGCAGGCGGTCCCCGGTTAGCCGAACATAGCCTGGCGGCCTCGGCCGCTTTGGCGCCCCGCCCGGAGCAACATCAAAGAGTTCAACCTCTTTTTCTCTAACCCAGACAGAATGTCGCCCCGGAAAACTACAAAACTCTACAAAACACCAAAAATTTGCCTACAAAAATCTGCAAAATCGCAAATTTATTTTTTACCTAACTTACTGCTAACAAACATCTTCCGGTCCGCCAAAATCAACCTGCCAAAAAATCCGGAAAAATCCGTCAAAAACCTTCACCCTTTGGCCCATATATAGAGGGTAGGCACATGTCGAACGCCAAACCCTGACCAGCGTCAAAAAGGCCGAGCACAACTCTATTCACCAAGGCCCGATCTAACCCATCGGGAAACCCCCATGCAAACCACCCCCAAAACCCTCGCGCGGATTCTCTGCGCCCTCCTGGCCACCTCCCAGCTCACCGCCTGCGCCGCAAGAAACTTCGCCACCCGCGCCGCTCAATCCCAATCGCGACTGGACGATCAATCCCAACAATTGGGCAGCGCCGCTGCCCATCTGCGGGAAGCCCACCGTCGCCTCGCCCAGGAACCCGATCCCAAAAGCGCCGCAACAGAAGTGGACGCCAGCCTCCAGGATGTCACGCAAGCCGCACAATCCACCCAGCACATTCGCCAGGACATCACCGACCTCTCCAGCGCCGCCCAATCCCTCCAGCACCAACTCGACGCGCGCCACAACGATCTTCTCGGCCCCCGCGCCCAGCGCATCCGCAACCGGGTCATTCTCCTCGCCACTCTCGCCGCCCTGGGCTGGGGCCTCCTCCAGCTTGGCCCCACCCTGGGCGGCCCTCTTGGCGGCGGGGCGATTGTCGCGGGCCACCTCCTCACCGCCTTCGCCTTCCCGCTCCTCCACGCCGCATGGTCCGCGCTCCGGTCCATACTCGCCACCATCATCGTCGTCGCAACCGCAATCTGGACCCGCGCCATTTCCGCCCTCAACCAGCTGGGCTCCACCGCAACACGCTCGACACCCGCAACCACAACTCTCCCAACCCACCTCAACCCTCAACCAACAGGTGCCGCCCATGCCGCCACTGGGTCTGACTGATGCCGAGCGTCTCAAACAACTCATCGTCGATCCGGTCATCGGCGCGCTCCGAACGGAAATGCGCGAGCTTACAAGGCCCCTGGTCGACGAAATCACCAACCTCAGACAGGCCGACACGCTCCAGAACGCGCGACTGGAAACGATCGAATCCAGACTCACCACCCTGGAGCGATTCAAGGTAAAAATCGCCGCCGTCTGCAGCACCATCGCCCTGATCACCGGCATCGCCTGGCGCATGCTCCTGGACTGGGCAAAAGAAAAACTCTCCAAAGGACACCCATGACCACAACAACAAAGGGGACGGGGACATTTTATGACGCCCTCCCAAGCACTGCCGTGCCTGAAACAAAGGGGACGGGGACATTTGTTGAAGCCTTCCCAACCACCGCCTGGCTCGGCACCTTCCCAGTAGACGCCGACGGCTACACCCTCTTCCCCACCGAAAATCCCGTCATCATCAGCAACACCGGCGATGTCCGCGACCTCAAAACCGCCCAGCAAATCTGCCAGGCCACCGGCCGCCGCGCCATCCTCTTCCAGCGCGGCCAGCGCTTCAGCGCGGATCAGATCAATGACGACATCCGCATCAACGGCCTCTCCCCACAACAGCCCTTCGTCGTCGGCGCAACCCCCGATGTCTCAAGCCCCATGCCCATCCTCGCCAGAGGCTTCGGCATAGGCGACGCCAAACTCCCTACCACCCAGTTCATCGTCATCGCCGATCTCGATTTCTACGCCGATTCCCGCGATCCCAGCGCCGATGCCTTCGTCGCCACAACCCAAAGCACGGCCAACAGCGCCACAACGAGCACAACAAGCGCAATCGCCACCACGAATGCCGCAGCCGCCCCCGCGCCACCACCAGATCAGCAACACTCCATCCGCATGTACGCTCCCAACGGCGGCCAATATCTCTGGATCGAAGGCTGCCGCGTCCGCTATTTCCAGTTCGGCATCGATCTCGAATCCGCCTCCCCCTTCAGCACCGTCATCCTCCGCCGCAACGTCGTCCACCACTGCTGGGGCAGCCACTTCGGGCTTTATACCGCAGGACTCCAGGATGTCCTGATCCTTGAAAACATCCTCGATCACAACGGCTGGCTCGCCGGCCAATGCGCCAAAACCATCCTCAACCACAACGGCTATCTCCAAATCTCCGCAGCAGCGGGGGACCCCCAGGTCCGCGTCCTGCGCAATACCTTCGCCCGCGCCAGTTGCTACGGCTGCCAGCAACGTCCCGGCGGCCTCAACCTCAACAACCTCTACATCGGAAACCCCCAGGCCTTCCTCCTCGAAGCCCGCGATTCCATCGCCAGAAACTGCGTAGTCACCGGCGCCGGCTTCAACCTCGCCGTTGCCGACCAACCCAAAGGTGATGGATTCCTCTCCGACTTCACCACCAGCATCCTCATCGACAACTGCATTTTCACCGACAAGCTGGATGCGATTAACAACCACTCCGCCATCTGCATCACCTGCATCCAGGACAACACCAACGCCAACATCCCAACCAGCGTAAAAATACAAAACACAATCGTTCACAACTGGACCGGCCAATCCATCTACATCATGGGAACCCCCGCGATAGTCGAGTACGAAAATTGCGACCTCCCGGGTATCGATGCCCCAGGCATAAACCAAAACCCCAAATACATAGACTCCACCAGAACCCTCCAAACCTACGCCCAATCCATAGGCCAGGACACCCCCCACGATTACCTCACCGCAGCCACCCAACAACGCCGAGGCAACTACCGCAAAGCCCTGACCGCCATGGCATTCAACAGCTACATAAGAGAAGGCTTCACCCCAAAACCCCCATAAAAACCGGCCCGCCGCCCGCGCCACCCAACCCTCCAACCTCTGAAAATGTTCCAGATCTAAAAACCCAGATCACCGCCCGCTGCGCTAGAGACCGCGGAGAACGCGGAGAAATAAAAATGAAAACCTATTAAAAACAACCAATTTAATTCTCCGCGCTCTCCGCGATCTCTAGCGTACTCGCGGGCGGTTGAAATACTTCCGTCAAGTAGACCCACAATCTCGCCCCCCAACAAAAAAAAGGAAGCCCCATGCCCTCCACATTCTGGCAAGACAACACCACCGATGCCACAGGCGCCGCCCTCACCGCCCATGCCCCGCAAATCGGCGGCTCCTACACCATCCCCGCCGGCAAAGCCTGCACCGCCCTCATCGATTCCGCCAACCGCATCGTCAACAGCGCCGCCGCTGTTGAATCCGTCGCCATGCTCACCGGCGCCGCTCCGCTCAATCAGGACGTGACCATCACCCTGAACTTCGCCGCAAACCCCCAATACGCGGATCTCATCCTCAGAATGGGCGGCGACGGCAGCGCCTACAAAGGCTGGCTCATCGGCTACGGCGCCGGCCCCTCCAAGCGCATCGCCATCAACAACTTCTCCATCGATGTCGCCAGCTACCCCATCGATCCCGCCTCCAGCACCCACACCCTCCGCGCCACCGTCGTCCGCGTCGCCAGCACGGATGTCATCACCGTCTACCTCGACGGCGCCCAAATCCTCCAGTACACCGACACCACGCTTCTCTACCCCAATGCCGGCCATGTGGGCCTCTACTTCTACGATCTCGGAATCGAAGTCAGCAACATCCTCGGCATCGACGGTACCCCCGTCCTCTCCATCGGCGCCCTCACCGCAGCCCCCAGCACCACAACCATTACCCTAAGTCTCTCCGCCCCCTTAACCAACGGCGCCGGCGCCGGCTACACCTACTCCCTCTACCGCGCCACCGCCCCAAATTTCACCCCCGCGACAGGAAATCTCCTCGTCACCAACTCCACCTTGGGCACAACGCCCTATGTGGATTCCACCCCCGCGCCCGCCATCACCTACTACTACAAACTCATCGGCAAGGATTCCGCCAGCAACATCGCCAACGCCCAACCCCACGACATCACCGTCACAGACGCCACCACTCCACTAGCCGCCGCCGCCACGCTCACCCAGACAACATTCAACATCGTCTGGATCGGCGACAGCATCACCGCCGCCGATAGCTACGCCCCCAACTTCGCCCCCGGCTTCGTCGCCGCCGGCCTCCTCGCCACCCAGGCCGCATCCCGCAACATCTTCTTCGCCAACAAAGGCGTAGACGGCTCCGGCACCGGCGATTGGCAACCCGCCAGCGCCAACTACATCGCCGCCAGCGCCGCCGCCAATACACTCACAACCGCCAACGCCGGCCAGCTCATTTTCTACATCCGCCTCGCAGGCACCAACGACAGCGCCCAATCCGGCCACGGCTCAGGCCCGCTCACCCCAGCACAATTCAAAACCAATCTCCAGACAATCGTCAATCAATTACAAACAGATTTCCCCAGCAGCAAAATTTTCCTGGCCTACGCCCCGTATTACACCCCCAATTCCGCCACCAGCTACCTCTACGGCCAGGCCGGTCTTGCTTTACTCCCCCAATACCAACTCCAGTTAGACGCCATAGTCGCCGCCGGCCCCGCGGGAACAATCTACGCCGGCGACAAACGCTGCTGGCTCTACTTCCAGCAAAACTACGCCACCCAAATGGTCGCCGCCAGCGGAAGCCTGGGAACCTATTTCCTTCACCCCACGCAATCCGGCTACGCGCTCCTGGGCCAGATGGACGCCGAAGCCATCACCCAGAATCTCTTCAACCCCACCCCCACAACAGATTCCCCCGGCATCCAAACCCTGCTGACGAGACTAACCCAGCCCATCTCCTTCAACGGCACCAGTGGCCAACCCAACGTCAACGTAACAAGCTGGCTGACCGCCACCCGGAATCCCTTGATTACCGGCAACGTCCCCACAACCCCAGGCGGCTCAGGCGCCATCCCCCTCAACCAAAACACCGGCGGCACAGACAACCTCCGATACATCGACACCCACGGCAACGGAATCGCCAACGCCACAATCCTCATCTATCAAGCCACTGACTGGCCCACCAACCCCACCAACGTCCAGTCCAGCAGCGCCACCGGCCCGGACGGAAGATGGGCCACCCCCGCATTCGTAAACCCAGGAACCTACATCGCCGTCTTCTTCAAACTAGGCGCGGACACCCCAACCGCGTCAGCCCCCTTCACTGTCTAACCCACTCTTCTTATCCCCTCTCCCTGTACCCAGGGAGAGGGCCAGGT
>JALYJB010000025.1 GCA_030775485.1 Planctomycetota bacterium | reverse complement strand
GCCCCTACACCGATCAGCACAACCCCACCGTCCTCTGGAACGGCATGCTCCACCCCATCCAGCCCTACGCCATCCGCGGCGTCATCTGGTATCAGGGTGAATCCGTCATCGGTGGAACCCCCGGCGATAAACTCTACGCCTCCGTCATGGAGGCCCTCGTCACCAGCTGGCGCAAGGAATGGGACCAGCCCAATCTCCCCTTCTACGTCTGCCAGCTCGCCGGCCAGGATGCCGGAAGCAACAACCCCATCATCCGAGAATCCCAGGCCGCCATCCTCAATCTCCCCAACACCGGCATGGCCACGCTGATTGACGTCGGCGAAGTAAAAAACGTCCACCCCAAAAACAAGCAGGATGTAGGCGACCGCCTGAGCCGCATCGCCCTCGCCAACGTCTACAGCAAACCCATCGAGTTCTCCGGCCCCGTCTACCAATCCATGGCCGTCGAAGGCAACACCCTCCGCTTAAAATTCACCCACCTGGGAGGCGGCCTGATCGCCAAAAACGGCGAACTCAAAACCTTCACCATCGCCGGCCCCGACGGCAAATTCGTCCCCGCCACCGCCAAAATAGACGGCGACACAATCGTAGTCACCAGCCCAGATGTCCCCCAACCCGCCAACGTCCGCTACGCCTGGATGAACTGGCCCGCCGGCTCCAACCTATACAACGCCGCCGGATTACCCGCCGCCCCATTCCGCACGGATAAGGATTGATGCCCAACCACCCCGCAGGTTTCAAAGACTGGCTCAGCGGTACATGCAATTGCTCCGAACCGCCTTGCTGGTCCTGCAAAATCTCGCCGACTTCGGTCGCCATCGTGCCGGGATGGAAGTTCATCCTCATTGCTTCCATCATGTTTTTTGCCTTTTCGATCATCCCCGGCGGTTTGTTCTGGGGAGTCCACACGGATCGAACCATCTTCGGCATTGTCGGCATGACCATCAGCGGCGCCGTTGGCGTCCTGGGAGGCGGAGCATCAATCTTTCTGCTCGCGACAGCTTTCATCGAAAGACGCAAGGGCCCCTATCTGATCTATTCAACATTCGATCGAAAGCTCATGCTGCCGCGCGAATCGCTCGTCTTTCCCCATACAGACGCCCTCGAATGGCGGCTCATCACCGGCAATTGGATCGGCGCGGAGGGCCAACAGAAAAAACAGGACTTCCCCATTTCCGAACTCCACCTCATTGTGAAAACTCCCACCGGTCCGCTCGCTTACGTAGTCGTCGGATCGACAGCATATTCGATGACCGAGCAATCGCGTCAGATCGCCAAGGCAACCGGCATGCCGATAGAGATTCTGGAACAGCATCAAGGCGTGACAGAAGAACCCAAATCAAAGCAAATGCAATCCTGGCGAGCAAGTGGAATGTAGGTGCTAAGGTAAACATACTTGCCCACCGATTTTTGATTCGGGGACCGCACGCACCCTTGGTCCCGCATATTTGCCGATGATTCTCCCCACCGCCGTCACCCACCCCCGCAGGCGGTTGGTGGCTTACGAGGCGGGGGTGCGGGGGCAGAGCCCCCGTGTCCGCTACTCCGTGCCGAACGGACAAGGACAAAGTCTAAACAACGAGGGATGCCCAGAACGATCGCACGCACTCCGACTCACGTTTCACGATCGTAAAACGCCCAGGCGCTTAGCCTCTGCCGTAAGTTGCGACGCGCGACCCGGCACTGGGGCAATCCACAATTCCGTGCCATTTGCGTCGCCACGCTCCCACACCTTAAACCCCAGCCTGGATTCCAGCGGGTCTCCATCGATCCAGCTGTTAATCCTTACTTTCTCGACTTGATGATCAGCCCAACTGGGCACGGCACTAATCAGCATGGAACACAAGAAAAATGCGAGGGCGGCAGACAGCATCGGCTGCCGACGTCCCAGGATGATCCATAAGCCGAAAATAAAAGCCGGAATGATAAAGTGCGCATACCCCAACACCCCCGGAAAATTGATACCAAGATACCTCAGCGGACGAAGCGAAAGATAATCGAAATCAGCCCCGATTAAGCCCATGCCAACAAGCATGGCGATAAGAATGATCGCGATATCTGGCCGTCGCAATTTCGGCTCTTTGCTCATTGTTAAATAGAATACCGCGCATGCAGGAACGGCGGCCATACTTGCCCACCGATTTTTGTTCCTGGCCTCAGGCACACCCTTACCGGCTAAGTCATCTTCAATACAACCGTCCCGCACTCCGGGCAGCGATCAGGTGTGGCTCGAAGGTCGTAGCCGCAATGGCAATATCGCACACCGGCGGTTGCATTTCCGCCTCGCTTTCGCAAAAGCCACAGACTCGGCAGGATCGCGCTGAACAACAACAGAATCCCAAATTGCGTGGAAATGCGAACAATCCAGCAGTTCTGCGGCGAGTTAGGCCTGCCCCAAGAAATGCGCGTACCCGGCAAACTGATTTGATTAGGCGCTCCTCCTCCCCATGATAAGACCACCTGGTCGGAATCACCAAATTCGATCCGGATGGCGACATCCCCGAACACCCCACAAGGCGGTAGGACGGCTAGCGAGGCGGGGGCGCGGCGGCAGAGCCCCCGCATGTCGAACTTCCTCCCCCAACCCACCTTGCCCGCGACGCTCCCCCCATAAATCCCTGCACCCACGTCAAATGACGCTTCCCCGTTAGCCGAACAACCCCAAAAAAACATCGCCATAAAATTTTCAGAAATTTTCTCTTGCATCAAAATTCATGTTAGGTTAAAGTACGGTATAGATGCTAGAATGTTTCCGTGCGCTATCCGCGCTGAAAATGGTTCAGCACCGCGCGCCAAAAAAAATGCCGGTCCAACCGGCTCGGACTCAGGAACCCACAGAAAAAGGAGCGTCCACCATGTCAGAAGCGAACAACAAACCCATCGAAGAACAAACCACCCCAACCCAGCAAGAAGATGAAAAATATCACACCGACCCCGGGGGGGACATGGGACTTTCTGAGACATTTGGAGATACCGGCAAGGAAATGGGCCTCAGCGATGTCCAGCTCCGAGCCGTCGAATTGTCCATTCAGGGACACACCGATGTCCACATCGCCGAATTGCTTTCAATCAATCGCAGAACAATCTGGCGCTGGAAAAAGCTCGACACCAATTACCGCCAGGCGCTCGCTGATGCCCGCATGCACGCCCACGCCTCCGTCGCCGATGGTTACCAGACCCTCGTCCAGAGAGCCACCAGCGTCCTCTCTCAACTGCTCGACAGCCCCATCGACAACAATCGCTACAGAGCCGCCCAGACTATTCTCAGCATGGTCAATTCCTTCAAGCCCCAACCCGCTGACAAAGTCCCCGAGTACGATCTCTTCGTCGAACCCTGGCTGCCTCCCAAAGTTGGGTGAAGATGTGCATCCGATGTCCCAGCACCCGCGCACTCCGAATCGCGCATAAATGAGGCTAAAATTTAGAATTGCGCGTGTTCCAAGAATGTCCTCAACCCCTCCACCGGTGTTACATCCGCCCCGCGTGGGGGTGGCCGATGGGGGCCAGGCACTCTAAATTGTTCACCGGAGAGACATTCGATGAAATCACACACCCATTACCTCACCATGAACGTGCCAACCCGAATGGCCATCAAGCGCATCACGCCCGACATCGAGGCCATCGTCACCGCCAGCGGCGTCAGGGAAGGTCTCGCGCTCGTTAATGCCATGCACATTACTGCCAGTGTGTTCATCAACGATGATGAGCCCGGCTTACACCACGATTACCAGAAGTGGCTTGAACACCTTGCCCCGTTTGATGCTTCCCCGCAAACCTATCATCACAACCGCACTGGTGAAGACAATGCCGATGCCCACCTCAAACGGCAGATTATGGGCCGCGAGGTGGTGGTGGCCATCACCAGGGGAAAGCTGGATTTCGGACCCTGGGAGCAGATTTTCTATGGCGAATTTGACGGCAAACGCCCTAAGCGCGTTCTGGTGAAAATAATTGGGGAATAAACCGTGATTCCGTGGAACAATGCTGGCATGAAAGCGCTTTGCGCTGCGGGCCATGTTACGGTTTCCCTAATGTATTCAGCCCGTTACCATAACTTGCAGCGACAAGGACGGACGCCCGCGGCATGGAAAAAAGCACCAGAAGGTATGCCCGCAAAATTCTCCTCGTGCATTTGCTGCTTCTGGCTGCAGTGCTGGGCGTTGTCGCGCTGGCCACACGTCAGGTTTATAGCTCCGCTCGCGCCCAGGCCATCCAGCAGGCCCGCGTCCGCCAGGAGCTTCTAGCTGCCCAAACCGCCCGCGGCATCGAAAGCTTTTATACCTCCATCATCAGCGACCTTGATTTGCTTCGTCGCGCCGAGCCGGATGAAAACTCCGCCGCTCAGCCCACCGTCGGTGCATTCACCGCCCTTAGCGGCGGATTAACCGCCCAGCCGGCCGGCCCCGGTATTTCCGGATCTCCCGGCCCCAACACGCCCGCGCGGCAAATTAACTCGGTCCGTCTCTTCAGCCCCATTCTCTGGAATCAGTTAAGCGGCCGCGTCTCCGCCATTTTCGAATACAACCGAAATATGGCTGATCTCCAGCGCTCAGTCCGCGTCCTGGAGCCACGCTCACAGGACGCGCTGACCACGCGCGGCGGCCGAGGCGATCAGTCCCGCTTTGAATCAGGCGGTGGCGGCCTCCAGGGCCAAACTCGCGGGTCCGCAACGCGACCAGATGTCTCCCGCGCCGGCGCATTTTTTGCCTTCGGGCAGGGCATTGCCACGACACGCCCGGAAATCGTCCCACCGGCCCAGGCTGCCAGGCTCACCGCCGAAGCCCAGGCCCTGGCTCAGATATCAAAAATCTGGCTCGAGCACGTTACTCGTCCCGAAGTCAGCCGCCTTCTCACGGTCCGCCCCAATAGCCTTCTCCAGCGTGAAAACACCTCCGGCGGCGTCAACCTTGTGGCTGTTCCCTTCATTGAAGGCGGCCCCCGCGTCATCGTCGCGGTTGTGCCCGCGACCGAAATTCAAGATCGGTTTCTGCCGCCCGCGCCACAGCGCCAGATTACCAGCGCCACGCTTATCGATGACAACACCGCCGTCGTGGCATCCGCCACAGCCGCCCTCGTTGGCATGAACCTGAAAGATGTCGATGACCCCGCCATCCGCGAGATTTTAAAGGATTACGCCGCCAACCCACGCAAGAATACCCAGGCTTTCGATCAGCCCATGACCATCGGCGGCGCGGAAATTTCCCCGCGCCTGGTAACCGTCGAACCTGTCGAGCTTCCCCGGACCAAATGGTGCCTGCTGATTGCCTCTCCCATGAGCGAGGTGGACGACATCGTCGCCGGTATCTTCCGCACCGTGTTGTATTGGGCGGCTTTTCTGGTCATCTCAATGACGGCCATCCTCGTTTCAACCGCCGTCTCCCTTATCCGCGTGCGCACGCGACTGGAGCGCGTACAGCACGAGGTCATCACCCGCGAGCTATCTCAGGCCCGCCAAATCCAATTGAACTGGCTCCCCAACCGTCATAGCGCGGGGACAGCGCTCGATATTGCCGCCGTCAATCAACCGGCCAGCCACATCAGTGGGGACTTTTACAACTGGTTTGATCTTCCCGATGGCCGGCAAGTCGTCATCGTCGGAGATGTCACCGGCCACGGCATGGCGGCCGCATTCCTAATGGCCACCACGCAATTGCTGGTGCGCACCACCATGACCCGCGTGGGCGATCCTGGGGCCTGCATGGAAGAAGTCAATCGTCAGTTGTGCACCCAGGTATTCCATGGCCAATTCGTCACCATGCTGATCGTCGTGCTCGATCTGGAAAACAGCGTGATGGAATTGGCAACAGCCGGACACGCCTCGCCGCTGATCAGCGAGGGCGGGGGGCCGTTCACGCCGCTCCCGCTCAAATCGCAATTGGTGCTGGCGGTCGACAGTGAGCAAACCTATACCACGGAGCGCTTCCAATTCGCGCCGCAATCCAGCATGGTGCTTTACACCGACGGTGTTGTCGACGTGCAGGCCGAAAACGACGAGCGCTTCGACAGCCGCCGCCTGAAATCCGTTCTGACGGGTACCTTCGATTCCGCCCAGCAAATCATCGATCGACTCCTCGCCGCCGTAAATTCTTTCCGCGGCAAACGCGAGCTCGGCGACGACCTCACGCTCGTTGCCATTCAAACTCAATCGGTTCCCCGCGGCGCGCATCTTACCGAAGGCGCCGCTGCCTATCAGGAATCAACGTCGTTGGCGGCGAACTAAAAAAACCGCCTCCTTTCCCAACCCGGGCGGATTGCTAGGATAGCCATCCCAATGGCGGAAAAGATAATTCGCGATCCGGTCCACGATGTCATCGGCTTTCGGCTTGAAAAGCCGGGCGATGCCCTTTTATTCGCGCTAATCAACGCGGAAGAGTTCCAGCGCCTTCGTCGCATCCGTCAGCTTGGCATGGCGTCGCTGGCCTATCCAGGCGCGGATCATTCGCGTTATAGCCACAGTCTGGGCGTGATGGAGACCGCGCGGCGCATGCTCGATCAGCTCGGGCAGGGGTTTACCCTTGATGAGGATCGCAGACTGGTTTGCGTTGTAGGTGCTTTGCTGCACGATTTGGGACATGGGCCTTTCAGCCACACATTCGAGCGCGTGAGTGGCATCGTACACGAGACATTTACGCTGCGGATTATCGAAGACCCCGATAGCGACATCAATCGGATTCTTCGCCAGCACGACGCCGCGTTACCGACCCGCGTGACCGATCTATTGCGCGGTGAGCCCGAACGGACGTTTTACAGCGATATTGTTTCGAGCCAGCTTGATGCCGATCGGTTCGATTATTTACTGCGCGATAACCTGATGACCGGCAGCGGCTACGGCGATTTTGATCTTTCCTGGCTTTTGCACGCCCTGACGATCGATCAGAAAACGCGCCGTCTCGCGGTTACATGGAAGGGAATAAGCGCTGTGGAGGCTTATCTCCAATCCCGCTATCACATGTATCGCAATGTTTATTTTCATAAAGTCGTGCGTACCGCCGAAGGAATGGTCAAGCTGGCTCTGCAGCGGGCCAAGCGACTGGCGGTGCAGGATCGGCTGCCGTGGCCCAAGCGCGGCGACGCGGTTTACAAAGCATTGCTGGGGCAGCGACTGACAATTCCCGAGTTCACTTCGCTGGACGATATTTCAATCCAGCATTGCCTTCGCGTCTGGGCGAGCGTGGAAGATAAGGTTCTTTCCGGGCTGTGTGCGGGGTTGCTGTATCGGCGTCTGTTCAGGACAATCGATCTTTCAGCGATCATCGATCCAGCACAGGAGAAGCGGGTGCTGGATGCGGCGGAAAAATCCGTCGTGGATGCGGGCGGAGACGTAGCCTACGACATGTTTTACGATCAGCCGGCAGACACTCCTTACGAGATCTACGACGGCCAGAGCGTTGCGGCGGATATCCTTGTTTGCGACCCCACCGGTCGGCTGGCATCCTTTGCCACGATCTCACCGCTAACCCAGGCATTGAGCAGGCAATTGATGTTTCGGCGCCTCCATGTGTCGCCCGCCTATTCGGCAGGCGTTCGCGAGGCGATCGCGCGAGCCGGTGCCTGAGCTCATTATCGGACTTAACTGTTGGCTTACGTCGGTAACCTTTTCCTAACCAGCGTTAAATCGGTTTGTCTAAGGTTACGGCCCGCGCTGTCCGTCTATATTAACGTAGGCGGTGGCGCGGACATCGTTTAGAATGTCGCCTCCATGAGCAGTTGCTGCCGGAAGATCTCCGGTCCGCGCCGCGGGCGAGATTCGTCTTTATGACACTAGTGACTCAACCATCGGTCAATTCACAGCCCTTGCCCGCCACGTCTTCGTCGCGGAAGCGGTATATGCAGCCGGTCACCAATCGCGTTCGGCGCGATGGCAAATTCTTCCGTCTGGGGGCGGAGAAATTCTATGTGAAGGGCGTGACCTATGGCCCCTTCGCGCCCAATCGCGACGGCGAGGCGCTCCCCGAACGCGCGCAAGTGCGTGCGGATTTTAATCAAATGCTCGAATTGGGGGCCAACTGCCTGCGCATTTATAATGTGCCCCCCATCTGGTTCATGGACCTGGCGCAGGAAATGGGTCTGAAAATTTTCTTGGATATCGCCTGGGCCAAGAACCTGACTTTTGTGGGTGATCGCGAGCTGACCGCCGGCGCGCGTGAAGCAGTTCGAAACGCTGCCCGCGCATGCGGAAATCATCCGGCGACGTTTGCAATAAGTGTCGTCAATGAAGTGCCAGCCGATATCGTGCGATACGTCGGCCGCCGCAAGCTCGAGGAATTTATTGACGAACTTATCCGCATCGCCAAGCTGGAGGCGCCGGAATGCCTGGTGACATTCGCGAATTTTCCGACGACGGAATATGTTCAGCCCCACAATGTGGATTTCGTCTGCTTTAATGTTTATCTCCATGACGAGACGGTGTTCCGCAATTACATGGCCCGGCTGCAGAACGTGGCGGGCGATAAGCCGCTGATGCTTGGAGAATACGGCATCGATACGATGCGCGAACACACGCCGGAAAAGCAGGCGGAGATTCTCGAGAAACATGTGCGAGCGGTGTTTGAAGAGGGGTTGGTTGGGACGTTCATTTTTAGCTTCACCGATGACTGGTTCGTGCATGGATACAACATTGAAGACTGGGCATTCGGCATTACCACCCGTAACCGGGAGCCCAAGCCGGCATTTGAGGCTCTGCGCGGCGTCTTTAAGCGCGTTCCCCAGACAGCCGACCTCAAGCTTCCAATGTGCAGCGTCGTGATCTGTTCTTACAACGGGGCCAGCACGGTTGAAGCATGCCTGCGGTCGATGGAGAAGCTCCGCTACCCTGATTTCGAAATTATTTTTGTCGATGACGGCTCGACGGACGATACCCAGGATATTCTCAAAAAATTTCCCAGCGTGCGGAATATCCGGCAGCTCAACATGGGGCTCAGCCATGCTCGCAACGTGGGGATGAACGCGGCGCGGGGCGAAATTGTGGTCTACACCGACAGCGACTGCGAAGCGGATGAGGACTGGCTTTATTACCTTGCGCTTTCGCTGGCGCGCAGCGGATTTGCCGGCATGGGCGGTCCGAACCTGATTCCGGATGAAGGCTCGTGGGTTGCGGATTGCGTGGGGTTGGCTCCGGGCGGCCCGACGCATGTGATGATTGACGACCGCACGGCCGAGCATGTTCCCGGCTGCAATATGGCGTTCTATACGGCAATCTTAAAGCAGGTGAACGGGTTTGATCCGCAATATCGCAAGGCGGGCGATGATGTGGATGTCATCTGGCGTATTCAGAATCTGGGCCGCAGCATCGGCTTTGCGCCAGCAGCACAGGTTTGGCATTTCCGGCGCAATACCATCGGCGCCTACCTGCGTCAGCAGCGCGGTTACGGTGAAGCCGAGGCCTTGCTGAAATATAAACATCCGGATCACTTCAACACGCTGGGCGCGAGCCATTGGCGCGGCAAGATTTATGGCGGCGATGAAATCGGCGTGAGAGTTGGCAGCGATGTGATCTATCACGGTCTGTTCGGCACGGGACTTTTTCAAACGATCTACCGCCGGCCGGCATCGATCCTCGCGCTGATGCTGATGAGCGTCGAATGGTATTTGCTGGCCTGGTTTATACTGATTCTGAGCATTGCTTTCGCGCCGCCTTTCGGAGCGCCGGAAGGATTGCTGGTTGCGGGAATAATGTTTTTAACGCCGGTGATGCTGGCGATGGTGGCGGCCATGCAGGCGCCAAAGCCACGACGTCGGCATTGGCTGAGCAGGCCTTTAATCGCGTTTTTACATTTTCGCCAGCCGATTGCACGGGGATGGGCCCGGTATAGTGTCCGGCTCAAACATAAGGTGCTTCGCCACGAAGCCAGTGGATACCAGCGGAACAAAGAGTTGCCGTTTGACCCGCGCGATCGACGCATCTTGCGTTACTGGAGCACCGAACACGATCGTCTCAGGCTTCTGCACCAGATCAATGAAGAGGTTCGCGTGGCCGGTTGGCGGACGCGCCTGGACAGCGGCTGGCACTGCTGGGACATGGAAATTTACGGCAGCCGCTATGTGAAGGTGCGCATCACCACCACGACGGAGCATCACCACGGCGTTGGCATGCTCACGCGCGTGCGCGTTGAGCTTTTACAAAGCCGGTTCGGGCAAGTGCTGATGATTGGCGCGATGATTCTGGCGGGCATTCTGCTGTTTCATCTCTGGCCTTTCAGCCGTCCGGCGGTGCTGATTCCACTGGCGTGGTGGGCGATGTATCTGGTAAATCGACGTCGCGTGGCGGCTCCGGTGCTGGGCCTGATTGATGCCGCCGCGGAAAAGGCCGGGTTCTGGCCGGTTCCCGCCAGGCCGGCGGTCCCCGCACCGCAGCCAATTTCAGCGTCTAAACCCCAGCCGGTCACGCCTGGGCTGGATGGAGAAGACAGCGAACTTTCCATCGCTTAATGGCGAGTTTTTACCGCCCCAGTTGTTCTATGCGTTTTTATCTGCGCGCTATCGCCTATTTTCGCGAGGATCTCCCGTTAATCCTCCTGTCACTGCTGCTGATTGCGCTCTCTACGCTGGCCGCGGTGCTTCAACCGTTTGCAATTGCGATTCTGGTTGACACCATCTTCGATGGAAAAGCCCCTGACCACTGGGAAAACCGCTCGTTTGTCGCGCTCACGCGAACTTTTGGCATTGCGCCAGGAGACCGGCTTCATCAGATGTTTATGCTGGCGGTGATGACAGTGATCCTGCGATTTATTCAAGAGTCGCTGGCGATGATTCAGCGCCTGATTGGCGCGCGGATTGGATATAACGGGTTGGTGCGGGTTCGGTGCGATCTGTTCCGCAAGCTGCAGCAGCTTTCACTTGGGTATCACAAATCGCAGCCGCAGGGCGATGCGATCTATCGCATTTCCTACGACACCGGCGGGTTTCAAACCATTCTCACGGTGTTGATCAACAGCGTGCTGGTCAGTTCGATGACGCTGATTCTGATGACCGTGCTGATGGTACAGATGAACTGGCGGCTGACGATCATTACGCTGTCTGTCGCGCCGCTGCTGATGTACACCACCAAGCTGTTTGCGGCTCCGATGAAGCGGCGCTGGCTTGAGGCTAAGGAAGTGGATACGAAGCTCACGACGGTGATTCAGCGCTCCGTGGCGTCGATCGGGCTGGTGCAGGCATTCGGACGCGAAGCGGATGAGTTCGCGCAATTTCAGTCGACAGCGTTGAACAGCGTGCGGGCGAATCTTCGGCAGGTGTGGCAGGAATCCAGCTACTGGCTTCTGATTGGGACGATCTTTGGCGCGGGCTACGCGATTATTTTCGGCTACGGCGGCTGGCTGGTCTGGGACAGCATGCAGAAGACAGCGGCGGGTCATCCGGAAATGGCGCGGCTGACGGTCGGCAATTTGTTGATCTTCCTGACCTATGTGAATCAGGTGTATGGCCCGCTTCAGGCGGTCAGCGGGAGCGCGGCGAGCATTCAGGGCGGCGTTGCCGGCGTGCAGCGGGTGTTTGAAGTTCTGGATCGCGACGCCATTATTAAAGATGCGCCCGACGCGGTTCATCTGCCGAAAAAACCGCGCGTGCTGGCGATGCGGGGGGTTGGGTTTGAATATCGTCCCGGCGCACCAATATTGCGGGACATTGACGTTACGATTTCGCCCGGAGAAATGGTGGCGTTTGTGGGGTCAAGCGGCGTCGGCAAGACCACGCTGCTGAATCTCCTGCCGCGATTTTATGATCCAACGCAGGGGCAACTGCTGCTGGATGAGATTGATGTCCGCAAGATTCGCGTGAAAGATTTGCGTTCGCACGTGGCTTTGGTGCTTCAGGATAATCTGATTCTGCCAACCACCGTCGCGGAGAACATTGCCTACGGGCGGCCCACGGCCACAGCGAGCGAAATCGCCAACGCAGCCAAGCTGGCGGGCGCCGCATCATTTATCGAAAAATTCCAGCAGGGTTACGAAACACAAATCAGTGAAAGCGGCGGTAATATATCGGGCGGCCAGCGGCAGCGCATCGGCATCGCGCGGGCGCTGCTGACCGAAGCGCCGATCATGGTATTTGATGAGCCGACCAGCGCGCTGGATTCGCAGCATGAACAGCTCATCATGCAAACACTGAGCGGCCTGAAGCGGCAACGCACGATTGTGATCGTCAGCCATCGTTTAAGCACCGTGCTGGATTGCGACCAGATTTTCGTGATGGATGAAGGGCGCATCGTCGAGCGCGGAACGCACGAACAGTTGGTCGCGCTGCACGGCCTGTACTTCACCATGGCGCGGCATCAACTTCAGCTTGATGAACCGGCCCCGGCGGCTCAATCCTGAGATTCAACGTGAAACCAAAACCAGGTCAAAAACTTCGCATCATCGTGGCTGGTCTGGTCGGGCAGTTTCCTCTTGGCGGGGTGGCGTGGGATTATTTCCACTACGTACTGGGTCTGCATGAGCTGGGCCATGATGTGTATTACCACGAGGACACCTGGTGCTGGCCCTTTGATCCAATCAATCGCACGCCCGCGGAGGGCTTCGACACCAGCGTCAACTTTATTCGCGATTTCTTTAACAGGTTCGCGCCCGAGCTGGCCAAAAAGTGGCACTATGTGGTGCTGCACGAAAAGCATTTCGGGATGAGCGAGCAGGAATTCACGGAAATCGAGAAGACCGCGGATATATTTCTCAACGTCAGCGGCGCGACGTTTTTTCCCTCCAACCTTTCGCCTAAATGCGTGAAGGTCTTTCTGGATACCGATCCGGGCTACAACCAGATTATGCTCAGCGAGAAGTTTGCCTGGTCGGAAAACGTCGAGCGCTGGTGCCAGATGGTGGCCGATCATGATCGCCATCTCACCTACGCGGAAAATATCAACAATCCCGATTGCGTAATTCCCCGGCTGGATTTCGATTGGCGCGCCACGCGCTGCGTGGTAACGCTAGGCTCTTGGGCGGATATTCGCGCAAAACTGCCCGCGCCCGCGGCGCCCTATGGCACCGTGATGACATGGGATTGGTTCAAAGGCGCGCTGGTTTACAAGGGCGTTGAATACAGCAACAAAGCGACGGAATTCGAGCGTTTTCATGATCTTCCCCGGCATATCGATCTACCGCTTGCTCTTGCTGTCGGCGGTGTGAAAGCGCCGACTGACGCGCTGCAGCGCGATGGCTGGCAGATTATTGATGCGCAGAAAGTCACCCTCACGCCGCAGAGTTATCAGAAGCTGATTGAAGACAGCGCGGGGGAATGGTCGATTGCCAAGAATGTGTATGTGGCCACCCGCAGCGGATGGTTCAGTTGCCGGACGGCCTGCTACCTTGCCGCCGGGCGGCCGACGGTGGTGCAGGATACAGGGTGGTCGAAATTTGTGCCCAGCGGCAGGGGAGTGATTGGTTTTTCCAACATGGAGCAATCGCTTGCCGGGCTGCGGGAAATTTCGGGCAATGCAGCCGTGCATCGCGCGGCGGCTTATGAAGTCGCCCGGGAATATCTGGCCCCGGACCGCGTCCTGCCACAAATGATCGATGCGATCTATGATGCGCGCTGATGGGTAAGCCTCTCACCATTGTTGTCGGCGGTTACATCGTCGCCTACCCGCTGGGTGGCATGACGTGGCATCACTTGAACTACCTGCTGGGGCTGGCGGAACTGGGGCATGAGGTCTGGTTCCTGGAAGACAGTGGGTCTTTTTCGCACCCTTACAATCCGGTGACCTGGCAATGCTCTGATGATCCTTCCTACGGGCTGAACTACCTGCGGAACACATTTTCGGAATATGGGTTGCCGCAGCGGTGGTGCTATTACTCGGAATTTCAGGATAAGCATTACGGGTTGAACCAGACAGAGTTGAATGATCTTCTTCGTCGCGCGGATATTCTGCTTTGTGTCAGCGGTGTGACGCCGATTCGTTCGCAGCGGGCGCGCCCGCGAAAAATGGCGGTGATTGATACCGATCCGGTGTTCACGCAGCTTCGCATGCGCACGGATGAAACCTTCGCGGCTTACTATCGGCAGTTCGATGCAATTGCCACATTCGGGCGATTAATTGGCACGAGCATCTGTCCATTGCCAACGCATGGGATATCGTGGATTCCGACCAATCAGCCTATATCGCTGCGGCATTGGCCGGTGACGAATACCGCCAGCCGCGTGTTTACGACCATCGGCAAATGGGAACACACCGCCGATCGACATCTTGAATTTGACGGCAAGCGATTTCTCAGCAGCAAGTCGGTGGAATGGATGAAGATGATGGATCTGCCGCGTCATGTGCCGTGGGAGATGACGATGGGGATGCAGGCGGTGCCGTCACAAACCGCGGCGGATTTTACGAGCCATGGCTGGTATGTGCTGAACCCTGAACAGGCCACGCTAAGCTGCCGGGCGTTTGGCGATTTCCTGCGGAATAGCGCGGGGGAATTCACCGTAACCAAGGAAATTTATGCCGGACTGCCCAGCGGATGGTTCAGTGACCGAAGCGCGGCTTACCTGGCCAGCGGCCGGCCCGTTGTGACTCAGGGCAGTGGGTTTGACCAATGGTTGCCGACAGGCCAGGGGCTTTATTCCATTAGCACCATGCAAGAGGCTGCTGGGGCGCTGCGAAAGATTGCTGAGGGATATGCCGCCAATTCCAGGGCAGCCCGGCAAATTGCCGAGGACTTTTTCGACGCGCGCACAGTCCTGGCGCGGCTTATTGATGCAATATTATGAATTGCGAGACGTTTTTATCGGCAACCGCAGCCATCCGGTCGCATGCGGCTGGCCTGAATCGTATCGTTTTATGCTGGAAGATGCGGGTGTTTAATATTAGGCTTTATCACGCTGGGAGATGTGCATGACACCGCAGGCCACTGAGCCGCTTTCCACGTCGTGGGGTGTGGTGACGACCGCGCCCACGGCTGCCATATTTGCTGCGCCGCCTTCCGATCCGTTTTCCGAATATCAACCTTCTGATGTCGAGCCGTGGGATTCGCGCCGCGTTAACCATTTGCTGCGCCGCGCGGCTCTGGGGCCTGGGCATGATCTGGGGCAGGCGCTGATTAAGATGTCGCCGGGAGCGGCCGTCAATTTCCTTTTGGATTTTGATGCGGCGCGCGATCCGTTCAATGATCTGCTGGATCGCATGGAGGGGTTCTTTAATTTTCGAAGTATTGAGGATGTGCAGGGGTGGTGCTTTTTCCGGATGCTGGATACGCCGCGCATGACGCAGGAGCGTATGGCGCTTTACTGGCACAACCATTTCGCGACATCGGCCAGCAAAGTTGAACAGCCGCGCCTGATGCACGGGCAGATTGAAATGTTCCGCCAGAAGGGGCTGGGCAGCTTTCGCGATCTGGTGGTGGCGATTGCCCACGACCCGGCGATGCTGATCTGGCTGGATGGCCAATCGAGTAAGAAGGGGCATGCCAACGAGAATTTTGCGCGCGAGGTGATGGAGCTTTTCACGCTGGGCATCGGCAATTACACCGAGAAAGATGTGCGGGAACTGGCCCGCGCATTCACCGGCTGGCGCATCGCCAATGAGAAGGGTGTGTTTGACCCGAAGCAGTGGGATTCAGGTGAGAAGACCGCGTTTGGCGTGACGGGCGTTTTTAACGCGGAGGCAGCAGTCGATCTGATTCTTGCCCAGCCGGCAGCGTCAAAGTTTCTCACTAAAAAGCTTCTGCAGGAATTTGTCCATCCGCAGCCGATGCAGGAACATATTGATCATTACGCGAATCGGCTGATTGAAAATAAATGGGAGATCAGGCCCTTCCTTAAAGAGATTTTCACCAGTCGGATGTTCTACAGCGATTGGGCGTATCGCAGCCGGATCAAAAGCCCAGTGGAACTGGCGATCGGCACCGTGATTGCGCTGGGCGGGAAGCCGAATACGGATTTTATAACCAAGGTGACCGCCCGGATGGGGCAGAACCTGCTGTTCCCGCCCAATGTGAAGGGGTGGGACGGGAACGAAGCCTGGATTAACGCCAACACGGTGCTGGTGCGGTTCAACTTCGGATTGTCGGTCGCTACTCAGCAGCAAGCGCTGTTCGCGGAAAAGCCCGATATTGAGGGGATGCTGAAATCGCGGAAGATCACGACGGCCCAGCAGGTGGTCGATTATTTTGCGATGATGCTTCTGGATGGAAACGTCGAGCCGGCGGAGCGGGCGAAGTTTGTGGATTTTCTGCTGAATCCGCCGAGCCATCATACGAATTCGTTTGTGCTGAATCATGACACGTTTACGCATCGCGTTGCGGATTTGCTGCACCTGATGATGTCTACGCCGGAATATCAATTGGCGTAGGTGCTGGTCGATTTAAGGACGGAGAAGACCCATGAGTGTATCCCGACGAGAGATGTTGAAGGTTGGACTCGGCGGTTTGTCGGTGGTGAGCCTCAGCGGCACCATTCCGGCTTTTCTGGGGCAGTTTGCCTTTGCAGATACACCCAGCACGCAGCCCATCTCGGGCGATAATATTCTGGTGGTCATCCAGCTTTCCGGTGGCAATGACGGGCTGAACTGCGTGGTGCCGGTGGGGAGCGATGAATATCTCAAGGCGCGGCCGGTGATTGGGATTAAGGATAGGCTTTTGAAGCTGAATGATTCGCTGGCGCTGAATCCGGGGATGACGGCGTTTAAGGATCTGTATGATTCCGGGCAACTGGCGATTGTGAATGGGTGCGGATATCCAGAGCCCAATCGTTCGCACTTCCGCTCGATGGAAATCTGGCAGACCGCCAGCCCAACGGGGCACGAGGGCAGCGGGTGGCTGGGGCACTATATCGACCATTGCTGCCGCGGGACCACCAATCCGCTGCAGGCGGTGAATGTAGGCTCGCAGCTTCCGCGAGCGCTGGTGGCGGATTCCGCGCCGGTGCCTTCGATTAATTCTCTGGAAGACTTCGCGGTACGGGTGGATGGCAGCACCGCTGCGCCGGATGCGAAGGCGGAACAATTGCTGATTCGCCAGCTCAATGCGGTGCGCAGCGCTTCGCCCGCCATGCAGTTCCTGGCGCGGCAATCGACCAATGCGATCGTCTCGAGTGAAGAAATCCGCAAGCTTACCAGCGGCGGATATAAGCCCGATGCACAGTACGCGCCGGGGCTGGGATTCCAATTACGCCTGATGGCGCAAATTATCGCGGCCAACTTCGGGACCAAACTTTTCTATACGGAAGTGGGCGGATTTGATACGCACAGCAACCAGGTGAACCAGCACGAACAGCTGCTGGGCCGCGTCTCGGCGGCCATCGCGGCGTTCCATAAGGATCTGGCGGCCAAGGGGCTGAATAAGAAGGTCACGGTCATGTGCTTCAGCGAATTTGGCCGGCGCGTGACGCAGAATGATTCCAACGGCACGGATCATGGCGCGCCCGGGCCGATGTTCGTCAGCGGCGGGGCGGTGAAGGGTGGGCTGTATGGCGAATATCCGAGCCTGACGAATCTTGAAGACGGCGATTTGAAATACACGACCGATTTCCGGCGGGTCTATTCAACCCTGCTGGAAAAGTGGCTGAATGTCGACTCGACTACGGTGTTATCGAATAAATTTGAGACGCTGGGCTTTGTCTGATCGGATTGGCCTGCTAGCGGATTTTCTCGGGTTTCTTCTCCTGACGATTCAGGGCATCCAGCAATCCCGCTACCGTCATCTGCAGCACCGGGTGAACCGCATTGGGCGCAATCTGCGCCAGCGGCTCCAGCACAAAGCGGCGCTCGTGCATCAGTGGATGGGGGACGACCAGTTCCTGGCTGCTGATGATCTGCTGGTCGAATAAAAGCAAATCAATGTCGATGGTGCGCGGCTCCCAGCGAAGGCGCCGCGTGCGGCCAAGATCACGTTCGATCTCCAGGATTCTGTGCAGCAGGGCGTGCGAGCCTATCGATGTTTCCACTTCCGCAGCCGCATTGAGAAACGGGGGAGAATCGGGCGGCCCGCCGACGGCGGGATTTTCCATCAGATCGGAAACCCGCTTGACGGCAACAGCTTCGCCGCGCTCAAGCATGGTGAGCGCAAGGCGAATATTTTCCCGCCGATCGCCGAGATTCGCGCCTAAGGCGAGATAAGCCGTGATCGGGGCGCTCCGCATGCGGATAGGGTAACGTGGGTGAAGGTGGTTGTGGAGAGGAGAAACCGACGGTTTGTTTGGGCTTGGCTAGTGGCAAAAGATTTTGCAATGTCAGGCGGCATTGCGTGTTATGATTTAAGCAACACGGAGGCTGGATGCGAAGAGCATTAAATTTCATCATGGGGCTCACGGTTTTTCTGGTTATGCTGAGTGCGGCCGCATTTGCAACCGGAGACGCCGCATCTCCGCTTGCCGCCCGTAAAGCGCGATGGCAATCGTCGCTTGAGAAGTCGGAATTCCAGTTTAGTGAGGGCGAGGCGAATCTTCCCTATCGCTTGTCACAGTTCCAAGGTGACTGCCAGATTGAGATGATCTACGACCCGGCGAAATGGTTGGGGCTAACATTCAAACTCCTTCGTGGCGGAAAAGAGATCGCCACGATTGAAGGTACCATGGACACTGCCCTTTGTGGAACGAAGGGAGCTATTTATTTCGCACAGCCTTCGCTGGGCGGCTGTGGCTGTCATGTGACTGCATTTGACAGCGTTACCGGAAATAAAATTTGGGAGCATGAGTTGGAGGCGGTTGGGCTGGTACCACATTCCGTATATAGCAATCGCGTTATAATGAGGCAGTTGGTGGACACTAAGGAGGGAAATTCACTTTGCATTATCGGCCGCGAATCGTTTGGGGACTATGAGGAAGTTCTCGATGAAGCGAGTGGCATGCAACTGGCACACAAAATCTATCGACAGGGGTTCTGAAACTGAGCGGGTGACGCTTGAATCGTCACTTTGTTAACCGCCCCTCAGGGGATCGATTGAGTGCTGGGTTCCGATGCCGCGTCGATCAGTTGCTGCAGGCGTTTATCCCTCTCCTGGTCACGGGCAGCCCTTATGCGCTGGTAATCATCATCGGAGCCATCTGGGTTATGGCCGGGGAACAGCTGCGCGTAAAGTTCTTTAATTCTTGCCGCTCCGGTGGAGTTGATATCCGTGCAGGCGACTTCGCCTGCGTGGAAGAAATAGATGTGGCGGCAGTTTAGGCAGATCAGCGCGTCGATCCTGTCGCGCCCATCGCCGAAGGAGATTGCGATACCGGGCTCGAAACACAGGTCTCCTTCCAAACCGTAGACAAGCCGACTGGTGAGCGCGTTGACGACCGCCTGCTGAAGGCGCGGATCGGTAATCTCGCGCTTTTGCACGATTGCGTAGCCGTGAAGTGTATTTGGATCGTTTGCGAAAGAGTGAGAATCCGTTTCCTGGCCCGTTATTCGAAAGGCCACCATCGGCGAAGCCGGCAGCGAATAGGGTGCTGTTTTAAGTGAATGATTTCCGAAGAGAACGAAGAGGATGATCGCGACTAGCACGACTGCGGCGATAATGAGTTTCTTTCGTTTCATGGATCACAGCCAACGGAAAGAAGTGCGCGTCGATTATTTTCCGGCCACGACGACTTCGCGGCCCACGGCGTATTGTGACGCAGGAATTACAACTTAGGCGGTGGCACTCCAAAGATCTGCTGGTACAGCGGTCCAAGTCGCCTGTGTCCTTCAGCGCTGACTTGATGCCCCACCTGACTGTTGCCACTGTAAAAGACCGCCCGGTCACAATACAGGCAGATCAAAACGTCGACGCGGCTCGCGCCATCGCCGAAGGAGACAGCCATTGCTGGCTCGAAACAGGTACTGTCACTAAAGGTGTACGTCGATGGCGTGTTTAGAATTTCACGAAGATTAGTCGCGACATTAGGAGCAACGGAGACTGGATCTCCGATGATGGTAAAGTTGTGCAATTGCGGTGCATCCTCTGGCCCGTCTACCGCGGATATGAGAGGTAAGATTCGCCGGGCGATCACCGGGTCACCCGCTAAGGTGAACGGCAGTGCTCGACGCTGGGACAAATGAAACCAGAGAGAGCCACTCAACGCCGCGACGATTAAAACGAGGGCAATTGCAAAGGACAGTTTTTTAGTGGAGTTCCCCATGGTCGATAGCGTAGTGTGCGCCAAGTGCGTTGTGGAGAGGCTCGCTATTGAAGCAACGAGCTTCAACAATCAAAACTCAAACACGCTCCCATTCAACCGCCGATCGATCTCCCCTAGCACCCGGCTTTCATCCGCCTGATTCTTCGTGGCGAAGGTTACGCTGAAGCGGACGTACGCGCCGGCATCATCCCAGGGGACGGTGCTGATGAGCTTTTCTGTGATGAGCCAGTGGCTGAAATTTTCGGCTTTCTCAAATGTGATGCGTTTGCCATCGCGGTTGGCGGCGCTTTTGGGGCAGCGGACGTACAGGAAGAAAGAGCCTTTGGGCTTGCGGGCGAGCAGGCCGTTTTTGTTTAGGACTGAAACCAGGCCGTCCATGCGGCGGGAATATTTCGTCGCGATCTTTTGCGTGATTTGTGGGTGATCGAGCGCATAGGCGCAGGCTTCCTGGATGGCGAGGAACTGGCCGGAGTCTGAATTGTCTTTTACATCAGCATAGGCGCGGACGATGAGCGGGTTGCCGACGACGAAGCCCAAGCGCCAGCCGGTCATGTTGAAGCCCTTGCTCATCGAATGCAGCTCAACGCCTACATCCATCGCGCCGGGTGTGGCCAGGAAAGAAAGCGGGCGGCCTTCGAAGACGAGGGCAGCATAGGCTGCATCGTGGATGACGATGAGATTGTGCTGTTTGGCGAATTCGACAACCTTCGCGAAAAACTCGGGGGTGGCGGAGGCACCTGTCGGGTTGTTGGGGTAGTTGATGACCAGCGTTTTGGCGCGCTTCAGCTTGTCCGCGGGGATGGATTTTAAATCGGGGAGAAAATCATTCTTCTCCAGCAGGGGCAGGTTGAAAACTTCGCCGCCGTAATATTTGGAGTGGGTGCCGAAGACTGGGTAGCCGGGCGTTGTCATCAGGGCGACATCGCCGGGATTGATGAAGCAGGCGGGGAGAATGGTCAGCGCGGCTTTGGAGCCGATGGAGTGGACGATCTGCGTGGCAGGGTCGATTCCCGGCACGTTGCAGACGCTTTGCATCCATCGGGCGGCAGCCTCTTTGAACGCGCCGGCGCCATTGTCGGCATAGGTGCGGTTCTCCGGGTTGGCGGCGGCTTTGGCCAGGGCGTCCACGCAATCGGGAAGGGCCATTTCATCCGGCTCGCCCACGCCCATGTCGATCAGTTCAGCGCCGGGGTTGGCATCCAGCGCAGCTCTTTTGGCGCGTTTGATCTTTTCGAACTTATAGATTTCCGTGCCTTTGCCGTAGAGTTTGCCGCCGATGCGATCCGCGAAGAGATTTTGAATGTATGGGTCCATGTTTTATTTGTGCAATGCGTGAGGGGAATACGTTTACACTTCAATAGCCACGTATTTATTTAGATTCTCCACCAGCCCAGCCATGTCGTAGGTTTTGGAAAGATCGAGCGGCAGAAATACGCCCTGGTTGTGGTCGGAAGCAATGATCAGGTGGTGTTCACCATTGATGCCATAGCCCGTGTCCTGCGGTTGATGCCCGGTGACGAGGATTGAAGCACCCACCTTTTCAGCGAATTTGTCGGCTGTTGCCGGCGTCATGTGGCGGCCCCAGATGAGCTGATAAACCGGTCCGGTGCGACGCGCGTAATCGGGTCCAGTGAGAGGGCGATCGAACACCGTAAAATCAAATTTCTCAAGCTGGGCATCCGTCGGCAGGCTATGGCAGAAGAACAAGCCGTTGGGGCAACGGATGCCAAGGGGCAGCGTCAGCAGATATTCGGTAATTGCAACATTCACAGCGGCGGAATGATCCCCGAAATCGCGTTTCACACCCTTGGTAAATGCCTCGCACACGCTGAGGCCGGCCTTCATTATTCCTTCGCCGTGAATCTGGGCCAGATCATGATTGGCCAGCAGGAAATGCACCTGCGAAGGGTAATCGCATTTCAGCTGCGCGGCTTTGTAGAGGGTCTGCCAGCTGTCTTCCGCGCCGGTGGCATCGTAATGGTCGCCGTGAATCAGTTCGTGCAGCACGATATGCCGCTGGGGGTTGTTGGGAAGGTCGGCGTAAAGGACGAGCTTGGCGAAATTGGTGCGATGATCGTGAATGTCGCCGGTCATCCAGACCTCGCCCTCAGCAGGGAGGGTGATGACCTGGCCGTGCCGGGCTGAATCCAGCCGGTTCTCTTCACCGGCAGCATCGAAGACTTCCAGAACATCATCCGCCGAAAATGCCATGGGGATATTTCAGGCCAATTTTTGGTTCACGTCAACTGTAGGTTACGACGAGGCGTTTCACTTCCCCATTCGGCTAGGCAACGTACGACTTTTTCTTGCGGCCACTCAAATAACTTTCCATGATGCAGGACGAAAGCTCGCCGCTGCTGGTGTAAAAAGCCACGCCCTTGGTAAGTTTGGTCAGTTGGTCGACAAAGCCGACCCAATCCATGCCCCAGTAATCCTCGATCAACGCAAAGGTGCTGAAGCGGCAACCCTCCCGCATCGCGGAAACCGCTTCTTTGAGTGTGGCCACCGTGCTTCTGGGGTCGGGGGGATAAAGCAGATGGACAAAATCGCCCTCCACATGCGCGGTGGGCTGGCCGTCGGTGATGATGAAGATCTGCTTATTTTCGCTGGTTCGCTTGCGAAGAATTCGGCGGGCCAGTTGAAGGCCCATGTGCAGGTTGGTGAAGTGCTGGGGGGCTTTATCCAGCGATTGAATCGGCACCTTTAACCGCACCTGATAATCGTAAATGGTCACTGGCTTGGGCATGGATAGGGGAAGCATGACTTCGGGAATTTTGGCGGCGCCGGAGTAAAAGCCGACAAAGTCGATGCTGTCCTGCGGGAATTTGCTGCGCACCAGCGCCTGCATGGCCATTGCTACGCGCTTGGCGGAATGGAAGCGGCCGTAGCGCATCATTGAACCGCTCATATCCAACAGCACCACGGTTGAGCAGCTGGTGACGCCTTCATGCAGATGCAGTTCCAGATCGCGCTCATCGAATTTGATTTGTCCGTTGTTCGGCAGGCCATGCCGCGAAAGGGCGTTGTGCATGGTTTGATGAAGATCAATTTCGCTGACGGGATCGCCGTATTGGTAAGGCTTGGTGCCTTCGACGCGCTCGCCTCCCTGGCCGGGAGTGGTGCGCTCGTGGCCGTCGCGCTGGCCGCGACGCAGGTTGACGAAGACTTCCGTCAGGGCCTTGCGCTGCATTTTAGTGACGGCGCGGGGAGTCAAACGGAGCTTGCCTTTGCCATCCTTGTCGAGCATTCCATCTTTCAGGAATTGCTCCAGCATGTCGGATTGGGCCTGATTCTTGGGGTCCTTCATCATCTGCTCGATGGCTTTCATAGCCTGATCGCCGTGCTCCATGATGAATTCCATGAGCTGGTCGAAGCCAAAGAGCTTGTCCTGGGTGGGAAATTCTTCGCCGTCAAACTCACCGTAAAAGTACTTCATGCGGCCAGATTGTAGCCTTGCGGGTCCACGGCGTCATTTTTAATCGTAAAACGTTTGATTCGGCGGTTACCAGACATTTTTTCGGGGCATGACCGATGAGCTGAGGGTGATGGTCTGAGTATTGGTTGTTTCGGTGGAATTGGCGGTGTGATTGACGGTCTTCACGCTCAGCGTCAGCTGCGCCTGCTCCAAAAGATCAAAGGCGCCGCCCGTCTTGAGGGACACAGGGCTTTGCATCGGTTGAAGGGTGGCGGAAAACGCTGTAACGCCGTGGAGCATGATGTAGCTGACACCATTGCGAATCATGACCAGTTGTTGGTTGGGGGCATCAAAATGGTAATCCACGAGGGCGCCGGTGCTGTCGATCATTTCCACGCCAGTATCTGTCACGATAGCGCCACCGGCGAACTGCGTTTGAGCAGCAGCGCTTTCCGGCGCGTGCAACTGAGAATTGCGAATTTGTTGCAGAATGCGATTCATCGCCAGCCGGGATCTCTGGGTCAGGCTTGCCTGCTCCTGGTTGATCTGATAGGCCTGGGACGACGCATTGACCGCCACGCCAACAGCGGTGAGCAGCGTGGCGCTGATCGCCAGGCTTATCATTAACTCGAAAAGTCCCAGGCCGCGACGGCGATGCAGGCCAGCCCTCAAACGGAGCGGGCAATAAAATTTTGGTGTCATGGCCCCTCCACATAGGACGTCGTATTGGGGGTGATATTAACGGCGATGTTAATTCCGTTTGGCAGGGCGCGATTTGGGTTGTAACGCAAGTTAATCTTCCCCCAGCCCTGTGGCGGAACGGAATTCGGATCAGAGCTGGCGTCGCTTGGGCCGAACCAGCCCAGCGTTGTATTGGCAGCGCCGTCACCGGTGACGATCACGGATCCATCGACCAGGGTTGTGCCGCGAATGTCGATATTGCCCACGACGACCACGCCAAGCAAAGTGCTGGGCGCTTGCGTCGGAGCGACGAAGGAACCCATTTCAATATTCGTCTGTGGCGCGACGATGGTAGCGGTTTGATCCACCTGGTTATTGAAGACGGTCGATCCGGTAAATTCCCATGAATTTGTGAAGTGTGAATAGGCCGTGGGGACGTCTGCGGCGATAGGGCCAGTGATGCTGCAATTATCAAATCGGAGATTGTTGCCCTGTTGAAATCCGAGTGAATTAGCAGCAGTAAGCGTGGTATTCGCGCTGAAGCTTCCTTTGCCGGCGACCATGCGCTGAGACCACGTCATTCCATTCCCCGCATTGGTGGTTGTTTTGCCCGAAGAGTCAGTAATGTTTGTCGTCATGTGAACATAGGTGACACCGGAAAATGTGCAGTTCTCGAACAGCGCGTTGAGACCCAGGGGGATCTGGCAATTCACGAAGTTCATATTCTTGAACATGGGCCGTTTATATGTCGCTTGCCAACTGGTCGATCCAAAGGGCGTTTGCTCCGTAGCGCTGCCCCCGTTGGCCAGGGCGGGGGTGATGGTGGTGTTAGTCAATGTTGTAGGCGTCGTGCTGGAGGCGCCGGCATTAGAGCCGCTTTGCGCCAGGAACCCACTGGTGTCGAAATTGCTCGGTGTGAGGTCGATCAAATCCGCGGTTGGAACACCAAATTGCACCGGAGGCGTTGAAGGAGTGGGGGGGATGATGGGCCCGGCAAACATGTCGTTGATCGACAACCCCTGACTCGCGAGATTGGCGGCCCACGATGGTTCAGTGTCTTCCAGGAGAACTGTTCCGCGGACTTTGGCGTAACCGTCGTTGTTGGCGATGACGTTGTCCTGATATCCCTGGCGGACCGGGTCAGTTGGCGTTAGCGGGCCACCCAGACTGTCAATCGCGCTGAAGAGATTTGCGTCATATAGCAACCCGGTGCCGGAATTTGTGAATTCCGCTTGCGTGACCTGTTTGTCCTTGTTGGAATCGAACTGTTTGAGAAACAGATCATATTCGTCGATGTATCCGTCACCGTTCACATCCGCATAGCCCGCCGCCTTTGCGGCGTTCCATTCGGTTTGATTCTGAATGCTGATGCGGCCATCAAGCCCCTGGTGATTGGTCTTCAGGAACGATTCGAAATTAGTGACGGCTGTATCCAGCGCCGGAGTCAGATGTTTGAAATCGCTGAGGGCCACATAGGGTGGAAACTTGTTGGGAGTCCCCATGGCAATGTTGCCTTCAACCATCGTATTTTTGCCAAGTTGAATCTCGACCTTCCCGATGACCGCAAACGGCACCGATTTGGAGATGGTAAAATCCATCGATATTTGCCGCTGGCAGATGCCATAAGTGCCGGTGCTGGTGACATGCAGCGTTCGCTGATCGAGGGGATCGCCCGCATTCAGGGGATGCTGCTGAATCAGGATGGAGAATTTTCCGTTGGCATCGATCGTGATCGGCGCGGTTTGCAGGAGGGTGCCGCTAATCGTCACGGTCTTTTCCGGTGCGTTCAGGTTGTTCGCAAAGTCGGTCTGAATGGCGCTGGTGATGGCCGGCCACAGGGCATTTGCGGTGGCGGCGGTAATGTTGCCCAGCGTGGTCTTGGGGCGATTCATATGCTCCAGGCGATAAGACATCCATCGTACGCCCGACTCCGCGGCGGCCCGGGCCCGTTCGGCATCGCCCAGATTTTCCGCCGAGGCGGTGTTCAGTGTTGAGAGTCGAAACATGGCCAGGGATAAAATGGTGAAAAGCACGAGAAAAAGCATGGCCATGACGGAAGCCAGACCGTGCCGCCGCTTTCCCGCGATAATTGCTGAAGGATCAATTTTCATGAGAAGCTCCGAACCGGGGTTAGCGGTCAACCCGAATCCACGACATCGAGTACACCTCAATCGCGGGCTGCCCCGGCGTCGGCTGGTAATAAACATGAACACGCACGCGAACCGCGCCGGTGTATGTGCTCTTGGCGATGGTGGGGGCTGATTCGTTTGTGTTGCCGCTCAATTGGTTGGGCAGCACCGGCATCACCGAAATTTTCTGGGTATATTGCGAAAGCGCGGGAATTTGTTTCTTGAATGAATCGATGGGGGGATTAAAGACCAGCCCGTCAAAGTCATCCACATCGTTGTAGTTCGGCCAGGCTTCGCCCGGTTCCGGCCCGAAATAAGTCGGCCCATAGCTCGGATCATTGAATGGCAGCGGCGCCATCATCTCCTGAATGTTGTTGGCCAGCAGCATCGCCGTCGTCATATGCGAGCCGACGACATTCTGAACCGTGCAGGCGGCAAAGAGCTGAACCATCGCCAGCACGCCCACGCCAACGATGATGGTGGCCAGCGCCGTTTCAAGCAGCGTGAAGCCGGAGCGCGTTTGCCTGCGGGGCGTCTCCATACCCGGAATACGTCCAATACAAATTCGTGATAGGCAAATGCGGAAAGAGATAGGGATTATGCCGGGCCGGGTGGCAGCCAATGAGCAGTTATTGGACGTGAGCCGGGACCGGAGGGATTACCGCGCCGTCCCGAGTTCAAAGGCGGTGTGAACGATCTGCAGCGCGCGATTGGCATCATCCTTCTTGATGATACAGCTGATCTTGATTTCGCTGGTGGTGATGTTCTGAATGTTGACCTTCGCATCGGCCAGCGCTTTAAACATGCGCTGCGCGACGCCCGTATGCGTCCGCATCCCCACGCCCACAACGCTGACCTTTGCCAGGCCATCCTGGTAGACTGGCGAGGTTCCACCTCCCAGTTCCTTCACCAGCTTCTCCACCACGGGCTTGATATCCACCAGATCTCCATGCTCGACGGTGAAGCTGATGTTGGCGGTGTTGTCGTCCATCACGTTCTGGATAATGTCATCGACGACGATGTTGGCGGTTGCGATATCTCCAAAAATCTTAGCCGCGATGCCGGGCTGGTCGGGCACATTTTTCAGCGTTACGCGGATCAATTCTTTTTTCAGCGCGGCGCCGGATACGACGATGTGTTCCATGTTGGGTGTCTCCGCGACGATCCATGTGCCTTCATTTTCATTCTGGCTGTTGCGCACGTGGATCGGAACATTATATTTTTTGGCAAATTCAACCGCCCGGGTTTGAAGGACGCTGGCGCCCAGGCCGGACAGTTCCAGCATCTCATCGTAGCTGATGCGGTCGATCTTGCGCGCGTCTTTCACAATCCGAGGATCAGCTGTGTAAATTCCGTCCACGTCGGTGTAATTCTCGCAAACATCGGCCTTCAGCACCGCGCCAATGGCCACCAGCGTGGCATTGCTGCCGCCGCGGCCCAGGGTGGTGTAATCGCCTTCGGGGGTTACACCCTGAAAGCCGGCGATGATGACAATTTTCCCGCTCGCCAGCTGTTCAAAAATTCGCTGCTTATTGATTGATTGAATGCGGGCTTTGGTGAAGGAATTATCAGTGACCAGCCCGATCTGGCCGCCGGTATAGCTGATGGCGTTGTGGCCTTGGGCGTGAATCGCCATTGCCATGAGGGCGATGGTGACCTGCTCGCCGGTGGCCAGAAGCTGATCCATCTCCCGCTTGGGCGGCACGGAAGATTCATCGCGTCCATATTTGCAAACTTCATTCGCGAGCTGGATGAGCTCGTCGGTGGAATCCCCCATGGCTGAGACGACTACACAAACCTGATTCCCTTTTTCCTTAGCGGCAATCACGCGCCGGGCCGCGCGGTGGATTTTCTCCGCATCAGCAACGCTGGTGCCGCCGAATTTCTGAACGATTAATCCCATGTCATGTCCCGGCAGGCCCTCCGCGGCAACTGACGGGAGTGCGGATTATATGAATGTGACGGCAAGACTCAAACGGCGGAGGAGTGCGGACGGCTTTCAACGCTGTGGGAGGGTAATTTCAAGCCAGATGCAATCCCTTGTGGTTTGCAGAACCGGCTGTTTCATGGCGGCGGGAAGGAGCAGGGTATCGCCGCGGACGAAGAATGTTGGTTCGGATACCCCATCGGCAGCGATCTGCCCATCTCCTTCGAGCATCATCCAGATGACCGCCTCGTTGTATGAAATCGGCCGGTGAGTGCCGCGCGCGCAGCGGATTTTATCGATCGTGAAATATTCGCTGGTTACTAATCTTGAGGCTGTCGGGAAAAAGCGATGGGTGTTTCCGGCGGCGGGGACGTCCGATGGAGGCGCTTGAGTGAAATTGATGCACGCTAGCGCCTGATCCACATGCAGCGCGCGTTTGGTTCCCGTGGTCGGATCGACACGATCAAAATCAAACACGCGAAACGTGGTGTCGCTGGGCGTTTGCACTTCTGCTGCCAGAATTCCCGCGCCCAGGGCATGCACGGTGCCGCTTGGAAGATAGAAGCATTCCCCCGGTTTGACGGGAATAGAGCGGATTTGTGTTTCCACGTTTCCCTGATCGATCGCACTTTTAAAGCTCTCGCGCGATGAACGTGTGCTCAGCCCCTTCAGAATCCGTGAGCCATTATCGGCTTGCACCACATACCATGCTTCGCTCTTCAGGTGCGCACCGGGGTTCGTTGCTGCATATGTTTCATCCGGATGCACCTGGACCGAGAGATCGTCCTTTGCATCCAGATATTTGATGAGAAGGGGAAACTGCCCGGCAGAGCCGACAAGTTTTGCATTGCCAGTTAAATCGTTGCCCAGCTTTTCCACCAGCTGATGCAGGGTTTGGCCCGCCAGAGAGCCAGCCGCGACCTCACTGCTGACCCAGCCACCTGATTTATCCACAACGCCGGGCGGAAAATCGTAAATCTCCCAGCTTTCACCAATCATTTTCCCAGCGGGCGGGGTTTTTCCGAGAATGGATTGAATCTTCCGCCCGCCCCACATCTTTTCCAAATACCGAGGTTTAAATTTCAAAGGATACAGTGACATCGACATCCACCGGTTTAAAGCGATACATTAGGAACAAACCGCCCCGGTAACAACTGGGGCAACCTCCGAAATGCCGGCCAAACGCCGCATTGGGAGGTAAACAACCCACGGAAGGCGAGATGAGCGAAATCAACGGCCACAGAAAGCATTTTGTTCTGGACACCAATGTTCTGCTGCACAATCCCAATTCGATTTTCATGTTCACCGACAACGAAGTGATCATTCCGTTCGATGTGCTTGAAGAGCTCGACAAATTTAAAACCAACACGGATGACCTGGGCCGCAATGCCCGGACGGTGATTCGCCATCTGGATCGACTCCGGGTACGGGGAAATCTTATCGAAGGAGTGGATCTCGACCAGGCGGGCGGCAGCCTCCGCGTTATTCTGGAACATGACCAGACCGCCTGCCCGGCGCTGACGACTGATACACCGGACAATCGCATCCTCTGCTGCGCGTGGGGGCTTCTGCAAAAGGGCCAGCGCGTGGTCTTCATCACCAAGGACATCAACGCGCGCATTAAAAGCGACGCGATGGGCCTTGTCACCGAAGACTTCGAGGCCCAGAAGGTGGATTTCGAACGCCTCTACACCGGCTGGCGAGAAATGCCCGTGGAATCAAAAGTGATTGACCAGCTCTTCACCGATAAACAGCTTGAACTGGAAGTCGAGGGTGCTTTTGTCAACGAATACATTCTTCTGAAAGATGTTAACGACTCATCGCATACCGCGATCGCGCGAATCCGAGCGGATAAAATGCTGATCCCCGTTCGCGGGCGGCGCGGACCAATCTTTGGCATCATGCCCCGAAACCTCCAGCAGACGATGGCGCTCGACTTGCTCCTTGATGATTCCATCAAGCTAGTCTCTCTCATCGGCGCCGCCGGCACCGGGAAAACCCTCCTGGCAATCGCCGCCGGCCTGGTAAAGACGCTGAACGAAGAGATCTATCAGAAGATGCTTTGCGCCCGCCCCATTATGCCGATGGGCCGCGATATCGGATATCTACCGGGCGATAAAGACCAGAAGTTATCCGCCTGGATGCAACCCATTTTCGATAACATGACCTACCTTCTTTCCAATCGTCTAAGCCCGGATGGACAGCACTCGCAACACGGATCTCCAACCTCGGTCGAGCAGCGCATTCAGCAACTCATGGACAACGGGCAGGTGGTGCTGGAGCCACTCACCTACATCCGCGGGCGCAGCATTCCGAATCAATTTATGATCGTGGATGAGGCCCAAAATCTGACGCCGCATGAGGTGAAGACGATTGCCAGCCGGGTGGGGGAAGGGACGAAGCTGGTTCTCACGGGAGATGCGACGCAGATTGATAATCCGTATCTCGACAGCAGCAGCAATGGATTGTCTTATCTGGTTGAGCGGTTGAAGGGGCAATCGATTGTGGGGCATATTACGCTGGGGAAGAGCGAGCGCTCGGAACTAGCGAGTTTGGTGACGGCGGTGCTTTGAAGGCCACGCTGACTTGCAAATTTTTTTCACGAAACCTTCCCCGCTTCCAAAACCCCCTGGGGCTGGGAAACAAGCTCAATCTTCACCCGATTCACCCGCTGCGGCTGGGCATCCAGAACCGTGTAGCGTACCCCTTCAAATTCAAAAACAGCTCCTTTTTCCGGAATTTTCGCCAGGCTAGTGCTCAGAAATCCGCCCAGCGATTCATATCCCGCATCTTCAGGAAGCGTGATACCCATTAAGCGGTTGAATTCTTCAATCCGAATCTTCGCATCCGCTTCGGCGCTGCGGTCGTCAATTCGCTTGAACATCGCCGGCTCGCTCGGCTCATGCTCGTCGGCGATCTCCCCCACAAGCTCTTCCAGGATGTCTTCAATCGTCACGATGCCGCCAGTGCTGCCATATTCATCCAGCACCACCGCAATGTGAACTTTTTGGAGTCGTAAATCCTTGAGAAGATCACGCAATGATTTCGTTTCCGGCACATAAATCGCGGGCCGCATCGACGCTTTCACGTCAAACTTTACATCGGGAACGCCCAGGTATTCAATCAAATCTCTCGCGTAGAGAATCCCAATAATATGGTCTAGTGTTCCTTCAAAAATCGGAACGCGCGAATGGCCCGAGCGGTCAATCGTCTGCTTCACCATTTCCAGCGTCGAATCAATCGGCAGCGCGACAACATCCTGCCGCATCGTCATGATCTGGCTGACGGTGGTGTCGTGAAACTCCATCACCGATTCGATCATCTCGCGTTCCTGCCCGTCCACAACGCCTTCCTTTTCGCCTTCTTCAACCGCGGAGAGAATCTCGTCTTCAATCTGCGTTTCGGGCGCGTCTTCCTTTGCTCCCAGGGCGCGGCGCATGACATCGTCGGTGCCGTGCATGAGACTCGTCAGCGGGGAGAAAACAATTCGCAATGCGTTGAGAACCGGAGCAAATAAGCCCACCACCTCCGCGCCCGCGTATTTGGCCGCAGCGTGTGGAACCGCAATCGAGCAGAACACCGCGATGATCGCCGCCACAACCATCGTCATGCCGTATCGCGCCAGCCGCCCATAGCTGGTATACTCAAACGCCGAAAACACCAGCACGAACATCAGAATGTTGCAGAACTGCCGGCAAACCGCTGTCAGAAAAGTCAGGTCAGGAGTGTGATCGGTGATCGATTCAAACCAGTGGTCCCAGTCGCGCTTGCCAAGAAATTCCGCCAGCCGCGCGCGGGAATATTCCCGCAGCGAATAAGTCAGCGAGGAAAAAATCAGCGAGAGCAGTGCCGCCGCCACCACGCCGCCAATGGTTAGATACTGGAGCATTTGCCGACTCCGGTATGCGCTCGCGATGGTTCACGCGGAACCTTTGCAAGCGACTTTGACGCCGACCGAGCTTGCGGGGAAGACCCGTTCGCGAAAACTGGGCCCATTCCAAGAGCAATCAGAATCTCGTCTTCCCTGGCGTGCATGGTTGTGTAGGCAGCACTGGTTTTATCGTTGTAACCGCACAGGTGCAACATCCCATGAAGGGCATAAAGCAGTAATTCCTGCTCGATGGCGGTTCCCCGCTCGCGAGCCTGCTTGATCGCGACCGGAACACAAATCACCACCTCACCCGCAACGACACGGCCCTCATCGTCATGTTCCAATTCAAATGTCAAAACATCCGTGGGGGAATCGTCGGAAAGGAACTCTTCATGCAGCGATGACATCTTCTCGTTGCCAATCAGGGCAACAGAAAATTCGCAAAGCGGCGGGGCGATCAGTTCGTGAGCAGCAATCAACTTGGATTTGAGAAACCGCGTATATTTCCGTCCGACACTGGCAGAGATTGTCAGTCTCAGCGGTGGCAATCTCCGTATACGCCTTGAAGTTAGCTTCTTTACCGACCGGATTTTGATCTTCACGTGATCTTCACGCGCTCCTTGCCGCCTGAGCGGCCGGTCCCGGATCAGATGCCAGCGCGCTCGCCGCCGGTTTGGAAACGTTGCTCGTGCTGGGATACGCGATGCGGCCGTGATAAATGCCCAGCAGCGTCTTGGCCAGGCTCCGCTCGATGCGTTCCAAATCTCGCAGCGTCATATCGCATTCATCAAACTGGCCGTCATGAAGCCGCTTCATCCCAATTTCGTGAACCAACGATTCAATCCTGCTGGCGGTCGGCTCCGACATCGCCCGGCAAGCGCTTTCCACCGCGTCGCAGAACATCACAATGGCTGATTCGCGGCTCTTGGGCTTTGGCCCCGGATAGCGGAATTCCGTATCGCTCATGCGCGGGCCGGCATCCTGCTTATCGCTCTGGTTGCAAGCCTGATGATAAAAATATTCCACCAGGGTAGTGCCATGATGCTGCTGAATAATCGGAAGAATACTGGTGGGCAGGTTGTATTCCTTGGCCATCTCAACGCCGTCCTTCACATGCGACAAAATAATTCGCAGCGAAAGACTGGGGCTCAGATTCAGGTGACGGTTCTCCCCACCCATTTGGTTTTCCACGAAATAGTCCGGCTTGTTTATCTTGCCAATGTCGTGGTAGTAGCTGGCAACGCGACAAAGCAATGAATTGGCGTCGATCGCCTCCGCAGCCTCCTCCGCTAGCGTCGCAACCTGCAGGCTGTGGTTGTAGGTGCCGGGCGCTTCCAGCGCGAGACGCCGCAGAAGCGGCTGGCTCGCATCCGCAAGCTCCAGCAGCGTCATGCTCGTCGTAATGCGGAACGCCTTCTCAATGAACGGCAGAATTCCCAGCACGACAAACCCGGCCGCCAAACCCGCCGCGCCCGTGTAAAGGCAGTTGTATGCAATGAACCGCAGAGGCTCCATGTCGACCGCGCCAACGGCTGCCGTCACCGCAATCATTGCCAGCGCCGCGGCGCCGCCCACTTCAATCAGCTTGCTTCGCGTCCGAATATCGTCCAGCAGATAACACGCCGTGATCACACCGATCCACAGAATAAGAAAGAACCCGAGATTCTGATTCAGCGCCGTCGTAACAATCAATGCATGAATGGTGGCCATGCCAAGAGCAAATCGCTGGTCATACGCAATCGTGAAAATAATCGCCGCTACAATCGTCGGGGCAATGCCAAAAATATAAAGCGAGCTGCTGCCAATGCCCGCAAGCTGCGTGAGAAGAAGCATTGAGATCAGCAATGCCGCGATCGCGATGCCCCGGGCATGATTCCGCACACAACGAGGTTGATATTTGGCGACGTATCCACAAAGAAGAATCGTGATAATCAGCGCCACCCCGGCAAGACCCGCCCGATACTGCCAGATCGCCTGCGCGGCAAGACTCTGGTGGTACGCCTCGTTCTCGGCGCGAAGCAACTGCCATTCATTATCGGTGATGATCGTGTGTTGAAGCACCAGGGGGGCGTTGCGGTCGTAATGAATATACGCCTTGGCTGGATCAACATGGTTGGCCGCGTCGTTTTGCGCGTTGGTGGTGCCGCTCTCATCAAAAACATAAGTCGGATGCGCGGTTAGATACACGGCGGCAATGCGGGCAATCTTCGGCCCCAGGCTCAGCTCAAATCCAGTGGTAATGTCCTGAAGTTTGGCCTGCACTGAACCGGGGAGGGGATCGCTGAACACATTCATCGCGACTTCAGCGGTGCGATCCGGCGCCGGCTGTGCCGCGGGGCGGGGGCCGTCAGGATCGGGAGTAGCCGATCGAAGCACAATCTTGCGAAGCGGATCGGCGCCCGTCGTTTCGCGCGTGTAATCATCTCGGTTGAGAACGACCAGCGGATTGTCATCCGGCGATAATTTTTGCCTCGCTTCGGTCGCGAAGTATTTAACCGTCTGGTCGAAGCGCTCACGATCTTTTCCCGTCCGGTCCTGCTCCAGTTGCGTTAGCGCGCCCGCGTCGAGAATATCGCGAAGGGGCGGCTCCAATTGTTCCAGCCGGGCATTATGCACCCGATCCGGCAGCGCCAACAAAACATCCCGCAAACCCGCCCACACATCCTGCTGCGTTTGCCGGTAAACATGAGGCGCCATATCCCGAGCCGCATCCACCTGCAGCAGGTGCCGATCCTTGTCGTAGAAATTGAAATCGACCCGCGCCAGCAAGTCATGCGGCGTGTTCTGCCCGGGTCGAAACGCCACCACCTCTTCACGCAGCATGAACAGGCCGGTCAGAGCCACCCAGAAAATGCCAGCGACGACCAGCGAGGGGAAAGCCCCCATCGCCCGCCAATCCTGCAGGAAGCTGCGCGTATTCGCCCGCGTTTCACGGGCCGTCCAGCGCCGCCGAGCCGTTTTGCTGCGATTCTCAAGTCCAAACACAGCTATCTTCCCTTGCGCCTGACATCGGAGAAGGCATCGCGATCCGCGTCCCCTTTTCCATCGTCTTCATAGGCGCTTACAATGTTTTGAACCAATCGATGTCGAACAATGTCGCTCTGCGCAAGCCGAACCGTCGCGATTCCCTCGACGCCCGACAGCCTGTCCACGGCATCCAACAACCCGCTGGGAACATCCGCCGGCAGGTCAACCTGGGTCGTATCCCCCGTCACAATCATCTTTGAATCGTGGCCCAGGCGCGTCAGAAACATCAGCATCTGCGAGGGCGTTGTGTTCTGAGCTTCGTCGAGAATAACAACGCTGTCGTTCAGCGTCCGGCCGCGCATGAATGCCAGCGGAATAACTTCGATAATGTCATTCACCATGAACCGCTTCACCTGCTCGAAATCCATCATGTCGTGCAGCGCATCAAACAGCGGACGCAGATAAGGGTTCACCTTCGCCTGAAGATCGCCCGGAAGAAAGCCCAGCCGTTCACCAGCCTCAACCGCTGGTCGGGCAAGCACAATTCGCTTTGCCTGAGCGCGCTTCAGCATGTTCGCGGCCGCCGCGACAGCCAGGTAAGTCTTTCCCGTTCCTGCCGGGCCTATGCAAAAGGTTAAATCGTGTTTCAGGATGGCGTCGAGGTAACCGCGCTGCCCCTCCGTGCGCGGCTTGATGGTCTGGCCCTTGGTGTAAACGTCGATCTCGTCAGCAGAGCTTTCGCGATTGTGGTCCGCTGCCCGCCCGATGGCGTTCCCAACTTCTTCCACGCTAAGCCAATCTTGTCGACGGAGGGTGCGCTGGAGTTGATCGAAAACTGCCGCCGCCTTCCCCACCTGGTCCCGATCCCCCGAAAGGCGAACCTCGTCATCGCGACTGACAACCTGCACGCCGAACGTATCGCGGATCATCCGCAAGTAACGATCAGCCGACCCAAAAAGGGCAAGCTTCTTGTCAGGCTGCTCTAGAGCAATATTTAGCTGCACGGCCATTATTTTGCCCGGATTCACAAATCTGCGCCTCGGGCATCCACACTATACGTCCGGCTCGACTCAAAAGATCATTCTCGGACGACCCCCATATTTTCGCAGGAACGGGTAGAAAAAGCGAGGGACGTTATAACCCCCAACATGGTTTCCTAACCTGTTGGGATTACACGTTTTATAGATGATTAAAACAGGCTGAACAACAGGTAAGCGAACGGCGCCGCCAAAAGCGGGCTGTCAATAATATCAAGCAGCCCGCCAAATCCAGGGACCAGCTTTCCGCTGTCCTTCACTTCAGCATCCCGCTTCATCAGGCTTTCCAGAAGGTCCCCGGCCTGCCCCACGCCGCCAATGATCGCGCCGAAAAGCATAGCCTTCCCGCCGCTCACGGTTGCCATGGCCGCCGGCCATAACGCCGCGCAGCCCAACCCGACCAGGGCGGCCACGGCAAGCCCACAGGCCAGCCCCTCCCAGGTCTTCCCAGGGCTAAGCCAGGGAATCAGTTTATGCCGCCCAAGCGCCCGGCCCCCAAAATACGCCCCAATATCCGTGAATTTAACTACCAGCAATATCATCACCACTGCCTGCGTCGATCCCTGAAACCCATGCAATTGATCCGTCGAATGCTTCACCCGCAGCGCCAAAAGAAACCACCCCAGGCCCCCAAGATACAGCATCGCCAGCACGGTGCCGGCCATGTGCGTTATCGCTTCCTGCGTCTGTCGTTGGCTGGCGCGCCGCAGGGCCGCCAGCAGCATTACAAACACAATGATGAATGCCATTGTGGACGTGCTGATGTGCTGAAACCACGGGAATTGTGTGAAGAAAGCGTGAACAATGAGCAGCCCGCAGCCCAGGGCGGCAATGAAGCGGTAGGGACGCACGTTCTCCGCCGTAAGAAGGCGAGCCATCTCGGTAACCGCCAGGGGCAGCAGCAGCATCAGCAGAATGGTCACCCCCACCCCGGCCACGCCACGCGACTTTTGCGATGGAATCTCAACCCAGCCTTGTGTCGCCTTCTCAATCCAGTAGTCCAGATAAAGCAGGAAAAGCAACCCGGCAAGCATCAGCGGGCCATAAGTCAATCGATTGCGGAGGGATTCTTGCATGGAAGCGGCGCCCGGCAGGCGATTCAAACGTGCAGCGTATTGGTCTTGTCCAAAGCTCCGAATCGGCGATTGCGGCACGCATATTCATCCATCGCCTTGTGGAAATCCTCGATCTTGAAATCCGGCCAGAGCACCGGGCTGACAACCAGCTCCGCATAACTGATTTGCCACAGCAGGTAGTTGCTGACACGCATCTCGCCAGCGGTCCGAATAAGCAAATCCGGATCGGGCATGCCCGCGGTGTAAAGATGCTCGCTGATGATCTCCTCGGTGATATCCCGCGGATCAATATCTCCCGCCGCAACCTTCTGCGCGATCGCCTTCACCGCATCGGTGATTTCCGCCCGGCTGCCATAATTGAGCGCCAGATTTAATTGCAGCCCATCGTTGCCGGCCGTTTCCGCCAGCGTCTGATTCACCTCATCCAGCACCAGATCAGGAAGATTTTCCAGCCGTCCAATCTGCTTGAAACGGATGTTGTTTTCCATCATTGTCGGCCGTTCCTGCCGCAGGTAATCGATGTACATCTGCATCAGGAACGTGACTTCATCCTTGGGCCGCTTCCAGTTTTCCAGGCTGAACGAATAAAGCGTAAGGAAATCCGGCGCCCCGTGTTCGCGCCGAAGACGAGCGCATTCGGTAACAATGCTGCGAACAGTCTTAGCCCCTTCCTGATGCCCCTTCACGCGCGGCAGCCCGCGCCCAATGGCCCACCGGCCGTTGCCGTCCATGATGACAGCAATGTGCCGGGGGATTCGTTCACAGGTGACGGCGCTCATCAGCGACATGCAGGAAGTGTAAGATCATACGGCCAAGGTTTCTACAGGTCCGCGCGCTAATCATTTTATAGTGAGAACCGCGATCGCTTGTGGTCGATCGCGCTATTGTGCGATGGCAAAGCAACCTGCGGCCACTTCGCGCCAACCCGCTATACTCCTGGTCGATGTCCGCTTAAGAGTTCCTTCGCCAAATTCTTCGCATCATAAACCTTATCCAGCGCCTCCAGAATCGCGGCGGAGTGAACTGACGTGGCTCGTCCCTGCTGGTCACTATACGCGTAATCCCACGGCAGGCTCTGCAGGTTGCCGTCGAAGATGATTCCGACAAATTCGCCGTTGCGGTTCACCACTGGGCTGCCGGAATTGCCGCCGATGATATCGCAAGTGCTTACGAAATTGATGGGTGTGCTGGGGTCGAGCTTTGATTGCCGCTCTTCCCACAGCGGCGGCAGATCAAACGGCGGGCGACCGTTCATGTCGTGAAATCGCTTGTACAGGCCGGCCAGCGTCGCCATGGCTGGCACATGTTTACCGTCTTCTTCGTACCCTTTCACTGTGCCGAAAGATAAACGCAGCGTGAACGTCGCGTCCGGATAACCCTCCGTCCCCAGCAGGGCATTCCTTGCCCGCGCAATCGCCGCATAGGCTTTCTGCTGAACTTCCGATTGCTCCTCCGAAACTTTCCGCAACGCCCGCGCGGCCGGATCAATCAGACGCGCCAATTCAATCATCGGATCACCGGCAGCCAACACCGCCCTCGCGCCGCCTTCATATAGCTCCCTGCGGAAAGCCACCGCGCGAACCCGCGTGCCCCTGATCAATCCCACCGCTCGTTCGCGCGGCGATTTTCCCGCCAGCACTTTTTGCACCAGCGGGTCGCCCGCGCCCAGCTGTGTGGCCAGATACGTCAGCGAATCAGAAAGCAGCAGAATTTCCAGATCAACATAGATCGGCTTTTCCGAAAACAACCCCAGCTCAAGTGAAAGCTTTCCCGAATCGGAAAACTCCCGCAGCCGCTCGCCGTTGGGCTTTGGCCGCTCATCGCCGGCGCGAAGCAGGGTGCGCGCGATGCGGAAGCTGTCGCAGTTAAAGCCCGCCGTCCCCTCCAGCAGCGAAGACCGCTGTGCCTGGGCGGACAAAACATCCGTGGCCTGCGCGATCGCCCCGTAGCCCGCCAGGGCGGCGGCAGAATCCGCTTGCGCGGAACCCGCCAGCCGCGTCCGAAAATCTTCCTCGGTTTTTGCCTTGCGCCCCATAAGCTCCGGATCAAGCAACCCCGCCAGCCGCCCGTCCAGGGCCTTGCGGCCATTCTGCACGCCGAAATACATCTGTCGCGCCCGCCGCGCGTTTTCATCCATCCGGTTGCTCCAGTTCCCCAGCAGCACTTCCAATCGCTTTAGCGTAGCCAGGCTTCGCGGAAGTCCCTCATCGCGCAGATTCTTCAGCGCCGCCATCGTAAGCAACCGGCTCGTCCCGCCGGGATGCCCCGAAACAAACACCAGCTCCCCCTCCCGCGCCCCAGCAGCGGAGAACCGAAGATAATCCTTCACATTCGCCGGCACCCCGTTTTCGTAAGCCCGAAACAAACAGATATCCAGATCAAATCGCGGGAACTCAAAATTATCCGGATCACCCCCGAACGATGCGATCCGCACTTCCGGCGCAAAGACCAGCCGCACATCGGTGTAGCGCTTGTATCGATAGAGCTGATAAGCCCCGCCTTGCCAAAGCGTGACAACATCCGATCGCAAACCCGTATTATCCAGCGATTCTTTTTCAATCTCCGCAATCACCTTCCTTCTCGCAAGAAACGCCGCCTCGGCATCCGCGCCGGTGGGCACCGCGGCATTCACCCGCGCCGTCACATCCCCCATCGATTGCAGAACATTCAATTCAAGATCAAGGCACTTCACTTCCTCAGCCAAAGTGTGGGCGTGAAAGCCGTCCTTGATGTAATTCTTTTGCTCGGTGCTCAACTTCTGCAGCGCATCAGCCCCCACATGGTGATTGGAAATGCAAAGGCCATCTTCGCTGACAAAACTTCCGGACCCGCCGGAGTTGAACCGGATGGAGGATTTCTGGAGATGTTCGAGCCAGGCATCGGTGATGTCGAATTGATATTGATCGTGAAGGACCTGCCGCGGCGGCTGGTTGAACAGCCACATTCCTTCATCAGCCCGCGCCATGCTCGCCAACGCCATCAATGCCACCATCGGTAGGAACCATTTCATGTTTAACTGAAAGTGTAACGAAGGCGTTATGACCCGGCTAGAATGCGATCAGCAACCACGCGAGCCGAATCAGAGTAGTTTTCAGCCGGGCGATTTTCCAACCGCTGCTTCCTCCCCGCAATGCAGCAAATGATACTCATACGCATCCACCAGCGCCTGCCAGCTCGCATCAATGATATTCCCGCTCACCCCAATCGTCCCGAACGATTCCGGCAGTTCCTCGCCGCGGTCGCGCCGGCATTCAATTACCACCCGCACATTCGCCGCTGTCTCATCGCGCGAATTAATCACCCGCACTTTGTAATCCGTCAGGTGCAATTGCGCGATCTGCGGGTAATGATTTGTCAGCGCTTTCCGCAGCGCATTATCCAGCGCGTTCACCGGCCCATCCCCCTCAGCCACCCGATGCTCGGCCGTGCCGTTCACCGACAGCTTCACCGTCGCCTCGGAAACCGGCGCGCCCCCATTTTGCTTCAGCACGGAAACGCGGTAGTGCTCCAGCTCCAGAAACTTCTTGTACTGGCCGATTTCCTTTCGCACCAACAGCTCAAAGCTCCCCTCCGCCACTTCAAAATGATATCCGGCATTCTCCAAATCCTGCACCTTTTCCAGCACCCGCCGCAGCGTCGCCTTGTCATCCTGAATATTGAATTTTCGCCCGGCCTTCACCGCAATGTTGGAAGCCCCCGAAAGCTCGCTCACCAGAATCTTGCGCGTGTTTCCCACCGCCTCCGGCGAAACGTGCTCGTAAGTCGTCGCATCTTTCTGGACAGCATGAACGTGCATGCCTCCCTTGTGGGCGAACGCGCTCGCGCCCACATAAGGCTGCCCGGTGATCGGCGCCACGTTCGCTGTTTCGCAGACGTAACGGCTGACTTCCGTAAGCAGCGCCAGCGTCCCAGGCCGCAGGCAATCAAATTTATACTTAAGCTGAAGCGTTGCGATCAGCGAAATCAGATCCATATTCCCGCAGCGCTCTCCCACGCCGTTGATCGTCCCCTGCGCATGATTAGCCCCGCTGTGGATCGCAGCCAGCGCATTGGCCACCGCAAGCGCCGAATCGTTATGGGTATGAATCCCCACATGCGCCGATGTCTTCGCCCCAACCGCTTCCACCGCCCGCGAAACCAGTTCCGGCAAAGATCCCCCATTCGTATCGCAAAGGCAAAGAACCGATGCCCCAGCTTCCTGCGCCGCCACCAGGGTGCGCAGCGCATATTCCGGATTGGCCCCAAACGCATCAAAAAAATGCTCCGCATCGTAAATTACCTGCCGCCCAGCAGAGCGCATCAGCCGCACGGAATCACCAATCATCGCCAGGTTCTCTTCCAGGCTCACCCCCAGCACCTTCGCCACCTGAAATTCACTGCTCTTGCCCACAAGGGTGACAACGGGGGTCTCAGCCTCAAGTATGGCCCGCATCCCATCGTCCTGCTCGGCCTTGATGCCGCGCCGCCGCGTCATCCCAAACGCCGCGATCTTCGCATACTTAAACTTCAGGTTCTTCACATCCCGAAAGAACGCGGCATCCTTAGGATTGGAAAGTGGAAACCCACCCTCAATGTAATCCACGCCCAGCTCATCCAGCTTCTGGGCAATCTGCAGCTTGTCCTGCAGCGAAAGATTAAACCCCTCGCCCTGGGTTCCATCGCGAAGGGTCGTGTCGTAGATTTCGATGCGTCGCGTCTGCATAACCGCCGCCTGAGGTTAAAAGATTCCCGAACCAGGAAACCGCAACAATAATAGAAACAAAAAAACCCCGCCAATGGGCAGGGCCTTAAGGTTTCATTTTGATGAACGATCAGCCCTACCCAGGATTTTGCGGGGTAATAATAATCGTCGGGGCAATCGTTGCGGTGGTCTTCATACCGTAAGTATCTTATCGGAAGATTGGGCGACGTCAAATCGGGCAGCCACCGTAAATCCGATGGCACTACGCCGCAGCGATTCGTTTTTTTACTCCCGCAACCCACGGGTCGTTTCGTAAAGCTCCGCGGCGGGCGGAAGCTTTGGGCATCTATCTCGCAAAGCAGCATAAACTTTATCCATCAGCGAGCGAGTTGCTCGAAGCTCTTGCGCCGCCGGTACATGGTTAATCCACCAGCAGGAAATCTCGAAGAACTTTGTTTTATCTTGGGCGCTGCCAGAGCCGATTTGGCCTCGCGCCGAGCCACTGGCGTAACCAATTTGGTAGGCATACGCGGACCCCGGGTCTAGTTCAGAATAATCCACAGAGTTGATTTCAGGCACTGATCGTAAAGAACGCTCGACAAGATCGCGCGAGGGAATTTCGCTCACCGCGACGTAGCGAGATACACCGTAAAATGTGTCGCATCCGGCCAAAAAAGCGACCGCTGCGGCCATTAAAAATATTTTGATTCTCATCCATCAAAATCTTACGTTAGCGATAACCAAAGCGCCGAATTTCCTGTTGAAAATGAAATAAAATTTGTCGCGAAAATGGACAAGATGTTCTTGAATTGCGCAATGCCACGCGCCGCCAGGATGTGGAATTCCATCAACCCGCCCCGATCAGTCTACGAAACACTCCAAAATAGACTACAAAACACAACGAAAATTGCAAAATTAATATTCTCCCTAATTCCAAGCTGCGAGATGACTTACGATACGCCAAAAATCGACTGCCAAAAAATCCGGAAAAATCCGTCAAAAACCTTCACCCTTTGGCCCATATATAGAGAAGAGGCGCTCCTTTTAATCCAAGCGCAATTGCCCGCGCGGTATTTTTGAACGAACTCCCCATTACCCAGCGCTGGTCACCCGACGAATGATCGCCTCCAGCTCCGCAACATTTACCGGCTTTACCACGTGATCGACAAACCCCGCCTCACGGCTCTTGCGCATATCCTCTTCCATCCCGTAGCCGCTCAGTGCGATCCCCTTAATGCCGTATCGGTCTCTGATTTGTCTCATCAGCTCGTATCCGCTGGCGTCCGGCAGGCCAATGTCGCTGACGACAACATCAAAGCTTTCGGCAGCGGCTATTTTCAGCGCGGAGGCCACGCTTCCCGCGGTCATCACTGCAAATCCAGACCGGGTAAGAAGCCTGGCCATTGTCCGAGCCGTATCGGGATGATCTTCCACCAGCAGCACCCGCCTCGGCGCTTGGGGTGGCGCCGCTGCCAGGCAGCGGGGGGTGTCGGTGCGCTGCCGCTCCGCTGAATTCGCCGAGACAGCATCCAGCATAACCGTGAACGTGGCGCCTTTTTTCGGCCCATCGCTGGCCGCCGCAATCGTGCCGCCGTGCATTTCCACAACCGCTTTTGCGATCGCCAGACCCAGGCCCAGCCCGCCGAATTGATGGGTCATCCGGGCGTCCCCCTGTTCAAACGCATCAAAAATGCGCGGCAGCAGGTCCGCCTCAATGCCGATCCCATTATCCCGCACCTCCACGTTCAGTTGTCCATCTCCCTGCGGGTTCCATGTGCGAACGGTAATGGTGCCCCCCTCAGCGCTGAATTTAACCGCGTTGCGAATAAGGTTCCAAAACACCTGCTGCAAGCGCGCCGGGTCCGCGGTCATCCGGTCGTTGCCGGCGTTAAATTCGTGGTGGACGTTCAGGCGCTTGCCGGATGTGTCGCTTAAGCTGTTGTGCAGCGCGTGCCGCAAAAGCTCATGAACCCGCACGGGCTGCATCTGTAACCGCAGCTTCCCCGTGGTAATCCGGCTCAGATCGAGAAGGTCGTCAATCAGCTTTACTTCCAGGTCTATGTTCTGGCGGACCATCGTCAGGTCCTCCCGGAATTTAAACGGCATGTCCGGGTCAATTTCCATTTCCGGGATCGTCATCACCACCGGGGATAAGGGCGTTCTCAGCTCGTGGCTGAGAACCGCCAGGAACTTGTCCTTCGCCCGGTTGGCCTCTTCCGCTTCCGCCCGGGCGGCGCGTTCCGCGTCAAGCAGCCGCTCGCGCTCATCCGCCATTCGCTTCTTATCGGTTATGTCAATCCCGCTTGGGGCCACGAAAAGCACGCGGCCGGCATCATCCGTCACCGGGGCCAGCGTCAAATCCACAACCCGCTCGCTCCCGTCCGCGATGAAATAGGTCGTCTCCCGCCGAAACAGCCGGCCGGCCGCCGCCTGCATCGAGCCTTCCCGTATCATCTCCACCAGCGCCGGTGAACGGTTCCACCACCCGCAATGCCAGAATTTCTTCCCGATAATCTGGTCCCGCGTGAAACCGCACGCTTCAAGACACAGGCGGTTTGCCTCAATAACCGTTCCGTCCAGCGTCATCACCCCCGCGAAATATGTTCCCTGATCGAAAAATGTGCGGAACTTGGCATTTGCTTCCGCGCGGGCGATCGCCTCCGCCCCAGCCTGCCGATCCCGTTCGTCGGCGCGCTGCCGCGCGCTGATATCCACCGAGGCGCCATGCAGCCGGACTGCCTTCCCCGCCGCATCCCGCGCCACGCCGCCATGCGAAAAAAGCCATCGCTGGCTTCCGTCTTCAAGAGCAATCCGAAACTCAAAGTTAAAAGGCGCATCATGTGCGATCGACGCCATGATCGCCGCTTCAAGCCCGGCGTGGTCTTCCGGCACGACACGCTGCCGCCATTGCTCAGCCGATATATTGGTTGTTCCCGGCGCAAAGCCCATCAGCTCTTTCATCATCGGTGAAAGAATGCACTCCATCGTGTCGAGCCGCACATACCACGAGCCCGTCCGGCCCGCCTCGGTCGCGAATCGGTGATGCTCTTCGGTTTCCCGCCGGGCCGTCTCGGCCCGCGCGCGCTCCATCGCCTCGTTGCGAAGCATTTCATTCGCCGACTCCACCGCGCTCAGGTTGGAAAGAACCCCAACCCCCGCCGCCGCCAACTTGCAGAGGCTTGTAACCAGCCGCGCATCCTCCGCCTGGAAAAGTTTCTCCGGCGAATGTGAAACCACCCAGACCGTCCCCATCGGCGTCGCCCCCTGGTAGAACGGGATCAGCAGCACCTCATAAACCCGCGGATGGATCGCCCGAATATCCGGGTAGTACCTCGCCGGCTCGGCCATCAGCAGGGGGGCGTTGCGGTCCAGAACGGTGCCGCACGGGCTAAAGCTCCGGGGCATCGTCCCACCACGGTAGGATGCAAATGCCCCCGCCGTGGCGTGCCAGCGGAAGATCTCTTTGCCATCAGCCTGTTCAAAAATGCTGATGCCCGCCGAGTCGGCGTTGCACAGTTTAAGCGCGCTCTCCACGAGATTCTGCAGGATCGTCCGCGGCGATTCCGCAAGTTCACTCGCCAGCCCAACCAGCGCCTTGTTCTCCGCTTCGTGGTCGGCTGGACGCGATGGCCTGTGAGCCAGTTGCTCCGTGATGATAATGTCGTCAAGGGAAATCGCCGCGTCATCCGAGCCAGCGTCTTGTTGAACAATCGTGGGATGGTCGTCGGTCAACCGCACGGGAGATATCTTATCCGTAGATGCCATTGTTAAGCCCGCGATTCCAGAACCAGCGATCTCTCTGACCGGCGAATTAAACTGATATCGCTTCAACACATCGCTCAACCCCCGGGGCCGAGCAATATTAATACGTTCAGGTCACCTGGAATTGACCACTTTATACGCTCAAGCTTTAACCTGATGCGCATAAAATAAGCAGCCAGAATTCCAGATGCCGCCGCCAGCGTCCGCGCAGCCCCGCCTGATGTTACGGCACCAAGATTCTTTCCAGCACCCATCTCCTTGCGGTGTGCGCCCGCCTGCCGGAAATACTGCGAAATTACTCCAGGGCTTTAGCTCGAGCGGATCGCGCCGAACACACCAACCCTTAAAGGCCCGAGTGCCGAATGTGGATCGAGCCACCCGCCTGAAGCCGATCCCCTCGGAAAATTCAGCCTGTCGTAAATATCGCCAATATGCGCATCACGCTGAGTGGTGTGGTAAGGTGGGGGAGTCCGCCTCGTATATTCGATCGATAGGGACCTCCACATAGTCGCCCCGGGGACATCTGCTCAGTACAACATTAGCTTGAGGAACTTATGCCCATTTCGGTAGATCTTCTTGACCGGAAGGCGACTAACTTCGTCCTTTGGCGACCCAACGGCAATGCAACTGCCCCGCAATTGGTCATCGGCCAATTCCAGGCCGGCAACCCCAACGCCCTGGCGAACCAGAAGCGTCTGCCGCTCACTGCGGTCGCCGGTGTCAGTGGCTTGTGGAAGATCGCCGCCAGCTACTGCGGTCTTCAAGACGGCCAGGTCTACCACTATTGGTTCGAAGTGGAAGACACCAACCCGCACGGGAAGCCGCCCCAGCGGATCCTCGTTGCAGACCCGGCAGCATACATGGTGGATTGGCGATTGCTCGCTCCTCCACTTCCGCCGCCCTACAACGACGATGATCGCCAGCCGGCGTCGGTCATCAAATTCAAGAACAAGCAACTCGTTCCCTGCGACCCTCTGGGTGAAGAACCCGCGTTTGACCACGAAGGTACGCCCGACAAATTGCCGCCCAATAGCCAACTTGTGATCTATGAACTTCCAACCGCCTGGAGCCGTGCGGGAACCGGCGAACGGGATGTTGGTACGTTCCAGGATGTTATCTCGCTGATCGTTAAAGAGGCCGGGGGAGCGAATTTCGCGGATCTCGCGGTTACCCAACCTGGGAACACCTACCTCCTTGACCTTGGTATCAACGCGCTGGAACTGCTTCCCCCAGCCGACAGCTTCTTCAAACGCCAATGGGGATACGACACCTCTCACTATCTTGCCCCGGATTTCGAACTGGGTTTCCCCGACGGCAATGCTTCCCCAACGCCCAACCGCGACCTCACCGCGCTGGTTAACGCCTGCCACCAGAGGGGCATTCGCTTTTTCATCGACGTCGTGATGGCTTTCTCAAGAAACGAGCCTTACCAGCGCATCGACTTTGACGGCTTCTGCATCGAATTCGACCCGAAAAATCCACCGAATGACCCCGACGCGCTGACGTCAACCCGCGGCTATGGAAAAAAAGAATCGCGCGACGGCTTCGGCAGCACCCTCTTCAGGTACAGCAAATTCATCGGCGCCTACGATCCGGTTACCGGTGCCGCAAATCTATCCCTCTCGCCCGCGCAACGCCACATGCTGACCTACCTGACACGCTGGATGCGCGACTTCCACGTTGACGGCGTCCGCATGGATAGCGTCGAAAACATCGCCAACTGGGATTTTGTTCGCGCGTTTAAGGATCTCGCGCACCAGCATTGGAACCAGCGCTGGGCCGACAACGGACTGCCGGTTGGCAGCAATCGCAACAGCCGTTTTATCGTCGTCGGCGAAGAGCTTTCACTCCCCATGGATTTGGTTAACAAGGGGTTTCTCGATGGATTGTGGAATGAAAAGTTTCAGAGTCGGATTCGCGCCGCCTTGCTCGGACAAAACTCAGCCGACGAGCCAACCTTCGAGTGGACTGTCCGCCAGGCCATCGACTGCCGAATTCTCGGTTTCCAGTTCGGCACGCGGGCTGTGAACTACGTCACCAAGCACGATGTCGAAGGATTCCGCCACGAGCGCCTATATAACATGCTCAAAAGCGCCGGCCTTGATGATCTGGGCATCGAAAAGCGCGTAAAACTCGCCTTCGCCTGCCTATTGACGGCCGTCGGCATTCCCATGTTCCTGGCTGGAGAGGAATTCGCCGATCAGCACGACCGCTTCGATGCCAGCGGCAACGTCACCGACGGGGGCGGAAAACAAGTGGACCCCGTCGACTACACCCGGGCCGCCGAACCAATGCGCAAGCGGATTCTGGATTTTGTCTCAATTCTCGTGAAGTTCCGCACCATGCAACCGGCACTGGCCGTCGATGACACAAACTTCATTCACGTGGATTTCAGCGAAGGCAAGCGCGTCCTGGCCTGGCAGCGCGGCGCGCCCGGGCAGGACCCGGTGGTCGTCGTCGCAAACTTCTCAGACTTCGGCACCCCCAACCCCATGAACCCCAGCGCCGAATACGTTGTGGCAAATTGGCCCGCCACCCCGCCAACCCGAAAGTGGCGTGAGGTGAGCCAGGGAAACCCAGTGCTCCCCAACCAGGTAGGCCGCGAACCAATCTTCCCATGGGAAGCAAAGGTCTACACACTGGTGTGAATCGCGTCGTGGTTGGGATTGGCCACCTGAACCAGAAAATCTGCCGGCGCGGATGCAGACATGAGAAAGTCTTTGGATGCGGTTCACTTATTCACTAAGGGTATTTGACGTGCTGCTCATTAAGCTGCTTATGGTTCGCTGCCCCCGAGAAGGCATTCTTATTTCCGACATTTGGCCCTGCCATGAGCGCAGCGAGTCGAATGGAGCCAGCGGGAGCCGCGGGAAAGCTGTCTGTAGTTAGAGTGCCGTCGGGGCGCGGCCCCGGCCACTGACCGGATTTACGTTAGGCGACTCAGAACGCGCTTGCCAGAACACTGCAACGGAAAGAACAACCAAATGACTAAACTCCGTGTGGAAAGCTTCACCATTTCGATTGACGGCTTTGGCGCAGGCCCGGATCAGAGCCTGGAGAACCCGCTTGGTGTCGGCGGAACTGCCCTTCATGGATGGGCGTTCGCGACGCGCACGTTTCAGGCGCACCTGTTCGGAAGCAAAGACGGAGAGAGTGGGGGAATCGACGACGACTTTGCCGCGCGCGGCTTCCACAATGTTGGCGCCTGGATTATGGGCAGAAATATGTTCGGGCCAGTGCGCGGTTCCTGGCCGGATGAGAGCTGGCGGGGATGGTGGGGTGAGAACCCGGTTTACCATACGCAGGTTTTCGTGCTCACTCATCATCCTCGTGCGCCACTCGTCATGGAGGGAGGCACGACATTTCATTTCGTTACCGACGGGATTCGCGTCGCACTTGAACGAGCTCGCGATGCCGCCAACGGAAAGGACGTCCGAATCGGAGGAGGAGCGGCGACAATCAGGCAATACCTTCGGGAGCGACTCATCGATGAACTGCATATCGCCATCTCACCCGTCTTACTTGGCGCGGGTGAGCGGTTATTTGACGGTATCAACATGGCGGAATTGGGATACAAATGCACCCAGCATGTCGCGTCGCAGCGAGCAACTCACATCGTGCTAACCCGGACATGAGCGGATCATCGCAATAAGCCACCACGAGGAGAGGCAGAAGCTCGCCCGCGAGTTCGGCGCGACTGACATCGTGACGGAGCGAGGCGGCGAAGGCGTGAAGCGCGTCATGGACCTCACCAGGGGCGTAGACGCGGGCTCGGCAGATGGCCACCCACTCAATAAGATCGATTCTCCGCTGCCCGGTCTCGATGCGGCCAATCATCAGGTCTTGCTCCCACCCCAGAGCCTCGGCCAACTGACGCTGGGGTCAACCCGGCCCCTTTACGCAGGCGCACCACCGCAGCAACCAGCACATCGTGGGCGGACGTAAACATCGAAGCGACCATTACGGCCGATGGTCACCGAGATTTCTGCTTGATCGCAAAAAGCGATCAAGCTATCTGCTCTGATTTTGCCTGGGGAAAAATTGGAGCCAGCGGGACACCAATAGAACTCGCAATTGCGTTTTTGAACGAATTTGCGGATCGTGGGTCAAAGGGACGTGATTTCCTTCATCCCCGAACTACATCCCAGTGCCCCGTGACATTAAAGGGGCCCGGTAAGTTTCAAAGATGAGCCATGGTCTGGCGAGGCGCAGCAATGTAATGATGATAAATGTATCTCATAACCCCACGTCAACCCAATCTTTTTTGGCGCATTGGAACAGCGTTCGCGCCTCCGCCTCTCGAACTCTAATCCAACACCAATATCGCCCGGTTTGCCACTTTCGGAACTCATTCTGGAAATCTCGCACTCTGTGAGGATGCCCGGTTTCCTCCCATCTGATTTTAAGACCAAGGTGTTGTCCCCACCTCATGTCTTGAATCTGTTCCCAGCGAATGGTTTCTCGCTGGCCCGAAACGTACACGCGAACTAACCCTTCATCTGTAAGCAGCCACCTCCTCGGATTTGATTCGGACCTCACAAGCGAAGTACGCAAGGCAAATTGAACAAACCAGATGGAAAAAACTGAGACTCCAATCAAAAGTGCCAGAGGGCGCCAGTCATGCGATTGGAAAAAATCCGCCCCGCCGGCCAAAAGGAGAAAAACAATAACAATAGCGGTGAGCACGTGAATTGCGGGCCAGACAATTGTAATATCCTGTTTGATTTCCCTTTCCAATTTACGCTCCGGTGGCCTGACGATTCGAGGCTAAGCCACGACTACAGGCTCACGATTTTAATGATGGCTTCCAACTCTGAAAGGTCAACCGAAAACTGAGGGCGGCCTTGGGACGCTTGCAGAAGAGGAGTTGAACAATGCATCGAAGCGGAGCAATCTGCTGAAGCAGATGCGAATATAAAAGGCCCGTTCGACTCACGAGTACGTTCGCTCAGGGCATTCGACTCGGCCGGAACTTGGCCTGCCATGAACGAGGCCGTACTCGGCCGAGTCGAATGGAGCCAGCGGGACGCCAGTGAAACTCGCAACCGCGTTTTTGAGTGAATTTCGCAGTTCAAATGCCAAAATGACGCACTTGGTTGGTTCACTCCGATTAGCGACATCCAGATCGCAAAAGGAGTGGGCTCACGGACGGGGGCTTATGCAGGCCAAGGCACTTCGGATAAGATCAACTGAGGGAGATTGGATGAGCTCGCCGGACTGTTCGGTGCGAGTTATTGGGAACTTCTGGTAGCCGACGGTGGAGGGAGTATGCCAGTTGACAAATCAAATGTGACTGACGCCCGCGAAGACATTTCTCGGTTCGTCGTACACCTCACTAGCGAAGGCGCCGGTAAACCCGAGGGCGCAGCACGCGCTAACCTCATTTCCATTCTAACGGCAGGGAAGATCGAGGCAAGAAATCTCCATTGCCTTCATAAAAAGAAACTCGTGGCCCTGTCGGACGAGAAGCGCAAGGCTTTTCAGGTCGGATGCTTCACTGAAATCCCGTTGCACCAAATTCATCTGCTGATCCAGCCTGTGGAGGGAAGAAGCGTAATATTCAAGCCGTACGGCATCGTTTTCCACAAAAAGTTCCTCGTCGAAAAAGGGGCACAGCCTGCCATCTACATCAACAGTTACGACGGAAGATTCTTTCATCGCGAGGCTGCGGATGCGTTGTTTGATTGGTGTGAGAGCGACAATTTTGAAGGTACTGCGGCGAGACTATTGCCCCTACTTAATGCTATGCACGAAGTTTATGACTTCACTTGGGAACGGGAATGGCGGGTGGTTGGCGATTTGGCGTTCAGGTCGAATGACATTGTGTGCTTGATCGTTCCGGCAGTGGGTGACGACAAATTAAAGGCAACATGCACGAACAGATTGTGGCAGAAATGGCGAGCCAACAGCGGATGACGTGGACTTCGCTCGTTGACGAACTAAGGAAACTTGAAGCGGAGAGAAAAGCGGCGGCTGACTCAGCCGAAGCGGGGCCGACGAAGCAGCCGCGGTTCAGTACCAAGTTGATGCCATGGACCCGAGATAATATGCCGGATCTGGGTGTTCTATATATCGACTTCGGCTTTGCTTAGGGTGGTCGTGGGCCAAAAGCCAAATAGAAAATGTCAGATGAAACTCTAGGACGCCAAACAAAGGAAAAACGATGCTACCGAAAGTCGTGGACGTAACCGCTATAACCGGCGAACTGGTCGTCGGTCCGCTCACAAGTTGGAAAACACCAAACGGGCCGGATATCGTAGAACATTTGGCCGGGAAAAGCCCCAGCGGCGATTTGCTCGTATTCTGGTGGTCTTCAGAGCATGACTGGCAATCCGTCAATGTCTCGCAAATCACGGGTCAAGAAATTGTGGGGGGCTTGACAAGCTGGCAAACAAAAAACGGACCATTTCTTGTTGAGCATTTGGCTGCTGTCAATGCGAACGGTGATATGTTGGTATTTTGGTGGTCTCCCCAACACGATTGGCAGGTGGTAGATGTGAGTGCCAAGACGGGAGTTAAAGTGGTCGGTGATATAACGAGTTGGCAGACACCGAATGGGCCTTTCAACGTAGAGCATCTTGCGGCCGTGACTTCCGCTGGCGATCTCATGGTGTTTTGGTGGTCGCCACAACAGGATTGGCAAGCGGTGAATGTCTCGCAGATCACCGGACAAAAAATTCGATCCTCGGTTACGAGTTGGCAAACCCCCAATGGCCCTGACTTGGTTGAGCACCTGGCCGGAATGAGCACGAATGGCGACCTGCTGGTTTTTTGGTGGTCGTCGCAGCATAACTGGCAAGCCGTCAACGTTTCACAGATAACTGGGCAGAAAATTGCGGCCCAGCCTACCAGTTGGCAGACTGTCAATGGGCAATATAATGTTGAGCACCTTGCGGCGATGTCTCCAACTGGCGATCTGATTGTATTCTGGTGGTCGCCGCAACATGATTGGCAGGCCATAAACGTCACTCAGCGAACCGCAGGCCCAAAAATTACCGGCGTTCCCACAAGTTGGCAGACAAAGCAAGGTGCGTATCTTTATGAGTACGTTGCTTGTGAAAGCCCGGACAACTCACTCGTGATATTCTGGTGGTCCCCGCGCTACGATTGGCAAGCTATCAATACAACCTCGGTAATTCGGTATAAGATCGCCTCATCGCTCACAAGCTGGCAAACACCGAGTAATCCAGATATTATCGATCATCTGGCGGCGTCCGACCCGCAAAACAGGCTGCTTGTGTTTTGGCACTCGACGAAATCGGATTCCCCTTGGGTCGTTCTCCTGTGCAAATTTCAAGACGACAACAGCACTCCCATCACATTAGATTTGGCACGCAGAGAATTCACTTCCGTGGCGGCGGGGACATTCAACATGTTGCATTTCTTTTATGACGTCTCGCATGGCTCAATTGACATGAGTAAAACGCAGGCGTTTGATTGGCTTGTGGTTGACGTCAATGTGAGTGACCTGGTGCAGCCAAATCCTGCACCCCCAGGTTGGACACCCAAATACTCTCGGAATGACGTTACCGCAAAAGCAAAGAAGAAAGCACTGGACGCAGGAATTCAACTGAGCGATTTCGTCGGAGCGGTGGTTGTCTTTAACGTCGCAGTTGGTGGCGCTCAAGGTGGTTCTTGGGCAGGGGGGGTGCCGAACGTTGGAGTATTCTCCGATTTTCGCTACGTCATAAACAACGGGAGCCAAAGTTTCGGGCAGGAGATGGGACATGCCTATGGCCTCGACCATTCACGCGCCGACAATTTAGCCGACGCCCCGTTCAAAAACACATGCTCTGACCCGGCGAAGTATGGGGACGGGTGGGATGGGATGAGCACAGCCTGTGCGTTTTCTATCGCTGATAATGACTATGGTTCACGAGGACCTGGTTTCAATGCATGGAACATGCGTGGTCGAAGTTGGCTCAACGAATCGCGTGTTTGGGTGAGCCCCGCAGGGGCTTTTAACCAGACCGTCCAGCTTCGACCGCTCTACCGTCTCGACTTGCCGGGCTTTCTGGCTGCCGAACTGCCTGGCATTGCCGGAACAAGCAAATTCCTCGTCGAATTTCGCCCTCAAAGCGAGTGGGACGGTGGTATCCCGCGATCTGCGGTTCTGGTTCATAGATTTGAAGGGAACATCGGACAATTTTTGGGCAGCCATTCCTTTATAATGTCATCCATTACCCACAATCAAGACATCGTCGCAAACGATGAGTTTGATGTCGGTCAATCTCTGAAAGTGAAAGTGGTAAACATTGATGAGCAAAATTCGGTTGCCACGATACAACTCATTTATAACCCATAGACTGCGAAATCTGGACTTAGGAGAAGAAAAGTGGACACTCATCAATTCGCCCACCATTCGGACCATCAGCCTCAATCGCCCCGCGACCAGCGCAGCAATAACGGGACGGTTCAAAGTAAAAACCGAACCGTCCCGTCAAGATGGAGCCAGCGGGACACCAGTGAAACTCCCAACCGAGTTTTTGAGCGAAATTCAGCGATTTCCCGCCAAAATGTCGCAGGATATTCCTTCGCTCCTGAGTCGCACATCCCCGGTCGTGCCATTTGATTCGATTATCGGTGTCATTTGAAGTGATGAATGCCATAAAGGCTTGGGGACTTACCACCGACGGATCTCGCGGTTTCCCGTCATGAGTTTTGATCAAGCCATGAGATAACGGCAGGCGATATTCAAAAATCTTTTGAGCGGCATCCTCGACGACTCAGGCAATCCGTGACAGCGCTTCCTCGACAGGAATGTCTAATAGTTTGTTAATCCGGCGAACCTCATCCCAATCACCAAGCCGGCGCGCGTTGCCATCTTCGATTGGATTTACTGTTAGGTCTGGAACGCTGAAAAGGTGACACTCACTTGGATGTCACCTTTTCAGCATCTCCGGGCTTGCTTCGAACGCGTCAGTTTCCGCGCGGTAATTGCTGGCGCCGCAACTCGCTCGATAACTCAATTAGGCGTTGATCGATTGGTGTGTCTACAGCATCTGCACCATTTCGAGCGACGTCGCGCAGAACGTGCAACATTAAACTCCGATCAAGCTTAAAATATGTATCGGTCAGCGCGAAGTGCGCTGTCGACGTATCTGTAGCCGGCTGCTTCGGGCCACCTAGTAATTCTGCGTTCATTTGCTTGTTAAACGTCCAGAAATCCTTGACACCGGTGCCCATTTGGCGCTGCAAACAAAAAATATAATCATCAGAGGAGCGTGCCCCGTCCCGCCCCAAATTGTTTCCGAATTCAGAAAAGAATTCGAGATCTGGAAGTTGAGTTTTCCCATAAACCAAAGCGTATACGAGCACGTCGTTGATGATCAAATCTCGGTATCCAAGCAGGAGAAACGCTTTGATAAGCGCGGACGTGCCAAGAACTCGATCGACATTCGGCTTCAACTCCTTCGAGAGGGCCTTGCTCAAGTCGTCGTATATTTCTTGCCTTCTAGCTTTCATTGCTTGAGGAACATTCTCGTCTAATATTTGTTGCACATAGTCGGCATCAGATTTGCCGTAAAGGGGTGCGTCGACTTCAACGTTGGCAAGCAGCTTTTGGGCGAGCTTTTGCCCGCTCGTAAAATTGTCGCTGAGGTAGCTCATCGGGTCTGGCAAATTGTTTGGGTCAAATTCATCTGGGCTGTCGACACTGCCGATAACTGCGGCCACTTTTTCTGGTTTCCATGTGGCGGCGAACATTATTGACGGGTGATATCTTGGCGATTGTGGTCGGCCGATGATTTGCTGGCCCGGCTTCCAGCTAAAAATGATCTGTATGTCCACATTTCCGGCGCCGATAGCTTCGCAAAAGGCAAATCGCTGCGGCATTTTATTCCAGAAGCCGTCAGGTACAGCAATTTGCCCAATCTTCTGCCGGTTTGCGGCGGCATCGGACGTCGCTGGTGAATCCAAAAGGACATCGACCTTGTCGCGCCGAATCGAATAAGAGACCGGCTGTGGGTACTTTTTGCTCCACAAGTCCGTTCCCACGAGTTTTTTAGATTCTAAGTACTGGTTCTCGCGGTCGCCCATCGCCTTTAAGAGGACATAATTCTCGAAAAAAAAGCGATCAACCAAAAGCGACATAATTCTCTGGCCTCGCGTCTGCGACAGAAATGCCTTTAAGTCTTGTCCGGCAGATATAAAATCCCTCGTATTTTCGGGTTGTACATTCTTGGCGTATTGAGGCCATGTCCTGCACAAGGCAAGATACCATTCGCTCCCGGAGAGCCAGCGCCCAACGTTTACAAGTGTTCGTCCGTGCGGACGCATATCGGTATCCCGAAATTCAGGAAAGTTGGCGCGCATTACTTCAGCGATGTAGTTCATGTCATCGTCGATCGTCGGCTTTAGTGCGTCAGGCACTACGGGACTGATCGATCCGTCTGCGGGATGTGCGAAAGTGATTACTTTGGCAAGTGGACTATTCAAACCGGCATAGACATCTTCGAGTCGGGTACCACGACCGAGCGTCCCCGAAACTAAGGGAGACCGCGCCCCATCGAGGGCACCCCAGCTTAAAAAGTAGTCCGTGCCTTTCACGAATTGGGACCAACTAATTTGGAAACTGGCATGCCGCTCCGGCGATTCTAAGACGAACAGTACTTGCTCCTCAGCCATATCGTTTTGAAGGCTCTGAAAATATAACGGAAGATCTATTTCGATCCGCTGTAACCTCGCGTCCATGTCAGAGAGTTCTATCTGAAGCCTATCCAACTTATCCTCGATACGGACTTGGCCAGCGATTAGAGTGTCTAATCCCTGTGACACTTCCTGGAATAGCGAGTTTAGTTTTTCGTCGATTTCGGCGAAATTCCGCTGCATCTCTGTCTCCAGCGAACGGATTTCGGACTGAACGTTGCGAAGTTCCTGCAATACCAATGCCATCTCGTCGGGACCATGGTTAAAGAAGGAGAATAGTGATGCGGCGGCCCCCACAATATTCGCCGACATCGCCAAACTGCTGATTTCTCCCAACCGGCAGAGCGCCACGTTTTCGGAAATCGTTACCATGAACGACGCGCCCTGGCAGACGCCGCCGATTTCCTTACGAATCACCGGATCTTTAATAAAGCTCGAAAGGCTCGATACTAAGTAGATTCCAGCGCGCGCTTCATTCACATCGCTTTCAACGCGTCGAATTTTTTCTTCGCGGATAGTTTCGTCATCTTTTGGCTTACCCGCATTGCCGAAGTCGATTTTGAAGATTCCGTTGCCATCGTTCACCGAGCTTGCCAAACCCTGAGTCTCGCTCAGGCCGTCATTTGCCGCTTTGTCACGAAATTTGTTTATCTCTTCGACCACCTTTTCAGCCGCGCCGTCATCTTTTGCGTCGACAACGTTTTCTGTGCTCCTCACAATAGCTCCAAACGCCTCGTCGCGATTTGCTAGATCGGCCTGAGTTTTTCCAAAAGACCCAGGAGGCAGCAAAGGTGTTTGCTGGTCGACCTGGGGCGACTCAGTAAATTGCACAATTACAGGTCCCAAAGCCGGGTTTGATTCGCCGATCACTTGAATCATCCGAAAGACCGTCTCCCGTCGATCGATCAGCCTTGTATTCGAGTCGATGTTGTTCATTTGCTCCCTAATGACCGCTTCCGGATTGGGATCGGTTAGCCTATCTAGGAGAATCGTGGCACCCATCGCAGGGGGGTAAAGGTCTACTACGTCGACGACTAGAGGATGTGAAGGCGCGGGACGCTCAAGACGAGTCTCGTCCTTGTAATCATCTATTGCTCGCGATATGACTTCGCGAGCCAAATCCGGACTAAGTTGACCGTCTCTGGCCACATAGGTTGACACAAGTCGGTCGAGAGCCAAGATGCTCATCGCGCTGCCAGAATTGATCGATCGCATTGTTGCATATCTTGCCCATCCGAAATCTCGGTCCGGTCGCGAAATTCCTCGCACCACATTCCGACCTGCATTTGACAACGGAATATCATCAAAGGGTGAATGAATAGGATAGGAGTAAGGGGAATTGCGATCTGTTATCGCAGATCCGGCACTGGCTTCGCTTTGGGCTCCTCCTGAAGCGACATCAGTAACTACGATGATTAGGCTGAGGAAACAGGCGATCATCGATATGATTCGCGAGATATTCCACTGTCTCGGAATAGCGGATAGCGGCGCACCCGCCATTCGAACCTGTTTGACCAATGTTTTCATCTATTGGGCCCTCGCTTGTGACTGTTCCCCTGAAATCATACCACTTGCGGTGAGAGTCTGACCAGCTTTTGGAGCTCAGAAGATAACGGCCTTCTCGCATCGGTGTCTCTTTCGGGGGGGAAGAAGTCCCCAATCGCCGTCGGTCGGGGTATCTAGCGGCTAACGCCACGAAGCGGCTAAAATCCAAAGCAGCGCGACTGATCGTGATAGTGACGGAGTCCAAAATCACTGCTTCTGAACGGGAGCCGGAGTTTTCGGCTGTGCTGATTTTTTGATGAAAGATTTCTGCCGGAAATAGCAATATTAATGTGGGGGATACTCTGCGCAGTGATTTCAATGGAGCCAGCGAGACGCCAATAGAACTTTTCATTTCAGGAATCCGCGATATTGCCACGAAAACGCAGGCCAGCCTCCTTTCGCTGACAAACTGGCCGGCTATCCTGCCCTGCATAACCACTTCAAAGGGAGCGCATGGGCTGGGAACAGTTGCTGGCTTGGGTATCGGGAAAAGTCGATGAACAACTCCGTCTCAAGGTCGAATACTTGGCTGCGGAGAACAGCATCCTGCGCGACCAGATTCCCGGTCGGCCCCGTCTCACCGATGGCCAAAGGATCACTCTCGCGACCATCGGCATGAAACTGGGCCGGGAAGCGCTTGAAGCCGTCGCCTGCATCGTTACGCCCGAAACGATTCTCGGCTGGCATCGGAAACTTGTCGCCGGGAAATTCGACACCTCGGATCGGCGAAAGCCGAGAGCCATCGGCCGACCACCCGTCGATGCCGCAATTGTCGAACTGGTTGTGCGGCTCAGTCGGGAGAACCCCACTTGGGGCTACCTCCGAGTTGCCGGCGCCCTCGCGGAATTGCGGGATCCATTGCAAAAAACGCCTCGGCGGTCTGCTCAATTTCTATTACAAGGAGGCCGCATGATCCGTGGATGAATATTTTTATAGCGCGGGCTTGCCGGTGCGAGCGCCTTCCTTCAGCCCCTCGATGCCGTTGCGATTGTACCGGGCCACCCATTCCTGCACCGTCCGGCGAGCCGCGCCCAACGCCGCGGCGATCTGAGGCGCCGTCCTGCCTTCTCGTGCCAGCACCACCGCCTGTAAACGAATCCGCATCCGCGCCTGCTTCTGGGCTTTGGCCAACTGCTGCAATTGCTCGACAGGGTAATGGGCCTCGACGTGCATAAAGAGATCCTCCTTGATCAGGATGGATCACATCATGCCATATCTTTGACCATCGCGCGCGGGTAATTTGGGGAATCGGTATTAGTCGGTCACAGATTTTGTCTGAACTGTTTGTCGCTAAGATGTTTCGTGGCGATGACGACGAAAACTCGGCGGTGCCCAACGACGCATTTTACTCAGCTTTCACCATTCTACTGTGTGGCGGAAGAACGAATGTTTGCTGCCTATGCCGGGTGGGCCTGATCTGCCGCCAGAGTCACGCTTCCCCTCAACAACAGCGGATGATAATCCGCTTGATCTTGTTTCGTGGAAGCGCCTCCACATAGATGGTCACGACCACGCGTTCGCGGCAAGCCCGCAATACGAGGTCGCCAATTCCTTTTTCGCATGACTTGAAAACGTGGCGATCGGAGCAGGACTCGATTACGAAGCCTTCGAAGTCACCAAAGCAATCGTAAATGACTTCGCAGACTTTTCCGGTGCAAGCCCGCGATTCCTCCTTTTCAATGACATTGATTGGAGCACCTGACAGCGATGGCGGAATCGAATTGGGATCGCCTCCCAAGCCGGTAATGCGATCGGAAATATAAGACATATATCGCTGAAGCACGGGATACCAGCGATTAGATGGCATCATTTCCTGCAACCGCCATTTCATAACCGCCAACGTGTTCATTTCCGAAGGCAATATGTTGTCGGCGGTCGTCACAGGAATCTGAACAACAAAGGAACCGACGGCGTAACGCCACGTCCAAGACCCGTTGGACGCCATGGTCAACTGTGGGTTGGCGAATTCCGGCGAGATGGGCTTTTTCCCAGGCAGCGTGCGCCTTGCTTTACCTTTTTGGACTCTCCCGGCGAAGCGAACCGGCAAAGTGTGGGTCACCGGCGGTGTCTGAATCGGCGGCGGCGGAGTGTACGTTTTGCTCGAAAGCCGACGGACCACGATCTTGAAAGTTTGCCCAGTGGAAACTTTGCCGGGTGGAAGGTCGACGGTGAAGAGCCCGGCAAAGTTCTGGCCTGCCCCGCTTGGGATGGGTACGTAGCTGAAACCTTGTGTGACCGCCAGCTTGATCGTGTGGCTGTCAAACACGGTGAGCGGATTGAAACTGTAGAACTGGCTGGCCAGGTCGATTACATCCGTCGCGTCGACCTGTGGCCAGTAGAGCGTAGCGATCGACCCGGGAGGAATTGAGCCCCAGTCTATCATGAGTTCATCGGGAGAAATCTGCGGCTGATTTGTCCCCGGCGGCACAACAGCGCCGCTGGGACGGCAGTCGAAGGTCTGCGGGATGCGGTGGGACGAAGCCGGCCCGGGGTTGTCAGATAGGGTCACCTGAAGGTTCCGCTGCGCTAGTTGGTCCCAGGATAGAGGCGAGACTCCCTGAGGAATGGGTGCGTCGTCATAAGCGATCTGCGCGACGAGACAGTGGTGCGTACCGTTGAGAAGGGCCTGCACGGGCTTACCGTCGATGACATTGTTCTGGTCGTAAACGTTGAGGAAGCAGCCGTAATAACGATAGACGCCGTCTTGGTGATCGGGGATCTCGATGTCGGCGATGTTGGGGCCGCTGGGGTTGTAGTCGGTGTTGTTCTGAAAGTTATCGGTGGCGAACATCGGAATGGTGGTATCGTCGGAACCTGCCAGCGGCGAACCTGGATTGCCGCTGGCGTCGGGATTGGACTTGTAGGTTGAGTTGATATCGAAGTCGGTATCGTTGCTCTGCGTGCAGAAGAGCCGGAAGAATACACGCACGTCGGTCGCTTTGCCGCTGGTTCCGGATGAGCCTTGCAGGCGCACGCGGGCGACCGCGAAGTTGTAGTTATTCAAAAACTTGATGTTGGGAAACGCACTTAGATCAATAGTTAAGGGCGTGACAGAAGAGTCTGTCTGGTTCACGCCGTACTGGTCCGGAAACACGCTGGTAAACGGATCAGTTCCCTTCGGGTTGGTGAAACTCGCGGTGGCGTTGAGGTACTTCAGCAGATCTTGAATGTATTGATAAGCGCCCGGGACGCTATCACTTAACGTCGGCCCGCCCGGTACCGGAACAGAATTTTGGCCGGGAGTTGCAGTGAACACGCGCAGATCCTGGCTGAGATAAGCCTGATTGTCCTGAGTGATGTCGAGGTTTGAGAAGTAGGGGTCGGCTTTGGCCAGGAGTTCAAATTGCGTGGAGTTAACCCCACCGCTTACCGCATTTCCGTTCGAGGTAAGGGAAACCGTAAGCGTATAGCTTCCGGGATTCTGCATCACAAACGGATCGCTCAGGGTAATGTCAAATGGGATCGCAATTCGCTGCGGCGTGGTGTCGTTGACTCCCGCCTGAAATTGAGGACCCTTGGGATTGGGGGAAATCTGTACGCCAGAAAGTTTAAAGAAGTCACCGGAGAAGTTGTTGTTTGCGGAGATGTTGAGGGAGTTAAACGATTGTTTGTTGAAACCATCCACCCATACCCAGAATGCTCCCGTGACTAGACCCGCTTGATTGTTAATGATGTCTTCGGCTTCATCCAAGCCGAATGTATTTTTGCCGACCGCAAAAGAAACGATGGCGATAGGAAATGGGTTGTCGGTGACGGGGCCAGGAATGGTGGCGTTGCTGGAGGCTGGATATACACTTGAAATCAGATTCAAGAAGAACGGGAATGGATCGCCCGCGTCGCCGGTGACCGCTTTGTAAATGGACGCCAGGTTGGATTTGTAATTCGCGATGATCTGGTTGACGCTAAAGCCAAGTTGAGTAGATAGATAGTATAGAAAGGCCAGTCCGCAGCCGAAACTGATCTGGTCGCCGTCACCGTTAACGTGATCGCTGTCGAAATCAGTTCCGGTGAAGGTTTTCGTAACCCAATCCGATCGCGCGGAATTCGGTGAGGTTACGTATTTCTTGCCAGTGACGAGCCACGCCTGCCCTGTGCCGTTGAGCCATTGATCCACGAACGACGAGTAGTAATTGTAGTGTCCGGTTTGAAATCGCAGAATGCTGGCGAATTGAGAAAAGGCCTCCCCGCTGCTGTCGCCGGCGTTCCAGTTTCCGGCGATCGACATGAGTATTTCAACCCATTCCGCCATGAAAACATCTTCGACCCTACCCGCGGTGTTTGCATCCCCTGCAATATTCTGGGCATCCAAATTCATGGGGTTCCCATACCCGTTATTGTTGGCGCCCGGAAATTGAGCGGAGGCATCCAAATTCAGATTGACGACTTGTCGGTTACCAGAACCGAATTTGCTCGATGGGGTGTTGAACCAATTCGTCGTGACATTAAACTCGTTTTCGATCACCCCCAGCAACGCATTCGCGTTTTGAATCACAACCGACTGATTGGACAGGGATTTTTCATACTGAACTTGAAAGTTGGCGGTATTCCCGCCCCCCGTGAGTCCGCTTTGTGTAAGTGCCATGATATGCCCCTTTGCGTTAGCCGGCTATGGCTTTGTCGCTCGAAGTTTTGGTGGTTATCCCCTTACTGTTTGATGAGTGTTGCCACCGATACATGCGGCCAGCTCAGCCCATTGAAGTTGAGCAAAACCTTCTGCGAATACTGAAGTTGATGTTTGATTTTGCCGTCAGGCTCCTGAAGTGTTTCGATAAAGAAAATGGCGTCCATCTGAACTGCTGAGGCATTAGGACCCCCTGCGGAACCCTGTAAGAAGGCAATATTCGAGATCCCACCGCCGCTGGTCGGTGGACCGCCGGTAGCTGGCGGAACGGCGGTGGTAGGGTTGGGTGAGACAGTAGAAATCTTAAGCATTACGGTAGAAATCACAGTCTTTCCTGCTAACCCGAGCACCAATACAGTATTAGGATTGTCTACCATGTCCTGCGTGACGTTAGGGATATCTCCAGCGTCTGTTCGAAACGGGGTCGGAGGGAATAATGAAAGATCCCTTTCAGGGAATATTGCTGGTGTTATGGTGGTGTTAACCGGCGGCGGGGTGCCGATTCCGAAGGGTGCAATGCTAACGGGATCGATGTTAGGCGGCCCGTGGATTGGCGTCTGCGACGTGCCCTGCGCGACAAGTGATGTGCCATGTGGAATAGTTGCCAAGCGCGCAACAATTGTTGGATCATCCGGATTGGTCGTCGGTGGGACGGCGAGCCACATGCCATGTTCCACATGAATGCCGGCGAGCTCGCCATTGGGTCCAAGGACGTTGGCATCCTGTACCTGCTGGAGATACCTCAAACCATGTAGGTTGATATCACTCTGCAGAAATCCCCGGTTAGGAATGTCGCCGGGGATTTCTTCAAATTGTAAGGTTTCGAGTGTCTGGTTCAGTTCCAGAAATCGGTCCTGCCCTGCGGGGCCTCCCTGAAACGGCCGCCATATTTGGTTAAAACCCTGTCCCATCCAAGTGCCTTTGAGTACCGCCAGAGGCCCAAGCAGGTTGCTTCCTGGTGTTGGCGGGATGTGTCGCGAAACGGATGTAAAGCTGAATTCCTTACGCAGTTCCATGATTACACTCCAAATGATTTGGGAAGCGATCAACACACTCGCGTTTTGTTCATGCTACCCCAATAGGACATTGCCATACGTCTCTGCCAACACTGTGGCTAGAAGACGATAAGACAAAAGGGGTAACGCAGGCTTCGTAGGCAAAGAAAGCTCGCTTACCCACAGAAGCCGAATTGCACCCCGAGGCGATCTTGTATCAGGGTTAATTTCTTTTTTCAAAATTTTCCAGAATAATCAACAGACTATTCGATCACCGTAGCACTCAACGGCAACTCGTGCTTTTGACGAGCAAGTTGATTCCATTGCCGCCTTTGACGTCAGGATCTGGATCCTCTACGGCATTGGCACCGGCGGAAACCTTTGCGCCCTAGCAGCCCGTGGTGAAACCCCTTGACGAACGACGTCGATCGCGCTGAGATATCAGCCGGTTACGGAGGACCGCTCTTATGGCTCTTGGCAAACGCAAACCGCTCGAACAACCGCTGTTCATCGCGT
>JALYJB010000024.1 GCA_030775485.1 Planctomycetota bacterium | reverse complement strand
CGGAATCTGGGAGCTGCCCTGCGTGGCAAGACCCACCATTCCCGCAGACGCGACATGCTCCTGCGGGCACTGACCCATAACATAGCACTTGCGTTATTGTGGGTTTTCTACAGAGCCAAACCCGTGGCATTTTATCATTAATCCCCTGAATTTGAGCCCCACAAACGCGACGAGCAGCGCGGGGCAATTAGCCTCTGGCCACCATCGACGGCCTGACCGGAATAGCCAATCGGCGTACATTCCAGACCCGTCTGGAAATCGAATGTTCGCGCACGAGCCGGTACCTCGCGCCATTGTCACTTATGATGCTGGACATCGATCATTTTAAGAGTCTCAATGATACCTATGGTCATCAGGCCGGGGATGAAGTCCTGAAAATAATGGGGGGCCTGTTGACCTTAAGTTTCCGCACAACTGACTTGGTGGCACGGTACGGCGGAGAGGAGTTTGCCATCATTCTCGTCAGCACGGAGAAGCCCGCCGCTACGGATGTGGCGGAAAGGTTTCGCAAGCGAATTGAGATCGGGCAATGGCCACATCGTGCCATAACCGCCAGCATCGGCATCGCTTCATGGGGATCCGGTGCACACGATCCCTCCGAACCCATCCGTCAGGCGGATCAAGCCCTCTATTTCTCCAAGAAGCAGGGGCGTAACCGGGCGACCCATTGGGTCGATATGATTTCCAGGGACGACACGATAATTACCAAATGATCGATTCGATTATTTCACTATTTTCTCGCCGCATTTAATATTGAGCGTTGCTATTCTCCAATCCCGGCCCTACCGTCCAAGGTGGTGCAGCAAGCCTTATGGCTCGCGAGTGAATAAATCCAAGTCGTCGGACGACTAAATAAACGGCATCCCGGTGCGCCGGGGGGCCGGTTGCAGAGTAAGCCGACGTGATCAAACACCTTTTTGGTGTCCGATCACGTCGGTTTTTTTATCTCTGCCTGATGCTTCCGGTCAGTGATAACGTATGGGGACGATCTGCATGAGCCAAAAGTCAAAAGTTGTGACATTCAGTTTGACATGCCCCCAACCGCGGGCGTGGCTGGTTCTGAAAACCGCGAACCGAAAGCCGCGCGTGGTTGTAATGCGTCAACGGCTCCCCGACCTCTGGTCGGCAAGCGAGGAGTTGATGCCGGGTGAATATCACTGCTGTTATTACTGCGGTGACGATCTAAACGTCAACTACTACGGTCCGGCGCGCGTCGACGGCGGTGTCGACTGTGGAATGGATACGCTGGTGTCAATCCATGTTGCATAGGCCGGGGTCCGGGTCCTTCAGACGACACAGGGCGGAGTAACCGCCAGAAATGAATCCAATGATCGACTCCAACCAAACAATGGCCCAGCAAATTGCCGCAGCGGCAACTGCGTTCCAGCGGCAACGGACCGGCCACGAGCCCAAATCTGTAAGCGTGGTTCTCAGCGGGGAGACGCTGGTTGTGATGCTGCACGGCGCTCTATCCCCGGCCGAGCAGGCGATGGCGCAAAGCCCGCAAGGGGCCGCTAAGGTCCAGGAGTTTCACCGGCAATTATTTTTGAACGCTTCCGAGGAGCTGAGGCAGGAAATAAAGCGAATCACCGGCATGGACGTGCGCGAGGCCTCCGCGGATGTGGAACCCAAAACCGGCGCCGTCGTCCAGGCATTTACAACCGGCACCATGGTGCAAGTGTTCCTCCTGTCCGGAAAAGTGCCGCCCGACAACTTTAACAGCTGAGAAAAAAATGTTTTTAGGCTCGCGAACGCGCGCCTCGCAAGCGAGTCGCCGATACCATGCATCAAAGCCGGGCACGCCCCGGAAAATCTCTTCAAATGGAGTATCAATATGGACTCAGAATTATCCGGACCACATCAGAAAACTTATGAGCGCGTATTTCAGCACCCAATGCCGCACAACCTTCAGTGGCGCGACGTCTGGTCAATGCTCAGCGCGGTGACCAGCGTGGCGGCCGTCGAGGACGACAAAGGGAACCTTAAGGTCACGCGCAATGGCCAAACGCTGATGCTGCATCGGCCTCGCGGCAAGGACCTGGCCGACAAGAAGGAATTGATGCAGGTCCGTCACTTCCTCGAACGGTCTGGCGCTCCCGTGCCGCCGCCCGCCAAGTCCGGCACGCACCTCCTGGTGGTGATCGATCATCGTCAGGCGCGCATTTACAGCACGGAATTGCACGGGTCAGTCCCGCAGCGGATCGCGCCGTATGACCCCTTCGGCTTCGGCCGAGACTTGCATTACAATCAGGACGATTCCAACGGCCAGCGAAAGCCCGAGCAAAAGAGCTTTTATGAAGCGGTCGCCCAGACCTTGCGCGGCGCCGAACAAATCCTCATGTTTGGCACCGGCACCGGTGCCAGCAGCGCGATGGAACAGTTGTTGCTTGATCTAAAGAAGAATCACCACGATTTGGCGGAGCGCGTCATCGGCTCAATCGCTGTGGATGAGCACCATCTCACGGAAGCTCAATTACTCGCCAAGGCACGAGAGTTGTTCAGGCCAGCCTGATCGACCCTCTCAGATCAGTGTGGACATCCAACTACAAACCCCGCCAATCGCAATGCCATGGATTTTAACTCAATGAACTTACCCGGGCCAATTGCCCGGCGTAGAGATCGGCCAAAAAGGCGAAAAGGATTAAAGCGGTTCGAGAGGCCTAGCTTTTCCGGCAACCTCAACGATCACATCCAACTTCTCGCCCACCTCTGATTCAATTTGATTTGCGGGAACCAACCCGGCCAGTAAGTCGTAGTCTGACTTGCGCATCAGATTTGGAATCTGGAGCTTGTCAAAGTAACTCTTGAATAGGGGGTCCAAAAATTCGTCAGTCGCTTTGATGGTCGCACCGTATGGTTCTTTTCCAAGAATCCGGAGCGCGCCGGTGATTTCAGTGATCGCGTCGCGCATCGCGCGCCTTCGACGATCCGCCTCTGCCTGTCCAAACAAATCTCCTGTCTCCTCAGCCTGGGTCGCATACGCCATTAGAACGTTTTCCGAGACTAGATAGTTCTCTAACTCTCTTTTTCGCCACTGAAGCATTCTCACAAATGGATCATCTGGAGGTATTTTGCCGTAGCTGTCAAAAATAGCTACTCCCTGTAGGTCGGGCTTTGCCTCTCGGAGACCGTGGAAATGGCTCTTTACCCTTTCCGGCTGGTTCATTACATAATGCACAAACGGTGATTGGCTCAGAATCTCGTACGCGGCGTGGCCAAGCGTCTTGGCAAATGCCTTAAGCATCGACAGATCTGTGGAACCTTCTAAGTACAGCACCCAACCACGCTGCTCCGCGCTGTAATACTGGTCGAATCCGATTTCCTTTAATGATTTTACTGCCTCCTTTCCTCTATCATCAATCCGATGAGGTTGTCCAACGAAGGCCACCACGATGTGTCGATCAGCCGCCTCGTTCAGTACAACTTCTGAGTGACTGGCAGCAATGATCTGTGATCCCTGACGATCAGCCAAATCGGTAATCAATTGATATATCTGTCGCTGCCGTAGGATTTCCAAATGGGCATCGGGTTCATCCAGCAATAACACAGTATTTGGATTGGCATATAGATGGGCAAGCAACAAAACAGTCTGTTGAAGGCCGCGACCCGCTGAGGATAGGTCAAGCTCGATCCCGTGTTGGTCCTCGTATTCCATTGTGATTTCACCGCGCTCAACAATGTGGTCCGGTGGCTGAAGAGCAACTCCGAACAGCGATTTGATATGCTTCACTAACTCTGACCAATTCTCATTTTCACTCTTCTGCTGATAAATCTGGTAGCAAAGATTCCGCAGGACTTGCGCGGTTTGACCTTCGCCAAGAAGAACATTGATGCGTCCCGGTTCCCATTTTGGTTCCACCGCAGCTAATCCGGACATAGGAGGGAGCATTGCCAGTTTCAGGCCCTTCCACCCATCCGGAATAGAAGAGAACTTCGCGCTCTTGACTGCTACATCGTCAAACCCTTCAAGCCGCACCGGACGACAAACAAAAGACTCGTCGTTGGAGTAATCGAATTCGAAACCACATGACCAAGGTTTCCCGTCCGTGATTCCGTCGAGAATGATGTCCACTCGAACATTTTTCGTTTTTGCCTTTCCCGCGCCATCCTTGTCACTTTCCCGAACGTGCATGTTGCGCCACAGAAGATTTGTTGCTGGTACTGGGATGGAAACCAGATCACGGCGGTTAATTGTGACACCGGGGCGGGTCTCCGGCGATGCCTTGCCCCCACGTGCCGCCAACCATTGGCGAATCCCAATGTCCCACAGTGTAAGAGCTTGCAGTGCAGTAGTTTTGCCTGAGTTATTCGGTCCGATCAATACTACAGCCTTACCGAGTTCGATGTCGATATTGGTGAAGCGTTTGAAATTCCGAATTCGCATTCTAGTCAGCATATTGGAAGCCTACCCGCCCGGTGACGGTGACGCACGGCCCGATTTCTTCGCATCTAAGGATATCGCTAATCTCAAAAATACTGGGCGACCTAGATGCCCTCGTTATTTACGGGGAGAAAAGGTCCAGCGGGAAAAGGAGGTCCATATACCCAACTTCGATCCGCGTTTGCCAGAAAGCATTTACATGGACGAACAAATGTTGCCAATTGCGGAGGAAATAACCAAGCTTCGGAATATTCCACACATTCACCATGCCCCGCCGGCCGCCCTCCTACTTTACACAGGCATAGGATGACCTTTTGGGGTACTTCCCTTTGGCCAGAACTCCCTCAGCACGGCGCAGCGCTCATTCAGGAGATGGTCGGCGTTTATAGGGCTTGGCGTGATCTAGCCTATCATTGTGTCAGCACGAGGAAAAGAACACTTTGACTCGCCTAAAACACCGAAATTAAGGGGATTTAGCTCGAAAGATATGTGACATCATCTGTCACAAAAGCGGGCGAAGGGGGTCGAACCCTCGACATTCACGTTGGCAACGTGACGCTCTACCACTGAGCTACGCCCGCATATCCGCAACCCGGTCTCTGAACCGAGCAACGCAGTCTATAAATATCGGCAACTTGGATCAAGAAGTCAAAGCAGCCTCAAAATTGTTGACAATTCGCGGCTTTGAGAGTTTAATTGTTTCCTTATGCGTTCAACAGTCCTGCTTCTTGCCCGATTTTCGCCTGCCCTTTTGGGCCTGGCACTTACTCGCGCAATATCGTAGGGACTTTTCCATTCAAATGAAAAACGGGCCCTGCGATTTCAATCGCGGGGTTTTTTTGTTTGTTAGGTTTTTGATTTTCGGCTTCGGGCTGATTTTTGAGGAGCTTGCCATGGAAACGGTGCGAATCTTCGATACGACCTTGCGAGACGGCGAGCAATCGCCCGGAGCGACATTGACTCAGCCGGAAAAGCTGGAAATTGCCCGCCTGCTCGAAATCATGGGCGTCGATATCATTGAAGCCGGATTTCCAATCAGCTCCGATGGAGATTTCGAATCTGTCGTGGCCATCTCCGCGGAGATCACCAAGAGCGTGGTCTGCGGGTTGGCACGCTGCACGCCCAAGGATATTGCCCGGGCAGGCGAAGCGGTGCGGCACGCCAAACAGCCGCGGATTCATCTGTTTTGCGCAACCAGCAAAATCCATCGTGAACATAAACTGAAAAAAGGCAAAGAGCAGATTATTCAGATCAGCATCGAGGCCATCAAGCAGGCGCGGGAATACACAGACGACGTGGAATTTTCGCCGGAAGATGCAAGCCGGACGGAGCTGGATTTCCTGGAAGAAATAACCCACGCCGCGGCCGAGGCTGGGGCGACGACGATCAACCTGCCCGATACGGTGGGCTATGCGGTGCCCAAGAGTTACGGGGAGATTTTCTCGCATCTGCTGGCCAGACTGCCAATTTTGCGGGAGAAGAACATCGTGCTGTCGAGCCATTGCCATAACGATCTGGGACTGGCGGTGGCGAATTCACTGGCGGCTGTGCAGGGCGGAGCCCGGCAGGTGGAATGCACGGTCAACGGCATCGGCGAGCGAGCAGGAAATGCTTCGCTGGAAGAAATCGTGATGGCCCTGCGCACTCGGCACGATTACTACAATATTTCCACCCGGATCGATGCGACCAAGATTTACCCGGCAAGCCGCATGGTCAGCTCGCTGACAGGGCTGGTCGTGCAGCGCAACAAGGCGATCGTCGGCGAAAACGCGTTTGTCCATGAGGCGGGAATTCACCAGGACGGGATGCTGAAGAACCGCGAGACTTACGAAATTATGGATCCCGTCAGTGTGGGTATTTCCAAAACATCCCTGGTGCTGGGAAAGCATTCGGGCCGGCATGCGTTTCGAGATCGCATCACCTTCCTGGGGTACACGCTAAGCGATGAGCAGATCGAGGCCGCGTTCGGGAAATTCAAATCGCTGGCCGACAAGAAGAAGGAAGTCTTCGACGAAGACATCGAAGCGCTGATCGATGAGCAGCTGGAGGTGAGCGCGGGCCTCTGGGAACTGGCCGGCCTGCAGGTAACAGCCGGCGGAAACACGGTGCCCACGGCAACAGTTACGCTGCGCGATACCAACGGGCAAACGCTACAGGATGCCAGCGTGGGCGATGGGCCGGTGGATGCGATATACTCCGCGATTCAACGCCTGACTGGCATCAAGCTGGCCCTCATCGATTACCGGATTCGCTCGATCACCAAGGGAAAGGAAGCGCTGGGCGAGGCTCAGGTCGAACTGGAACATGACGGGCGCAAGATGCGCGGACGCGGTTTAAGCACGGATATTCTTGAGGCAAGCGCGCTGGCATATCTGGCAGCAGTTAACCGCATGCGAAGCCAGAGTTCGCGCGAGAAGTTGGTGACGCAGCATTCTGCGATGTGACGGGAATTGAGATGCTTAAGAATCCAACTCCCCTGCCAACGGCTCAGGCCGGGTATACGGAGCTGTTGGGGAATAGGCGCGGCCGGTGCTTGAGGAATCTTCAAAGCCCAGCATGACATCAAGGGCGGCGAGGCATTGCCCGCCGCTGGCGCGCGGCGCTCGATGGTTGCGGATTGCATAAGCCATGTCCGCCAGGCCAATCGAGCGCTCGTAGCCCAGGTTGTTCAGCAGGGACAATTCGCGGAACTCAGGGTCTTCGTTTCGGCGAAGCTTCACGGGTCCCGTGAATCGGTTTGGGTCGGGAACCAACAGAGTTCCCTCGGTGCCGTAAATCACGATGGGGCTTTGGCCGTCATATTGCGGGAATCGAGTGGCGAAGCTCATAGTGATCGAGCCTATCGCCCCTTGTTGAAATTCCATGGACCCGCTCACGTGGTCGATTGTCTCAACGGTCATTTTTTTTCCGGCTTTGGGCTGGCTGGTGATGGTGCGGTCTGGGATCGCGATGCTTCCCAGACCGGTGATGCGCTTGACTGGACCCAGCAGGTTCAGCAGTGCCGTGACGTAGTACGGCCCCATGTCCAGCATCGGGCCGCCCCCCTGCTCGTAATAAAATTCCGGGCTTGGGTGCCAGCTTTCGTGACCCGGGCACATCATGAACGCGGTAAACGCGACAGGACGCCCGATGGACCCATCATCAATCGCTTTGCGCGCGGTTTGCAGCCCGGCACCGAGGAAAGTATCCGGCGCGCCGCCGGCGAGCAGGTTGTTTTGCCTGGCTTTCGCCAGAATGGCGGCCGCATCGCTCCGGTTGATTGCAAGAGGCTTTTCGGTGTAGACGTGCTTGCGGGAATCCAGCGCAGCGTGGCAGATGGCCGCGTGGGCTTTGGGCACGGTCAGGTTGAGGATGATGTCGATGGATTTGTCCGCCATCATTTCGTCGACGGTTTGAATTTCGGGGATGGCAAACTCGGCGGCTTTGCTTTGGGCGGAGGCGGGATTGATGTCCGCGCAGGCGGCAATCTCCAATATGGGCAATCGCTGGGCATTTTTGAGGTAGGCGCCGCTGATGGCGCCACATCCGACTACTCCGACGCGGACTTTCTGAATCATGGCTCCTCGCAGGGAAGGTTTCGTCAGACATTTTTACCGGTGGCCAGTTTAATCGCATTTGCCGATACAGCGCAATGACCTCCTCGCCGGCGCATGGTTTGCTGTGGTAATACCGAATGATCCGAATCCGTTTTTGTGAAATAAACCCGGCTCTCGTAGACTACCGCTGCTGTTGCTCGTGAAAGCGATATGAATAGTAAGTGCCGAAGATGCAATCAAGTGGAATCACTTGAGAGGAGGGTGTTGCTTAGCGCGGCCCCACTGCAGGTGCTGTTGAGCACGGGCAACAGCGCGCCCGGCGTGCCGGGGGCGGTTTTCGCTGACTTTGCCAACCCCGCCTGGCCCAGCCCCACGGTTAATGACTATGGGGGCGAAGCGTTTTACGCCCAGTTGCGGGATGGTATCGGTGGGGTTACCGCCGGAAACGACCGCGGGCTGTGGACAACCAGCTTAAGCGGTGCGTTCGTGCTGCTGGCGCGGATCGGCTCTCCTGCTGCCGGAACCACCGGCAACTTCGCGACGCTGGGACAGGCGATCATCACCAGCACGGGGTTAACTTTCTATACTGGGACGCTGGCCCACGGCGGCGGCATCGATTCCACCAACGATCATGGAATTTGGACGTATGACGGGGCCGGCCACACCACGTTGGTGGCTCGAACCGGGTCGGCAGCGCCCGGGGTCGCCGGCGGCATCTTCGCGACCTTCGGACCTCCTTCCGTGCGTGGCAATTACCTTGCGTTTAGGGCCACGCTCGCCCACGGGAGCGGAATTACCACCGGGAATGACGCGGGAATCTGGGCGACCAATAGTTCGGGGAACTTGGTGCTTGTGGCTCAGAATAACGTGAGCAGCGTTCTGGAAACTTTTGAACCGAGTCATCTTACCCAACTGACCACCGTCCTTTCTCCAGGCGACCCGGTTATTGATGCAACCGGCGATGTAGTCTTTGTTTGCGGCAACAACGGTGGGCAAAACGGGCAGCCGATCATCTTCGGCTGGCACGCACAGTCGCTTGAAATTGTCTTCGACAGTCATGTGAACCCCGCGCCGGAACCTTTCGGTTTCGGAGCAGGATTTCTGAAATCCGCCAGTCAACTGGTGATGGATGACCATGGCGCGTTCGTTTTTTCCGGCATAACCAGCAACGACGTAAATGAAATCCTCAGCGGCGATGTAAATCAAAATGGTTCCGACGGCGGCGGCTCCATTCAAGGCGTTGCCCTGCAGTATGACCCTGCAATAGGAACCACCCAGAATTTCGATATGAGTTCGGCCCCCACAATCTCCGCTACGGGTGTGATTGCGTTTCAATCCACACTCTTTGCAACCGGTTCGACGTCTCAAGATAACGGCAGCGGCCTGTGGGAGAATACCGGGGACGGCCTGAAATTCGTGGTCGATGGCGCAGCGCGGAATCCGCTTGTGAACGATTCTGGCGAAATGGCGTATGCCGTCGGCAGCGGCGCCAACTATTCAATCCTGGGCGCTGATGGATTGGGCAATACTTACCCCATTGTAGCGGCCGGTCAATTCATCTTTTTGAACGGACAATCACTGCCGATTGTCACGCTGTCTTCCTTTGATGGCGCTGGGCAATCGAGTTTCAATAATTTCGGGCAGATTACTTTTGCTGCATCGCTCGGAGCGGCTGGTGGATTCCTCGGACGCGCTTCGGTTCCTGGCGCGGCGCTAAAATTCGGCCTCCTCAGCGTTACCGGCACACAGGCAGCCGACACCATCACCGTTTCTAATTCCAACGGCGTCATTACCGCCACCTTGAATGGGATTCAGATTGAATCGGTCCCCCACTCAAAGGTTACCGCCCTCTGGGTGAATGCCGGCGCCGGAAACGATCTGGTGCGCGTTTCCGGTGACTTGCTTTCAACCATCAATGGCGGTGGCGGCGACGATACGCTCTTCGGCGGGACCACCGGTTCGTTGCTGGTGGGCGGGCCGGGAAGCGATTTTTTACATGGTGGCCCGGGCAACGACACACTGATCGGCGGCGCCGGCAACGACACCCTTTTCGGTGGCGCTGGGAACGATCAACTCTACGGCAATGCCGGCGACGATTCCCTCTTCGGCGGCCCCGGTGCTGATACGCTTTACGGGGGCGCGGGCAACGACACCCTTCAAAGCCTTGGCGGCGCGGTCATGTACGGGCTGGGTGGTGACAATCTCTTCCTTGCCGCTAATGGATTCGCCGACACTATTTACGGCAGCAGCACGGGGAACAACTCAGCTCAGATTGATCCCGGCGGCCTTGATCAGATTCCCAACCATGACGTTCAGAATGTCATTGCCGCCACCTGAGGAATTTCAAGCGTTTATCGCGCTTTACCTGGCCCCTATGTAGAAATTCCAGGCGGATGTCCGATAATGCCTTACAGCGTTCCGCCGGAAAGTTGATCCGCGGAAGTCGACGGCAGGGAGGCCGGCGAATTGTGACCGACGTACTGGACCAATCTGAAGTTGACGCCCTGTTGGCAGCCGTTGACAGCGGCGCCGTCCATAAGGACGAATCCCCCACCGTTTTCGGCACTAAAGGCAGATCCCACCTCGATGTTCAGGTTTATGACTTCAAACGCCCCGAACGGGTCAGCAAAGACCAGATGCGCGCTCTTGAGGCCCTCCACGAAGGGTTCGGACGAAATTTCGGGGCGGCCATTTCAGGCTACTTGCGAACCATCATCGAAGTGTCAGTTGCTCATATCGAGCAACTGACTTACAGCGAATTTATCCACTCTCTGCCCAATCCAACCTGCTTTAATTTGCTCAAGGCAGAGCAGCTCGATGGCCAACTCTGCCTGGAAATCAGTCCGCTGATTATTTATCCGATCGTCGATCGCCTTTTGGGCGGCAGCAATGCCGAACTGTTCATTCCCCAGCGGCCGTTGACGCAGATCGAGCAGCGCCTGGTGCAGCGCATCACCGACCGCGCAACCCACCATCTTTCCGAAGCGTGGAGCAACCTGACGCCTGTCACGTTTCGCGTCGAGGATTTTGAAAGCAATCCGCAACTGGTTCAGATCGTGCCGCCCAATGAAACCGTGGTGGTCGTGGGCTTTGAACTAAAAATGGGCAACCGCGCCGGCACCATGAGCTTATGCATCCCCTACAACGTCATCGAGCCCATTATGGGCATGCTGGCGGCGCAAAACTGGTTCAGCTATCAACGTAAAGGCGGCCATGAAGACTACCTGCGCAAGCTGACCAAAAATCTCAGCAACGCGCCCGTGCAAATGCGCGCCTTCCTTGGCCAGACCAGCATTCGCCTCAATGATCTGATCGCCCTGCAGCCAGGCGACGTGATCACCACTGACAAGGACTGTCACCGGGACGTTCTGATACAAGTGGAAGGAAAGAACAAATTCCTTGCCCAGATCGGGCAGTTCCGCGGCAGTCGCGCCGTGCGCATCACCCAGGTGATTCAACAGCCAGCTGAAGTTCCAACAGAGAAGACCGGAGACCGGCGATGAGCCGCGCGGTGGCCCAGCGGCCTGGCGCTGCGCCGGCATCGGACATGGACGACAACTCGTTTGATGAGGCGTTGCCGGAGGGATATTTCCGGCAATCGCAGTTGCCGTTGCACGCGTTGGTCTTTGTCCTGCCGCTCATGATCCTGTTTGAGATCGGCACGCAATTCCATCCCTCCGACCCGATCGCCTTTCGGCTGTTGCAACTGTTCTTTCACCAGTTGGGCGCGAACGGCAGATTCATTCCCGCCCTATCGCTTGTTGGAATCCTTTTGAGCTGGCACATCGCCCGCAAGGATCGCTGGAATGTGAGGCTGGAAACGCTGAGCACCATGATCGTCGAAAGCGTAGCGCTTTCGCTGCCGTTGCTTGCTCTGGGCCTGGCGGTGTCCCGCTGGCATATCCATGTCCCTCTCTCGTCACAAGCCGGTGCCTGGCGCGACGACACCATCCTGTCGCTGGGTGCGGGGATTTACGAAGAGCTTATGTTCCGTTTAATTCTTATGACCGCTTTAATGGTCCTTCTCGCGGATATTTTGCGGCTCGAACGTTCGTGGGCGTCCCTACTAATGGTAGTGATCTCAGCAGTGCTATTTTCCATGTACCATTACTTGGGTCACGAACCGTTCCAGTTGCAAAGTTTTGTTTTTCGAACCCTGGCGGGAATTTATTTTGCAGTTTTATTCCTCACCCGTGGATTCGGCATAACTGCCGGTTGCCACATATCTTACGATATCCTTATTGTGGCCCTCCAGGCGTGGGCAGTGCGCTAGCGCAGGATTATTTTCTTCGTTTTAACTGCAAAAACACCTATAATGCCGCCACGCACCCCGAAGTTGGGGGGTTTGATAGCCTGCCCGCGGGGGTAGGCTATGCTTCGAGCGGCACTTAAATTGCAACGCAGGGACGCGGTTCGTTCTCCGCAACTTTTGCCGCTGTCGAGCATATCTATACCCATAGTGTAATTAGGCAGAGCAGACCAATGTCTGGCTGTCATCAAGCGAAGGGCCAACCCCTTCTAGAAAGAGCATGGACGCTATGAGCAACCGTACCAAGCAACGTCGAACCGGGGGATTAACCCTCCTTCTCTACCAGCGCACGCTCCATCCTGAGCTTTTTAAGATCATTGCGTCTGAACGGGTCAGCCGCAGGGCTTACGATGCGGATATCTGGCTCGTTGAAGGCGGCCACGTCATCAGTCTGACGGCCGGCAAAAACACGCTGACAGAAGTCATTGTCACCCGCAATGAACCGATTACCGACCGCGGTCTTCTGCTTTCAACCCCTTGCCGGGGCGAGAAATATCATGAAGACACCTACGGCCCGATCCGGTACATGATCAGCACGCAGGAAGAGCAACTCACGCAAACGCTTTACGAAGCGACCAAGCATGAGATCTCCAGCTATGCCGCTAAGCGCGAATTGATGTTCTCCGAACACCTGGGCTCCGGCGATACCGGTGGCATGCTTAGTGTTCTGGACATTGAACGCCGAAGCCACGAGCTTCTGGTCCAAAGCTTCCATCTCTTCGATGAAAACCAGATGGTCATTAAGACCCAGGCGATTATCGAAGTGCTTAAGAATGTCTAAGACCACACGCGAACGTCCAAAAACGCCGAACCCAGGGTCACCCGGCCTTGGGTTCTTTTTTGCGCAACTTCACTCTTATTTTCCGCAAGCGACTCTTGGACCGTGTGTTACGTACTGATTCCGGCGCCGACGATATGGCGTCTTATTCCTTAAATTCCGCATTTCCAAACTTGACGACAGTTTTTGTCGAAGATGAGATGGGGCGGTTCGCCCGGTTCGGCGCGAATTGGCCCTGTTTGGAGTTCCAGTTATGGGAATGGTCACAGTTCAAGTGTGGGATGCGACCGGTAATAAGCGCCAGGACGTCGAAATGCCCGACGATGCGCCGGTGAACCGCCTCTTGGCGGTTTTGCTTCAGAAAATGAAGTTCCCACTGGTTGCACCTGATGGTCAGGCGCTGAGCTATAAGTTTCACCATCGCGCTTCCGGCAAGCAATTGCTCGACGAACAGACACTGGCGGATGTCGGTGTCAAAGAAGGCGATGTGCTTCGGCTCCAACCGGAAATTACGGCTGGCGCTAACGAAATGCCTTAAATTTGGACTCGCATGGCAGAAGAGAAAATCAATATCAGTTGGGACGACCTCAAGAGCGCCAAAGTTGATAAACAGGTCCAGCAGCAGCAGGCGATGGCGCGGAATCGCAAGTACGCGAAAATGACTGCCGCCGACGTTCCCAGCGAGCAGGCGAAGGGTCCCAACGGCTCGCTTTGGTATAACTCGATCTTCTGCTTGGGGCTTTTTGGAATTATTGGGGGTCTGCTTGCATGGAGCGGCGCCGTTCTGCTGCATCTCCGCCCCGACCCGCGCCACGAGGCAACACAGGCGATCACTTACATTCAGCAGATTCGCGCCACTGTTCGCACCTCCGACGCCGGTGATGGCATCAGCCCGGAAGAAGCCAAAGTTGCCATCAACAGCGTTGTTCAGGGCAAAAGCAGCAACCCTTACCTTGCGATATTTCTGGATGAATCGCTCACTGCTGACCAGAAGCAGCAAAAAGAACAGGCGCTCGTCCAGGCTGATTCATGGAAGAATTTGCTCACCAATATCATCGGCTATGGGATTTGTGGCTTGCTGATCTCCATCTGTCTGAGCCTTGCCGAGCCCATTGTCGATCACAATGTGCCGGCGATGGTGGTCAATGGCTCCGTGGGTGCTTTGCTTGGCTTGATTGGTGGATTGGCCGCGTCGATTCTCATGGATCGGGTTTACCAGGCGGTGATCGGGGATGCCCAAAGCGCAATTGCCCATGATGCCATGCGCCAGGAACTCGCCCGCGCGGCAAGTTGGGCGGTGCTGGGATGCTTTATCTCCATCGCCCCCGGCATTGTGGCTCGAAGCGGTAAGCGCCTCATTATTGGGATCATCGGTGGCGCGCTCGGCGGCGCCGTCGGCGGGATGCTTTTTGATCCAATCGCCCGCTATTCAGGACATGTGGAAATCGGAAGGCTTCTGGCCCTGGTTTCAATAGGGATGGTCGCTGGCATCGCGACGGGAATCATCGAGCGAGCAGCCCGCACCGGTTGGCTGAAAGTTACCGCCGGCGTGATCTCCGGCAAGCAATTCATCATCTATCGGAATCCAACTTACATCGGCTCCGCGCCCGATTGCCAGATTTATCTTTTCCGCGATCCAAAGGTAGGTCGACGCCACGCGGCAGTGCATGTTATGAAGGGCCGCATGGAAATTGAAGACCTGCCCCTGGGTGGAAAAACTCTGGTCAATGGGGAGGTCATTACCCGAAAAATTCTTCATGATGGAGATGAAATCTCCATTGGAAGCACTCATTTCCTGTTCCAGGAAAAAACCGCAAGCACCTAACCCGCGTGTCCATTACAATGAACGAGACCGTGTCAGCAAAACATAACGCCGACACAGCCTCGCATTTGCACGAGATTAAGTTGATGAACCCGCTTTAGGGTTTATCAACCGTTTTTGTCTGATCCTTCACGATATTCCCATTCGAATCCTGCTTCACGGTGGTGTCTTTTTGCACTGTCGTGCCGTTAGAGTCCGTGGATGTGGACTGGTCATGGGAAATCGTCCGGTCGCAACCCACCAGGACGGGAGTCGCGGTAAAGCACAAGCTCAGCAATAGAGCGCTCAGATACCTCATAGTGTTCTCCTTTTCAAAATTCGAACCACCTGACATAGTGCAAAGCCGGGACCGCTACTTCGATTTACTTGAAAACATCCCTTGGCTGGGCTGAAGTGGTGCCATAAAGTGTATCGCTCCGCCATTTTCACAAGGATTTCAACGATGGATGCGACAGAAACGACCACAAATCTCATTAACTACGACGATTTTGCCAAGCTTGATTTGCGCGTGGCTACGGTGCTGGAATGCAAGGCACATTCTAACGCCGACAAGCTTCTGGTGTTGCAGGTTGATTTGGGGGGCGAGAAAAGACAGATCTGTGCTGGGCTTCGGCAGCATATCGCGGATCCGCAATCGCTCGTTGGTAAGCAGATAGTTCTCGTTGCCAATCTGGCGCCCCGCCAAATGCGCGGGGAAATCAGCCAGGGCATGCTGCTGGCGGCCACCGATGTTGCCAGCGGCAAGGTGATCGTCGTAACGCCCAGCGAAATATGTGGCGCGGGGTCGAAGGTCAGTTAGAGAACCGATTGCCCGCCACCGGGATATACCTACTCAATGCTGCGCGAGTTGCATATTTCGAATCTCGCCGTGATCAGCGATGTCCGCATCGAATTTGATCATGGCTTGAATTGCTTTACCGGCGCAACCGGCGCGGGCAAAAGTCTGGTCATTGGCGCGATCGAGTTGCTGCTGGGGTTGCGAAGCCCGGCAGAGATGCTTCGGCCGGGCGTTGACGAAGGGCGCGTCAGCGGGTTGTTCGAAATCACCGTCCCCGCGGACCTGAAATCAATCGAAGCACTCACGGATGTTCCGGTCGCGGAAATGGGCGGGGAGCTTCTGATTACGCGCAAGCTTTACGCCAGCGGTCGAACGTCGGTTAGCGTCAATGGGCATCCGGTGACGCTGGCAATGCTGCGGCAGGTCGGCGAGCGCCTCGTCGATGTGCATGGCCAGCACGATCATCAGTATCTGCTGCGACCTTCAAACCAAATCGAAGTGCTCGACCAATTCGGGGACCTCGCCGCAATCGCGAATGAATATCGCGCGGCTTTTAACGATCTCGTTGCCGCTCATCACCGGATCGAACAGCTCTCCGGCGACCACGCCCTGCGCCAGCAGCGCATGGAGCTATACCGGTTTTCGGCGGAGGAAATTGACGCGGCCCAGCTCGATGCGAGGGAGTTTGCCGAGCTTGAATCCCGCGCATCGGTTCTGCAAAATCTTGAGAAGTTGAAGAAAGAAACGAGCGCGGCCCAGGCGGCCATGTATGAAACGGATGGCGCCATTCTTGATCGGCTCAAGATGGTGTCGGCGGTTCTCGCGGACCTGGCGATCCTGGATAGTCGTCTTGGCCCGATTGCCACCGGCGTTCGCGATGCCACGATCCAACTGGAAGATTCCGCCTACGATCTGGCGCGATATCTCGACAAGCTGGATCTTGACCCCGCGGAGCTGGTTGAGGTGAACGATCGACTTAACGCGATTCACCGCATCCTGAAAAAATATGGCGACAACATTGATGTCGTGCTGGCATATCGCGGGCAGATCGGCAAGGACATAGCCGATCTGGAGAAGCAGTCGGACGATCTTTCGGACCTCACAAGTCAGCTTGCTCCATTGCGTTCAAAAGTGCGGAAACTGGGCAATAGCCTGACGCAGCGGAGAAAGGCGGCCGCTGACAAACTCTTTCCCCGAGTTGAAAAAAACCTGCGTGATCTGGGAATGGAGAAGGCCAAGTTTAGTATCGAGTTCTCCCCCGCTACCGGCGCTATTCCCGGCGATGATGTCCCCGCGACCGCATCCGGATTTGATGCGGTCGAATTCATCATCCAGACGAACCCCGGCCAGCTCGCCCAGCCGCTGCGAAAGATTGTATCGGGCGGCGAGCTTTCGCGCATCATGCTGGCACTGAAGGGAATCCTGGCCGCCAGCGACCGGATGAGCGTTCTCGTATTTGATGAGATTGACGCCAACGTGGGTGGAAGACTTGGCGCGGTCATCGGCGAAAAGCTTCGCAGCCTCGCGCGGCATCATCAGGTTTTGTGCATCACGCATCTGCCGCAGATTGCCAGCTTCGCCGATCGGCACTTCACCGTGCAAAAAATGGTGGACAAAGGACAAACTGAATCCACCGTGCGCAAAATGGAAGGACCGGACCGTATTCAGGAACTGGCGGAGATGATCGGCGGCGCGCATCCAACCGAAACCACGCGCGCCCAAGCCAGGGAGTTGCTGGCCGCGGCCAATAAGCCGGCCGGTGGAAGTTCTGGTGATTCAAAGTCCCCGTCCAAATCCCCGCGCGCAAGATCGATCAACTCCCGCTCTGCATAGGCGGAGCATCTACGTTTGCCAGATCATCCGGAATGGCCATCAATTGCCCGTCGCGGCCGATGCAGGCAATGGTCGTTGACCCCTCGGCCAGCAACGTGTCACCCCGTCGCAGCTCGTAGGCGTGATCGTAGCGCACATGGGTTTGCCGCACCATGCGGGTGGTCAGAATCAGCTCATCGTCGTAACGCGCGGGAGCCCGGTAACGAATTTCGGCCTTTGTGACGACAAAAAAGACCCCCCGCTGTTCAAGCGAGGAATAACTGAAACCGATGTGGCGAAGCAGCTCGATTCGCCCAATTTCAAAGTACTGGAGAAAGCGGCTGTGGTGGAGATAACCCATAGCATCCACCTCGGGATAACGCACGCGCAGAGGGATGGAATGCTGGTATGCCATAGCGACGGAAACGCCCACTTCTTGAACAATTGCAACCTTAGGTTAGACTATCGATTCGCGGCTTTACTGGCAAAGAGTATTTTAGCCTAGGGTTGCGGGAATTTTAACGTGTGCGGAAATCGTTGAAAGGATCGAGTCGATGATCAAGGTAAAGTCGCGCGGAAACGAGACTGCCGAACAAATGCTGCGCCGGTTTAAAAAAATGTGCGAAAAGGAAGGTCTCACCAAGGATATCAAGCGGGTGGCTTACTATGAGAAGCCCAGCGAAAAGCGCCGGCGGCGCGCCCGCACCACGCGCAAGCCCCCGGTTGCCCGGCGATAATGCCTGGCTCGTCAAACGATTGTTAATATTGGTGGCGGATTTCTGATTTATATCTGGCGCGCGGACGCTGCAACTTCCTTCCGACCGGCGCATTCTGATGTCTGGCAGGCGGCGGAATCGCCTCATTCCTTCACGATCGCACTCGAATCATGATCGCATCCAACGACGAAGCGGTCCATACCGAGCACCTGACCAAGGTCTACAAGGACTTCTGGGGACGCGACAAAGTCCGCGCCCTCAATGACCTTAACCTCACGATCCATCGCGGTGAGGTCTTCGGCCTGCTCGGACCCAACGGCTCAGGCAAAAGCACGACGATCAAGCTGCTGCTGGGGCTCATTTTTGCCTCCAAAGGCTCGGCAACCGTGCTGGGCCACCCCGCGGGCAGCACCTTCATTAATGAACGCATCGGTTTCCTGCCGGAAGAGTCTTATCTTTATCGATTCCTCAATGGTGAAGAGACCCTTCGATTTTACGGCCAGCTTTTTAAGATTCCCCGTCGCGAGCTGAACCGTCGCGTACCCGCCCTGCTGGAAACGGTGGGCCTCGACGCCAAAAGCCGTAAGCGGAAGTTGCGGGAGTATTCCAAGGGCATGGCCCGTCGCATCGGCCTGGCCCAGGCGCTGATTAACAATCCCGACCTTATTCTCCTGGATGAACCGACGACTGGTTTAGACCCGATCGGCACGCGCGAGATGAAGGATCTGATCCTGTCTCTCAAGGCCCAGGGGAAAACCGTGCTGCTTTGCAGCCATCTCCTTGCGGACGTGCAGGATGTTTGCGACCGAATCACCATTTTGTTCCGCGGCGCCATGCAGACGATCGGACAGGTGAAAGATCTGCTGCAGGTGAAAGACATTACGGAAATTCAGACCCGCGGCATGACCGATCAGCAGATTGCCGACACGCAGCAGTTTCTCGCTCAGATGGGCGTTCGGGACACGGTCATCACCCACCCGACAACAACGCTGGAAGATTTGTTTGTTCGCATCGTGAGGGACAACACAACAACCGGGCAATCGTCGGTCGGTTCCGGCTGACGGCGCCGCCCTGGATTATCGCGGATTTAAGGATTGTTTGTGGCGATCGCGCTCGATCCCGATTTTCATTCTTCACCCGCTGGTCTCGGTCTGGCGGCCGCGCTTCATCTTCGCCCCCTGCTGCCCATGGCTGATGCAAATTGGTTCACCGACAACTGGGGCTGGATTGTTGGTGGATTGATCGTTGGTATCGGCCTGATCGGATTTGGGCGGCGGGAAGTCACGCATTTCAGCCTTCGCCGGACCTGGGCAATTTCCGGGGTTTGCTTTTCAGAATCAATCCGCAAACGCGTGCTTTGGATTACCCCGCTGGCCATCCTGGGTGTAATTGTTGTGACGCAGCTGGAACGCGCTTTTGACGAAGCGGACGCCATCCGCCAGACCATTAAGTTTTGCCTGTTCGCGTCGGGCATGGTTGTGATTCTCACCTCCGTGATCCTGGCCTGCACCAATCTCCCCAAGGAGATTGAAACCCGCGTTATCTACACCATTGTGACCAAGCCGATCACGCGGCTGGAGATCGTTCTTGGCAAGGTGGTGGGTTTCGCCCGGGTCTCGCTGGCCATCCTGCTGATCATGGGTGTCTTCACCTCGCTTTACCTGCATGGGCGGGCGCGCGGCAGAGAGAACGAAATTGCCGACCGTTTGCGCGAGGGGGAAATCAGCGACACGGAGCGCGCGCGGCTTTCCCATTATCAGCAGACCGGCCTCCTATCGGCCCGCGATCTGTGGGCGCCTGATTCCCTGGAAATGTATGGCCGGCCGCCTGACCCCAAGAGCAACGTTCGCGTATTTAACGGGGAGCAGGATCAGGATCTGATGCTGCAATACCCCGTCGATCCCGCCGCGATTTTCGGCCCCGAACCGGCCAGTGGAAACCCCAGCGAATGGGCGCACCAGAACGCGGGGGAATCGGGAATTGTGGTTCGGGTTCGACTCGATTATCAGCGCACCGGCGAAGCGAATGATCAGCCGGCAGCTACGCAGTCGTCGATCTTGGGTCCCACCACCGCGCCCACCAGCCGGCCTTTGGCTCCGCCGGTGATTTCGATCGAGGTCATGGATGAAAATCAGACCAGCCTCTTCACCGGCCCGATGATCGGCGCATCGACTGCCACGGAGCTTGCCGCGCGCATCATCGATTTCGCCAAGACCAATAAGGTGGCTCCGGATGCAACCTCGGCCGCCGTTCGGTTGAGCGACCCCATGACCCTTGCCGATGGAACCAGGGGCAGCTTTGCCTATGGGTGGGTGCCACCCGAATCTGCCGCCCTGCTGCTCGGTCATCCATCGTTGTTCGTGCGGGTGGTGGGCCTCAGCAAACACACCGATTATCTGGTGGACGGGCATCCGGTCGATCTGTTCGTGCCGCGCTTAAAGGATGGGCAATTGCTTGTGGAAGGGGGCGGCGCTTCGCTCATCCCTGGACCGATGCACACCATCTTCCGTGGGCGACTGGGTCTGCGCCTGGAACAGCAGCTCAAAGGGGGCGCCGACGAAGGAACCAGCGTGGCGGTCTTCAGTTTCCGCAACGCGCCTCCACCGGCGGATTCGGCAAACCTGGCGTTCGAAATCACGACCCAGATACAGCGCGATAATTCTGATATTCAGGAGGGACAGGAAGACGCAACAGCGCTGGATATGAATCTGGTTGACGTGGACAACGGCAAATCGACCCCCGTCACCGTTCAGGTGGAAAGCCGCCGGCCCGCTTTTTTCAGTCTGCCGGCAAACGCGGTGTCGGGCGGCAATTATGATCTGGTCGTCCGCTGCCGCAACACGGGCCACCTCGCCGGGTTCTTTCCCGCGTCCTTGCAACTGGTCGTGAGCACCGAAAATTTCGAATGGAATCTGCTTAAAAGCCTTTCCATCCTCTGGATGATGAGCATTCTGGTGATCGCCCTTGCCGTCGCATGCAGCACATTCCTTTCGTGGCCGATTGCAATTGTGCTGGTTGTGGTTCTGTTGCTGGGCCGCTGGGGAGTCAATCATCTGGCCGACACCACGGGGGCGGACCTGGGCCGGCAGATTGTGAATGATTTCAAAGTTTCCGATGCGCCCGTGGCCAAGGTCGTCAGCTCCAGCGTCGAAACGCTTTCGGCGACGTTGCGTTATGTCGCGCGTGTTCTTCCCGATCCCAGCAGCTTTGATGCCATCGATAAAATCGAACAGGGGATCAGCGTGCCAAGCCAGAAGTTGGCCGAGGCATTCGCGATGATGGGCGGGTTCGGGGTTCCGGCAATCGTTATTGGGTATCTCATCCTGAAGAACAAGGAGGTGGCGCCATGACAACCACTTCCGCGCCACCGGCACGCCAACCGGTCAATGAAGTTGTCGCCGCCAATCGCAGGGGCCGGATTGCGGTTGTGAGCATGCTGATTATATCGCTGATCGCCAGCGGCCTGACGCGGCAATGGGCCATGGATCGGCGAACGGCAACGCAGGCTGGGATCGGCACCGCCACCTACAGCACCACTTCGCAATCGTCACTCAATGCCCTTCCCAGCTTTGCGACCGCCCTGCTGCTCGGCGGCCTTCGCGGGCCGCTGGTCATGGTTCTGTGGCCGATGACCGAACGGCAAAAGCAGGAGCGGAATCTGGAAGATCTCGATACCGAGATTGAATGGATTCGTCTCCTCCAGCCGGAATTCGACACCGTGCATCTTTTCCAGATCTGGAACAAGGCCTACAACCTGACCGTGCAGATGTCGAGCCTGGCCAATAAATACGCCATTATTCTCGATGCCTTGGATTACGCTCAGAAGGTGGACGAGGGGCGGCACGATGACATCAACATCATCCTGACGGTTGCTTCGATCTACGACAACAAGCTGGGCACCAGCGGGGAACACGTTTATTACCGTGGACGCATTCGGCGGGAAACGCAGACGCTGATGCGCGTGACGTTTCCTGATTCACGGGTGAATGAATTCCGGGCGCTGGCGCTGAAACTTGGCTGGATCGAAGAAGTGGCGCCGCTGAACCACAGCGAGAAAAATCACACCAGCACCGTTTACCTGGAACCGGCGATTTATCAGGCGATGACCAGGTCCTTTAGCGGATCGGACATCGTCGCCCAGCCGGATGCGATCAACCCCGCGCTGCGTCAGGACCCAACCTGGCAGCGGGGGCGTCTCGATCCCATGCTCGACATCGACGGGAACATTCTTCCCCAACTGCTGAAGCCGCGCTTCCCCCGCCCCGCTGATCTTGCCGCTGACCAGCCCTGGTACGACGGCTCGCGCCTCCAATTTCTGGCCAGGTATCAGCCGTTCCCCTACGGTCTTTCGTCACTGGCATTGGCCTACAACGATTCGAAACGTTCGCAGATGCTGCTGAATCTGCACCATCAGCATCCGATCCAGGCCGGCAGCACCGATCCAGTGGTGGATTCTCGCCCTGGCATTACACTGGAACATTGGATTACGGATGAATGGGAACGCGCCCGCCGGTTTGAACTGCGCATGGTGGGCCAGACGGCGGATTCCAGCCTCGACCCCGACAGCCTTGAAATCCCCGATGGCAAAATTGGCCTTCACCCCACCGTCGTCGACGAAACGGCGCGGAAGGAAGCGAGTTACAGCTATCGTTTGGCCATCCAGCTTTGTGTCGATGCCATCGCCGATTTCCAGGAACACACTCGCAATTTCCCGCAGTTCGCCCCGACATACTTTTCACATCTGGACGACGTGGCCGGCGAGGAAGAATATTTCCGAGCGGATGCCGACTACCTTGCGGCGATGTCCGCCACGGGCGAGCAGCGCAAGACGCTGCTGGGCAATGCAGCCAACCACTACAACAAGGCCGCTTCTCTCTTTGCCCTCTCGGTGCTGAAGTACTATGTGGACGATGCCGTGATCAGCAAAACCTATCCGAAAGATCCGCGAACGGGCCAGCAATACAGCAAGGCCACAATCGGCGGGGCCGATGAGGCAACAATTTTGCAGACTTTTGGCGCTGTTGAAAAAGAGAACAAGACTTTCTTTCTTGACCCCAAAACCAACCAATATTCACTCGCCAGGGACCAGCATGTCGATTTTCGCACAAAATATGAGACCTACATGCAACATTGCGCCGCGCGCTTAGGCAATATTCGGTCTGAACTGCCGCTTGGGCCAACCGCGCAATAAAATCATCGTTTGGCGTCACTTACAGCTAAAAAACCTAGGCGACTTTTCACTTTGGAAACCGTATACTTCCACATCCAGCGCGCCGATAGCGCTAAAGGGAAAATTGCGCCCCGCCCGGCGTGCTGATGCGGCACCGGATTTGAAGGGTGGATGAAATCCACTACACTCTTGAATGCCTTCGCCGGTAGGGTTGAAGCCCTGGTGTTTCCTCTGGCCGCGACAGGTTGATCGGACTGGCAACTGGCTGACCAAAACGCGACCGTTGATGATGTTTATGGAGCACACCCAATGGCTGTAGCCGACACGATGGAACGACGCCCGCCCACCAAGAAAACCGAGGCGGACGGTCAGGTAGAACGCGCGAGATTGCGGATGATGATTCTCATCCGGCGCTTTGAAGAACGAACCTATCAGGAATACACCCGCCCCGGCCAGAAGATCGGCGGGTTCTGCCATCTTTACAGCGGGCAGGAAGCCATCGCCGTCGGCACCGCCGCCATCTTCGATAAAACCAAGGACTATCTCGTTAACGGCTACCGCTGTCACGGCCATAGCCTGGCGCTGGGAATGAACCCACGCGCTGCCATGGCGGAGCTTTTCGGTAAAGCCACGGGCTGTTCCAAGGGCAAGGGCGGCTCGATGCACCTGTTCCAGGCGGAGGTTGGCAACAACGGCGGGCATGGAATCGTAGGCGGGCAGATTCCGCTGGGGCTGGGAATGGCCTTCGCGCAAGCCTACAAGAAAACCGGAGGGGCGACCTTCTGCTTCATGGGGGATGGGGCCATCAACCAGGGGACGCACAACGAATCTCTCAACCTCGCCAGCCTGCTGAAATCCCCTGTTATCTTCGTCGTTGAGAACAACGGCGTGGCCATGGGCACCCAGGTCGAGCGAGCCAGCGCCGAGCACGATCTTGCCCAGCGCGGGTGCGGCTATGCCATGCCGCATTACAACATTGATGGCAACGATCTGGATACCGTGATCGCGGAATTCACCAAGGCCAAGGACCGCGCGACCTCCGGCCAGGGTCCCAGTTACATCGTCGCCAACACCTATCGGTTCCGTGGCCACTCGATGTCGGACCCTCTCAAGTATCGCTCGAAAGATGAAGCCGAACGTGCCAAGCTTCGCGACCCCATCACCCTTTATCAAAACCGCCTGAAAGAACTGGGATTCGTCACCGACCAGCAGATCGAGGAGATCGATCACGCCGCCGCGGAGGAAATTGATCAAGCCACCCGCCAGGCTGATGCCGATCCTTTCCCAGCACTCGAAGACCGGTTCAACGACATTCTCGCTGAGAAATATCCGCTGGAAAAATAACGGATTTGATTGCCGCCGCGGTTGCCCGTGTCGATGTAAATCGATCAAGTGGAAGAATTTTGAGAACCTTATGCCAGTGATTCAATTTCGTGAAGCTCTCCGCGACGCCATGACAGAAGAGATGGAGCGCGACGAAAACGTGTTCCTCATGGGTGAGGAAGTCGCCCAGTACAATGGCGCGTACAAAGTCTCCGAGGGAATGCTCGATAAATTCGGTCCCGGCCGGGTCATCGACACACCCATCAGCGAAGCCGCGTTTTCCGGCCTGGGCGTTGGCGCCGCCTGCTGCGGGCTGCGGCCGATCATTGAATTCATGAGCTGGTCATTCGCGCTGGTCTGCATGGATCAGATCGTGAACAACGCCGCCAATGTGCGGTATATGTCGGGCGGCCAGTTCAAGGTGCCGATCGTTTTCCGGGGGGGCAATGGCATCGCGCATCAGCTTGCGGCAACGCATAGCCATCGCATGGAATCAATGTTCGCCCGCATCCCGGGCCTTATCGTTGTCGCCCCCAGCACCCCTTACGACGCCAAGGGCCTGCTGAAGACCAGCATTCGCTGCGATGACCCTGTCATCTTCATGGAATCGGAAAAGATGCTCGCGGATAAGGGCGAAGTTCCTTCCGAGGAATATTGCGTGCCGCTGGGCGTGGCCAGGGTCGAGCGGCCGGGCGCTGATGTCACGATTCTTAGTTATGGACGACCGCTGCAGCGCGTGGTGCGGTCGGCCGTCGAGGCCCTTGAAAAAGACCACGGCATCGATGTCGAGCTGATCGACCTTCGCACCTTGCGGCCACTGGATGTGCCCACGATTGTTGAATCGGTGAAGAAGACCAATCGCTGCGTCGTCATCGATGAGGACTGGGGCTATTGCGGGATGGGCAGCGGCATCGTTTACAAGATTCAAAAGGCCTGCTTCGATCATCTGGACGCCCCCATCGAATACATCCACAGCGACGAAATTCCCGTCCCCTTCTCCCACTTTCTGGAGGAGGCGATGATGCCCAGCGTCGATCGTATCGTGGCTTCGGTAAAGGAAGTCTGCTATCGATGAATGCCCCGCGATGGCGCCTCGAAACTGCCAGGCGGAACGGATTCCGGGACAAATCAGTTTGATTGGGAGCTTTGATCATGCCCTCAGAAATCACCATGCCTCAACTCAGCGACACGATGACCGATGGCACGCTGGTCAAATGGCACAAGAAAGAAGGCGACAAGGTTAAATCGGGCGAGAAACTCGCCGACGTGGAAACCGACAAGGCCATCATGGAGATGGAATCGTTTGAATCGGGAACGCTGGCTGCGATTGTGGTTGCCGAGGGGCAGAAGGTTGCCGTCGGTGGATTGCTGGCGATTGTGGCCACGGGCCAGGAAAACGCTGCTGAAGTGAAAAAATCGGCTGGCGCGAAGGCGGGCGCTGCCCGTCCGCAGCCAGCCCCGGCAGCGCCCAAAGCGGCGGAAAAGATTCCGGCACGGCAGCCCGCAATGGCGAGCGCCACCCTGGAAAAGGCCAGCAGCGGCGAGATTCATGAGCCGGACCATGTCGGGCATGGAGCCACGCGCGAGCCGGCGACGGCGGTTCCTCCAATCCCGCGTTCAGAAAACGGCAATGATCGCATCCTCATCACCCCGCTTGCCCGCCGGATGGCGGCCGAAAAGCGGATCGATCCCCGAACGCTGCACGGCACCGGCCCCAATGGCCGGATCGTGAAACAGGATATTCTCAGTTACGCCCCGCCAGTGCCGGCGGCGCAGATCGCGGCGCCGCGGCTGGGGAGTGGTGAAAAGCAGGTCATTTCGCTCACCAAAATGCGCGCCGCCATTGGCAAGGCGCTGCAGGCTTCCAAGCAGAGTATTCCGCACTTTTACGAGACGATCGATGTGGATGTGGAAGAGCTTTCCACGCTGCGCGGCCGGCTGAATGAGATGCTGGAGCCTCAGAAGCTGCGCCTGAGCCTGGGCGATTTTATTTCCAAGGCCGTCGCCACCGCCCTGCTTCGGCACCCCACCGTCAACTCGACATTCAACGGCACGGAAATTACCCGCTACGGCGATGTGAACCTGGGAATGGCGGTTGCTGTGCCGGACGGGCTGATCGTCCCGGTCCTTCGCAATATCCACCTCATGGGGCTGAAGGAAATTCGCCAGCAGACTGTGGAACTGATTGATCGCGCCCGCGCCCAGCGCCTCAAGCAGGATGAAATGACGGGCGGCACCTTTACCGTCAGCAATCTGGGCACCTACGGTATTCGCGAATTCAGCGCGATCATTAACCCTCCGCAGGTGGGAATTCTCGCGGTGGCGGCTGCCGAGAAGCGTGCGGTGGTTCACAACAACCAGGTTGTCGCCCGCACGATGCTGACACTTACTCTCTCGGCGGATCATCGAATCGTCGATGGCGCAACGGCGGCGGAATTCCTGCGGACTCTGAAGGGATTGTTGGAAGAGCCGGCGATGATGCTGGTTTAGGGTAGTGGTGATCGGAATACCGGTACTTCGTTAAAAGCTAAGACCCCCACCCTTGGCCCTCCCCCGGCGTACCAGGGGAAGGGAGTTAAGTCATCCAATATCTGATTTACCATCGTTTCGCAAACACCTTGAGGGTGTTAGCGCCATTCTTTCGCGACGATCACCATCAGATCTGCAATGACAATTAATACGGGATGTTACGGTTCACGATATCGTCACCTATCCAGCCAAGGGCCGAAACTGCTAAAAAAACCAACGCGAAAATCAAGACGATAACTGAAATTTTGCACTCGAGAAGAGTGCCAGTCTTGCGGAAACGATGCCAAATATCCCAAAAGCTAATTGCGGCTGCGGGGATCGCTGGCAGAACACAAACCATATAGGTAAAAAGATCGCGGAGAGGACGCTTAACTGTGCCGTCCACATATGTGCCCATTTGCCAAAATGCCGCCGGCCATATCCAGAGAAATTGGAGGATCATCAAGACTAACCCTACCCACGTCCCCAGACATAATCGTTTATCGATGCAATTTTCACCGGACGAATACCCTAGCCCTAGTGGTAGCCCTCGCTTCACTTGCCTTTCGGAAATGCCTCTGTTGACCGGGCTATCTTCCATCGTGCGCTATCTCCACCTGCTAATCTATTCTGCAATATTCCGCGGTGACAATTCCTTCGGTGCCGCCGCGGACGGCGAATTTTCCTGTTACCTTCATCTGCTTTGGTTTTAGAATCGCGACCAGGTCATCCAATATCTGATTCACCACCGCTTCGTAAAAAATCCCCTTGTCTCTGAACGAAAAGAAATAAAGCTTGAGGCTTTTCATTTCCACGCAGCGTTTATCGGGGATGTAATTGATCGTGATTGTCGCGAAATCCGGCTGGCCGGTCACGGGGCAGAGGCTGGTGAATTCGGGGAAGACGAACTGAATTTCATAGTCGCGATCCGGGCGCGGGTTGGGGAACGCATCCAGGATCAAGCGGGAATTGGCGAGCTGGGACTTGGTCAGGATTGACTTGCGGCCCAGCGCCTTCATGGGTTTTGCCATGGGTGCATTGTCGCGGTTTTTGGCTCTGGAATCACGTCGGGCGGCTACTTTTTGGCGCTGTGAAAATCCGCGTCCAGGGCATCGAGGAACGTGGCGGGAAGCTCGAAAGTCAGGCCGTTGTAGGTGGCGACGGGATTTTGCGCATCCGCTGCGTATTTGGTGACATCCACCTGGTAGTTAACACTCCCCTGCCCGCCGGCGGGCTGGGTGGTCAGGGTAATCACATAATGGCGGGCGACGGTTGAATCCGCGGGGTGCTCCACATACTTCTCGATATGCAGCGGCTGAAATTTGCCGAGCAGCGTGACAACCTTGGCATCGTCCGCGGGCTGAGTGGCATCTCCGTCAATCAGCCACTGAGAAACCGGCTCGGCAGGCATGGTGGCGGGCCTGGTCGATGCCAGCGTTGTGGGGCCGGTGCTGGGCTGGGTTGGCGGAACGGCAAGCGTCGGACCCAGCATCGCCGGCGCGGGCTCGGCGCGCTTCATCAGCAAAATTGTTTGCGAGGAGGCTGGCTTTGGCTTTTCCGGAACCGCCATCGCGACGGAAACCTTCGTGGTGCTGGTCAGCGTTGTCGCGATTTCGCGCATCGCCGGCTGGGTGGCGGGCGGCGGATAGACTTCCTTCAGAATTGAAATTTTCGTCACGTCGGCTGGTGCAATGGAAGCCACATCCTTATCGCGCAGCTCCAAGGGCGTTCGCTTGAACGCATCCAGCAGATTTCCCGCGATTTTGGCGGCCTGGCCATCGGCCAACTGCACAAAGTAATGATCCCTGGCCAGGCTGTCCGGCGCGCCCAGAACCAGGCTTGATCCACCGGTTGGATTCGATGGAACCGTGGTTGCGGGCTGTGTTGTCGGCGCATCACTGCTGAGCCATACACGCGCCGTGGGCCGGTTGAACTGGGCCAGGGCAAGATCAGGGGAATCTGATTTGACGTACTCGGTGGCGGTGAGACTCGTCAGACTGGAGATCATTGAGGAGATCGAAGCTTCATCGCCTGGCAGCGCCACGGGCTCAAGAATCCGCCACTTGCCGCCGATGCGGGCGCCCGCCAAGGTTTTGTCTCCAGAGGTCACTCGGAACTGCTTCACGTCGGCATCTTTAATCGTGAGCAGATGTTTATCGCGAACATCATCGGCCGCGGTCTTCAGCGCTTTATCGATATTGGCGTCCACAAGATTGATGTCGCCGTCGCCCAATCGGGCGTACATCATGTCACCGACGCCGGTCTTGTTGCCGAGCACCACCCTGGTGGCTTTACCATCGTCCGATCCAAGCTCGATGACGTAGGTAGGTTTATCCAACCCTGAATCCGCGCCCGGATCAGTGCTGGGCTGACCGTGCGAACGAATTTCGGTGACCTGACCGATGAGATCGCGGACCGAATAATCCACGGCTGGGGCGTCGACTGGATCAGTCATGCGCCACTGCCCACCGGTTTTCTCCACGCTGGTGCGTTTGCCGGTCGCGTCGGTGATGCTGATGCGGTTTACACGGCTGGCGGCAAGATCAAGAAGCTTGCGCCCTTCGGCGCCAGTCGGCTGCTGCGTTGCCGGCTCGGAGGGTGATCCACCGCGCTCGGTCCACCAGACGGCGCCCCCCACCACAACCAACAGGCAGATCAGAATAATTGTCGTTTTGAAGTTCATTGCAATCTGTGCGGCAGAAAAGAATGATCGAACCTATTAAAACGTAAAACGCTTTTAGTCGCGGCGGCGCACATACACCAATAATCCCGCGACAATTACGGCGAACGGCAGCCCGACTGTCAGCACGCCAACCCGCCAGAACGCCAGGGCGGCAGGCGACATATCCCTGATTCGCGCCGTTTCCAGCGCGTGCGGGCCGATCTCAAGCATCTGATCAAGGTGCGCCAGCCAGAAAATACTGTCGGTGAAAAACTCGGCATTGCCGGGGAGGCGGGAAATATCAGGTCGATCGGCTTCGCGCAGGTTCACCAGATCGCCGGTGGCGAAGTTCGCGCTTCCCACGACGACCACGCGCCCCCCACCCGTTTTTTCTGAGGCGGCAGCGCAATAGAGCCGATTGTCAGCAGTGTTATCAAGATCGGGAATCGGGTGGGCTTCGGAATCGGCCTTGGGAGTGAACTGAACTTTGTCGCCGCGGCCGCGCATCAGGGCCTGCGTGTCGGAAGAGGCCCAGGCATGCGGATTCAACGGAACCGGCAGAAGCCCGGCCGCCTTGATAAACGCGGGCGAATTCGGCGTAATTGCAATGGGAGCCGTGCCGTATGTGAGGAAGCCCAGTCCCTGCAAGGGCGCGGCGATCGGATGATTCCCATACTCGTTCAGCAGGAAAACCACTTGATTCGACTGGAGAATTGAATCCAGAGGATCAGTCGAGCGGCGCGCCTGCCCCGTGGCAACATCATGGGCAATGGCGTAATCGGTCTTGGCCTGGATTCCCCACGGGGCCAGCACATCATTCATCGCATCGTCGGTCGGCATCAGGAGGATCATGGCTGATCCACCCTCCTTCAGATGCTTGTCGACCATTGCATTGACGGGTGAGGAACCGGGCATGCCCATTGCGCCCTGGTTATCACCCGGAAGTCGAATGACCACCCAGATCGCCGACTTCATCTGTTCATCTGTCGGCTCCGGAGCGGCCTGTTCCTGGCCGGCCGATTGCCCGCTGGCATCCTTCTCCTGAACATCGAAGTTATATTCCCGCAGTCGTTGCGCGACCGCGCCAAGGGGGGCCTCCTGCTCTGGGTTCATGGATGTCGCCAGGGGCGCGCCGCCGGGCCGCACGAACACAACCATCGGCCGCTTGCCGCCGGTGAGCGAGGCAATCGCCGCGGTGATCTGCTGCTCGCCCGCGAAGGCCATGTGCGGCTTGGCATCGCTGCCGCCCAGAATCCGGCTTTGCTCGGGAACCTTCCACAGGTCGCCGAACTGCAAAATCTTGTAGCCGGTGTCGGTCATGACCAGAATTGAATTGGTCGTCAGTTGCCGGCGAAATTCGTCCAGCTCCTTTAGTTCGCCCAGGTGGGTGATGCGATCCAGCACCGCCGCCGTTACCTTTGTAATGGCTGCCTGGCGCGTCTCAGCATCGGGAGCGTAGTCCTTAAAAGCCGCTGGCACGGTTGGATCGGACTTAAACGATTCCAGCACTTCGGTCAGCAGCCCCATATTCTGCGAGGCCTGCGAGTAGACGGTGCGGACCTGATCCACCGCGTCCTTGTAGCTGGGAATCTGCTGGGCAAGATCGGTATCGATCGCTTCCTTCAAAGTCGCCAACTGACTGACCATGCCACGCAGCGTCAGGCGAGCCACCAGCACCTTCTGCTGGAGGTTCTGATCCTTGGCTTCCGGGAGCGCCGCCAGCTTTGCGTCTTCGTCAACCGCGTACTTTTGCAGCGTTTCATTCCGCGGGGGCAGATCGGTCAAAAGCGCTTTGTATCCCTTGGCTTCGCCGCCGTATTTGTTGGTCACTTCCCCAATGAGCCGGGTTAACCGGTCCTTGTCCGTATCAGGGTTGATCAGCTCAACCGTGATGTGCTGGCCCTTGGAGGCATAATCCGCCAGAAGGTCGGCCACGGGTTGATAGTAATCCTGTTCGCGAGAATCGGGTTTAAGCCGGGGATAGAGCGCGAGAATGCTGATCTTGTCTTTGAGGCCCTTAACGAAATCCACCGTCTGCGGGCGCAGACTCTGCGAGCCGCCGAGCGTGGTATCAATCCGTTTGGCATGCGCCTGGGCCAGAAATGTTATCAGCACGGCGAGAACGATGACGACGACGCACGTGAGGGCGACGTTTGCGCCGTATTTGACCCAGCGCTCCTTCTGCGTTTCGGGCGGAAGGTTCGCCGCTACGGATGACTTTGAATTACTCTCGCTCATTTGGCAAAACTCTCCACCGACACAAATACGAAAAAACCCATCTACTTCCAGCGCCGCGACTCCAGAACCTTCACGCTTAAAAAGAGGAAGACGGCCGTCGAAAGAAGAAAGAACACCAGGTTGCCGGTGTCGATCAGGCCACGGCTGAAATCGGTATAGCGCTTGAAGACCGTTTGATTAAGAAGCTGCGTCCAGCCGGGGGTAAGCTGCTTGCCGCTGGCCCACCAGGGGGCGATGGTAATAAGGAACAGCACAGCCGCCGTGGCCACCGCCGCCACAACCTGGCTTCGGGTGAGCGATGAACAGAACAGCCCGATCGAGGTGAACAACGCACCGACAAGAACAATTCCCAGATATCCGCTGAAGATCGGTCCCAGATCGATCCGTGGCTGGGCGAACATCATCAGGACGACGACGTACAACAGCGTCGGCAGCAACAGCACCAGAAAGAACGAGAATGATCCGAGAAATTTGCCGAGCACCACATCGGTTTCAGAGAGCGGCGCGGTCATCATGGTTTCGATGGTGCCGGTCGACCATTCCTGGGCCATCAGGCCCATCGAAAGCAGAGGAATTGTCCAGACCAGCACCCAGACCATCCAATCAAACAGATTTCGCATCCCGGCCACCTGGCCTGGGGTAAAATCATCCAGAAACAAAAAGCCGCAGGTGGTGAGAAACACCACCATGGCCACATAGGCGATGGGGGAAAAGAAGTAGCTGCTAAGCTCTCTGCGGGCGATAGTTGTTGCGCGATTCATGATGGGTTCAAAGTTGACGTAAAATTCTGTTGCCGGTTGCGTTAAACATTTCCCGGGAAACGGCCGTCATCCCGCGACCCTGGCCGCCGCCTGGGCCGCCGTTACCTGGATGAAGAATTCCTCCAAAGTCGCATGTTCAAGTTTAATTTCGCGTAAGGGCCAGCCATGCTGAATAAGGGTACGGGCCACTTCCTCGCGAATGTCATATCCGTCCCTAGCGCGGAGGGCCGCGGTGACCAGATCCTTCCCCTCGCCCTGACCGTTAAGAATTTCTACATCACTGACGCCGCTCACCCGGGCCAGGGTGGTGGCGATTTCCTTTTCAGGTCCGCGGCATTCGACCAGGACGCGCGCGGTAATGCGCCGGCTCGCTCGAAGCTCTTCGGGCGAGCCCTCCGCCACGATGCGGCCACCCGCGATGACAATCGCGCGGTCGCAGGTGGCTTCAACCTCGGGAAGAATATGCGTGGACAAAATGACGGTGTGCTGGCCGCCTAAATCCTTCACCAGCTTTCTGGTTTCGCGGATCTGGGTGGGATCGAGGCCGACAGTGGGCTCGTCGAGAATCAGCACTGCGGGGTTGTGCAGCAGGGAATCGGCCAGGCCGACGCGCTGGCGATAACCCTTGGACAGGTGCCCGATGGTCTTGCGGCGAACCGAGGTCAGCCAGCAGCGTTCGGTGACATAATCGATGCGTTTGCGGCGCAGGGTGCGTTCCATCCCGCGAAGGCGGCCCCGGAAATCGAGGTATTCATCGACCCGCATTTCTGTGTAGAGAGGCACGTTTTCCGGGAGATAGCCCAGGTGGCTTCGCACTTCTTCCGACTGATGGAAGATATCAAAGCCATTGACGGTCGCCCCGCCGCTGGTGGGCGGGAGGTAGCAGGTCAGCATCTTGAGCGTGGTGGATTTCCCCGCCCCATTGGGGCCTAGGAAACCAACAATTTGCCCTTTGGCGACCTCAAACGATATGTGATCAACCGCCAAGGTTTGTCCGTATACCTTGGTCAACTCTCGAACCGCTATCACGCGTAACCCTCGCTAATTCCTTCGGCACGGAAGCCCCGCGCCCGATAGTGTTAACTACGTCGCTGGCAAGGGGATGTCAAGAAAACCGGTGAACAGCCAACATCCAAATCGCCATAAATCGACGATACTTTTGCCGTACTACGTTTATGCGCGGGGGCTATAATTGTTGCAGCCGCCGGGAGAGGGAATTTACCCGACCCAGCAAACGTTTAAATAGGCATGGATGTTAAAGTTCTAATCCTGTCGATTTTGGGAATCACCGCGTGCGTGCTTCTCGCTGCCTGTGAAGATCACCCACTGCAAAAAACAGTCGAGCCTGCTATGAACACAAAAACAGATGCCGCGTCAGTTACGAACGCCCAGCCTGCCACGACCGAGCCCTCGCCGAACGACAAAGTCGTTCGGACGGATGCTGATTGGTGCACGATTCTTACGCCGGAGCAATACAAGGTTTTGCGCGGGAAGGGAACCGAAATGCCCTTCAACAACGCGCTGTGGAACAACCACGAAAAAGGTGTGTATCGGTGCGCCGCGTGCGGATTGGAAATCTTCAGTTCCGGGAGCAAGTTTGAATCCGGCACTGGATGGCCCAGCTTCTTTGCAGCGGAGAGTGAGGACCGTGTGAAGATCGTTGCGGACCACAGCCACGGAATGGATCGTGAAGAAGTGGTCTGCCCCCGCTGCGGATCGCACCTGGGGCATCTGTTTGATGATGGGCCCGCGCCCACCGGCAAGCGGTTCTGCATTAACTCAGCGGCGCTGAAGTTTGTGCCGGCGGTAAAGTAATTTGCTCGGCATCGCCCTGCACGCTGCGACCGAGGCATAGTTCGTTCCCGTCCACCAGTTCGTATGCTGGGGTAACGCATTGGCCGTTGATTTGATAGGCAAGGTCGGCAAGGTTCTGGCGTAATGCGGGCAGCGCCCCCGCCAGCATCTTCACCGCGCCGGCGACGTTGGCGCCCCGGGCGATCTGCAAGACGATCGGCTCGGCAATTCCAGTGCCCAGAGACGGATCCAGTCTAACGCGGATGTCGATCTTCCAGACATCGCGCCGATAGGGCGCGAGGTATCGCACTTCAAACCCGCCCTTGTTTTTTCGCCGCGGGGTTCTGAGACAGAGGAGCAGGCCGACGCCGGGGATGCTTAGCAACCCCAGCAACCCCCACGCCTGGTGACGGCCGCGCGTGGTGGCAATGATTCCACAGCCCACCATCAGGACCGATGTCCCCAGCACAAGCAGCAGGTTGCCCATGAGGATGCCCCATGGCTCGTGATCGAACGTCATCATGGGCAGGATGAGAGCGCCGGCGATCTGGCCCATCAGGCCGAAGGTGATGTAGTTGGCTGCCAGATGGAGGGCTGTCGCCCGGTGGTGCCCCGCTCTCATGGGGGGTATTTTGCCATGAAGTGAGGGGGAAAGTCAGCGAAAATCGTTGGGAAAGCGCCAGAATTGCCTTCATCGGTCGTTTATCGATGTTTTGGCGGATTCCTGATATTTTCAGAACGACTATGTCATTCACAATTGAAATCCGCGCTGACGAGAAGGCGTACATGTCGCAATTGCCAAATGCCGCTATATCGGGCCTTGGAAGCCTTGCAAAATCCGGACACGCGGAGGATGTACATTTATTCATCGGTGACGATGAAACGCAAGCGGGCGATTCAAGGACAATAGATCGCAGGTCGTTGATCGCTGCGGTCGATCGGCTTCGACCCCTGGCAAAAGAATTGACGGGTGGATTCCAAGTGCGCACGGCAGGCCTCTATGGTGATCCGCGCGACAGTATCTCCCGCGGCGCAGGTGGTATCTTGATCGACGGCATTTATTTTGGGATCAGTTGCCATGACGACCATTGGTACGTGTCAGTAAACACCGCCATTCCCAAGGGAAAATGGCTTCCGCCGGAGATGCGCGGCTTTCATCGGTACGAGCCTGCGGAAATCCAATCAGAAAATCAGGGCCTCATCAAGATCGAGGCCAAGAAGCGCGGCTGCTCGGAATTGATTCATGTTCTGATTGAGGTAAGAGCGTTTCTCGAGGGCGTTAGTGCGGAAACGGTAACTATCACCATTGGATAGGCTGAAACCGCCGATATCGCGCTACACGGAAATCATTTGCCCATCGTAAGCGAGCCGCATTCCGTCGGGGAGGGCTTTATTCGTTGCTTCGTGGCCCAAGGCGTGGGCGATGTGCGTGAAGAACGTTTGCCGGGCGCCGATGCGCCTGGCGGCGGCGATGGCTTCATCCACCGAAAAGTGGGTCATGTGCTTTCGGTATTGCAACGCATCGAGGACCAGGACTTCAACTCCTTTTAGCAGTTCGAATGAGCTTTCGGGAATCTGGTTGACGTCCGTGCAGTAGGCGAGGCGATCGACCCTAAAACCCAGGACCGGCATTGTGCCGTGGAAGAGAGGAATTGGAATCCAGGTTTTTTCGCCGATTTCGAACGGACCTTCAATCAATCTGGGAATCAGGTGCGGGCGGAATAATTTGTGATCGGGGTTCGGCTCCACGAAGGCGTAGCCGAAGCAGCGTTGCAAAGTGTCATGCGTGGCGGCGCTGGCCCAGACATCCAGGGGGCTGCCGCTTAGGGCGTTGAAGCGGCGGACATCGTCCAGGCCCATGAGGTGATCGGCGTGGCCGTGGGTGTAGACGATGGCATTGATCGACTCGACCCCGTAGTTGACGCATTGCAGGCGAAGCTCTGGCGTGGTGTCGATGAGGACGCGGGTTTTGCCGTAGCTGATGACGGCTGAGGGGCGCGTGCGTTTGTCGTGGGGATCGGTGCTGATGCAGACGGGGCAGTGACAGCCGATCATGGGGACACCGGCGGAGGTTCCGGTGCCGAGGAATAGCAGTTCGATGGGGTCCATCCAGAGGGTTTATAGTCGCCCCGCGCGGGCGATTCCACGAATATCCCTATCTTCGCATCGCCCTTTCGGCCCAATCGACGGCGTCAATGACGGCTACAAAATCGGCGGGCAGACGCGCGCCGGGCGCGCCGTCGAACAGTGGCGCCAGACAAAGCACCGGCAGGCTGGACCATTGCTCGATGACCTGGGGGTTGGTCTCCTCAGCCACGCCGGGCATTTCGGCGGGATATTGATTGATGACGATGCCGGCAAGGGGAACGCCCGCGCCGCGCAGGGCAAGCGCGGTTAGCAGGGTGTGATTGATGGTGCCTAAACCAGGCCGGGCAACAATGATGGTGGGCAGGGAGAGCCACCGGGCCATATCAAGAACGAGATGTTGTTCATCCAGCGGAACCAGGACCCCGCCGACCCCTTCGACGATCAGCACATCGCATTGAGAAGAAATTTCGGCAATGGAGCGATCGATCAGGGGCCAATCGATCTCCTCCCCCGCCCGCTCCGCGGCGACGGCGGGCGCGAGGGGCTCGGCGAAACGCTGGGGGCAGATTACATCCAGCGCGACGCTGGAATCGGCATGATGGGCAAGGAACTCGGCATCCTCGCTGACCAAGCCTTCGCGCCGGTGGACGCAGCCGGTGGCGATGGGTTTGCTGACGCCGACGCGCATGCCGCGCCGTTTGAAGTGGTTGGCGATGGCGGCGGCAATGACGGTTTTGCCGACACCGGTGTCGGTGCCGGTGATAAAGAGGCCGGGAATGGGTTTGGTGATGCGACTGAGCATAGGGGTCAATCTGTAAGGGCGGCGATTTCCTCTGACAGCGCGTCAACGATGATGCGGAGATCGCTTAATTCCATGGCAAGGGGCGGCATCAATACCACAACATCGGCCAGGGGACGGAGGATCACACCGTGGCGTCGGAGGCTTGCGCAGACCTGGACACCGATTCGTCTCCGGGGGGAAAAGGGCTTGCGCGTGGCCTTATCGGCGACAAGCTCAATGCCGACCATGAAGCCTTTTTGGCGGATATCGCCTATGTGGGGTAACGCCTTCAGTTCTTCCAGCATTTTGGAGAGAGCTACCGATTTCTGCTGGACGTCGGAGATCAGATTGTTCTTTTCGAACAAGTCCAGCGAGGCCAATGCCGCGGCGCAAGCGAGGGGATTTCCGGTGTAGGTGTGGCCGTGGAAGAATGTTTTTCCTTCCCAGGGTTCGCCGAGAAAGGCGTCGAAAATCTGCTGGGTTGCGAAGGTGGCGGCCAATGGGAGGTAGCCACCGGAGATTCCCTTTGCGACGCACATGAGGTCGGGGGTTACCTCTTCGTGTTCGCATGCGAACATTTTTCCTGTGCGGCCGAAGCCGACGGCAACTTCGTCTGCGATTAGGAGGACATTGAATTCGTCGCAGAGCTTGCGGACGCCGGCAAGGTATCCCGGTGGATGAATGATCATTCCTCCCGCGCCCTGAACGATCGGCTCGATACAGACGGCGGCGATGTGTTTGCCGTGATCTTGAAGAATGCTTTTTAGTCTTGCGAGGCATTGATCGCGCACTGCATCTGGATCGTCGGACGATTGACTGCGATAGACGAAGGGCGACGGCGCGAAATGAACTTTGAACAGCATGGGAAAATAGGGTTGATGGAATGCATCCATGCGCCCGATCGACATTGCGCCCACGGTGTCGCCGTGATAGGCTTCGGCAAAGCCTACAAACTCGTTCTTTTCAGCGTGACCGATATTGTGCCAATATTGAACGGCCAGCTTGAAAGCGATTTCGGTGGCAGTGGCGCCGCTGTCGCTGTAGAAGATTTTGGTCAGGCCTTTGGGGACGATTTTCATCAATTGCTCGGCGAGCAGAATCGCGGGTTCGCTGGCCAGCCCCAGCATGGTGGTGTGGGCGACGCGGCCTAGCTGGTGGGTGATGGCGGCATCGATTTCCGGGACGCGGTGGCCGTGGACGTTGCACCAGAGGCTGCTGACACCATCCAGATAGCGGCGGCCTTCGCTGTCGATGAGATGCATTCCTTCCGCTTGCGTGATGACCAGCGGTTCGTCGGCGATCCATTGCCGCATGTGAGTGAAGGGGTGCCAGATATATTGGCGATCGAGCTGGCGAAGGGTTTGGGTATTGGGTTCGGACATTTCACTCCACCACCACTTCATCGCCGACGTGGAGGGCGAGGGATTTGGCTGCTGATCCATCGCGCACGGCAATTTCGAGCAAGCCCGCGCTGCCAAAGAGTGCCAGGGGCAGGCCGGGCGCGGTATCGCAATAGGTTCGCTTCGGCCTGCCGACTGGCTTGCCGGCGACGGTGATTTTTGCCTTGCGGCCAATACCGAACGCCTCGCGCGGGATGTTGGTCATGGCGTTGCCGTAATGATCGATGTGAATGATTCTGCCGCGCCGCGCGGGGGCTTTGGCGGGGACAATGTCCAGCAACACTGGGTCATCGATCGGGTCGGCGATTTCGTTAATGGGTTTACCGGCGACCAGCATCCCCGCGGCAGGGCCGAGAATATCGCGGCCGTGAAACGTCCAACTCGCTTTAGGGGGGCGCCACTTCAGCTCGTGCGCCTGGCCGGGACCGAGGCGGCGCCAGGCCCAGGTGATGAGGCCGTTATCCGGGCAGACCGCTAGCTGGCCATGAATTTCGACGATCAGGATTCGGCGGTCGGTTCCCACGCCGGGGTCCACCACAGCGAGGTGAACCGTGCCGGGCGGGAATCCATCGATTGCCCTCTCCAGCATGATGGCTCCGCAGGCAAGATCCTGGGGAGGAATTTGATGCGTTACATCGATCAGCCTGGCGTTTGGGGCCTGGCGGAGAATCGAGGCTTTTAGGGAAGCGACGTAGGAGTCGCTTAATCCAAAATCGGTCGTTAGAGTGACAAATTGTATCGGCGAAGCAAAAACCGGTGCTGGATGGTTCGGCTTGCGGCTCATGTTGGGATAGAATACGGCAATGAATCAATTGGGAGAAATCACGCCGCAGGAGCAGATGATCCGCCAGCAGATCATCGAGCGCGGCATACGTGACGATCGGGTCATTGCTGCCATGCGTTCGGTGCCACGGGATGCGTTTTTCCTGCCTGACACGCGTAAGACGGCTTTTGCGGATCGGGCTGCTTCCATCGGCCATGGGCAAACGATCAGCCAGCCTTATATGGTGGCGCTGATGACTTCGCGACTGCAAGTGCAGGATACACACAAGGTTTTGGAAATCGGCACGGGCAGCGGCTATCACACATCTATTCTCGCCAGGCTGGCGCGCGAGGTGTATACCATCGAGCGCCTTAAGCCGCTTCTGGATTCCGCTTTCGAAAAAATCATGGCGCTTGACCTGCGCAATATTCACTTCCGCTTCGGCGATGGGACGGCGGGCTGGCTTGAGGCGGCGCCGTTCGATCGAATTCTGATCGCGGCCGGTGCTCCGGACATTCCGCGTAAACTGCTTTCGGCCCAGTTAGCCGATGGCGGCATTGCGATTCTTCCCGTGGGTGACGACGCCCAGCAGATGCTGGTTGAAATTCGGCGCCAGGGAGACCAACTGATTCCATCTGACATCTGCCCGTGCAAATTCGTGAAGCTCATCGGCCAGGAAGGCTGGACCGAGTCCGCGGATTAGGGCGCAAAACCGGATGGCTGCCGCAAACCCGAGCTTGATGGCCGATCGCCCCACCGCTTCATCCACATCACTTAGCCAATCCATCGCCGAGCTGGAAGGCGTCGGCAATGTTCGCGCGAGCCAGCTTCGCGGTATTGGCATCGGAACGCTTGGCGAATTGATCGAATATTTTCCGCGCGATTATCAGTTTGAATCCGAAGAAAAACCGATTGCCTCCCTGAGGGCCGAGGAGATTGGCATTGCGCGGGGCGAGGTGACGGCTGTGAACTACATCGCGGGCCGGGGGCGACCGCGATTTGAAGCGACCCTTTCGCAGGAGCAGGAACGCCTGAGCCTGGTTTTCTTTAACGGCGCCTACCTGCGCCGGCAAATTCATCCGGGCCTGATGCTTCGCGTGCGCGGCATGGTGCGCTACTTTCGCGGACTGCCGCAGATGAGCAATCCGAAATGGGAAATCGTCGCGGAATCGACTGAAGCAATCGCCGATTCAAAACTCCGCCCCATTTATCCGGCCAGCGGGCGGCTCACCAGCGAGGTGATCGACCGACTTATTCAGGCCAATGCCGAGCATGCACTGGCGGCGGTTCCCGAATGGTTTGCACCTGAATTGCTTGCGCGGCGAAAACTGATGGGGCGAGCGGAGGCGTATCGGGCGATTCATCATCCGAAAGATCAGCGGCAGGCGGTTTCCGCGCGGCGGCGGTTGATTTACGACGAACTGATGCTGATGCAGGTTGGGCTGGCGATGAGCCATCGGCTGAGCAACGATCGCATTTCGGCGCCGGTGCTTAGGATTGATAAGACTCTTGATCGACGCATTCAGGCACGATTTCCATTTGATCTGACCGAAGCGCAAAAAGGGGCGATCTGGGAAATTGTGGGGGATATTAAGAGCGGGCGGCCCATGAAACGTCTGCTGCAGGGGGATGTGGGCAGCGGCAAGACGGTGGTGGCGCTTTATGCGATTCTGGTGACGATCGCGAACAAGATGCAGGCGGTGTTGCTGGCCCCTACGGAGGTGCTGGCGGAGCAACATTTTTTGACGATGAAGAGCCTGCTGCGCGATTCGCGGGTGAATGTTGATCTGGTGACCAGCCGGACGCGCCGGCAGGCGAAGAGCACATTGTCTGAGCGGCTGGCGTCGGGAGAAATTCATCTTGCGGTTGGCACTCAGGCGCTTCTTGAGGAGACGATTGAATTCGGCAATCTGGGCTTGATTGTGGTGGACGAGCAACATCGACTGGGAGTTCGGCAGCGGGCAACGCTGACCGATAAGGCGACTTGCCCACATTATCTGGTGATGACAGCGACGCCGATTCCTCGGACGCTGGCGCTTTCGTATTTTGCGGATTTTCAACTGAGCGTGATCGAGCAGCTTCCACCGGGGCGGTTGCCGATTCAGACAAAGTGGCTGCGGCAATCGCAATCCGCCAAGGCATACGCCTTTTTGCGGGAGCGGGCTGGGGAGGGAAGACAGGCGTACATCGTTTTGCCGCAAATTGATGATGACGGCGGCGAAGAGGCGAAGTCTGTTACGCGGCATTTGGCGAGACTAACGGCGGGTCCGCTGGCTGGCCTGCGGCTGGCGGCGCTGCATGGGCAGCTTTCCGCGGAGGAAAAGCAGCGGACGATGAGCGCGTTTCGGGCTGGGGAGATTGACGCGCTGGTGGCGACCACCGTGATTGAGGTTGGCATTGATGTTCCAAATGCCGCGGTCATGATTATCGAGGAAGCGGAGCGATTCGGGTTATCGCAATTGCACCAGCTTCGCGGTCGAGTGGGTCGTGGGGCGCACCCTTCGCATTGCATTCTGATGTCTGATTCGGTGAGCGATGGTGCTACTGACCGGCTTTCTGCCATGGTTTCCACCTCCAGCGGGTTTGAGATTGCGGAGATGGATTTAAAACTGCGCGGGCCGGGTGAATTCTTTGGTACCCGCCAGCATGGGCTTCCTGAACTGAAGCTGGCGGATTTGACCAGCGAAATGGATCTTCTGCTGCTGGCGAAGGAGGATGCGCAGGCCTTGCTGGCGGATGATCCGCGGCTTTCCAAGTCGATCCATATGCCTTTGCGCGCCGCGGTGTTGAAGCAATTTGGAGAGACGCTGGGGCTGGCGCAGATCGGATGACGTACTCTGGTCGACACCATCGCGCGATGGTGTAAGCTTCGGGCTGACAAATCTTCTGGAGGAAGCGTGACGAATTACTATGTGCGGTCGATAAGTCTTGGATTACTGAGCGCTGCGTTGCTGGTGGCGGCGTGCGAGACACGTGCCGCGGGACAAACGACGAGGCCGACAACGCGGCGCATCAAGCTTTGGGATGTGACGCCCGATGTTGTTGAAGGGAAGGATACCGACACCAACCCGACCGAGCCGACGATGGATATTTATCTCCCGCCGCCGGACCGGAACACGGGTACGGGCATCGTGGTACTGCCCGGCGGCGGATACAACCATCTGAGCACCACTCTGGAAGGGACGGAGATTGGCAATTGGCTTGTGAGCCGGGGAATCGCGGGATTTGTGGTGCGCTATCGGCATGCGCCGCGCTACCACAATCCAATTCCGCTGCGGGACGCGCAGCGGGCGTTGCGGATCGCGCGGTTGAGGGCGGACGAATTCCATATTTCCGCAAAACACGTTGGCGTCATGGGCTTTTCGGCGGGTGGGCACCTGGCGGCCTGGGTTTCCACGAGGTTCGATCCGGGCAACCCTGATGCGGCCGACCCCATCGATCGCCAGAGCTCGCGGCCGGATTTCTCGGTGCTGATTTATCCGGTGATTACCTTCACGGACGCCGCCTACGTTCATAAGGGCTCCCGCAACGCGCTGCTGGCCAGCAGTGATGAGGCGCTGTGGGCGCAAATGTCGCCCGAGCAACACGTCACAGGGGAAACGCCCCCGGCGTTTCTGGTGCATGGCTCCGCCGACGCGGTGGTGCCCGCGGAAAATTCAATCCTTTATTACATGGCCTGCCATAAAAACCATGTTCTGGCGGAGCTCCATATTCTTCAGTCGGGGAAGCATGGATTTGGGCTGGCGCTGAAAGACCCGGCGCTGGGCGTTTGGCCGACCCTTTTGGTTAACTGGCTGAACGTCAATAAATGGCTGAATCCGCCGAAGAGTTAAGGTATTCTCCGGGGATGGAAATCCGGGCGATGTCTGTTGCCGATCTGGATGACGCGCGGGAGATCGACGCGGTCATTGAATCGGGAGAGTATCTGCACATCGATCGCGCGGGGGAGGGGTTTGCGACCTCCTGGAAGATTCAGCCGCGCGCGCTGCGGGAGAAGCGGGTGCATCGTCATATCCTGACCGACGAGCAGATTTTTACGATCAAGCAAATTGCCAGCGGCGCGGATGAGGGGATTGCGCTGGTGGCGGAGCATGAGGGGCGGATTGTTGCAGCCGCGACGGCGCAACCGGATGAGGCGGCGAAGGTTTATCGATTGCTGGACATCCGGGTTGATTCGGATTTTCGCCGGCAGGGTTTGGCGCAGGGGATGATGTTCCAGATTATCCACCAGGCGCGGGAAAAGGAGATGCGGGCGGTGATGGCTGGCGTGCCGGCGGATAATTTTCCGGCGCTGGAGTTTCTGGCGAAACTGGGGTTTGAAGCTGGGGGGTTGGATACGCATTTTCATTCCAATCATGATCTGGTTAAGGAATCGGTGATGATGTTCTGGTATCTGGTGCTGGTTTGATTCGAGGAGTGGGGTGAGGCTTGAACACATGCTCTCCCTCTGTATATGGGCCAAAGGGTGAAGGTTTTTGACGGATTTTTACGGATTTTTTGGCAGGTTGATTCTGGCGCGTTGGAAATTCTGTGCTAGTAAAGAGTTGCGAATAAAAATAAATTTGCGATTTTGTATATTTTTGTAGGCAAATTTTTAGCGTTTTGTATCTTTTTGTAGTTTTTCGGGGTGACTTTCTGTCTGGGTCTTTGGAAAGAAGTGTTGAACCGGCAAGACGCCGAGGTCGCGAAGGGTGAAAAGGCGTTAGATTTTTGGGGCGGGTTTGGCGCGGCGTTTTTTGGGGACGTGGGTTTTTTTGGGGGTTAGTTTTAGTTTGGTGATTTTGCCGTTGCTCATGACGATGAGTGGGGTGTTGGTTGCGCGGGCAACGCGCTTGGCGCGGGCGAAGGCGCGTTGCATGGCGGGTAGGGAGCCGATGATGTCGGGATCGGACATGTTATCTTTTTTATTCATCTGTCTCTCCTCGATCAATTACGACCGCTGCTCCTTGGGTATTATCATACAGTACCCAGCTGTCCACCAATTTTTTGTAGACGAGGTTGAAGTTTCGCAATCCAGAAGAAAATCTACGCCGGATAACGTTCTCGGCGATCTGGTGTCCCCCCTGCCGCACTCTGTTCCGTACGCGGCTTACGGCCATTTTTGCCGAAGGCAGCATTAAAAATATCAACTTCACATGGTAACCAGCCTCGCGCCAGCACGGAATATGCCGCGCATAATTCTTTCCGCTCAGGGTCGTCTCGAACGCAAAACTCTTTCCTTCCGCGACATTCCTCGCGATCTGACCCAACATTATTCTTCCCGCTGCGATTGCTGCGGCTTCAGGCACGAATGGCGCAATTCCTCGAGCAATCAGGTCCGCATTGATAAATAGACGGCAGTTGGATTCATTTGGCAGGAATTCTTCAGCAAAGGTCGTTTTCCCCGCACCATTAGGTCCCGCGATGATTACGATCTTCTTTTGTGGACTACCCGCTCGCGACTGTTTCATTGCGGGCTTTCATCGATTGAAAAATGGTCGGCCTCTTTTGATCTGGGCATGTACCGCCTAACAGCTGAACAGGCGAAGCAAATTTATAACGAAAACTGCCCGTAGAAGGCGCTGTTTTCGTCGCCGCGCTGGAAGAGTTCTGAGTTAGTGCCGGCGGAGTAGGAGGCTGTGATGGTGTAGCCTACCTTGCGGTTGGTGAGGGGGACTATTGGGGTGTACCAGACCAGGCTGGGCTGTTTGCAGCAGTCGTTGTTGGGCATGGATTGGACGTCGTAGGAGGCGAAGCCTTCGGCGGAGACTTTGTATTCGTCTGCCTGGTGGGTGAATGTGATGGGGGCGCGGCGGATGGAGACGATATCGCCAAGGGCGGCCTGGTAGCGGGTGCGGAGGATGCTGGTGATGGCGGCTACCTGACGATCGGTGGCGGCGCTGTCGATGACTACTTCGGATTTACGGGCGGCTTTTTCGTTGCCGAGATTGTCGGGAGAGCTGACGTCGGCCATGACGCGGACGCCGGCGAGGTTGGTGCCGTTCCAGGTTCCGGAGGCGATGTTCATGGCAAGGAGCGCGTCGCGGCCAGTTGTCACCAGTTCGCCGTTGTAGTGGCAAGCGCCGGCGAAGACGCTGGCGGTGCGGACTTCGACATAATCACCGGTGATGGGGGCTGGGGCTTTGGCCTGGGCGCCGATGGTGACAAACGCGGCAAGGACTAAAGAGATCAAGTTCATTGGGTGCTCCGGGGGAAAAGGACGGCTCCATTATAGCCGGGGCTAGGGGTGCGGGGCCAGCGCGGATTTGTAGCAGGCGCGGCCTGGAATGCAATCGTGGGGGCTGACCATGCCGGCATCGGGGCCGAGAACCTGCTGGGTGTGGAAGCACCAGCAGTGGTTACTCTCGTCCAGATATTGACTTGCGTCCGTGGCGATGACATCCAGCATGAAGAACTTTTTGGATCGGAGTTCGCCGCAGAATGGGGTCTGCAACGGAGTGGCGGGTGGTTTGATTTGTGAGGTGCTCATGGAAAAATCTCCTATGCGCGATTGCCGGCGAGGCTGGTGAGTGCCCGGCGGACGATGGCCTGGGTCAGCGGGACCTTGTATGCGTTTTTCTCAAGCGGCTCGGCACCTTCGAGTGCGAGGGCGGCGACATCGGCGATGGTTTTTTCGTCCAGGGTTTTGCCGATGAGGGCGGCTTCGGCCTTGGGAACGCGCCAGGGGATGGGAGCGACACCTCCCAGAACCAGACGTGCCTGGAGGATTTTTTTGTCTGGGCCGAGTTCGACGGCGGCGGCGGCGGCGGACATGGCGAAATCCTGCGAGGGGCGTTCCTTGAATTTCAGGTAAGTGGATTTAGCGGCGAACGCAGAAGCTGGGATGCGGATTTCGGTGACAATTTCATCGTCCTTCAGCACGTTTTCGCGGCGGACGGATCCCACGGCGGGAAGCTTGAAGAATTTTTCGATGGGAAGATCGTGATTGCCATGGGGGCCGGCGATGGTGAGCTCGGCGCCAAGGGCGACGAGGATGGTGGCCAGATCGGAGGGGTGAACAATATAGGAAGGGCCGCCACCAAGGATGGCGTGATATTTGTTTTCACCGGCGGCGGCGTAGCATTCGGTGCCGCCCTTTTTCAGGCAGATGACTTCTTCGAGACGGAAGTACCAGCAGCGCGGGCGCTGGCAGAGGTTACCACCAATGGTGCCGAGGTGGCGAATCTGCGGGGTGGCGATGGAGTGAGCGGCCTGGGCGAGGCCGGGGAAGCTGGCGCGAATTTCGGGGTGTTCTTCCAGTTCGACGAGTTTGACCAGCGCGCCGATTTTCAGGCCCTGTTTGGCATCACCCTGAATGCGATCCATGTTGGGGATGGATTTCAGGTTCACCACGCGGCTGGGACGGGTGATGTAATCCTTCATGGTGGTGAGAAGATCCTGGCCGCCTCCCATGGGGCGCGGAAGCTCGTCGACATCGGCGGATTGGTCCGCGGCGGCGAGCAGCTTCACCGCTTCTTCAACCGTTGTGGGGCTTGACCATTCGAATGACTTCATGGCTCGTTTCCTCTGGCACTCAGGCTTTCTGCAGGCCGGTTAGAATCTTGTCGGGAGTAATGGGCGTTTCGCGGACCCGCACGCCACAGGCGTTGAAGATTGCGTTGGCGATTGCGCCAGCGCCGGGAATTGAAGGAGGCTCACCGACCCCCACGACAGCCTGGCGCGGATCGTCATCATCAATGAGGGGGACCAGCTCGGGCATTTCCAGGGCGCCGGGGAGTTTGTAATCGTTGAACCAGGGGTTGAGCATCAATCCCAAATCGGAGTCCATGACGCGCTGTTCGAGCAGTGCGACGCCTATGCCGGTGATCATGCCGCCGTTGATCTGGCTTTCGACCGCGAGGCGATTGAGGGGGAGGCCGACATCCTGCACATGGACCATTTTGATAACCTGGGTGTGGCCGGTTTCGACATCGACTTCCACCTCGGCGAAGGTCGCGCCGTGGACGCCGCCCGCGGCCAGGTTCTTCTGAAATTCACCGCGGACGGCGACGCCCGCGGTGGGAAGCGCCATGCAGGCCTGCTTCCAGCTGAGGGTTTTGCCGTTGCCGGAAACGTTGGCGTCAGCGAAGACGACTTGATCGGCCGGAACGCCCAGCAATGGCGCGACGCGCTCGGCGATGGCCTTTTTTGCGTTGAATGCGGCGACCTTCACCGCGGGGGAAAGGGAGGCGGCGGTGGTTGAGCCGCCCGAGGAATTGGCGTTTCCTAGGCGGGTATCGCCGATTTTTTCGACGACATCGTGCATTTCCAGGCCCAGCTCTTCAGCAACGATGGCCCGGACATAGGTACGGGTGCCGGTACCGAGATCCTGGGTTCCAACGGCAACCTGCACCGCGCCATCGGTTTTGACGGTCACATCAACAACGCACTGCGGCCCCCCACCGCCGCCCCAGGTGCTGAGGGCGCAGCCGAAACCGCGCTTGAGAGTGCCGGGCCACTGGCCGTTGGGCTTGCGGCGGTTCCAGCCGATTTCCTTGGCGCCGCGAACGAGCTGTCGGAGGTGCGCGTCATCGCCGGTGAGGTTCATCTTGCGGAACTCAACCGGATCCATATCGATCCTGGCGGCGAGTTCGTCCATCATGGATTCCATGGCGAAGGAGGCGGGCGGATGGCCGGGGGCGCGCAGGGCGCGGGAGGAGTCTTCATTGGTGTAGACCGCGCCCAGTTCAGAATAGGAGTTTTGGGCTTTGTAAATATAGGGCTGAGTAGAAAGATTGCCCTGCCCGATTCCACCAAGGCGAAATTGTTGCGCGCTGAGGGCGACGAGGGTGCCGTCCCTGGTGACGCCGGCTTTGATTTTCTGAACGGAGCCGGAACCGTTGCCGGCGGTGAGGAATTCATCGCGGCGATTCAACATCAGCTTGACGGGCTTACCGGCGATTTTGGAAAGCTGGCAGGCGAGGTTGCCTTCCATGCCGGGGCTGAATTTTGATCCGAAGCCCCCCCCCATGTACTGAACGATGCCGGTAACCGCGTTCTTGGGGATTCCAAGAACTTTGGCGGAATCACCCGGTATGGAAAAGGTGGCCTGGGTGGAGCAATAAACGGTGGCGGTATCGCCACCACGGTAATCGACAACGACGCCGTGGGATTCGAGGCAGGCGTGATGCAGGCGCGGGGTGCGATATTCGGCTTCGATCACGGCATCGCAGGTTTTGAAGGCTTCTTCAACCTTGGCGGGATCCCCGCGTTTGTTGGGGGCGCCGATATTGCCGATTACGCGATTGGGCTGCTTGACGAAAACATGCGGAGCATCGGGCTTGATGGCTTCGTCATAGGTTACCGCGTGGGGAAGCACCTGGTATTTTACGACGATGGCACGGATGGCATCATCAGCCTGCTCGGGCGTATCGGCGGCGACGGCGGCGACCGGGGCGCCCTCGTAAGCGAGATTGGCGTTGGTTTGCATGGCAGCCCGGACGCCGGGGATTTTCAGCGCGGCGGAATCGTCGTAGGCGGTGACCTTGGCGTTGGCGTGGGGGCAGCGCAGGATACGGGCATAAAGCATGTCGGGCAGGCGCACGTCGTAGGTGTACTGGGCGGTGCCGGTGGTCTTTGCGGGGCCATCCACGCGCGGAATGCGCTTGTTGAGAATGCGGTGCTGATTGTTGGGGCCCCAGGTGGGGGTTGCTGTTTCGGTTTCCGCCATGGTTCACCTTAAATTTCCGTCGTTTTGATTCTGAACATCGCGATGCGCCTGAACTACCTGCCCGCCTTGGCCGCGGCCAGCGCGGCCTCGAAAACGCGCGTGTATGTGCCGCACCGGCAGAAATTTCCGTGGCAGGCTTCGCGAACTTCCTGCAGGGTTGGATTGGGATTGGTCTGCAAGAGCGCGGAAACCGTGGTTACAAAGCCGGGGGTGCAGAAGCCGCACATCATGGCGTCTTTTTCGCAGAAGGCTTTCTGCACTTCGTTCATGTGATCGGGGGTGCCGAGGCCTTCAACGGTGGTGATTTTTTTGCCGAGGGTGTCGATGGCCAAAACGCTGCACGAATAGGCGGTGCGGCCGTCCATGATGACGGTGCAGGCGCCGCAGGTGCCCATGTTGCAGACCAGCTTGGGGCCGGTGAGGGCGGGATCGAGGCGGTCGCGCAGGGCGCTGAGCAGCGTGGTTCGGGGCTCGACATTTACCTTGCGATTGGCGCCGTTGATATTGAGGGTGACTTCAACGGTTCCCTCGGTCGCGGCATTCTCGGCGGTGCTGGCGGGCGGGGTTTCCGCCTTGACGATATTGGCATCGGCAAGCATGGCTCCGGCGCTGACGGCGCCGACGCCCTGAAGAAATCGCCGGCGGCTGAATCCCGCGGGGCGATTTTGCGGTTTCTTACCTTCTGTATTGGCCATTGGCTTCCTCGTTAGCTGAACTACCTGCGCCAAGGACGTATTGTTGCGATGAAAGCGAGAAGGAAATGTAATGCAGTGAAGGACCTTAGGCAAACGCGCCGGAGTGAAATGCTGCAAGCTGAAATGGGCGATACAGCGCTCGAACATATTCAAAAATCGCCGGAAAATCAAAGGGTGACGGTTGCGAGTGGTGCAGAATCCGGTGCATTTTTGCCTTCTGGTCCAGTTCCGCTGCCACCGGATTTAACGGAAGTCATTGCCAAATGGTCACGGCTTTCACCTGCGGTACAGGCGGCAATCCTCACGATTCTTCGTGCCTCTCTTTAAGGATCAAAATACCGAAAGTTAGGCAGGGTTCCTGAGGCAACCGTGAACGGGTAAGATTCGACAAAAACGGACATTTTTTAACAGTGATGGGTGTTCATCGAGCCGATGATGATTCTTGTTGATATGTAGTCCTTAGTGCTATAGTATTAGATCAGAGACAACGGAAGAGAAGGCTCCGCGTGCAAGTTTTTAAGAGCAAACGGTTTGCGAAATTCGCCCGCAAGGAGCGTATCGATGACGTGAGCCTCTGCAAGGCGGTGAGGGACGCGGAACGGGGGCTTATCGATGCGAATTATGGCGGTGGTGTGATCAAACAGCGAATTGCCCGGCCTAATGAAGGCACGTCGGGCGGGTATCGCTCGATCATCCTATTCCGCCGGGACGAACGGTCTTTCTTCGTCTATGGCTTTGCCAAAAGCGAGCGGACGAATATCGACGAAGGCGAGGAGCGGGACTTCAAGGAGCTTGCCGAGATCCTGCTCGCGGCTTCGAATGAAGACCTAAAAAAATTACTGGAACGCGGCGAATTTAAGGAGGTGACGTGCCATGAAGAAGACTAAGAAATACAAGAGCGACATTAGAGCGGCGATACACGAGATTGCCAGCGGCCTCCATGGCGTTGGCATCATCGATAAACAGACCATGCGCCGGTTTGATCATTCGTGTCTGACCCCAATCCATGATTTTAGCGCCAACGAAATTCGCGCGCTTCGCGAGCGCGAGGATGTGAGTCAATCGGTATTCGCGTCGTATCTGAACGTCACGAAGGATTCCGTGAGCAAGTGGGAACGGGGAGAAAAGAAACCGGCAGGTCCGTCGCTCAAACTACTTTCCTTGGTGGAACGCAAGGGACTGGACGGAATCGCGTAATACCCGCACAGGAAACTTGCCCCGGTGCCGTTGTAGAGTTCTATCACTATTCCCGTGGGCCCAGGCGGAAGAGGGGGCGATTCACGTCATCACGCGGTATCGCAACCCTTCGGTGAATCTCCGGACCTAATTCCTACGAATCTTGGACAAGGCAGGAATCGAGCCCTGGCCGAAGCTGTTTCAGAATTTGCGGTCCTCCCGTCAGACGGAGCTAACCGAGACGTGGCCGGCTCATGTGGTCTGTGCCTGGATCGGCAACAGCGAAGTCGTCGCAAGGGATCACTACCTGCAAATTACCGATGAGCATTTTGCCGTGGCTGCGGGCGTGTCAGAGCAAGTGGGTGGTGTAGAATCCGGTGCAGCATCTGCACGTTTGGCGTCGCAAGGCGTCGCACCATGTTCGGACGGCGAATCTTCAACCTCAGAAATTGCAGAGAGTAACGACGCGGTGCGGGGTGATGCGAAACCCTGCGAAGAAGAATCAATGGGCGATACAGGGCTCGAACCTGTGACCTTACGGGTGTGATCCGTACGCTCTAGCCAACTGAGCTAATCGCCCTTTTGCGGGAAATACTGTAAAACACCCACCCGTTGAAATCAACCGTAGGGAGAACCGCCCATGCTCGATCCGCGCGTCGATAAGCTTGCTTCGATGCTTATTTCTTATTCCTGTGCTGTTAAAAAGGGGGAAAAAATTCTGATTGAGGCGATTGATGTACCTCATGAATTTACGACCGCGCTGGTGCGGCATACGGCTGATGCGGGGGGATTTCCGCTGGTGCTTCTGAAAAGCAACCAGGTGAGCCGGGCGATGATGATGGTGGCGGAGGAGGAGCAGTGGAACCTGATCTCCAAGGTTGAAAAATTACAGATGCAGAACGTGCAGTGCTACATTGGGGCGCGCGGGAGTGCGAATATTTCTGAGATGGGGGATGTGCCATCGGACCGGCAGAAGATTTATGAAGAGACGGTCTGGAAGAAGGTGCATCGGGATGTGCGGATAAAATCCACCCGCTGGTGCGTGCTGCGGTGGCCGAGCGCTTCCATGGCGCAGATGGCGGAAATGAGCACGGAAGCGTTTGAGGATTTTTACTTCAATGTCTGCACGTTGGACTATGGGAAGATGAGCCGGGCGATGCAGCCGCTGAAGAAGATGATGGAAGCCACCGATCAGGTGCATCTGAAAGGACCGGCGGATACGGACCTTACCTTCAGCATTAAGGGCATACCGGCTATTCCGTGCGACGGGCATGTGAACATTCCTGATGGGGAGGTTTTCACCGCGCCCGTGCGCGAAAGCGTGAATGGGATCATCCACTTCAACTGCCCGAGTATTTATCGCGGCACGACGCATTCGGACATTCGGCTTGTTTTCCGGAAAGGGAAAATTGTTGAGGCAACGAGTTCGGCCACCGATAAGCTGAATGAGGTGCTTGATGCTGATGCGGGGGCGCGCTATGTGGGCGAGTTTGCAATTGGGTTTAATCCTTATTGCACGAAGCCGATGAAGGACATTTTATTTGACGAGAAGATCGCGGGGAGCATTCACTTCACGCCGGGCAATTGTTATGACGAAGCGAATAATGGCAACAAGAGCGGGATTCACTGGGATATGGTGATGCGGCAAACCGCGGAGGTGGGCGGCGGGGAAGTTTATTTTGATGGCAAGCTGATTCGCAAGGATGGGCAGTTTGTTGTTAAGGAACTCAAGGGGCTGAACCCGGAATTTTTGCGCTGAGTTGTTGGGATCATGACGAACCATTTTGCTTTCGCTTAAAAAAAGATGGTTCCTCTTCCAATTGATTCTGAGCTACGTGGGATCGTGGAGAAATTGCGCCAAGCGCGGGCGCTGGTGATTGTGGCGGCGCCCGGCGCGGGCAAAACTACTCGCGTTCCGCCGGCGATTTTGCGTGCGGGACTGCTTGGGGGGGACCATCCGAATCTTGTGATGCTGCAGCCGAGGCGGGTGGCGGCGCGGGCGGCGGCGCAGCGGATTGCAGATGAAAACGGTTGGGAAATTGGCGGCGAAGTTGGGTATCACATCCGGTTTGAGAAAAAGATTTCACAGCGCACCCGCCTGCGCGTGTTGACCGAGGGGATTCTCACCCGGCAATTACTGGCTGATCCTTTTCTTGCGGGCGTTGGCGCGGTGGTGCTGGACGAATTCCATGAGCGTTCGTTAAACAGCGATTTGGCCGTTGCGATGCTTCGCGAAATGCAGCAGACGGTGCGTGGCGATCTGCTGATCATCATTATGTCCGCTACGCTGGAGGCTCAGGCGGCTTCGCGGTTTCTGGGCAATTGCCCGATTTTGAATGTGCCGGGGAGAACGTTCCCGGTGGAGATCGAATATCTGGATCATTCAAACCTGCCGGTGGTGGGACGGGTGGTTGCCGCAATTTCGCGAGAAATCGAAAACGCGGATCCGCAATCTCGCGGCGATGTGCTGGTTTTTCTTCCTGGCGCGCAGGAAATCAGCCGGACGATGAATCAGCTCGAATCGCTAGCGGACAAATTTGATCTTGCGGTTCTGCCGCTGCATGGGAGTTTGCCGCCGGAACAACAGGCACTTGCCCTGCGGCCTTCGCCGCGGCGAAAAGTCATCCTGGCCACCAACATCGCGGAAACATCGCTGACGATTGATGGCGTGACGCTGGTCATCGATGGCGGCCTGGCGCGCGTGCCGCAGTTTGATGCGCGCCGGGGACTGAACCGCCTGGAACTTGTGCGGATCAGCAAGGCTTCTGCTGCGCAGCGAGCCGGTCGGGCGGGCCGCACGGCGCCGGGCAAATGCGTGCGGCTTTGGTCGGCGAAGGAGCAGGCGGGGCTGGATGAATTTGAATCGCCCGAGATTCAGCGTGTTGATCTGTGCGGAACAGTGCTCGATCTGCATGCGTGGGGTAAACCCAATCCCGCGGATTTCGATTGGTTCGAGCCCCCGCCAGGGGAGCATCTCGCTTCCGCGGAGCGCTTGTTGGAAATGCTTGGCGCTATCGATGCCAAGCAACCAACGGAGGTGGGCAGCCGCCTGATGAATCTGCCGCTGCATCCTCGCCTGGGGCGGCTTCTCCTTGCGGCAGGGGATGCGGGATGCGCTGAGGAAGGCGCGGCGCTGGCGGCCCTGCTTTCAGAAAAAGATATTTTGCGACCGGATTTCAGTCAGCCGCGGCATCTCGCCGGTCCTAAAACGCAAGGGGACAGCGACCTGCTGATTCGCCTCGATATTTTGCAAAGTCCGAATGCTTCGCGCGATCGTGACGAGCTGGATTCCTCCGTTCTCTGGCAAGTGCAAAAGGCCCGGGACGAACTGCGCCGGCTCGCGAAGCCCCTGGGCAGTGCCAAGCCGCAGGTGCCATCCCACATGCTGTTGCTGAAGCTTTTGCTGCTGGCTTATCCGGATCGCGTCTGTCGCAGGCGGGTGAATGATCCTGCTGCTGGAATCATGGTTGATGGAAGCGGCGTGCGGCTTGCGCCGGAATCGGTCGTGCGGCAGGCGGAATTCTTTCTTGCGCTGGATGCCCAGCACAATCCGCGCAGCCAGACATGTGAAGCGGAAGTGCGCATCGCCAGCGCAATTGAAGTGGACTGGCTCTTTGAATTATTCCCACAATCAATCGTTCGCGAGCGGACGGTGGTGTTCGATCAGCAGCGGCAGCGCGTCGTGGGCCGGGGCCTGACGCGCTATCGCGAGCTGATTCTTACGGAGGATCGTGATGCCCCGCTGGATGCGGAAGCAGCCGGTGAAAAGCTGGCCGAAGAATTGCGACCGCGCGCGATGGAAATTTTCGGCGCCGATGAGAACGCGGCGATGACGCTGGCCCGCGTGGGTCTGCTCAGACGGCACATGCCCGAACATCCCTGGCCGGAGTTCGGGGCGGAGCAACTGGGCGAAATTATTTCCCAACTTTGTCGCGGGAAGAAAAGCGTTGAGGAGGTTCATCGCGTCAATTTGGCCGAAGCGATCGAGGCATCCCTTCAATATCCGCTGAATCGTTTTTTGCTGGAACATGCGCCAGAATCGATCGAGGTTCCAACCGGCAATCGCATTCGCCTGTCCTACACTAGCGGGCAATCGCCGGTTCTGGCGGTTCGCCTGCAAGAGATATTTGGGTGGATTGATACCCCGCGCATTGCCGCGGGGCGGGTGCCGGTTTTGATGCATCTGCTGGGGCCGAACTATCGGCCCGTGCAGATCACCAGCGATCTTCGCAGTTTCTGGTCCACGACTTATTTCCAGGTGCGAAAAGATTTGCGGGTTAAATACCCCAAGCATTCCTGGCCGGATGATCCGCTCACAGCCACGCCGCAGGCCAAGGGCCGACCGCGGCAAAAATGAGTGTGTAACGAACAGCTTGCCTGACTATTCAAACTGGCAACGGACGCAAGCTCAATCCCAGTTGCTCCAGGGTCAGGCTGACGTTCACATTGGCGTCCAGATATTTCTCCGCTCGCGCCAAGGAATCGATCGCGTCGCAGGCGCGCTCCAGCGTGGCTTCATTGACATTTTCTGCCAGTCGCTGACGGAGGCGGCGCGCTGCGATGGACATAAATACGCCTAGCCAGTCGCGCATCACGGAATCTTTGCTGGCCAGTTCATCGCGCTCCAGAGTCTTTTCCGTCTGCGCTTCGGCGGATTTCCGCAGCAGGTCAGCGATGTCAGCGGGTGCGCCACCGAACAGGGTTGCATCAATTGCGTCTGCCACGGCTGCCGCGGGTGCGAGAACGCCGTCTTCGATGAATCGCAAAGCCGTTCCGAATGAACCGTCGCCGATTTCCGACGCCGGCTGAGCAGTGATCTCATCGATCCCGCGCTTAATCAATTCCGTTCGCACTAATTCCACGTCCAAAGGCAAAAAACGGATGGTCTGACAGCGGCTCCGCACGGTTGAAAGAAGATCGCCCAAACTTTCCGTGAGCAGCACAATCATCGTTCGCCCCTGCGGTTCCTCAAGGGTCTTCAGAAGCGCATTCTGCGCGGCGGACGTCATCAGTTCCGCCTGCTCGATGACGAAGACCTTGCCGCGTCCTATCGTTGTTTTGCGGCCGGCCACCTCATTAAGCTCGCGGCGAATCACATTGATGCCCAATTGCGTGGCCTTGCTGGTGCCCGAACGATCATGAAGCCGGGCCAGCTCCTTGGTGATGACGTGGAAGTCTGGATGGGAAGCGGAATCCATCGCGCGGCAGCTTGTACATTTGCCGCAGGCATCCAGGGGACCCGGTGCTTCGCAGAGAAACAGCGCTCCGAGCGCCCCCGCAGTCGTGGCTTTGCCGACCCCCGTTGGTCCTGAAAAGATCATGGCGTGCGGCAGACGATCGGCCTGATGCGCGCGGCGAATCGTCTCGACTGCTGCTGGCTGTCCGAAAATATTTTCCAGTCGAATCAAAATGCTCATTTCAATAAGCTAATTAACTTCATTACATCCGCGTGCACAGTTTGGCGATCTCGATCCGCGGGAATGACGTGAACGTGTTGCCGATCAGCCGCCGCCTGCGCCAGATAATTCTCGCGCACGCGACGGTGGTATTCCACCGGCCGTTGCTCGATTCGATCGCGCTGGCGAACGATTCGTCGCTCGCTGTTTTCCAAAGGCATATCCAGAATAATCGTCAGGTCGGGCGATCGCCCCGCCGTCGCTACCTTAGCGACTTGTCGAATCTCGTCAGCCGTCATCCCGTCGCCACCAAGCTGATAGGCGAGCGTGCTGGAGACGAATCGGTCGGAAATCACGCATTTCCCAGCATCCAGCGCGGGAGCGATCAGTTCACGAACCATCTGAGCGCGGGCCGCCATGTAAAGCAGCATTTCGCAGCGCATGGAAATTTCAGGATTTTCAGGGTCCAGCAAAATGGCGCGAATCATCTCCCCCACTCGGGTCGATCCGGGATCGCGCACTAAGAGCGCCGTTATCCCCGCTGCTTCCAGCGCCTTACCCAGCAGGGCCGCCTGCGTGCTTTTACCGCAGCCTTCGCCACCATCCAGTACGATGAATTTGCCTTTCAACCCGGTCATCGCGCCTTAGTTGTTGTCGCTTTTCGAATTATCGAACATATTTTTCAAAAACGTTTCGGCGGCCGACGGCTGATTGGCGCGAATTTTCAGATCCCACGCCTGATTCCAATGGGTTGTCACTGGCTCAAATCCCATTTCCTTAAGCCGCTTGGACATATCCGGCATATGGGCCGCGCCATAAAAGATGGCGATCTTCTTCTTGCCCGAGGCAATCGTATCCGAAAGAACCTTCAGTGCCGCCTTGTTTCGTTCGGTCACCAGCACGCTGCCGTTGGGACCGTCCAACCCCATGGCGGATGCATCCATGTCACCCAACTGGCGGGCGATGACCACCTTAATCTGCCGTTCCATGTCGGGATGCGTGAGGACGACGACCAGGTCCCGCAAGGATTCCGCGTCGCTTATCTCGGCACCCTTCGGCGGATCGGTGAACGCCTTAATCAATTGCTGCAGAAATAGCTGCTCGAACGTTTCGCCACGCGCTTCCTGCATCTTACGGAAGGTCTCAGCATCCATGTCGGCATGCACGAAATTCGGCGCGGAATAATCCACGTCATCGAGCTGAAAATCCAGATCTAAAGCTGTTTTGAGAAAATGCTGCAACTGGCCGATGCCACTGCTGGATTTGACGGGCTCTCCCGGCTGGGGCGGGGCCGCATCCCTGGGCTTCACCAGTTCATAAAGCACAGCATCATAATATTGAAAGTCTTTATTCAGCTCCGAATAGTATGCCTTCTCCCCCATATGGATTGCGCCGATAAGGTGCACTGCCACCCCATCGCGATTGGAGAAGGCAACATCCGCTGTCTCCAGCGCGCCACCGCCATTGCCGTCATCGACAAACCGGGTAAACGATTCAGGGACCGAAGGCCGGGAAGTTGCCTGCTCTGCATTGACGTAAGATTGAGAAGCAGCCCAGACTAAAATTCCCGCGACAAAAACAGAACATCGTTTTGGCATGGCGGAAAACTCCTGTTGCTAGAAGTATATACCGCCGTGGGCCAAGGCTCACCCCCCCGGCAGGTTTTCTCGCCGGGCGGGCAGGTGGGTTTGGTTAAAACTTGAACTACGCCAAACTCATTCCAGCGTTGGAACTCAATTCCACGTTTTGGTCGGCCACTACCTCCTGACAATGCCGGGCAACGGCCTTCACATGCTCATCCCAGAACGCCTCAAATGTATGGCCGAGTGAAAATCGCCCCATACGGTGTGGGGCTGTGCGGCTCATTCGCATTCTGCGCGGGGTGTCAGAAAGAAGTGCATCAATCGCGTTGGCCCAGACCGACGCTTTTTCAACAGAAAGAACCAGCCCGGTTATCTGGTCGTCCATTACTTCTTTGGGACCGCCCTGGTTACTGACCAGTACCGGCAAACCTGAGGCCTGGGCCTCAAGCACCACCTGACCAAGGGTATCCGTCGTCGACGGGAAGACGAACAGGTCAGAGGACGCATAGAGGGCTGACAGCGGTTCATCATTTTGATATCCCAGAAAATGAACGGGTAAGGTTCCAGCCGCTTGCTTCATTGCCGGCTGATATGGACCATCTCCAGCAATGACCAAGACAACATCATCCCGCTTGCGACAAAGCTCGCGCATCGCTTCAAGCAGAAACGGCAGATTTTTTTCCGTGCTCACTCGGCCTGCATACAGCAGCTTGTAGGTCTGTTTGACGCCCAGCTTGACCCATTTTGGGAGGTCTCGCTTTTCGGGGCTGAACTTTTCCGTATCCACGCCGGGCAGCGCCATGGAAAGCTTTTCATCGGCAAAACCAAGCTGGCGGAGCCGGCCGCGATAATCCTTGCTGCGGGAGAAGACGCGATCGGTCTTTCCGTAGAACCACTTCATGTAGCTTTCCGTGGCGGTGGCAAAACGGTGATCGCCCGTGAGGCTGCGCACATATTGCGGAAAATCGGTGTGATAGGTGCCCAGCAAAGGCACGCGAAGCATTTTTGCGACCAGCCAGCCGCAAAGTCCCATTGGGCCGGGGGTATGAACGTGGATGGCATCAAACTGCTGGCGGTCGGCCCATTCCAGCACTTCTGAAAGCGGCGGAATAGTCAGCGGCTGATCCGGATAGTAAGGCAACGGACGGTTCAACAGCGGCTTGAAATTCTTTCGCGAAGGGCAATCGACCCGTGGATCGTTGGTGCTGGTGTGCACGACCAGATGCCGGCCGCGCTCGCGTGCCTGGCGGCTGATGTCCTGGATGAATCGCCCGACGCCGTTTACTTCATCGAAGGTATCTGTGAAGACGCCCAGCTTCATCTGCTCGCCGCTGGGTGATGCGCCATACCCGGTAACGCGCGGCAGAAGATGGCGCTCGCGGTTCTGGTGAAACATCGCGAAGTAGTACGGCATTAACATGAACTGATGCGCGGCAACTGTGGAGAGCGCATCGAAAATGCCGGTGATTTCACCACGACCGAGCGATTTCTGCACCGAATCGGCAATGCCGCCGGTGACGTCGCGATTGATCGCGCCGATGAAATCGAACATCGCAGCGTGTTCGCCCAGCATGGCCCGGCCGGTGCGAAGCGCATCACGAATAGCTCCGTGTTCACCGATCCGATGGCCGCATGACTTGAGAAACAGATCCATCAGAAGCTGCGAACCCGTTGCTTCTTCTGGTTTTTTAAACGGACGAACGATCCTTCGCCCCCATTTTTTAACCTTGCGTTTCACCACCGCTTTCACAAGCTCACTCTTGCAAAGAGCGCCGCGCTCTCCGACAAGCGCTTGAAGAACCGTCTTCAGCACGGGTGAGCGTGAACTCGAAGGCATTCTTGAGCCGTAGTAACGAATGCCGACGCCATACAAATTGTGCGCGAGCTTCAGACTCGATCCCGCCTCGCCGCCGGGGCGGCAGCGTCCATCGCGAATACATTCCAAAATATCGTCGATGGTTGTCGCTTCCGCGGGAAATTCGGTCCAGGTGCGACCGATGTTGAACAGGCCATGATCGTCGCTGCCCGCCGTGCGCGATTTGACGCTGGGCTGCGGCCACCGTGGCGCAATGCCATGGGTCGTTGAGAGCTCCGCCACCCTTTGTTCCGTCAATTGATCGAGCAGCGGTTCCAGGGCCTGACGGTGCAGCATGCTGTGGGTGCCGTTGAGTGTCTCAAAGCCCTTGAACATCAAAATAAGGCGTTCAAGATGCCACTTTTCCAGTCGATCGTTCTGGCGATAAACCGGATGGGCGACCGCATGCGCCAGGTGGCGGGTTTCGACGATTTCAGCAACGCGATAGATATCGTCGGCGACGGCCTGCAATGCGTCGTGATCTTCATGGGTAATTCCCCAAACCAGCAAGTGGATTTTGCAATGATCTTCCGGGAAATAGCAGGTGAGTTCTTCACCGACAATAACATCCGGCTGGTAAGCAAGAGTAATTACCCCTGCGATAGAATCGTGATCGGTGATGGTCACGAAATTCATTTCGCGACGCTTGGCCTGCTCGTATACATCAGACGGGGAGCTAAAGCTCTCCGGGCACCGGATAGCATTGAGCAAGGCTTCGTCAGGCTCGTTGCTCGCACTGCTATGGCAATGCAGATCAACGCGTTTGGGGGGGAGGTCAGCCGGCATCGCCAGGGGGCGGTCCGGGGAATCCACGCCAAAATCGGAAAAACGGCTTAACATATCCGGCTCCTTTTCCTTGAAGCTTGAGCAGCTCCATGTCTCGGAGGCGCGTAAAAGACTCGATCTCCGCGACAGTCCATGGAAAACGCACAACTAAACGAGGGGATCCATCCCCGGAATTCCGGCCAAAACCGAGCTCTGCACTTCTTATGTTCCAGTAGATCGGTGAACATACGTTGGTTAATCCGTTAAGATTTAAACAAAAGCGCAACTTAATGTGATCCATATGATTTGAGATACAACATGCAGTACCAGCCCTTAAAGTGACGGAACGGTTCTGACCTTTCGAGAAATGGTTTCGGACACGCCATCGCCGTTTGAACCAGACTGATCCGTCTGCGTTCATCCCCCTGTCTTGACCCGCTTAGTTTCCACTCTTAGAGTCCCCGCCATGGATCAGGATGCGGAACTGAAAGAGCGGTTTGTTCAGATTTTTGGACCGGGTGGGCGGATTCACGTTATCCGCGCCCCTGGCCGGGTCAATCTGATTGGTGAGCACACGGACTACAACGACGGGTTTGTTTTCCCGATGGCGATTGAGCCGGAAGTCAAAATCGTCTGCAGGACACGCAAAGACGATATCGTGAAGGTTTCTTCCACCGTTTTTACCAATGAGTTCGTTGAGTTTTCCCTGGGGAAAAAGATCGAGCGCGGCAAACCAACCTGGGGCAACTATGTCCGGGGCGTTGCCGCGGAATTAATTGGCGCGGGTATCCCTCTTGCGGGAATGGATGCGCTGATCTCCAACACCCTGCCGGTGGGCGGCGGCCTTTCGAGCAGCGCGGCCATTGAAGTTTCCACGGCCCGCGCGCTCCTGCTGCTGTGCGATTTGACGATGGACGTGGATCGGCTGGCGCTGATCTGCCAGAAGGCCGAGCACGAATATGCGCTGGTGCCTTGCGGGATTATGGATCAGATGATTGTGGCCGGCGGCAAGATTGGGCACGCGATGCTGCTGGATTGCCGCAGTCTTTCCAAGAAGTATGTGCCGCTGGATCCGAAGGAACTTCGGGTGCTCATCGCCAACAGCATGGTGAAGCATGAACTGAGCGGCGGCGAATATGCGATGCGCCGGCGCGAATGCGAGGAGGGCGTTGCGATCTTGCAGCGTACCCACCCCGGCATTAAGGCCCTGCGCGACGTGACGATGCAGCAAGTGAACACGGCTCGATCGCAGATGAGCGACGTGGTGTATCGCCGATGCCGCCATGTCGTCGGTGAAAACCTGCGCACGGTTGAAATGGCCAGGCAACTGGCCGAGCAACATTACGAAGCAGCCGGCGAGCTGATGGTTCAGAGCCACAATTCCCTGCGGGATGACTATGAAGTGAGCTGCATTGAGCTGGATTTTCTCGTGGAAAGCGCCATGCGTGCCAAGGGCGTGTACGGCGCCCGCATGACCGGCGGTGGGTTTGGCGGAAGCATTGTGGCCCTGGTGGTGCCGCGCGCGGTGGAACAGGTTTCCGCGGAGGTCCATAAGGCGTACACCGAACGGTTCGGACGGCAGCCGAATATCTTCGTGACCAACGCAACGGCTGGGGCAACGGTGCTCGAATAGCGCCGTTCAGATCGATTGAAGATCGGCAAATAGAAATAACGGCACCCCTTCTTTCATGTCACCCATTCGAGACATCCTCCTGAAGCTTTGCCGTCGCGAGGATCTCACGCGTGAAGAGACGCGGGATACGTTCAGCTACATCATGTCGGGGAATGCTTCGGAGGCGGAGATCGGTGGGCTTTTGGTTGGGCTGGCAGCCAAGGGAACGACGGTAGACGAGCTGGTTGGGGCATCGCTGGTTATTCGCGAAAACGTGATCCCCGTACCGTGCGAGGAAGGCTGCCTTATCCTGGACACCTGCGGCACTGGTGGAGACGTCCGGAACACGTTTAACATCTCGACGGCCGCGGCGCTCATCGTTGCCGGCGCGGGCGTGAAGGTGGTGAAGCACGGCAATCGCTCGGCATCGGGCCGCGCTGGTTCAGCTGACGTACTGGAGAAGCTGGGTTTGCGGCTTGAAGTCGCGCCGGGCGTTTTAACGCGATGCCTTGCCGAGGCAAATATCTGTTTTGCCTATGCAAGGCTCCATCATCCGGTGATGAAATATGTGGCTGGCGCTCGCAAATCACTCGGCATCCCAACCATATTCAACGTGCTGGCCCCCATGGCCAACCCCGGCCGGGCCAAGCATCAGTTGCTGGGCGTTTTCGCGCCGGAACTTACGGATCGCCTGGCCTCGGTGTTGCGGGAATTAGGCAGCAAGCGGGCGTGGGTTGTGCATGCGGAGGATGGATTGGATGAGATTTCGACGCTTGGCCCGAGCCGGATTAGCGAGTTAAAGGATGGGGTCATCCACACCTGGACGCTTGACCCAGCTTCACTGGGATTGGCCTATGGGCGCCTATCCGACCTGCAAATTAGCACGCTTGATGATGCCGCCGACGCCATTTCTGGTGTTGTCGACGGCCGTGTCGGGGCTAAATACGACATTGCGCTGCTAAATGCGGCTGCCGGGTTGGTGGTCGCGCAGGCGGCGGAAACCCTCGATGAGGGTCTGGAAATCGCCGAAGACGCGGTCGCCTCCGGGCGGGCCAAACGGGCGCTCGAGCTTCTCGTCCAAATTTCGCAGGAAACCCCCCGCCACTAGTTCGCAGCGATCGCTAAGTTCACATCCGCTGGCGGATTTGAATTCCATTGCCGGTTGAGGAGCGTAAGATATTGGTATGAAACGAGGGTACTTCCTGGCGGTGGGGATTCTTGCGAGTCTGGTCATGGCAATGGCGCCCACCCGGGCAGCGGAGGCGCCGGCGACGCAATCTGCAACGGGCGCCGGCGCAAAGGCCGTCATCATTCGCCTGGATGGGGAGATCGATCAATACAATCGCGATCAGCTTTTCCAGCGGTTTGATGAGGCCCGCAAGTTTGGGGCAAATACGATTATCCTCAACGTTGATACTTACGGTGGGCTGGTCACTTCAGGCCTGGAAATCTCGCGCTTTATCAAACGGCAATCCGATCTGCACGTCATCGCGTTCGTGGAAGACAAGGCTATTTCCGCTGGGGCAATGATTTCCATGGCGTGCGATGAAATCGTGATGAGTGATTCGTCTTCGCTGGGAGATTGCGCTCCGATTATTTTTGGTCCGCAGGGGCTTGAAACGATGGGAGCCGCCGAGCGCGCCAAGGCCGAGGGGCCGGTGCTGCTCGACTTTGAAGAAAGCGCGGTGCGGAATCATCGCGATCCATTGCTGGCAGCAGCCATGGTTAGTGTCGATCGCACGGTTTATTGGGTTCAGAATGACGCGAAAGAGCGTAAATTTGTGGATGAAAAGGAATATCAGACGCTGATCGCTACGAAGAAATGGGAAAGCGTGCCTGGCGAGGCTACGCCGATTGATGGGCCTTCAACGTTGTTGACTGTGGATGGAGACCAGGCGGTGCGATACGGGCTTGCCAGTGGGAAAGCGGCCTCTGCCCAGGCATTGGCTCACAGCCGCGGATTAGATGTGGTGGCAGATCTCACGCCTGGCACGGGTGAGAGAATTGTCGAAATGCTCAGCGGGTCCATCGCCCGCGGAATTCTGATCGTTATTTTTCTTCAGTGTCTGTACATCGTGCTGCATGCACCGGGACATGGAGCGGCTGAGGTGATTGGCCTGTCGGCGCTGGGATTGATGATCGGTGTTCCGTTGCTGACCGGCTATGCCCAGTGGTGGGAAATTTTGTTGATTTTCACCGGATTGGCGCTGATTTCCTTCGAAATTTTGTTGCCAGGACATATTTTCCCCGGTGTTACGGGCGCTATTTTTCTAGTCGTGGGGCTGATCATGACCTTCGTCCCGACCGAGCCCGGCGGCCTGCCAAATATTCTACCCAACGGGCACGCTGTCTGGCTGGCGACACGCCAGGGGGTGTTGGTGGTGGCGGCTGCGATGGGGACTTCGCTATTGCTTTGGACCTGGATGAATCGATTCCTGCCCCAAATGCCGTATTTCAATCGGTTGATACTTACGGCGACCAGCGGCAACTCACCGGCGGCGAGCCTGGGAGCTGGCCCTGCAACGCTTAGCCAAACTGGCGCAATTCCTCACGGGGTCAATAGTTGGCCACCTATTGGTGCGGTCGGGCGAACGATGACCGAGCTTCGACCGGGTGGGTCTGCCGAGTTTTTTGATTCGTCCCTTTCCGACAGCCGGATCACGTCAGTCATCAGCGAAAGCGGATTTTTATCGCCCGGGGTTGAAGTGGTGGTTCGGCAGGTGTCCGGACCGACGATCATTGTTCGGCAACGGGCCTGAAGAAAGCCAAATCCGAGCGACATCAACGACGAAATAGCTTTGAAAAGCCCCAAAGCGCGATTAACGAAATCGCCAGAAGGGCGACCCAGGGGATCAGCGGCACGAGGAGCCGCCAAAACTCCGGCTGGCGTGGTTGCACTCCCGAATTCTACACTGGGGCAAGTTTCACGGAAAATTTATGGACACTCGGATCAGGGTCGATTATGATGCCTGCGGTTGGTCAGACGGTGATGAATCAGATTACGCGACAGTTTCGTTTCTGCCCGCAGTCTTCTTTCGCTCCTCTCCCACCTTTTGGGCCTAGATGCGGGCCTCTTTCCCTCAGATCTGGAAAGTAAAAATCAGGTCCAAAGGCCCAACTCAAAATAGGAGAGCAAATGGGCAAGAAGTTGTATGTCGGAAATCTGAGCTATGACGTAGATAGCTCGGCTTTGGAACAATTGTTGAGCGCCCACGGCACCGTGGAAAGCGCCCAAATCATCACTGATCGCGATACCGGCCGTAGCAAGGGTTTCGGATTCGTTGAAATGGCCACCGATGCGGAAGCCCAGGCGGCTATCGCAGCGTTGAACGGCCAGCAGAACGGCGGCCGCGCGCTGACCGTGAACGAAGCCAAGCCCAAGGAAAGCCGTGGCGGTGGCGGCGGCGGTGGTGGTTATGGCGGTGGCGG
>JALYJB010000023.1:433-66385 GCA_030775485.1 Planctomycetota bacterium | reverse complement strand
CGATTGGCTCGTGACTACGAACGGTTGGCCACAACTTTGGCCGGTCTGCATTTTGTCGCCTTTGCCTGCGTAATGCTGCGAAGGCTCACGATGATAGGAGTGGCGTAAAGTGCACAACACGCTCTAGCGGAGGTGTCAGGTGCGAAAGCCTCCTAGCCTGTGCTTTCAACCGATCTCGTGCGTTGACAGCATTGCCAATTTCATCAATTCTTTTTTTCAGATCTCCCGTGTCATGCAACGAAGGAGGTGCTGCGAGCCCTGCTAAGAACGCATTCCTATCGTGACACTTGGCTTTCAGCTCCTCGGACTTTCGGAGGCCATCGATCGCCCCTTTAATCGCCGCAATATCATGTGGTTGGGTTGGAGGTGAAAGCCGCACGAGGGCGTTGGCGCGGCCTTGCTCGATTGCCATGCGGCGCATTGCATCGTCAATATCATTACAAATCTGCCTGAGTCGGTCTGTCTTCGCCAATTCTGGCGGTTTGCGAAGCTGGCGCAATGCTCTGCCGCAGGCAAGATTGCGCGCAGTCTCGCTCAGGTATCGCTCCGTTGCATCGATCCATTCCCTAATTTTCTGCGTGTCGCGCAAGGTCGGAGGCTTTTGGAGCGATGCAAGTGCCTCGATCTGCGTAACGCTGATCGCCGCGGAGTTTTCAGCATGATTCAATGCTTGGACGCAAGCGCTCAATGCGCCAATGGAAGTGTCGAGATCGGTCAGCTTACGATGATCGTTTTCAAGGTTGCCCAGCCGATTTGATAGTTCAGATAGCGGCGCCAAGGCTCCAAGTTGTCGATCGAGTTGCTCCAATTCTCCATCAAGCTTGTCCTTCTCGCGCTTGGCGTACATCACCTTCTGTTGGTGTGCCTTCTGCATTTGTACGAGCTTGTCGGCGTCCGTGGCGCTGGCGAAAAACTGCGCAGCTCGACTCGCCGGGTCGTCGAGCAAAAAGATGGGGGATTTTTGCAGCCCGAAATGGAGTAAGAATTCCTTCCCGCCCGCGCCGGATTCGATCATCGGCATCCGAAGGTGCTGATGCAAGTCATCAGGAATCTTTCCTTTTCCCAGCCCGGATATCTCGCGACCGTCAATGATATATCCCGCGGTCTTTTCCTTCCGCCACCAGGTAATCGTATGTGCGGCCCCGTCTTCATCCTGGGTTTCGATTGTGACGACCGCCTTTTTCGCACCATGTCGGATGGCGTAGTCGGCCGCGTCCGAGTTATAGCAGATCATTTCCAGCGCATGGATAATCGCTGATTTCCCGCAGTTATTGGGGCCGATTAAAACGGTCAATCCCTGGGCCGGTTCAATGACCGTCCGGACGTGGGCCATGTAGTTTTCGAGTACGATTTTCCGAATCATTTGATTCTCAATTAGGCATTGCGCGCGACCGAAGCGGATCGGCGCGAGCTATTTCGCTCTGGCGAGGCCGCCGCGCGATGTCGCTCGTTATGAATGCGCTCAAGAAGCTCATGGGCCGTCTCAAAATCCCGCCGCTCGCGCTGCGCCAATTCGGCTTCGGTGGAAACCAAATTGCCGCGAAAGGCTTTGGCGAGCGTGGCCTGAATTAGTTTGTCGGCGCGGGTCGTGGCGGCGGTGACGCGGGCCTCGATCTTGTCCGCCAACCCGAACAGCGCCTCGACCCGGCGGACGATCTCGTGCTGCTCAGGGAGCGGACACCAATTCAGCGGGTAGGCGGCCAATTTTTTTGCATTTATGTTCGACTGGCTCACACCGTCGGTTTTCACAGATGCGCAATAATCTCGAAAGATCGGAGCATTCAGGGCGAAATTGAGAAAGTGCGGATCAAGCTCCGGGCCATGCACAACACGGATCAAATAGCCTGCAAATACTGCTGGACGCTCACCGCGATACAGCGCGGTTTTCCCAACAAGTTCCGGACTATTGGTTCTGTTGAAGAGGACCGTGTTGGGCTGCAACACATACTTTTCGATCTCATCCGAATCGCTGGTAAACGCAAGGTCAGTCCAATCCAATTTGCCGTCTTGCAGATTCCCCATCCGCAGTACCGGAATGAGGCCTTCCTTTGAGGACTTTGCGCTGGAGCCGTAATTAAACTCGGTGCAAAGGTCGGAAAGATGTAGTTCTTTCCAAAGTGCTGGCTTTTCTTCGCTTTGGTCGATCAATCCCTGATGTAGCCGCCAATCGGCCGTCAATCTTCCGGAGCAGGCGGCGGCGAGAACGGATTGGCGGAAGCGTTTGAGGAGAGTGGGGACTTTGGCCAGTCGCTGCCGGGCCGCGTTCACCCGCGCCAGCACCGCTTCCACCTTCGCCACAATCCGCCGCTGCTCTGCCAACGGGGCAAGCGGGATTTCGACTGCTTTCAACCAATCGGCGGGCACGCGCTTTTGACCGACCGAACCCGTCATGTTCGCTTCGCCGTCGCGTCGAAACGATTCCTGGCGTACGAAGTGATAGATGTATTCAGGGATCACCGCGTCGATGCATCGCAGCACATGAAATTCCGTCGATCCGAATCCCAGCCCGTTGGTCAGTCCCCGACAGAGTGCTGCTTTGCCGTTCTCGAAACAGGGTGTGATCTTGGCGACGATTACGTCTTCGTTGGCGAAAGCGGTGAAGCCCTTGCGCACGTCCGCGAACGCGCGAGATAGCGGCGCGTTGATCGCGCCGGCGTCGGCATCGATAGCGGGCATGGGGACGAATGTGACGGGATCGCTCGGTCTGAGCGCATCTGTTGCGGGCTTCTTTGGGTTGACCGCGCAGACAGAAGCAATTGGCTGGATCGACCAACCCGGCGGCAATGGGTCTGAGCGGTCAGTGTTCAATTGATCTTGCTCCAGTTCGTCGTGAGCCAGGACTGAATGCCGCGGCCTGGGTTGTAGGGATATTTTTGTCGAAATGCTTCCGCCGCTACGGAGTAGGTATCAGCGGGCAGCAGGCCGAGGCGCTTGGCCATATAGAGAAGCGTGAGTGATGGCGCACGCGATTCGCCCTGATTGCAGTGGATCAGGATCGGTCGCTCGGCGATTTCACGATCGACGAACCGCAGAAATGCTTCGAAGCTGGGCATCATGAACAGCGGTGCGGGCGGATCGATCAGATTGAGGTAGAGATGATGGCCACGCTCCAAAACGAGATAGCTGGGGTGTGTGTTGGGGAGCGTGTTGGTGTACCCGACGGCATGCCGATGGCATGGATGTTTACAGGCGTGAACAACCGCGATTGAGCCGTCGGCGGTGTGAGTGCAGTCGCTTTCGTTTCCGAACGAGAGCCGATCGGTGATTACCATTCGCATGGGATGACCTCCGTGTCGTTCATTTTTTGCCTCGCGCGGGTGGGTTCGTATCCTCACCGATCGCAAGTAGATTCAAAACTGCATTCAACTCTTCGACCGCCCCTTCAATTTCGGCAATCGCATCGGTGGCTAATTCTTCCGGTTCGGGAAGTTCGTCGGCATCTTCGATGCTGTCATCTTTGATCCACTTGAATGAATCGAGCTTGAAATCCCGCTGTTTGATTTCGGAGATATGGAACGACCGCCATCGGCCTTCCTTCGACTTCGAGGGATCGCGCTTTGAACGAGCGTTGGGATCAGTGCCGTAGCAGATTTCAAACTCAGCAAAGTGGGCGGCTGTCAGCGGACGGTCCTTCTTGGTAATTCCGGGGACATTGGAGCGACAATCGTAAATCCATGTCGTCTCCGTCGGGTAGCCCTTTGTGAAGAATACGACATTGGCTTTGACACCTTGGCTATATGGACTGAAAGTGCCGCGCGGCAGGCGCAGGACGGTATGTAGGTTGCAATCCTTGGTGAGAATCTCAAAGACCTCGCCGGCTTGGTCAGCGAAGAGGCAGTTATCCGGCAGGACAACGGCCGCGCGCCCACCCGGCTTGAGCACCGTTAGAATGTGCTGGACGAAATTCAACTGTTTGTTGCTGGTCTCGATGGTGAAATCGTCGCGGTCGGGAACCTGGTTCGCCCCTTTGGTGCCGAACGGCGGATTTGTAAGGATGATATCGAATCGCTGTGACGAGGGCGTTTCATAAATCGTGTCGCCCAGGTGGATCGTCGGGTCTATACCGTGGAGATAAAGATTCATCAGGGCCAGCCGACGGGGCCGGGGAACGAGCTCTTGGCCATGCAACGTCTTTGTTTTTACGCGCCGAGCCACATCTCGATCCAGTGCGCCCTTGGTCTGGGCCAATAACCATTCATAAGCGCAAACAAGAAATCCGCCGGTGCCGGCCGCGGGGTCGCAAATAGTGATATCGTTGCGCGGCCGCGGGTCAGGTTTCATTACTCGGCAAATCGTTTGGATCAGAATCCGCGGCGTGAAATACTGCCCGGCCCCTTTCTTACCTTCGCTGGCGGCCTTTTCCAGAAGCCCTTCAAATGCTTCGGCCTTCACGTCCTTGTCGAGCGAAGTCCATTCGGTTTCATCAATCAACCCGATCAATTTTTTGAGATTGACCGGATTATTAAATCGTGGCATCGAGCCCGCGAAGATGTCACCGAGAATGCCGGATTGTTTGCCAAGCGTTCGGCGCCACTGCTCGGATCGACGAGGGTGACGCGCTCACCTTCCTTCATCCTTGGCCTTGAGGCGGTCGGCCAGCGCCATTGCTTTCATCACCGTGAACGGGACGATGCCGGCGACTTTGACGATGGCTGAATCGGCGGCGCCGTTGGGAAGGTGGCCGTCAATTCTGACCTGCTCGGACATCTTGAATACGAGGTCGCTGCCGCGCGCCTTGCGGGCCTTCAAAGTTTGCACGGTTTGATGGCGATGGCTTTTGCCTGTGCCCTGGTATTCGCCCGCCAGGAAATCCACCTGCACTTTGACCGCTTGGCTGCCGACGGTCACGGTGCGAAAGAAGATGAACGGCTGCGGCCCTTCTTCGTAACCGTGTCTGGCCAGGTGTTCGCGGATCGTGCGATACGCCTCGGCGTCTATCGTGCGATGATCGAGCGCGATATCGACGTCGATGCTGCCGACGTGTTTGGGCTGTGCGTTCGCAAATAGCAATTCCGGCACCCACCCGCCGACGATGGCCATGGAATCTTTGTATTCGCCCAGGATGCGCACCAATTCCAGCATCACCATGCGGGCGGCTTCCGTGGCCAGATCTGGATAGTCGATGCGACTGCCTACCATGCAAGCTCCATGACGTTACTCAACAGGAAATCAGCGGCTTCCTCGCCGCGGCCGCGCAGGCTGAAAAGGTCCAAATAGGTTTGCGATGGTGAAGTAATCGTACAACCTTCAACCTCCCGGCTGTCCAGATATACGCCCTGGTCATTCGGTTCCATCAATGTCACGTTGGCGCCGCTGTCTACCGGCTTGAGAGACAGCGCTTTGGCCAGGGCGTCGATATCCGCATCGACGTAGGCAAAGACTCGCTGGTAACGGACGGACGGTGCGTATCGCGCCGCTGCCGAGAATGCCGCCAGAGCATAGCGGGCCGATTGCCGCTTGCAGGCGTCGGCGAGCCTTTGCTCGATGGTGGCGATCGAATCCAGCGTGAAGAAATCGCATCGACGGCTGCGGTCGAGCCGATAGACGCCACGCCATTCGTCGAGAAGTTTTCGAGGTTGGGCGAGCTTCATGCCTTCGTCGCCGGATGCCAGCCATTCGCGGACTTCCAACAGGCGCTTGACGTTCGAGACCAAACCCAGGCTGACGCCGGCGGCGGTGGCCAATCCTTGAACCTTCCAAAAGCGACGCGGATCACCCAGCAGCACACGCAACACGCATTCGGCGCGCGGTGAATACAATGTGCGCAGGTCGCGCTTTTCGGTGAAACGATTGACTTGTCCCTCGCGGCGAATGTAGACGGAATCGAAACAGAGCCGGCAGTTGCCCGCAAAATCGACGTAGCCGATGTCTTGCTCGGCAAGTTGCTTACCAGTTTCGGGAGTTATGAACGGCGCGGCGAAAATACCGTAGATGGATGGAGAGGATTGGCGGAGCAGCCGTAAATTCGTAGCGGCCTGCCGGGCAATTCGCGGTTGACCGCTGTTCTTTGCTTCGACGATGAGCCGCTTACGGAGCTTTCCGAAGCGGGCAGAAATTTCGAGGTCGCGGCGGTCGTTGGTTCCCCGTTCGACAGCGACCTGATCAATCTTGCTAAAGGGGATGTCCGCCAAGCATGTACGGATCGCTGCTTCCGCCTGCTGAATCAATGATTTTTCGGCGAGTGATTTCACTGAAACGCTCATTTTCGACATCCGTTGAAATATATCATATTAGTGAAATCGGCTATAGTCAATCTCGAATTGAGCTTTTCAACGCACGTTGAAATAGACCATTTCACTGAAAATATCGGGCGTTGTACATCATCTTTGGCGCTAAACCCACCATGACGATGTCCAACAGGGATGCAAGGTGTGCGATGTCGCGGCAACCATCACCATTCCCGAGCGGGAATCATTGCGACGATTTCGCTGCCGAGGACGACAGTAGTTCCCGGTCGGGAATCTTTTGCTTGATTTGTCCCTATGAATCCGATAATATTACCGTACGGTAACATTGAGTGGAGTTCCGATGAAATACACTCCCCAGCAGATCGGCCAGCTTGTCAAGAAAGCGCGCAAGACATTGGGCGTGACACAAAAGGACTTGGCTCTGACTTCCGGCACCGGGCTGCGGTTTATTATCGAGTTGGAGCAGGGCAAACCCACTTGCCAGATCGGCAAGGTCCTGACCGTCCTGCATACGCTGGGCATCACGGTGGAATTGACGTTGCCTACTGGCGGGGGCACCGGGGAAAGGGTTAGGCCATGAAACGCAAACTCAATGTTTATCTGCACGAGCATTTGGTTGGCAACCTCGTCCAGGACGAGCACGGACAGATCACGTTTGATTACACCGAAACCTGGCTGAAAGACCCGGCGGCAATCGCCCTGTCGCGCTCATTGCCGCTCACCAAAAAGCATTTCAATCGAAACGAATGCCGGGGATTTTTTGCCGGCGTTCTGCCCGAGGAAAGCAAACGCGAGATTATCGCGAAGAATCTTGGGATCAGCGCCGGAAACGATTATGCGATGCTGGAGAAGATCGGCGGTGAATGCGCCGGAGCCGTGACGTTCATGCCGGCGGGCACGGAACTGCCTAGACGCGAAGACAGTTATCGCGCTCTCACGGACAAAGAACTGGCCGAGATTCTCAAGGCGTTGCCTCGTCGCCCACTCATGGCGGGAGATGAAGGCGTCCGTCTTTCCCTGGCGGGAGCACAGGACAAGATCGCGGTGCATGTTTCGGGAAATAAAATCTCGATCCCGCTTGGAGAAGCGCCCAGCACACACATCCTCAAGCCAGCGATCGAACGATTTGAAGGGGTGGTCTTCAACGAAGCCCTTTGCATGAAGCTGGCCCGCGAAATCGGCATGAACGCGGCCCACGCGGAAACTGGCCAGGTTGAAGGCATCAACTACCTGCTCGTCGAGCGGTATGACCGGACTATGTCATCGGACGCACAAGGTGCTGCCCAAACCTTGAAGCGTCAGCATCAGGAGGATTTTTGCCAGGCACTTGGCATTGTCCCGGAAAACAAATATCAGGCCGAAGGCGGACCTTCGCTCAAGCAATGCTTCGCGTTGGTACGCGATGCGTCTTCCGCTCCGGTCATTGACTTGCAAGGCTTGCTCGATGCGGTGATTTTCAATTTCCTGATCGGCAACCACGACGCGCACGGGAAAAATTTCTCATTCCTGTACACTGGCGCACAGGCTCGCCTTGCCCCGTTCTATGACCTGCTCAGCACCAGCTATTACCCGGAACTCTCGCCGAAAATGGCGATGAAGATCGGCGGCGAATATTCATCCGCTAAAATCAACTCAAAACATTTTGAGCAGTTGGCGGAAGAGGCCGGCCTTGCCAAGCCGATGGTCAGACGGCGCGTGCCGGAATTGGCGGAATTGATCTTATCGACGATGCCGGCAGTGATGACAGACCATCCCGTTGCTCAGGCCGTTGCCAAACTGATTCGAGGCAATTGCGACCGTACGATAGGGAAATTCAAAGAATAATCGCGGGCATCCGTCTGATTGCCCTGTCGATTTGCTCATGTATTCTTCCGTCTCAGATGATATTCCGACTTTCGCAAAAGCTGAACACCAAGATCAAAGCCGGGACTCTGGGTGCGCAGGCGCTGCATGAGAATCCGTTTGCTGACTGGTCTGCGCATCTCTTCTCTGCGGATCGCACACAGTACATCATCATCTGCAACACCAGATCGCTCTACTCCACCGTCATGTACGCCAGGGGTATCACAAACGGCAACCTGTTCATCACCCGAGCGCTGGGTGGCCTTCGTGAGTTCATGGAAGACGACGGCCAAGAATTTATTTACACCCGCTTGATTTCACCAGCCAGCACAACCGTTCGCTTTGCCAAGGCGCTAGACCGCTCTGTGACTGGTTCCATGAACGACCTGATTTACCATGCGACGATGTATTTGATTGAAGACGAAATGGCGCCACACAATGTCGGTTTCAAACTCAACGAGATTCCCTTCTCGGCGTTGACATATGCAAATCCAAGAGAGACGTTTAAGTCGTTGGTGGCCACACCAGTTCCTGACCCGACGAGGAATACATGATGCCGTCGGCGGAAGCGCAATTTGAGGCAGGCATCTTCGCCCTCACGGCGGAAGGCTGGACCATCGTGAAACGCCGTACGTTCACCGGGCAATTCCCCGCAGCCCAGTGGGTCAAGCGAAGCAGCGCCACGCTGGTACGGAAGAACTCGCCGCAGCCAATTCGAGGCAGCGTTGTGGAGGTGGGAACGTGGTTGACGCTGGAATGGGTGCTTGCTGATTACGAGCAGAAGCGCAAGGCGGGCAAACCAGAGTTTAACGAACCCGAAGCGAAAGTCTTTATGGTCGGTGGCAAGATCACTGCGAGCTACACTACTCGCCAAGGGGAGTATCTTTTCTTCATCCATGACTACACGAAGCTCAACGGCCAACCGCCGGCGGAGGCCGACATGCAGCAACACTTCAAGGTCAGCCCGCCTTCCGTCCATGAGATGATTCTGATGTTGGAAAAGAAGGGATTCATTCAGAGAACTCCCGGCGTGGCACGGTCGATCCGGCTCCTTCTTTCACCTGATAAGTTGCCTCGGGACGAACGGGGCAAGGCAATCAGTTCTTCCACGCCCACATCCATCCTCGGCCATTGGCGAATCACGCAAATGGATATGTGGGACCAAGACTTCGTTGATGCCGAGGTCGAGGGCTACGTCCGTCTCGACGACGGTGGGTCCGGTGAGTTCCAGTTCGGGTATGTCCAGGGCTTGATAGATCACGACCTCAGTGAGCGGGATGGACGGCCCGCTGCGGAATGGTCGTGGGAAGGGAATGACGAGACGGACCCGGCCAGTGGGCGAGGTTGGGCTGCGCTTCAAGAGGACGGCACAATCAAGGGCAAGCTGTCATTCCATCACGGGGACAAATCTGGTTTTGTGGCCATCAGAAAAGCCACGTCGCCCAAGCGACCGGCGAATGGGTGATGCTGCTGTTGGTGTTCATGACGATGGTGCTGGTCATGCCCATCACCGCGAATTGGCCATTTTCTTAAAAAAGTCTATTTTCGTGATTAAGAAAATGCGATATAATAGGAAAATGACCACGGAGAAGGACATCCTCAAAGCCCTTCGCAGCGGCAAGATTCAATTGCCGCCGCTGACCCTCAGTCTGCTTGAAGAAGAGCCGAAACCATCAGCGGATGCCAAGTTTACCCGTCCCGACGCCCAAATCGAAATCTTATGGGACCGTCGCCGATGGAAGTTCGTCGTCGAGGTCAAGGCCACTTCATCGCCAAAGGCATTTGAGGAAGCATTCAATGCTGCCCAGTCAGCCGCCGCCAATGCCAAACGCAAGCCGATGATTATCCTGCCATACCTGTCCTCCGACGCGATTGGCCGCCTCGAAGAAACAGGTGTCAGCGGCTTGGACTTATGCGGCAACGGCATCGTCATCGTAAAGGGCGAGTTGCTGGTCGTCCGTTCAGGACAGCCTAACCGCTTCCCCAGGTCGGAACCGATTCGCAACGTCTACCGTGGCGACAGTTCCTACGTGGGACGGGCCTTTTTGGCCAAGCCGATCTATCAGACTGTCGGTGAGATCGTCTCGACGATTCAGGACAAGGGCGGCAGCGTTTCCTTTGCGACCGTCTCCAAGGTGCTGAAGACGCTTGAGGCAGATTTGATCGTCGAACGGTTGGAAGACCAGATCAAACTGATTCAACCGGAAAAGCTGCTGGAGCAGCTTGCCGAAAACTACCGCCCGCCAAAGGTCATCGAACGCTTCGTCGGCAAGACGGATGCCCAGGAGCGCGAGATTCCAAGGATATTGACCGACGCCGCAAAAAGAATCGGTGCGGAATTGTTGATTACGGGGAGTGCATCGGCTGATCGGTATTCTGTTCTCGCACGAGAACCTGTGGTTGCGGCGTACTGTGACGCGCCGCCGAAAGAGGTTCTGACGGCATCGAGGATTCGATTCGAGGAAACGGATCGATTCCCGAACATCGAGTTGATCTATACGAACGACAAGCTTCCATTTTTTGAACCGGCCCCACAGGACGGCGTGAAATACGCTTCGGCATTGCAGGTCTACCTGGAGTTGATGTCGGGCGATAAGCGACAACGTGAATCGGCAGAACAGGTCCGCGAGTATCTGAAACGCACGATTGGCAAATTGCTCATGGACTGGGCTAAGGAACCACAGACCACATGAATGCCGACCCACTCATCACGACGCTGATCGATCTGGATCGAGCCATCGGTCAGCCCGGTTTCAAGTTCATCCTTGGGGGCGGATTCGGCCTATACCTCAAGCAGATTCACCTTCAGCAGACAACCGTGCGAACGGTGTTGGCCGGCGATTTATGGCCGTCACCCCGAGCCACGGAGGATTTGGATTTCTTCCTTCCAACCGAGATTGTTGCCAGCCTTGAGGACATGACCCGGCTGCGACAGGCGTTGGATCGCATCGCGTTCAAACCAGTCGAAGAGGCGAAGTTTCTGCATTTTAGCAAGCCGTGGGAACCAGCGGGTCGCGTCAAGATCGACATGCTGACGGGACCGATCGACCCAATCGCCAAATCCAAATTGAAAGTGACGCCCCCAAGGGTCAGGCCGCGAGGCGATCTCGAACTGCACGCTTACCTGACGGAAGAAGCACTCGATTTCGAGGAGTCGCTGTTTGCGATCACGCTCGACGGCGTTGGATCGGACAAACGGCCAGGCACGGTGGCCGTAAATATTCCACAGCCATTCACGTTTCTGTTGATGAAGCTGCATGCGTTTGCGGATCGAATGAACGACCCGAACGTTGATCTTGGTCGGCATCATTCGCTGGACGTGTATCGGATCGTGGTGATGCTGACGGAGGCCGAATTCAATCAAGTCCGTCAGATGGTGAACAAGCACTCAACGTCACGTCCGCTTGCTCGCGCAAGAGAGATCATTAGCGAACACTTCTCATCGCCGACAAAGTTGGGATTGATCCGACTGCGAGAGCACGCGTTGTTCACGCCAAGAATGGACGCGGCGGAATTGGTTAAGAACTTGAACGACCTGTTCGCATGAAGCCCGCCGCGAAACCGATGTTCGGTTTACCCATTCGCCTGATGCTGTCGCGCGACGGCAAGAATTGCCGACTTGATGACGGGCGGTAAATTGTTCCATCCCGCCAACAGTTCAGTTAACATTGGATCGATTGCAGCGCTTTTTGCAGCGCCTTTTGCGAAATCGCTTGATTTCTCGGGAGAATCTGCGATTGTTCGATCCCTGTCCTGGGCATTCTATAGGCGACTCGATAACAGTCGCTTTTTTTCTGTTTCATATCGTTCCAAGCGAGCGGCTGGATGGTGAGGAAACGCGGACGATGAAAATGCGACTTCTGATTTTGTTCTGTATGCTCCTCAGCGAGACCCTGGTGGCAGCGGCGTCACAAGCTGCCGAGGCATTGCCCTCCTCGCAAGCCACGCCCACTACGCAGGCGACAAGCCGGCCAGATCCCGAGTCCGCCACGCAATGGCGACCGCTGCTGGACGAGAAGCTGTCCGCGTGGGAAATCTGGATGGGTTCGCCGCATTTGAGCGTCCAGGGTTTGCCCGAAGGCACGCCCAAAAGCGCCAATGCGCGCAGCGGCCCGCCGATGGGGCTCGGCAACGATCCCAAACACGTCTTCACCGTTGAGATGGAAACGGGCGAACCCGTTGTGCACATCACCGGCGAGATATGGGGCGCGCTGACCACGCTCGAAAGCTTTTCAAATTATCATTTGCAGGTTGACATCAAATGGGGGGAACGGAAGTGGGAACCGCGACTGACCTTGCCGCGCAACAGTGGTGTTCTCTATCACTGCACCGGCCCGCACGGTGCTTTCTGGAACACATGGAAGCGATCGCTGGAGTTTGAAGTTCTTGAGCAGCAAATGGGCGATCTTTACCCCCTTGGAGGCGCCCGCGGCGATGTTCAAGTTAAACGGGCGGGCAATCTTTGGGTCTACGACCCCACGGGCGAATTGAAGACGTTCGGCGCCGGCATAAAGGAAAAGGGGATGAACCGAGCGGCCCATATGCTGGGGGATTTTGAAAAGCCCAACGGCGAATGGAACACGCTGGATCTTTATACGATCGGTCGTACATCGGTGCGTCTGGTCAACGGACACCTGGCAATGGTGGTGCGGAACGCGGCCATCCTTGAAGGCCCGCTACAGACGGAAACACCCTTGGAAGGGGGCCAGGTGCAGTTGCAATCTGAAAGCGCCGAGGTTTACTATCGCCGCATACAGATCCGCCCGCTCACCGAATTTCCCCCGACCCTAAAGCAGGCCGCTGGCCTCTGAAAAGTGACGTCAGTGCCATCGAAGATTCACAACCGCGGAAACGATCGGCCGCATAAGGCTTCGGTGCCGATGTAGGGGCCACGCGTTAGGGCGTTTTCGCTTGAGAGCAGACCGCGCGGTTCCGCGAAATACTGTTTGCAAAAACAACGCTCGCCCGGCGCGGTTTTCCAAGGACACACATCAGCAAATACTTGTCAATTGCCCCTATTGCCGCGCTGGGTGGCATAACCGTTAAAACCGCTAAAGGCATACCTCCTTGATTCTGCGCGGATATACGCGATTCGGCTAAAAACAAGAGGAAACACGGCAGTTGGACCCATAATCTCGCATTGACAGTAGCATCCCGTCTTAAGAGACTCCTCCTGCCAACTGAAACAAGGAGCGGAAATGCAGAAGATTGAAGAGAAGAATGCGGATTTGAAGAGCCCGGCCAAGGCCGATGCACGCAAGACCTACCTGGCGCCACGGCTTACCCTTCAGGGCAAGCTTGAACAAATCACAGCAGGCAGCGGCATTACAGAGGCGTAATATCTGCGATTCGTTCGACGGACAAACATTAGACGCAACCGCTTTATCGCCGCGAATCGCATTCGATAAGATTGGCTTGTCCAACTCGCAAAAGTGACGGAAGAACATGAAGAAGATTGAACCTTTGAACTTGGCTCCGACGATACAACCCAAGGCTGAAATTCGCAAGCCATACGCGGTGCCGCATCTTGTTCTTCAAGGCAAGCTAGAGCGGATTACCGCCGGCAGCGGTGCTACCTTTTCAGAATGATAAGCCGTTTCTTGCGGCCTGGCGAAGTAGACCACCCATCGGTTTACAACCGCCGTTTGAGATTTTTGCAGATCATCCCGGCAGGCGCCCTGGAGCCAACTATGGCGCGCCTGCTGTTTTTTTCATGTCTAACTCCTCGCAGGCAACCGTGTGAGGCAGATTAAACCTCGCCAGTAGTATCAATCTTTCATTCCCCGCAAATTAACGGGCTTGATTCGACACGAATCTGAGCACCTTTCCGCTGATTTCAGCAATTCTTCGTCAGGCATGTCCAAATAATCTTTTTGACAATTCTCGTCTTTGGTAAAGACTCCAGCAAAGCACTCGCGGGTGCGTTACCTGGCTTGGTCTAAGCTGTACCGCGAGTGCGATCACATGATGAGTAAAGATGATTGAAACGAGCCAAAACATGACCCTGGGCGCTTGTGTCGTGGTTTCAAAAAATCAGGTCTCCAGCGAATTGGCGGGAGAGGCCGTTATCCTGAATATGGATCGTGGGATGTACTACGGCCTGGACGAAGTGGGCGCGCGGATTTGGAAGTTAATCCAGCAGCCGCAGACTTTGAGCCAGGTGCGCGATGTGCTCATTGGTGAATTTCAAGTGACGCAGGACCAGTGCGAGCGCGATTTACTGGCGTTGATCGAACAACTTTCGCAGGCCGGACTGGTTTTGGTGACCGATGCCTCTGATCAATAAGGCGCTGGCGCTTTCACGTTCTGAAGCGCGGCTACTGATGGGGGCATTCACAACATTGATTGCAATGCGACTTGCGCTGTGGCTGCTGCCCTTCTCCCGGACGCAGCAGATAGCGCATGCCATAGGGCAGTGGCGCAGGCGTGGACCGCAAGACCACGCCGCGCCAGCTGACGTTTGCAGGGCCATCACCATCGCCAGCGGTTTTTTGCCCGGGGCTAACTGTCTGCCACAGGCGCTGGCCGCCCAGGCGATGCTTGGCCGGCGCGGCATGGTCGCGAAACTGTGTTTGGGCGTGGGGAAGGCGGGCGGGTCTTTAAGCGCTCACGCCTGGTTGGAGGATGCGGAGGGCCAATGTCTGATCGGACACGCGGATTTCAGCCGATTATCGCGCCTTGCGCCACCGGTTGATTTGACTGAACGCGTCGGCTCAACCTGATTGGCAACCTGAACTCAAGTTCAAATCCAGTATTTGGAGGAAATATGAAGAATCAAGAGAAGACCGCCGAAGCAAACGCGCCGCGCGAAAAGGCCGAGACGCCGGCGCCGGCCGACGCAAGAAAGCCATATCATGCGCCTGAGCTTACCGAGCAGGGCCAGCTCGAGCGTCTTACCGCCGGAAGCGGCAGCAATAACCCAATCTGTTATATCCCTTGAAGATTGTACAACCCCATAATCCCAATGATGCGGAACGGGGATTCTCGCATCGTTATGTGGCCTATGGTCTGCGCATAACATCTGCTTTCCCATTGCCTGAATTGATGGAAGGGAAAATGGATTTGCCCGCGGATGTAATCGTGCGCTTGGGGGCTGTCGATCTCGGTGAAATTGATCCAACCGCCAGCCGGCAGGATCTGGCTGTATCTGCTGATGGAACGCGCTGCCGGTTGGAAAATGTCGCGACATACCATATTCGGGAGGGGCGGGAAATCATTATCGACCCATTCCCAGGCGCGGACATGGGGCTCATTCGGTTCAATCTTATGGGGTTAGGTTTCGGGTTGCTCATGCATCAGCGTGGGCTTTTGGTGCTGCATGCAAGCGTGGTTGCCATCGGAGAAGGGGCAGTTGCATTCCTGGGGTTCTCCGGCGCCGGCAAATCAACGACAGCAGCCGCCCTGATCGGGCATGGGCACGCGATTGTGGCCGACGATGTTGCTGCGATTGATGTCAACGCGAAAGGCGGACCAATCGTCCTGCCGGCGTTTCCCGAGCTGCGCCTTTGGCCGGAATCAGCTCGCTCGCTGGGGTGGGCGGCATCCGGAATGAGCGAGATTCACCAGGGTTCGGAAAAGCGATCGGGGCGCTCATCGGAACGCTTTCAGACCCGGCCGACGCCACTGCGACAAATCTATATTCTGGATGAAGGGCCAAAGCACGCCATTAAACCGCTTCGGCCGGCGGCGGCGTGCATGGAAATGATGCGCCATTCCCTCGTTGCTGGAATTCTGAAACCCACAGGCACCACGGCGTCGCATTTTCACAACTGCGTGCAACTGGCCAGATCCGTGCCAGCGGCGCGCTTTGTCAGACGAAAGTCTTTGGCGGCTGTAAATGAGCTGGCAGCACTTGTCGAGGAGCATCTTGTTCAGGCCGAGTAGAACCTGTTCAGTATCCAGCGAGGCCGACTTGCTGGGCTGTTGCGCGCGCACGCGCGTTGATGACCAGGTTTGCAAAACAATTCATCGGCTGGCAGCAGGCGGGATCGATTGGGAAAAAATTCTGGAATTGGCCCATCGCCACAAATTGCTTTCCCTGCTCTATTGGTCCCTCAACCGCACTTGCCGCGACGCGGTTCCGCAATACATTCTGGAAACGCTGACTGCACGGTTCAATCGCAATCGCCACGCCAACCTGCGCCTTTTGGCGGAGCTGCACCGGCTGCTGAACGAATGTGATTCCCGCGGTATTGCGATTGTCCCTTTCAAGGGTTTGTCGCTGGCGGCGATGGCGTATGGAAACCTGGCTTTGCGGGAAGCCGGCGATATTGATCTGCTCGTTCGCCCTGAGGATGTTCCAGCCATCGGCGCGCTTTTGCGCGAATTGGGATATCGGGCGGATGATCTGAAGAAGCCTGACGACGCCCAGGTTCAGTCGAAATATTGCTATCACCTGGGATTTACAAATTCGCAGAGTGGCATTGCCGTCGAGCCGCATTGGGCGATCATGCCGCGATTTTATTCACCCGACCTGGCGGATTGGACCATTGGTTTGTGGGATCGGCTCACCACCCAGGAAATCTTCGGCCGGCGCGCCAGCGCCATCGCCGACCACGATTTGCCAATCCTGTTAGCGGTCCATGCCGGGAGACATTTATGGGCGCAGATGAACTGGATAGCCGACCTGGCTGAGCTCATCGCCGCCCGACCCGGCCTGGATTGGAAGCAATCGATGGCCAGTGCCGATGCATTGGGCCAGGGCCGTATTCTTCGTTTGGGACTGTCGCTGGCGGTAGACGTGCTGGGCGCGCATCTTCCGGAATCAATCGCCGGCTCGGTACGAGACGACAGCAGTGTCGCAACCCTTGCAGGCCGAGCTAAGGCCTGGCTGTACAGAGACCCCAGCGCGCCCCGCGCCGGAAACTTGTCGCGCAGCGACTTTATGATTCGATCCATGGATTGGCGGCGCGACCGCCTGAACTGGATTTGGCATCACTTCATAACGCGGTTTCAATTCAAAGGCTAACGCTGCACGATCTCCCAAGCGCAATCTGCTCCCGATAAAGGATTGGCAGCATATCCGCGAATTGCTTTATTGGTATTTCCTGGCGATCACGGCCAACGGTGGAATGCCGGCGAGCCGTAATCTAGGCGAATTGTGGCAACTTTTCGTGCGCCGACCGTCATCAGGCGGTAGTGCTGCCGGGAAACGTTAAAAGGAAAGGAAAAACGTCGCCACGCCGCCGAGAGTTGTATATCCCGGAGCGAAATCACCTTCAAACCCAACACGAATTCCGGAATTCTGGTTGAACTTCAAACCAACGCCGGTGGAGGGCGTCCAGTAACTGGGAACCGACGCGTTATGCAGCAAGTTGCTATAGGTGATCCCGGCATCAACAAAGAACGAGCCACCATGAGGCTGATAGGTGATTCGGCCGCCGTTTTTGATGATCCACTGGTTTACCGTTACATCAAAACCGTAGCCGTCGACAGTTGTCTTGGTGTCGCCCGTATAGCTGCCCTGGTCGGCTAATGTGAACGTGAGATCTCCCATTTTATACGTGACGTTGCTCGTCCCGCCCCCGCCCACCAGAACTGTTCCTGCAGCCTGATCGTAGCTTGCCGCCAACGCGCCAAACGCCCAGGGGGTAATTTGCCAGGAGATTCCTTGGCTATTTCGCAAGGGCAGGATGGTGATGGGAAGTCCCAGGGTTTGGGCAACGGTGTATGCCTGGCTGTTCTCCACATTCCGATACAAGGCGGTTGTTGCCAGCGAGAGCGCAATATTGTCGGTGAAGCGCCACGTCGCGGCCAGGGTTAGATCGGCGAAGTTGCCATTGAAGCCTTGGGTCCTGGTCGCCCCACCGCCGCCATCAACGCGGAATTGAAAAGCATCACCCGGTTCCCGCGGCGCGGCGCTAAGGGTTGATCCAAAACCGAAGCGACGAAACGCGTCGGTCGAGATATAGGCGGTTGAAGCCTGAGGATTGCCATCGATGGCAGCCACCTTGCTCTGGCGATCCACCGATTCCACAAACTTCGCATATTGCTGCTGGCCGTCGGTTTTGATGAAGTCGCGCACCTGCTTTTGCAGATCCGCGGAGTTGGTGCCGTTGAACGTCTTGGTGAAGCCGGTGGATGGAATTGTCAGCGTGGCCTGCGTTTGCGCAGCGTTTTCCGAGAAGACCAGGGCGTTCGGAATCCCGCCGTACCGAACTGTGCCGGTGAAATTCTGGCCAAGCAGCGGAGCAAACGCCTGCTGATGGTTGATCAGATTGTCCGTGAGGTTGAGGATGTTTGATCCATTGGCGCTAGCGGTGGTCCCATTCATTCCCGTGGCGGACAGGTTGAAAAACGAATCACCGAATGCAGCGCGGGAAGCGACATTCAGACCCCAGGCGAGTTGGACAATAACCAGGCACCAGATTGCCCGATGCACGCTTCGCTTTTGCATGGAATGGTTCCTCCAAACGAGTTCGAATTGGTCATACTCGGATTAAGCAATTTCGGTCAACGAGAAATCTATCTGGCGCCTGAGTCTGTATAATCGTTTTATCGGAGAATCCAGAGGAAATGCGTCGCTTAATGTTCTTCATTCTTACGCTGGCGATGATCGCTTCGGCACATGCCCAGGAGGCGCGTCGGCCACCCGCGGCGCCTGTCGGCTTACGCGCTGATTATTACCCCCCCGGCAGTTTGGACGCTGACAGCCTCGCCGTTCGATTCGCGCCTCTCGCCACTCGCGTCGAGCTGCTGGCGGATTCCCCGGTTCCCCGTGGGTTGTCCGCTCAACTTGATGTCCGGCTCAGCGGGCAGATATCGGTGTCGGATGCGGACTCATATGTGTTTCACATTACCAGCGAGGGGGGCATTCGCGTTTGGATTGACGGGAAGAAGATTCTGGACGACTCGGCCAAACACGCATTGGCCGATGTGGCATCAACGCTCATCACACCCGGAGCGGGCGCTTGGATTGATATTCGGATCGATGGCGAAGGTTTGGACCCAAATGCGGTCAAGCTCACGTGGTCGCGGCACAATCTTCCGGCGCAGCCGATTGATTCATCGCGTCTCTATCCCCTCAGCAAACCGGTCACGATTACCACCGGCGGAACCTACATCGGCAGTTGGCAAAGCAACGACGCCGCGACGGCCGCCATGACGATCTCGACACCTGATCCAGTGACCATCGATCACAGCCTTCTCCGCGGTCGCGGAGCGGTCATCGTGGCCAGCCAGCCGGGCGCGCAACTGACCGTGAAAAACTCGGCGGGCTTTGGGCTTGATCCGGGCGTCCCCGCGACCGCTCGCGGCGCGTTCATCGACGCCTATCAGGTCGCCAGTCTTGACGTCGAACACAATTTCATCGAAGGCGTGGGCGGTTACGGCATCAACGTGAACGAGTTCACCGGCACCGGCGACCAAACCGTCAAAATCCTCTACAACCAGATCCGCAATAGCGACGGACGATTCAGCGATGGCGCGGGCGGTACGCTGACCAAAGGTGACCCGACGCCACATGCGATTGTCTTTCAGCATGTTCACAATGTCGCCAACCTGGAGATCGGCTACAACGAAATTATTCAAGATCCGTATGCCAGTTACGTTAACGACGTGATCAACCTGTTTGAATCGAGCGGCACGCGCGCCTCGCCGCTGCGCGTGCACGACAACTATATTCAGGGGCTGTACGCGATTGACCCGCTCACCGAATACAACAGCGGCTGCGGCATTATTGCTGATGGAAGTTGCGATCCAGCAATCGCGACCGCGTTTGCGGACATCGACCACAATCAGGTTGTTGGGACCGGCAATGGAGGGATCTGCATCGCTGCGGGGCATAACAATGGACTGCATGACAACCGCATTCTTTCGTGCGGACGCCTGCCCGCCGGGAGCATCATTTTCGCGCAAAACATCGGCTCCTACATTCACGTCCCCGAGAACGCGCCACCCAACACATTCTTTCAAAACGGCGCGTGGAACAATTTAATTGGTTGGCTGCGCCCGCCAAATACCTTTGAAAACAAGACAGATAAACCCGCGCGGGGCGACTACTGGTTTCCCGAAGCCGACCCCCTGCTTTCCCACGACAACGAGCCATGGCCCGGCCCGATTTCCCTCTATGCCGAGGCGGGTGAATATGATTTCTGGCGGAGCAAGCTCGCCAAGGCCTCCTTTACCCTAGGGCCGGGCAACGCGCTAGTCGCCGGGGCTGCATCGAAGGTGAACCTTGCGGATTATTTCAATCGCGTCGCGATCACCCACGACGACAAGGGCTATCCGACCGGGCTGGATGGAAATGGTTTATCGCTCAGTTCTGATCTACTGCACTTTTCTCTCACCTGGAAGGCGACCTCTTTTACTTTCGGACCCGCGGGCGCGAACAATGCCGTGACGGCGAATGGACAATTTATCTCCATCGCGCGCAAAAGCGCCTTCGCGCATATACGATTGCTGGCCGTAAGTAACGGAAATCAAGCCGCGCAGAAGTTCGGAATCCAATATGCAGATGGAAGCTCAGCAAACTTTCTTCAGGACCTCAGCGATTGGCACTCGCCGATGAATCTTTTCAATGAAGCTAAAGCGCACGCCTACGACTACGCGGTGGCAGCCGATGGAACGCACGATGGGCATCCGTGCTATATCTACGCGTACGATTTCCCTCTTGATGTGAGCAAAACACCCGCATCGTTAACGCTTCCGGCAAATCCAAATGTGATGATTCTTGCGATAACGCTTGCGCCGTGAGCGCGCAGATCAGTCAACTTGCCTTTGCCATTTCAATACACACAACGGTAGCGATGGGGTCTGGCGCCGTTTGGGGAAGAGTGATCGAAACGGTGTCGCCGTTCTGTTTCACTTCAAGGGCCTTGTGTTGACGATCAGCCAGCAGATAAGCGGCCGTTACCTGTCCCTTCACGCCGGAAAGATCGAACCTTTCCCCCGGCCATTTGAAAATGTGGATGTAAATTTTGCCAGGCTTGGTCGTGCAGCGCCAATCCCATTTCGCAACAAACGCGGGCTTGCCTGCTCGATCTTTCTGGGTCGTGCTGGTGCTCCCCGCCTCAGCGCCAAATGCAGTGGGCCCGCATCCGTAAATCGCTTCGCCGTTGGTTTTGAGCCACTCGCCCATGGCCAGGACCCGATCCACTTCCGGCTGTGGAATCGCACCCTCGGATGTCGGCCCTACATTCAGCAGATAATTTCCGCCTTTGCTGGCGATGTCGATCAGATTATGCAGAAGTGTTTCGGTTGATTTGAAATTGAGGTCGTCCGCCTTGAAACCCCAGGTGTTGTTGATCGTCATGCAGGTTTCCCAATCGCGGTTGGGAAAGCCCGTCGCGGGGATGCGTTGCTCGGGGGTTTCAGTATCGCCGTTTATTTTTGCGCCCAGGCGATTGTTCGTGATGATCCCGGGCTGAAGCGCCAGAAGCGGCAGCAGCATATTCGCGCGTTCAGCGTTCATATTGGACGGTGTATCCCACCAGAGCACCGAAACGGGCCCGTAATTGGTCAGCAATTCCTTCACCTGCGGGACTGCGATGTCGCGGATGTAGGCATCCATATCACCATCCTGGGCCTTGTCCCAGTGCCCGCCGATGGCTGCCCCGCCGGGATGATGCCAATCCTGTGCTTGGGAATAATAAAACCCCAGCTTCATCCCATGCTTGCGGCAAGCCTCCGCAAGCTCGGCAAGCGGATCGCGTTTGAATGGGGTGGCGTCGTAAATGTTGTAGCCATCGACGCGCGAATGAAACATCGCAAACCCATCATGGTGTTTGGCGGTGATGATGATGTATTTCATCCCAGCAGCCTGTGCGATGCTCACCCACTGCTCGGCATCAAACTTCACGGGGTTAAAATTTTTCGCGTACTTGGCATAAATCGCGACGGGAATTTTCCCTCTGTTCATGATCCATTCACCGATGCCCGCGATGGGTTTGCCCTGGTACGATCCTGCTGGCACTGAATAGATTCCCCAATGGATAAACATGCCAAAGCGGGCGACGCGCCACCAGGCCATTCGCTCGTCATGCTGAACCGTTGTTTCCGATGGCAGAGTTGCCGGCTCGGTTTGTGGTTGACTCATCTGCTGAGCAAAAATGGTTTGCGTGAAACCGAGGCTCAGGAGCAAGATGCAAATCAAAAGACTCATGCGGTTCATTGATGGTTCCCTCGTTGAAATGCGGTATTTGAACGCTTTCCAGACTAACCCAGCTCGCAATCACCGGCAAATTTCGATCAGAATCCATCGTTGCAGGGGCTGGCGGTGCATTCTAAGATGCACCTCCGGATAGAAAACCATGCCTGAAAAAACTGAGCGGTGCCTGATAAATTCTGAAGCTGCATTCCAGAAGGCAAGACAAGTCATGCCGGGCGGTGTTTCGTCTCCAGTCCGTGCCTACAAAGCCGTTGGTGGAACCCCGGTCTTTCTGAAGGAAGGCCACGGATGCACTGTCAGGGACCTGGATGGCAATTCATACATTGATTACGTCGCCAGCTACGGGCCGCTGATTGTCGGCCATGCCAACGAGCGCGTGGTTGCTGCGCTCAGCAAGGCGATCGGTCGGGGCTCAACCTTCGGCGCGCCCACCGAATGTGAAACGCAGCTGGCCTCCACGATCATCTCGGCGATTCCTTCGGTCGAGATGGTGCGGTTCGTCAACAGTGGAACCGAAGCGGTGATGAGCGCCATCCGCCTGGCACGGGCGGCTACTTCGCGAGACAAAATCATCAAGTGCATAGGCGGCTACCACGGCCACGCGGACAGCCTGCTTGTCGAGGCGGGCAGCGGCGCCCTCACGCTGGGCACGCCATCGAGTCCGGGGATTCCAGCTTCCGTTACTTCGCAAACAATTGTGGTGCCCTACAACGATCTCTTTGCCGCCCAGGCGGCGTTTGAGCAATACAAAGACCAGATCGCCGGGTTTCTCGTCGAGCCCGTGGCCGGCAATATGGGGGTGGTGCAGCCCGCGCCGGACTATCTGCAAGGGCTTCGCGATTTGTGCGATCGGCATCAAACCTTGCTGATCATGGACGAAGTGATGACGGGCTTTCGCGTGGCCTGGGGCGGGGCGCAAATAAAATACGGCGTGAACGCGGACATCACCTGCCTGGGAAAAATCATCGGCGGCGGGATGCCCGTTGGCGCATACGGTGGATCGCGTCGGCTTATGGAATTGATCAGTCCTGCCGGCCCGGTTTACCAAGCCGGCACCCTAAGCGGAAACCCGGTTGCCATGAATTCCGGGCTCGCGACGCTGGAGATTCTCAAAGAGCCGGGAGTTTACGAGACCCTGGAAGAGTGCAGCGCGGCGCTGGAAAAAGGGCTGCGGGCTGCGGCTGATTCTGCCGGGGTGCCCTTGGTCGTTAACCGCGTGAGTTCAATGCTGACACCGTTCTTCGTCAAACAAGGCGGAGACGTGGTCACTAATTTCACGCAGGCGACATCGTGCGATCTTCAGTCCTACGCGACGTTCTTCCATGCCATGATCGATCAGGGAGTTCTGCTTGCCCCGAGCCAGTATGAAGCGATGTTCGTGGGGCTTACGCATAGCAGAGATCACATTCACCAAACCGTTCTGGCCGCCGAGCGCGCGATGCTGGCTGTGAAAGAAAAGACCACGCCAACCGCGGCCAAGTAAAAGCCGCTATTTCGACCGGTTTTTAAGCAGCATTCCGACAGCCTCTGTAAGTCGCGCACACGCGACGCGAGTGTTCTTACCCAACCGAATCAGAGATGGAATCATTGAGGGATGCAGTGCCAACATCGCTGCAAGTGCTGCGGGGCGTGGATTACCGCGTTCATCCACACAGCTTATTAGCCTTGGTGAAATCTCATCCTCTGCCGCATCACTGATGGCTCGAATTGTCAACAGTGGTAAGCCCGCGATAGCTGCGCACCGCCGGACTATGTCGCTTTCCATATCCACCGCTCGCGCACCGGTTTGCGCAAAAAGAGCAGCTTTGGCAGTAGGAGATGAAATCAATTTAGATGACGAATGGATCGCGCCATATTGATAAGGCAGCTTGGGCCAGGGGCCATTAGCGGACTCATCCACTAACACATCACCCACTTTCAGCATCGGGTCGAGCCCTCCAGCCAGGCCCGCCAGAATTATCCCATTGGGATTGTGGTTGAGGATTAATTGATCCGACATCCGCACCCCACGCATACCAATGACAGCCAATTGGGTTTGCCCGGCCGACTTAAGCAATGGCTCAAGTGCTTTGGCTTCAAGGGTTAAAGCCGTCAGTATCAGTAATTTATCGGGCATAGCAGGCGCATTGTAACCTCCCGGTTGGAACCAGTGGCCCGCGCTGCTATGCTTTGCGCACTATGGGAGTGCCTGTTTCGCAGATGTGGACGGTGGCTACTTACGTGCTCGGCCAGAAGCTGATGCGCCGTAAACATTATCCACTGGTGTTGATGCTCGAACCGCTTTTCCGTTGCAACCTGGCTTGCGCGGGGTGTGGGAAGATCCAGTATCCAGCCCATATTCTCAAAAAGAATCTGACCCCCGAGCAATGCTTCAAGGCCGTCGATGAATGCGGCGCGCCGATGGTGAGCATTCCGGGCGGTGAGCCGTTGCTGCACCCGCAGATCGACAAGATTGTCGAAGGGTTGGTGGCGCGCAAAAAATACATTTATCTCTGCACCAATGCTTTGCTGCTCAAGGAAAAGCTCAGCCTCTTCAAGCCGAGCAAATACCTGACGTTCAGCGTGCATATGGATGGCCAGCGCGAGCACCATGATTTTTCCGTCTGCCGTGAAGGCGGGTACGACATTGCGATTGAAGCGGTTCGCCTCGCGGTTCAGGGCGGGTTCCGGGTTACCACCAATACAACCCTCTTCGACGGCACGGACCCCAACAGTGTGCGGGCGTTCTTTGATGAAATGATGGAACTGGGCGTTGAAGGCATGATGCTTTCACCCGGCTACAGCTACGACAAGGCGCCGGATCAAACGCACTTTCTGGGCCGCTCGCGCACACGAAGGCTTTTCCGTTCGATCCTCAGCAATCGCAGTGAGAAGTGGAAATTCAATCAGAGCCCGCTTTTTCTAGAGTTTTTGATGGGCAAGCAGCATTACACCTGCACGCCCTGGGGCATGCCGACGTTCAATATTTTCGGCTGGCAGAAGCCCTGCTATCTGCTTCAGGATGGATATACCCAGACGTATAAAGAGTTGGTCGACTCCACCAAGTGGGAAGATTACGGCACCGAAAGCGGTAACCCCAAGTGCGCCAACTGCATGGTGCACAGCGGCTACGAAGCCAGCGCGGTGGATGACACATTTGGCTCGGTGGCCGGGCTTTTCCGGGCGGCCAAGGCCTCGCTTTTTGGCGGCACATATAAAGATGCCGCAGCGATGAAGCTGCTGGAAAATCCCAAGAGCGGCTCGCTGGTCTCACTGACGGTTCGCGGCGAGGCCTCGGGTAGTCGTGAAAAATCCAGAGAACGCGAACTCGAAACAGTTTGAGGCAAATTCCCATGCCGCAAGAAACCAAAGCACGCCCGTATAGCGTTGAAGACCTGGAGATTGCTCCGGGCGCCCTTCATGAGAATCTGGAGGGATGGATCCCGCCGCTTGCAACGGAGGACGAAATTCGCGCAGCTCTGGAAAAAGCATTCGACTTTCGGGGCGATGTAACCATCACCCGCAAATCCGGCTCCGTGGTGGAAGGCTACATCTTCGACCGTCGCAGCGATGGCCGAGCGCTTAAAGATTGTGTCGTTAGCCTGTTTCCAAAGGACAGCGACGAAAAGATCTCCATCCGATATAGCGATATCGCTGCTCTGGCATTTACGGGCCGCGACACCGCCGCCGGCAAAAGTTTTGAGACCTGGCTCAAGAAATACAAAGAGAAGAAGGCGGCCGGAGAGACAAATATCCGGCTGGAGCCTGAAAAGCTGGAGTAAGTCCGTGATCGTACGATCTCCCTTCCAAGCCAGTTTCCACAATCTTTATGCGACCGATTAACCGCCGATGGCTGGTTTCCCTTCCGATATTTTTCTATCTGTTTTTATTTCTCACTTCCACGCGATGCTGGGCTGCGGACGGTGATCCGTCGGGAGTGACTCGCATACCGATTGGGATGGCTTATGCGGGAACATCCGTCAACACCACTGTTTTTCGCGTGAATGCAGTTCTCACCGTCGGTCAATCGCAATACGTCACCTATTATTCTCCTGAGCACAACATTGTCGTCGGCAAGCGCGATCTTGGTTCCGCCCAGTGGGATCTTGAGACGCTGGCAACCAAGGGAAATGTGGCTGATGCGCACAATGGGGTTGTTCTGGGAATTTCCTCCGATGGGTTACTGCATCTTTCCTACGACCAGCATGCACAGGCGCTGCATTACTGCGTGAGCGAAAAGCAGTTCGACATCCATAGTTTTGGACCTGAGAAGCCGATGACGGGGAAGAATGAAGCGCACACGACGTATCCGCAATTTGTGAACTCGCCGGATGGCACGCTGTATTTCGCCTATCGTGATGGCGCCAGTGGCAACGGCTCGCTTTGCCTGAATCGCTACAACGCAACGACAAAAGCGTGGGAGATTGTCGCCCATCCGCTGATTGACGGACTGGGAAAATGCAATCCGTACTGGTGGCGCCCCGCGTTTGCAAGTGATGGAACTCTCCATCTTGCATGGTGCTGGCGCGATCGGCCGGATGCGGGGACCAATCACGATATTTGCTATGTGAATACCGCCGATGCGGGAAAGACCTGGCTGCGCAGCGACGGCAAGATTCAGGAGCTACCGATCACGACGGCGAATGCCGAGGTGATCGAGCCAATCGCTAAAAATTCCAATTTGATCAATCAATGCACCGCGACGGTTGATGCTGATGGGCACCCGCATCTCGCGCAGTACTTTAACGACGCCGAGGGGAAACCCCAGTATTTTCATATCTGGTTTGATGGCTCGAAATGGCAGAAGAACCAGGTGAGCCGCCGCACCAGAACGTTTTCCATCGCGGGATCGGGTTCATTGTCGATTCCAATCAGCCGGCCGGAAATCGCTATCAGTAAGAGTGGCGCGGTGTATCTCATCACGCGGGATGCTGAAATTGACGGAGGCATCCGCCTGTATCACGCGGTCGCGCCATATGACAACTGGCACGCACTCGATTTGACGCACGAGGACCTGGGCAACTGGGAACCAACGTACGACATTAATCGCCTGAAATCTGATGGGATATTAAGTCTCTTCGTCCTCCCCGTGCATCAGGGAAATCACGAAAAGACCACGGTGTTCCCGCCCCAGCAGGCGGACATACTGGAATACACACTTCCCTGATTTTTCGGCCTAAGCACCCATCAAACGTTGGTAGCGGGATAGCGCGGTGAGCGGAAAATACAATCGATAGAGGTGATACTTCAGATAGAACACACGGGGAAAACCGGTGCCGGTGTAGAAATTCTCCACCCAGTTTCCATCGGCCGATTGGTTTGTGATGAGCCAGTCGATCGCCGATTTCACGCCGGCGTCCTGGGCGCCGTTGGCCGCCATCAGGCCCATCGCGCCCCAGGCGGTTTGTGATGCGGTGCTTTCGCCTTTGCCTTTGAGGGATGGATCATCATAGCTCTGGCAGGTTTCCCCGAAGCTGCCGTCGGGCTTTTGCACGCTGCGCAGCCAGGTGGCGCCGCGCTGGATGTAATCGAGGCTCATGTTCTCGCCGACGGCCTTTAGCCCCGTCAGTACCTGCCAGGTCCCGTAGACGAAATTCACGCCCCAGCGGCCCCACCATCCGCCGCAGAGGTCTTGCCTGGATCGGATGAACGCGATGGCGCGAATGACCGCGGGGTGGCTGGCGTCAATGCCGCAGTGGCCCAGGCATTCCAGCACGCGGCCGGTGATATCCGGACAACTTGGGTCCTGCATGGCGTTGTGATCCGCAAATGGGATCTGCTCGAGGATAGGCCGGTCTTTGGTGCGATCAAAAGCAGCCCATCCGCCATCCTCATTCTGCATGGCAAACAGCCATTTAAGGCCGCGCGCGATTGCAGGCTCGGCTGCTTCCCCGCCGCAGCGTTTGAGGGCCATCACCACCATGGCAGTGTCATCCACATCCGGGTAATGGGGATTTTCAAATTCAAAGAACCAGCCGGAAGCCTCCGCGCCCGGACAGTTTTTCTGCCAGTCGGCCGAATCTCGACATTCTTTTTTCAGCAGCCAATTGGTTGCGCGCTGGGCGGGTTCGCTTTGGCTGGGCAGGCCAGCTTCGGCCAGCGCGTGAAGCGCGATACCAGTATCCCAAACCGGCGACAGGCATGGCTGGATGCAAATGCCCGCTTCTTTCTCGATGAAAAAATCGTGCAAATGTTTGTGCGCGTTTATTACGCGCGGATGGTCGTCCGGGTATCCGAGCGCCCGCATGACGATCAGGATGTAAACCATCGGCGGAAAAATCGCCCCAAGCCCCTCGGATGCGTTCATGTGGTCCATCAACCACTTTTCAGCGTTGCGCATCGCCTTTTCGCGCAGCCATTTCACCGGCGAAGTTTCATACTTTTTCAGCATCTGATCGACGCGGAGAAAGATATCGCGCCAATTGCGCGGCATGCCCTGAGGTGGAACACCAAGGCGATTGGCTGCTACTTTGTCGATATACAGTTCTGCCAAACCTTTTTCAGCCGGCAACGTTCGCGTGTATCGCAGCGTCGTAACAAACGCCAGCGGCAAGATCATTGTCCGTGTCCATGCCGAGACGTGATACAGGTTGAAATAAAACCACTTCGGAAGAAACACTATTTCCGGCGGAATGCTGGGGCAGGCGTTGTAACTAATTTGGCCGAGTGCAGCGAAATAGAACTTTGTGAAGCTGTTGCACTTTTCCGCGCCGCCCAGGGACAGCACCAGAGCGCGGGCCTTGGAAAGGTGTGGGCTGTTGGGATCATCGCCCATTAGCTTCAGGGCGTAGTATGCCTTAACGGTGCCGGACAGATCGGCCGGGCCACCGGGAAAGAGACTCCAGCCGCCGTCGGGGTTTTGGAGACTGCGGAGGTAATCCGCGATTCGGGGGAGCTTGGGATCGGATTCCTGTCCAAGAATCCACTTCAGAAGCAGGTATTCCGACTCCAGAATACTGTCGCCCTGCAGTTCTCCAACCCAATAGCCCTGCGGGGCTTGCAAGGCGAGCAGGGCCTCCTGGGCACGCCGAGCGGCAACTGTCACCTGCGAAGTCGGATCCAGATCTATCTCCACAGGCGTCTGAATCGACGGTAAATTCGTAGAAGCAATCACGGCGGCGAAAACTACACGGAGGCTGGGGTGGGGGCAAGTATTGCAGCGCTGAAACAATACGCGCCGCAATCAATTAGAATCACAAAGTCCGGCGAAAGAGCAACGTGGCCGCGCCCAGGGTTAGCACAGTGAAACCGACGAGATAGGCAAGATCAAAGTTTATGGCGACCAGGCCCGTATTCTTTAAGACGAGTTCCTTGAACCCATGCACTGCATAGGTGAAAGGGTCAACCACAGCGATGGCTTTCATCCACGCCGGAAACGATTCCGTGGGATAGACCGCGCCGCTGGGGAAATACAGCACTGTGTTCAGCATTCCAAAGATAGCGCGCGGAACGAGCGGGTCACTCACGCGCACCATGATGAGAAACATCATGCTGATCAATGCCATGGCGGTTGCTACCACGAGGATCAGCATCCTGGCCATGCGCAGGGGGTTCAGCGGATCGGGGATTCCCGCGATCAGCGATCCAACCGTTATAAGAACAACGCCGGCGATAATGGCTTTAGCTGCGCCCGCCAGCGTGAAACCTAAAATCAATTCAAATTTGCGGATGGGGGTGACGAGATAACCTTCGTGCAGGCCGCGTGCTTTGTCGTCGATGAAAATGATACCGCCGCCAATCATGGCAGAGACGAAGATCGACAGCACAATCGTGCCGGGCAATAAAAACTGGATGTAGGGCACATAGGGATAAACCTCGACAACGGAGAGGCTCACATCGGCCGACGTACGCGGCTTGATCGTTGGCCCGTTGTAGGCAACGAGCATGGAGCCGAGACTGCCCTGTAGCGCGGAGGCGGAGAATTGATCGGTATTGTCCTCCACCAGGGCGATGCGCGGGCTGGCTCCAGCCAGAATCTTGCGAGAAAATTGCGGTGGAATATCGAGTATGCCGTTGATCTTTCCATTGCGCAGATCACGCATCACCATCGCCTTGTCGCTGTAGTAAACCGGCTCAAACGTGTCGGCATTAACAGCGACCGCCTGGCACATTTCGCGCAATTTGATCGCAGGCACGCCGTGGTCTTCATCGACGACGCCCACGTGAAGGTTTTTGATTTTTCCCCCGAATGCGTAGCCAAGCACGATGAGCTGCACGAGCGGCATGATGATTGAAACGATCACCAAAACCGGGCTGCGCCGAAAGCGGCGCAGATCGCGTTCTATCATGGCCCATACTCTGTGCATATCGTTTTCCTCTTTTACGCCCGCTGAAGAATGAACGGGCTATTGGCCCCCGTCGGTGCTTGCAGCGTGTCGCGCAATTGATGGCCAGTGTAATGCACAAAAACGTCGTCGAGCGTGGTGCTTTGCACGGAAAGCGAATTGATCGTCGCGTTTGCACTGCGGGCGGCTTCCATCAGCGCAACGGTGGTGCGCGGCCCGTTGTGCGACGAAATCCGGTACACATTTTCAACCGCCTTAACCTCCGCCACTTCGGGCAAAGATTTGAGCGTTTCCATCCAATTTTGCGGAGCGCCAGAAAAACTGACCTCCAGGACGTTTTTGCCGGGAATAGAGGCCTTCAATTTTAATGGGGAATCGAGCGCGACGAGTTTGCCGTGATCGACGATGGCAATGCGATTGCAGAGCTTATCGGCCTCGTCCATGTAATGCGTCGTGATCAGGATCGTCAGGTCGCGCTCGCTCTTGAGGCGCGTGAGCATTTCCCAGACAGCGACGCGCGAAACCGGGTCCAGGCCGGTCGTGGGTTCATCCAGAAAAAATAGCCTGGGTTCATGCACCAGGCCTCGGGCGATTTCCAACCGGCGGCGCATTCCGCCGGAAAACATTTTCACGGGCTTATCCGCCCATTTTTCCAGATCGACATCCTTGAGCAATTGCTTGATGGTGCGCAGGCGCTTTTCGCGCGGGATGCCGTATAGCTTGGCGAAAATGCTCATGTTTTCCTGCGCGCTCAGATCCAGGTCGGAGGTCATCGCCTGGGGGATGACGCCGATGGATTGGCGCACATCGTTGGCCGCATGGACGATGTCAAAGCCGTTGACGCGCGCGGTGCCGGAGGTTGGCGGCACCAGGGTCGTCAACATGCGAATGAGGGTGGATTTGCCGGCCCCATTCGGTCCCAACAGGCCAAACACTTCCCCGTGCGGGACGGAAAAATTCAGCGCGTTCACCGCGGTGAAATCACCGAAGCGCTTGGTCAAATTGTCAACTTCAATGGCATCCATGAATCACGGATTTCGCACAGGGAATGTCACATAAGCCGTCATGCCCACCGCGAGGACCCTGTCGCGATTATCACAGCGCAAACGGATTTCGAATGTCCTGATATCGCGCTTGGTACGACTTACATCGCGCTGGGTGGCGTAATCCGCGTCCACGGCGCGATAAAATACCGTGCCTTCGCGCATCGCGCCGGAGGGCAGCTTTACCTGCAGCTTGTCACCGAGACGAATGCGATCAATATAAGTCTCCTCCACATCGGCGCGCACCCACAAATCATCCTGGTTGATGAGCGTGACGATGGCCTGGCCGGGATTGACCACTTCGCCCTGCAACGCGGCGCGGGTATCGACGATGCCATCCATCGGCGCAACAATCTTTGTGTAACCCAATTGCACCACCGCTTTTTCCTTTTGCGCCCCGGCAGCTTCCGCTTGTCTGTTCAGCATATCCACATGCGCCTTGGCGGCGTCGTAATTTGTTCGCGCCTGATCGTAGTCCTGCTCGGAAACGACATGGTCCTTACGCAGGGGTCCGTCGCGTTCGTAGGTCCGCCGGGCGTATTCCAAATCAGCCTTGGCTTGTGTGATTTGAGCGGCAAACTGCTGATCGTTGCTTGCATAATAGGCCACCTCCGCGAGTTGTTCCTGCGGCTGAATAACCGCAAGCAACTGGCCACTGGCAACGGTGTCACCCTCCTTAACGAGCAGTTGCTGAAGGCGGCCCTGCATCTGAGGACTGACGATCACCTCATTCGTCGTCACGATGCCCGTTAAAACGATTTCCCGCGACTGGCCCACAGTGCCGTAGTAAATGCTGCCCGCGATGACGATGAGAACCAAAATCAGGATGAGAATCTTAAACTTCTTCATGGCGGGCAATCTTTCGAATCTTTCCACGGTTCGTGGCGCATGAAATCGAGCTGCACCTGTCCGGCACCGCTTCAAATTCGCGGTGGTGGGATTATTCCAATACCCGTTCTACCTTGGCTTAGACCCCTGTCAAAGACGAATGTGGGCGCAAAAAGCGTTCGTTCTGTCGGTCAAACCGCTTTCCTAAACCTCAAATCCCCCGTCCGCACAAACCGCTCTAAAACCAACCGCGCGGCCCCCAGTGGATTCTTCGACCAGCAATCCTGCATGAACGTTGCTCGGCTGGTCCAACTAAATGGGTCGGCCAGCACGCGGGCGATCGCAGCATCCGTCAGCGTTCCGGTTCGGCGGACATCTCGCACAAGTGTGAAAAATGGTGTGCATTCCAGCACGCTGGCCACGCTGGCAAACAAATGCACGATCTTCGCCGTGAAAACCAGCCGCGGCTTGGCCAGAATCATCGCGTTGAACGTCGGCGCCAGCACGCGCATCGCCGGTGAACACTGGCGAATCGCCTCGTTCATCGCTGGTTGATCGTAAAGGTGCCCGGATTTCGAAGAAATCTCCCAAAGCTCCGCCCACCGCCGGCAAAGATTTCTTGTTCCCTCGGTGTCACGAAAGAAAATCACACCCGCATTAAAATATCCCGCCTCCGGCGACCGCCACCCCAATTCCTTAAGGCTCGGCCAGAACTCTTCATCGCCCTTCCGTCGGGATTCACCTGGCCGGCCAACATTCGCATCTCGCGCGACGGCGATATCAAATGGCGAATGCGATTGGACGGCGGCACTATGAAACAGGGAATCGATTTTGCGGATGCAAAGCGTGTCGGAATCGACATACAGAAAATTCCCGGACAGAAATTCCGGCAACTGCATCTTCAACCAGCGGTTTTTGCCTTTGAGGGTTTCAACCGGAACCTCGACCGTGATCAACTGGTCCAGTACCCCCAGAAGGGGATGTTTGCGCTGGTTCATCGCTGCGGCGCTATCGGTGTCCGTCACGCAGAAAATCTTTGCCGCTGGGTGGACGGTGCGCAGGAAGCGGGCCGAGACATACGCCATATCCGCGTGAAAATCCTCGCAAGTGGTATTGACGATGTAGCAGATTCTCATGTTTATTGCTGCCCAGGACCCTTGTGAGAATTTCTTTACGCCGTTGTTTCAAAGCGCGAATCCCCCCTCTCATCGGCCTGCGCAGGGTGAGGTTCAAGCCCGAACGCTCACGATTGTTATGAACGGGATTTGAGGGCCGCCGCGGATTGACCCGCCGGCGGGCACCACGCCCTATAAACGGAAAAACCACGTTGTTAGCAATATAGAGAGGTCTAGAACGCCCCCGTTAGACGTTGAGGGCGCCATGGGTAGCAGATGGAACCAAGCGTTACCGATCCACATCACGGGCCGATAATGACTGATTCCACGTCGCTGTTGGGAATCTGATCCAAATTACCCGCATCGACATGAGCGGTGTCATTGCCCAGGCCGCCGTAAATAGTGTCGGCCTGGTTATTATTGGCATAGATCAGATCATCGCCGGCGCGGCCCTCAAGGAGATTGTTTCCACCGCCGCCGAAGAGGGTGTCGTTGCCGAAGCCGCCCCAAAGAGTGTCATTGCCGGCCATGCCCTTAAGCAAATCGTTCCCCGCCCCGCCCACAAGGGAATCGTTGCCGCTGCCGCCGACCAATGTGTCGTTTCCGGGACCGCCGAGCAGAGTCGATCCAATTACGCCTGGTCGAATGGTAATGGAATCATCGCCCGCAAATCCGTTGATGACGATCTGATTCACATTGGCAATCGGAAATGATTCCGGCGCAAGCCCATTCTGATTCACGACATAATTGCCGCTGTTATCGTTGGATACCGAAATCGTGTCGTTGTTTGCGGTGCCGTTCACGTTCAAAAGACCGGCGTTGCTGAGGCTGCCGCCAACGGTAGTGATATTAAACGTGGTTGAATCCGCAAAGGCGACCGCGCCGGGCACGGCGGGATAATCCGTGGTATCAGCCTGAGAAACCTTGGCGAACTGCAATTGCACCGAATATGTGGTTCCATTTTGCAAAGTGGATGCTGGAATATTCAGCGAGGTTGCTGTTCCGTTGAGCGCGCCCGCACTGAAGACATCGGGGGACTTAAACACCGAGTTGCCGTTCTGATCCATTATCTGCACGCGGATGAAATCGCTGCTGGTACCCGCGGAAAAGGCGTTCCAGGAAAGGACAACTGTCTGGGAAGGGTCAATCTGCTGTAGACCCGCGAAATTATTAATCTGCGGAATTGACGTGGGATACGCATTGGCTGGAAAGGTCATCGTATACACATGGGGGCCAGCGGCATCGGACACACCGAGCTGGTAAGTCCCATTGGGAAAGATGTTGGAAAGCGCGGAACGGGATGCGAATCCCAATGTAAACTGGAAGTGAGTAGTAGAGCCGTTCGCGGGGCTGAGCGGCAAATGCGAGTTGCTGGGAAGGGTAATCTGCGCGCTGTTGATTGTGCCGGAAGGTTCTTTCACGTCCGCCGCGAATTCGTATTGATTGTTGGGATCCAACACCGGCGCCGCATCAGCCGACTGGATGTAATTCGCTACCTTTACCATGACAGAAAAAGGCGAGGCGGAGAAAAGCCTGCGCGCCTCAAGTCCTTCCAGCGTAATAATTCGTGATATTTGCAAAACTCGCTTATTCCGATCGCCTAAAACCCTCGACATTGCTTCCTCCTGAGAAATTTACCCCGTTCAAATGCCAACAACCGCTGGATTATCGCCGGGCCGAACCCCTACTTCAAGTAATTTCGTATTCGATTTCAAGCCCAAAGGCAACTGGAAGGCGGGCGGTTTGGCCGATATGATCGTGGCAATGCAGCGATGACCTCTCGCGGATAAAAGCCCGCGACGATTCAGCGCCTCTAGCCCATATTTGCCATATTTGAGTTGTATGCTTAACGATTTCAACGCTTGGTTGTCCGAACAGCGCGATCGAGCGTTTGATCTGCATTCCAAGCACATCAACCCGAGCTTCGTTAAAGTTCTGCGCGCCATCAATTTTGATCGCCAGTATGTGCGGGGCCAGGGATGCTACCTGTGGGATGAAGAGGGGAACAAATACCTCGATCTGCTGACCGGATGGGGCGTCTTTGCACTGGGCCGCAATCATCCAAAAATCAAGGCGATCCTTCATCAGCTCATGGACATGGACCGACCAAATCTTGTTCGCATGGATTGTGGCATCCTAAGTGGACTGCTTGCAGAAAAGCTTGTCAGCAAAGTCTCCGACGGCCTCTCCCGCGTCTTCTTCACCAACAGCGGCACGGAAACCGTCGAATCGGCCATCAAGTTCTCCCGTTGTGCGACCCGCCGGCAGGAGATCATTTACTGCGACCATGCATTCCATGGCCTGACGATGGGCTCCCTGTCACTCAATGGGGCTGATTTCTTCCGCGAACGCTTTGGGGACATGCTGCCCGGCGGGACCAGGGTTCCATTTAATGATTTGGTCGCGCTGGAAGAAGCCCTGGGCAGGGGCAAGGCTGCTGCGTTCATCGTGGAACCGGTGCAGGGCAAGAGCTGCGAAGTTGTAGCCGACGGCTATCTTGCCGAGGCTCAGCGCCTTTGTCGTAAGCACGGAAGCCTGCTTATCGTGGATGAAGTGCAATGCGGACTCGGCCGTACTGGCAAATGGTTCGCCTATCAGCATTCACCGGATGTCGAGCCGGACATTATCTGCACCGCCAAGGCGCTTTCCGGCGGCTATGTGCCGGTTGGCGCCGTCATTACCCGTCCGCGCATCATGGATTCGGTTTTCAATTCCATGGAACGATGCGTTGTGCATTCGAATACATTCGGCCAAAACGACATGGCCATGGGCGCGGCGCTGGCCAGCCTGTTTGTAATGGAAGAGGAAAAAATCGTTGAAAACGCCGCTGCGATGGGTGAATACGTGATGCAGAAGCTTCGGCCTATTGCCGAGAGCTGTCCATTCGTCTCGGCGATTCGCGGCAAGGGCCTGATGTTTGGGATTGATTTCGCCCGCCCGCAGGCTTCGCTTAAGCTGAAGATGGCGTGGGACATGCTCCACAAGCTCAACTTCGGTGTGTTTGGGCAGATGATCATCATCCCGCTGATGGAAAAACACCGCATCCTTACGCAAGTGGCGGGTTATCACACCGAGGTGATCAAATTCCTTCCGCCGCTCATCATCACGAAAGAAGACATCGATTGGTTCGTGTCTGCCATGGAAGACGTGCTTGCCGATACGCAGCGCATTCCAGGAGCAGCGTGGAACACGGTTTCCGGTCTGGCCAAACGGGCCATGCTGGCGTAGCACGACCCTCCCTTTTTTCGCCGACTCTAAGCTTCGAAGCGCTGTGATATGGATGCGTTGCAGTATTGGTTACTTCGCGTTGTCCTGGCGGTTGCTACTTATCCGCGCCGTACACTGCTGATTGTTCTTGGCGTATTGCTGGCCTGCATTGGGGTTTCCGCTGCTCGCCTCACCATTTCTTCCGATCAAAACAAGCTTTTCTCCGCGAAGGTTCCGTTCTTTCATAATTACCTGGAATTCATTCACCGGTTTCGCGAGAACGAAGCGGTTTACATCGTCATCGAACCGCGTAATCCCAATGATAAGCCGGCCGTCACCCAATGGGCGGCTGTTGCAGATCTTGTGACCGAAACGCTGCGAAAACTTCCCGATGTTACCGGCGCGCAGTGCAGGGTGCCTTTGGATCAGTTGGGTCGTCAGGGTGTGCTATTTGAAAATCCCGCGAATCTGCCCAGGGAATTCCAAGGCGCGAAGGATCTCTCGCAACTGGCTGCTCTTTGGGGCCAGAATTTGCCGGGGATGCCACTTTCGCGGTTTATGTTCGCTGTCCGACTTCACGCCGACGATCAATCCGCCGGTTTGGTGGCCGCGATGGGCAATTCGCTGGCCAACGCCGTGCGCAATCCCAATGTTCCCCTTCGCGTCGGCGAAGGTGTCGTTGATATAAGCGTGTTGGACGCGACCGATCCCTCACAACTGGGCTACTTTTATGAGCCCGATGAAACCAATCATGCCCACCATCGCATTCTGATTCGCGTCTACCCGCAGCGCATTTTCAATTCCCTGACCGCCGTGAGCCGAACCGTTAATTCCATTCGGAACACCGCTGTCAGTGCGGCCAAACAATTTCCGGAGTTTAAAGTTGGCGTGACCGGCCGCCCCGCCCTTGAGGCCGACGAAATGCAGGCGACCGATCGGGACTCTCACCGCGCCGAAATCTGGGCGCTGGCCGCCGTTTTCGTCGGCATGGTCTTTATGCTGCGCTCGATCTGGCTGGCTGTCGTGGCTGAGATAGCTCTTGGTGTCGGTATCGGCTGGACGTTTGGCTGGACAACCCTCACGGTGGGACAATTGAATCTGCTTTCCCTGGTTTTCCTGATCGCGCTCATCGGCATCGGCATGGATTACCTGGTGCAGATACTCACCCGATACCGGATGGAAGCGCGCCGCTATGAGCGGCCGGGGGCCGTCTGGGTGCGTGTCTTCAAGCACGTCGGCCCCCCAATCACCACCGCTTGCCTGGGCGCGGCGGGGGCTTTTTTCGTTGCGGTATTCACGGACTTTCAGGGCGCTGCGGAGTTGGGAATAATTGCCGGGGGCGGGCTGGTGCTCTGCTTGATCTCCGGCTACGTCGTCCTGCCGGCCTTGCTGACGCTTTTCCCGTTGAAGCTTAAACCCCTGGACGCGGCCCAGCGTTATGTTGCCGGCCGCCAGTTCGGCAGCGCTGCGCGGCTGGCGCTTCCCGCGCTGTGGATCTTTGTGCTGGCCCTTTTTTCGCCCTATATGGCCAAGACCTATTTCAACCCGGGCTTGATCGATCTCCAGGTGCCGAACCTGGAATCCGTGCAACTCATCCGATCGTTGCAGACATGGAGCGCGGTGGTGACCTCGCGTGACCTGAATCAGCTCCGCCAGATTCGGGACAAGGTGGCAGGTCTTTCCACCGTTAAGACCACCGACAGTCTCCTGAACACCCAGGACAACGCCCAATGGCTCATCCAGCATAATTCAGAGCTGCCATCGATTGCATGGGCGCAGCCCAACCACGTTTCCGCCGATGATCTTGCCGCCTTGGGGGCAAGCGCTCAGGCGCTGGCTGGAGCTTTCGGCGACCCCGCAGATTCACTCAAGCAGCGCGCCTCCACCGGCATGGCGAATCTGGCTGCGGTTTTGAACGCGCTTTCAACGGGTCCGCTGGAAGAGCGCCAAAAAGCTGCTGTGAGGCTCTCCGCCTGGCAAAATATATTCGCGGCGGAATTGAAAGACTTGCTGGATGCCTTCCATGCAAGGCCGCTTGATCTCGCCGCCGTTCCCGAAGAACTTAAAAGCCATTATGCGAGCAATGACGGTTACTACGCGCTCTATATCTACCCCAGGGCCGATCTTTGGATTCGCGCGAATCTTATCGCGTTTGAAAACCAGGTGGAAGCTGCTGTCGGCCAGGTTCCCGGCGCGCCGCCGGTCACCGGCATCGCATCCAACGTTTACCACACCACTGATTCAATCCACCAAGCATTTTACCACTCCACCATCTATGCCCTGGTGCTGATCTTTATTCTCGTACTGCTCGATTTCCGCAGAATTGTTCCCACCCTGGCGGCCATTAGTGTGCTTGCACTGGGACTGCCGATGCTGGTCGCCATCATGGGATTTCTGGGCGCGAGCTGGAATTTCGCAAACTTTTTCGGCCTGCCCATCCTTATTGGCGCCGGCCACGAATACGGCGTGTTCATGGTCCACCGCTATCTGGAAGCGCGCAACGATCCCCGGCGGGTTTGGAAATCCTGGGATGTCAGCGACCGCGCTCTACTCTTGTGCGCGTTCATTACTTCCACCAGCTTTGGATTCTTCTGGCTGCTCGCGCGCCATCAGGGCCTCAAAAGCCTGGGGCTGGTCATGGCGCTGGGAACCGCCTGCATTTATTTTGCAACGATTTGCGTGCTCCGACCGCTTTTGAAATGGAAATTGGCGCGTTTTAACTCACGCCAATAACTTCGCCGGCCACTGCAGCGGTAAATCAGGGACGATAATTCCGCCGGGCTTCCCCAGTAGACCTTCAGCGGCCAGATAACCGCTTCGCACCGCCCCCTCCATCGTCGCCGGCCAACCTGTCTGGGTGTAATCTCCCGCGAGGAAAAGCCCGGCGATGCCCTCGCGCGGCGGAGACTGCGATGGCCGCAAGCGATCCACGCCTGGCAACGGTGAAAACGTCGCTCGTTTCTCCACCACAATGACACCGCGCTGAAGCTTCGCCCCGCGCGCCGCGGGAATTGTGCGGCGAATCTGCCGCTCAAAAATCTCCAGGCATTCTTCCCTTGGCCGTCCAACCCAATCGCGGGCAGCGCTTATTACGCCGTGGACGGCCCGCCCATTTTCCCCCGGCTTACGAAATAACCATTGCAGCGGTGTAGTCATGAGGGCTGCATGCGGAGCAGTGAGAATCGGACGATCAAACCAGAGATGAGCCCCCAGGATGGGAACGCTTTGTAGTTCAGACAATCGCGAAAATCGCGAATCTTGTTTATAGAGTTCAGTCGGCACAAACTTTTCAAGCGATTGATAATTCACCGCCAAAATAACCGCGTCGGCATCAATCATCTCGCCGGTGGAAAGCTCGGCTCCGACGACGCGATCCCCCTCAAATCTCAGTTGTGAAAGCCGGGCGCCCAGCCGCACGTCCCGGCAAGGCAATTTCGCATACAGTTCTGCAAGCGGACAGGCTGGTGTGCCCATTCGATACGCCGACGAATGCGACAGCATCCCCTCCTGAAAAACCTGAATGGCATAGGCCGCGCTGGCACGCCGGCAATCCTCATTCAGCGCGCTGACCAGGACCAGATCATAAAACTGATCGATTAGATTTCTGGGCTGGCGATGCTCTGCCAGCCACTGCCCAAATGGAACATCCGCCAGCGCATCCCGGCCCGCGCGCCCCAGTCGCAACATGGCAAGCATCGCCTCGCCGAGGGCAGTTCTTTCCGCAAGGGTCAGCGCCGAAAAACCAATGCCCGCCAGCGCCAGATGGAGTGGCGCGGGCAAGCCCGGTGTTGCCCACAGGGAAAAACCTCGGCTGAGCGAATCGACGAAGCGAATCCTGCCCTGCCAGCCGATGAAATGCTCAGCGCCGATCCGCCGATAAAAATCCAGCAGGTTGGTGCAGCAGCCCAGCAGGACATGCTGGCAGTTGTCAAGAATTTCACCGGTTTGCGGGTCTTCAAATGAACCCGCCCGCCCGCCGAGCATTTTGCGCGATTCAATAAGCGTGACCGACCGCCCCGCTGCTTCCAGCGCCACGGCTGCCGCCATCCCCGCAAGGCCGCCACCCACGACGATGATCTTGCGGAAACGAGAAGATTCCTGAACGGCGGTAATCAATGGGTAATTCGATACGAGTGGACGGAAGAGGTACCGATTTTCATCTTGACCGCGCGGCGCGCCAGGCAATCCGCAATTTGGAAATGGACGACAATGACACCCTCTGCCGCAATACGCGCCGCGGATTGGCCGCTATTTTCTTCAGGAGCCCATGATAGATGTGCGTCATGGCCATCAGCGTGGGCCGACTGTCGCGGGAAATGCACCCGTCGAGCGCTGCTGATCGATCATAGTAGGATTGGGCGCGCGCGATCTGCTCCCTCATGAATTCCGAAAACCGCTCGCCGTTGCCGTTCATCTGATCGCCGCGTAGATCCGCCTCGCATAACCCCGCCTCAACCAGCTCTTCACGGGGCAAATAGGTCCGTCCCCTGGCCGAATCCTCCCGAAGATCGCGCAGGATATTGGTTAACTGAAACGCGATGCCCCGATCAATTGCCAACCCCTCGGTCGCGTCGCCGCCTTCAAATCCCCAGACATATATGCTGGCCACGCCAACCACGCCCGCAACACGGTAGCAATATTCGCGAAGTTGCGAAAAGTGATTAAAAGCCGGTGATTCCAGATCCTGCCGCTGGCCTGCGATCACATCGCGGAAAACCCTGGCGGGCACGCCATGCCGATTCACCATGTCCGTAAACGCCGGCCATATGGCGTGCCCTTCCGTGGGCCGCTGCATCGCCAGCGCGGCGGTGGTCGATTCCTCCCATCCATCCAGCGCTTCCTGGCGCTGTGGAATTCCGCGTCCGTCTTCACCGTCGGCAATATCATCCACCAGGCGCATGTAGGCGTAAAGCGCGAACATTGCCGACCGCTTGGGCTCGGGGAGAAGCTTTAAACCGTAATAGAAATTCCGCGCTTGCGATTTTGTGAGTTGCTCACAGTAACTACGCGATTCGTTCAGGGAAACAGAAGATAATCGGGCGGCATCAGCAATAAGGCTCATGCGCGCCCCCCGCCCAGGATCTTGCCACCCTCAATCTTTGCCTCCACTGATCCACACTCCGCCCCCAGCGATCGCCCGGCGCAGGCCGCCAGCGTCGCGATCATCAGCTTTCCTTTTTGCCAGCGCGACAGCGCCGGCCGATGGGAAAGCGTGTCAAAATTCTGCTGGCGTATTGCGTCCAGCACAGCCCGGCCTCCCTTGCTGAACAAAGCCACCTGCATCCGTACGCTCATTCTCAGCATCGGAAGCAGGGCTTCACCGCGGTCGAAAAGATCGGAAGTTCGGGCAACTTCAAACCGCATCAGGTTTGTGAATTTATCATCGCACGGGCCAGTTCGAATCTGGTTTTCGGTCACACCGAACCGGTCCAGCGAATCCCGAGGGATATAAATGCGTTCTCGATCGACCAGGTCTCGCCGAACATCCTGCCAAAAATTCGCCAGTTGCAGCCCAGTGCAGATCTTATCGGACAATTCCTGCCGGACAGCATCGCGATATCCACACAAATACAGCACCAGCCGCCCGACCGGGTTGGCACTTCGCCGGCAATAATCCACTAGTTCTTCAAGGCTTTGGTATCGAAACACGCGCTGATCCTGTTCAAATGCATCGATCAGGTCAAGAAATGGCTCGATTGGCAACTGGTGCCGCTGGATGGTGGCCTTCAGCGCTACAAAAACCGTGGTCGTGGCCTGCCCGGCAAAGCATGCGTGAGTCTGGTTTCGGAAATCTTCCAGCAACCGGATCGATTCGTTGGTGTCACCGGTCTCGTCGCCCAGGTCGTCCGCGACCCGGCAAAACGCATAAATGTTGCAAAAGTCCTGGCGCAGATTTCGCGGGAGAAGCAGCGAAATCACCGAGAAGTTTTCATAATGGCTGGCAGCGAGGCGACGTGTTTCGACCTCAGCGGTCGCGACGTCGCCGGCCGAGGCGCTGGCCAGCGGGATCGTGGATACATTCACGCTACCGCATTTTGAGGTTTTTTGCATGAAATGCCAAGAGGTAGCGCTCCTCTACCTTGCAGCGTTTTCCCCGGACCCGCAATTGGTAAGCCGGGGGATTTGCAAAGTTTCCCCGCAAGCTGGATCTTGTTTCTGGCGGGAAAACATAATCACCCGCTTTGAACGCCCAAGGACCCGTTAATGACCACTATTCGCTGGGGCATCATTGGCTGTGGAGATGTTACCGAGGTTAAGAGCGGCCCCGGCTTCCAAAAGGCCCGCAGCAGCGCGCTTGTCGCCGTCATGCGGCGCGATGCCTCCAAAGCCGCTGACTATGCCCGGCGCCATGGCGTCCCCCAATGGTACAACGACGCGGATAAATTGATTGCCGATTCACAAGTCAACGCCATCTACATCGCCACACCCCCCGGCACGCACGAAATGTATGCGATGAAGGTCTGCGCTGCAGGCAAGCCCTGCTACGTCGAAAAACCCATGACCCGCAACGCCGCCGAAGCCCAGCGGATGGTAAACACGTTCGCCGCCGCCCGGCTGCCGCTCTTCGTCGCCTATTATCGCAGAAGATTGCCCCGCTTTCTAATAGCAAAGGAAATCATTGACGGCCGCATGTTAGGCAGGCTGCGATCCTTCTCCTACCACTACGCCGACCCTCAGATGCTGAAGAAAATTGACCCCGTGCCCTGGCGGCTCCAAGCCGAGCACGCCGGTGCGGGCCTTTTTCTCGATCTTGGATCGCATGCTCTCGATGTGCTTGACTATCTCCTGGATTCTCTGGGCGAAGTCCGGGGCGAGGCGATAAATATCTCGGGAAACTACCAGGTCGAAGACCACATCGCGCTGACGTTTAAATCCACCACCGGCGCAAGCGGCGCGGCGGAATTTAATTTCGCCAGCCCGGTAAGCGCCGATGAATTTGTCTTTAAGGGAGATCGCGCCGAGTTGAGATTCCCCTGCTTCGCCAGGGGGCCGGTAGTCATTCAATATACCAATGGCATCCGCGAAGAATTCGACCCTCCAAGCCCCCCGCACGTCGCGCAGCCGCTTATTCAAACTATCGTCGATGATTTACTGCACACACCCGGCATACCTAAATGCCCCAGCACCGGCATATCCGGTCTGCGCACCCAAACGGTGATGGACCAGGCACTGCAAAGCTACTACGGCTCGCGCGATGACGGGTTCTGGCGAAAGCCGTGGCCAAAAAATCGGTGAGAAGCCGCCCGATCCTTTAGGTGAACAGAACGCTTTCCACGTCACTATTTGGAATCAGATCAACGTTCTGGTCGACGTGCGCCGTGTCATTGCCGGTGCCACCATAAATGGTGTCCACGGCGCTATTTTGAGCGAAAATCAGATCATTGCCGGCCTTGCCGTACATTAGATTATTCCCAGCGCCGCCGTACAAAGTATCATCGCCCCAGCCGCCCCATAGCGTGTCGTTGCCGGCCATGCCCTCAAGTAAATCATTCCCGGCGCCGCCCACGATAGAATCGTTCCCTGATCCGCCGATAATCGTATCATTGCCTGGCCCGCCGCTCATAACGTTGTTGCCGCTCTGGTCGAAGATGTAATCGTTGCCTGAGCCGCCCGCCAGCGTGTCGTTCCCGGCGCCACCGTAAATCGAAGCATTGGTCAGCACGTTGTTGGAAATGATGACCGAGTCGTCACCCGCATACGCGTGAATGACAATCTGCTGGACCGAGCCGATCGCAAACGATTCCGTCGACAGGCTATTGACATGCAGCACGTAATGCGCGGCGCCGTCGTTGCTCAGCGAAATGGTGTCATTCCCACTGGTGCCATTGATGTTCAACGTACTGCCGCCGTTGCCCTGGATGATTCCGCCGCCCACCGTGCTCAATGGAATATTCGTGTCAGAGGAAAACACCGCATAGCCCGGCACGCCAGGATAATCCGTGGTGTCCTGCGAAATAACCTTGATGCACTGAATATCAACCGTGTAATTCTGCCCATTCGAGAGAGTATTGGCGGGAATGACCGTCGACGTCGCGGTGCCGTTCAGGGCGCCGTTCGAACCCGGCGAAGGTGTTTGATATACCGTATTCCCAGTCGAGTCATTCACTTGAACCGTAACAAAGTCATTGGAGGTTCCATTGCCGAACCCCGCCCAGTTCACCGTAATATTCTGGGAGGGGTCGGTCTGCTGCAGCGCCGTAAAATTTGTAACCTCTGGACCTGGCGTGGGGTAAGTATCTCCCGAGTAGCTCAGCGTAAATGTGTGAGTCCCATCATGCACTGCATTAACCTGGACGTTGTAGGTCCCATTCGGATAGGCCGTATCCAGAGCCGATTTCGAACCGTAGTTCTGTTTTATGAAATATTGAGAACTTTGATTACTATTCGGTGGCGATAAAAACTGCACCGTCCCCGACGGCTGCAACTGAATCTGTGCCGAGTTCAGCGCGCTGGCGGATGCCACCCCCACACCAATATCAATGTGGTAGGGGTTCGTAGAATCCAACGCGATGGTCGAAGGCCCTGTCTGGTTAAAATTCTCGCCCTTCAAAATATGCACCAGACTCGCATCTGAAAGAAGCACGCGAGATTCTAAAGGCTCCACGACCTCCGCCTGGCCTGCTCGACTTCGCTTGGACACACGATCCTCTCTTCCAGATGAATTTCAGCAACTCAGAGCGACGCGCGGTCTTTTCGGACCGCAAGCCAACGATTTCGTTTAAGTTGCCGTTCTATTTCGGAAATTTCAGCCGATTTTCACGATCAAAACCCAGAAAACCTGATTAGCGCTCACACGACCCATTACCTTCGGCGTGGAACGTGGTCCAATAAACCTGTGCATGTCACCTGACCGAATTTTTGACGCCGCCGCCGGTGATGGGCCATGCGCCCCTGAAGACGCACATTCATAAACGTCACATCCGGGGCGGCACGGACCGCCAAAAACGTCGCTCAAGCAACAGCGGCACCGCAATCCCCAGCAGAACCAATACGCTTCCAGGTTCGGGCAGATTGTCTCCCTCGATGGGTGAATAAAATTGGCACAAGGTAGTGCCGTCTCTCATCGTCGCGCTGCCGATTCGAGTGATGGATGGATCGCCGTTTGTTGTGAGATTGTCCCAGTTCGTTCCAACACCGGGCGTGCTGCCGTGATATCCGAAATTATTAACCTGGCTGACATAAAATGCGCAGTCCGGGCCTACTGAGGCAAGGTCGCCATAAGCACCGCTACCCATGGCGATATCGGTGACAGCCGGCGTACCCAGATAGCCGGGTCCCAGAACGTACTTTGAAATCGTGCCGTCATTGTTGTTGCTGTATAGCGTGCTGCTTGTCAGGCCCTCGCTGAAGGCCAAACCGTCGGGGAAGTGCGACGTTGGAAACGTATTAACCACCGTTCCGGTGCTGCTGAGAATTGTAATGCTGCTGTTGCTTTGGCCCGCGACGGCGATATTCCCCGTCGGCCCCGCAACGATGCCGTCAATGAGATAACTTCCGGAATAAATCAGCGAGTTCGTGCTCGTACCGGGGTTGTAGACATAAACGCTGCTCAGAGAAGTCCCGTCGGAGTAAGCAATGCGTCCATCAGGAAGTGTTGTGATGCCATAGCCTGACCCTCCCACGGTTCCCGCCAACGACTGCGCAGGCGCTGCCCAGTTGGCCGGATTGAATCGTTGAAGCCCGGACGCAGTTACGGTGTAGATATAACCGTCCAGGCCCGTGGTCATTCCATAGCCGCTGGTAGCGAGACCGGAAATGACATGCGTTGCAATCGTGCCGTGGAGGGAAGTGCCCTGATATGTGGTGTTTTGCGTGGGGCTATATTCAAGAATATTTGATCCGTTTCTTGTCAAAAGATCGCCACTGGTCGTCCATGCCATGCCCGGACCACCCACAAGCGGGCCGGTATAAATTTGCTGGGTGTAGTTTGGATCCAGGGTGGGGTATTGCCCTGCCTGCGCCCATTTGGGCGTATTCGCAAGTAAGACCATCAAAACCACAAGAACAATAACCCAACGACAAGAAAGGGTAGATTCCATGAAGCAGCCTCCTTATAGAAATGAGTGTTTCTCAGGCGTCCAATTGTGAATTCCGGGAAAAGCCGGCCGAACCGCATCGTGAATAAACTCACCAATAGCGGCTAAACGAGTGTTCAATTTGGCCGCAACCTCTCCTCCGCAACGAAGTGGAATTCCAGAATTTTGCTCAACCAAATATTAACGTCACATTGTCGCAATGCAATGTTTATTTTAAGGTTTTATTCATGGAATTTAGAATAGAAATTTCATCCGTAAGCCAATTATTTACAATGGCATATGAATTTATTTTATTATTTATATGACTTATAAATGGTCTCTGTTGACGCAATATGCTCTATATCCATTTTGGCGTAGGATATCGTGGGTGCCAGCAATATTCTGGGCCTTAAACATATATAACATCAGTTAATTTAACGACTTAAGAATAATTCCTATTGCCCAAGCTGGTGTTAAAGAACGCCCCCGTTACCTGCAGGCACCCACGCCCAGCGCGTCACAACCGCAATGGAGAACCCCTTCGCGTCTATAAAGATTAGCGGTCACTTCGCATCAATGTTGCAGGTCGCCGGGTTTTTCCGGGATACCCGGTTCATCGAGCAACTGTATTGATGAGGATGGTCCCAGATCGGCTGGATCGGTCCACGAGCGCAACGCCCAGACGACTTTCTTTTCGGGATTCACTTCCAGGATTTGCACGGAGTCAGGCCAATGGCTGTGATTCTTGTCGCCCGCAACCCAATTGGCGACGACGGTATTTCCATTGGCAAGACGATCACATTCCTGAATGTTGAATATCTTGTACTCCGGCAAATCTTTTGGGGTGAGTTCCCAGACGATTTCACCCTTGGGGTTTACTTCCCGGGCGTAGCAGCGCTGGTTGCCGCTGATGAGCGTGTTGCCATTTTTCAGCCGGACGGCGGCCCAGCAGGAGGGCGCGGCGACCGACCAGATTTCTTTGCCATCCGCGTCATATTCAATGACCTTTCCCATATCCATATGGGAAACAAGAAACGTACCCGCGGCGGTCATCCGAATGTGCCGAAACTGCCCGTGAACACCGCTATTTTTTGTCGGCAAGATCATTTCTTTTTCCGTGGTTCCGCTGGTCGTGTTGATAATCATCAGCTTGGCGGGATTTCCGTTTTGCATGATCAATACGCGATTGGCATCGATCGGCTGGATGGAATGAACCTCGCAGCCCTTCGGCGCAATATAGTTCCAAATGACTTTCTTGTCGGGAGTGATTTCGCTGGCTCCAACTTTGCGCGTAAAGACGATGTTGCCGTTGGAAAGCTGGGTAGCATCGTCGAATTCGGTCACGTTGCCGTTTTCATCTTTGTTGGGCATGGAGTAGGACCAGACCACTTTGCCATCGCGAACCAGAAACATGGTCTGAAATTTTTTACGGGTATCCCATTCACCAGCATAGAGGAATGGATGCTGGGCGAGACCCTTGCCCGGCAACACCTCGGGAGACTCCGGCCTGGTTGCGGGCGGCGGGAGAGCGGGACGAGAAGCCGCCTCTTGCCCTAGCGCGCTAATCGCAAACAAGAAGAACCCAACTGTTGCCAGCCATACACCGATTCTCTCTGATACGTTCATCATTCTTGTCCCGGGTTTTCACCATCGATTTACGAATTGCCGAATCAAGTTTAATGCAAGCGATCTCCGTGAACAAAAAGTGGGTCCGGGATGGGTTACGGGAGTGTTGCATTTGTGCATTGGCAAGTGTTTGGCACCGCTATTTTATGATTGACTTCGATCATATAATCGGATAGCTTTCGACCTCATGGCGCGGGTGGCACAAGATCTTGTTGATCGGCGGCGCGAGCGGATGTCGTCGCTTTTGCGCGATCGGTCGTACCTTCCCGTCAGTGAACTCTGCCGGCGATTCCAGATTTCTCAGGCTACGGCGCGTCGGGATTTGAGCGAGCTTTCGCGGCAAAAGCAGGTGGTGCGGACATTTGGCGGCGCAATGGCGGATTATGATCGGCGGTTTGCGCCGTTTGCCGCTCGTCTGAAGATTGCCGCCCGGGCCAAGGCGCGGATTGCGGCGGCGGCAGTGGAATTAATCAAACCGGGATCGACCGTTTTTCTTGATGCTGGCACTACCCTTTTCGCGGTTTCCGGCGCGCTTCGCCGCCGGGCTGCGGGGCAGGGGTTTCCCAGCATTCGCGTCGTCACCAACAGCATGGCGGTGGCGGAGTCCCTGGCCACAGCCCGCGGAGTAACGGTGGATTTGCTGGGCGGCAGGATGTTGCCCAACCAATCCGTGCTGCTGGGAAACGAAACCTGCAAGGCAGCGGCGTTTTATCAGTTTGACTGGGCCTTCCTGGGGGCCGAAGGATTTGATGCGGCGGGGATTTGGAACTCCGGACAGGAAGTGGTGGAGATTCAGCAGGCGGTTTTGGAGCGATCCAGGCATCACGCGCTCCTTCTGGACGGCGGCAAACTGGGCCTCGGCGCCCCGGCGCTGCTGATGACTTGGGAACAAGCGGATGTGCTGATTACCGATGCGGATTTGGATAAGATTGCGACTGTCAGCGATTTGATTCCCGGAAAAGTGCGGACGGTTTAACAATTCAATTTCAAGTAACTTTGCGAAGAGGAAATCATGGCAAGTGCTTCTGATTATCGGTTTGTAAAATATCTCTGGAACGATGCGGAAGCGGCCAAGCTTGATCCGGTCGGCCGGCTCATATATCGCTCAAACATCCTGGGAAGCGATCAGCGCATCACCAACACGGGAGGCGGCAACACCAGCTCCAAAATTAGCGAGCGCGATCCGCTTACCGGCGAACAGGTCGAAGTGCTGTGGGTGAAAGGATCGGGGGGAGATCTTCGCACCAGCACACGGGAAAATTTCTCGTCACTGTATCTGAATAAGGTGCTCGATCTTGATCGCAAATATAAAGCCGCCGAGAAGCGCGGACCCAAGACGCCGGTGGAAGATGAGATGGTTGGGATGTATTCGCATGCGACGTTTAACCTGAACCCGCGGCCTTCGTCCATCGACACGCCTTTGCATGGGTTTGTGCCTTATAAACATGTGGACCACACGCATCCGAACGCCGCGATCTCGATCGCAGCATCCAAGAACTCCGAAAAACTCACGCGGGAAATCTATGGGGATGATGTCATCTGGACCTCGTGGCAGCGGCCCGGGTTTGATCTGGGCCTGATTCTGAGCGATGTCTGCAAAAAATATCCAAAGGCCAAGGGCGTCATCATGGGCCAGCACGGGCTGATTAACTGGGATGACGATGAGAAGGCGTGTTATGAGCTTTCGCTGAGTCTGATCGAGAAGGCGGCCCGGTTTATCGAGAAGCACGACAAGGGGGAAAGGACGTTCAGCGGTCCTAAATTTCAATCGCTGCCGCCGGATCAGCGGCGGACGGTGCTGGCGCAGATTCTTCCGTGGCTGCGCGGGCAGGTGAGCCAAAAGAAGCGGTTCATTGGGACCGTGCAATCGGACGATACGATTCTTCGATTCGTCAACAGCATTGATGCGCCGCGCCTGGCTGAGCTGGGGACAAGCTGTCCCGATCACTTTCTGCGGACAAAGATTAAGCCGTTGTATGTGGACTGGAACCCGCAGAAGGAGACGGCAGCGGACCTGAAGAAGAAGCTGGAGAAGGGCCTGGCGAGCTATCGCGAGGATTACGCGAAGTATTACCAGCGCTGCAAGCATGCGGATTCCCCGGCGATGCGTGACCCGAACCCGACGGTGATTCTGATCCCCGGTCTGGGGATGATTGCCTGGGGTAAGGACAAGAGCGAATCGCGCGTGACAGCCGAGTTTTACAACTGCGCTGTTGAAGTGATGCGCGGGTCGGAGGCGATCGATCAGTATGTTTCGCTCCCACAGCAGGAAGCATTTGATATTGAGTACTGGCTTCTGGAAGAAGCGAAGTTGAAGCGCATGCCAGCAGAGAAGGAACTGGCCCGCAAGATCATTGCGGTGGTTGGGGCGGGCAGTGGAATTGGACGGGAAGTGGCCCAGCGGCTGGTGAAAGACGGGGCCACCATTGCGTGCGTCGATCTGAACAAGGAATCGGCGGAGGAGACCGCCAAGATTATTACCGACAAGGTTGGGCCTGGCATTGGCGTAGCGGGCACGGGCATTTCCGCGTGCGGGCAGGCGGTGGGCATTGCGTGCGACATCACCCGGCGGGAAAGCATTCGCACGATGCTGGAAGAGGTTAGCCTGGCTTACGGCGGTGTGGATGGAATCGCGGTGACAGCGGGCATCTTCGTGCCGCCGGATACCACCGGGCATATTCCGGATGACAAGTGGGGGCTGACGTTTAACATCAATGTATCGGGGCTTTATTTCGTGGCGGATGAAGCAGCCAAGCTTCTTAAGGAGCAGAATCTGTCCGCCAGCATCGTGCTGACGACCAGCGCTAACGCGGTGGTGGCCAAGAAGGGATCGGTTGCCTACGACACCAGCAAGGCGGCTGCGAACCATCTGGTGCGGGAGCTTGCTGTTGAACTTGCGCCACTGGCGCGGGTGAATGGCGTGGCGCCGGCGACCGTGGTGCAGGGAAGCAACATGTTCCCGCGCGACCGCGTGATTGCTTCGCTGGCGAAGTACAACATTAAGTACACTGAAGCGGAGACGACCGAAGGGTTGCGGGAAAAGCTGGCGGGTTTTTATGCGGAACGAACCCTCACCAAGTCTCCGATTACACCGGCGGATCAGGCTGAAGCGTTCCATCTGCTCTTAAGCGATCGCCTGAGCAAGACCACTGGCCAGGTGATTACCGTGGACGGCGGGTTGATAGATGGGTTCCTGAGGTAGTTCGAGATCGATTCACAATTTCGGTATGTTACTCAAAGCCCGTGGTGGTCTGCCGCGGGCTTTGAGCTTTTGCGAGCGACTCTGTTTGTGGCGCTACCCGTGACCTGGTCAGCGAATTAACTTTAAAAGGTGCACTCATGGCATCGGACTCTTCCTTTGACATTGTCTCTGAAATCAACCTTCAGGAGATGGACAACGCGGTAAATCAGGCGATCAAGGAGATCGCCACGCGCTATGATTTTAAGGGATCGAGCGCGAGTCTTGAATTTGATCGCAAAGGCAAGGAGCTGACGCTGACGGCGGACAATGAGCCGCAACTGGATGCCGTGCGCAAGGTACTTATTGAAAAGATGATCAAGCGCGGCGTGGAACCGAAGGCGCTGGACCCGCAGAAATTTGAGGAGGCCACGCACAAGACGCTTCGCCAGAAGATCCCGATGAAAAGCGGAATCGACCGCGACACCGCCAAGGAAATTCAGCGGACGATTAAGGATTTGAAGCTGAAGGTGAATGCATCGATTCAGGGAGAGGCGCTGCGGGTGACTTCATCAAAGAAGGATGATTTGCAGGCGGTGATGGCGCATTTGCGGGCACACCCGCCGAAGATTCCGCTGCAGTTTAATAATTTTCGATGATGTGCTGTTGATCAGATCAGGACGAACAGCTTGACCAACCCTGGGCCGTGAACACCGGTGACCAGGCTTCCTTCGATGTCAGCGGTTTTGGAGGGACCGGTGATGAGCGTGAAGGCCGGGGTGGGGGTTTGCCTGGCAAATTGCTCGAACAGATCGATCAGATCGGGCACCAGGTTGGCCGGTTCGATGATGGCAATGTGGATGGGAGGAAGAAGGGAAAGCGCCCTGCCGTGTTTGGGATCGGCACGGATGACGAGGCTGCCCGTCTCGGCGACGGCAGTGTAGACGTCGGTTACGCCGCAATCTAAATCGTAAGCTGAATCCAGCGTAAGCTCGTCCCAGGATTGGGCGGTGATACCGGCATCTTTGAGCGCGGCGGGGACGTTTAATCGCTGGAGCAAATCTGAAACCGGGAAACCGATCCGTTTGCAATTTTGAGATTTGATGAATTCGACGAGCTTGCTGCAGATGTTGCTGGCGGCGGCCGTCTCCACCTTAAATTTCGCCTCGGTCGCGGCCTTGATAAACGTCTCAACCAGGTTGGCGCCGGGCTGCACGAGGCGGATTAATGCCTCATCAAGCATTGGGGGCACAGGCGCCGCCGCCAGCGGCGCGGTGCGGCCGAGGGCTTTGCGGACGGTTTCAATCAGGTTGGTGGAATTCTCGGGCATTTGATTTTTTCCCTCACTTCAAATCATTTTGCTGGGGCCGGCCTGGATTCCGGCGCACATTGATAAACCGTGTAATTCGATTGCCGATCGACAAATAAGACCGGCAGCGACTGCGACGTTGCTGACACGAGATACGGAACCGCCCCACCCTGTCCCAGGGCGATGGCCTGGATGCGCCAATCGGGGACGATCAAACTGTAGCAGGATCGATCGACAGCGAACTCCATCAGCTTGTTATCCAGTGGCGTGTGTTCGTCGACAATGAAGGCAGCATTTGCCGGCATTTTGGAAACATAGGCTGCCAGCGCCGAAAAATCGGGCGATTGATTATCGATCCGCGTGACCTCCCACGCCACGATGCCGTAGCCGCGGGGATGATCGCCCCTCCACCAGCGCAGGGCAAGGACCAGCGAAGCAGCGATGGAAATCATCAGCATGGCCCGTCGCAGCACGGCGCGGGAAGTGAATTTCGCAGCCAGCGCGCCGGTAATGATCGCAGCCAGCACTTGCCAGAAGACCCAAACGTGCTGGCGCATAATGACGGCAATGCCTGGGGAAGCATAACCCCACCCCTGGGCGGGAATTGATTTGGCATGAAGCGAAAACGCGAGCAGCGCGGCCGCCATCCACGTGCCCAGCGACGGGAGATCACCAGCGATGGCGAGCGATATCAGATGGCCAAGGAGAAGCCAGATCGCGGGCCAGGCAATCAGCGTTGATGACATTGTCTTTGAAGTCGCCAAGAGGTTTGGAATGATAACGCCCAGCGCCCAGGCAAATATGAGCCACAGCCCCAGTTGCCGTTGGCGATAAGCGCGAGCAGCAAGCACAATCATGGCGGCCAGGCACGCGGGATAAAAAACGTGGAAGATTGAAATCCAATAATCGAACATCACGCGATCCCACGGCGCGGCCCAGCCTTCTACGTTTTGATCGAGGTGGCTGAGGATGCCCAGGTTCTCATGGCGGAATTCGTCCGTGAAACGAATCGCGGTATAGAACGTCCAGGGCAGCGCGGTAATACCGGCTACGAAAAGAATGATTGCCATTGACCAGCTGCTGAATCTCGGCCGGACGGTTTGGTTTTTCACCAGCAGGCGTGTTCGCGGCAGAAGCCACGCCACTACCGCGATCCCAAGCACAATCAGCGCCGGATATGATTTGGATAAGAACGCGACCCCCTGCCCGATGCCGCACAAACTAAGATCCATCCAGCGACCGGTACGCACCGAACGGCAGAGAAAATAGATGCCGAATTCGGTCCAGAATAGCAGCGCGATATCGACATGATCGCTGAAGACATAGCCGTTGAGCAGCATGAGGATGACGGGGTTAAACGCCTGCAGCGTGGCGGCAATCAGGCCAGTGGTGCGGTCGAGCAATTCGGCGCCAATCAGATACGTCAGCCCGGCTGCGAGCGTGGAAAGTATTGCCGAGGGCAGGCGCAGCGCAAGGGTGTTCACGCCCAGGACGGCGAAGGATAGCGCGATCTGCCACATCGCAACCGGGGGTTTGTGCAGCCAGATGTAATTTTCGCGCCAGTTGCGGTAGTCGTATGGGGCGTAGGGGTGATCAACCAGCGTTGGCGTCAGCGGATGATGCAGGAAATTTCGCGCGACGATGGCGTGGAAAACTTCATCCAGCGGCTTAACGCCGGGGTGATTGAGATGGTGCAGCTTCAGCAGGAACGAGCCGATCAGAACGGCCGCCAGCGCCGCTCCATGCGCCCACTTGGCCGGCGGCTTCAAGGGCGATCCTTCCAGAGCTGGTGGAAGGTGCGCGCGGCCGGCGCGGGCATGTCGCGAATCTGAGTCCAACCCGAGGCGATGCTGGGCATCTTTTTAATCCACCCGGTTTTCTTCGCCCGGCGGCGAAGATCAAACTTCTGCATCGCGCCAATGGTGTTGTAAATAAACGGGCTCTTCATGCCCCATGCCCAGATGCGATAAATAAGCCGCTCGATCTTGCTGTTAAGATGCCTTGCCACAATGTCCCGCCGCATGTTGACCAGATGCTTGGGGATGTTGATCTTCACCGGACAAACTTCGTAGCATGCCCCGCAAAGGCTGCTGGCCTGGGGAAGATCCTTGTAATTCCCCAGCCCCTGAAAAAGCGGCGTGATGAGCGCGCCAATCGGTCCGGGGTAGACACTGCCATAAGCGTGCCCGCCAATTTTGCGATAGACCGGGCACGCATTCAGGCATGCTCCGCAGCGAATGCAGCGCAGGGTTTCGCGGTATTCCTCGCTGGCGAGGATTTCGGTGCGGCCGTTGTCCATCAGCACAAGGTGGAATTCTTCAGGGCCGTCCTTCTCGCCTGGACCGCGCGGCCCGCCGAAGATGTTGGTGTAGACCGTCATCGGCTGGCCAGTGGCGCTGCGTGCCAGCAGCTTGATCATCACGCTCAAATCCGCCATGCGCGGAATAACCTTCTCAATCCCCACCAGACTCACCAGCACGCGCGGCGTAGTGACGGATTGCCGCGCATTGCCTTCATTTTCCACTACGCAAACCTGGCCAGTCTCAGCAACGAGGAAATTGCCGCCCGTCATGCCAAAATCAGCCTGGCGGAATTTATCGCGCAAATAAGCGCGAGCCTGCCCCGAAAGGGCCGTGGGATCGTCGGTATAAGGGGTCTTAAAATACTCGCTGAACAGTCTTCCGATGGAAGCGCGGTCTTTGTGAATAATCGGCGCCACCAGGTGGCTTGGCTTATCATGGCTGATCTGGATGATGAATTCGCCCAGGTCGGTTTCGACCACCTCCATGCCGGTCTTTTCAAGGTAATGCGCCAGCTCGATTTCCTCGCTGACCATCGATTTACTTTTGATCAGCCGCTGGCATTTCGCCTTAGCAGCAATGTCGAGAATGATTTGCCGGGCCTCGGCGCCATTGGCGGCAAAGTGCATGTGGCCGCCATTGCGCTCCACGGCGGCCGTCAATTGCTCCAGATAATAATCAAGGTTATCCAGCGCATGCTGCTTGATCTGCCCCGCCAGCTCGCGAAGCCCATTGGGGTTGGGCAGCTCCAGCATGCGAAGCTGGCGGCCGGTATATTGCCGAAGCGTGTTGGTGCTGACGGCCGTTTTCAGGCGCTCGTCGCCTGCGGCCTTCACACTGACGCTGTGAAAATCGAATTTGGATGCGTGCGCTTCGGCCAGGAAGGCCGCGGTGTTCGGATCAATCGGCTTCGTTTCCAGGGTGGAACCCATAACTTTTGATTCTATCTGCAAAGAGCCAAATCACCACGCCGCCATGGAAATGCCCATCGCATCCGCCATCAGCTCCGCAATATGCTTCACGCGCGTCGTCATTCCTTCACGGTGACACATTCCCGCGATGTTCATGGTGCAGCCGGCATCGTTGCAAACAAGGGTTGACGCCCCCGTGTCGGCAATGCACTTGGCTTTATCTTCGACAATCGCGCCGCTGATGGCCGGATACTTCACGGCAAAAGTGCCACCGAAACCGCAACACTGATCGGTTTTCTCCATCGGCTTGAAATCAACATTGCCAATCTGCCGCAAAAGCCGCACTCCTTCATCCTTCACGCCAATGCCGCGCAGATGGCAAGTGTAGTGATAGGTGATGGATTCGCTGGCCGGCAGCTTGAATTGCGAAAAATCGACCTTTAGAACCTTATCCAGGAATTCGACGAATTCGTAAGTCTTGTTGCAGAGCTTGTGCATGCCAGGCTCGTTGACGATATCGCCCTGAAGGAGCTGGTGATATTGCTCGCGCACCATGGCGCAACACGAGCCGCTGGGCGTCACCACGTAATCAAACGGCTCAAACAGCTCAATCATCCGCAGCGCCAGCCCGCGCGTTTCAGGGTGAAACCCGTTATTGAAAAACGGCTGGCCGCAGCAGGTCTGGTCCTTGGGGAAGAAAACTTTGCATCCAAAATGCTCCAGTATCTTCGTCACCGCCACACCGACGTGGGGATAGAACTGGTCGGTCAGGCAGGTGATAAAAAGACCCACGCGCGGGTTGGTCTTCAAAACCGGGTTAATTTCCATGAATCGCTTTCACTTTCCGCAATCCAACTATTTTACCAGATTGCGGCCAGCGCGCAAAAAAGGGCGGCCAACAGGGCCGCCCTTGGAGGGGGTTCGCAAAATCGGGATTAATCAGATTATTGCAGCGATGATAATCGGTTTTTGGCGTCGCCCAGCTTGGGATCCAGCTCCAAAGCTTTTTCATATTCCGTTCGGGCTTCAAATTTGCGGCCATCGAGCTCGTAAACGCTCGCGAGGTTGTAGTGAATCTCGGCCTCGGTCAGCACCGGACTCCATGTGCGAACGGCTTCGGGAATTCGATTGTGCCGGGCGAGCATCAAGCCATAGTTGGTTCGGCACGACAAATTTGACTGATCCTTGGCGATGCCCTTGTGATAGGCCGCTTCCGCTTCGTTGTTGCGGCCGGCCAGTTCAAAGCAATAGCCCAGATTGCTGTAAGCAGCGGCTGTTTCATCCGTGGCCTTCACATAGTCCTGCCAGGTTGCAATGGCATTGTCGTATTGCTTGAGCTCGGCATACAGGCAACCCAGTCGATACAGCGACGGCTGGTGCTTCGAATCGATCTTGATCGCAGCCAGATACTGCTTGATCGCAATTTCATTATGGCCCTGTGATTCAGCGAGTTGCCCGGCGGCAAAGCGCGTGTCGGCCGTTAACGGTGGTGCCGGCGGCAATTGGCCCGCCTCCTGAAGCTTCTGTGCCTCTGCCACGCTCGGCGGCATGCTGGAATGGCTTGAACAGCCCACCATGCCAAGCGTGAGAAGGACGAAACCGAATGCCGCAGTATGTTTCAACGATTTCATAAGCTAATGCCTCGCGAATCGCTCGCTCCACCGCCGCCACGGCATGCTGGAGAAGCAAGGAAAACGATGCCGTTTGTATCGGCTATCTGGGTCCAAACGTGAATTTCCATTTTGGCCACGTCCGATATTGCCTCAGTACGCCATTTATCGGACTCTTGCCTGCGGTTTTTTGTCACGGGAGGGGGTTTGCCGGGGTTGGGCATTGAAGTTGGTGATAGAATCGCCAAATTCGTATTTTGGACGTAACCCTAATTTTTTGGCAGACAGACCGCATCGTGAAAAACGACGCTTACAACAGACCTCTCCACCGCCTGGCGCTTCTGACCGCCGGGCTCACCTTTCCACTCATTTTTCTTGGAGGATTGGTCACCAGCAAGCACGCGGGAATGTCCGTCCCCGATTGGCCCAATACCTGGGGATACAACATGTTTACCTTCCCCCCCAGCAAATGGGTGGGCGGCATCCTTTACGAACATACACACCGACTCCTCGCTTCGGCAGTGGGTTTCATGACGATTGTCCTGGCCACCGTTGCCTGGGTAACCGACCGGCGACCACTCATTCGTTGGACCAGCGTGGCTCTCATACTTGCCGTATGCGTGCAAGGAGTTATCGGAGGGCTTCGCGTTGTGCTGAGTGACCTGGACCTGGCGATCGCCCACGGTTGCGCCGGACAACTCTTCTTTTGTTTCGCCGCAACATTTTGCGTGTTGACCTCGGCGCTCTGGACGCAAAAGACGAATATTCCAGATCCCCAGCTTCTCATCGTGCGAAGCGTTTTGCGCTTTTCTCTGGTCACCACCGCCATCGTGTTCGGCCAGTTGGTCATCGGCGCCATCATGCGGCATAGCGGCGCGGGCCTGGCAATTCCCGATTTCCCCACCAGCTACGGCGCATTCTTCCCTCCGGTTCATATCGATAACGCGTTCCGCCGGGCGGCGATTCATCACTACGGCGCCGACCTGGGCATCAACCAGGTCACTCCCTTTCAGATTTGGATTCATTTCGCTCATCGCATTGGCGCCGTATTCGTCAGTGGGGCGGTGATCGTGCTTTCGGCTACAATCCTTTCGAAAATGCGTCGGCTGAAGACTCTGGCCCGTCCGGCAATCGGGCTGCTCGTTTTGCTGGGTATCCAGGTGACGCTCGGAATTCTCACGGTGCTTTTGCACAAGCCGGCGGATATCGCGTCAGCCCATGTGGCGGTTGGTGCCCTGGTGCTGATGACCACCTGGGTAATTGCCGTGCGATCCTATAGCGTACTCCGCAATGCTCCAGCTTCGGTAGAGCAGGCAGATCAGCCTGGCAGCACAGCGCGCGCTGCGCACCTGATCGGCGCTTTGAGCGCATAAAAGGACTCATGGATTCCATTGCCTCCATCTGTGATCTTCCCGACACCGCCATCGGCGGCCCATTGGGCGTCGAAGCAGGCGCGCGGTCAACATCCAAGGGCACCAGCGTTTCTCGGTCGCGCGATTTCTACGAGTTGATCAAGCCCCGCATGAACATGCTCATCCTGGGCACAACAATGGTCGGCTACTTCATGGCCACGCAAATCAGAAGCGATTGGCTGCGTCTGCCACACGCCCTGCTGGGCACTGCGTTGTGCGCCGCTGGTGCCGCGATCCTGAATCAATTGGTCGAGCGGCGCCACGACGCCCTCATGCCGCGCACAGCCCGCCGCCCCCTGCCAACCGGCCGCGTTTCTCCCAGGGAGGCCATGGCTCTTGGTCTGCTCTGCGGCATTCTCGGAACGTTCTATCTTTGGCTTATGGTCAACACCCTCACCGCCATCCTGGGCGGAGCAACCTTGGCCAGTTATGTTCTCATCTACACTCCGTTAAAGCGGCTTACAACCCTGAACACTATTGTCGGGGCCATCCCCGGCGCCCTCCCCCCAGTTATGGGATGGACCGCCGTAACGGGCTCAATCTCCCACACGACGCTGGCCCTGTTCGCTATTCTCTTCATTTGGCAAATTCCACATTTTCTCGCGATTGCGATTCTGTATCGGGATGATTACCGCCTCGGTGGATTCAAAATGCTGCCCGTGAACGACCCCGCGCTGAAAGCTACCGGACGGCAAATTCTGCTGTACTCCGCCGCACTGCTCCCCATCAGCTTCCTCCCCGTGGTGTTCCACGCCAGCGGTGAAATTTATGGACTATCGGCGGTCGTGCTCGGAAGCATCTTTTTCTATTATGCCTTGTCGTGCGCGCTGGGCCGAACCCGGCTCGACGCCCGCAAATTGTTCTTCGCCTCCATCATTTATTTGCCGGTTCTGCTGACAATCATGATGCTGAACCGGACCCAGGTTTGACGATCGTGTACTTGCCTCATTCACTTTGCGGGAAAACGCTTCGCATCCTGGCATTGGCCGCCGCGCTTTCGGCGCAAGGGTGCGACAATTCATCTTCCGCGCCTGATATCTCCGCGGCACCCGCTTCAGGCGCAACGGCCAAAGAAGGCGCCAGCGTAATTCGCGGCCGCGTGCTGCTGGGCGGAAACCCACCAGCACCGCAAACGCTGGCCGGCTCGCCCGGAAAGATGGATGAATCAATTGCCGTGGACGCGGCTCATGGACTGAAGAACGTCATCGTTTACATCGCCAACGCCCCACCCTCCACGTTCACATTGCAAAATCCGGTGGTGCTCGACCAGATTAATTGCGTCTATGTGCCCCATGTTGTGGCTGTCCAAACCGGTCAGCCACTGACGCTGAAATCCACCGATATGCTGATGCACAACGTTCATCTCCAGTGCAAGTCCAACCCCGACGCCAACTACGGATTTAACACGCCCGGTCGGCAGGACATTCATCTAAAGCTCGCTGAAACGCCCTTCAAAATCAGTTGCGACGTCCATCCCTGGATGACCGCCTGGATGGGCGTGTTTGATCACCCCTGGTTTGCCGTGACAGCCGACGACGGTAGCTTCACAATCCCCCGCGTTCCGCCCGGCCAATATAAGCTGATTGCCTGGCAGGAGGCACTGCCGCAGCAGGAGAAGACGATTACCGTCACGGACAATTCCGCTGCTGACGTCCAATTTGTCTTTCCCGCCCCCTAACGGAGCACCATTGGCCGAAACTATCGTGGAAACAAGCCATCTCACCCACGCCTATGGCCAGCGGGTAGCGCTGTCGGATATTTCGCTGGGGGTTGCCCAGGGCGAAATCTTCGGCTTCCTCGGCCCCAATGGCAGCGGCAAGACCACCCTCTTCCGCATCCTTTCCACGCTGCTGCCTTCTCCACCAGGAGCAGTGAAAATGCTGGGAATCGATCTGGCGAGCAACCGGGATGAAATCCGCCGCCATATCGGCGTTGTTTTCCAGTCCCCCAGCCTCGATAAGCAACTCACCCCCGAAGAAAACCTGCGGCACCATGGGCACCTCTACGGCCTCCGCGGGCGAGAACTCGCCGAACGAATCGATCTCCTGCTCGCCCGCGTGGGGTTGTCCGATCGACGCCACGAGCGCGTGGAAGGCTTTTCCGGTGGCATGCGCCGTCGGGTCGAGCTGGCCAAGGGAATGCTCAACAAGCCCCGGATTCTTCTGCTCGATGAGCCAAGTACCGGCCTGGACCCGACAGCCCGCATTGACCTATGGAATTATCTTAAGGAAATTCAATCCAGCGACGGCGTTACCATTCTCCTCACCACCCACCTGATGGATGAAGCCGACCGCTGTTCCCGCCTGGCGATCCTAAATCGGGGCCAACTCGCAGCGTGTGATACCCCACTGGCAATGAAGGATCGCATCGGTGGAGATGTAATCCGCCTGGTCACCACCAAACCGCAAGAGGTTGCGGATATTATTCGCCAGAAATTTAACCTGGTCCCGGAAATTCTGGATCAAATCGTGCGGCTGGAACTGCCCCATGGACCCGAGTTTATTCCCCCGCTGATGGTCGCTTTGCCGGGACTGGTGGATTCTGTTTCGGTCGGTAAGCCGACGCTGGAGGATGTGTTCATCCACCTAACGGGCCGCGTCTTTCGGGACGAACCCCAAACCCCCATCATCAAACGGAGGTCAGGCGGTGGCTGATTGCTTACGCTCAATCTTCACCCCGAAATTTTCCACGCCCAAATCCAGCGTAGGTCCTTCCGAGAGATTAATCAGCCCATTAATGGCGTAAAACACCTGTTTGCCTCTGCGGCGATTGGCAATCAAATTATTCACCCGCAGAAGCCCCAGATGGTGACTGACCGTGGGCTGAGGCAATTGAAGCTCTTCACAAAGACTGCTGACGTTTCGTTCTCCATCGGCCAACGACAGGAGGATGTTCAAACGTGTTTTGTCAGACAAAAGTCGAAAGAGATTGGTCAGTTGCTCCAGATCTTGTTCGCTGATCCCGGCACCGAACTTCACCATACAAATACTCCGGATCGGAGCGATACGGTATTGGTTTGCGCCAACTATAGCCGGAAATGAATTTAACCGTCAAAGATTTTGACAAAACACCAATTTTGCCGCGAAAAAGGCATCCTTGGATTTTTCTGAACGAGGCCGACCAGAAATCCTGATCGCGCCATCGGGGCAACGCGGGTTCAAACCTTTACCGATATTCCCGATTCCCGACCCGGCCCAATCAACTCCCCAAAAAGCTGGCAAGCCCGCGATCGTTCAGGCCACAAAAGTCTACGCAGCCATGCGATTAGGCGCCGGCGGCATAAGCAATTACCGACACACGACTTATCCCACATCAAGATTTTGCACTGAAAACTCCGCCACGGCGAGCATGTGCATCGCCATATCCCCCCAATTACCGCCCTCGCGAGGCGAACGCCAATATGCCCATATTTTGCTTGACATTGTCCTCTGGCGGACTAGCTTTCATTCGTCCGCACCCCATGTCGCGGCCTCCCCATTGGGGCTTTACGCGCAAAGTGCAGCAGTTATCTCAATTGGAAAAAAATATGCGAACAGTTCTTTATATCGTCGCGGCGACAACGTGCCTGATGGCGGGCCTGCTCGCGGCGCTTTCCCAATCTCGCGCAACCTCGACCTATTCAGCCATTTCGCCCACCGCTGCCGCCAGTGACCGCGCCGCCGATGTGGGTCCGCCCCAATCACTCATCGGACGTTCCGTGCAAATCTATTTTCGAGGCGCCGACGACCTTCCATACCCGGACGCATTGGAGGGCCAGGGCCAGATCCATCTGGCAATGAAGCTCAACAGCCTCACAGGCACCGTCATGCACGTCCAGCCCGGCTGGATCGAGCTGTCCACGGCAGAGCTTTCCGGTCAGCCCACCATGTGGATTCCCGCAACTTCCGTCGCATATATCATGGTCCAGGACCCCACCCAGAAAATGCCAGCCACTCAACCCTAAGTGCTCAACGGGCTGCGAATCGAATTGCCGACAACGCCTCGGTATAATTCGTCCATTCCAACCGGGGTATTCGATGGACGAAAAATGGGAAAAGATCGCGGCGCTTGACCTCACCACCGCCCGGCAAAAGTTTGCTGTCAGGAAAAGCCTGTTCTGGTGGCTCACCAAAAACCCACACCGCGTGGAAAGCGAATACCGCCAGTTTCTCTACCTCATCGCCGCCAACCCCGGAAAAACCGTTGTCCCCTGGTCGCGCGATCTCGATGATTTCTGGCACGCCCACATCCTCGACACCGCCAAATATGCCCAGGATTGCCAAGCCTTGACGGGAAGCTTCATTCACCACAACCCCCACCTGCCCGAGGGCTCACCACTCCACCGCGTAGCGTTCTCCGACACGCGAGAAATGTACCGTGCAGCGTTTGGCGAGAGCGCAAAAAAAGGAAGAAAACGCACCACGGCAGACATAGGCTGCAGCACCCATATGCCCGTCGTCTTCTGCGCAGGCAGCACCTCAAGCTCCGCGCATAGCAGCCACCACGATTCCAGCGGAGGCCATCACGGCGGCGGACACGGACACGGCTGCGCAGGCCACGGTGGTGGACATGGCGGAGGCCACGGATGCGGCGGCGGCGGACACGGAGGCCACTAACGAGCGCAACGGAAGCGAATGCTCACAGCCATTCTCATCATCCTCGCAGCCTCCGCCGTCGCAGCCTGGATCGTCCTGGGCGACGGTGCCGAACGCGTCGAAGGCTCCATCGCGATCTGCTTCATCCTCTGCGACTACGTCCCCGATTGCCCGCCCAGCCTGATCCGATTCTTCGCAGCGCTGGCGTGGCTCATTTTCGTGGGCTGGACCGTGTTGCAGTTTTTCTATCCATCGCTCAAATTATTGTGAAGTAACCGGCGAAGGGTCAGTTCGATAACGAATTTTCAGGGGTATCATGAATCCACGACCGCGATCTAATGTTTTCTTCGCCGCTTTGTTTTTGGCGACCTGCGCCTTGATCGATCTATCCAGGCGAAGCGACGGTGCCGTAGCGACAACTGAGCCCGCCGAAACCTGGGCCGCTAGGCCAACCGAGGAATGGCCTCAGCTGGTGCTGACCAACAAGGCCTCATTCGACGGACATACCGCGTTAAACGGAGCCAGCGCATTTCTGATGCGCATGCCCAATGGCGAAGTCGTTGTCGCCACCGCAAAACACCTGATCGGAACCGCGGGCGGCGTCAAACCGCCCGTTCCGCTTGCGGACATGAATCACGCGCTACAACACTGGATCGTCTTTCCCAGGACCAAGCTGGACAATTCAATTGAAGCCAAGGGCATTGCCCTTACAGCTCAGAGGGAAACCACCCATGACTGGCTGCTGCTTCACCTGGCCGACCCCTCAGCCATTTATCCAGCGACGCCACTGACTCCCAGGGCGCGGCCAGCCCAGATCGGTGAGACCATTTATCTGGTGGGCGTTCCCTATTCAGACCACCACTCCCCGCAGAATATTTACAAAGGCGTGGTCATCGCCCGGCCGTTTCTTACCTATTTCAAATATGAATTCAAACCCCCCGTTCACATTTCCGGATTCAGCGGCGCGCCCATCGTCGATTCCCACGGCCTGCTGCTAGGACACGGCGTCTCCAAGTTCGATCTGAAACAGCAGGATGGCCTCGAAGTCGAATTCGGAGGTGAAGATTCCGCTGTAGCGTTATCACTCTGGAAACACCGCAATGACCCAGCAACCACGAAGCCAATTAGCACGATCCGCTTAGATTTGCCGGACGGCTGGGTGACAATGCCGCAGAAGGCGGGGGTCGTCAAATTTGCCAGGTATACAGGGATGAATACCTATGTCGAACTTGTCACGGAAGCGAAGGAAGATTTCGCCGATGGGGTCGACCTGATGGCTTGGGCAAAGCTGGTGAAGGCGAACGTCACCAAGGGCTCAATGCTGGTTAACCGCGAGGAGACCGACCTGAAGGAAGGCAAGATAGGGGATCGACCAACAGTCGAATACGAAACCACTGGCGAGCTGTTCACCGTCAAACTTCACTTCCGGTGCATCATGCTCGAATTCAATGGCCACTACTGCAAGTTCGTATTCTGGACAACGCCAAGCCATTGGGATGATGCTCAGCAGCTATTTGAAGACGCAGTAAAGACCTTAAAATGAAGCTGCTGGAATTAGGCAGGAACAACCATATTTAAATGCGAATACCCCGAAACGACAACGATCTCAGGGCAATGTTCCAGCGGGAGCGCCTGCACATGGCCGCTAAAAGCGGCGACATGCAAGAGGTTGAAAAATGGTTGGCGGCAAAGCATCGGGTTAATCGCTTCGATAGCCTCGGCAAAACGCCACTGCATTACGCCGTGAGCGGCGGACACCTGGCGGTCGTCAACCGTTTGATCGAAGCCGGAGCGAACGTCAACGCCAATGACGAGCGGGTCATTGGCAATACGCCGTTAAGCGACAACATAGGAGAGATGTCGTTCGACATGGCCCAGCGCTTAATTGAGGCCGGCGCGGACCCAACAATTCGCGGCTGGATGCAAATGTCAGCGATCGACAGTGCCGCGCAGCGGAAGGACGCAGATGCGCGCAAGATTCTCCGACTGTTGAAGGACGCTGCCGACAAGTTGCCCAGGTAAGCTGGCTCGGCCCGCCGTTGAAGACGCGTCTTGCTCCCTCATCCAAGGGCTTATAGAATTCCGGAATCTTCCCGGGGCGATGGTCTAACGGGATGACGGCTGAATCGCATTCAGCAAATCGGGGTTCGATTCCCCGTCGCTCCAATGAGCGGGACGAGTTTTTCGTCTCGCAGCAAATCGAAGGGTTTTCTCAGGGAAATTTCCAGTTTTTCAAAGTTCGATAGCACCGATTCGCACATGATCTCCAGAATTGTGCGTTTAGCCCGGTAGTCCGCCGTAACCCATCGCTCTTTCAGGCTTTGAGAAAGTTCGAACGCTTTAATCGCTAAGTCAGCCAGGTTGTCGCCGTCTATATCCGCGGTTTCCAGTTGCAAGCGGAGCGCGGCCTGCCGCTCATGCA
>JALYJB010000023.1:0-423 GCA_030775485.1 Planctomycetota bacterium | reverse complement strand
GTTCCAGGAGTGTGCTCAGTTTCGCACTGACTTGATCGTGCTGCCGCTGCAACTCGATCCGGTGATCGCGATTCTGGTCCTGTCCGGCCTGGGCGCGGGCTTTGATGACGTCCACGAACCACTGACGGATCTCCGGATCTTCGATGCGAATCTGAGCGAAGAGCGAAAGGAACTGCCGGTCGATTTCTGACTCCTTCCAATGAATGATCGGATGCCCTTGCGAGAGATAATGGGTGCAGCGGTAATAGGTGTACTCACGCACCGTGCCATCCGGGGATTTCTTCGTCTTGACTTCGCCGGTGATGACGTGACCGCAATGGCCGCATTTCATCAACCCGCCGGCAAAGGTGATCTCGCGATTGCGGTAAACCTTGAAGTCGGTTCCAAACTTATCCTGCACGATCTGGAAAGTCTGCCGATCCA
>JALYJB010000022.1 GCA_030775485.1 Planctomycetota bacterium | reverse complement strand
CGACACAGGGAGCGCCCAGACCCGCGGGCCAGAATGCTCCCGCGCGTCCACCGGCAGGAAGAATGCCTCCCCGGCCAAAGTTAGGCGAGTAAAGCTTTGCCGGGTTTTATCCGGGGTCCATCTTGATAACGCCGCGCTGTCGCTTTACCGCGATGACGCGCTGCTTCAGCGTTTCGTAGAGCGGCCGCGGGGCGGGAATGCCTTTAATCTCCAGCTTTGGCATCGATTCATCGCGCGCAAGAACGGTGATCGTCCCGACATTCATTAAGCGATCGAGAATTGATTGGTGGAAGTGCATATCCTCGACGTGCCACAGTTCCATCGTATCGATGTTTTTTGAGAGCAGGCCGCGTTCGAAATCGATCCGGTAGTTGCTGATGCGATATCGAACACTCTTGCTTAGCAGGATCGGCAAAAAGGGGACGCCGATGCCCAACAGCACCAGAATAATTCGGGCCAGGACGGGGCCGGTGTCTTTTACAAACAGCAGGATTCCGACCGCGATAAGTACCAGACCGATCGCTGTGCAAAGCAGCAATCGACCGCTGTTGCCGCGCGCTGGGGGTGAGCCTTCGTAATAGACTTCCTCGACATCGCCCGGCTCGGCGTGGGGGCCACGGCCGTCAGGCGATGCACCTGGAACCGGTACGACGGGATCTGATGGACTCAGACTCATGGTTGGCGCTCCGACAAGTTTTCTATGCGTTTCCACATCGGCTCGGGCACCGGCATGACCGACAGCCGGCTGTTGCGAATCAAATCCCACCCGGCAAAAGCCGCATCCGCCTTGATGTCCGAAAGCGTGACAGGCTGCGGGAGTTTTTTCTTAATCTTCACGTCCACCACGGCCAATCGCTCATCACCGGCCTTGGGGTCGATGTAGGGGTTGGAGACGATTTGCGCGATGCCGATTGCGGCCCGCTCGCCTCCGGTGTGATAGATCAGCGCCAGGTCGCCCTTTTTCATTGTGCGGATGTGCTTGAGCGCCAGGGCATTGGATACGCCTTCCCAGACGGTCTGTTTGTCGCGCTCAAGATCGCTCCAGGCGTAACAATCAGGTTCGGTTTTCAGCAGCCAATGATTCATGGTACCCCAGCGAAGTGTTTAGCGGACATCAGGCGGTAATCGCGCCAGGGCGGGCCGCGCCCTGGCCGGGAAGAGCGCCATCGGCCAGCGGGCGCTGGTAGGTCTGGCTGATCTTGCGGAGAAGATCTACAAACTCCACCTGGGCCAAGTTCAGGTTTTTGATCTTGATGTGCGAGATAATTTTCGCCTGCAACGATTCAAGCTGCATCCGCTGGGCATCGGTGACCGGGCGACCCTGTTGTTCCTGGCGGCCAAGGCTTTCCAGATGCTTATCGAATTCCGCAAGCAATCGGCCGGCTTCAGGGTCATCGGCCACCGATTTCTGGGCCGATTTGAACCGCTCGACGGCGGGGTGGTCTTTTAGCAACTGGCCGAGCTTTTCGGCCTCTGCGAGAATCTGGGCTGTATCAACGGGCATGTCACTCCTATTTAGAATCGCACTATAATCGAGGGTGCCGTCACGGCAAAACAGGATTCTTGATGGGAATTGATCGCTATCATCGCCAGCAGATTCTCCCGGAGATTGGTGCTGCGGGCCAGCAGCGGCTGGCTGGCGCTCGCATTCTGTTAGTTGGATGCGGCGCGTTGGGGACGACGCTGGCGGACTTATTGGTCCGCGCGGGCGTAGGCACGCTTCGCATTGTTGATCGAGATTTAGTCGAGCAGACCAACCTCCAGCGCCAGGTGCTTTTCGACGAAAAGGATGCCGCTGAGGGGCTTCCCAAAGCGATTGCGGCCTCCCGTCGGCTCAGCAAGGTGAATTCATCTGTGCAGATTGACCCGGTCGTCGCCGACTTGAATGCCGGGAACATTCAATCGCTGGCGATAATGGACGGGCGGTACGTCGATCTCATTCTCGATGGCACCGACAACGTCGCCACGCGCTATCTGATCAACGACTTTGCCGTGCAACAGCAAATCTCCTGGATTTACGGCGCCTGCGTGGGGACTGCCGGCCGGGTGATGGCCATCTGGCCGGGCAAGACCGCGTGCCTGCGCTGCATCTTCCCCGCGCCCCCATCCGCCTCGGAATTGCCAGCTTGCGACACCGCGGGAGTGCTTGGACCCGCCGCCGCAGCGGTAGCTTCGCTGGAAGCTGCCGCCGCGATCCGCTTTTTAGTCGAAGGCGCGCCGACGGACTTGTCGCGATCACCTCTGATCTCGATCGATGTCTGGAATTTCCAGATGCGATCGCTCAGTTCCGCGCGCCCACAACCCGATTGCCCTTGCTGCGCTCAGCGCGAGTTTCCTTTCCTTCAGGCCGATCAGAATGAAGTCATCACAACGCTTTGCGGTCGTCAGACGACGCAACTGCAACCGCCCAACGGCGCGCGCAACTGGGATCTTTCCGCTGCGGCTGTTCGATTAAAACAAGCGGGCACCGTGGAGCGTTCCCCCTGGTTTGTTAAGTGCCGGCTGCATGAGCCCGCTGGCGTTGACTTAACTCTGTTTCCCGATGGTCGAGTCTTGATGCAGGGGGTTACCGATCCCTTGCGCGCCAAGTCGATTTATGCCCGATTTATCGGGGTTTAACGCCGTATTTTTTGTTCTTGAAGTTAATCCTATTTTCCCCTAGTGTTAGTAGGAGTTACATGAATTTAGTTGAATCCATCCCGCAAACCAAAGCACAAAGTGTTCTGGATCTGATCGGAAACACGCCACTGGTCGGCTTCCGTCGCGTGGCTGAGGCCGTTGCTCCGGTTGAGGTTTATGCCAAGGCGGAATGGTACAACCCCGGCGGCAGCGTTAAGGATCGGGCTGCACTCAATATGATTCTGGATGGCGAGCGGCGTGGTCTGCTCACCAAAGACAAAATCCTGATTGATGCGACCAGTGGAAATACGGGAATCGCCTATGCGATGATCTGCGCCGAGCGCGGCTATCGCGTGAAACTCGCTCTTCCGAAGAATGCCAGCATCGAACGGAAGCAGAGCTTATTGGCGTACGGCGCGGAGCTTGTGTTGACGGACCCGAGTGAGAGTACCGACGGCGCGCAGCGCGTGGTTCGCCGGATCGTTGATGCTGACCCGGAAAAGTATTTCTATCCGGATCAATACAACAACGATGCTAACTGGCGCGCCCATTACGAAACGACGGCCATGGAAATCTGGCGGCAAACCGCTGGCCGCGTCACCCATTTCGTCACGGGCCTGGGCACGAGTGGCACGTTCATGGGTGTAACCCGTCGGCTCAAGGAATGGAACCCTGCTATTCAATGCATCACCATGCAACCGGATGGGCCGCTGCACGGCCTTGAAGGACTCAAGCATATGCCGTCGGCAATGGTGCCGGGAATCTACGATGATTCAATCGCGGATGGAACAATCGAAGTTGCCACGGACGATGCCCACAAAATGGTGCTGCGCCTCGCTCGGCTTGAAGGATTGCTGGTCGGTGTTTCATCCGGCGCGAATTTGTTTGCAGCCGTTGAAATTGCCAAGGGTCTGAAGGAAGGCGTCGTCGTCACCATTTTCTGCGACTCGGCGGCGAAGTATCTTTCCGAAGACTTCTGGCTTGATAACCAGGCGGAGAATTGGCCCTGATATGCTGGTGCTTTCTCCGTTACACGTTCAGCAGATCGAGCGGGAAGGCGAAGCTGCTTACCCCAACGAGTGTTGCGGCGCATTGCTGGGGCGCGATGTAGCAGGCGAAAGTGAGCCGCGAAGGGTGGTTCAGCAGCTCGAGCCGCTGACTAATTCCTTTGCCGCCGATGAACGGTATCATCGTTTTTCGCTGGACCCGCGCGAGCTGATGTTGCTGGAAAAAAAGGCGTCGGCGGCTGGATTGGCCGTCCTGGGTTTTTATCATAGCCACCCGGATCATCCGGCCAGACCCAGTGAATATGATCGCGTCCATGCATGGCCGTTTTACAGTTACGTGATCGTCGCGATTGCCGGCGCGGGCGGCGTGAAGCCGGTGGACCTGACGAGCTGGCAACTGGACGAAAAAACAGAGCAGTTTAAACCTGAACGGATACACAGATCAGAAACGTCTCAAGAAGGCAAATTTCACGAGGAAGAAAGGAACAGTTCCATGAGCTATTCAAATCCCGAGTTGCTGGTCAACACCGGCTGGGTTGCCGAGCATCTGAATGATCCCAACGTTAAGTTAATCGAAGTAGACGTCGACACCATGTCTTATGACAAGGGCCATATCCGCAATGCGATCGGCTGGAACTGGCAGACGGATCTGAACGACCGCGTCCGCCGCGACATCATCGATCCGCGCACTTTCGCCGATTTGAATCGCGCTGCCGGCATTCGCAACGAAGACACCGTGATTTTCTATGGCGACAACAACAACTGGTTTGCCGCCTGGGCCCTCTGGCAGTTCAAATATCACGGGCATAAAGATGTGCGGCTGATGAACGGCGGGCGCAAGAAGTGGGAGCTGGAAAAGCGCGAGCTGGTGAGCGACCGCCCCAGCTTTCCGCGCAGCAGTTACCAGATTCCGCCGACGGACGAAACGATTCGCGCTTATCGCGATGAGGTGATGAGCACCCTGAACCAGAACAAGATTAACCTGGTCGATGTTCGGTCGCCTGATGAATACACCGGCAAGGTGATCGCCCCTCCCGGCATGAGCGAAACCGCCCAGCGCGGCGGCCACATCCCCGGCGCCAAAAGCATTCCCTGGGCAAAATCCGCCAATGAAGACGGCACCTTTAAATCAGCCGATGAACTGCGAAAGCTTTATTCGGAAAATGGCGTTGATTTCAGCAAGCCCACCGTGGCCTACTGCCGCATCGGCGAGCGCTCCAGCCACACATGGTTCGTGCTGAAGTATCTGCTGGGCGTGAAGAATGTGAAAAACTACGACGGCAGCTGGACTGAATGGGGCAATCTGGTGGGTGCCCCGATCGAAACCGGCGCGGGCACCACAACCCCGCTGCCCAACGTAAAATGTGAATAATCGGGCGCCCCTTGGAACTGTTGCGCTTCATCCTGTAGAGTCGCCCTTAAAGGCTCTTCAATGGTGAAGCCCTTAACGCCAACTGCGAGGTCGTCATGCCCTTAAAACCACACGGTCGGATTTTCAACGACATCACCGAAACTATCGGCGGCACACCGCTGGTTCGATTGAACCGGGTGATTCCAAAGGATCATGCCACCGTCCTGGTGAAGTGCGAATTCTTTAACCCGCTGAGCAGCGTGAAGGATCGAATCGGCGTGGCGATGATCGACGCGGCCGAGCGGGATGGAAAGATCACCAAGGATACGGTGATTGTGGAGCCGACCAGCGGCAACACCGGCATCGCACTGGCGTTTGTGTGCGCGGCCCGGGGTTACAAGCTCATCCTCACCATGCCGCAAAGCATGAGCATTGAGCGCCGAAGGCTGCTGAAGGCCCTGGGCGCGCAAGTTGAATTGACACCGGCTGAAGAAGGCATGCGCGGCGCGATTAACAAGGCTGAGGCGATTCTGAAGGAACACAAGAACAGCTACATGCCCCAGCAGTTTCAGAACGAGGCGAATCCGGAAATTCATCGCAAAACGACCGCTGAAGAAATCTGGCAGGACACCAACGGCAAGGTGGATATTCTGGTCGCCGGCGTTGGCACGGGTGGCACCATCACGGGCGTTGCGGAAGTCATCAAGCCGCGCAAGCCCAGCTTTAAGGCGATTGCGGTTGAGCCTGTCGCCAGCCCGGTCATCACGCAGACCATGCATCATGAGCCGGTGAAGCCAGGCCGCCATAAAATTCAGGGAATCGGCGCGGGATTCGTCCCGGGCAATCTGCACACGCAGATTGTGGATGAAGTCGTTCAGATCACCGATGAGGAAGCCTTCATCTGGGCACGCAGGCTTGCCAAGGAAGAAGGTATTTTCGGTGGCATCAGCTCAGGCGGAAACGTTGCCGCGGCTGCAAAGGTTGCGGCCCGACCTGAAAACAAGGGAAAAATGATCGTCACGATCATGTGTAGCTTTGGCGAGCGCTATCTCAGCACGCCACTTTTTGAAGAGGAATAATTTCAGCATGGCAGAGCAAAAAGCGACCAACATTACCTGGCATGAAGGCTCCGTCACCCGGCAAGAGCGCGAGAAGCTGCTCAAGCAAAAGGGCGTCACCGTTTGGATGACTGGCCTGAGCGCTTCGGGCAAGAGCACCATTGCGGTCATTCTCGAGCAGATGTTACTGCATAAGAACAAGCATGCCTATCGCCTCGATGGCGACAACATCCGCATGGGACTGAATAAGAACCTGGGCTTTTCCGCGGAGGATCGCGCGGAAAACATTCGTCGTATTGGCGAAGTGGCCAAACTCTTCACCGATGCGGGGGTGATTGTCATCGCCAGCTTCATCAGTCCCTACAGCAAAGACCGCGATGCGGTTCGCGCCAGCAATAAGCCGGGAGAGTTCATCGAGGTGTACGTCAACGTCTCCCTCGCCGAAGCAGAGAAGCGCGACCCGAAGGGGCTGTACAAGAAAGCTCGCGCGGGCCAGCTTAAAGGGTTCACGGGCATTGATGATCCTTACGAAGCGCCGGTGAAGGCGGAACTTGTGATCGAGACCGAAAAATCCAAGCCGGAAGAAGCCGCAGCTCAGATACTGGCTTACCTTGAAAAGGGCGGATATCTGGCCGCCTGATTTTTTACGGGACCGATTGCGGATTGAATTTGCCGTGAAACCATGAGCTCGTCGTTCGTTGATCTTCACTGCCATTCAACCGCATCCGACGGCACGCTTTCCCCGACGGATCTTCTGCGGCTGGCTCATGATCGCGGTCTGTCAGGCCTGGCGCTGACCGATCATGACACGATCGCGGGCATTGCAGAGGCGCAGGCGGAGGCGCAACGGCTGCACATCGATTTTCTGCCCGGCATTGAAATCAGCGCTGAATTTCCGCATCCCGGAACGATGCATCTGCTGGGCTACGGCATTGACCCAAACAGCGCGGTGCTGGGCGATCTGACCAAGAAGCTGCTGGAAGGTCGCGACGATCGCAATCCGCGCATCATCGCCAAACTTCAGAAGTTGGGTGTTTCCATCACGATGGAAGAAGTCGATGCCCAGGCAGGCGGCAATGTGGTGGGGCGGCCGCATATCGCTGCGATCCTGCTTAAGAAGGGATACGTCAGCTCCATCAAACAGGCGTTTGATAAATATCTTGCGCCCGGCGGCCTGGCATACTTCGACAAAGAGCGGTTATCTCCCAAGCGCGCGGTCGAAAAAATCAACCTCTCGGGCGGCATCGCGGTTCTGGCGCATCCTGTTCAGCTTCGCACTGAAAACGACGCCCAGCTGCAACAGATTGTGAAGGGCCTTGTCGATCTCGGGCTGCGCGGTCTGGAAGTCCTTCATAGCGATCACGATGAAAAGCTCGCGCACAAATTTCAGGCGATGGCCGACGATCTGGGCCTGCTGAAAACGGGTGGCAGTGATTTCCACGGCTCAAACAAAAAAGACATTGACCTTGGTCTGGCTAACGGCCGCCGAATCCCCCGGAAATGGTTCGATGATCTGGTGGCGGCTGTCGCCCAGCGAAAGCCCGCCGCGGCAGGCATATAATCGGGCAGAAGGCCTAAATGATCTCTAACATTCGTAACTGAAAAATGAGCATAGCGACGCCAAAACTTGAACTCGAACCGCTGAACCAGATGTTCGAGAGTTCCGAGCCCGAGCGAATCGTGGAATGGTCGGTGGCGCAGTTCAATCCGGATCTGGTTGTGTCATCTTCTTTTGGCGCGGAATCGGCCGTCATGGTTTCGCTGGCTCAGAAAGCGAAGCCCGGTATTCGCGTGATTTTCGTCAACACCGGCTATTTGTTTCCCGAAACGCACGCCTTCATGGAAACGCTCCGCCGCAAGCTGGATTTGAATATCTGGACCTATCGCACGCGCAACGACCCCATTGCATACCTGCAGAAGGCAGGCGAGCTGGACCCCTCCTGGCGGAACAACATCGACGCCTGCTGCGCCGTCAATAAGAACGAACCCTTCGAGCGCGCGATGAAAGAATTGACCCCGCGAGGTTGGTTGCGCGGCATCCGCCGGAGCCAGGCTTCCACGCGCGCGGGGCGCCAGTTCATCGAGTGGTCACAGCGCTATAATTGCTACGCAATTTCCCCGCTGCTGAACTGGGGTCCTCGGGAAGTCCACGCCTATTTAAAGAAGCACGATCTTCCGTACCACCCCCTGTGGGAAAAGGGATATTCCTCCATCGGCTGCAACCCGCTCAGTTGCACCCGCCCGGTTGGCGAAGGGGAAGATGCCCGGTCTGGCCGGTGGGCCGGGCAGGACAAGATCGAATGCGGCATCAATGTGACCAGCAATTCGCTTGATTCGGCGAATCTGTAGAGAGGGTATGTCCGCGGAAATTCGGTTCATGCGCTGCCTTTAATTCGGGGCGGGAAGTTGATGGCGATGGAACCACAATCGCAAAATGTCTGGCAACTCGGCTATCACAAGGACGACTTTCAACTGTCGCCATTTGTTGTTCGCACACTGGGGTGGATTGTTCTCTTTGTGAATGTGGTTTACATCGGTATGGACGGAGCCGTGTTCCTGAGAACTTCAGGATTTTTGAGCTACGCTGATTTTGCGAAGTGGTTATTTCTTACAGCTCTTGCAATTAGCGTAATCGGGATCATCGCGGGCACGTTTTGTATCCGTGGGCATTCCTCAGGGAGATCGCTGGCGATCATTTGGGCTTGGTGTCAGATGGTGGTCATCGCCGTCACTGTGTGCGCCAATATCTTCATGATTAGACCTTCCGGATTCACCTTCACAACTTATTCCGCATTTGCAATTCAATCATTGCGCAATGCCGCGCCAGCAGCCACGTTGCTTTTTCTCTTTTGGAATCGCTCTACCAACAATTCCGTAGGTCACCAAGCCAGTCGGCCAGCGAATTTGGGTATCGACCAAACCAACATGTTGGATAAATCTTCATACTTGCTGCTCCCCATCGGAATCATTGTTCTATTGGTCAATTTTCTGGGCCTTGGCTCAAATTTCCTGACAACTTTTGCTTACTATCACCGGCCTCCCTCTGCTTTCGATAGTCGCAAAAGCCTGGCTTACGGCAGCTATGCGATCGATTCGATCTGCATCGCAATGGGTTTAATGGGCGCTATTGCGGGCGTCGAAATGATTCGGCGTGACCCACGTTGTGTGGCCTTCGGTGTCTTTTGGGCGCGCTGTTGGTTGGGTAATTCGCTTTTCTTGGTATGTCTATATTCGTGGATATGGACGTCGCTCTATCCAAAGTTGGGCTTAACTATGCCTTGGTATACAGAAGTCGTCTACCTGGGTCGAATGGTGGTAAGTGCGTGGCTTGCGGCACTTCTACTGCTTTTATTCAGACATCCCGAACTTCGTCAGGCAGCTCCCACCAATTTATAAAATCCGGTCCTTCAGCGGCAACCCAGCTTTAAAATGCTGAAAATTCACCAGAAAATGCTGCGTCATATCCTCAAACTCCGCGATATGCCCGCCCGCCGTATGTGGCGTGATATGGCAATTCGGCGCTGCCCACAATTCATGATTTGATGGCAGCGGTTCTGGATCGGTCACATCCAGATAAGCCGCCGCCAGGTGGCCTGATTTCAGCGAGTTCACCAGCGCCGCCTGGTTGATCGTCGTCCCGCGCCCGATGTTGTAAAACACGGCTCCAGTTTTCATCCGTCCGAATCGATCCGCATCAATAAAACGCTCGGTGCCCGCGTTCGCCGGAAGAATGTTCACCACATGATCCGCGGTCGGCAAAAGCTGATCGATGTTCTTCACCGGCTCTACCGGAATCGGCTCATCGCCGCGCGGCGTCTGCCGGACGGCGATCATCTTCGCCTTCAAGGGCGTCAGCAGTTCAACCAGTCTTCTTGCAATGGCTCCGAATCCAAGAATCAAGACAATTTGTCCGTTCAACAACCGCGAGCGGCGGCGCAATGCTGTCGCGGGCCAGGCGCGCGGACCCGCCTGGTCCCTAGCCGCGGCGAATAGCTGCCGCGCATCAGCAAGCATGAACGACAACAAATGCTGGGCGCAAGGTTCATCGAAGACCGACGAGCTATTGGTCATCACAGCCTCCCGCGCCGTCAAGGCAGCCCGAATGTCGGGCCGATCGTAGCGCGTATAGCCGGCGCTGCTGAGATGAATCCACCGTAATTTCCGCAGTTCAATCACTTGCTGGGGATCGGGCTGCCCAAAGGCAATATCCGCCTCCGCCAGCGTAGGATCAGGCCCACCCGCCGACAGATTCCCCGTCCGCTGTAATGAGAGAACCAGCCCATGTGCGCCAATACCCGCTCTTAACATTCTCTCTGCTGCATCTGTCAGATGGGCATTGCACCAGATTACCAGCTCACTGTTCTTGTTTGCTTTCGCTTCCATTCCCCTCAAATACCGCTTTGACACCCTAAGTCGCAACTCCTACACTGCCAAACTTTCGTTTTTCAAGGAAAAGCGCCAGCGTAACGAAATGGAAACAGCAATTGACAGCGTCGCCATCGACAAAGCCTCCGCGCTGGTGGAAGCGCTTTCGTACATCCAGCGCTTCCACAACAAGGTGGTGGTGGTGAAGGTTGGCGGCTCGATCATGGATGACGAAAAAGCCCTGACCGACCTTCTCAATGACATCGTCTTTATGAACTACGTCGGCATGCAGCCGATCCTCGTCCACGGCGGTGGCAAGGCCATCAACCAGGCCATGGAGACCGCCGGCCTTCAGCCTCAGATGGTCATGGGCCGCCGCTATACCGATGAGCGAACCCTCGCCATTGCCGAACATGTGCTTTGCAACCAGATCAACCAGTTCATCGTTAATTTCGTGCAGGCGCAGGGGTGCGAAGCCATGGGCCTGCATTCGCTTTCCAGCGTCGTTTTGTTTGCTGAGAAGACTTATCTCAATGGCCCGGATGGGCGACGAATCGATCTGGGCCTTGTCGGCGAAGTAACCAGCGTCAACTCCAGATTATTGCAATTGCTGGTGCAGGCCGACTCCATCCCCTGTATTGCCACCATCGCCCGCGATGGAGCAGGCAACCGGCTCAATGTCAATGCTGATACTGCCGCGGGCGCCGTTGCCGCGGCCATGAAGGCCGAAAAGCTGGTCGTCGTCTCCGATACCCACGGCATCCGCACTCATCCCAGCGATCCAAACAGCCTCGTCCGCCACCTGAATGTCGGGCAGATTGATGCGCTCGTAGCATCCCAGGTCATCACCAGTGGAATGCTTCCCAAGGTGGAGGCTTGCGTCACCGCGCTTAAGGGGGGCGTCAACAAAACGCACATCATCGACGGTCGCATTCCCCACGCGCTTCTCCTGGAAATCTACACAGAAGCCGGCATCGGCACTGAAATTGTCAGATAAATCGCGACAATGCGTTTTCTGCCTCAGTCACCATGCGACATTTTATTTCCATCGCCGACTGCACGCTTGATGAGCTCAATCACACGCTGGATGTTTCCGCGCAGCTCAAGAAGCAATACAAGACCACCCGGTCCAACGACCATCTGCTCGCTGGCAAAACCCTGGCAATGCTTTTCGAAAAGCCAAGCCTGCGCACGCGGGTAAGTTTTGATGTGGCAATGACCCATCTCGGCGGCAGGGGACTTCTGCTGCGCGATGAAGAAGTCGGCCTCGGAAAGCGCGAGCCTTTGCAGGATGTAGCCCGCGTCCTCTCGGGCATGTGCGACGGCATCATGGCGCGAACCTTCGAGTTCGAAAAGGTTGTCGGCCTGGCCAAGTGGGCCACCATCCCGGTCATCAATGGGCTTACCGATTTCAACCATCCCTGCCAGGCGATGGCGGATTTTCTCACCATTCGCGAAAAGTTGGGCGAGCTGAACGGCCGAACCCTCGCTTACATCGGCGATGCCAACAACATGGCCCGTTCACTTGCGGTAGCCTGCGGCAAATTCGGCCTGCGTTTCGCCATCGCAAGTCCGGCCGGATACGCATTTTCTCCCAAGGACGTGGAGGGAATCCGCGCTGCCGTCCCCCAGTTGGGTCTGCTGACAACCTCCGACCCTGAAGAAGCGGTCAAAGGCGCGGATGTTATCTATACCGACACCTGGGTCAGCATGGGTCAGGAGGCGGAAAAAGCCAAGCGCGTGCGGGACTTCGCCGGCTTCATGGTTGACGAAAAGCTTGCCGCTCAGGCGCCGAAACACGCCATTGTCATGCACTGCTTGCCAGCCTATCGCGGTCTGGAAATCAGCGAAGGGATTCTGGAAGGGCCACAATCCGTGGTGTTCGACCAGGCCGAGAATCGTCTGCACTTTCAAAAGGGATTGGTCGCGGTCCTTTTGGGTGGGGCATAGCAACATTTCGTCATAGCCGTGTTTTTCACGATCCATTCGCTCGGTCAAAGTTAGCTTTCGATTCCCAATCTTACTCAGAGATTTCTGGTTTTTTGCAAATTGTGGTGTATCATATTGGCTCAGATCGATTCCTGTCGTCGGAGGGTAGTAAATGTCTGGACGTACCCCTCGGTCGCATTTTTCGCGCCGAGTTGCTTGGCTTATAGCCACGCTTGGGGGGTTGGGGGGGCAACGGCTGGTATGCGCCTCCACTACATCGGATGGGTTGGGTGCTACGGCGCTTCGTGATATTGCGCCTTCATTGACTGGCGCGGGGTTCGCCTTTGGTCAAGCTGAAGCTGATTTTGGCGCGGCTAACACGTTCGAAGTCAACCCCAGCAACGTTTTCCAGCCCTCGTCGATATTTACCTACGTCAACGATTCGGGACTAACCGCCAATGGGTATCCGAATGCCGTCGGATTTAATTCCGCTCATGCCGACTATGTGGCGAACACCCTCTACGCGGGCACAACGGGTCCCGGCGCGCCGGCGATCCCAACGGGCATCGCCTTCGGACTCAACAACATCTTCAATTATTCCGCCAGTTACATTTCCAGTGCGGTAACCGGCGCTGTGCCGGTCTCCGCCAAAATCATCAATCAAAGCTTTGGTTACACAGAGGGTGACGGCTCGCACCTGACGGTCGCGGATCAAGAATCGATCGACTTCTCCTATGACCAGTATGTCTACCAATACGGCACAATCTTCGTGTCCGCTTCCGGCGCCACTGGAGTCGTGACCTCGCCGGGTACGGCTTATGACAGTATCGGCGTGGGCCTTTACAACGGCCCGTCCCTCACCGGACCCACGGCTGACAACGGCCGCTCGAAGCCCGACATCTCAGCCCCCAGCAACACCACCAGTATCTCAACCGCCGAGGTCAGCGGAGTCGTTGCCCTCATCTACCAGGCCGCCCTCACCAACGCCGGCGGCGCCGGCACCAGTTCTGCCGCAACCGACGTCCGCACAATTAAAGCTTTTTTGTTGAACGGCGCGGTGAAGGAGCCCGGTTGGTCGCACACCCAAACCCAGCCGCTGGATATCAGCCAGGGCGCGGGCGTCGCCAATGCTTATAACTCCTACATCCAAATGGCGGCCGGCAAGCAATCTGGCAGCGTCCCGACGAACACCAGTGTGGGCGGCGCGCATCCCGGCAACGCGACAGTCAATACCAGTGGACGGGCCGGTTGGGATTTCAACACCCTGACGACCTCCTCCTCAACCGACGCTTACCGCGACTACGTCGTCTCGGTACCCACCGGTCTCGGCGTCACAGGGTATGATTTAACCAGCACCCTGGTATGGAATCGCGGTTTCAATTCCTCCGCCACCAACGCCATCAATAATCTATACCTTTATCTTTATGACTCCACGGTGGGCACCACCACGCCCATCGACGCCAGCGTCAGCGCGGTTGACAATGTCCAGCAAATCTACCACCAAAACCTCACGCCGGGCCATATCTATGACATTGAGGTGCTGAAGCACGGAGGCGCGCTCAATACGAATTTGATGCCCAATCAAGGAGTGCTCACCAACAGTGAAGCCTACGGCTTTGCGTTCAGTTTTCTCCCCGATCCCCTTCAATCGGTCTGGGTGATGGTTGGCAATGGAAGCTGGGCAAATACCGCCGCCTGGGCCAACAACACCGTCCCTGATGGCGTCGGCGCCGTCGCCAACCTGGGCGCGGCTGTTTCCGGCCCGTTCAATGTCGCGCTCGATGGAAATCATACGGTCGGACAATTAATCTTCAGCAGCACAAATTCGTACACGCTTTCCCCCGGCACGCCCACCACCAGCACGCTTACGCTCGACTGGGGCGCCAATGCGGCGATCATTAATGATGCAACGGGGAATCACACCATCAACGCGCCGCTACAACTGAACTCAGCCACGACGGTTAACGTATCAAGCAGCTCAAATACCTTAACAATCAATGGATCGATCAGCGGCGCGGGCGGGCTGACGCAAATCGGCAATGGCACTGTGGACCTCGCCGGAACGAACAATTACACCGGCGGAACAACCATCAGCAACGGAACGTTAAATGTTTTGACTCAGGGCGCCCTCCCGAGCGGAAAAGCGGTTGCAAACAACGCGACGCTGAATATCAACGCCAGCAGCACCACCGGCGCAGTCATCGGTACTGGAAATCTGCAAATCGGAGCAAACGCCGTGCTGCAAATTGCCAGCGGAAGCACCACCAGCACGCAAGGCAAATTATCGATCGCTGCCACCGGGTTGCTGAATCTCAACAACAACAGCCTGACCCTCACCTACGGAACCAATCCCAGCCCCAACAGCACTGTGCGCGGCTATATTCAAAACGGCTTTGGTTCAGCCTTGGTGCCATGGACCGGTGGCAACGGAATTACCAGCAGCAGCGCATTGGCGGACAGCGCGCATCATTCGGTGGCATTCGCCGATGGGGCGGACGGGGTCATCCAGCATTTGCCCGCGGGTATTTCCAGCGCCGCTCCCGCTGGTGGCGCTTTGCCAGCGGGCAATGAGCTCATCACCTATGCCTTCGCCGGTGATGCGAACCTCGATGGGAGAGTTGATTTCGCGGATTTCATCATCCTGAGTAACAATTTCGGCACTACAAGAACCAATTGGGATCAGGGCAATTTCAACTATGACGGTTCGGTTGATTTCGCGGATTTTGTGATACTCAGCAATAATTTCGGCGATGGTGTCATTGCTGGCACTGCTTTTGGGGCCACACCGGGCGAGCTGGCCCAATACAACATGCTGGCATCAAGCTTTGGCATCTCTTCAAGCCAGATTGCAACGTGGGATGCCCGCGTCGCCGCGTTGCCAGAGCCGGCTTCTGTCAGTATAATTTCATTCGGCGCCGTGGCGCTCCTCAAGCGCCGCCGTCGTTACAATACTTTCGCGCTAATTTAATCAAACTCACGTCCTCCAAACGGCGCGCTCATCATCTCTTATTTCAGTTTTATCCTAATCCCGTGCGCGGCATTAGCGCTTCAGCGTCACTATTGGCGGGCCATCGTGGCACGGACGTTCTGTAGCGCGGCAATGACCGCGGCCAAGGAGAATCTATGTCGGCATTGCGGAAAAAAGGATTTACGTTAGTAGAACTACTGGTGGTTATTGGAATTATCGCGGTATTAATTGGAATCTTGCTGCCCGCCCTCGCCAAGGCCCGCAATATGGCCAACACGGTGAAATGCTCGGCAAGCTTGCGTTCTATCGGGCAGGGCTTGGCGCAATACCTTGTTGATTACAATGGTTTTTATCCTGCCTCTTATGCGTATGTAGGGCAGAAAGTGGTCGGAGTTACACAAACTCCGGAAACCGCCGTAAAGGGCTACATTCACTGGTCCAGCTTCATCTATGGCCGCAAAGATCTTAGCATCCACTATCCACAGGAATTCACCGATTCATTCGGATGGGAAGCCTTCACCTGTCCATCTGTCGACAATGGAGGGCTTCCGGCGGATGACCCGAGCGCCGGCAATAAAGATCCCGGCCAGAATTATGACCCCGCCGATACAGATAACTCAACCGGATTGATGCCGGACTATCAGGCTCCGCGCTTAGCCTACACCGCCAATGAAGCCATCATGGGCCGAAATAAATACGTAGCCGGTTTCCAAGGTGCCGTTCGAACTTATCACTACGTCAGAGCATCCCGAATTAGGCATTCGGCGAGCGTGATCCTTGTCACAGAATTTAATCACGATTGGCACGTCGTCAGCGATGTTTCCGATGCCGACCAATCGACGCTGGTGTGTAAGAGCCATAGGCCCGTTTGTGCATACGAATCGGTCGTTCAAATCGGATCGCCAGGGGCCTACCACGTGGATCTCGCCGGCAATCTAAACGGGAAGAACTTGATTCGCGTGAACGCGAGCATGATGACCCCCAATCCCAATTCTACAAATATTCTGCCGGGTTCGACTGTTTCGTCGCTCGATTGGGTGGGCCGAAATCACGGAAACGCAACAATAGGGAATCTTTCCTACCAAGGCGCTAAAGGAAAGACCCTCGTTCAACCCGGATGGAACTTTGGCACGACCAATTTCCTCTATTGCGACGGGCACGTTGAAACCAAAAACATCGCCGACACCCTCGGTTCAAACTGGGAGTGGGGCGACGAAATGTATAGCTTGAGTCCCGGCGATGACATTGTCGGCGCACAGGCGCCATAGTCCCAGCTAGCGGGCTAGGCGAACGAAAAACATTTAATCTGTATCGGGCAAAAGCCTGGTGGAAACTTTGATTGGAAAATGCGCGCTAAGGTAGCGGGCAAGGCACACTATTGGATTCACCGCCAAGGCGGTCATCACGCAAGGGAGAGAACAATGAGTCACATCCGCGGAAAAGGAAATCGTCTTAAACTTATGGCGGCCGCGTCGGCTGCGTCAGTGGCGCTCGTATCCAGCGCGTTTGGACAATCCAACGTCGGTGCGGGGCAGATTGTTATTTCCGCTGCCGGCTCGACCGCCCTTAAAAACTGGATTGTCGCCAAGACAACCACGTTTACTCAAATCCAGCCGGGAACCGCGCTCAGCATCAACGGCGTGACCTACCCCACCATCGCTGACGGTGGAACAAACTATTGGACGGTGAACGGCGGCCCGGGCGTTTCGTACCAGTTGGCCCCCAAAAACAATACCACCGTGCAAGGCACCGCTGCTGATTCTTCGGCAGCAATTCAATTTGTCTATCACGAATCGGGAGCGGTGGAAGGCCCCCTGGAATTGGTGAACGATCAGCTTTACACCAATTCCAATTACGCGCCGGCCTCAGGGATCGCCTCCACGTCAATCCCCTATATCACCGCCAACATCGATCGTAATCCCGAAGGTGGCAATGCGGTGTGGCTCAATTACAACCAAATCGGCGCGAGCGGAACCACGGCAGGCGCTGCATTTAATGCTACGAGCGGTGCAAACGCTGGCAACGGGTTGACGCTTGGCAACTTTTATGGGCCGGGCGTCGGACAGGCCTCAACGGCTGGCACTACAAATACCTGGGTGCCAGGCAGCGCAAGCAATCCAACGCCGAAATTTGATCAGGCTGGCGCCAATCTCAATGGCGGGCAAAACGCCGTTCAATTCGCGCTCTCAGATTCTGTTCCCCAGCAGGCCTTTAAAAATGACTACGGAAATATCACCAATACCTTCGTAGCTGGCGGAAGCACCCAAACCCAAACGGGGTCAACCAATCATTCGTTCAACGCCAAATCGATTGATCTGGGATATGGCGCGGGAAATTCTGCGCTCACCTTTGGGTCGTTGGGAACCGCAGGTGACAGACAGACCTATCAGTCCCCGTCGCTTATAAACGTTTCGGCAACGGCGCAAAATCCACGCGCCGCCCAGGGCACGGCATTTGGCGCGGGACCCTGGACAAACGCAGCCAATGGTGGCCTGGGAAATTTGAATAATACGCTGACCGCGGTAACGGCCACGCCTTTGGTATCGAATCCTGGAACTGGGTTGATAGAAATCAATCGAACCGACGCTGCTTGGCTCCAACTGTCCAGCCGACTGCAGAACGGAGCCAGCTTTAACATGAGCACGCGCGACACCGGCTCAGGTACCCGCAACGATTTTGCGAATAATACGGGTGTCGATCCCAGCTGGGCAGCCGGGAAAAACGATAGTGGCAACGGAAACCTCCCAAACGGCGTCAATAACGCTGTTTTTGACCAAGAGTCCATCGGGCCGGCCCAACGTTTCTCAAATAAGACTGCGGGCGGTGCTCAGCTTCGACCCACCGTTCAGAACAATCGAATGGCTGTGGGAACGCTGTCCATTAATGACGCGGGAGGGAACGACCGCCAGGGACTTGCCAATCCAGTGCGCGCTCTTTCGTATGCCGACACGGCGACAGGCTATGCCAACCCGGTAAGCCCCAATTATGCGACGATCAGCAACGGCACTTTCGCGCTGTACCAAAACGAGGAAGTTTTCACCGTCAAGGATATGAGCAGCACGAACGCGTATAACAATAGCTACGTTTATACGGCGGCGAACGGCTCACAGTTGATTCACGGCACGATTCAGGGCGACAACGCAAACGGCGACGTCGTTACGGTCCTGAACAATACCGGACTTTCGGTTGCCACCGCTGCCTCAGCCAGCACGCCTGCAAACCCCGCTGACGGTTTACTGTCTCAGGGCTACATCATACCTTCGCTCATGCAGGTCAAGAAAAACATTGACGGGCAGGGACTAATCAACACGCCGGGCCAGGTCGATACGGGAAGAATCGTCAGCCAATCCAATCTTCCCGTCGATGGTGGAAGCTTTAACCAGAGTCTTTATAACTCCTATTCCGCAGCGGGCGGATTCGGGCCAAGCGCGCTTCCCGACCTCACATCTCAGCAGCCCACGACTGGCACTGGGAGCACCTACGGCGGAAAGGGCGCGACATTCGCCAGGAGTTTCTACAATGGCGGCGCGATTGCGATCACGGACAACAACTATCTTTTCGGGAACTTCAATCAGAACAGCGACCGCGACTTCAATGCTGTGAAGTCGGCCCTTGCGGCCGCTCAGGCACTTATCTCCGCGGATCAGGCAGTCAGCGCGAGTGTGCCTGGCAGCGAGTTTACCGCCCAAGGGGACAACAACCTTAACTGGAACGGTCCCGCGAGCCTCGCGGTGGGCGGCACGAACGGCGTTTCCAATGCCACGCCGATTACATACACAGACGCGTTGGGAATCGCTCACACCACACTTACCAAAGGCGATCTGATCGTCATGGGTGACTTCGCCGGAGCAGGCCACTTCGATGGAGCTTCTCTCGTAGCCATGGCGGAAGGCGCATCACTGTCAGACAGCACCGGCACCGATCGTCTCACTTCCAGCGCGACGATGTACCAGGGTGGTGTACTGAACAAAAACGCCGCGATGGATTATATGAATACTAACGTGGGCACAATCACAGCGGCTGACCAGTATATTCGTTCCAGCGGACGGGCTATTCTGGAAGCCGCCAGCATCCCATCGGGTGCGACCGCAGTAACTAATGCCGTTAGCGGGCAAGCCGTTATCGATCCAGTTACCGGCCTTTCCGAATTCAGCTTCGATCCCACCGGCGTCAATACTTTCAATAAGAGCGACATCAACCGGGATGGTGTCGTTGACTTCAACGACGCTGTGCTGACCGACAATAACAATGGCATGGACTACACCAACCTGAATCAGCAGGTCGGTGCTATCCAGCCTGCTCCGGTTACAGGCGCGACCATCCCTCTTAACCTCGTGATGGTCAAGCAGAGCGATGGGTCCACCGTGATCGGCGCCAGCGACGTCGCAGTGGTCAACACCGCTCTGACCGGCGCCGGCAACGCCAACTGGTACAACTTCAACGTCCAGAAAACCGGCCCCGGCACGCTCGATTGGGAACGCACCGGTGGAACCGTTCGTGTTTACGGAACAGCCTCATTTCAAGTCTCAGCCGGCAACGTAAAAATCGGCGGAACGGTCGATCCGTTCACCGATTCCTCCGTCAGCACCCAGCATGTGGCGCTGGCGATCGACAGCGGCGGCACCGTCACTCTCGCCCAGGGTGGTGGCACCACCACGGTCAGCTCGCTGACGATGAGCAACCTTGCCGCCGGCAGCAAACTTGATATCGCCAACAACAGCATCACCGTTGCTTACGGCACCAACGGCAGCCCCAATGCCGCCATCAAGTCTTACGTTACAACCGGTTACAACATCGGTGGCACGCTTTGGAGCGGCAACGGCATCACCAGCAGTTTGGCCGATGTCCACCATTCCGTGGCCTTTGCCGACGGCAGCGATGGCGTCGTTCAAAATCTGCCGGCCGGAAAATCCTCGGCAATTCCCGGCGGTGGAATGCTGCCGGCCGGCAACGAACTGATCACCTACACGTTTGCCGGTGATGCCAACATCGATGGCAAAGTCGATTTCGCCGACTTCGTCATCCTCAGCAACCACTTCGGTGGCACATTCACCAACTGGGATCAGGGCAACTTCAACTATGACTCCGGTGTCGATTTCGCGGACTTCGTCATCCTCAGCAACAATTTTGGTGAGGGTGTGACAGGCAATGGCACAGGAGCCACTGCGTTACAACTGGCGCAATACAACGCCCTCGCCACGAGCTTCGGCATCTCCGCAAGTCAGATCGCGGCATGGGATCACCAGATCGCCGCATTGCCCGAACCAACATCTTTGGGCCTCATCGCCATCGGTGCGATGGGTCTGCTCCCACGCCGTCGACGCGCGACCAATAAGAACGGTTGATTTGCCTTTCACATCAGCCAGGCTTGCAAAAAATGTGGGCAAAAACAATCCCCATGGACGCTCGAGCAAGGGCGTCCATGGGGAATTTTTTTGAAAAACCCAAGACAGATCAGAGCTTGCCAAGCTGCATGACGGTGGCCCGAAAATCTTTGGGTGGCGGGCATTCGATGAGAATTTCACGGCCATCGGGATGATTAAATTGCAGCCTCTCCGCGTGCAGCGTCAGCCGGCAAATCAGCGGCCGCTCGCTGCCGTGGGCGTTGGGGCGATAGTTCTGCTTGAACTGGCTCAGGTAAATGCCGGGCTCGCTGCCTTGAGATGAAGGACGCGGAGGGTTGTAAAGGGGATCGATCGCCAGCGGCAATCCGATCGATTTCAAATGCACGCGAATCTGATGGGTCTTCCCTGTTTTGGGAAACACGCGCAATAGCGTGAAGGGCCGCATGCGGCGTTCAACGCGCCACAAGGTGCGTGCCGGTCGCCCTTGCTTGCTGATGGCCATCCGATCACGGCTCGTCGGGTGCGGCGCCAGCGCCGCATCAATTTCCCCCTGCTCCGCCGGTGGCTGTCCCGCAACCAGCGCCAGATATTCTTTCTGGATTAGATTGTTCTGAAATTGCTCGCTGAGATATCGCTGGGCCGCAATATCCTTGGCCATGAGAAGAACGCCGCTGGTCTCCTTATCCAGCCGATGCACGATGCGCAAACGCGGATCGGCCGTTCCCGAACAGGGAATTTTCAGCTGCCGGGCGAGCCGTTCCAGAACGCTGTCCGTTTCCGCCCGCCCTGGAATCGTCGCCAGCCCCGCGGGCTTGGCGACAGCCACAATGCGATCGTCGTCGAACAAAATCGGCAATGGCGCGTCTGGGGCAACTTTCGTCGCGGGCCGTTTTTTGCCGGGTTTGGTGGAATGTCCATTCACGGGGAAATCTTTCCGTCCTGGTCCCAGCGCTTGATCAGCTCAGCGACGCGGGGTTGGTCTGGTTGAAGGGTCAGGCTTCGCTTCCATATTGCCACAGCCTGGCGTCGCAGGCGTTCGTCAAGGCTCGCTCCGGCGATGTATTTTCGAATCACAATCAATCCACCCTCGTCCAAAGCAAGCCATGAGCCTGGAAGGCGGCGCACAACTATCACATATTGCTGCAAGGCATCATCATCGCGGCCGGCAAGCACCAGCGCGTCGGCATACCTTTGGCGCGCGTCGGGCGTGTCCGAAATCTTCAGCGCCGCTTCCATCACCAGGGCGGCTTCGGCCCCGCGCGATTGATGGATCAGATTCTCAGCCAGGTCTGTCAACGGAACCGCGGAATCGGCATCGAGTTCCACCGCTCGGCGAAACTCGCGCTCGGCATCCGCATAATCGTGCTTGGCTTCCAGGGCCACGCCCAGGTTGCAATGGGCCGAAGCAGATTTCGGCGCCATTCCCACCGCCCGCCACATCATGTTCAGGGCATCGTCTGGGTGGTTCAGCCCCAGATAAACAAGGCCGAGGTTCATGGTTGAATCCAGATCCTGCGGATTGAGCTTCAGGGCGCGAAGGTAGGCTGCCGCCGCCTCTTGAAGCCGGTTGAGGAATTGATAGGCAAGTCCAAGGTTGTAATGGTTCTTGAAGTCATACGGATCAAGCTGCGCTGCCAGCGCGTAGTGATCGCTGGCGTTGCGGTAGTCGCTGCGATTTTTGTAAATGTCCCCCAGCATGACGTGCGCCATCGTCAAGTCCGGGCTTTCCTTGACGGCTTCCGTCAAATCCGCCAGCGCGCTTTGGGTATTCCCGCGTTCATATTCCTGTGCTCCCTGGACGTAATGGCTTACGCCAGGAACGCTGAAATAGGGATCGTCATTCTGCGCGCATCCCGCGGCCCACCCTACGGATAAACCGAGTAATAAAATGGTCAAGGCCCGGAATTTGCTCACTTTTAAGCACATATGGTACGCCACGAGGCAAAAATAGGAACTTGTGGCGGAAATGCCAGAAACTTCACCCTGCATTCGCAATTTTGGGCCATAACAGACGTGCTTGCCTGTAACTGCCTGCCAATAAAACGGCGGTTGACGCACCTTTGGGCCAGTTCTACTATCTGGCACCTCTTGTTGGGTCGACTTTAAGGAGCCTGTTGTGCGATTGCTCATTGCCGTTCCAGTCTTTAACGAGCGAAAATACGTAGGTCACGTTCTCGATCGAATCAAGCAATACTCGCCGGAACTCCTGGTTGTCGATGACGGAAGCTCCGATGGCACCGGCGAAATGCTCGCCGCTCGTTCAGATATCCATCTCATTCGCCATGCCAAAAATCTCGGATACGGCCAAAGCCTCATTGATGCCTTCAACTACGCCGATCGCGCCGATTACGACTGGGTCATCACCATGGATTGCGATGAGCAGCATGAACCCGAGGCCATCCCTCGCTTCATTCACGAGATGGAAACCGGCAACTGGGACATCATCAGCGGGTCCCGCTATCTCAAGCCGCGAACCAATGACGATTTGCCGCCGACCGACCGGCGCGCTGTGAACGTCACCCTTACGACGATCCTGAATGATTTGTTCCACCTGAACATCACCGATGCGTTTTGCGGATTCAAAGCCCATCGCGTGTCCGCGATGCGCAAGCTGCGCTTGACCGTGCCCGGTTATGCGTTCCCCTTGCAGCTTTGGCCGCAGATTGCCGCTGCCGGCCTGCGATTGACTGAAATTCCCGTCCGCCGAATCTACAATGATCCGACGCGCCACTTTGGCGGCGATCTTGACGACACCGGCAATCGCCTGCGTCATTATCTCGATGTCTTGCGAAACGAGGTCGATCATCTTTCGCGGCAGCAGAAGGCTGAGATTCCCGCAACCGAAGTATCGGAACCCTCCTTCTGTTGCACCGGCAAGTAACATTGGCGCGCGGGGAAAGTGTTCATGAGCCAACCCGCGACGACTTATCCCGATTGGAAAGCTCCCGCCGAAGATGCTGACCTGCTGATTTGGCCGGAACCTGCCCAAATTCTTGGCCATACCCTGGAGAATCACCGTCGCCTTGCAGCTCAAACCCAGCTCATTCAGGGTATCCCGCTGCACGATTTGCGCCGCCGCCAGCGTCAATGGCTGGGCCTCAACGACGATCGACCCGCGATTGCTGACGGCCATCAGACGGAGCTTTATCACCCCGGTGTCTGGGCTAAGCTGGCGCTGTTGAACGTAGCAGCAGCGAAGATTGATGCTGATTCTGTTCATTTTGCCATCGATACCGACGCTTCCAAGCACCTGACACTCCGTTGGCCTGGCGGAGGAGCCTCCGTTACCGACGATCCAGCGCTCACCACAGCCGAATGGAGCGGCCTGCTGGCCAACCCAACGCCCCAGCATCTGAACGCTCTTCACGCCCAGTTAACCGCCGCGGCGGCGGGATGGTCGTTTCATCCAATCGGTTTCGATTTTCTAGACGATCTTCGTCGTCAGTCACTCGAGCAGACCAGCTTTTCGATGACCTTAACCAACGCAATGCATCAGTTGGATTGGGGCCTGGGCCTCAAGCACCAGGCGATGATCGCCTCGCCGATTTTTGCTTGCGGTCCATACCTGGTGCTCACCCACCATTTGCTCGCCAACGCGTGTGAATTCGCTGGCGCCTATAACCAGGCCCTCAGTGAATACCGCAAGGCAAATCGTGTTCGCACGCCGGGCAGGCCAATGCCGGATTTGCTGCGCGGAGAAGCTTCGTGCGAGGTTCCGTTCTGGCTTGACGACCTGGGCTCGCAATCGCGCTCGCGGGCCACGGTGCAGCGGAAAGAAGGGCGCTGTTATCTCAGCATCGCGGACGATTCGTTTGAATTTAAGCGCGATATCGATGCTGATGTGGCCGCCGCCGCGCTGCGCGAATTTCTTCGAAGCCACAATGCCCGCCTCTCGCCGCGCGCCCTGACGCTGACGATGTTCCTTCGACTTTTTGTTGCCGATCAATTTATCCACGGCATAGGTGGAGCGCGCTACGACCAGGTCACCGATCGCGTCATCACGTTATTCTTCGGCATGGAGCCACCGGCGTTTTGCGTCACGACCTCCACGCTTTATTTTCCCACTGCTTTGGGCCGGCCCCGCGCCTGTGTTCCATGTCTTTTGCATGAAGGCCATCAATTGCGGCACGCGACCATCGGCGCGCAGAAAACTCAATTCCTTGACCAGATCGAACAACTGCCGCGCGGCTCGTTCCAGCGGCAGCGCATCTACCACCAGATGCACGAGCTTCTCGCCACGGCTTTGGTTGCTGATCCGAGGCATCAGGCATGGCAAACCCGCATGGCCGAAAGCACCCAACAGGCGGTTGAAGACGAATCCATCTTCGATCGCGAGCTCTTTTATGCCATGCAGCCCAAAGAACGGCTTCTTTCTATCATCGATCGCTATCAACAGCGTTTCAGTTGATGCCGCGCCTCTTTTCTTATCCAAAACCGTACTCATTTAGCTCGATCCGTCCCGATTGTCGCACGGGCTGATTTGTTCCCACCCTCCGCATGCCCTAAAATGACCCTTCGGTGTTGCGATGTTGAATTTCGCGGAGATGTATGCAGATTCGGAATTTCTCGATTATTGCCCATATCGATCACGGGAAGAGCACTTTGTCGGACCGGCTGCTGATGCGCGCCGGCGCCATCACCGAGCGCGATTTCAAAAACCAGATTCTCGACGACATGGATCTTGAGCGCGAACGCGGCATCACCATCAAGGCCTCAGCGGTCACCGTTTTCCACGATTACAACGGTGAGAAGTACATGCTGAACTTCATCGATACGCCTGGCCACGTCGATTTCCATTACGAGGTGCAAAAGGCCCTGCAGGCCTGCGAAGGGGCGATTCTGGTGGTCGATGCGACGCAGGGCGTGCAGGCGCAAACCGTTGCCAATGCATATGCTGCGATCGAAGTTGGGCTCGATATCATCCCGGTGATTAACAAGATCGATCTTCCCAGTTCCCAGCCGGTCGAGGTCGCCGAAGAAATCGAACAGGTGCTGGGCTTTCCCGCTGAGGATGCGATCCTGGTGTCCGCCAAAACCGGCCAGGGCATTGATGAACTGATTGATACGCTCTGTCGCGATTTGCCCGCTCCCAAGGGCGATCCGAACGCACCGCTGCGGGCACTGATCTTTGACAGCATCTACGACGACTATCGCGGCGTGATCGTTTATGTGCGCGTGGTAGATGGCGATCTTGTCAAAGGGCAAAAAATTCGCCTGATGGGTGCTGACAAGCAATATCAGGTGACCGATCTTGGCAAACTGATGCCGCGCCCCAAGCAGGTGGATCGTATTGGATGCGGCGAGGTGGGTTTTCTCGTCGCTGCCATTAAAGACCTGCACGACGTGCGCATCGGCGACACCGTAACCGACGCAGTCAAACCCGCCGAAGGGGCGCTGCCTGGATATAAGCCCATTCAGCAGATGGTCTACTGTGATTTCTATCCCGGCGGCAAAACGCAATATGACGAACTTCGCGACGCCATGGATCGCCTGCAACTCAACGACACTAGCTTTACCTTCGCTCCGGAATCTTCCGATGCGCTGGGATTTGGCTTCCGCTGCGGATTTCTTGGCCTGCTGCATATGGAGATTATCCAGGAGCGGCTGGAGCGCGAGTTTCATATTGAAGTGATCCAGACCGCGCCAACGGTGACTTATGAAATTAAACTGACCGACGGCAGCGTGGTGAAGATTGATGCGCCCAGCGATCTTCCCAATCCCAACCACGTCGAAGAAATTCGCGAGCCTTATATTCTGATGAACCTGATTCTCCCCGCTGACGGCGTTGGCGCGCTGATGAAGCTGTGCGAAGAGCGGCGGGGCGTTTACCGCAAAACCGAATACATTGGAGCGTCCCGCGTCATCCTGGTTTATGAGCTGCCGCTTGCGGAAGTGATTTACGATTTCTACGACCGACTGAAAAGCGCCACGCGCGGCTATGGCACGATGGATTATGATCTCATAGGCTTCCGCGTCGGCGACCTGGTGAAGCTGGATATTCTGGTTAACGGCGATCGGGTTGACGCGCTGAGCGTTATTGTCCATCGCGCCCAGGCCGAGGGGCGCGGCCGCAAATTGCTGGTGCGCCTTAAGGAAGAAATCGATCGACATTTGTTTGAGATTCCGTTGCAGGCGGCCATCGGCGGAAAAGTGATCGCGCGCGAAACCATAAAATCCGTCGGTAAGAATGTGACCGCCAAGTGCTACGGCGGCGACGTCTCGCGTAAGCGAAAGCTGCTGGAAAAACAGAAGGAAGGCAAAAAGCGCATGAAGCGCGTGGGAAGCGTGGATATTCCCCAGGAAGCGTTCATGGCTATTCTGGAAAGCGGCGATTGAGCCCTTGCCTCTGTGTAATTGGCCAACGAAAACATGGCATCTCTCCTCATTCAAAACGGCACTGTCCTCGATCCTTCGCAGAACCTGCAACAGCGCGCGGACCTTTTGATCCGCGACGGCAAGGTTGCTGGGATTGGAACGAATCTTGGCGCGGCCGATCGCGCGATCGACGCGACCGGCTGCCTGGTTACGCCCGGCTTGATCGATATTCACGTCCATTTCCGCGAGCCCGGCGATGAAGAGGAAGAGACCATCGCCAGCGGTTCGGCAGCCGCGGTGGCCGGGGGCTTCACGACTGTTTGCTGCATGCCCAACACCAAGCCACCGCTGGATAACGAAGGGCAGATTGAGTTCGTCCTGCGGGAAGCCCAGCGGGTTGGGCTGGCCAACGTCTTTCCCATCGGCGCGATCACCAAGGTTCGCGAAGGCCGCGAGCTAGCGGAAATTGGCTCGATGCTTGAGCGCGGCGCCATCGCCCTTAGCGATGACGGCGTGGGGGTTGCCGATCCATCCGTCATGCGCAAAGCGCTGCAATACTGCAAAATGTTTGATGCCCTCATCATGCAGCACTGTGAAGAGCCCACGCTGGCGGGTGGGGCGATGCACGCCGGCATCGTCTCGACGACGCTGGGCCTGGGCGGCATTCCTGCTGAGGCCGAGCAATTGATGATCGCGCGCGATCTGCTGCTCAATCGCACGATAGGCTGCCGGTATCATGTCCAGCACATCAGCACCGCCTGGAGCGTGGAACTGATCCGCCGCGCCAAGAGCGATGGCCAGCGCGTCACCGCGGAAGTGTCGCCGCATCATCTGCTGCTTACCGATGAATCGTGCCGCAACTACGACACAAACTACAAAATGAACCCGCCGCTGCGCACGGCAGCGGACGTGGCGGCGTGTATCGAGGGCGTCAAGGACGGAACGATCGACATCCTGGCAACCGACCACGCGCCGCACCGTGCTGAAGAAAAAGAGCTGGAATTTCCGCAAGCCCCATTTGGCATCATTGGCCTGGAGTGCGCGCTTCCGCTTTATGTGAAGGCGCTTGTCGAACCTGGCCATATCGACTGGATGAAGTTGATTGACCTGATGTCCACCAAGGCCGCCCAAGTCGTCAAGCTGGATCGCGGGCACCTGCGCACCGGCGCGGTTGCGGATGCCACGATCATTGACCCACAAAAATTGCAAAAAATCGATGCCACGAAATTCATCAGCAAAAGCCGCAACTGTCCATTTCATGGCTGGGATGTGAAATCCCAGGCCGTGGCGACAATTGTGGCTGGTGAAATTAAATGGGCGTTAAAAGTTTAGTCCCCTTTGTGTTCCTCTCAACATCGCTATTTAAGATTGCTGCCAGCGGGTGAATCATTCGCTGACAGCAGGTTCCATAGCGGCTGTTCCTTGGCGACGATAATCTTGCCATCGGGGGCGAAGTTTACCTTAATGATGCCGGGCATTTCGCGCCAGGGTTGCTGGTTGTCGTTGCCGAAATAGGTTGCCCACCAGTCGCCGGATTTGTCCTGGAAGAAATCGCCGCCGCCCGCGCCGGGGATGGCTTCGAAGCGCATGTGGTAGGGGCCCCAGATGTTGTCGGCGATTCCCATGCAGGTGGAGTAGCGGCCCTGGTAGCTGTCGGCGGCACCTAGATAATACTTGCCGTTGGCCTTGAAAAAGACCGCGCCTTCGGTGCCCAGGTCGTTCATGCCGCGGGCTTCGCATCTGGCAGCGTGGTGGTCGGGGTTGTGATCGGGGTCAGCAAATTGCACCTTGTGGGTCTCCGCAAAGCCGGACATGTCGTCCTTCATCAGGCTGATGCTGGTTGCGCTGGCGTTGGCGAAATAGACCTTGCCGTCGTCGTCTTCGAAGAGGGTTGGGTCGATGCCCCCGCGAAGCTGGCCACCTCCCGGCACGCAGTTGATGTATGGCCCGCGCGGCTGGCCGGTGGTGCTTTTAAGGATCGAGATTCCACTGGGCGCCATGGAAAGGGCGATGAAGTAGTTGTGTTTGCTCTTGAGATAAATAATTTCAGGAGCCCAGATGGTGACGACGGGCACGCCGTGCAGATCGCGCGGGGTTTTTTCCCATGTGCCGTCCTTTTGCGTATTCCAGACGACGCCGAGGTAATCCCAGTGCTGAAGATCGGGGCTGCGCCAGAGTTCGACGCCGTCATTGAATTTCCAGATGTCATCACCAGTGGAGCCGGTCAGGTAATAGTTGCCGTCGCCGCCGGGCCGGATGATGGTGTCGCGGATGTGGAGGTCGAGCACGGGTTTGATGTCGGGGATCAGCCCCTGGCGGAGGGCGGAGGAATTGGGCCGGTGGCGCTTTACATAGACCGGGCCGGACGGACTGAAGGACTGGCCGGGGCCGCTGATGCCCGAGCCGGTGAAGGCGACCGAGGCGCGGCGCGTGTCAGGCTGGGAAGCGGGCGGCGCAGCGAAGGTTAAAGTGAAGGTGGACAAGGCCAGGATGCTGACCGAGACGGCGTATCGATTCATTTCGTTTCCCTGTTGAAGGGGAATTGTCGCGCGGATTTACGCTGTTGGCAATCGCGATGTGGTTACCGCTTTTTGTTTGATGACTTTGAAAGATGTCCAGAAATGTCCCCGACCCCCCCGGAGCTTGGGACTTTAAAGGCCCAGAACGAGACGAAATTTTTGGGCACAATACCGCTAGGCGGTCGAATAACCACGCTATGCCCCGGCTTTGGGCGCTGCTGGGGGAAAATGGATGGCCAGCAGGTCGCCGGCTTTGGTGATGGCGTGGACCAGGGCTTCGGTGTAGCGCGAATCTTTGAGGTGAATGGTCATATCATCGCGCAAAATGTTCCAGAATTCCGGGCCGCAGCGCTGGTGGGTGGCGGCATCGCCGTAGATGGCGAAGGTTTGGGATTTTGGGGCGACGAAGATGAGCACGGTGTTGTGCTGGGGGGATTTGTCGAGTTTTAGTATTTTGAAATGCTTTTCGGCAGCGGCCAGGGCATCGGGGTAGCCGCGCTTGGAGACCATGACGCGAATATGGCCGGTGGATTTGGCTTCGGCCTCCGCGATGGCTGCGAGAATACGGGGTTCGTCGAGGCGATCGATGAGGTGAGCGTGTTTCATGGGTTACCAGCTTCCTCCGGCGCCGCCGCCGCCGCCGGTGCCCCCGCCCCCGGAAAATCCACCACCCCCGCCGCGGCTGCCGCTTCCCGAGTCACCGCCGGAGGAGGAACGACCGCCGAACATGAGCATGTAGAAGCCGACTCGCCAGATGCCCAGATAGGCGTTTTCAGCAAAGGAGAGCGCGCGGGCGTGTTTTTGGTAAAAGGTGCCGCCCATGTGGTTAAGGAAGAAAAGAAGGGGACCCAGAAGAAGGAACCCGATGATAATTGCCCAGAACAGGCCGTAGATCATTTTGCCGGCGGCAGCATCCGCGGGGGCATCAGCGACGGTGTGGCCGGTGCCTTTGTATTCGCCCCTGGTGGCGGCAAGGATGGAATCGATGCCGGCACGGAGGCCCGCGGTGTAATCCCCTGTTTTGAAGTGGGGCGTGATTTCCTGATCGATGATTTGTTTGCAGGTGGCATCAGGCAGCGCGCCTTCCAGGCCGTAGTTCACCTGAATGAAGAGCTTGCGATCCTGAATGAAAACGAAGAGGACAGCGCCGTTGTTCTTGTTCTTCTGCCCGACGTGCCAGGTTTCCTTGACGCGGAATGTGTAGTCGGCAATGTCTGAATCCGACTGCATTTTCGGATAGACGGCAACGACGATTTGGTTGGATGTATCGCGCTCGAACTGCGCCAGTTGCTGGTTGAACTGATCCGCAACGGGCTGAGCGACGACTCCGGCGTAATCGTTGAAATATTGGATTGGGGCAGCGGGAAGCACCTCGGCGGCGGACGAGATTGCTGGAAGAAGAAAACAAAGAAGCAGCAGCGGAAGGAGCAGGGATCGAACCATGCCTTGCCGCGGACAATAAATGGGGACGGCGGCGGTCATTTATTGAAATTAAAATTCACGGTGGGGGCGGTTGAGGCGCCTTCAGCGGCGGCGAAATAGGGCTTATCGCTGAAGCCGAACATCGAAGCCATCAAGACGGTCGGGAAGGAATGAACGGAAGTGTCGTAGGCTTGCACGTTATCGTTGAACCGGCCGCGCTCGACGGAGATTCGGTTTTCGGTGCCTTCAAGTTGCGCCTGCAAATCACGAAAATTCTGGCTGGATTTAAGATCGGGATAGGCCTCCGAAACGACCATCAGGCGCGAGAGCGCACTGGAGAGCTGGCCCTGTGCCGCCTGAAATTGCTGAAGGGTGGCGGCATCCGACGGTGCTTTGGAGGCATCGATGGTGACGCGGCCGACGGAAGCGCGGGCGTCGGTGACGGCCTGCAGGGTGGATTTTTCGAAATTCGCTGATCCCTGAACGGTTTGAACCAGGTTGGGAATAAGATCGGCCCGGCGCTGATAAACGTTCTGAACCTGCGCCCACTGGCTGTTGACCTGCTGGGAGAGGCCGACCAGGCGGTTGTAGGAGCCGACGAGTGTTAAAATCAGAATAAGCACGGCAAGGAAAAAGACCAAGCCGACAGCACCGAATATTAAGAGGCCCTTCTTCATGACCTGGCTCCTTGCGACTTAGTTAACTCCAGCTTCAGTGTGTTGGGGTTTTGGTCAATGAGTTATCGTATAGGCCGTTGAGGGGTTCCGGCAAGCAGGATTAAAATTGATCCGATGGCGAATGATGTTGCCTGGAGCTTGAACGAGTAATAATCCCACTTCGACGTTTTCATTGGCTTTTTTTAGATTTTCCGGGGCAAATTACGATTGCGCGAGCGGTATCAATTCGCCAGCGCATCCACCGCTGCCTGTTGAAAATCTCCTCTGAGGCTCGACCCTTCGGAATTCTTCAGGTCGCCTCTTTGCAATAATAGAATGTAGATGCGGCCTTTGACGGGATCGGTCCAGGCCTGGGTGCCGTAGACTCCGCTGTGGCCGAAGGTGCCTGGGGAGAGCATGGCGGTTACGCCTTCGGGTTTGGCGACGATGCCGAAGCCCAGGCCCCAGTTGCTGCCGGGAATGAAGCCTACGTTGGGGATGTCATCGGTTTGGTTGCTGGTCATCATTTTTACGGTTTCGGGTTTCAGATACTCGTGGCCCTGGAAGGTGCCGTTGTTCAGGAGCATCTGGCAGAGGCGGACGTAGTCGGATGCGGTGCAGAAGAGGCCGGCGTTGGCGGCGGCGTAGCGGTTGGTGTCGGTGGGAAGGTGGCCGTCTAGGGATCTAATTGCGACGGCGTGGAGCGCGCCTTCCTTGATGCTGTAGGAGATGGCTAATCTTGCAGCCTGCTGGGCGCTGGGGTAGTAGCTGGCGTCGGTCATTCCGAGTGGCTGGATGAGATGGGTGGTGACGTAGTCGGCGTAGGATTGGCCGGAGGCGATTTCGATGATGTGGCCCAGCGTGTTGATGCCGGACTGGCAATATTTCCACTTGGTGCCGGGCTCGAAGGCGGTGGGGCGATCGAGGTACGCGTCTTCAAGTTCGCCCAGGGTTTTGGCGACTTTGGTTTTTTCTGGCGGGGCTTCGGCAAGGCCGCTGGTGTGGGTGATGAGGTGGCGTAGGGTGAGGTTGGCGGGCTTGCCTGAGTGGGTTTTCAGGTTGGCGAAGGCGGGGATGTATTTGGCGACGGGGTCATCGATCGACAGCTTGCCCTCTTCTTCCAGCATCATGACGGATGTAGCGGTCATCAGCTTGGTCATGGAGGCGACCCAGAAGATGCTGTCGGCGCGCATGGGGATGTTGTGCTCGATATCCTGCAGGCCGACCGCGGAGAGGTGGAGGATTTTGTCCTTGTCGGCAACGAGGGTGACGGCGCCGGAGATTTCGTGCTTGTCGATGTAGGACTGCATGGATTGGTCAATGGAGGGAATGCGCGGGGGCTGGGGGATGGTCATGCTGGAGTCCGTTGTGGGTTTACCTATGGTTTGTACGGAGGAACATGCGGGGAGGATCAGAAGTAATAGAGTGATGGTTGGGAGACGGGGGCGTTTCATGCGGAGAGTTTACTGGTGGAATTGTTTGTGGACAAAGTTCTGGTCGTCTGCGCGTACCCCCACCCTTGGCCCCCGGACCACGGGAGGGTATATAATTGTTGGGGGGAGCGGGTTAGCAATCGCTGGGTTTTTTGTTGGAATCTGGGTCGGTTACTGCGTGCAGGACGGCTTCTATTCTGCGGCAGGCGACCGGGCGGTCGTAGGTGGCTAAGAATGCGGCGCTGGCGCGGTGGCCCATTTCTGTTCTGGCTTTTTCGTCTTCGCGTAGCAGCTTGATGCGGGCTAAGAGCAGGCCGGGGTTGCCGTTGGGGATGACGAAGCCCGCGGCGTTTTCGCTGATGATTCTGGAGCATTCTGAATCGGCGGGGCCGACCATGAGGGTGGGTCTGCCGACGGCGAGAATGCCGGCGAGCTTGCTGGGGACGACGATGCCTGTGAAGGCGGGGAGCTGGCTGACGAGGTGGATGTCGGCCATGTTGAGGGAATCGTTGAGCTGATCTCGATCCTGGAAGGGGAGGAAGACGACGTGGGGCCAGTGGGATTGCTGGGCTTCTTCGCGCAATTGATCCATGCGCTTGCCGGCGCCGACGAAAACCCAGCGGAGGGTTTCATCGCGGCGGGTGGCATCGATGGCAGCGGTAATGGTCGAGAGATCGTGGGCCATGCCGAGGTTGCCGGAGTAGACGATGTTGAAGGTGTCGGCGAGGTTGTTCCTCGCGGCTAACTGGCTTTGCGATTTGGCAAGCGGATGGAGATTGGTGCCGTCGGCCCACGGGGGAATGATGCAGATGCGTTCGGGACGGACGTGGCCGTGATAGACGGCCTGGAGACGCTCTTTCATATCGCGTCCGAGGGCGATGACGGCGTCTGCGGTGTCCAGTGTGCGGCAGGTCATGCGGCGGAGCAGGCGGCCGGTGGGGGAGGAATGATCGATCACCTCCATGGCCATCGCGGCATCGGGGTACAGATCCATAATGTGATAGACGAACTTTGTGGGCGGCTTCAGGGGGGAGCGGAATTGCTTGTGCAGCATGGCCAGTGTTGCGACCAGCGGGGGGCTGGTTAGGGCGAGAACGACATCTGGCTGCTGGATGCGGGAAAGCTGGAGCGCGGCGGCGGCGTAGAAGCTGGCGAAGTCTGCCAGGCGGGCGGGGAGGGATTTTTTGCCGAGGGCGGTGCCGCCAACGCGGATGATCTCGATGCCATCCAGGCGTTCGCGCTTGCTGGGGTGCAATTGTTGGGTGCCGTAGAATCCGCGGCTGGTGAGGGCGGTGACACGGTTGCCGCTTTGCTGGAGGTGGCGGGCGACATCCCACATGAGCTGGCCGGTGGCAGCTACATCGGGGTGGAAGGTCTGGTTGAGGATGACAACGTGCATCGCCGCCTGGTAAGGAATTTGAAAGATGTCGATAGGCGCGGATTATCGCCGGGACCAGCGGATTGATTTTCAACGCATGGATTTCTCTCTTCCGCCAACGTTGGGTTGGATTCTACCGGTTTGCAGTGGATTGAAAAAGTTTGGGGGCGAAGGACGAGTTGGTTGGCTATTGCGGACTTCTGTTGACCGTTAAGATGCCGGTGGATTTTATGAGGGACGGGCGATGAATCGCGAGCTATCCGTTTTGCTGATTGCATGGATCGCCCTTGTTAGCGCGCTTTGCGCGACGGCTTCGGCAGACGATATTCCTGGCATTAAAGCGCCGGCGGCAAACGGGGACGCTGCGACGCAGAACGTGGACAAGAGCGTTTACAATCTTTTCAATCCCACCCCGCGATCCCAGATGCGCAGTTTCAATCCGGACAGGCCTTCGGTGACCACGGGTCCGTTGACGTTGGATGCTGGGCATGTGCAGGTTGAGATGAGCTTTGCGGAATACACGCGCGATCATCGCACGCTGCTCGAAGGCATTTCGGTCGCGCCGATGAACATTCGCGTGGGCATCCTTAATAATGCGGAACTGGATGTGGCAATCAGCCCCTATCAATATAGCCGGACGGGAACGGCGGACCAGAGCCAATATGTGGGCGGGTTCGGCGATGCGCGGATCCAATCGAAAATAAATCTGTGGGGTAATGAGGGGGGCAATACAGCGCTGGGCATTATTCCGTTCCTGAATGTTCCGACGGCGGCGACCAATATCGGCACCGGGCGGCTTCAAGGCGGGCTGGCGCTTCCGTTTGCGACTAACCTGCCGGGCGAATTCAGTTTTGGGACGACGGTGCAATTTGGGATTGACCGAAATTCCGACAACACCGCGTATGGCGTGGATATTCTTCATACCGCGACGGTTTCGCACGCGATTGTGGGTACGCTGGCGGCGTATGTGGAATATGCTGGCATCGCGCCATCGGGGACGGGGCGAACGTATCAGGCGTTCTTCGATTCTGGGCTGACTTACGCGATTTCTGAAAACATCCAGCTCGATCTTGCCGTGAATCTGGGATTGTCGCGGTCGACCAGTGATTACACGGTTCTTTCGGGAATCACATTTCGGCTGTAATCAGGGGAAGGTGGCTCGGGATTGACGCGATTGAGGATTTGGTGGATACCGATTAGATGCAAAAGCGGGCCTACTCGGTTCTTATCCTGATCCTGTTGGTTGGCGGCATGCTGATCGGCAAGCAGTTTCAGCAATCGAATTCGCGCAGCAATGTGGGGGATATCCTGCGCGACCTGGCAGGGGGCGGTCCGGCGGCGCAGCAGGATGGTATTTCCGTTTACTTTTCGCCGCATGGGGGATGCGAGGCCGCGGTCGTGCAGCAGATTGGCCTGGGTCGGCAGACCATCGACATGCAGGCGTATTCGTTTACTTCAATGGCCGTCGCGCATGCGCTGGCGGATGCGGAATCTCGTGGCGTGCACGTGCGGGCGGTGCTGGACCGAACCGCCACCGATGAACACAGCCAGGAGGCGGCTTACCTTCAGGAGCACGGAATTCCCGTTTATACCGACGGGGACCATCCGATCGCGCACAACAAAGTGATTGTTGTGGACGGGCAGAACGTGATCACCGGCTCGTTCAATTACACACATCAGGCTGAAAACGCCAATGCGGAAAACCTTGTCATTCTTACGGGGAAACTGGATATTGCCGCTGCCTACGAGCGCAATTTTGAGCTGCATCTAGGGCATTCCCAGCCATTTTCCGAAGGGGCCATTCCCAGCCGGTCCGGGCGTTCGCGATGATGGCGCGGTATTCTTGCAATCGATCTTTTGAGTGGAGCATTCATGAATCGTGAGCGTTTGGCATGGATAGTAAGCGTTGCGCTGCTGGTGATTTTGACGTTTCAGTTGCCGGCTTCGATGGCGCTGCGCGACGACGATTACGATTGGGTGCGAACGATGGTGGAGGTTCACCGCCAGGTGCTGAACAATTATGTGGAGACGGTGGATGACACGGCGCTTCGCGATAAAGCCATCACGGGGATGCTTTCAGAGCTCGATCCGTTCACGAACTATATTCCGCCCGCGCACGAAGAGGAGTTTGACAAGCTGCTCAACGGCACGTTTCGCGGCGTGGGCATTCGCATGGCCGCCCGGGACGGCAAGGTGACGGTCGTTACACCGACTGATGGAAGCCCCGCGGAACTTGCCGGCATACAGGCGGGCGACGTGATTACCAAGGTCAATGATGAGCCTATTACCGGAGTCCCGCTGGATGAAGTGGTCAAGCGGGTGACCGGCAAGATCGGCACTCAGGTGAAGCTCACGATTCAGCGCGACGATCAGACGCTGGAATTCAATCTCACCCGACAGGAAATCACGCTGCCCACGGTGATGGGGTACAGCCGCAAGACGGACAAATCCTGGAATTATTATGTGATGGAAGATCCGAAAATCGCCTACGTGCGCATCTCGCAGTTCGATTCCAATACCTTTGAGGAACTGAAGCGGGCGCTGGAAGGCGTGCCCGCAACCGCCGATGCGCCTGCCCGGCCTGGGCTGATGGCCACCGGCATGAAGGGGCTGATTCTCGATCTGCGCTTCAACCCCGGCGGTCAGCTCGAACAGGCCACCAATATCGTCAATCTGTTCGTTAAAGAAGGCGTGATTGTGACGACGCGCGGACGCAACCGGCCGGAAGACATTCGCCGGGCAAATGGGGTGGGGACGCTTCCCATCTTCCCGATGATTGTGCTGGTGAACGATCAATCCGCCAGCGCTTCGGAAATCGTGTCTGGCAGCTTGAAGGATAATCATCGCGCGTTGATCATCGGCCAGCGCACGTTTGGCAAGGGCTCCGTGCAGGAAGTCATTCCGCTGGATAACAACAGCGGCGAACTGAAGATGACCGTGGCTTATTATTATCTTCCCAGCGGGCGCTTGGTTCATCGCAAGAAAGGGGCGACCGATTGGGGCGTCGAGCCGCAGATCATCATTCCGATGGACGAGGACGCCGAGACCGCCCTGCGCGACCACATGGAACAGCAGGAGGAAATTCATGGCGCTTCCACCCGGGCGACGACCATGGCTACGACACTGGCGACGACGTCACCCATCGACCCCCAGCTTCAGCAGGCGGTGACAACGATGGTGGGATTGCTGTATCTGGATAACACGCAATCGCCCTCGGCAATGGCGCAGCCCGCAACGACGGAGCCCAGCACGCAGCCTTGACCCATGTTAATCCTCGGCATTGAATCCACCTGCGATGAAACAGCGGCGGCGGTTGTTGCCGGCGGCATTGCGGTGCGCAGTAACGTGATCGCCAGCCAGGTGGATCTGCACGCGAAATATCGCGGCGTGGTGCCGGAGATTGCCAGCCGGGCGCATATCGAAAATATTTTGCCGGTGGTTGAAGATGCGATGCGCATCGCGGGCATTGGGTTTGGTGATCTTGATGCGGTAGCGGTGGCCCATCGGCCGGGGTTGATTGGTTCGCTGCTTATTGGCGTGACGGCGGCCAAGACGCTGGCGTGGGCGCTGCAAAAGCCGCTGGTGGGGGTCGATCATGTGCATGCGCATCTTTACAGCGTAGCGCTGGAGACGGGCGTGGATGTGCCGATGCCCGCGGTCGGCCTGGTTTGCAGTGGGGGGCATACGGCGCTGTATCGCGTCAACAGTTTTCTCGATGTGACATTAATCGGTTCCACCATTGATGACGCGGTGGGGGAGGCTTACGACAAGGTCGCGCATATTCTGGGGCTTGGATATCCGGGCGGACCGGTGATCGATCGGCTGTCGGCGCAGGGAAATCCGCGGGCGATTCCATTTCCGCGCAGTCGGTTGCAACGTGATTCGCTGGACTTTTCGTTTAGCGGTTTGAAGACTTCGGTGCTTTACCACGTGCGCGGGTTCGCGGGGAAAGAGCGTGATCAATCTTTGCTTAGCGAATTGGAGATCACGGATATCGCGGCATCATTTCAGGCGGCGTGTGTGGATGTGCTGGTTGAGAAGGTGGGCCGGGCAGCGAGACAAATTGGCGCGCGAAGCGTGATTGTGGGCGGGGGCGTTTCCGCCAATCGCGGGTTGCGGGCGGCGATGGCAACGTTTGGCCTTCCCGTTTTTTTTCCTCCGATGCAATACTGCACGGACAACGCGGCAATGACCGCGGGTCTGGCAGCAGTGTTGTTGAATGCTGGTCGAACCAGCGGACTGGATTTAGATGCCATTCCATTCAGCCAATTCCTCGAAGCCGCGCGCTAAGCGCGCCGGCGCGGCTAATTCGCGTGCTGTTGGGTTGCGCCGCGTTCTTCGACCGGCGGCCATTCCCCTCCGGCCGGTGGGTGGGCAGAAGGGTTTGTTTGGTCGCGTGCTGATCGTCGGGGGGAGTGAAGACATGATTGGCGCTCCGGTGTTAGCCGGGGCCGCGGCGCTGCGGTGTGGAAGTGGGCTGGTGCAGATCGCCATGCCGCGGGATGTGTTGGTTGCGGCGCTTTCTGTTGTGCCCGAACTGATCGGACTTGGGCTTAAAGACGGGGACGAAAAGAAATTGCTGGAGGCTGCTGACAAGGCGGATGTGCTGGCGATTGGCCCGGGCATGGGCGAATCGAAATTGGCCGGCACGCGCATCAAAGCGTTGACTGGATTGGACAAACTCATGGTCGTCGATGCCGATGCGCTGAATTACATTTCATCGCTGGGCTCATGGCCCAAATGGTTCAAGGCGCGCGCTGTCCTGACGCCTCACCCCGGCGAGATGAAGCGATTGGGTAAGCTGATTCGTCGCAGCGAAGTTCCGGCGGACGACAAGGGTCGGATTGAGTTGGCGGTATCAGCAGCCAAGGCGTTTGGTCAGGTGGTACTGCTTAAGGGCGAGCGCACGGTAGTGACGGATGGGCATCGGGTTTATGTGAATCATTCGGGCGACAGTTCCCTTTCCAAGGCGGGCGCGGGGGATGTGCTTAGCGGAATTATCGCTTCACTGATGGGACAGGGAATGGAGCGGTTTGAAGCGGCGTGCGCGGGGGCTTTTATGCATGGAAAGGCGGGGGAATACGCGGGGAAGCAACTGGGACGTCGATCTGTACTGGCAAGAGAAGTGATTGAGGCCATACCTCAAGTGATCGGGCGGTAATGAGCGTTTTCCAATTATTCGTTTTGCAGCGGCTTATTCGGCGAGGCCGGCGCTTTCGGCAACCTGTGTCGCAGGAAATGTTAACGCGCTAACAGCATTCAATGTGTACTGTCTTAGCGGGGGGTTGATTCTCAGTCGGGTTGAACAGGTTTTTTTAATACGTTCCTCGATTTGAGTCGGACATACATAGCCGATACTGCATATTTAAGTTTATTTTTAATCATGACTTATCGCTCAGAATTTGTTGCGTGCTTACGGCCATTGATGTGTGTTAGTTTTTTCAGGAGGTCTAAACAGGCAAGCGCACGGGTGGAATATATCACATCGAATAGCGACAAATTGTCGCAAGTTGAAATGGCACCCCTTACACGAATAGGTACGGTTGGCGCACCGAAAGGAAAACATACAATACCTGCTCAACAGGGAACCGAGGGGCTTCGCCAATGCTGGTTAGGTGGGGAGCGGGAAAACGGGATGTCGTAATTTAGTGCCCGTAAGTCGCGGGAAAAGGAATGCAATGCGTTTAGTTTCAAATGAGGTCCAAATGCCAATTGAATCCGAAGTACGGATTGAACCGGTGGCGATGGAAGCGGAATTCATCAGCCAATCGGCGGTGATGGCTCCTGTAAAAGAAGCTGCCGTCCGAGCTGCCGCCCAAGCTTCCACGGTCATGATTCTGGGCGAAACAGGCACCGGCAAGGAAATGCTGGCCCGATTCGTCCATGCCAATTCACCCCGGGCAACGGGTCCGTTCATTCCGGTGGACTGTTCGGCGCTGGCGGATTCACTTTTTGAAAGCCAGCTCTTTGGTCATCTGAAAGGCGCTTTCACCGGTGCCATGCGTGAGACCATGGGCTTCATTCGGGCCGCTGACGGTGGCACGCTTTTCCTCGACGAAATCGGCGAACTATCGCCCGCGCTGCAGGCAAAGCTGCTGCGGGTGATTCAGGAGCGCCAAGTGGTGCCGGTGGGCGATACCAATCCGCGCCCGGTTGATATTCGGATTATTTGCGCCACGCATCGCGATCTTTCGGCCATGGTTGCGGACGGCACGTTCCGCCATGACCTTTACTATCGCCTGCATGTCATCTGCCTGCACCTGCCGCCGCTGCGCGAGCGCATCGCGGACATGTTCCCGCTGGCTGCCCACTTTCTGAAAAAGCTTGCGGTTCGCAGCGGAGAGATGCCCAAGAAGCTGTCGATTCAGGCGCTGGAAAGTCTTTGCCGATATCACTGGCCGGGCAATATCCGTGAGCTGTTCAACGTGCTGGAGCATTCCTTCGTGCTAAGTGAGAACAGCACCATCATTGAGCTGACGGACCTTCCTCCGATGTTGACCGGCACGGGGTTCCGCGGGCCGACCGCCACTGATTTGAATCTCGATAACGTCGAACGCCGCGCCATCATGGAGGCCCTCAAGCGCACGCGAAACAATCGCGCCAATGCCGCCCGGCTTTTGGGGATCGAGCCGCGACGATTGAATCGGCGCATTGATGCCCTGGGCATTCCATTTCCCGAGGGGTTGCGTCGCGATCGGTAGTCGAAGACAGCAATAATTGAAATTAAGAACGGGCGATCGATCCTGCAAAAGGTTCGATCGCCCCCTTCATTTATTGGATGAGCCATTTAGGGCACTGGCGCTAAAATGGTGCTTTTTGATTGTAACTGCTTTGCCTTAAATTGGTTGCGCATTTGGCGCAAAACCTGCAGCAACCAGTTTAGTACCTTATGTTGAAATCCGCGCCGGGCGATCAATCGAGAGGTTATATCTGTAAGTGTTTCGAGGGGAATACTTTAAGATAAAAGTTAATCAACCAAATTCAATCGGCATGCGGTTCGATATAGCAATAGCATGATGGGAGCATTAGCTGCAATAAGAGAACTGTTTGATTCGCTGTCGACTCCGGACGGGAGCGCGACGGTGCTGGCGGTGGGCTTGCCTCACCTGCAAGATCAGACGGGACGGATTCAACTTGTTCATGCGCGGTCGGGCCAAACAGCGCTGGAAATGCTGCGCGTTCTGGAGGTTGACCTGGTTTTGGTGCCGCATGCGCTGACCGACATGGGGGTAACGGTATTCGTCGACCAAATGCTCGGGGCCTGGCCCTGGCAGCGCTGGGGGCTGGTGGGCGCGCCGCTTACCGATCGACAGGAGATGGCCGTGCGACAGCGTTCGGTGATGGGCGTATTCGAGCATATGCCCGAAGTTGATGCGGCTGCCTGAGCGGCAGTGTTACTTGATCCGAGCGGAGTTTGGCAGCGGCGGAATTCCTTCGCCTGTGCAAAAGTAAAACCCTGGCGCCTCCTCCGCCTGGCGAGGCGGAGGAGTCGCAGCCAGGTCTTTTGACATTTCTGTAAAACTTCACGTCACTCCAGGGCATTCCATGCAAATCGTCTTTAAACGCCTTGCGGCTGTCGCGGTCGGGCTGACTCTTTTTTGCCGACCTGCCCAGGCCACTGACATGTTTGTTTTTTTCGGGACGCATGTTCAGGGGGCAGGCAAGGGGTTTTCGCTGTCGCACTTCGATACGGACACCGGCATACTGACGCCGCCAAAGTTTCTTCTCGAAGCGCCGGCGCCGGGATTCTTCGTGCTCTCGCGCGATCACACGCGTCTATACGCCAACAACTCAATCAACACCTATCAAGGCAAGCTGACCGGCACCCTCAGCGCCTATTCAATCAATCCGACTTCCGCACATTTGACGCTACTGAACACCGTGGAGGCCGGCGGCGCTGACCCGAGCTATATCAGCCTGGATAACACGAATAAATTCGTATTCACGGCCAACTATCAATCCGGCACCATCGCGGCGTTTGCTTTGAAGCCGGACGGCAGCATTGGCGATCGCACCGCATTTTTTCAACACATCGGGAAAGGCATTGATCCCATCCGCCAAACCCATGCGTATGCACATTCCATCAAGGTTGACCCGACCAACCGTTTTGTGCTGAGCGCCGATCTGGGGCTGGACCGGCTATTTGTTTATCGCTTTGACGCAACAACCGGCGGGATGACGCCCAACGATCCGTCTTATGTGTCAGTGACGCCGGGCGTGGGAGCGCGGCATTTTACGTTTGCCCCCAACGGAAAGATTGTCTATCTGGTTTCGGAAATGGGCAGCCGGATTTTTGAATTCGCCTGGGATTCGGAGAAGGGCGTGCTGACGCAGTTGCAGGAGATCTCCTCGCTGCCGGATGATTTTAAGGGAACCAGCGCGTGCGCGGAGATTGAAGTGCATCCCAGCGGCAAATTTCTCTATACCTCCAACCGCGGCATGGACAGCATCTCGGTTTTCGCGATTGATGCCGTGGACGGGCATCTGACGCCGCTGCAGCACATTACAACCGAGGGCAAGACACCGCGCAATTTCGCGTTTGATCCAACCGGAAAATGGCTGCTGGTGACCAACCATGGCAGCAACAACGCCATGGTGTTTAAGATCGATCAGGAGACTGGCCAGCTCACGCCAAACGGCAGCCCTGTTGCGGTGCCGTATCCGTTCTGCGAGAGGTTTCTGGCGGTGCCGAGTGGCACGACGCAGCCGTAATCCCGGAGACTTAGTGGGCGAAGCTGACGTTTCTTGCAAACCGGTCCGCCAGTGTTGCGCCTGCCGGGTGCTTCATGTCATCGATTTCCTTGGTGACTTTGGCGATACGATCGGCAGTGCCGGGGTGGGTGCTCATGATGGTGCTGTTGCCACTGGTGCCCTGCATCTGCTGGAGGCGCTGAAGGAAACGGCGGAAGCTGTCGGGGTTGTAGCCGGCGGCGACCATGAATTTCACGCCATCGGCGTCGGCGGCGGTCTCCTGGGGTTGGGAATAGCCGGTCTTGGTGATCGCATCGATCCCGAAATCGGTAAACTGCGAAAACTGTTGCGCTTTATCGCTGGCTTGCAGCGCGCTTTGTAATGCAGCCTGGTGTTCCGCCATTTGCACCTGCTTGAGTCCGTCGTGGTGGCAGACGTGGGCGATTTCATGGCCCAGCACGCCGGCAAGTTCAGCTTCATCCTTCATGTTTTCGATGGCGCCTCGGGTGACCAGGATGTAGCCGTTGGGGCCGGAAAAGGCGTTGATTTCCGAGGTATCCAGCACGCCAAACACATAGTTGCCGGTTGGGTTGGAGGAGCCACTGGCGACGGTGAGGCCGACCATGGTGACATAGGTTTGCAGCGCGTCGTTGTTGTAAACGCCATAGCGGCTGGTGACGACGACGCCCACGGATTGGCCCATGGAATCTTCGTCCGCTTCGCTCATCGCCAGGGCGTTGGCTTCGTGGCCCGCGCCTTTAATGAGTGAGCCGGTGGTACCGCCGAACATATCGCCGACGGTATCGGAGTTGAGGGGTCCGTTCTTGCCGCAGCCAGTGATGGAAACGATTGCCAGGGCAGCCGCGAGGCCACCGGCCAAGCCAAATGTTGAGAAGAGTTTTTTTCCGGAAGTCATGGTTGTGTGTCCTGTTACCGAGAATCGATTTAATCTGATTTACAAAACGTGAAAAGCTGCCTGGCGGCCGCGCTTATTGGGGCGCGTTGGGGCCGACTTTTCCTTCAAGGGTAAACGCTTCCCACGCTTTGGGGTCGATTTTCTTGCGGAAATCGATCAATCGATTCATCGGCGCCGGGTCGAGCGCCTTGTTCCGCGCGTACTGGTCGGCTTCTTCCGCCAGACCCTTGCCGGCGGCGCCGGTGCTCATGTCGCCCGCGTTTGCGCCCGCGCCAAGGTTGGCAAGCAGATTTCCACCGCCGCCATCCACCTTTTCGGGCGAGATGGCGTTTTCAAAAACATAGCCCTGCTGATCACCCGCCTGCACCTTGATCCATTTTCCTTCGTGGGCGAGCACCGGGAGCTGCGCGCCCTTTTTCGCGGTGGCTACGACGGGATAGACCGCGCCCTTGCCCGCGCGGATGTCCACGCTTTCGCTTTTGATCCAGACATCTTCGGCGATGGCAACGCTGGCCAGCAGCGCGCCGGCGACCATTGCAGCGGCCATTATTTTTCGATTGTGAGCGCGATTCATGGGCTATTTCTCCTTCGCGGTGTAGACGCCGTCCCATTCGGGCGGCGGGGGATTGATGCGCAGATCGACGACCCGGCGCAGCAATGCCATGCTGGGGCCATCATCCTTAAATTCCGCCAGAAGCTCAAGCAGAGCCTGCTCGGCGGCGTTCCAGTTTTGCTGGGTGTAGTTTTCCAGTGCGGCTTCATAGCCTTTTGCCAGACGCGCTTTCACGGCGTTATCGGCAGCGGCGGTGTTTTCTGCCAGCAGTTCATATACCGCCATCGGCTGGGTCTTGCCTTTGACTTTCACGACGTCCAGTTTTCGCATGATGAATTGATCGCGAACCAGATCGGCGGTGGAATTGGATAGCAGGATTTTTGAGCCGTAGAGTTTATTAGCCCCTTCCAGCCGGCTGGCGAGGTTTACGCCGTCGCCCAGGGCGGTGTAGTTGAACAGGTGCGATGAACCGACGAATCCGACAGCGGCATCGGTGGTGTTAATTCCGATGCGCGTGAATAATTTTGGCGCGCCAAGACTCTGCAATTCAACACGAATTTCATCTTCCTTGGCGGCGATGGCCAGTGCTGCCCGGCAGGCCTGGGCGGCATGGTCATCCTGCGGCAGCGGAGCGTTCCAGAAGCACATGATGGCGTCGCCGATATATTTATCGAGCGTGCCTTCGTGGAGAAGAACCTGATCGGACATGGCGCCCAGGTAGCGGTTGAGGAGCTGGCCGAGCGCCTGCACGTCCATCGATTCGCTCATGTTGGTGAAGTCGGCAAGATCGGTGAAAAGCAGGGTGATCGATCGGCGCGTGGTGCCCAGGGCTAGACGCTGAGGCTCGCGGGCCAATTGTTCCGCGACGGCGGGGGATACAACCTTCGAAAGGGCCTTCAGCATAAACCGGCGCTGGCGATCTTCAGCAAAATAGGTCCAGGAGAACGCGCCGATTGTGGCGATGCCTACCGCCAATAACGGAACCGTGGGCGCGAGCCAGCGAATTTCGGGTTGGATGAAAAGATAAATGCCGAAACCGAGAACGCTGATAATGGCCAGAATCGGACCAAGCAATTTCAATAAGGCGCGGCGCGGGAAAACGATTCCCAGGGCCGCGATGACCGACGCGATCAACCCGGATAATGCCTGCAAAGTAGAAGAAACCGGCTCGACCGATTGGCCAGCCAGAAGATTGGCGGCAGCTGTGGCTTGGACTTCGACACCGGGATATTCCGCCGAAAGAGGAGACGCTTTAAGGTCATACCCACCCACTGCGATGATGCCGATCAGAACGATCTTGCCGCGAAACTGTTCGGGGGTAATACCCGCGGCCTTGGCCGTTGCGTCTGTTCCGATGGCCGCAGCCAGGAGGCGCGCAGCCGAAATATAGGTGAACGTGGTGCGGTGCTCGGCGGTGATATGCGGGCCGTAATAGTGCAGCAACAGGGGATGATTCAATGGCAGCCTTGGCTCGGTTTTCGCCGCCTGCACTGCCGCCGTTGCCAGGCTCGCACGGCCATGTACTTGTGGGGTGTATTGCCGAAAAACACGATCGTCATTCACGTTCACGGCGGCCAGGTTTGGCTTGGGAATCGGCGGCGCGAAATGCACGAAGCTTCCATCAGCGTTGACGAACGAACCAAACACCACTGGCGTTTTAATCGCGGCGATGGCTCCGCCGAAGGTGTCATCGTCGCCGGTTGAGTTCTGGTAAACACTTGTCTCGCTGAAGACCAGATCGAACGCGATCGCCTTGGCGCCGCATTTGTCCAGATAGCCGGCGATCGCTCCCCAATATTCGCGCGGCCAGGGCCAGCCGAATTTGTTGGTTTTGTCGACCGCGTCGAGGTCCGCCTGGCTGACGGCAATAATAACCACCGGGCCGCCGGTTTGATCTTCAATCGTCCGGCGGTGATAAAAATCGTCGTAAAAGACGTTGTCGGCGAGGCGAAAGGGTGTTTGTAGGATCGGCATCACCGATGCGATCAATGCGACAAGCCACGCGGCGAATGCAATCGCCAGTGCTGCCACAATCCGACGAGCGATGACTCCCCTGGGGAGAAAAACCTTGAAGTTCACGCCGCACAGTCTAACCAAATAGCCGGCACGGTTGGAAACGGCCGGAGAATCGGTGAGAATCCCGGCCCCAAGGAGAATACGCTTGCTCAATGTTTTGGCGATGATTCCACTGGCGCAAACCACTCAACCCTCGGAAATGATTGATTGGAACGCCTGGCGATTCAGCGGAACGGCGGCTTTTCGCGCGGGCGCCACGGGCTCGGCGGTCTTCCTGGCTGGACTTCTGATCTTCGCGGTTCTGCGGAAATATATTGTTCGGACCCGGCTCACCGTGCCGGCCCTGCTTACGATCATTCTGTTCGTCATCCATACCGGGGCCATCGCCCTGAATCCGGATCTGATTCTCAAGGAGCATGCGCCGGATTTAACATCGCTTTGGCTGCGCCGGGCGCTGGCGGCGGGGGCGCTGTTCGTGTTCCTGCGGGTGCTGGATCGACTTTTGATTGTTCCCGTGCTCACGCGGGGCGGCAAAATTCCCATCCAGCGGTTTTTCCACCAGGTCATCAACATCGTTATTGGGCTGTTCGCGATTCTCTGCTTCGGCTCCTATGAATTTGGTTGGGAGATTGACCGTTTCCTGGAAGGGTCAGCGGTTGTTTCCATCATCCTGGGCCTGGCGCTGCAGGAAACATTGGGGAACTTCTTCAGCGGCCTTGTCATGCAAGCCTCTAGCCCGTTTAGCCTGGGCGACTGGATTATTTGCGCGGGCGTTGAAGGCAAGGTTGTGGACATGACCTGGCGGGCGGTGACGATCCATACGCCGGACGACAACCATGTGATTATGCCCAATGGAACGATCGCCAAGGAGCAGATCGTTAATTTCCATACACCGACACCGGCCACCGCGCGCACCGTGCAGATAGGTCTTGATTATGATCTGGCGCCGGGGGACGCGATCGCGGTGTTGACGACGGCGGTGCTTGAAACAGCCGGGGTGATCCCCAGGCCCGAACCGTTCATCTATATCTTTCAGTTCGCCGATTCGGCGATTACCTATAACTGCAAGTTCTGGATTGCCGACCCCGGCAAGCACCTTCGGGTCGAGCATGACGTGCGGGCCAACATCTGGTATCGCCTGAAGGAAAAGGGCTATGGCATTCCGTTCCCCGTCCGAACGGTTGAAATCACCAGCCAGGAGCGAAAATCGCGACGGCAATCCATTGCCGCCTCGGACCAGCGATTTCAGGCCATTGCCGGCCTCTGGCTTTTTGCCCCTCTATCGGAAGAACAGAAGCGCGAAATCGCCGATGCCGCCGGTGATCTGATTCTTTCGCCCGGCCAGGTGCTCTTCCGCCAGGACGATTCCGGCGACAGTCTCTTTATCATTCGCCGCGGCGAGGTTGATGTGCTGGTGAAACGAGACGGCGGCCCCGAAACCAAAGTGGCATCGCTGAAGGCGGGTGATTTCTTCGGTGAGATGTCCGCCCTGACCGGCCAACCGAGAACCGCCACCATCCGTGCCGCCAGCGAATTGGCGTGCGTCGAGGTTCATAAGGACGATTTGCGCCATATTTTTGAGTCGGATGAATCAATGATGGAAAAAATCAGCCGGGTGATTGCAGAGCGAAACGCCTCGCGGGAAGCAGCAGTGCAGGAAGCCCAATCCGCCGCCGCGAAAGAGGCGGCTGTGAGCAATCAGCAGAAGTCATTGCTGGGGCGGATGCTGAGTTTCTTTGGGGGCGGAGTGGCCGGAGTAAAAGCCGGCCGTTCAGGTGATTGAGTTACGCTGCCGCCGGCATTTTAACATTCCATGTGGTTCCCATATCTTCAAACAGCCGCCACGCGCTTGGCGCGTCCGCGCCGCAGGAATTTCCATCCAACCCACAGCACCGCCGCCCATGGGGTCAGCAGGCACAGGCCGATCACGATCATTTCCAGGCTATACAGCAATCCCGTGATGCTGGTATGCAGGCCAGCCTTGAAACTGGTCCATAGGCCGGTGTCGGAATCCACAATCTGGCTCTGGCCCGTCAACGTCAGATCGATTCTCGCGTGGACGAAATCCGCATCGGGAACATCGTTGTTCTTGTTTTGCTCGATGTTCTTCACGTCCCCCATCGCCCGGGCGCGGTTGATGAATTCCCCGGCTGATTTGATGGGAACATCAATCACCACGTGAGCTACATAACGATCGCTCTTGGCAATGTTCTGATCCAGCACCCGCCCCCCGGCAGCAATCGCCGCGGCCTGAATGTCGCCGCAATCTTTTTCCGGATCAGCCACTTCAATCCCCATGGTCGTCGTTTGCCGCGGGGGAAGCTGATCGAGATCGTCGATGACTAGCCGGAATTCCGTCTTCTCTTCCGTGGTGCTGTTTACATCCGATGACCGATTCACAGCCCGCGAAATCACCGCGGCCTTGGTGTCGACAATCACCTTCTCCACGGCATCGATTCCCGCCTTGGGAATCACCATATCCAGTTCGCCGTGGATTTGCTGCGGATTGCTCTGATCGAGCTTCGCGCCGGTAATCTTGGCGGAAGCCTGCTGAGCGGCAGCCAAAATCTTCTCATAAGCCGAGGCAACATCCGCCACTGCCAGCACGCGCCCAATGCTTTCTCGCGGGCCAAGCGTGTCAGCGCTGATAAAAGTCAGATTGAGTTGCACTTTGGAATCGATGGTGTTCTCGGTATCAGTTGAGCGCGCTGATTGGCGCACGAGCACGCTTCCCTCAGATCCTAATGCCTTTGAGATCGTCTGCTGGATCTCATCCAGATGAACTCGCGCCACGTCAAAAACCAGTGTTGCCAGCGCGGACCGTGAGTTCTGCTCCGTAAGCTGAGCGGTGGTTACATTCGCGCCGGTCGCGTGGACCCCTTCCAGAACGGAGTGGTAGGCGTTTGCCAGATCGCCTGCCGGCATCACCGTCGAAGTAATCGTTTCACGCGGCGCCACCGTGGCCAAAGAAACCAGCGTCATCGAAAACCCGCGCTTCGATGCCGTCACGTTGGCGGCATCCGGGTTCTCCGCCACCGTAAGGTGCATCACCTCGCCCTGCGCCCGCACATCGGCCAGTACCGCATCAGCTTTGTCCGCCGGCGCTTCAAAGTTAATCGCGGCGCTGATCTGATCAGGCTTGGCGCGATTGAGACTCGAATCAACGATTCTCCCGCCTGCGTCCGCAACACGCGCGATGATGGCGTGGTATGACTTTTCAACATCCTCGCTGGCCAGCGCCAGATTGGTCGTCTCGCGCGGCGCGACATTAGCCAGGTTGTACAGTGAGATGATGAGCTGTGTGTCCTGACGATCGACCTTAATTCCCGATGGAACCGTCGCATTGCCCGGCGCGGATTGCTTGCGGCTGATATCCAGGCGCGCAACTCGACCCAGCTGCTTGAGGCGATCCACCACCAGCCCTGAAGCATCCGGCGAAACCGAGGCCGTGATGGTTGCCGCCAGTTGGCCAGCATCGAATTTCTTGAGGTCCGATTGGATGATGCGCCCCTTGGCCTGATCGATCGCCTTCAGCGCTTCGGTGCGGGCTTTTTCCACGTCCTCGGTTTCCACGCCCATGTTGACGGTTTCGGTTTCCGTCGCCAGCGCCGCCTGGCGGATGTCGCGCTCGGCGATGTTGATTTCCAGCGTCGATAGCGAAACCAGATTGTTGTAATAGTTGATTTCGCCGGTAAGCGTTTCGTCCTTCTCGCGCCAGACGCCCAGCTCCTTTTCGGCTGCCAGCAGATCCTTCACCTGGGCATTTGCGGTCTTGATGATCTCCAGCAAGCGTTCTTCCATAGCCTTAGCGGCACGAAGCTGGCTTTGCAGATCGGTGTATTGCTTGGTGATATCGTCGGAGACGATCTTCTGCCCCTTAAGGTCTCCCAGACCGCGCAGCTTCATCACCAGAGAATCAAGATGATCCGGCGGCACGCGCACGCTGATGACACCCGCCACCTTTCCGTTGGCCAACTTTTCCGAACTGCTGCTGGCGATGAACCCGGATTCTTCAGCGGCAATCTTGCGAACCTGCAAAGCCGCGGAATCGAAACTATCCACTTCGAAGGAAACATCGCCATGCCGAATGATCTGCCGCCCTGTATCAACAGGCGCCGGGGCAGGATTGGCCACAGGCACACCGGCGGCCTGCGCCGGTATATTCTGGACGGGCACATCGGTAGGAGCCGCCGGAGCGGCGACAGGCGAAGGCGCGGCTGCCGCCATAGATGCATCGCCGGGAGCAGCCGCTAAAACTCGCCTTTTGTCGGCGGTGGCATCTGCTCTGGAAAGATTGTCGAGGCTGAAATAAAGATTTGCGGGCGCGGCGACAGTGGCTTGAGGCATTTCCGATGTCCCCATAGCGTTTTGAATTTGCCGATCGTTTCCCAGGCGTAGCGTGCCACTGCTGATTTGCGTGCCGCCGGCATAACTGTTGACGCTGTTCAAGACGAGCGCGCCGCCATTTGCCACGGTGAGGCCGTGGGGCGCGGATTGCTCCGCATGGGCTTGGGCAAGACTGCCGGTTCCACTTTGTCTGTCGTAGGACGAATTGGAATTCATTGCGAAATTCAGGTATTGCTCTTTTTGATCGGCAAAGTTGTGATCGCTCGCGTTTAATTGATCGCGGTTGCCACCGCCGCCCCCCCCTCCGAGTCCGCTGACTCCAAGCTGGACATAGGCCCTGCGATTACCGTCTGCTGACTCTTGGAATCGGGCATGGGAGGCGCCGTACAGAACGTTTTGGCTGTCTTTGTCGTCCTGCGGCGAAGGCAATGCTGCGTCTGCTTTCTTATCCGCCATGCCAAGCTGAATTGGGTTGACAGATTTTAATTGCTTCCTCAATTCGGATTGCCCCGAACCGGAATAATACATGCGCGATTGATCAACCAATGCAGGACTTGCCGCAGCCCCGTCGGAAAACTTGTTCATCAGAGTCTGATTGATAGTAAATGGATTCGAAAGGGCCAAAAGCTTCGGCTGATTCTTGATCATCGTCGACCCCTGATACCCCACTGCCCCCAGCACAATCGCCGCCGCGACTCCCGAGGCGGCTCGCAGAACCATCGGATTTAATCGAATTGGCCGGCGCAGCCACTGGACCCGTCTGGGCTTCACTTGCCGCAGCTGCGCAATCAGATGCTCTTCAAAATCTTTAGATGGCGCAGCACACAGCGCAAGCAACGCCGCATCCGACGATTGCGCCGCCGCCAGCGCTGCCGAGCACGTTTCGCATTCATCGACGTGCGCATTGAAGCGGCCATATTCCTCCTGCGACAGCCCGCCGGTGAGATACGCGGCAATCTGTTCCAGAAACCAATTGTGGGGAAGTTCTTGTGTGCTCATACGACCTTCTTGTTGCGATGTCTCGCAACGGGATTCACAACCGTGCGGGATCTAGTTTTTTTCCTTCATTTTTTCGCGCAGCAGCGCCATCCCGCGCGAAAGCAAACCGCGCAATGATCCATTGCTGATGGCAAGTTCTTTTCCAATCGATTGGTAATCGGCCCCGCCCAGATATCGCAGCATTAACACAGACCGATATTCATCCGGCAATGATCTCAGCGCCTCCAGCATCTGCTCGCGCTCGCTGCGCGATTCAATCTCCTGCGGGGGCGTGAGTGCCTGATCGTCAACCTGCTCGATCTCGCCACTCGATAAACGCAACCCGGAACGCTTCTTCCGCGATTGATTTCTCGCGCAGTCCAGCATCGCGTTGCGGGCGATTGAATGAAGCCAGGGACGAAACGCCTTAGGGTCAGTTAGTTTCCGGATGCCTCGCCAGGCCGTGAGATACGTTTCCTGAACCAGGTCCTCAGCCTGATGGGCATCGCCGGTGTCGAGATAGAGGCGCGCATGCAGACCTCTGGCGGTTCGGCGGACGAGTTGCTCGAAGGCTTCCCGGTCGCCCAGGCGAGAAAGTCGGGCTAAGGCCTCGTCATCATCAATCACGAATGGGCTCCCATCAGACTATTAGACGCCGAAGAAAGGAAAGTGGCGCGCAAAATATTCGTGGGATGCAAAAAGGAGGATGAAAAGCGAATTATTCGGAGATGAAACCGCGCTGGGAAGAAGCCAGCGTCCGCAGGCGCGCAATCGGCCAGGCCAACGCTAATGCTTTAAGCGCAGGCGCGAAAAAGCTTCAGCATTGTCACGCACAGGTCGGCGTAACAATGCTGAAGCTACAGTCGGTTTTGAACAGTCCAGTTACCGCGGCACGCCGCCGGGCAAAAAGCCTTCCAGCTTTCTAGCCCGAACCGGGTGCTGAAGCTTGCGAATCGCCTTGGCTTCAACCTGACGGACGCGTTCGCGGGTCACCTTAAAAATGCGGCCCACTTCTTCCAGAGTGTAGGTGTATCCATCGCCGATGCCGTAACGCAGCTTGATGATTTCGCGCTCGCGATACGTCAGCGTCTTAAGAACCTGCTCAATCTTGTCCTTGAGCATTTCCTGTGTTGCCGATTCGACAGGATTGTCAGCCTTCTCATCTTCGATGAAGTCGCCGAAATAGCTGTCTTCACTTTCGCCAACCGGGCGGTCCAAAGAAATCGGGTGCCGGCTGATCTTCAGAACGCGCCGCGTTTCCGCGACGGTCATTTTCGCCCGCTTGGCGATTTCTTCAATCGTTGGCTCGCGGCCAAGTTCCTGCATCAGGCCCTTGCTGATGTTGCGGAGCTTGCTCATCGTTTCAATCATGTGCACTGGAATACGAATCGTGCGGGCATGATCGGCAATGGCGCGGGTAATGGCCTGGCGAATCCACCAGGTGGCATAAGTGCTGAACTTGAAGCCGCGGCGATATTCGTATTTGTCGACCGCGCGCATCAGACCGGTGTTGCCTTCCTGAATGATGTCCAGGAAAGAGAGGCCGCGATTGCGATATTTCTTGGCGATGGAGACGACCAGTCGCAGGTTTCCACCGGAAAGTTTGCGCTTGGCGTCTTCGTACTTGTTGTAAATCTTGCGGACGGCCACCACGCGGCGGTGCAGATTCTGGGCATCTTCCAGCACCAGATCTTCCAGGCCGCTAAGCTCTTCCTGGCAGACTTCCAGGTCTTCACCCGGTTCCTTCACCTTGTTGAGCTCTTCGATGCGATGTTCCAGCTCAACCATTTTCGTGCTGATGGAAGAAAGCTTCTTCATCAGCGGCGTCACCTTGCTGGTGCGCAGGGCAAGTTCTTCCAGAAGCTTCACGCTGCGCCGGCGCCGGCGGCGAATTGCCAGGCGAACTTCTTCCTGCTCCTTCTTCACCTTCGCGGCGCGCAGGGTATCCCAGTTGTCGCGGTTGCGCGCCAGCATTTGGCGGACCGAGCCCAGATTCATGGGAATGCGCTGGCCGATCGTACCCTTGTCAGCCATGCCTTCGTCGGTGCTGATTTTCATCGTCCGATCGAAAGGCAAATCCCCGTCATCCACCTGCTGCAGAATTTCAACGGCGGATTGAAGGCAGTAATCGCTTTCCAAAACCTTGGAACGGAAAATCTTGCGGGTGATTTCAATCTTCTTGGCCAGGGCAATTTCCTGCTCGCGGGTGAGCAGGGGGATTTCGCCCATCTGGGTGAGGTACATGCGGACCGGGTCATCAATCCTCTTGGTCGAGGCTTCAGCCAGTTCCGCTTCCAGATTCAGGTCAATTGCTTCGTCATCGTCCTCATCAACGATGATTTCTTCCGCGGCGGGGCGTGGCTTTGAGCTTTTGCTGGTCAGCGCCTTAACCGCCACGCTCTTTTCGGGCTTGTCGGCTGATCTTTCAGAGCGCTCGCCGCGCGAGCGGGAGGGCTTGGCATACTCGGCAATGTCCCCTTCGTCGATGAGCTTAATGCCCATCTCATCGATCATCATGAGAAGTGAATCGAGCTTATCGGGGGAGACTACCTCATCAGGAAGCTTTTCGTTCAGCTCTTCGTAAGTGAGATAACCCCGGGACGTACCCAGGTCCAGGAGTGCCTGCACGCGCAGGTCCACCTCGGCTTGTGAGCCCGAACCAATCAAAGGCGAATCAATCCTTGCCATGTAAAAACTATCACTTTCCGTGCACGGATCGGCCCTGCGGCCGATCTTGACCGGCGGGAAGGCCGGTCCATGGGTTACTGACCCGGCCAAGAAGTTCAGGGACATTCCTGATCCTTGCAACGGAGCCCGCGCACCCAGCAGTATATTTAATTGTCGGACGCGACGCAGGATCAAGGACCCGGGAGAAAAAAGTCCTAAAATCCAACACGTTTCAGATCAGGCTGGCGAGCCTTTTCCTGTAATTGCCGAAGCGCGTCAAGGTCATCCGAAGGGGTCGGCGTCTTGCCCGATTCTTCAGATGTTGTACGCCGCAACCGCGCAATCAGTTTTTTCATATCTTCCCGGCTGCGCTCTTCAGACAAGTGCTGAAAGCTGCCAACCAGAGAAATTTCCATATCCGGCGCGTTCGAGGCCTCTTCCACGCAATCCATCGCCGTCGGTTTGAGCTCCGCGTCCAGCATTCCCAGGAACTCATTAAATACGGGCTCCCCCTGGTCCTGTTGATACTGCCAGTAAATTTCCGCGATCTGCCGCAACCTCGGGTCCGTGAAATCCGTCGGGCCAATATGTTGCTGAACTTCAGACCAGCGGCCAGGTTCAAGCAGCAGAAGCCCGAGTATGAATCCTTCAGCCTTCTGCCCGGCTGACGTAGGCCCGGGCGGCGCCAACTGTGCAGCCCCAGACCCATTTATAGGGCCGGCTACCGAATTTTGCGAACCCACGTGAGCATTGTTATTCGGCTCACGGAACTGTTCCGCATGAGCGGCTCCACGCGCTGGCCCGACACGCGACCTTTTATGGGTCCCGGCCTTGAACCGCCGGTTCAGCTCTTCAACCGGAATCTCAACCAGCCGGCTCACCCGCGAAAGGGCAGCGCCCCATCGCAAACCATCAACCGGTCCCGTATCCCGCGCGGCGGCCAGTGTTTGCAGGTATTCCTGCACGGCCTGCTGCTGCGAGGTAATGCCCTCGCCGGACTGAAACCGGCGCACAAGCTGCTTCCATTTATAGGTCAGCGCGTCGGTCGCCCCGGCCAAAATCTCATTCAGGCCGGCCACGCCCTCTTTCAGCAGCAATTCGTCCGGATCGATTCCCGGCGGCAACGATGCAATCGCGATTTCCACCGGCTCGGTCAGCAAAAGTTCAACGGCGCGGTTGGCTGCCGTGTCACCGGCGGAATCCGCATCGAAAAGCAGCACGATTCGATCCGCAAACCGTCGCAGCATGGCAACATGCTGAGGCGTTAAAGCCGTACCAAGGACAGACACTACATTGCTTGCGCCAAATTGGTGCGCCATCACAACGTCGGTGTAGCCTTCCACCACCGCCGCCGTGCGCGTCTCGACAATTTTACTTCGTGCCAGATCCAGGCCAAACACGCAGCGGCTTTTGGAAAAAAGCGGTGTTTCCGGGCTATTCAGATACTTGGCCGCATCGTCCGAGCCGGGCATCACCCGGCCGCCAAATGCGATCACCCGGCCATTCTCATCACGGATCGGAAAAATCAGCCGATCGCGAAACGTGTCGTAATATCCGTCTCCGCGTTCTCGCGGCTTTACAAGTCCCGCCAGCGCCAACTGCTGGGGCGTGAACTTGCGCATCGCCGGACTCTTAAGCAAGCCATCCCAACCCGCGGGCGCAACCCCAATGCGAAAGCGCTGGATGGATTCAGCGTCAAATCCGCGCTCGGCGAGATACTTGCGCGCCGCTTCTCCCTGTTCCGACCTGGCAAGCAAATTTTCAAAGAACATGCAGGCGGCGGAATGCGCTTCCAGAAGCACCTGCCGCTCACTGGTGTCTTTCTTCCCGGCAGCGTAGGCCGGCAACTCAATGTTCGCCGCTTCCGCGAGCAATCTCAGCGCGTCTTTAAATTCAACGCGTTGCTGCTCAATCACAAAATCAATGGCATTGCCGGCTTTTTTGCAGCCAAAACATCGAAAGTACTGCTTTTCAGCGCTGACATGGAATGAGGCTGTCTTTTCCTGGTGAAAAGGGCACAGGCCGACAAAGTCCTTCCCGCGCTTCTTCAAAGCAACGGATCGGCCAATTAGTTCCACAATATCGGTTGCTTGAAGAACGCGCGCTCTTATGTCGGTGGAACCACTCCCCGTCGCGAGCATTTTGCCGCCAGTCCGGGTATTCCCCTAAATCCTTCAAGCATCAGATGTAAGCGACGCCTCCAGCAGGCGCTTTATGAGAATATAGCACCAGTTACCAGACCGGTCAAATAAATGGTTCGGGTTTCAACACCAAAGTCCTGTAACCAGAGAGAGTTATATTAAATGTGGTCTTCGCCGGCATTTACTGCGCTCTCTATGCGCTTTCTAGTTGCCGTCCGCCTGGCGCATCTGGTCCAGCAGTGAATAGATAGCCCGAGCTTGCAACCGAAGCCAGGAACCTTGCCAATCTTTCTGGTGGGATTCCAATTGAAGCGCTGGCACGAAAGGCATATCCGTCAGACCACACAAAGTAGCCGCCATTTGCTCCTGAACATATCGGCGCGGCGCGTCCACCGTTCCCGTCTGCTGCAAACGATCAATTTCCGCAAGGATCTCCCCCAGCCCAGGCGCCGCCATGCCGGACTGGTCGCCGGGTCGTGAGCTTGCGACGGAAACGCGGGTTGAGGGCTCGGCCGCCGCCGGCGCGATGGATGTGCTGGTTGACGGCTGTGTCGATCGCGTGGCCGCGATCATCGGGCTGCTGGGAAGCGCGTAAAAACGATACCAATCGCCGCTTTCGGTCCGCAGAGCCTTCATTGAGAAGGCCATTTGGGTTAGGGCATCGGAGGATGCGGTATCCTGCGTTAAAAGAAAACGACCCAGCAAGGTTTGGGCGGCATGCATGGTTGCGACCGTATCGAGTACATAAGGAATCTCACCCGCGGTTTTGAGCGGTGAATAGTTGATCCGGTAAGCCGATGCCCACGCGCCATTGGCCCAGCGGGCCTTGGCATCGCTCAATTGCAGTTTGATCAGCGAATTACATGCGGCTTCACCGCGCTGGGTCATAGTGGGGCGCTCAAGGACATTGCCCGCCAGCAGCAGTGCCATGGTGCAATTGCGCCAATCCGTTGAATCCAGGCGGTAGACGCGGTCGGGATGGGCCGAGTCATCGAGAATGAGCTCAGTTGGCCACGCCCCGTCGCGTAGTTGCTGCTCGGTCAACCAGGTCACGCAACGAACGGCGGCGCTTTTAATCCGCTGATCCGGCTCGGGCGAGTTGTTCAGAATTTCCAGAAAGAGTCCCAGGGCCGCGGTGGAGGAAGCGCGGTCCCGTGCTCCCGGTGAAAGATCCTGCGGTGAGGGAAACCGCGCGAAAATGGCGGCGTCGGCAATTCGGCCCGAATCCCGCTGGCAAAGCGCAATGCCATGCGCGACGGCAATGGCATCTTCGATCAGCTTAGAATCCCCAAGCATCTTTCCCGCGCGAAAAAGGACCAATCCGGCGGCGGGAGTCGCGCCAGGTCGAAGATCGATCGTGGGGCCTTGGAGGGATGCCCCGTCTCCTTCAACGCTCCATCCCATTCCGTAGGGCCTGCGCGCGCTTGCAGCCAGAAGAGCGTTGCAGGCGTCCATCAGGGCGGATTTTGCCGCAGCGTTGATGGTCGAACCGCTTGCGGTGGCTGTCTGGGCCTGGTTGGACGGCGTCGCTGAAAAAATCGCGAGAGACGCGATCAATCCGCAACATACTTTTCGCCTCATGGTGCTATTATATCGTCCCTTGCGTCAAAACCCGGAAAGGTTCGACAACCGTTATGCGTTTTACCCTTGAAATTTCCACGGACGGCACGAACGATATTCACAACGTAAGCTCGGAACTGAAAATCCGCGTGAGAGACCTGCGCGGAGAGGGTGTGATCCATCTGTTCGTGGTTGGAAGCACCGCCGCGCTCACAACAATGGAATTTGAATCAGGCCTTATCCGCCATGATATGGCGGAAGTCCTCCAGCGGCTGGTGCCGGATAACGTGCATTACGCCCATGAGGCGACTTGGAACGACGACAACGGCCACAGCCACGTCCGCTCGGCGCTCATCGGTCCCAGCCTGACGGTGCCATTTGCGGATGGCAAGCTGCTCACGGGGGAGTATCAACAGATCGTGTTGATGGAATTTGATACGCGTCCGCGTCGCCGCAGCGTGATTTGCACTGTCTTGCAATAGCCGCTTTTTTTCACGACCAACCCTGATCGGTTTATGAGAACGCACCCCAACGTCCGATAACGTTGGGGGAGGCTCTTATGAATCGTCGGTATGCTTTAATGTCCATCGTTATGTTCTTTTGCGGGTTGACCGGGGCTTTTGTTCACCGCGCCCTTCAACCGCCCAGGGCGGAAGCTTTCCCAATCATGCAAGTCGAATCCGGCGAAACGGAGCTGCCGGTGCAGCCCGCGCCCCAGTCGCCCGGCGCACAGTCAGGGTCGCAATCGGCAGGCAGTCTGAATGTAGACGATGAAGACGCGCTAAACACGGCGCTTTTAACAAGGGCTGGACACGGAGAGGCGATTAACTGGCTCACGCAAAGGTCGGCAAATCGCGCGGTGGCTGAGTGGGATAAACAGGAAGCAATTGATCTGGTCCAGGCATTCTACGCAGCCGGCGCCAAACAGATTGATGTGGTTGATACCGTGGTGGCCGGCGAGAATGAAATTGCTTCCCAATTCGTTATTACGCTTCCCGATGACTCAGAAGCCCGCAAAAAAGTATTTGCGGAAGAAGCTGATTTTGAGTCTCAATACAACGAGCAACCCACGCCCGATCGCGGACAGAAGTACCTTCACATCACGACGGATTAAACGGGGGGCATTCGTTACCTCTTCAGGGGAGTCGGGCCCTTTGGTTCAATGAGGAAGGCATACAACTCCGCCTTCTTTGGGTGTGAATCCAACCATCCCTTAATGCGCTTGATTTCCGCCAGGGCCGCCGAGCCCAACTTTTCCGCTAGAAGCATTTCGTGATGCGCCGCGCGCTCGGCGCGGGTCACCTCAGCCTGCCAGGTGTCGGAAGCGATCAGATGGATATCATCGTGCAGGGTGGCATCGCGCAGGTTTTCCCATTCGTTGGCGTTGAGCCAGGTTCCACCGCAATGGCAGCATCGATCGATGAAGAAATTAAGCCCATGCCCGGGCTTGGCATGGGTCATGAATCGGTCGCATGCGGGGCAAAGCTTGCCGGGGCCGCTGTCGCGGACCGGGCGCTGCGCGGCAAGGTTGATGTTGATGGCCTCGGTTCCACCGGCCGCCTCTGCTGGGCGCGCTTCGAGCCATTGCCAGTACCTGGCTGAATCGATCCACCACCCCGCGCAGCCCGAGCAATGGCTGGCGCCCAGGCCCGGCTCAATCTCCATTTCTTCCAGTGCAACGGTCTTGCAGATGGGGCATTTCACGCGCGTTCCTCGAGTCACCGGAGAAGCGTGTCGCGCCGAAAGGCTTGGCGACGGACGCATTCCAACCAGCGGGGGTCTAAGTTTCAACATACCCATAGATTCGGCACGGAGGCCCACCGAAATGCATGGATTTTTCCCGTGTTCCTGATTCTTATGGGGCTAAGACCATGATTTAATTGTGTAAAAAGGCGCTAACCTGGCAATTGGACATTTATATTGAAATGGCCACAATGCGCGGCCCGCACCGGCAGTGGTAAATCGCCGGTCCATCAACAAGGGAGTTTTATGGCTGAGGAATTTCAAGAAGCCGGTGACAAGCCCAGTGTGCAAGTGCTTTTGGATGAGCGCGAGCTGCGCCAGATCTACAGCAATGCCTATCGCATTCACGCCACCGCTGACGAAGTGATTGTCGATCTGGGCTTCAACATGCCCAATCCCAATCCACAGACCGGCCAGCAGCAACTTCTGCTGAAGATTACCGACCGCGTGGTCATGTCCTATGTGAACGCCAAGCGGTTGGCGCTCTCCCTGGGCCAGCTCATTAAACGCTACGAACAGCAATTCGGCGAGCTGCAAACACCAGCCCAGCGCAATTCGCAGACGCCGCCGCGATAGTTTGATTCAGAGACGGCGCACGCGCTTCGCGCCCCATTGGCGGAAACTACGATGCCAGGCGCATCGCGTCTTCCCGGCGGTGAATCGCAACCGCCAGTTTTTCGGCGCTGATGGGTTGATTGCCCAGTTGGCTAATCGCCAGGGCGGCAGCAACCGAGCCAAGATAAGCCGCCGCGTGCAGCGACCCGCCGGCGGCCAGGGTGAGGCTGGCGGTTGCCAGCAGGGCATCGCCGCATCCCAGTGGATCGACCACCCGGTTTGATAACGCGGGAAGATATTCGCTGGCCAGGCGGCCCATAAGCTGCCCCTCGATTGGCTTGGGCGGGCTGAACGTAACCAGGCCCTGCTTGCCCAGCGTGATGATCGCCTGGCGCGCCTGCGTCGCCTGCAAAAGATTCCACACCACCGCTCCCAGTCCACTGGAAAAATCGTGCAGCGTTTCACGGGCTTCGCGCTCGGTGGGGCAAAGCAGATCGACATCCTTAAATCGCAACAGGCTGCTTTGCCGCCCGCTCACATCCGCCGTGAGAATCGGCACGGTGCGCCGCAGCGCGGGCATAATCTCATCGAGCAGGGGCTCTGTGATTAACCCGTAACCAAAATCGGCAAAGATTACTGCCGAAACATCCTGGGCAGCGGCGAGAATCAGATCGGCCACGCGCCGTTGGGCGTTGGAATCCAGAGGGGCGACTTGCCCATGGTCCACCTTGAATAATTTGCTTTGATCGACCAGGTACCGGCTCTTGCTCACCAGATTCGGACGATGCGACGACGGCAGCGTGGCCACACCCTGCGCCGCCAAGCGAAGCACCGTATCGTGCGATTGCTGATCTGCCGCCAGCGCCGTCACCAGCGCGGGCTGCGCCCCCAGCCCAGCCAGGTGCAGGGCGATGACCGCAGCGCCGCCATCAAAATCGCGGCTCTGCAGGTGCCTAAGCGCCATCATGGGGCCTTCACCCGCAACGCCCGTGGCATCGCAAAAGTGATATTGATCCAAAATATAATCCCCAACGACCAGCACCTTCTGTCCGGCAAACCTGGCGATGAGATTTTGCAGGGACGCGCCGCCCAGGCCGAAGCGATCGCGGAAGCGCACGACTTTTTCATCGGCGAAGGCATCGCGGTCCTGCCAGGAGTTGATCAGTTCTGTCGAGGAATAGACGACATCCCCGCTGGAGAAGACGACGCGCCCGCCGTGCTTTTGGACCGCTTCGCGCTCGGCCAGAAATCGCGGATCGACGTTGCGTTCGTATTCGCTGCCTTTAACGTAAATATCGGGTTCAAGCTTTTCCAGAAGTTCGGTGGCGGTGGGCTGCGGGTTGACGTACACCCAATCCACGCATTCCAGCGCCGCCAGGCTGCCAGCACGAAGATCATCGGGAATCAGCGGCCGATCGATGCCCTTGTTCACCTGCGAATCCGCACTGACAGTTACGATCAATTCATCGCCCAGCGAGCGGGCGTATTGCAGGTGCTGAATATGCCCCGGATGAACAATGTCAAAACACCCATGGCAATGAACCACCGTGCGGCCGCCGGCTCGTGCCGCCTGCCGAACGGCCAGAAGCCGCTCCTGATTGCAGATTTTCTTGCTGATGGACAATGTGCCTCCGATACGTTGGACTTTAAGTGACTATCGGCCGGCGTTTTGCGGAAACGTGAAATTTATCGGACCTGGTTTTGACGCTCGGGCAGGCTGGGCGGGATCGTCGTCGGAGGTTGGTGGAGGGAAATCAATTGAACATACACTTCCGAACTGGGTCTATCGTGTTCGTGTTGGCTTTGCTGGCGGCGGGCCTCGCGCGATCGCAAGCTGCGCCACCCAGCCCCGCCACGGAAGCCGCACCACATATTTATTCCTGGGGAGACCAGGGCGACGGCACCTACAGGAACCCCATCATCAAATCCGACTATTCCGACCCGGACATCTGCCGCGTGGGGAGCGATTTTTATCTGATCGCCTCTGACTTCGCCTACGTCGGGATGCAGGTGATGCATTCCAAGGACCTGGTGAACTGGGAGGTCATCGGCCAGGTGTTCAACCGCCTGACCATGGACCCCAAATACGACCAGATGAAAGGGTACGGCGAAGGGACGTGGGCCCCTTCGCTGCGATTTCACAACGGCGAGTTCTACATTTATGTCTGCACGCCCTACGAGGGGCTCTTCATGTGGCACACGAAGAACCCGGCCGGGCCGTGGTCGGACACGGTAACGGTGAAGAAGGTGCCCAGGTGGGAAGACCCATGCCCGCTGTGGGATGATGATGGGCAGGCCTATCTGGTGCACAGCTTGAAGGGCGCGGGGCCGCTGATCATTAACAAGATGAGCGCGGATGGAACGCAGCTTCTTGATGATGGAAAAGAAATTTACCGGGGCCGCGCCACCGAAGGCCCCAAGTTCTACAAGCGTCACGGCTACTACTACATCTGCATGCCCGAAGGGGGCGTCAGCACAGGCGGACAATCCATCCTGCGATCCAAAACCATTTACGGCCCCTACGAACGCCGCCAGGTTTTGCCCAACGGCACTACCCACCAGGGCGGCATGGTCGAACTCGACAATGGGCAGGGGTGGTTTATCTCTTTCAAACAGACAGGTTTTCTCGGCCGGATTTGTTACCTAAACCCGGTGACCTGGGGCAGCGATGATTGGCCGGTTTTCGGCGACAATGGAAAGCCGGTCACAGTTTGGAAAAAACCAGAGGTGGGAAATACCTTTCCCGTTTCCAAGCCGCCCACCAGCGATGAATTTGATTCGCCGCAGCTGGCGCCCATCTGGCAATGGAATCATAACCCGGTGCCAAAGGCGTGGTCGCTGACGGCGCGGCCGGGTTTCCTGCGACTAACCGCGTTACCCGCCACGCAACCTTCAACCGCGCGCAACACGCTCACAGAAAAAATCTGGGACGTATGCGGCGTGATCAACGTGAAGATGGATGTGAGCAAGTTAACCGACGGCGACCGCGCCGGCTTCGCATTCATGAGCGGGGCCAGCTTCGGCTGGGTAGGGGTGGCGCAAGACAAATCCCAGCGGCATTTCATGTGGGACCAGACAACCGGCCCGGCGGTGGCTGGCGACACGGTCTATCTGCGCGGCATCTACCACAACGATATTGGGCGGCTCTACTACAGTGCCGATGGCAACGTTTTTTCCGACAGCGGGCAGACGTTTCGATTGAGATTTGCTTCCTGGAAGGGGGCGCGGGTGGGTGTGATTTGCTTCAATCAGGCGAATGATTCCGGCGAGCCAGCCAGCGGTGGTGGGACAGTGGATTTCGATTATTTTCACTATCGATATGGGGCTGCGCCGGTGGAAGCGGGTTTTCCGGCCGGTATCGATTGAACGATCTGTCGGGACATCTGCCCCCCCAGAACCGCCTACATTCGGATTCCCACGGGAATATTTTCCCCGCTTTCTCGATTGTCCATTCTAGTGAACGTGACCGCGATAACGCCCGATTGACGTTCAGCCGATGATTCCATCAGGTAGGCCACGAATGAAATTCCTTTCCGTTAAAAATCTTCTCGTCATTTTGGTAATAATTTCAGCGGGCCTTGTTCTTGCACAACTCACCAGCCCCAAGGCCCGCGGCGGCGCGGCCGCCTCAGTAGCGCAACCTAATTCCGGCAACCCCGGTTTCGCCGTTGTCGAACTTTTCACCTCCGAAGGCTGCTCCAGTTGCCCCCCGGCCGATGCCTTGCTCGGCGAAATTCTTAAAGACGCCCAGCAATCCAATCGACCGATTTATCCCATCGCCTTCCACATCGATTATTGGGACCAGCTCGGCTGGCGTGATCCCTTCAGCACCCAGCAGGCCTCGATCCGGCAGGGAGAGTATGCCAGGGCGTTAAATTCCACGGAGGTTTATACGCCGCAGATGATTGTGAATGGGCGGGTTGAATTCATCGGCTCGGACAAGGCCCGCGCTCAGCAGGAAATTGACGCTGCCCTGAGCCAGCCTGCCAAGATTGTGCTCGCACTGCAGCCTTCCAAGGACTCCTCCAACCAATTGTCGATCGGATTCACTTTGAATGATGAGGCTGCCGGGAATGTGCTTAACGTAATCGCTGTCGAGCGCGGATTGGTCGTCAGCATTCCGCGCGGTGAAAACGGCGGCCGCACTTTGCATCATGACAACGTGGCGCGAGCATTCGCGCGGCTGGTGCTCACACGCGATCGCACGGGGAAGATTTCTCTAACCTTGCCAGCGGGCATCAACGAGAAAAACACGTCGCTCATCGGCTTCGTTCAAGACCCCTCTTCACTGCAAATTCTCGGCGCAACCGGCGCCCAGATTCCGACGGTTGCGACAACGCAGCCGGCCAAGCAGTGATCGTGCCTGCTTGGCGCATTCTTAAACTCCAGAGAACGACCCAAACCCGCCATCCACCGGCAGAATCGTCCCCGTCACAAACGCCGAAGCATCCGCCAGCAGATAGTGAATCGCGCCATGCAGCTCATGCGCCTGGCCAAACCGGCCGAACGGAGTTTTCCGCGCGATCGTATTTCCGCGATCGGTGAGTGATCCATCTTCATTGGTCAGCAATCGTCGGTTTTGCTCGCCCAGGAAAAAGCCGGGCAGCACCGCGTTCACCCGCACGCCGCCGTTGGTGCGCTTGGCCAGATCCGTGCTAAGCCAGCGTGTAAAATTTTCCACCGCAGCCTTGGCCGCTGAATATCCCACCACGCGCGTCAGCGTTTGCGGGGCGGAGGCGGAGGAAAAGTTCACGATCGAGCCACGGTTGGCTTCCACCATCGCCGGGCCAAAGACCAGCGAAGGCAACACCGTCCCATGCAGATTCAGATCGACCACCTGCTTGAACGCATCAAAATCCAGATCAAAGAATGTCTTGTCCGGTGTAATGGTTGCCCCCGGCATGTTGCCGCCTGCCCCATTCAGCAGCCCGTCAATTTTCCCCCATTTTTCCAGCACGGTCTTGCATGCGCTTTCCAGCGCGGGTCGATCCAGCACATCCGCTGCCAGGCCAATGCACTGCGCTTTGGGCGTCTTGGCGCGGCACTTGGCCAGCGCCGCATCCAGCTTCGCCTGGCCTCGCCCCAGATAAACCACCCGCGCCCCCTGGCTGGCCAGATAATCCGCGGCGGATCCCGCCAGCGCGCCGGTCGATCCCGTAACAACAATAACGCGGTCCGTGATGTCGAAAATACTGCTCATGTTCCTTCCAGTGAAATCCGTAAACGCCTATGTCCCAGATCGAAAAATCTCAAGCCGCGACGCGATTCGCCTCCAGCAGCGCCCGCGCCGCATCGCGAACGCGCGGATGATCCGCCTCATCCAGATTCGTCAGCAGCGGCAGCAGGGGGCCTGTGTTGGCAATCCCCGCCAGCCGAACCGCCTCATGCAGCACGCGCACCGGGCTGATGGCATTCCGCAAATCTTCCAGCGGCTTGCATACCGTGCGAATGTGTTCGGCCTTCTTGTAATCCCCCGCGCGAATCGCATCCAGCATGATCGTGAAAAGTCGTGGCGCGATGTTGATCACCCCCGCGGTAAATCCCGGCAGCTTGAAATCCCGCATGTGAATAATCGCAGGCTGCTCGCCCAGACCGCTGATGATCAATCGCCGATCCACCTGATCGCAAAGGGCTCGCAGGTAAGGATCATTCGCCGCATCGTTCCGCACGATGGCATATTTAATCCCGCTGATCGTCTTGCTCTCCACCAGCCGCTTCACTTCCTCCACCTCCATGTACCCATCGTTCTTGAGGTAAAGCAGCGCGGGAATGCCTGCCGCGTCCACAAACCGCCGAATGCCGATCTCCACCCCCCGGCTGGTGGTTGACCCTACCAGCGGCAGCACCATCACCGTCGGAAATTTGTGCTTCCGCACAATCGCCGCCTGGTCCATCATTGATCCCCACAGGCTGGAGACAGACGGAATCATCAGCGTCTGTGGGCCGGCTTCCTGCTCGAGATAAGAAAGCACCTGGTCATACTCGCTCAGCGGAATGTGATAAAAATTGGCATTCCCGCCGTAAAGCAATGTGCGAATCCCGCCCGATTCAATGTGCCGAATAAGCTTGGTGTTCTCAACTTCGCTCAGGGAAAAATCCGCATTCCGACAAAGGGGCGGCACCGCCAGAACCGAACTGGCCAGCCGCTCAGGATTGATTGAAGTAATCATCAGATGCTCCACAAACAGGAAATTAAAATCGCAATATCAATAGATATCCGGCTCAGGCGTTGCCGCGCCCGCTGCCAGGAATCTGAAGTCGCACCCTTCATGCGCCTGGGTACATTCTGCCGAGAATAACATTCCATACCCGCGCGTGAAACGCTTTTCCGGGGGTCGCCATTTTTCCCGCCGCCGCGCTAGCTCATCATCCGAAACCCGCAGGTTGATCTGCCGCGCTTCAACATTCAATTCAATCAGGTCCCCATCGCGCACCAGCGCCAGTGGGCCGCCTACGGCCGATTCCGGCGAAACGTGCAGCACGCACGTGCCATAGCTGGTCCCGCTCATTCGCGAATCGGAAATGCGCACAATATCCCGCACCCCTTGCCGTAAAAGCTTTTTCGGAATGGGCAGCATTCCCCATTCCGGCATCCCCGGAGCGCCAAGAGGTCCTCCAGACAACAGCACCAGCACAGAATCAGCCGTCACGTTCAGCGCCTCATCATCAATCCGCGCTTTCAAATCCGCGTAATCCTTAAACACCAGCGCCGACCCCGTGTGCTTAAGCAATCGCTCCTCCGCCGCAACGGGTTTAATCACCGCGCCGTTCGGAGCCAGGTTCCCACGCAAAACAAAAGTGCCCCCAGTTGGTGACACCGGCTTATCCAGCGGGCGAATTACGTCGTCGTTGTAAACCGCCATCCCCTCAATGTTCTCCCCCAGCGTTCTGCCGTTCACCGTCGTGCAACCCAGATTCAGGAGCGCCCCAATCCGGTTCAGCAGCGCCGGCAATCCCCCCGCATCATAAAAATCCGCCATCAGATATTTTCCCGCCGGCCGCGTATTGGCAATCACCGGCGTCCGCCGCGAAATTTCATCAAACCGCTCCAGCGCCAGCTTATGGCCCGCACGGCCCGCCATCGCAATCAAATGAATAATGGCATTGGTCGATCCCCCCAGCGCCATCTCCACGGTAATCGCGTTGTCCCACGCCTGCGGGCTTAAGATTCGCGCCGGGGTCAGATCCTCAAACACCATCTTCACAATTCGCCGCCCGCTTAGCTCCGCCATGCGCGAATGCGCCGAATGCACCGCCGGAATGGAAGCTGCGCCCGGCAGCGTCATCCCAATCGTTTCCGCGATCGATGTCATGGTCGATGCGGTCCCCATCGTCATGCAATGCCCGGGCGATCGCGCGATTCCATCTTCAATCCCGCGCCACACGCAGTCATCCAGGTTCCCCGCGCTGCGTTCCGCCCAATATTTCCACGCATCAGTTCCGCTGCCCAGCGTGGTCCCCTGAAAATTCCCGTTCAGCATCGGTCCCGCCGGAACAAAAATCGCCGGCAGATTCGCTGAAATCGCCCCCATAATCAGCCCCGGCGTAGTCTTGTCACACCCGCCCAGCAGCACCGCGCCATCAATCGGCTGAGATCGCAAAACCTCTTCCGTCTCCATCGCCAGCAGGTTCCGATACATCATGGCCGTCGGCTTCATGAAGGTCTCAGAAACACTGGTGACGGGAATCTCCACCGGAAACCCGCCCGCCTGCCAGATGCCGCGCTTTATCTCCAAAACCCGCTGCGGAAAATGCGTGTGACACGGGATCAGATCGCTCCATGTATTCAGAATCGCTATGATCGGCTTGCCCGTGTAATCATCCGCCGAATACCCCATCTGCTTCAGGCGCGAGCGATGTCCGAAGGAGCGCAGATCGTCCCTCCCCAGCCACCGGTGGCTGCGTAGCTCATCCGGCTTTTTCCGAACGGGTGTCTGCTGCGGCATTGTTTGTCACTCAGGAATCGCCCGATTATTGTACGAGCATCCGCGTCCCAAGCAAAAAACCCCGTCGCGTACAGGCCACAGCGCCGGCGCGATCCAATTTCATCGCCAAAAAGGCAAAAATTCCCCCGCCGCCACCAGGAGGCAGAGCATGAGCCCCCTCCTCATCGTGCTCATCGGCGTCGCGGTCGTCATCGGCGGCATCCTCGCGCTTCGCCTGCATGCATTTTTATCCCTGGTCGCCGGCGCGCTGGTCATCGCGCTGCTGACGCCCGCCGCCACCGTCTACCGTTTCTCGCTCCGAACCGGCGAGGTGGATTTCGCGCGCAGCACAAACGATGGTGCCGTCGAATTGAAATCCGAATCGACAAGACCCGAAGGCGCGACTCTCGACCTGCTCACACAAACCCCAGCCGGTCTAAAACAAATCTCCACCCTGCGCATCACCGGCACGCTCACAAAAAATACCCAGCAGGCCGCCATCATCTCAGGCGACAAAAATCGTCCGCTTTCGCCAACCGACATTATCGTAGATCCCGCCACCGAAGTTTCCGCCCTGGCCACATCGCGCCAGACCATCGGCCAGCGCATCGCCGAAGGCTTCGGCAAAACCGCTACCGACATCGGCATCCTCATCGCCATGGCTGCTGTCCTGGGCCAGACGCTCATGGAAAGCGGGGCGGCTGAGCGCATCGTGCTAAGCCTGCGCAATGCGGTGGGTGATAGCCGCGCTTCACTCGCCTTCCTCATCAGCGGCTTCGTGCTCGCCGCTTTAGTCCTCAGCGACACCACCTTTTATCTGCTCATCCCCCTCGCCCAGGTCATGCGCGTGCGCAGCGGACGCGATTACACGCTGTACATTCTCTCCATCGCCGCCGGCGCGGTGATGACCCATTCCCTCGTCCCGCCCGCCGCCGGACCGGTCTTCGTCGCCACCGAACTGCATGTAAATCTCGCCCTGATGATTCTCGGCGGCGCGATCGTCGGCGCCATTGCTGCCTCAGCCGGGTATCTCTACGCGCTCTGGGCCAACCGCAGGTGGGATATTCCTCTGCGCGGCGCGGTTGGCGTCTCGAAAGAAGAGCTGGAAAGAATCTCCACTCGCGACGAATCCACTCTCCCCCCCCTCTGGCTCGCGCTCACGCCGATCGTTCTGCCGGTCATCCTGATCGCCGCCGGCGCCGTCGCGGGCCAATCGGGTCAGAGCAATTGGATTCGCATGTTGAATACGCTTGGTGAAAAAAATGTCGCCCTCACCCTCGCTGCCGCCATAGGCCTGCTGATGGTCTGGAAACAGCGCGATTCCCTCACCACCAACGCAACGTCACCCGCGGTCGGCCAGGCGCTCGCCAGCGCCGGCGTGATGATCCTCATCATCTCCGCCGGCGGCGCGTTCGGTTACGTCGCCCGACAAACCGACATCGCCGCCATGGCCAAGGATATGCTGCCCACCTCCAAGCTGGCGCTGCTCCCCATCGCCTTCCTTCTCACCGCCGCCATCCGCACCGCGCAAGGCTCAGCCATGGTCTCCATGATCACCGCCACCGGCATCGTTGCCCCCATCGCCGTTGCCGGCGCGCTAGGCTATCACCCGCTCTATCTCGCCCTGGCCATCGGCTGCGGCTCAAAACCCTTCCCGTGGATGAACGACGCCGGATTCTGGATCATCGGAAGAATGAGCGGCATGACCGAAAGTGAGACTCTGAAAACGGTGAGCGTGATGATGGTCATCATGGGCGTGGTCGGGCTGCTCGCCACGCTAATGGGCGCGTGGCTGCTGCCGCTGGCCTCATAAGATCGCCCATGTATGGCCTTTAGGCCGCAATCCCCGGTCCGCCCGAAGCCAGAATCACGCCCCCACCTTTACGGAATTCCGGAGCGGTGCAGTAATTCCAATCCTCCAGAAAATGGGCAAATCCGCTCCATGGGTTTGATATCACGCTTTTTGTTGGACCCTTACCTATGGAGCCAGCATCCTTTTCTGAATCGAACAACGCTTTCGGAAGCTGTTCCTGAAATCTGCCGATACGGAATTTAATGAAACACGCTGAACCCGAAATTGAAACGCCACTCATTCCGCCAGCGGAACAACCCGAGTTTCGCCGAATTCGCCGGCTGCTTACCGAACGAATTACCGCGCATTTGAAGCTGTTGAACCTTGGTATTGCGCCGGCCGATCCCGCACTAAGGCCCTCCGTTGAACAGCGTCTGCCGGAGGAGTACGCCGGATTGGGCATCACTCTGGTTGATGCCGCCCGCGAAATGCTCTTCCGCGATGTGCTCAACGAAATTTTCGGATTCGGCCCCATTCAGCCGCTCCTGGATGACCCAAGCGTGACCGAAATCATGGTGAATCGCGCCGACCGCATTTACGTCGAGCGAAAAGGCAAACCAATTCGCACCCAGATCACCTTTGATGATGACGACCATGTCCGCCGAATGATTGACCGCATCATCATGCCGCTGGGTCGTCGACTGGACGCGAACAGCCCGCTGGTGGATGCCCGATTGCCCGATGGCTCGCGCGTGAACGCCGTCATTCCGCCCGTCGCCATCGCCGGGTCCTGCGTCACCATTCGTAAATTCAGCAAAACCCGCCTGGGCCTGGATGATCTGGTGGGCTTCGGCAGCATGCCTCAATTAATCGCCGATTTTCTCAAGGCCTGCGTCGCCGCGCGACTCAATATCGTCGTCACCGGCGGCACCGGCTCCGGCAAGACAACGCTCCTTAACGCGCTCTCCGGCTGCATTCCCGCCGACGAACGAATCGTTACCATCGAAGACGCCGCCGAATTGAAGCTGCATCAGGATCACGTCATCACCCTTGAAGCCAAGCGCCCCAATGCGGACGGCACGGGGGAAGTTCCCATTCGCGATCTCGTCCGCAATGCCTTGCGCATGCGACCGGAGCGCATCGTCGTCGGTGAGTGCCGCGGACCCGAGGCCCTGGACATGCTTCAGGCCATGAACACCGGCCACGACGGTTCCCTGACCACGCTGCACGCCAACTCGCCGCGCGACGCGATTTCGCGTATCGAAACCATGGCCCTGATGGCCGGCATCGATTTCCCCGTCCGCGTCATTCGCGAGCAGATCGGCTCCGCCGTGCAATTGCTGGTCCACCAATCCCGTCTGCGTGACGGCTCGCGAAAAGTCACGTTTGTCACGGAAATCTCCGGAATGGAAAACGACAAAATTCTGCTTCAGGAACTCTTTAGATTTAAGGAAATTCCCGGCCCGGTGGACGGCCCGGTTCTGGGCTCGCTGCTTCCCAGTGGCCTGCGGCCGCAATTCATGACAAAGCTTGACGCCATCGGCGCACGGATTCCGCCTGAAACCTTTATGCCCAGCACCTACACCAATGCCGCTCGCAAGAGCGTTGCCGCTTAGGCCCGGCCAGCGAATTGATATTCCCGTCGCCGCACCGAGCGGGACCATTCCCGCCCCATTAGTTCGATACGAAAGCGACGGCGCCGCATGCGCATAGCGCAATTTTGGCGCGTCCGAAATCCGCCGAATGGTGGATTTGAGCGCGATGAGCCGATAGACTCATAGGCGCAGTTGTGTCCAACGAAATAAGGCAACACGGTTTTTGCGTCTGATGCCGCTCGATCGCCTGCCTGTTTCGCGGATTGAATAGTCGAACTGGTCGTGCCTCAAAAACCCATGAATTCCCTCTCCCCGTGGAGAATGAGAATCAGCTATCATGAGGCCTGCAATCCGACCCGAACGTAAATAAGCATTAAACTTCCTTAGATCACGGAGGTATCCGATTGGCTTCAATTTCCAGCACAATCTCAAACGCGTTTGATTCTCAATCTCCCGACACTGACCTTGCTGATGTGACGCCACCGCAAGACGCGGCAAATGAATTTGAGCACTGCAGCCTCGGCACGCGCATCGCAAGCCTTTTCGGAATCATTGTTCCGTTTGCCGGCTTTGCTACTGCCGTTGCGCTCCTCTGGGGTCGCGGCTTCGGATGGGTTCATGCTTCACTCCTGGTGGGCATGTACCTGATCAGCGCCGTGGGAATCACCGTCGGGTATCACCGCCTGTTCTGTCATCGCTCGTTCAAGACCAACCGCGTCGTCCAGTGCATTCTGGCGATTTTCGGCTCAATGGCTTTTGAAGGGCCGGTGCTCAAATGGGTGGCCATGCACCGGTGTCATCACCAGCACAGCGACAAAGCAGGCGATCCGCATTCTCCCAATCATCACGGCGACGGCGTGCTTGGCGTTATGGCCGGCTGGTGGCACGCGCATGCCGGCTGGATCTTTCAGGGGGATCCGAAAAATCTTGCTCGCTTTGTGCCCGACCTGATGAGCAATGGCGCCCTTCGCGTCGTGAGCAATCTGTGGGTTCTTTGGGCGGCGCTGGGACTCATTGTGCCCGCAGCTTTGGGTGGCCTTCTCACCCACACCTGGATGGGCGTATTTCTCGGCTTCCTCTGGGGCGGCCTGGTGCGCGTGTTCCTGGTTCACCATGTCACCTGGAGCGTGAATTCCGTCTGCCATCTTTGGGGCGCCCGGCCATACAAGAGCCACGACCTCAGCCGCAACAATTTCATCTTCGGCGTGCTTGCCATGGGCGAAGGCTGGCACAATAACCACCATGCTTTCCCAACCTCGGCCCGTCATGGGCTGAAGTGGTGGCAGGTTGACGCCAGCTACTACTTTATCGTGGTGCTCTCCTGGCTCGGCCTGGCGTGGGACCTGAAGGTGCCCGATGAAGCCCGCATGGCCCGAAGCGCGGCAGCCTAAAACTCCTTCCGGCACGACAATTTAAAATTCGAATCGCGTCTCACTCAAGGGTTGAGACGCGATTTTTTTGCATCCATCCGATCATTTGCCCCATAATCCGCCTTCTCGAGGAGGCGACATGAAGGTGCTGATCAGGGAAGCCCACCCGCGCGACGCCGCCGCCGTTGCGCTCATTTATCAACCCTACATCGCGCAAACCGCGATAACATTTGAGGAAGCTCCGGTCTCAGCGCCGGATATGACCGACCGAATTGCAACCATCCAAAAGCTGCACCCTTTTCTCGTGGCGGAATGTTCAGGCGACCTGGTCGGATACGCCTATGCCGCGCCCCATCGCCCGCGGGCATCATTCCGCTGGTCGGTGGATGTCGCCGTCTACCTCGCGCCGACGCATCAGCGCCGCGGTGTTGGAACAAAGCTTTATCAGCAACTGCTGCCGCTTCTGGCACGGCAAGGTTATGTGATGGCGTACGCCGGAATTACCATTCCCAATCCTGCCAGCATTGGGATGCATGAATCAATGGGGTTCAAACAAATCGGGCTTTATCACAACGTGGGATACAAGCTTGGGGCCTGGCGGAACATGGGCTGGTGGGAACGTCAACTGCCGGCCACGATTGCGGCAAAACCCACGGAGCCGATTCCGTGGGGCGCTCTACGCGATTTCCATCCGATAACTTTGGAGATCCGAGAATCGCGCAGCAGCGATTAGCGAACGCTGCCCAGCGTTCCGGCCGCTGCGGCGGCGGTCATGGCGGCGGCCCACTGCTTGGCCGCCAGGGTAAGAAGGGCATCGGTGGCGCCAACGTGCGATTCATCCGCTTCCGTGGTCGAAAGTGTCAGCCGCAGGGCCTTGCGATTCCATCCCAGCAAATGCTTGTAATGCTCCTGGGCGTCGCCGGCATCGTCGCCGGTGAGAGATTCAACGTTCAGCGGCAGCCGTGAACCAGCCACGGCGAATTCATTGGGCGCGGCGGTCTTGGATAAAATTTTGGCCTTAATGGCTTCGTTCAACACGTCGGGAAGATAAATCCGCAGGGTGCCATCGCATGGATCCTCCAGGGCGAAGACCTGCATGCGGTATTTACCGTCGGGAATGTAAAACTTCCAACTGTTGTTGCCGGCCGACTGCATCGCCAGCGGAACAAGCTCGCTGAGGATTGTGGCCACATGGCGCCACAGGCGGCCGTGAATGGAGGTGGGTTCCGCGTCACAGGTGGCCAGATGCTTTTCGATGCGCGTCCGGTCCTTCACGCCGGTCCGATCGAGAATCGGCGCAAAGCGATCAGCGTCAGATACAGCGGACTTAGACGTTGGCGGCATGAGGTCTCCGGTGGGCAACTCGATCTTGTGCGACACATCTTTGGAATCGTGAGTTTCCAAGCAACAGATCATTATACCCGATCAGCACCGAATCCGCCATGGTCTTCTGGACGGCAGGATCAGGCACAAATCGCTCCAGAACAATCCGAATCCGACCAGGACAAATGCCCCTAGTGGGGCCGCTGGCGATGAAGCGGGTGCTGAGCGGGCTTATGCGCGTGAAGCGGCTTGCTCTTGGCCGTTGCCTTCGGCGCCGCGGGCGATTTTGCGGCGGAGTGAGCAGGCCGCGTGTCATGGGCGCGCTGTGGGGCGTGCGCGGGCTTGCCGGCCGCCGGGCGCGCCGAATGCGCATGGCGATCGCCGCGTTGCGGCTGGGCAGGGGTATGC
>JALYJB010000021.1:60089-95513 GCA_030775485.1 Planctomycetota bacterium | reverse complement strand
CGAACGCGATGAACAGCGGTTGTTCGAGCGGTTTGCGTTTGCCAAGAGCCATAAGAGCGGTCCTCCGTAACCGGCTGATATCTCAGCGCGATCGACGTCGTTCGTCAAGGGGTTTCACCACGGGCTGTTAGGTCATATGTCCCCGTACCGGAAGTTCCGATATCGAGGTCCGCGTTAACAGTCGTGTTCGCGCCGCCGGTTTGATAGAAGGCCGCCTGACCCGCGATCAGTTCGATCCCTGGGTCATCCGGAAAGGCCTGGGTAACCGTCAGACTAGCGCCGGCTCCTAGCGTGTAGGTGCCATTTTCGATCATTAGTCTAGTCCCCGAGAGTAAATTCGTTCCTCCGGTCTGATTGAAATTCCCCACGCCGAATCGCCCGATATATTCTGCGCCGCCCCCCGTGAATTGAAGGCTTCCGCCCGAGAGAAGGTAGTTACCTGTTGAACCGATGTTGTAGCCCACATAAATAGCGCCGTCAAAGCTATTCAAGGAGTTTGTACCGCCTGTCTGGTTGAAATTGCCGATCCCGGAATCGCCGATGTATTCATATGAGTTGCTGTACGAAATGCCAGTCGCGATAAGCGAAGCGCCTGCTCCAAGCGAATAGGATGCCGTTGAGCCGGCCCCAAACCCGAGGTAGAGCGTACTCGCCACGAGCGAATTCGTTCCGCCAGATTGGTTAAAGCGGCTGGTGCCATTTGAATATTGACCCAAATAAATCGCGCTTGTGGTCAGCGTTTGAACCCCGCCCGTTTGAATGAAGTTTCCGTTGCCACCACCAATATTTTCGCTGCCATATGGGCCAATATTGAGGTTGCCAGTTCCAGATAATGTGTAGGTGCCGCTTAAGCCTCCTAAGCCGATGCTTCTCGTTGAATTAGTGCCACCGGCTTGGTTGAAGGCGCCAATACCCCGAGACCCAATTATCTCTTGACCTGCGCTCAAGAACGCATTGTCGCCCAAAGTATACGTTCCGGTAGAGTGGTAGTTAACAGCAAGATAAAGGTTATCAAAGGTATTGGTCCCGCCGCTCTGATTGAAGATGCCTACGCCATTGTATCCAACATTTTCGTTCAAGTAGGCTCCCGGATTCGTGCTAAGCACCGCACCAGGTCCCAGCGTGTATGTGCCAGTCGCGCCTGAATTGTAGCCTAAATAAATATAGTTGAATCCCTGGCCGGTAACCGGATGTAACCCTCCAGTTTGATTAAAATTGCCAACGCCGTTGTAGCCTATGTATTCAACCGCGCCGGCAGAAGCTGATAATGTCCCCCCGGACAACGTGTAATTTCCCGTCGCGCCGGCTGAAAATCCAAGATTGAGCGAACCGTTCACAGACAGCGCATTTGTTCCCCCTGACTGACTGAAGTTGCCAATGCCTGCCACTCCAATCACTTCACTCACGCCCGAGCTGAGATTTCCCCCAGAGAACGCATAGCTCCCGAGATCCGAAGCATTAACCCCCACATTCAATCCAGCGGTTCCAAGCACAGAATTGCTCCCGCCGCTCTGAACAAAAACGCCGGTGCCGTTGCTGCTAATTCCTGAATCCCCAACATACTCGCCACCGCTCACATTGAAGCTGTTGGCTCCCACCAGGAACACATTTGTTCCACCGCCCGTTGCGCTCACCGTCAGTGAGCTATAGGTAAGCCCCGCGCCACTATCAAAGGTAATCGTCTGCGTCCCCCCAAACGCGTTCGTGACCAAAACATCCTGCCCCCCAGCCGGCGGCAGGCCGCTAGACCACTGCGTCCCATCCGTCCAATTGCCCCCGCTAGTCCCAATCCAACCATCCGAATCCGCCGAAGCAACCCGCGTCGTCGGCAACGTCAAAACGCCCATTGCCGCCGCAACGATTATCGCCTTCACCGAGCGGCTACCCCTTTGCTTAAATTCAATGATTATCTCCCCGAAACTCAATTCAAAATTGCTTTAGCCCGCAACAAAGATGCAGCGAACACCTCATCGGCCGCGCCACGAAGGGATCAAACACTATTTTCTCAAATGTAGACCCACAATTCAACGATAATCTCTTTCTCGCCCCGCCCCCATAAAGCGCGAAAATTACCCATGCCTACCAAAAAAAAAGGCAGCCCACAACAAAATGGCTGCCGCACTTCAAATTCTGAGACTTTATGACTCAAGCCACAAATCGATCCGCGTTGGCAAGAATCCCACGCGGCCGCGCAAAACGCTCCCAGGATTCGCTGTGGCATTTCGGGCAAAGACGCGGTGGAACCACCACGTTCTCCGGCTCAAATCCGCAGCAGCGGCATTGCACTGTAAATACATTTACCCGTGTTGTCGCCCGTGCGTAAGGATCGAATGTGGCAAACTGGCCTTCTGCGGAAAATCGGTCCATGCTGATCGACATATGGTTGCTCCTTCGTTCGCGGTTCGTTGGGGCAATCACCCAACCGCAAACCTCAAAGCAACCCCCATACCAAGTCAATCAACCGCTCGCCGCACGCAATTCGAATCACGTCTACCTGCGACAATCCAGCCTAGCCTGCCCTCATGTCCGATATTCTGTCATGTCCCCGTCAAAACGTCGGTATTGATGGGCTTGTCTTTGCGTTCAAATTCATATTGGCGCAATTTCCGCTGAAGCGTCCGTACCGAAATTCCCAGTCGTCCCGCTGCATGAGTTCGGTTTCCGGCGCATTGGTCCAATGCTTTCGTAATCGCAAGCTTCTCAAGCTCTTCCATCGTTAAATTGGTCGGAATTTCGCGTGGGCTCGTCAAATGTAACGAGCCTTGCGCAATTCGTTCGGGAAGGTCTTTTTCAGTCATGATCTCGCTGTCCGCCAGCACCATCATGCTTTCCAAAGTATTTCGCAGCTCACGCACATTCCCCGGCCACCGATAAGCCTGGAAGCTCTCCATCACCTCGCGCGAGATGCGCCGCGAGGCCGTGTGCTTGTGTTCGGTGATCTCTTTCAGGAAATGTTCAACCAGGATCGGAATATCGTCCGGCCGGTCGCGCAGGGGAGGCAGATTAATCGTCACCACGTTCAACCGGTAGTATAAATCCTCCCGAAACTTCCCCTCAGCCACCATCTTATGCAGATCCCGGCTCGTAGCCGCCAATACCCGAACGTCCACCTTGCGGTCCTCATGCCCCCCCACGGGCGTCACCGTCAGTGTCTCCAGCACGCGCAAAAGCTTGGCCTGCAACCCAAGTTCAAAATCGCCAATTTCGTCGACGAACAGCGTTCCCCCATCAGCCTGCTCAAATCGTCCCATCCGCCGGTCCGTCGCCCCGGTAAACGCCCCGCGCACATGCCCAAACAATTCGCTCTCAACCAGCGTCGCCGGAACCGCCGCGCAGTTGACCGCCACAAACGGCCCCTTCTTTCTCGTGCTGTTGTGGTGCAGTGCCGCGGCCACCAGCTCCTTGCCCGTCCCGCTTTCGCCCAAAACCAGCACCGTGCTGTCCACCGGCGCCGCCCGCTGAATCTTGTCGAACACATCCTTCATCTGCTTGGATTGTCCGACAATCTTGTCGATGCCGAATTTATGATCCAAACGCCGCCGCAGCGTGTCGATTTCCTTGTCTTTATTAACCGATTCAATCGCCCGGCGGATCAGCATGATCAGCTCATCCGGGTTCACCGGTTTGGTCAGGTAATCAAACGCGCCAGCCTTAATTGCCTCCACCGCTCCACTAATACTGCTGTGCCCCGTTAGAAGGATAAACTGCGTATCAGGCCGCTTCTTCTTCCAAAGCGTCAACAGATCGATACCGCTGACATCACCCATATGCAGGTCAGTCAAAACGACATCAATGTTTTCTTCGTTATAGCTCAGCGCCTTATCCGCGTTTTCCGCGCCAAAAACAGTGAGTCCCTCTGATTTGAGGATCGAACTCACCGCCTTGCGTTCGGTTTCGTGGTCTTCAACCACCAGAACTCGCCCCGAAATTGCCATGACTGCGCCTCGTTAAGTGAACCTAGGCAAACTCTTACAGGTTACCAAAGTTCTATCATACGCCATCCTACCACGACAACGGCCAAAATGACGGAGATTTGCCACGCGCCGTATTCAGTCTCCGAACCCGACACTCCCCCATTAATCCGGTTACAATACCCCGCGCATGCTCAAGCGGTTTCGGCATCTGCGCATATCGCTGGCCGCCAAATGCCAAATCCTATTCGGCGCAGCGGTCATCCTCATCATTGGCGCCGCCCTCTACGTCCCCTGGAAGCGCATGGAAAGCCTGATTCTGGAGGTCAATCTCCAGACCGGCGAACAGCTCTGTCTGCAAACTATGGCCGAGCACGTCGCCCGCCAGACCCAGCTGCGTGATAACCCCCATTCCTCGCCCCCGCAGGAGTCCGCGGCGCTCACCCGGCCCAGCACCCAACCGGCAGACGCCCAGCAATTCGTCGTCGATTACGTTCCCCCAAAAATCGTCCCGGTAAACCCGCCCAAGGGCTTCGAGATGGATCGTTTCGAGCGCCGCGCCCTCGCCCAGTTCATCGATAAGCCGGACCTGTTCCATTTTCAGACCAACCAGCGGATCAAAAACGCCCAGCGCTACCGCATGGCCATGCCGCTCTATGATGATCAATCCTGCATCTCCTGCCACGCCCAGCAATCCGGGTTGGCCGTCCCCACAACGCTACCGGACAGCACCAACCTCGCCACCACCGTGCCCACGCTCCGCCGCACGCTGCTTGGCATTGTGGTGGTCGATATTCCCTCGGAAGACAACGACAACCAGCTTTTCGTGAACCGCGTTTTCCTCCTCATCGCCGGCCTCGTCGCCGGCACACTCGCCATTTTCGTCTTCTATCTCATCACCACCCGCCTCATCCTCCAGCCGGTGCGCGTTCTGCAGGAGACCGCGGAAAAAGTCAGCGAGGGCGATCTGAATATTCGCTCCGACATCAGCACCGGCGACGAATTCCAGCAGCTCTCGGAAACATTCAATACCATGCTGGCAAATCTTAAGACCAGCGACGATCAACTCCGCTCCATCAACAAAGCGCTCGATCTGAAGCTCGGCCAGCTCGCCGAGACCAACGTCGCCCTTTACGAATCCAACCGCCTCAAAAGCGAATTCCTCGCCAACGTAAGCCACGAACTAAGAACGCCGCTGAATTCGATTCTGGGTTTCGCCGAGCTCCTGCGCGACACCGGCACTCCCAATCCCGATCCCAAGTCCGTGCGATATCTCCAAAACATTCTCACGTCCGGCCGCAATCTGCTGGATCTGATTAACGATCTGCTGGACCTGGCGAAGATAGAAGCGGGGCGGATGGACGTGCGCTCCGAGCCGCTTTCGCTGGGTGATGTCTTCGAAGGATTGATCAACCTGCTCAAGCCGCTGGCCGAGCAGAAGAATCTGGCGATCATCCCGCAGGTGGCCGCCAACGTGCCGATCATTCAAACCGATCCCGCCAAACTTCAGCAGGTGCTTTACAACTTTCTAGCCAACGCCATCAAATTCTCCCCGCAAAACGGCAAGGTGGATCTTACCGCTGAAGCCGAAGGCAACGACAGCGTGCGCATTTGCGTTACCGATGAGGGCCCCGGCATCGAAACCGAAAAACATGCAATCATTTTCGAAAAATTCCGCCAGATCGATGGCTCCGTAACCCGCGAGCACAGCGGTACCGGCCTGGGCCTGGCCATTAGCAGAGAGCTCACCATGCTGCTAGGCGGTGAAATCGGGGTCAAAAGCGTCCCCGGCCAGGGCGCTAAATTCTGGGTCATCCTCCCTCTGAAAACCCTGCCCGGCGCCCGCGACCTCCGCGGCAAACTTTCCCTCTCATAAAATGAATAGCATTCAACCGTCGCGGCAACCTTCCTCTTGCGGGGTGGTCCTTCCCCGCCCACCGTCTCAAGCAACCCGCGCCAGCGGCACCGCCTTTTCAAACAAATCAAACACCGGAACTGTGCTTTTGCATCCCCATTCCGCGGCGCGAACAGCCGCATGAACCGGCGATAAATTCGCCACAATTGCCGCGTCATATCGCAGCGCTCGCGCCCCCCCATCATCCACCACCGGAATCCCCCGATACGTCCGCCCGGCTTTCGCCAGCCGATTGTCCGCAATCCCCACAATCCGCGCGCCACAAGCAGCCGCCGCCAGATAATACGGAAGGATATTCTTCCCCACGTCCAGCAGGAGGATCGAGCTGAAATTCCCGGCACGGATGACCCCACGCATGCGCTGCTCGATGTCGTTGATGCGGGCAAACTGCTCGAACGCCGCCGCGGATATTTCCCTGCGGCGGCCTGGCGTAAGCGATCGTAGAATTCCCTCCGCAAGTCCGCGCCAAAAGGCGATGGTGTGCCGGCCCGATTTTTTTTCCGCCAGCCAGCGATAGCGCCGCATCCAATCCACCGCGAACGGCAAAAGCCACTCCCTCGGGAAATAACGCGTGATTAACAGCAGGTTGTTTCGAGTGTCCAGCCGCGTGGTTCGCGTGGGGATGCGGGCGGCAGCCGTCTTCAGGTGCCACAGCGGCAAATCAAACCGCTCGATCTTCCAGCCGCCATCAAGTAACCGCAGCGATAGATCGTATTCCTCAGCCTGCATGAAAAAGTCTTCCGGAAGCCCGCCGGTTTGCATGAGCGCTTCGCGCCGGAACCCTGTTCCGCAGCCAATGAATACATTCGGATACGCGCTGCATTCGTGCGATCCATCAGGAAGAATGACGTCAAACACCGCCGCGCCGAGGCTGGGATCGGCGGCAAAATGCCCCAGCATTCTCCGCACGCTTCCCGCGGCTGGATAGGAATCATCATCCAGAAAAATCACGAACGGGCTTCGCGCTGTCGCCAGCCCAAGATTCTTCGCGCAGGCGCCGCGGTTGCGCTTTTCCCGAATAAGCTTCACCCGCGGAAATTGCCGGGCGATATAATCCGCCGTGCCATCGCGGCTGGCATTGTCCACGACGATAATTTCACTCGCAATTCCGCTGCGCCCCGCATCTTTCGCCAGTTCCCCCAGCGTGTGCAGCAGCACCTCGCGGCGGTTGTAGGTGGAAATCAGAAAAGTAACCTGTGGCGGATTAAGCATCGGCAAACCCTTTAAGCAGCCGCCGCTGTCTGCGTGTGTCGTAATCCACCCAGAGTGCACGGCCTGGCCGGATCAAAATCGTTCCAAAGCGGGTTCCTCGCCGGTAGATTCCATTTCGCGAAGAGCCGGTCGTTGTCGCGTTGCGCGCGGTTCGAATCGACCGATCGTCGATCGTCGTCGGTCTGGTCGTGATCGATGATCGCACCGTACGCCGGCTCCACGCGCATTCCGGCATTCCACGCCTTTAAGGAAAGATCGGGATCAGCAGCACAAAAATAAAATGACTCATCGAAATAGCCCAGCCGTTCAAAGGTTTCGCGCCTCCCCAGCGCGAAGTTGGCATACAACGTTCCCCGGATATGGCAAAGGCGAAACACCTGTCCGCGCTCCACCATTTCATAAGCGATGTTCCGTGTCGAATTCCAGCGATGAAACATCGCAAGGAACGCAACATCGTCCGGGCTGCCGTCCATTTGCGCGACCGCCTGATCCAGCGCGCCGGCAAGTGGCCGCGCGTCATCGTTCAGCCAGGTAAGGTTACGCCCGCTGGCGGCCCGAAACCCCCGGTTCGCCGCGCGCACAAACCCGCCGCGGGTCTCCTCCCAAATAATTTTCAATCGATCTCCAAACACGCGGCATGCCTCATCCAGAACGCTGCGCGTGCCATCCGTGCTCGCCCCGTCCACGACGATAATCTCGTAGTCGCACGCCACATGGTTGCCCACGGCCAGCAGGCACTTTTCCAGTAACACGCCGCGGTTGCAGGTTGGGATGACGATGGAAAGATCGATAGCCATGATGCGGTATCCGTCGCTGAGGACTCTGACGCTCCCGATGCAAGAAACCTTCCGTTACCTGCCATAAAGCTTGAAAACGCCGACGCCATGCTGGCGCAGACCCTGGGTCTGTTCCCAAAACTGCTCCTCGTAGGTGTCGGTGCTAAGAATCACCGCTGGCATACGATTCCCAGCCAGGGCGTCGGCCTGCACGTCAGCCAGCGAACGCACCGGCAAATCCAGATAGCTCGGCGTCTCTGCGAAGCGCGGGTGGTCGTCAATCAGGCCAACAACCCGGTGGCCGTGCCGCTCCCAGCGGTGCCGTTCACTCATCAGCCGCGCTGTGTGTTTTCCAGCCCCGTAAAGCAGCACCCGCGCCGCTTCAGACTTCCCCGCGGCCAGCTTCTGGCAAATATCGTCGAGCCGGCGCCCTGGCGAATCAGTAGCGCTGTCGATTCGCAACAGCGCGGTTGTAATCCGTGAGATGCAGGGAAGCAGCGCCGCTGAAATGTCCGCCGGCAAACCGCCCAGCCGTTCCGAGGTGAAACCGTGTTCTCGATGGCTGAACTCGGCAATCACACGCCGATAAAAATCCACCCGTATCTCTGAGACGCCAATCGGGTCGCACAAGCTGCGCACGCGCTCAAACGCCAGTTGCGAAAGCGCGATCAAACGCGGCCGGTCGCGATACGTTAAATCCATCGTCTCAAGAAGAGATGCCGCCGAACCAGGTTCCACCACCACCGCGCCATCGCCAACCAGTTCAACCGATCCCGTCCCCGCGGCAACGATCGTGGTTCGCCCTGCGGCCATCGCCTCACAGACCGCCAGGCTGAAGTTTTCGCTAAGGCTCGGCATTACGCAAAACGAACACTCCTTTAGCGCGGCTTCAACCCCCGCTTGCGGAAGCTCGCCGGTGAATTCGACGCGATCGCGCACGGAAGCGGCCAGAGTTTTAAGAATGTGCAGCCGGACAGAACTTCCCCCCGGCGCAGTGCTGGTGTCCGGACCAACGAACTGGAATCGTGCCCGTGGATGACGTGTAAGAAAACCATTCAGCGCCTCAGCAATCACGCCACATCCCTTGCGCCATTCGAGCCGTCCAACGAACACCACCGCCCCATCCACCGGCGGCGGCGTGAACCCCGCGCCGCAGCAGACAAATGGATGCGCAATCGTCGTCGGCTCGCGATCCATCGGCGCCAATGCCGCGGTCGAGCGCGCCACTGCCCGCGTCGGGGCGCACAGCGCGTCGGCGAGGTGGATCTGCGCCGCCTCCATCGCTTCAATCAATTGTTCCCGCGCGCCGCGCGCCGCGTTGTTGATCCCGTTCGCAATCGCTGTGCAGGTATGCAGATGCACCACAATCGGCAAAGGCCGGCCGCTGTCCAGCAACAGGGGCAAACCCGATGCGTCAACGTCGGCAACTTCCACAATGTCAAAGGGATTTCGCCCGTGCTCGCGCTGGAAAGCCGCCGTCAGCAGCCACGCAATCGCCAGCCGATACACCGCCTCGCCCCCGCTATGAATCGCCGCCGCCAGTTCAGCCGGCAGCGCCCCCGTCAACACCCGCCGAGCCGGGTCCGCAATCCCATGCAGCACCACGCCCGCCGGAACATTATCCGGCAACCCATCATCATCTCCCAGCGTGAACACATGCGCCTCATGCCCAGCCAGCGCCAGCGCCGCCGCGCTCTGCCGCACATAAGACCCAATGCCCCCCATGCGCAGTCCAGGCCACTGATAAGAGAGAAATGCCACACGCATTGGCGTTATTATCGGACATCCCCCAACCCCGGCAGCAGAGATTCCCGCGCGAAAGTAGCGCTCGGACCGGATCCAACTTTCTAAGCAATCTTCTTTCGTCGGTGATTTGTTGATCGATGGCCGTCTAGCCCGCCTGATTTGCGAAAACTAATAGTGTTTTTTAATGGTGTATTTATAATTACACTTCACATTTACACTTGACATTGTCGCTACATTTATCGTAGAATCGGGCAATTGGAGAATTCTAAATGAGTCGCACCACAATTGGATATGTTCTTGGGGAGAGTGGTCATTTCGATCGTTCACCGTTCTATCGTCTGCGGTTGTCGATTGCGGAATGTCGCCGATTCGATGAACTGCTGGAACGCGTACGCGCCGGACATCGCTGCACTGCAACGCTGACGGCAAGTTTTCATCAGCCAGATCGTCTGCGCGTCACCGAGATCGAGGCGCCGGAATACGAGCGCCGCGCCGCGGCACAATATATTCGCGGTGACGTGGTGCGCGTGCAGGGCAGGGAGGGAATAAGTTGCGGCCTTGACGTCTCGGGTCAATTCGGCATCCCTTTAATTCGTCAGCAACTTGGCCTTGCCATGGCGCGGGCAGCCCAATATGTCGAAATACGCGTGCCCAGTCGTAAGCGCGATGTGGTTGAGTTCGTCCCGGATGTTGATCTCGAATCTGGCGAAGATAATGCCCTGGTGTCTGGTTCGGTCAGCGCCGCGACCTCGGTGCTTCCACGAGAAGATTTCCGCGATTGGGAGAAATAGACGATGGCCCGCCTCCAGCAGGGAAGTGTGGTTTGGGCACAACTTCCACCGCCATTTGGCCGTCGTCCCGTCGTTGTTATTACGCGCGACGCCGTCGTAGGCCGCATGAATAGTCTGACAGTCGCCCCAATCACACGCACAATCCGCAACATCGACACTGAAGTCGATCTTCAACCAGCCGACGGTGTGCCGACGCCATGTGCTATATCGTTGGACAACATCTTCACAATTCAGCGAAGCGCTTTGGGAGACGTAATCACTGTATTGCCCCGGGAAAAGCTGCTCGCCGTCTTCATCGCCATCCGCAAAGCATTCGATATGTCCTGAGGGATAGCCGCTGAATTCGATGAAGCCCGGGCACGCATCGCCAATATCATAACACGACACAATCCTGGCTTACCTCAACCCATTTTGCCCTTCAGCCAATGACCCCTTGCACCCGCCGCGCGATCTCCGCCTTGGGCTGCCCCCAACGAATAGAAAGCGAATAGAAAGAGCGAATAGAAAGGGCCACGCAGCAGGGATTCTCTGGGTCGCCCCCATCGCAATCGCGTCGCCCATAACGCAATCGCGGGCCTACCTCACCGGCATGAGCGCGCTGCCGGGTCTGGCATTCTCGTTCAGTTCCAGACGAAGATAGTCGTAAACGACCCCAGTCGTGAGTTCCCCGGCAGGCACGGTCAGCGTCATGAAATTTTCGCCCTGCCTCAGAAGCGAAGCGTCAAATGGCTGGACGTACTCTCGCCAGACGCCCTTGTTGGTGTTGTAGCGCAGCGCGTTGGTGGCCACCGTGCGGATCGTGCCGACGTTCCTTCCATTAGCACCCACCGTCAGGCCGCCGCCGCCATCGGCGCCCGCCAGTGCCACGCGCAGCGCCGCCTGCCCCTGCTCGTCCCTGTCCATGTTGAACTTAATCGTCCATGTCGTCGGTCGGCCGTTGCCCCAGCTCCGCCACATGTCTTCGGCCCCGGCCGCGGTGTGTACCCAGCCAAACGGCTGGTTCAGCGGATCCCGCGCGGCGGGATTCTTCCAGGCATCCGATGTCGCGTGCGGAACCTGCTCGAAGAACCAATCCTTGCGGTAGTCGCTGGCGCCAATGGTGTAAGTGATGTCGTTGGGGAACAGCTCGCCGTAGCGGAGGCACCAGCCCCACAGCCAGTAGTTGGCGCCGTCGCCCTTGTAGAATTTGTCGCCCGTCCTGTCCGGATAACCAATTTCCCAGACCTGCCTGCCGAATCGCGCCGGCTGCCAGTTAAGTTGGCCCAGGTCCAAGTCTTTTCCCGCCTCCACGACAATATTGGTTTTCGCGAATTCACCAAGCACGCCATCGGCAAAGGCGTGTAGCGTATAAGTGCCCGGTCGGATGTTGGTGATGCTGAACGTGCCGTCATCGGCCCCGTCGGTCCAGAACTGATAGTAATTTCCGTCGTGGGCCCACGTCACCAGATTGCCATTCCCCGACCGAAGAGCAAATGCGCCACCGCGGCCGGTGTAATCCGGGTGAGCCAGGCCAACCGTCAAATGGAGAAGACTGGTCGAGGCAGCTTGCGGGTCGTTGAGGACCAACTGTCCGGTGACGTTGCCGCGTTGGTTTTTGTGCGGGTAATCCACCCCGCTGACCCAGTCGTAAGGCCACTGGGCCGTTTCCTTTTTGGCTTGTGCCAATGCGTCCTGCCACAAAGCGGTGGCATTGGCCCTCCAGGCCGGCGGCAGCGTGGGGTTGCCCGCGGTGGACTCCAGTTTGGCCAGGTCAGCGCGCGAAGCAGTTAACGGGTCGGACAGGGCGTTGCAATAGACGAAAATCGGGCCAATGACCTTGTTCCAGTTCTCGCCGGACGGGATGTTGCAGCACGCGCCGCCGGCATAGTGACCGGATGTCCAGTAATCAAGGATTGTTGACTGCATATGGCAGACCAGATCCAGCTTCTCGGCGCCGCCGTCCAGGTATTCCGTGGTTGGGTTGATGAAGAAAAGCCCGATGTGGTCCCTGGTGTCGGAAAAGCCGTAGGCCGGAATCTTGTATTGCACCGCGCAGTAGCTGTATTTGTGCTCGACGGAATTCTTGTAGATGCCGGTGCTGAGGATGCGCTGCTCCTTGGCGTGGATGACCACGCCCGCCTGCAAATCCCTGTCGGTGCACATGAGCATGTTGCGGTCAGCGTCGACCGAGAGCCAGTCAAAAACAGAGTTGAGCTGGGTGATAAAGCGACTTTCCCCCTCGCCCGCGGCAGGATAATTCGCCCCGTGGGAGAATACGGCATAGGTGTAAAATCCGCTGGTCCCGCGTTCCATCGCGTAGCGCACTTCAATGTCCATCCGGCCGTTCACACCCTTCACGGCAACTTCCGCCCGCGCGCCCCCGTTTCTCGCGGGGTCGATCGTCAGTGACTGGGTCACCCGCCCCGAAGGCGTTTGTTCCCAAATACCGCCAGGACCCATGGTGTTGATCCCATGGTAGATCAGGGAAGTCATGTGCGTGCTGCGCTTGTCGATGGTCGCCTTGAGGATGCCATTGTCCATTGTCCAGCTCGCGCCGTTGTCGGTCACGGTCACTGGGGCGTTCACCTCGACCTTGGCGATAATCGGCGCGACATCGGCAATAAGCCTTCTCGGCGCAGCCAGCGAGACGCCAATGCAGGCAAACGCAATTAGCCCGCGCAAGCCTGTAAAAATAAAGGGTTTTCTCATCAAGGGATCCCGGCCCAGGCATTTTAAGTATATCCCGTGTATGCCGCGACGAAGACGCGGCCCTGCGCGATCCAGCGAGGATTGCTCAACTTCTCTGCCTTGATCCTCCACGAGACCATGGCCGCTCGCCAGTCAAAATTCAGTACCAGCCATTACCCGGGACGTTGAATCTCCACACTCCTCGAATTTGCCGGGGGGATGCAGCTAGTTAACAACTAGCTGGCCTGAAGACAATTGCTCCTCAGCGCTCTCCTCCGCTGTCTTTCCCGTATTCATCGTGGCGGCGCCACCAGACAAACGGCTTGGTCCGCGGCCCCCCAGCCGGTGAGTCTTCCCATTCCTCCTGCCGGCCCAGCGGCGTCAGGTCGAGTAACGTCCCGATGTTCAATCCCTCCGTGCCTCGGCCGCCGGTATGGTAGGTGCGATAGACATCCTTGCCGTCGTGGATGAAAACGCTCAGGCCAAAGTTCTCGCCCTTGTCGGTGGTCAGGCCAAAGTCCTTGTTGAAGTCGGTGCCCTCGGAGGAGTACCACGGATACATCCATCCCATCCGTTTCTTGTATTTCTCAATATTCTTCAACGGCGCCAACGACACCAGGCAAAAAGAAGTGTCGCGGGCATGGAGATGCGCCACATGGCCGAATTGATCCGTCACCATCGAGCACCCCACGCATCCCGCATCCGGCCAACCCCCAACCGGCGGGGCGAACATAAAATGATAAAGAATGAGTTGGCGCCGGCCTTCGAATAAATCCAGCAGGCTCATTTCGCCCTTCGCTCCGTCGAAGATGTATTTCTTGTCAATCCTGACCATCGGCAGCCGCCGGCGCTCAGAAGCCAGCGCATCTTTCGCGCGTGTTGCCGTCTTTTCCTTAACCAGCAGCGCGTCCCGCGCCGTCTGCCACTCGGCCCGCTCCACAATTTTCGGAAATTTGATTGCGTTTTCGCTTTTCGCCTTCATAAACCATTCCTTTGAAAAAAACTGGATTGAATCCAATCGTGTCACGATAAGGTTCTGAAACCACTTCTAACCGCGCTGCTTCTCTGCCGCGGTGCGAATGTGTTCCAGCATCTCTCCCCACCCTTTGCTCACATTCTGCTCCAGTCCCGGTTCGATCAAACCGATGGCCTGGTGGGTGAATTTCAGCATCGTGCCGCCGGCCTGCTCGGTGAGGCGATACTGTATGTGAGAAATCGCCGGGTAGGACATCATCGTCGGCCCAACCAGTTCCAGCAGCTTCGGTGGCTTAATCACCTGGACATGGCCCCACAGGTGCCCGGTGTTGTTGCCCAGGTCGCGGAACCAGCGCCCGCCGGGCCAAGGTTCCAGCTTCATCTTCATATCCTTCATCGGACCAGGAGGTTCCAGCACGGTTTGGAAGACCACATCTGCCGGGGCGGCGATCAGCACCTCTTTAACAATGTTCAGGGTTTTGATGGGGGATTGAATTTCTTCAGTGACCATGACTTTGCTCCTTTGAATCGGGTTGATGGTTCAATGCAGCGCGATCGTGCGCGGAACGTTGCTTGGCGGTTTGTTCGGCGGCTTCCTTGATGCTCGCCAGTTGGTCGGTCCAGAATCGCTCGAAGTTTTGAATCCAGTCATGCACGGGTTTGAGCTCCTGCGGCTTTAGCCGATACAACCGGCGTTGCCCCGCCTTGTGAACCGCCACCACCCCCACCCTGCGCAGCACGCCCAGGTGCTTGGAAACAGCCGGCTGGCGAAGACCAAGCTTCACCACCAGTTCCGTCACATCGCGCTCGACCCCCAGCGCGAGCAGCTCCACAATCTCCCGCCGCCGCGGCTCGGCAATGGCTTTGAAAACATCCGAAACTGTCGCTGCCCGAGCCATGGAATAAGTATATTCCAAAAGTGGAATATATCAAGCGAAAAAATTTATTGTGTCGAAACCCTTGCAAGCTGGTTCGAGCCTTGCGTTCCCTTAGTTCAGTATTCCAAAGGAACCACCGCCACGCTCGCTTGGCTGATTCCATTCCAGTTCCTCCTCGCCAACGACCGATAACTCTCAATGGAGAATCACCGATGACGGAAACACCAACCCTTGGTCCGCCCGCCGCGCCGGCTGGGCCGCTGTTCAGCAAGGCCGCTGAATTCGATGAGGCATGGAAGGCCCGCATCGCCCATCTAGCGAGCTTCATCGACACCGCCGGCCCCGTCGCCGACATTGGCTGCGGCATGATGTGGCTCGAACCACTGCTTATCCGCGGAAACCCGTACATTCCCATTGACTATGTCCGCCGCGACCACCGCACGTTGCTGGTTGACTTAAACACCCAGCCGCTTCCGCCAGTTAATGCGGAATTCGTTTTCATGAGCGGCGTGCTGGAATACATCCACGATGTTCCCGGCTTCCTCAAACGACTCATGGCCCAGCGCTTTCGCCGAATTCTCCTTACCTATTGCACAACCGAATGCTGGTGGAAGATGGCGCTTCGTCATTCTTTGAACTGGGTCAGTCACGAATCATTGGAAACACTGCTGAACATGCTACTGCCTGATTATTCCGTGGTGGCGCTCCAGCGGTTCCAGAATCATGTGGCGCTCGTGGTTGAAATACGGGAGCCCTAAATGCCCCGCATCTGTCTGCTGGACCCTTCCATCACTTCTCGCGACGGCATGCCGCCCGGAAATCTGGGCGACCTCATCATTCGCCAGGCCGTGGTGCGTGAATTGACCGGACTGCTGCCAGGGTTTGACTGCATTTCAATCCCAACCCAAATGCCGCTGACACCGGATGAACTCGACCTGGCCGTGGGCAGCGATCTGCTCATCGTCGGCGGCACCAATCTTCTTAGCAGCCACATGCAGCAATATCAGCAGTGGCGCATCCGCCCGGCGGAGGCGGGTCGCCTGCAGCGCGTCGTCCTCATGGGCGCGGGCTGGTGGCAATATCAGGATGAGCCCGATGCCTACACGCGCTCGGTGCTGCTGTCCGCGTTGTCACCCACGCTCGGCCAATCAGTTCGCGACAATTACACGCGCCAGAAACTACAGGGCATTGGGCTGACCAACGTCATCAATACGGGTTGCCCGACAATGTGGCGGCTGACACCCGACCTGCTGCGCACAATTCCAACCAGCAAGGCCGACGATGTGCTGCTGATGCTCACCGATTACAACAAAAATCGGCCGGTGGACCGCCAATTGCTGGATTTACTATCATCACAATATAAACGTGTCTATTTCTGGCCGCAGGGCAGCAGCGACGCGCGGTACCTCGCGGAGTTCTCCGCGCCCGTGATTCTGCTTGACCGCTCATTGGCCGCGCTCGAGCAACTGCTCCAGCGTCCCGAACCGATCGACTACATCGGCACCCGCTTGCACGGCGGCATCAAGTGCCTGGAGCACGGCCGCCGATCACTCGTCCTGGGAATCGACAATCGGGCAACGGAAATCGCCGCTGACACCGCGCTGCCAATCGTCCGGCGAAATGACCTCGATGCCCTGCGATCGTGGATTCTCGGCAGCAAACCAGTCCGATTGACGCTCGATGGCGCGGCGGTGGAGAAATGGAAAGGGGAACTGGCCGCCGCGCTCGGAAATTCCGCCCGCGTGAATCAGGCGGCGTGAACGGCAGCGGCGCATCACGCCGCGAGCGGGACAAGGTTCGCGGCAATTGGCGATTTCCGGGCGGCTCTCGCCTGGTCGGCTGCAATCAATTCCAGCAGCCGCGTTGATGTCTTCTCATACGTGAACCGCTCCAGCACGGGCTTCAGCATCGACTGCGCGAGCCTTTTCCGCTCCTGCGGCTTGCTCAGGAAATGGGAAACTTTCGTCGCAAGTTCCGCCTGTGAATTGAAGCTGGTCTCGTCGTAGTCTTTTCCCCAGACATAGCCCGCGGAGCACAGGTAATCGCACTCGTGCATCGTCCGCAGCAGTTGCATGAACGTGTACTTCTCCGCGAATGGATCGCACTGGTGGATTTCCACGGCTTGGCGCAGTGTTTCCTGAACTTCCGGATCAGAGCAACTTCGCAGCTCCTGGTCGGTAATGATTCCAGCCCGCGCGCAGAAATCCCAGAGCCTTGCGTAATGGCGGCCGATGATGTCGCCATCGCCGCGGCGCAGCAGGAAAAACCCGCCGCTGGCCAATCCCTCCATCACGCGCTGATGCAGGCTTCCCAGCGGGCTGACGTGCAGGTTGATCCGGCTGGCCTGATAGACCAGCGACAGCTCGCCCTCATGGTCCGCCACTCCGCGGGCGAAGCGCTTAAACGTCGGGTTGTTCTCCCAGCCGCGGCCATAGAGCCGCAGGTCGATCCCCATTTCCGCCAGCCAGCCCAGCGACTGGTGACGAAACAGCGCGTTATTAACCCGCATGTAGAAAAGGTCCATCAATTGCTGAACAAGTTCAGGCGTCGGCCGCGTTCGGCTGTCGATGAAACCCTGATTGATAATACGCCGAATCGCGGGCGGAGCCACCAGCGTTTTGCCGGCGTCGTAAACGGCGCGGAACTGCTCGAAAATCGTGCTCAGCAGGCGCTTTGCCTCGGGCGTGCCGCTGCGCGCTATCTGCTCCTGCACGATCTGTTCGGCGGGAAGACTGGCGTGGGTGACGATGCTCGCGTCGCACGCATAGCGCGCCAGTTGCGGGTCATCCGCCGGTCGCGGAATGAAGCGCTTGGGGTTCATGCCGATGGTGGCCGTCAGGTAGCGGTCGGCGGGATAGCCCATCTCGTGCACCAGGCGTAGTTTCTCGTAGGCGAAACCCAGGACATAATCGCTCGGTCCCTGGGCGGCGCCTCCCTCGGCGCGGTAAATATTGGGCATATAATCCTGCGCCCACATTGCCATCGGCACGCCTTGCGGCAGGCCCGCCATCTCCCCGCGAAAGTGGTCGATCATCACGATCAGATCAGGCCTGAACCTGGCGCACGTTTCGGCCATAACCAGATTGTTGGAAAGCTCATGGTCGGCGGCTTCAATTAAAAGTTCGGTGCGATGGCCCAAACGCGCGAACGCATCCAGCCAATCCCGCATCGAGAATTGAAGAAACGTCGTGTAACGCGAGGTAATTCCCAGCACCTTCAGCGGTTTTCCATCGCCATATTGCCGCGCGATGGATTCAGGACTGAAGCCGTCCGCATAGATCCGCAAATCACCCTGCAACTTCGAAAGCCGCTGGTTGGCGAAGTCCGCCGATTCCTGAATTAATCCGTCGATCGTCAATCCCGCCGGCCAAAGCGCCGGATCGACGGTCACGCAAATCTTCGGCCAGGGGCAGGCGGTGTTCGCCCGCAGGGCGGCGCGGAATTCCGCGAACGCGTTTTCTCCCGCGAACAATCGCACGCGCGTGTCAGCCAATAGCATTTGCCAATCGTGAATGTGCAAAAGAACCCACAGCCGTTCCACATCGCGGATCAGGTAAAAAAGCGGCGGCCGATGTCCCGGCGCCGCCGAGGCGGCGCAGGGCAATTGATACAGGCAGTTCCAAAGCCAGCCCATATCTTCACCCGCAACCAACGCAGCCTGATTGCACGCGGCGCCTGGATAAAACTTGCCGGCGACTTCCCGCGCGGCCGAAGGAGGCAGGACGCTGGCAACCGGTTGCACGCCCAGATCGCCGCGGATTCCAAGGCTGATCCGATCGGCCGCGGGCAGGATGCAATATTCTTTTTGCGGAACGAGCATTCCCAGCAAAGAGGCCAGATCAGGATAACGCGCGGCCAGCGCGGCGATGTTGGCGGCGAATCGCGCCGAGAGGCGTGTTACGGGAAGCCAGGCCGGTTGCGCATTGCCACCGACGGCATTGAACGGGCCTTGAGTCATTCATCGTTCTATCGGTAGCCCCGCGACGCGGACGTGAATTCTTATCGGACCTGGCGCGGGATTAACCGTTTGGTTTCACCTGGAAGAATTATTCGACGGTAACGCTTTTGGCCAGGTTGCGCGGCTTATCAACATTGCAGCCGCGGGCGACGGCAGCGTGATAGGCCATGAGCTGAAGCGGAACCACCGTGAGCAGCGGCTGGAGGCATTCCATCACATGCGGCACATAGATGATGTGATCGCTGAGCCGGCGGATGGCGGTGTCGCCCTCGGTGGCGACCGCGATAACCTTTCCACCACGGGCGCGAACTTCTTCAATGTTGGTGATGACCTTGTCGTATTGCAGGCCCTTGGTAGCCAGGAAGACCACGGGCATGCCCTCGTTAATCAGGGCGATCGGCCCATGCTTCATTTCAGCGGCGGGCATTCCCTCGGCGTGGATATAGCTGATTTCCTTTAGCTTGAGCGCGCCTTCCAGCGCCACCGGATAGTGATATCCGCGGCCGAGAAAGAGCCAGTTTTCGCGGTCGCAGAAGCGCAGGGCGATTTCCTTGATTGCCTCGCTTTGATCGAGCACCTTCTGCATTTGCTCGGGAATGTTGCAAAGGCCATCCACCAGTTCCATGCTTTGGGTCTGGCTCATGAATTTGCGGCGGCCCAGGAAGGCGGCCAGCATGGTGAGGGTTACGCACTGGCAGGTGAAGGCCTTGGTGCTGGCGACGCCAATTTCCGGGCCGGCGTGAAGATATACACCGGCTTCGGTTTCGCGGGCGATGGTGCTGCCCACGACGTTCACCACGCCCAGGCAGAGCGCGCCTTTTTCTTTTCCTTCGCGCAGCGCCGCCAGGGTGTCGGCGGTTTCGCCGGACTGGCTGATGGCGATCAGCACCGTGCCTTCCTCAACGATGGGATTGCGATAGCGGAATTCCGAGGCATAGGTGCATTCGGTCACCACCTTGGCGATGTCTTCCATCAGGTAGTCGCCCACCAGGCCGGCGTGCCAGGCCGTTCCCTGGCCGGTGAGGACGATTCGGCGGGCGTGGAGCAATTGGCGGGCGAAGTTGATCACGCCGCCCAGAACAATGCGGCCTTCCTTGCGATCGGCCCTGCCGCGCAGGCAGTTGGTGACGGCGGTGGGCTGCTCGAAGATTTCCTTGAGCATGTAATGTTCGTAAGCGCCCAGCTCGTAGGCCTCGAGCTTGTTTTCGAGCTGGCTGATGACGGGGCTGACGTCGGCATCATCTATGGTGCTGGTGCGGAAGCTGTCGGGGCGAAGGACCGCCATCTCGTTGTCGTTGAGGTAGATGACCTGGGTGGTGTGCTCGACGATGGCGCTGTCATCGGAAGCAACCACAAATTCATCCTTGCCGACGCCCACGATGAGCGGGCTGCCCTTGCGGGCGACGATTAACGTATCAGGCTCATCCTTGCAGATGACAGCGATGCCGTAGGTGCCTTCCACTTCATGCAAGGCGGCCTGCACGGCGCGCTGCAGCAGGGAAACGCCCGGCGGCGCGTGATTCTTAACCTGCATGTCTGAATAAATGTCACCGATGAGAACGGCCAGCACCTCGGTGTCGGTCTGGCTGGTGAAGCTGTGGCCTTTGTCGGTGAGCACCTGCTTGAGGCTCGAATAGTTTTCGATCACGCCGTTGTGCACCAGCGCGATGCGGCCGGTGGAATCGACGTGCGGATGGGCATTGACCTGGTTGGGGGCGCCGTGGGTTGCCCAGCGGGTATGGGCCATGCCGATGTAGGCCGGTGGAAGGCTGTTGCCGTTGTGCAGGGAGTTTTCCAGCACACTGATGCGTCCGACGGCGCGGCGGATGTGGAGGTTCTGCTCGCCGTCGATGACCGCTATGCCGGCAGAATCATATCCGCGGTATTCGAGGCGTTTCAGACCTTCAATCAAGAGCGGCTGAGCCAGCTTCCTGCCGACGTAAGCTACTATTCCACACATTCGATTTTTCTCCGATGCGGCCCGCGCCTCCGGCGGCGGCATCAACAAATTGGAGCATCGTCCGGAACGGCAACGATGCTTAAACAGCGCAAGTTTAGCCGCAGCGGGCCAAGCGGCAAGCGTTTGAGGCCGCTTCCATGGATTTTATCAGACCAAGGCGGCGCGGTTCGGTAATGGGCAATTTCATTATCGGCAGCACGGCTCTCTTCCATTGCCTTGGAGTCGGCACAAATTTTCGATTCCCGGCCAATGTTTTTTCATTCGTGGCGAAGGGCGTCGATGGGGTTCATGCGGGCGGCCAGAATGGCGGGATAGATGCCGAAACCGATGCCGATCGCGCCGCTGGCGATGAAACTCACCAGGATCGACCAGACCGCAATCTGCGTGGGATAGACGTCGGCACTGAACAGATGGACCAACTTTGGCAAAAGCGCTGCTCCGGCGATGCCGACGCCGATGCCAATCAGGCCGCCGCTTAGGCTGATGAGGGTGGTTTCCAGAAGGAACTGCATGGTGATGTGGCGGCGCTTCGCGCCCAGGGCGCGGCGAATGCCGACTTCCCTGGTGCGCTCGGTGACGGTGGCGAGCATGATGTTCATGATGCCGATGCCGCCCACGATGAGGGAGAAGCTGGCGATTCCACCGATGACAAAATCGAACACACGGTTGAGGCGCTGGGCATTGCGGAGAATTTCGATGGGCGCTTTCACCTCGACATCAGGCTTGGCGCGATCGATTTTGACGATGTTTTCCACAATGGACGCCAATTGCTCGACTTGATTGGCATCGCGCGCCTGGAGCCAGATTTCGGTGAGCTCGATGCGCTTAAGTTCCTCGCCGCCTGATTTTTCCTTGACGATGGTGGAGCCGAAAATGCGCCGCGCGAGTGTGAGGGGAAAATAGACGTCTTGATCAAGATCGCGCTGAACCATGGCGGCTCCCTCGCTGCCGGCGCGCAGGCCGGTGGGCTCGAGGACGCCGACGACGGTCAAGAGGGCGATGGTTGGGCCGCTGCCGACCAGGATGGTCTGACCCAGTGGATCTTCAAAGGGGAAAAGTTGTTTGGAAACCGATGCGCCGATGACGCAAACGCCGCTGCTGCGATCGTAATCGAGGCTGGTGAAAGGGCGGCCGGGCGGCTCGACGCGAAGATGAATAACATCAAACACATCGGGCGTGGTTCCGATGGCGTTGGCGTTGGCGCGAATATCGTGGCGCACCACTTTCTGCTCGGTATCGCGGAGGGGCACAATGGTCTGAATGCCGGGAAGCATGGTTGTGAGGCGTTCCAGATCGATATCTTTCAGCCCATATTCCAACATCACATTGGTGCGTCCGCTGGCCTGATTGCTTTCGGGCGGGAGCACGGAGCGGACCAGGATATTCTGCTCGCCGAGCTGCTTGAGTTGATCCATCGCCGATTGCTTGGCCCCTTCACCGATGGCGACGACGATGATGACGGCGGCCACGCCGAAGATGATGCCCAGGGCTGTCAGAAGGCTGCGCAGCTTGTGCAGGCCGAGGTTCTGAATGCCCAGGAGGAAGGTTTCGAAGAGGAATTTGAGCATGGGATCAAGGGGGTGGAAGGCTCCAGTATAGGAATCATAATCGAGTTATGGGGTTGGCTGCGCGATTTTGGGTGATGTGGTTCGCTCTTTTACGATCAATGTCACACAAGGTCTCACAATGTCTCGCTTACCCCCCCCCACGGGCATGTGACATTTATTTCATTCTTGCTGGAATTCTGGCGTCGCAATCATGGTTGAAATGCCCCACAATGCCTCAGAATGCCCCAATCGCACTAGGGTGGGGTGGTGGGGCATTTGGTGGATTATTGCTTTATCGAAGGATGGTTGCTGGGACGCGGGGTGGCCTCCTTTTGGTCAGGGGTATACGGGATATAGACGTTCTCCGGCCGGGAAGTTGCATAGAATCCCCAATTTACTCTGTACGAACAGTACCCTAACATTATTCGGAATGCAAGGCTTTGCACAACGGGAATGATTTGCACAACGAGTCGTGGGGCTGCACAACGGAAGATTTGAGTACGATTACTTTACGAACGAAACGCGCCTTGCCATTAAGAAATATGATTGATTTTCGACATCGTCAAAAAATGGCTCATCCCTCACTTTTGAAAATCCATGTTTCTCATAAAGGGAGATTGCTGGTGTGCTGAAGGTATAGACTTCAAGGAAAAGTAGATCGCAGCAGTTGCTGGAAGGCGGATAGGTAAGCAATACGGCCTCTCCTATTAGATGGTCAATAATGGCATGGCCGTGTCCATGCCCCCGTTTACTTGGGTTGACGGCAAGCAACGGGATATGGGCGTGGGGTTTTCCGCCCGTAATGTCTTTCCAGTCTTTGCAAACGTCAATGGTTCCGAATCCAACGATTTCATTGCTAGGGTCACGATATGCCCAAATTCGCGCCGCCCCTAATCTGACTCGCTGCGGAATGTCCTCTTTAAGAATGCGACCAACAAAAGCATCATCAAATGACCAGCAGCAAATTCCCTGAACAAATACAGGACTGCTTAACTGAATTGGCATTGCAGTTAGTGGAATCGGTGTATTCCCAGCCATTTATCATCCTTGACCAACAGGAAATACCATGTCATCGATTCCCCGATTGCAGATGTCTAAGCGACTGAATCGCGGCTACCTGCTGCTGATTATACGGCTTCCAGTCTGCGGACAGCGCGGGCAACTGATTGATTCTCTCTATGGCGCTATGCGCTAACGCAGCATCCGAAAATATCTCCTGCCGCGACGAAGGCCCAACCGCCAACTTGGGAGTTACCCACGGAGTCATTAGTTGGTAGAGATTCCATAAAGCCGACTGCAAAGCCCCGCATCCCTCTAGGATGAAGCACACGGCTTCAGATTGCTTTCCTTGATTCAGCAATCTAATTGACCGTGTCTCAAGCTGAAGCAATTCCGCTATCCATAATTGCTCGGCAGCGGGGTCAAATGCCACGCGACCAGAAAATACGTCTTGTGCCCATTTCTGGATTTCTCTGTAAAAATCCATGCATCGTTCGGCGCAGAATTTGAGCTTGATATCGACTGACTCGCACATCATGCCCTCGCCGTTTTCGCACTGGTCCAACTTTTGATTAAGTTGGGAGGTGAAAGACTTCACTTGATTGTAATCGAAGGTGGTCATTGTTTTATCCCGTCTAGCGGGAGCTTGTGATAGTTATCGACCGAAAAGCCGATCACCCACACCTTGCTAAAGGTGATAATAGCATTCATTTGCGGCTGAAGTCCAAACAAAGGATAGCTCGCCACATGGTCGATGCAATATTATTCGCAAAAAGGGCATTCTGCACGGTTTAGGCCGACAACCGATCCAAAAATGCCACAGGCAGTCCTAAATCCTCTAATTCCTTCTTCGCATCGCGGCGAAGCCTCTGGCGTATCCAGCCAGATAGCGGCATTCCAGCCGCGTCGGCAGCGGCGCGGAAGCTGTCTTTTTCAGACTTCTCCACGCGCATCTCAATATATTCGGTCTTTACGGCGTCCGGTTTTTTCTTCGGTCTTCCAGCTTTCATATCAACAGTGTACGGACGAAAATAGTGTTCGTCAAGAAATATTTATCTTGACAGGGATGATTATTGTCCGTACTATATTGGGTATGGAAAACAAGTCATTGGTCACCAATGGGATCATAAACGGCGTTGAAGCCCGCAAACAGCGCGGGCTTGAGATTGCGGCGCTGGCCCGGATCGAAATGAAGGACGGCTTTTACCTTGTGCCGTCGCAAACGAATCCCCACGCCACTAAATACAAGGTCTGGCCGAATCCCGTTAAGCCGGTGTTCACATGCACCTGCCCGGACCATGAAACGCGACGTTGCGAGTGCAAGCATATTTATGCCGTCCGGTACATGCTCCGTCGCGAAGCGAACGATGACGGCAGTACGACAGTTACCGAATCCGTCACGATCACTAAGACACGCAAGACTTACGCGCAGAATTGGACTGCATACAACGAGGCCCAGACAACCGAGAAAGCAACGTTTCAAAAGCTACTGGCCGATCTTTGCCGGAATCTGGTGACACCCGAACAAGTCGGACGCGGCCAGCGACGGATGCCAATGTCGGACGCGGTATTCGCTGCGGTTTTCAAAATCTATTCGACAATGAGCGCCCGGCGCTTCACCAGCGATCTTTGCGATGCGCAGAGTAAGGGCTATATCTCCAAGGTTCCGCACTTCAATTCAGTATTGAACTATCTTGAAAACCCGGACTTGTACCCGATCCTCACGGACCTTATTGAGCGCAGCGGACTTCCTCTCAAATCGGTGGAATCACAATTCGCGGTAGATTCTACCGGCTTCGCCTATTGCCGATTCACGCGATGGTTCGACATCAAGTACAATCGCTTCACCCAGGAACAGAAGTGGATCAAAGCGCATATCTGTTCGGGAACTAAAACCAACGTCGTCACTGCCGTTGAGATTCATGGCCAACACGCCAGCGATGCCCCGATCCTGCCGTCACTGGTGGAATCGACGGCCAAGCGATTCGATGTGAAAGAGGTTAGCGCCGACAAGGGCTATTCCTCCTACGAGGCCCATGAGGCTATCGCGAAGATCGGGGCCACCCCGTACATCGCGTTTAAGCACAACGCCACCGGCGAAAAGGGTGGCATCTACAGCAAGATGTTCCACTTCTTCCAATTCAACCGCGATGAATTCCTTGCCCACTACCATCGCAGGTCTAATATCGAAAGCACCATGATGATGGTGAAGACAAAATTTGGAGACGCGGTTAAAAGCAAAACTGAGGTTGCGGCCCGCAATGAAGTGTTGGCCAAGATTCTCTGTCACAACATTTGCTGCCTCATCAATGCGATGCACGAACTCGGAGTCGAGCCGATGTTGGGCTTGGATGATTCTGCACAACATAAACAAAACCTGCACAATGGAAAAGCTTAAAATGGTTCCGTTGTGCAAAGCCGGAATGCAAGAGAAAAATTTGACAAAATTTGTGGTTAACGTGACTCGGCATTAACAGCCCCTATTGCCTCATTCTTCCAACGGCAAACCATAGAATGCCGCCGATGCCGCCCACAAATCCAATCAGCGTCAAGATTGAACCCGGACCCGCCAGATAGTCAAAATGAGAATCGCCTGGACTGTGCGAGGCGTCCAGCATCCCAGATACCGATCGTGAGTGGAACGATGCTGACGCATGCCAGTATCGCCGCATTCTGTTGAGATTTGGTTGTGGACTCAACGGTTTTTGTAGGCGGGGCGGATTGAGAAGAATAGGCGATCGACGATTGGCTTTGAAGTCGGGAATAGCATTCGGAACAGACGATAGATTCTCTGAAGACAGACGCTGTTTCCAAGCGTCCGATTTGTCTCGCACAGTTGGCACATTCTTCGAGCTTCGGTGTGTTCCCCATTACTGCACCAACCGGCTATTTCGGCCAGCCAACAGACGGCTTCCTCTTCGTTAGCAACTTGGAGACGGCGGCTTTCGTCGTCGTAGACTTAGTTGCCATTCAGAGGAATTATAACACCTCATTGCGTATGCGGCGAGCCGCGTTGCCAGACGTTTATCGCGGCGCGTTTCGGCAAAAAAACACGAAGGGCCCACATGTTTTATCCACAGCCACTTATAGAAGTCACGACTTTTTACCGTGTTTTATGGGCAAAAAAGTGTTTTAAACAAGAATATTGACACCGAATATGAAAACACTTATTCTCTTTTATATCTTAAGGCTAACGGGAAAAATATGGCAAAGAACAGCGAAGAGGTCGAAGCAAGGCAAGCATCACGACCACAGGACTCTACTACAAAGATTCCCATGGTGGATATTGAGGCGGCAATTGCTCTGGCTATAAATATACGAGAAAGAGCGCTCGAAACCGCCACAATGGATGAAGTGGCAAAAGAGCTGGGGTATTCGAGTCAAACGTCAACCCCGTTTTATCGCCGCATTACGGCGGCCAGAATGTTCAATCTGATCGCGGAGAAATCGTCTCTTTCCAAGGATATGGTGGATTATATCCGGCCTGACGACGAACAGATGAAGGCCCGGGTGCTGATGAACGCCGTTTTTAATGTATCAGCTTACAGGGACTTGTTGGCAAGATACGCGAACAAAAAACTTAACGTAGACCTTGCCAAAAACGCCATTGCGAAAGAACACAATCTGACGGACGCCTGCGCAATGGTATGCGCCAAGGCATTTGAATCTACGTTGCGATTCGCTGGTCTGATGTCATCCGACGGGATTGTTCATCCGGCACTAGACGGGGAGAAGGCTGAAAAGGGGGCGGCACCCATAACTGGTGGCACAGAAGGTAGTGGTGTCGCAAATGGCAACGTGAAAGATCGTCCTGATGATGATCCATCACCAGAGTTACCAAACACGCACCGGCACACGCTCTACCTGGATAAAGAGAAGGCGAGAAGTTTTCAGTTCAGCGGCCCTCTGGAAATTTCGCGAGCAGAATTCGAGCGGATTTGCCGGTGGTTGGAATTCACAATGCTAATTGTTGATAGAGCACCTGAAGAACTGCGGCCTAAATAACCAAGAATGGAGTCATTTATGTCAACAACAAGTAGAGCGCGACGGACGATGGACCGACCCCGAAAGCGCTGAGAACAAAAAGCACCGGGCCGCGTGGGTTTTCTTTACCGGAAGACCACGCGGCCCGGCAGGCCCATTGATACGAGAGCAGCCGAAGATGCTCTCTGTATTTTTTGCGGTGATGGTGGAATTGGCAAACACCGGTCATCTGGAATGGCCCGGGCCTCGCCCATACGGGTTCGATTCCCGCTCGCCGCAATGCGGAAATGAACAGCTGTAAACATACCACCGCCATGTATCTTAGGCCACACATGCTCTAGCAGTACGCGTTTGGGTTATGGTTCGCGGGCGAAGCCTCCTTTGGCGACGGGTTGATGGGAATTGAATTCGGAGGTTTTAAGCACCAAGCCACCAAGCCGCCTATTTACGGGGTGATCCCGCGTGCTGCTGAGCCTTGGCAGTTTATGTTTTAGAGTCGCGATTCAGTGAGCTCGCCGACGTATGTGTTCTAATTATCCCTCCCAGCAGTTATCCTGATCCGGATTACAAATGCCCGACACGTCGCCCCCCAAAAAAATACTGATCGTCGATCAAAGCGCGGATACCCGCCGTCTCACGGCCAGGCTGCTGGCGTCGGACGGGTATGAGGTTAAGACTGCCGGCAGCAGGGAAGAAGCGCTCAGGCTGTGCAAGAACGTCAATTTCGATCTGCTCATCAGCGGTCTTCGGCTTCCTGATGGCGATGGACTGGAACTGGCGCGGGAGATTGCCGCGAGTTGTCAGATCAAGAGCATTGCCTACACCGGTTTCATCGACGACGTGAAACTGAACAAAGCCCTTGCCGCGGGCTTCGACGCTCACCTGATCAAGCCCACACAGATTCCCGTCCTGCTGGAAACGATCAAAAAAGTGCTTGCGGAAGAACAGGCGTAGCAACGCCTTCACCGCGGCAAGCCCGCACGCGGATGTTGTGCCTCGGCTCCCGCAGCGAAGGCCGGGCATGAGGCATTTTGGTCGGGCGTGTTGACTGGGTTGGGCGTAGGCGCTTGCTCGAATAGGACTGAGGGGGACAATTGGCCATGGTCCAAATGCAGTCGCTGCTCCGCTAGTGTGAATGATATATCATTTGCGAAACGGCTTGTTCCGGTCCGGAGCAATCCGACAGCCGCCAATTCAACATTCGTCTTTAGCTGCACAGCCCCATCCCGCTCCACAAAAACCGGCCTCTTCAGTCGCGCGGTTAGGGCGCGAAGCGGGCGCCGGGGGTGATGGCTCATGCGATTTGGGGGTGAAACAGGTAGGATGGCGCTGACGACTGGAAGGAAGTTTATGACGCAGGACGCTGGGCCTTCTGAGTATCGTGGGTATCGGATTCGGTTTAATCCGCTTGGATCCATCGTGGGGGCGGTGCCGGCGCTTCAATACACCTATCATATTGTTGATAGCCACGGGTTGGAGGTGTGCTCGGCGGATTCGATTGAGAAGGCGAAGCAGATTATTGATGATCTTGTAGCCAAGACGATTAATTAGGAATTTTGCCTGGTTTTGCCAAAGCGGCTGGGGTGATTTTCGGCGAGCTAATTTCAGATTGTTTTTAGTTTACAGGGATATACGGGGGAATGGTGCTATGATTAGCCGCATGCCCTCCAAAGAAAAAATTGCGAAGCCTGTCGAGCGTACTTCGATGAAGCCCACGCATGCGGCGCATGAAGCGCTGCGGAATGCCGCGAACGCTAAACGGCCGGCTGAGGGTTGGCCGTGGGAACACACGCGCAATCGGCCAGCCCGTCGAGAGGCGGGCGCGGATGAATCCTGCCCCGGTGAACCGACGCTTCCGGTGAAGACGTAGGACGGGTTTCTTCTTGAGGGTTGAGAGGGGTTTCGGTGGCCGGGTGAATGGTCGTCGGCGGGGGTAGCTGGGAATTCCATTCAAATGTTCATGGGCATTTTGAGCCGACCGCGGTTTTACGTGGGCGCTTGACGCGGCCGGGGGAGGATTGGAATCTACTGGTTATGGAAGAGACACTTTTTACGAAAATTATCGCGCGGAAGATTCCTGCTCGGATTGCTTATGAGGACGATCGGTATATCGCGATTCACGATATCAGTCCGCAGGCGCCGGTGCATGTGCTGGTGATTCCGAAGAAGGTGATTCCCACGCTGAACGATGTTTCGGGGGCGGATGTGGAACTGGTGGGAGGGATGTTTCCGGTGGCGGCGAAGGTTATGCGCGAGCTGGGGCAGATGGATTACCGCGCGGTGTTTAATTGCGGGGCGGGGGCGCAGCAGACGGTGTTTCATTTGCATTTGCATGTGCTGGCGGGGCGGAGCTTTACGTGGCCGCCGGGGTGAGAATTAAGAAGTTTGAACCCTTGATATAGCTCAGTGCAAGCCGCCAACACACGAAGACGCCAAGGAATTCAAAAATTATAGTTGCGCGTAAAGAGCGTTAGTGCTTTATGGCGGAGGCTTGAAGGGCGCGGCGGACTTCTGTCAGGAGTTGCTCTACTTTGAACGGTTTGAAGAGGACTGCCTGTAGACCTTCCTGGCTGGCTCTGACGATGCTGTGGTTGGGATCGTAGCCGAAACCTGTCATCAAGATTACGGAGAGATTGGTATTGTGGCGGTGGGCGGCGGCGAAGACATCGTAGCCGGTCTTGTCGGGCATTTTGATGTCGCTGACGATGAGATCGAATTCCTGGTGCTCGATGTATTTGATGGCTTCCTCACCCGACGCAGCCACGGTGACGTTGGCGTGATATTTGCGGAGAATATCGCTGATGGTGGTGCGGATATTGGGTTCGTCATCGGCGACGAGGATGGAGGTGCCGCCGATGATGGGGTCATTCTGGCCCTTGACATCGCCCGCGCCGAGAATGGTATTGGGGCCTTCAGCGGCCTGGCGAAGGCTTTTGCGGATGGTGCCGACGTTGTCGAGGATTTGCTGAAGGCGTTGGCGGAGATCATCGTGGCCGATGTAATCGTCCATGAGGGCGTTGGCGTCAGAGGCGATGTCGTTGAGGGGGCCGGCGACTTCGCTGCAGACATCGTCGGCGACCTTGTGGCTGGTGCTGACGCGCTCGACGACCATGAGATCTAAAATATTGAGGGCGATGGCGACATAGCGGCCGAAGATTTCGGCGAACTGGCGATCGTCTTCGTTGAAGGCGGCGCGCTGGCGGCTTTCGATGTTGAAGACGCCGATGACTTTATCGTGGAGGCGAAGGGGCACGGTGAGGGTGCTTTTGGCGCTTTCGAGGCCGGTGATGTAGCGGGGATCGCGCTCGACATCGGGGCAGATGTAGCTGCGGCCGGAAGCGGCGACAAAACCACTGATGCCGTTGCCTTCGTTTTCGGCGTAAAGGTCGATGGAGAGGGCTTCGAAGGGGAGGCCGGCGCTGATGACCAACTCCAGCTTATTGGATTTGCGATCCAGCAGACGAATGGCGAAATGATCGAAGTGCATCAAGTCGCGGGTGAAGCTGATAATTTTTTCTTCCAGCAACTTTAGGCGCTGGCCTACGTTCATTTTGCTGAGGGCTTCACCCTCGAGGCGGACGAGCTCGCGGCCGGCCTTGTCGATGGCATCAATTTTCTGTTGAAGGCGGCGGGTGCCCGTGGCGTCCCAGACGACGGCAACGACCTGAACGACCTGCCCGCGCGGATTGATGACCGGGCTGGCGATGAGCTCCATGTATTGCTGGTCTTCGATATTGAGGGCGTAACGTTTGGATCGGCTGAAGGCGGGTGCGTCGGCGGTGTGGGGGCTTACCTGCTTGCTGAAGATGTCGAATGCTTCCTGGCAGGTGCGGCGGATTTTTTCATGAACGCGCGCGGGCCAGGCCTGCATTTTTTTATTCATCCAGTTGGAGCGGCCTTCGCCGTCCACAATGCAGACACCTTCGCCGATGGTGTTGAGAATGAGATTGGCCTGCTGGCTGATGAGGGCGCGTTCGAGGGGAAGAAAATCGGCGGCTTCGGAGAAGATTGCGGTGAAATGATCACCCTTGATGAGGTCGATGGCTTTGTCGATGGAATCAATTTCGAGAACTTCACAGCGAGATTTGAGGCAATCAATCGCGACGGTGTTGACCGTCGAGGAACTGGCAAGGACGAGTACCCTGTTGCGCGGTGGTTCCAAAGGGGGTTCCTGACTTTTTGAAGCCGCAAGCGAGCGGGGAGATTGTAGATTGTGAAACATTTCCCAGTCAACCATAAAACTGTTTCAAATCCTCATTTACTGTTAATAATTATAGCCAGTTGGCGGCGCCTTTGTTCATAAGATTCTGTTCGACTTCGGCGACGGCAAGCAAGTATTGGCTAATTGGGGCGCGGGCCTGGGCAAAGACCACGGGCAATTCACCCCCGGCGCGGCCGACGGCCACCTGGAGATGAAGGGCGCCGTCCGCTATTTCCGCCAGAGCGCCGATGGGCGAATGGCAATCGCCCTGAAGCCTGGCGATGACGGCGCGCTCGGCCTGAACACATGTACTTGTATCCACATCGTCCATTGAGGTGAGCAGATTCAGTGTTTTGGCGTCGCTTTTGCGGCACTGCAGCGCCAGCGCGCCCTGACCGGCGGCGGGAATCATTTGCGAAATTGGAATTGGGTGCATGAGGGTGGGCTCGTGCAGGCCGGCGCGTTGGATGCCCGCCAAGGCAAGGATCAGGGCATCATACTCGCCGTTGCGAAGTCTTCTCAGACGCGAGTCTATATTTCCGCGAATTGGCAGGATGTTCAGATCGTTTCGCTGGGCAAGGAGCTGGCATCGGCGGCGCAAGCTTCCGGTTGCGACGCGGGAATTGGGCGGTAGCGCTGCTAATGTGGGGGCTTTGGCGCAGATGAGGAGATCGTGAGGATCGTGGCGCGGCGGCATGGCGGCGATGACCAGTTCTGATGTGTCCACCAGGGGCTGGGTGACGGGCATGTCCTTGCAGCTGTGGACGGCGAAATCAATTTGGCGGTCGAGGAGCGCTTGTTCGAGTTCTTTGACGAAGAGACCTTTGCCGCCGTCGTCATAGAGGGGGCGATCGGTGATTTGATCGCCGGAGGTTTTGATGATGAGGGTTTCGATGCGGACGTGGGGGTGGCGTGTTTCGATCTCGCGTTTGACGGCGTTGCTTTGGCTGCGCGCGAGCAGGCTGCCGCGCGTGCCTAAACGGAGAGCGATGGGGCGTTCCATATGACGCATGGTAACGACAATTGGGCTTTCAGGTTGATTCATCGCGCGGGGAATCCTACGGTGAGCGCATGGCAGGACGGATCATGGTGACGGGCGGAAGCGGATTTGTGGGATCGGCTGTCATCCGGGAACTGGTTGGGCGCGGGTATGGGGTGAACGCGCTGGTCAATCAGAAGGATTTGCAGATTGCAGAAGGAGATGTGAGATCGATCAAGGGGGGGATGTTCGATGGAGCGGCGGTTGCGGAAGCGATGATTGGATGCGACGCGGTGATGCATCTGGTGGGAATTATCTTTGAAAAGCCGAGCGCGGGGGTCACGTTTGAGAAAATACATTTCGAGGGGACGCGGGCGATTGTTGAGGGGGCCAGGCGGGCGGGCGTTAAGCGATTCGCGCAGATGTCAGCGCTGGGAGCGCGAGCGGACGCGGTGAGCGAATACCACAAAACGAAGTGGCGGGCGGAAGAGATCGTTCGAGGGAGCGGGGTGGACTGGACGATTATGGAGCCTTCGATGATCCATGGCCCCCGAGGCGAATTCATGGTGATGGAAGCGAAATGGGCGCGCAGGAAAGCGGCGCCATTTTTCTTTATGCCGTATTTCGGAAAGGGGGCGCTGGGGCTTGGCGGATCGGGATTGATTCAGCCGGTGTATGTGAACGATGTGGCGCGGGCGTTTGTCGATGCGATTGGGAATTCAAAGACGATCGGCAAAACATATGGACTGGGGGGGTCTGAGGTTTTGACCTGGCCGCAGATGCACCGGGTTGCGGCAAAGGCGATTGTCGGCAAGAGCCGGCTGACGGTGGCGATTCCGGCCTGGTATGCGAAGGCGCTGGCGGCGATTGCGCCGGCTGGGATTCTGCCGTTTAACCGCGATCAGGTTGTGATGAGCGAGGAAGACAGCGTGTGCGATATGACATTGTTCGAGGACGATTTTGGTTGGAAGCCGCGCGGGTTTTCACTGTCGCTTGGGGAATATGCGGGTGAGATTTGAGGCGATGCGGGATGAACGGTTTTTAGGCCGCAAGCGCCGATTTCGTGCGTTTTCAGATTGGGCGGCTGATTGTAAGGGCGGGAGCGGGGGGAGAGATTTCTGTCGCGGCGTATTTCAGGCGGCGGCTTTTCATCCATCGCACGGCTAGTAAATCGACAAAGGCACGGAGGGCGCGATTTCGGAAGCCGTATTTGGCGGTGCCGGCATAGCGGGGGGAATGCTTTACCGGTGTTTCAAGGACGGTGAAGCCGCGCATTTTGACGAGGGTGGGCATGAAGCGGTGGGCGCCGTTGAAGAGGTGAATGCCGTCGAGGCAGTGGCGTTTGTAGACCTTGAGGCTGCTGGCGGAATCCTGAATGGTTTCGTCGCTAATCCAGTTACGGATGCGATTGGCCATGCGTGTCTGAAAGAGACGGAAGGGGCTGTCTTGGCGCTTTTGGCGCCAACCGGTGATCATGTCGCAGCCATCGAGCATGGAGATGAGACGGGGGATTTCCTCGGGATCGTTTTGCAGGTCAGCATCAATGGTGACGATGATCCGGCCGCGAGCGGCTTTGAATCCCGCGTCGAAGGCGGCGCTTTGGCCGCAATTGCAATTCATTCGCAGAATGCGGAGCCAGGGGCGGGTGATGATTGCTTCAGCGAGGAGGCCGGGGGTATTGTCGGAGCTGCCGTCGTCGATGATGAGCATCTCGAAGGGCATGGCGGTCAGGAGCAACGCGGCTTCGGCGCGGCGCAGCAGTTCGGGAATGACCTCCTGCTCGTTGTAGGCGGGAACGACCAGGGATAACTCGACGGCATCGTTCATCACGCTTCCGATCGGCTCTGCGGCATTTCTTTAATTGTCGCGCCGGATTTGGGTTCCCCACGCGAGGCAATTCGTTTGATGAGGTGGTGGGCGACTAAAGCGCAGGCGACTCCCAAAGCGGCCCCAGCGACGGTATCGGTGGGATAATGGGCACCTTCGGCGATACGTTCAAGAGCCACGAAGGTTGCGAGGGACCACCAGAGGGTCCGAAGGCGCGGCGTGGTGATGACGAGGCTGGCGGCCAGGGCAAATGCGAGCGTGGCATCACCGGAGGGGAAGGAGAGGTTTTGTTCGGCCGACCACCAGCCGAGCCACCCGCCCCTGAAAAGATTGAGTTGAAAGGGGGCGTCGCCGTGAAAGGGACGAATTCTTCCGAAGAACCACTTGAAAATAACGTTTGATCCGGAGAATGCCGCGCTCAAGACGACCAGGGCAGCGTTTTGAACCTGGGTCCCATCTGCTGCACCCACGGCGAATGCGATTGCCAGGATAACGCCAGGCCAGCGGCCGGGGATGCGCAAAAGCAATGTGAGCCCGCGATGATCCTTAAGAAAGGCGGCGATGCCCGTATCGTGCATCCAGGAGGACAAGGGGACATCAAGCAGGAGGGCGATCAGAAAAAGGATTCCGAACAAGCCAAGCAAAACTTTCCAGTTGAGCGCGGCACGATGACTAGCCGGCGAATCGGGGAGAACGTTGGTGGGATTTGTCGTCATGAAAAATGATGATCGAACCCAGTGAGCGGATGCGCACGGCGATCATCGAACGGTGGCTGGGAAAGTCAAGCGGAATGGTGGGTGGGCGAAGTATGAAGGCGAATGCGCAATTCGTGCGCGCTGCTGTGGGGGAGTGACTATCAAACGTGCGAGGGAGGGCGGTTGGGATGGAACACGTTCGACAATGGAATGGTGACAAAACCGCGAAATTCCGCGGGAAATGGGGTTGGATCGCAATTCTTGAGGCCGGTGAGGAAGTGGCATCGTCTTTGTTTCAGGCAATTCGTAATCGTCGTGGTGACGGTTATGAGTGACAGAGCGAGTCACTCAAAATTCATGGAGCGCGGTTGGTTCCCACGGGCAGTGTTGTCCGGCCGGCGGT
>JALYJB010000021.1:0-60079 GCA_030775485.1 Planctomycetota bacterium | reverse complement strand
ACAACACGCTAGCCCGGGGTTATTTTTTTTTGCGCTGCATCTGATTCCATCTCTTCATTCGTTGCATTTCTTTTTTCCCCTGTCGAGTTTTGCTCTAGTCATACCCCAATCGTTTGAGATCATCCTCGTCCATTCCGAAGTGGTGGCCGATTTCGTGGAGCACCGTTGTTCGGATCTGGCGGCGGAGATCGGCTTGGTCATTGGAAATTGATTCGATGGGCTGCTGAAAAATGTAAATCAGATCGGGTAATGCGCCAGAATCCTCGACGCTGCGATGAACGCGATCTCGACCGCGGTAGAGGCCGAGCAGGATGTGGTTCGGGGCTACCTTCAGTTCGCGCATCTGGCGGGGGGCGGGGCGATCCATAATTTCCAGGGGCACCTCTTCGAGAAATTTGGCGAACTCCGGCGGCAGTTCGGCGAGCACGGATTCGACGAGCGCTCCGAATTGTGATTTGCTGACCTTGTAGGCCATGACTAGAATCTCCGCACGAATGTTAGGCGCGGTCACATCCCAAACTTTCAGAACGAGGCAGTTCATGCGTTTAGTTGTGTGCATTCCATTTTTGTTTCTTCTTTCCGGTTGCGGCACTCCGAGCTTGCTGATCACACCGGTTTCAAACACCTATGAGCTGCAGCAGGTGGATGTGAAGGCTGGGAAAGGGCTTACCGCGAGCAGTAAGGTGGCGATCATTGCGGTGGAAGGAACGCTGATGGATGTGCGTGAAGGGGGATTGCTTCGTGGCGAGGAAAATCCGCTGAGTCTGTTCGTCCAGGAGCTTGATGAGGCGGCTTCGGATGACTCGGTGAAGGCGGTTGTGTTGCGCGTTAACTCTCCGGGGGGTTCGGTGACGTGTTCGGATGTGATGTACGACGCGGTTCTGCGGTTCAAGCAGCAGACGCATAAGCCGGTGGTGGCTTCAGCGCAGGAAGTTGTCGCCAGCGGGGCTTACTACGTTTCGTGCGCGGCGGATCGGATTGTGGTGAACCCCACTTCCGTGGTTGGCAGCATTGGGGTGATCTTTGAAACATTCGATCTTGTGGGGACGATGGACAAGCTTGGCGTTCGGTCCGAAGCCATTAAAAGCGCTGAGCTGAAAGATATGGGATCGCCTTTCAAGCATATGACGGCTCACGAGCGCGAAGTGATGCAGGGGATGGTGGATGAGTATTATGCGCGATTCAAATCGGTGGTGTCGTCAAATCGGCCGCTGAAGGATCCGGCGATGTTCCCGACGATTACGGATGGCCGGGTATTCAGTGGAGCACGCGCGGTGGAGCTTGGGCTGGCGGATCAGACCGGCCGGTTGCAGGATGCGATTGAGATTGCGCGGCAAATGGCGAGCGCGCCGAAGGCGTCGGTGATCATGTACAAACGTCCGTTTGGATATTCGGGGTCAATTTATGCGGACGCTTCCACACCCGAGCCTAAGTCGAACGAAATGAGCTTAAAATTGCCTCTTAGCGAGCCTATGTTTCCGACGGGCTTCTACTACTTGTGGCAGCCGTGATCTGGAACCACAACATGTGGCATTCGGGAGCCTAAACGCGATCACAATTGCTTAAATCTCACGCACGATTTTCCGCCGATTGACTGTTTCCTAGACACCGATAACCGTTCCACTCTTTGAGCGCTTAAAAATTTCGCAACTTGATTGAAGGCCTGTGCCGATGAACAGCATAGGAAAGAGTCGATCTTTTATCGGACTCTTCAGCCGTTCCTTCAAGCAAGTGGGCGATTGTTGTGAAGAAAAAGAAGCGTCAGATTGTCGTGCTGACTAGTCTTATGGCACTCCTTACGCTGACCAGCGCCTTGTTGCTGGCGCTGGCACCGCCACCGATCTCAGCGGACGGATTCAGCAGTCTGGCGGCGACGGATCGGGGCGATTTCCTCGACGATGTTTTCAAGACCACCGCCACGCCGAACACGAGCCAGTGGAAGTACATTTACATCCATCATAGTTCCGGGACTTCGGGGAACGCCCGAACGCTTTCACTGCCGGGCACGGGGTTGGCCGACCACTTTGTGATTGGCAACGGAAACGGTTGCCAGGATGGTGAGATTCAGATCGGTCAGCGATGGGTCCGGCAGCAACCACCGGCGGCACCTCCGGGGGTTGAGCGGATCGAGCCGGATTGCGTGAGCATCTGCCTGGTGGGTGATTTTGATCATGCGATGCCAACGCCGACACAATTGCACCGGCTGGCACAATTGGTGAGCACGCTGCAGGGTCGCCTGCGGATTGGCTCGGACAAGGTGGTTCTGCTGAACGAACCCGGCGCGCCGTCAAGCATAGGTCGATACTTTCCGATTACGTCCTTTCGCGACCAAATCCTTCCCTGATCTCCAGCAACGCACGCTTTTTGCGGGTGGGGCTGAGCGCAAGCTTAAGATTGCCTTGCTATTTCAAATCGGTTTGTTTAACTTGCTTTTGCTTGTTAAGTGGGCAGCAGCCTTGATTTATCCATGGTGCGAAGCGCACCATGGCGGCCTTCTTCGCAAGACATAAGTGAATACCCGAACTCGGGTAACGTCTCGCACAAGGTGGTCGAGTCATATTTTCCCTCATCACCCCTTGGGCTTCTTCCTTCCTGTTTTCCATCCAGCAGGCTCGGGAAATGGCGTTGAATCCCGGATGGCAGACAATCTAATGGGTCAGAAGCTCCTCAATTACGAGGTTTTGGAGCGCTTGGGTGAAGGTGCGGGCAGCACCATCTACGCCGTTAGCGATCCCAGAACCAATCAGGTCTACGCGCTCAAGCACGTTGTGCGTTCGGGGCAGAAGGACATCCGATTTGTCGAACAGATGGAATCGGAATTTGAGATCAGCCGGCAATTCAACCATCCCAATCTTCGCAAAAGTTACGAGCTGAAAATTAACAAGACGATGCTGGTGAAAGTGACCGAAGCATTTCTGGTCATGGAACTGGTGGATGGCAAGCCGCTGGATGTGCGCCCGCCGGGCGGCATGATGGAGATCGTCGATACGTTCATGCAGGCGGCCCAGGGGCTGAAGGCGATGCACGCGCTGGGGTATGCGCACTGCGACATCAAGCCGAACAACATTCTGCGCAGCGAAAACGGCGCGGTGAAGGTGATTGACTTCGGCCAGGGGTGCAAAATCGGGACGGTGAAGGAACGGATTCAGGGGACGCCGGATTACATCGCGCCGGAGCAGGTGGCGCGGCGGCCGATCAGCGTGCAGACGGACGTTTTCAATCTTGGGGCGACGTTCTACTGGATTTTGACGGGCAAGAACATTCCGACGCTGTACACAGTGAACAAGAAGGGGGACAACAGCTTCCTTCTGGATCAAACCATTCAGACCCCCGCGGACATAAACCCGCGCGTACCGGCGGGCTTATCCAGCCTGGTGATGGAATGCGTGGCGACCAAGCCCTCCAAGCGCCCGGCCGACATGGATCAGGTCATTATGCGGCTGGATCTTATCAAGCACATTCTGCAAAAGGGCGGGGCGTCGGTCACCCAGCCGGGCTGATTGGCGATTCGCTCGTTTCGTTTATTTAATCTTAATCTGGAGCATTACTCGTGGTTACAGAACCCTCACAACCTAAGAAAATCGTTCTTGCATATAGCGGCGGGCTGGATACCAGCGTCATTCTTCCCTGGCTTAAGGACCGTTATCCGGGAGTGAAGCTGGTGGCGTTCGCGGCGGAGCTGGGGCAGGGGGATGAACTGAAGGGGATTGAGGATAAAGCGCGGAAGAGCGGGGCGGATGAAGTTGTCATCATGGATTTGCGGAAGGAATTCGCGGAAGAATTCTGCTTTCCGATGCTGCGGGCGCACGCGGTTTATGAGAACGATTATCTGCTGGGGACGAGCATTGCGCGGCCGATCATCGCCAAATACCAGGTGGAAGTTGCGCGGCAGACGAACGCGGATGCGGTGGGGCATGGGGCTACTTCCAAGGGTAATGACCAGGTTCGGTTTGAACTGACTTACATGGCATTGGCGCCGCAGCTGAAGATTATCGCGCCGTGGAAGGACCCGACCTTTGAGCTTCGCGACCGGGAGAGCGCGATCGATTACGCGAAGATGAAGGGTGTGCCGGTCGAGCAGAGCAAGAAGAAGATTTATAGCCGGGATCGCAATTTGTGGCACATCAGCCATGAAGGGGCAGATTTGGAATCACCGGCGAATGAACCGAAGGATGATTTATGGCTGATTTCTGTACCCGTGACTCAGGCGCCCAATGAGCCGGAGTATGTGACGATCGATTTTGAACGGGGGAATCCTGTTGCGGTGAATGGGAACAAGCTAAGTGGCGAGGCGCTGATTGCGCAATTGAACATGCTGGGCGGGAAGCATGCGGTGGGACAGACGCAACTGGCGGAGAATCGACTGGTGGGGATGAAATCGCGCGGGGCGTATGAAACGCCGGGCGGGACGATTCTTTACGAGGCGCACAAGGCGTTGGAACAGATTTGCATCGAGCGCGATACGTTCCATTACAAGCAGCAGGTTGCGCTGCGCTATGCGGAACTGGTTTACAACGGTCAGTGGTTCCATCCGCTACGCGATGCGATGCAGGCGTTTATCGATCATACGCAGGCGGCGGTGAGCGGGCAGGTGAAAGTGAAGCTGCTGAAGGGACGGGCCACCGCAGCGGGGGTGACAAGCCCCTTCAGCTTGTATGATCCGCAACTGGCGAGCTTCAGCATGGAAGGGTACGACGTGACGGCGGCTCGCGGGTTTATCGATTTGTTTGGGCTGCCGATGAAGGTGGCGAGCCAGGCGCGGCGGTGGTGATGGGGCGCCTGGATTGCACGATAATCGGGATTCAGTTGGAAGCGTGCGTACCTCGGGGCGGAAGATTCGCCTATTATTGTTGATATGGATCTTTTCGCTGAATCGCGGCAGAAAAATCTACAGCGGGTTGCGCCATTGGCGGTGAGGATGCGCCCGCGGTCGCTTGACGAGTTTGCGGGGCAGGAGCATTTTCTGGGGCCGGGGAAGTTGCTGCGTCGGATGCTGGAGGCGGACCGGCTGACCAGTGTGATTTTCTATGGGCCGCCTGGGACGGGGAAGACGACGCTGGCTCAGCTCATCGCGACGTATACCAAGAGTGAATTTGTGCAGGTGAACGCAGCGGCGGTTGGCGTGAAGGAAGTGCGCGCGATATTGGAAGAAGCGAAGGAGCGGCTGGGCGCGGGTGGGAATCGCACGGTTTTGTTTCTGGATGAGATTCATCGATTCAATCGTGCTCAGCAGGATATTTTGCTGCCTGATGTGGAAGCGGGGATGGTTCTGCTGGTGGGGGCGACGACGGAGAATCCGTTCTTTGCGGTGAATTCACCGCTGATCAGCCGTAGCCAGATCTTTCAGTTTGCGCCACTGACGGAAGATTCGATTCGGGGTCTGATCCTGCGGGCGGTGAAGGATAGGGAGCGGGGTTATGGGACACTCAAGATTGAAATTGCGCCTGAGGCGTTGAATTTGTGGGCGACAAAATCTGATGGGGATGGGCGCCGGGCGTTGATGGCGCTGGAGGTTGCGGTTTTGTCACAGTTGAAGGGGGACAAGACTGGTGAAGTTGAAAGCTCGGAAGCGGACGCGGGGCCGATTCGCATCACATTGGATGTTGCTGAGCAATCGATTCAGCGGAAGGCGATCGTTTACGACGGGACGGGCGACGAGCATTACGACGCGGCCAGCGCGCTCATTAAAAGCATGCGGGGCGGCGATCCGGATGCCGCGGTTTATTGGGTGGCGCGGATGCTGGAAGCGGGGGAAGATCCGCGTTTTATCGCAAGGCGCATCGCCATTCTGGCATCGGAGGATATTGGGAATGCGGACCCGCAGGCATTGGTGGTGGCGGCGGCGGCGTTTGATATTGTCGAGAAAATTGGGATGCCGGAGGCTCAATTGACGCTGGGGCAGGCGGCGATTTATATGGCGACGGCGCCCAAATCGAATGCATCAGCCCTGGCAATCTGGGCGGCTATGAAGGACGTTCGTGAGGGTCGGACGGTGCCGGTGCCCAGGCATTTGAGAGATTCTCACTATCAGGGCGCCAAAAGGCTCGGCCAGGGGCAAGATTATCAGTACCCGCACGATTTTCCTGGAGGTTTTGTCGAACAAGAGTACCTGGGTGTCGATAAAGTATATTATGAACCCACAGATCGAGGGTATGAGGCTCAGATCAAAAACCGGTTAACCGTGCAAAAAGGCAGTCCCGGCCAGAAGGATGAGGGTAAGGCTTAATGGCTGGGTGGGTGTTTTCGACGGGGCGGTGGGGCTAGGACGATGGAACGTATGGAGAACACTGATAAACACACCATCCGCCGACAGCTTCGCGAGAAGCTGGAAGCGATGAGTGATGCCGATATTCAGGTGAAGAGCCTGGCGGCGTGTACGACCATGGCCGGCACACCGGAATTTGCGGCGGCCCGCGTTGTTATGCTGTTCCTCAGCATGTCTCATGAGGTTGATACGGCTCCGTTGGCGCTGCGGTGCTGGCAGAACGGTAAGACAGTGGTGGTGCCGAAGGTGAGTTGGAATCAGCGTCGTATGCTGCCGGTGGAAATTACCAGTCTTCAAACGAGCATGACCACTTCCGGGGCGGGCGTTCGCGAGCCGGTGAGCGGGCAGCCTATCCCGATAAATCTTATCGACCTGGTGATTGTGCCGGGCATGGGATTCACAACCGACGGCCATCGCATCGGGCGGGGAATGGGCTTTTACGATCGGTTCCTGGCGCAGTCGGATTTCATCGGTCTTTCCTGCGGGATGGCGTTTGAAGAACAAATCGTAGAAAGCGTTCCGGTGCTTGACCATGACATGCCGCTTAGTATGCTATGCACGGATCGCGGAATTCGCCGATTTGCCGCCAATTGCATGACCCAGCAGAACTGAATTTGCGCAACCGCCCATCGCTGTGTGTAATCGGAGAACATGGAGGTTCTCGTGAGTCGCTTCGATCGTCGCGTCAGTCGTCCCCTTATTGCCATTCTGGCTGTTGCAGTCTGTCTGGGGGCAGGTTCTATTTTTTATAAGCTGAACAGCCGGCCCTCGGCGGCGCATGCCGAGCAACCGGCGCCCGCGCAAGCGAGTTTGCCACCGACGGGTGGGAACGGGCTGATGGCGGATACTTCGAGCGTGCCGCATGCTTTGCCCTCGACGCGGCCGGGAGGGATCAGCTTCGACGAATCGAAATCGGCGCCTGCGCGCGTTGCAATTGAATCGCCGGCGACACAGGCGATCCTGGCTTCTAAGATGGAGGCGCCGACAACCGCGCCGAGTTCCACGTTATTGATTGAAGCGAAGGCGCAGATTGATGCGGGGAAACTGCTGGCGGCGCGGCAGCAGTTGAATGATGCGTTGCAATCGGGGCAATTATCCGAGGCGCAGGCTGGGTCGGTGAAATCGATGATCAGCCAGATCAGTCAGACGCTGGTGTTTAGCCGGCAGCATGTTGCCGCGGACCCGTATGGCGGAACATATGTGGTTCAGCGGGGCGAGAGCTTTGCGAAAATTGCGGCTGAGCATGACACCACTTGGGAGTTGCTGAGCCATATCAATGGGATTCCGCCAAAATCGCTGCGGGCGGGGGCGACGATCAAGGTGATTCAGGGGCCGTTCTTTGCGGTGGTGGACAAGCAAAAATTCACGATGGACATGTATCTGGGCGGGCTTCCGGGGGAGAAGAGCTCGATGTATGTGACGACGTATCCGGTTGGGCTGGGGCGGGATGACAGCACACCGGTGGGGACGTGGATGATTGAGCCGCACCGGAAGCTGAAGCATCCGACGTATTACAGCCCGCGCGGGGAGGGCGTGGTCGCAGCGGATGACCCGAAGAATCCGCTGGGCGGATTTTGGATCGGGCTGACCGGGACGGAGGGGCAGGCGGTGGGAAAATTATCTTACGGAATTCACGGCACGATCGACCCAGAAAGCATTGGGAAGCAATCGAGCATGGGATGCATTCGGTTGCGGGCGGAGGATATCGCGCAGGTGTTCGACCTGCTGGTTGAGGGGAAGAGCATTGTGGTTGTGAAGGGGTGAGCGCGGCGGGAATCATTCGACCGTGGAAATTAATTGGTTGTTAACCGGTGTCGCGGGCGGGGCGTGATTTGTTAGATAGTCGATCGATGCATTAACCGAATCGGCCACGAAATAAAGCTGCTGGGCAGTCGGCTTGATGAATTTCTGGTCGATGCCGTGTTGAATCATTTCCAGAAGCGGCCGGTAATAATTTTCAATATTCAGCAGCACGATTGGTTTCTGGTGCAAGCCCAGGCTTTTGCCCACTAAGACTTCGAAGGTTTCTTCCAGGGTTCCCAGGCCGCCGGGGAGGGCGATGAGGGCATCGCCGCGCTGTTCGAGCAGATGCTTACGATCGCGCAGGGTTGGGGTGATGACCAATTCATCGCAGAGGTGATCGCCGACGCCTTCATCGATGAATAGCTGCGGGGTGATGCCGATGACTTTGCCACCGGCGGCGCGGACGGCATCGGCGAGAATTCCCATCAGGCCAAGATAATTGCCGCCGTAGACGAGACCCCAGCCGTGTTTGGCGATGGCTTGGCCCAGCGCGTTGGCGGCATCGCGATGGATGGCCGCGGTTTTGGAGCTGCTGGAGCAATAGACGGTGACGTTTTGAATCATGTGTGTGATTAGCGGGTTGAATCAGTTGTCCAGGTAGCCCCTTTGTCGGAAATATTCGATTGCTTCCTGGGTGGTGGCGAAAACGCGGGTGGCGGTTTCGGTGATAAATGGCGAGGGCGTGGCTCGGCAGGTCCAGATGACGTAGACCTCTTTACCGCCTTCGAACGCGTGGTGTAATTCGCGTTCGACGCCGCTGGACAATCCGGGCTTGCCGCCGGGAAGTTCGGGGACGAGGCTTACGATGATGTCGCTTTGATCGATCATTTTGAAATCGCGGGCGTAGATCTGGCCCATGATGTCGCCGCTGATCTGGGCGACATCGGCGGTTTTGAGGGTGATGGGACCCTCGGCCGCCTGTACTTCAATCACGGTGCGGCCTTCTTCCATGGCCTTGAGGGCCATGGTGTGCAGGACGAGTTCATCCACATCGGAAGGATCGAAGGTAATGAAATGCCGGCTGATGGCTTCCTTGAATTGGGTGATTTCCGCGAGCGTTTGGGGGAGCTCCATGACGTGGCTCATGGGGAAGCTCAAATAGGCGCGCTTCTTTTTCGGGGCGAACATGAGTTCATGCAGGGTTTGGACGTTAGGTGTTTTGCGGCCGCGACTGATCATGAAGAAGTGACCGTAGCCGCGGGTGATGTTGGCGATGATTTCGGTGGCGAGCAATTCTTCTTCGCGCCAGACCATGATGTCTTTGAGGGAATGATCCAGATCGTGATCGCGCAGGAGTCGCTGGTGGACGGATTCGACGTTATCCAGAAGCGTTACGTAGAGATCGGGGCTTAGCGCCTTGATCTGATCGAAATCAAAGGCTGAGAAAAGGCCGTGGCGCCAGCGGAAGGTGGCGTGGGAATTGATAATGACGTGTTCGTGGCGCTGGGCGATGGCCAGGATTTCCTTGAAGACGGCGCGTCGCAACGAATTAAGGCGGGTGATGGGGAGATTGAGGATTCTACCGGCAGGGACATCGGGCGCTTCGGCGTACATCATCTTGCCGACGTGGCAGACTTCCAGATCAAAACCGTTGCGCAGGGCTTCGGCTTTGACGGCCTCCAGATACGGAACTTTTTCCACGCCGACCTGGCCGGTGACAAATGCACGCATGACAGCAGTATCTTAGGTCAGGAGCTTTTGCACCACTGTTGCCAGATTTGGCGGTAGGCGGCTTCCACGTCTTTGGCAAACGCGGGGGCGTTCATCAGCGGTGAAGAGCGCATTTTCTGGCGCAGGGTGGCTCTGAGGTTGGAAAGTTTGGTGAGATCGCCCGTAAGCTGCAGGACGATCCGCAGATATTGTTCGTGCGTTTGCGCGACCAACTCGGGCAGGCCGAGATTGTGAAGTATGCTGTTTCCACCCCTACCGACGGCTGTTTTTCCGACGAGCGTTACGAGCGGGACGCCCATGTAAAGTCCGTCGCAGGAGGTGATGCCTCCGCCGTAGGGGAAGGGGTCGAGCATGATGTCCATTTTCTGGTAGGACTGGATGTATTGCTCGAAAGGCATTTTGCCGACGAATTCTAATCTATCGGGCGCGATGCCCAGCTCTTGCAATCGATTCGCGACGCGATGGCGCTGGCTGCTTTGGGGGGCGTAGAGGATCAGCTTAGAGCTGGGTGAGGCGGTGAGAATCTGGAACCAGAGGATTAGTACCGGGTCTGAAATCTTGGCAAAATTGTTGAGGCAGCCAAAGGTGATAAAACCGTTGGCGCGGGCTGGGAGTGGGCCAGGCTCCGGCGCCGCGCCTCCAGGTTCGTAGCACCAATAGCAATGAGGGAGGCGAAATGTTTTTTCCGAATAGTTGTCGTCAGTTCCGGGCGGGTCGAGATGGGCATCGGAGAAGCGATAGTCGATTGTTTCGAGACCCGTGCTGCTGCAATAACCCAAATAAGTGACCTGGAGCGGCGCGGGCTTGCGAGCAAACAGCGGCAAATGATTATGAGCGGAATGGAGCGTTAGATCGACCAGAATATCGATTTGATCGGCGCGAATAAGATCAGCGGCGGCTTCATCACCAAGGCCGAGCAGGCTTTGCCAGACATCGACACGCGCCTTGATTTTGGCGGTGATTTCGTCGGGCTTGGTGACGCTGGAATAGCAGAAGATTTCGAATTGTCGGGGATCGTGGTGGCTCAGCAACGGCAACAAATTCCATCCAACGACATGCCCCCGGAAATCAGCGGATACATAACCAATTTTTAACCGCCGATGGGGATCTCGCGTATTGGCATGCGGGGCTATCGCTCCACGCAGCGGGACGGCATGCAACTGATTCCAGCGGGCGAGCTCGGCGCGAATGGCGGCGGCATCGCGTGCCGGATCAAAATGCATGGTGTAAATTCGGTTGCTTAAAATTCTGGCGTCGTCGGGCGCGAGGGCCAGCGCTCGGTCGTAGGCTTGCATGGCCTCCGGGATGCGGCCCGTATCTTTATAAGAGCCCGCCAGATTGTTGTACGCGTTGACGTATTTGGGATTTATTTGCAGGGCGGATTTGTAGGCTGCGATAGCCCTATCCATTTCACCCACGGAATAGAGCGCGTTGCCGAGGTTGTTATGAGCTTCGGCATATTCGGGTTTCAGGTCGATCGCCCGCTGATAGGCCTCAATGGCCGCATCGGCTTGGCCGAGTTCAAGCAAGATATTGCCGAAGTTGTTCGACGCCTGTGGATATTGCTCCTTCAATTCCAACGCCTTGCGGCAAGTGGTTAGCGCTTCATCGAGCCGCCCGGCCCTTTGCAGGGCGTTGGCCAGATTGTTATGGATTTCCGGCCATTGCGGCTTCATTTGGGCGGCTGCTTGATAGGCATTAATGGCGTCGGATATTTTTCCGCTGCTGAGCAGGGAATTGCCAAGATTGTTATAAGCCTGGGCAAAATCGGGGCGGAGCTCAATCGCCCTTCGGTGCGCGGCGATGGCTTCCTGAAAGCGGCCCAGCGCGATGAGCACATTGCCACGGAAGTCATGGGCTTCGGCATAATCGGGGTTTAGCTGGAGGGCAGAGTCGAAGCTTTCAAGAGCGGCCTGATGTTTGCCCATCCCGGCCATGGTGGTGCCGCGATGGAAATGAACCTCGGGAAGATTTGGCTGCAACCGGGCAAGTTCACGGAATGCCTCGGATGCCTCCTCGATGCGATTGCAGGATTTGAGGGTAATTGCCAGATTGTTGTAGGCCTGTGCGAAATCCGGCCGCACCCGGATGGCGCTGCGGTATGCATCGATTGCCTCCTCCGACCTGCCGACTTCGTGGAGCGTGAGCGCGAGGTTATAGGATGCCTCCGCCAGGGTTGGCTGCAATTGTACCGCGCGACTGAATGCCTCAATTGCTTCCTGGGGCTGGCCCTTCTCCTTGTAGATGCTGCCCAGCGCATTTTGCGCGGGGGCGAAATTGGGATTGATTGCCGTGGCGTGGCAGTACGCATCAATCGCCTGATCGAGTTTTTTTTCCTTGAAATAGGTGTTTCCCAGGTTGTAGATGGCCTCAATAGAATTGGGTTGCAGTGCGATAGCCTGTTTGAATGCTTCCTCTGCTTCATGGAAAGCGTCGGTGTCCTGCAGGGCGTTGCCCAGGTGGTTATAGGCTTCTGAAAAATCGGGCCGCAGCGCAATGGCTTTGCGACAGGCCTCAATCGCCTCGCCATACTTCTTGCTGTGGCGAAGGCTGTTGCCGAGCCTGGCGTACGCGTCGGCGTGCTGGGGCGCAAGCGTCAGGACGTGTTCATATATTTTCTGGGAATCTTTAAATTGACCGAGAGAGTCGAGAATCACACCCAGGTTCATATAAATTTCAGGAGCATCAGGATTAATGGAAGCTGCCCGAACGATCAGATTGAGGGCTGCTTCGTTTTGACCCACCTGATGGGCGAGTGTTCCGAGCATATGGAGGACTGTCGCGTTATCCGGGTTTTGCGCCAAAATCTGGCGGTAAATGGCTTCAGCTTCGGGGAATCTGCCCGCCCTGTGATGAACAAGGGCGAGATCGAATGCCTGTTGGAGGGTGATCGCCGTCATCGGGTTTCAGTCCTTGCGATACGATTGTATTTGCCCGGGAGCCGATTGAGAGATGCACCAAGTCTTCCATGCGGTGCGATAGGCCTTCTCCACATTGGCGGTAAAGCGAGGCGCATCGGCAAGCGGTGATCGCAGAAACTGCTGTCGCATGCTCGCCCGGAGCCGGCCAAGGTTGGGAATATCGCCCGCCAACTTCATGGCAATTTCCACATACTGCTGTTCCGTCCTGGCGATGGTTTGAGTAAGCCCCAAATTGGAAAGCAAGCTTACGCCCACCCGGCTGACGTGCGTTGTGCCGGCGAGCGTTACCACCGGCACGCCCATCCACATGGCTTGGCAGGTTGTCGTTGTTCCGTTGTATGGGAAGGTGTCAAGGGCGATGTCTATCTCGTCGTAGAGGCGCGCAGGTTCGTCACTGGAAGATAACCATTCGCGCAGATCGAGCCGATCGGCCGTCACTCCCTCGCAGGTGAATTGGTTAACCAAGAAGTGTCGGGCAGCGGGCTCAGCGAAGGATTGGCTCTTGAGAAGAAGACGAGCCCTGGGAATCTGTCGCAAGATTTGAGCCCATAATTTAATGGCCTGATCCGAAATTTTCAGCCGGCCATTAAAGCAACCAAAGGTGAGGTAGCCTGTTTTTGAGGCGGGAAGCGGCGACACACTTGGACCATATGGCGCGGGGGTATAGCACAAAAAGCAGTTGGGCAATCGAAGGAGCTGCTCGGAGTGGAGGTTTTCGGTAAGGCCCGGGGGGTCGGCGTACGCGTCGGTCAGCCGGTAATCGACGGTCGACAATCCGGTGGTATCCGGATAGCCGAAAAATGTCATCTGCACGGGGGCGGGCTTTTGAGCGAACATGCCCAGGCGATTGCCGGGAGTGTGGCCGGCAAGGTCGATCAGAATATCGATCTGAGACTCACGAACGATATCGGCTGCCTGTGCGTCGGTTATTCCGACGATGTCGTTCCATGTATTCGAGACTTTCAACATTCTGGCGGTCCCCTGATCGTGCCGGGCGAGATCCGAAAAGCAGTGGATTTCGAAATTCCGCCAGTCGTGCGACGAGAGCAGGCTTTCCAGAAAATTGGCGGCCGAATGCTCGCGAAGATTGGGAGAGACATAACCGATTTTCAGGCGCCTATCGGGAGCAACAAGGTTTGCATGCGGCTGAATAATTCGGGAAAGAGACCGCGCATGAACCTCATTCCATCGCAGATGAGCTTGAAAAATTTCCCGCGGCGCGATGGCTGGGGTCATGTGCATCGCGAAGAGATAGTTGCTGTGAAACTGGGCACTGGTGGGCTGTAATTTTAAGGCGCGATCAAAGGCCTGCAATGCTTCATTGATTCGCCCGAGATCCATTAATGCATCGGCAAGGTTGTTGTGGGTGCCGGCAAGATTCGGCTGGAGCTGAAGGGCCTTTTGATAGGCCCCGATCGCCTGATGCGCGCGTCCCTGCTGCTTGAGGGCATTGCCCAGGTTATGGTGGGCCTGGGCAGAATCCGGCTGCATTCGGATAACCTGGTTGTAAATTTCAATGGCCTCCTCGACGCGGCCGGATTCCTGAAGCACCATCGCCAGGTTATTCAGCGCTTCGGGATATTGCGGCTGCAACGACAAGGCGGTTTGGAAGCTGGCGAGCGCGTCGTCAAGCCGGCCCTGCTGCTTATAGGCATTTCCAAGATTGTTGTGGGCCGGGGGAAATTGGGGCTGAAGCTCGATGGCTCGCTGGAATGCTTTAATCGCTTCCTTCACGTCTGCCAGGGTCAGGAGAATCAACCCGAGATTGCTGTGATATGGCGCGATGGAGGGCGCCAGCTCGATCGCGCTGCGAACCAGATTGGCTGCTACAACATTATGGCCGGCGGTGTACGCGAGTATTCCGAGCATCTGCAAGGCATCGGGCACTTTTGGGTCTTGCGACAAAATCTGACGATAAAGCGTCTCGGCTTCGAAAAAGCGGCCGGCCCGGAAATGTTGCAGGGCCTCATCAAGAGCTTGATGGATCGTCATTGAAGTCATCGGGGCCTTCCCTGACTGTGGCACCACGCCTGCCAGATATTGCGATAGGCAACTTCGATGTTTCTGGTAAAGCTTTTCGCGTCGGTGAGCGGGGACTGAAGCATGCGCCCGCGAAGGCTCGACCGAAGATTGGCCAGACGCGGAAGGTCGTTGGCGAGATTCACGGCGATATTCACGAATTCCGCCGGCGTGTGGGCAGCGAGATCTGTCAATTTAAGATTGTTCAACTGGCTCCAGCCCGCGCGACCGACCACGGTCTTGCCCAGCATCGTCACCACCGGCACGCCCATCCACAAAGAATCAAGGCTCGTTGTATGGCCATTATAGGGCAAGGTGTCCAGGCCTATGTCGATGTGATGATACAGGCGAAAATAATCCTTCTGTTCCTGATACGGAGAAAAATGCAGCCGGCTTTGTTCAATGCCCGCCTGCTCAAGCTTTTGCGCCCACTGCCGTGAAGTTGTGCCCTGGGGCACTTGAACGAACAAATGTGAATTGGCCACGGCCTGTAGCACAGCTAACCAGAGTTCGAGGGTCTGGCCATTGGCTTTGCAAAAATTATTTAAACAGCCGAAGGTGACGAATCCATTCTGGATCGCGGGAAGAGGGTTGACTTCCACGTTTGACGCAGCGGGCACGACGGCTGGATCGTAGCACCAGAAACTGTCCGGGAGACGATATGTCTTCTCCACATAATGCTGATCAAATTCGGGTGGATCAAGATAGGGATCGCTGAGGCGGTAATCCATCGCTGGAAGGCCCGTCCCGCCTGGATAGCCCGCAAATGTAACCTGCACCGGCGCCGGCTTTCGGGCAAAGACCGGCAGGCGGTTATGAGCCATGTGAAGCGAGAGATCCACCAAAATATCAATTTGATCTTTGCGCACCATTTCGGCCGCTCGTTCGTCACTGACATTGTTCCAGTTGCGCCAATGGTTGGCGCTTTCCTGGAATTGGCGGGTCATGTCATCGGGGCTTTGCACGCTGGCGTAGCAGAAGATTTCAAACTGATCCCGGTCGTGGTGAAGTAGAATTGGCAGCACGTTCTGGCCAACAACGTGCTCGCGGAAATCGGGTGATACGTAACCGATACGGAGCCGCCGGTGGGGATTCGCAAGGGTTTGGTCGAAATCCGCGGAAGCCAGCAGGGGCCTGGCGTGCCGTTCGTTCCATTCCTTGTGCGCTTGCAGAATCGCCTGAGCGTCATATTCAGGATGGAAGTACATCAGGTAAATGCGATTGCTGTGGTGAGCCGCCTGCTTTGGATCGCATTCAATGGCTTTGTCATACGCCGCCAGGGCTTCGTCCAATCGGCCGGTATCCTTATAGGCGTTGGCCAGGTTGTTGTAGCCGATGGCCGAATGCGGCGCCAATTCAATGGTCTTTTGATAATAGGGAATTGCCTCGTCGTATTTCCCAATGGTGCGCAGAGCGTTGCCCATGTAGTTTTGGAAATCAGGATCTTCGGGCGCCAAATCGATGGCGCGTTGCAACTCGGCGACTGCTTCGGGAAATCGAAAAAAGTGCAGAAGGGAAATGGCCAGGTTGTAATGATAGCTTGGCTCATTGGGTTGGATGGCGGCTGCCGTGCTGTGCGCGGTAATCGCGTCCGCGGTGCGGCCGACAGTTTGCAGCGCAATGCCAAGGTTTGTGTGCAGGAGGGGATCGCGCGGGTACCGCGCTACCGCCCGCGTCAGGGGTTCGATCGCTTCCTCGTCACGATTTGCCTCCGTCAGGGCATTGCCAAGATGAAGATCGACATCGGGTGCTTCCGGCCGCAGCGCCGCATACTTGCGATAAGCGTCAATCGCCTGGTCATACTGGCCTTTGGCACGGAGCGAATGGGCGAGATTGATGCAGGTCTCGGCATTCAGCGGCTGACGAAATAACACCTCGCGGTAAGACGCAATTGCTTCATCGAAACGCTGCATTGCCTGAAATGCCGAGCCGATGTTGTGATGCGCGGATATGTTTTCCGGATTCATCGCCAGCGACTTTCGGTAAGCTGCAATTGCCTCCTCGTGGCGCTGTAGATTGATCAGGACCAATCCAAGATTGCTGAAGTATTCCCATTTGCCCGGGTTCACGGCGATGGCGCGGTTGATCAGATCGAGCGCGATCGGCAGTTTGCCAACATCAAACGCCAGCACGCCCAGCATGTGCAGCGCCTCCGGATCATTCGGGCGATGCGCCAGAATCTGAAGGTAAAGTTGTTCCGCCTGCGCCCGCCGGCCCTGACGGTGATGCGTCACGGCAATTTCAAGAATTTGGGGAAGCGTCATTGGCGTCATGGAAGCTCAACGGCTGGAGCGCCACCGACTCCACATTTCGCGGTAGGCCGCTTCGACGTCTCGTGCAAAGACTTTGCAATTTGTCAGCGGCGAGCGCTGCATTCTGCCGCGCAGGGTTGCGCGCAAATTGCTCAGCAATTGGAGGTCGGCGGACCATTTCACGGCGATGTCCACGAACTGAGGCCACGAATGAGCGGCGAATTCGGTCAAATCCAGGTTCGACATCTGACTCCATCCCGCACGGCCGACAACTGTCTGGCCGATCAGACTGATGACGGGCACGCCCATCCACAACGAATCCAGGCTGGTGGTGTGGCCATTATAGGGGAAAGTATCCAGACCCATATCAATCCTCTGGTAGGTAGCCAGATAGCTTTTGCGGGGCTGAAGCTCGACAAACTCCACGCGCGATTCATCCACGCCGTGGTTTTTCAATTGATCGAGGACGCGGCGCCGCGGACGGCCGGGCGGCGCCAACATCAACAGCCGGGAATTTTCAATCGCTTGCAGCGTTTGCCCCCAAAGCTGGAGGACGTGATCGTTAACCTTACAGAAATTGTTGAGGCAGCCAAAAGTGATGCTACCGCTGGACAGGGCCGGGAGTGGCCCCGGCAATGGCGCATCGGCCACATCCATCGAACCGGGATCGTAGCACCAGAAACTATGCGGAAGACGGACCGTTTCCTCGGTATAAAACGGCGCGCCAATTTCCGGAGGGTCAAGAAATCGATCGGTCAGACGATAATCGATCGTACGCAGCCCCGTGGTTCCCGGATAGCCGCCAAATGTGACCTGGATTGGCGCGGGTTTGCGGGCAAACACCAGCATTCGGTTGTTCGCCATGTGCAGCGACAGGTCTACCAGAATGTCGATCTGGTCCGCCCGAATCATTTCAGCCGCTTGCTCGTCATTTTTGCCGACGAGATTGCGCCATTGGTCTGCGTAAGATTGAAACTTTTCCGTGATCATGTCCGGCTTCTGAACATTGGCGTAACAGAAAATTTCGAATTGCTGATGATCATGCTCGCGCAAGAGCGGGAGAAGATTCTGTCCGACAACATGATCGCGAAAATCGGGAGATGCATAACCGATTTTTATTCGGCGATTTTCAGATCGGTCATTGTCATAGCTGGGCGCCGAGGGCCTAGACTTCGCCGCGAACCGCTGATTCCATTGCTCGTGCTCTTTTAAAATTGCCGCTGGATCGAAGCCGGAATGGAAATAAAGCGTATAAAGCCGGTTGCTTGCGATCGCCACGTTGTCGGGCTGAAATCCGAGCGCCTGGTCGAAGCCGGCGATGGCATCATCCAGCTCTCCCAGGTCTTTGAACGCGGTTGCCAGGTTGTTGTGGGCATCGACAAAATTGGGTCGTAGGGCGATGGCGCTACGGTAGCAATCGATCGCGTCGTCAAAGCGCCGGTCTCTGCGAAGCGCGTTCCCGAGATTGTTTTGCGCTTCGGGGTAGTTGGGCCGCAGCGCCAGGGCCTGCCGATAAGCACTGATTGCCTGCTGGGTCTGTCCTTTCATTTGCAGCGCGTTTCCCAAATTGTAATGCACATCCGGGTAGTTGGGCTGGAGTTCGCGAGCGCGTTCATAAGATTCGATAGCCAGGTCCCATTGGCCCGTGAGATATAGTGCGTTGCCCAGGTTGTTCTGGATTGCCGCGGAATGCGGTTCGATGCAGATTGCCTGTCGGTAGCTATTGATTGCTTCGTCCAATTGTCCGGCAATTTGGTAGGCATTTCCCAGGCCATTGAGCGCTTTGGCGAATTTCGGCAGCAATCGCAGCGCGCCTTGGTATAGATCAACGGCCTCGCGAAGCTGGCGACTTTCCAGAAACATATTGGCCAGATTGTTCATTGCCTCCGGAAATTGAGGTTTGCATGAGAGTGCCGTTTGGTAGGCTTCAATCGCTTGCTGGCGCTTCCCGAGGGCCGCCAGCACCAGGCCATAATTGGCGTAATATTCAGCCTTCGATTCCACGCCGATCGCGCGACGGATTAGTTCGGCGGCGGCTTCAGTTCGCTGGGTCTGGTAGGCGATAAGACCCAGCATATGGAGGGCGTCGGGGTGGTCGTTTTGCTGGCTCAGAATCTGCCGGTAGATGGATTCCGCTTGGGCCAGAGACCCTGTGGAGAGATGCTCCTGCGCCAGAGCAAACGCATTTTGGAGTGTCATTGAAGCCATCGCTCGATTCCCTCAAGGGAAAATCAGGGCTTGGGGGTGAACGCTATTTGCCCAGATATCTGTCGAGAATTGCGGCAACTTCTTCAACGGGCTGGCTCCAATCCGCCGGCTTGGGCTGTCGAAAGAGCTTCATTGTTGGATACCAGGGCGAATCATTTCGATCCCGCATCCATCGCCAATCGGGCGCGAACGGCAGCAACACCCAGACGGGTTTGCCCATGGCGCCAGCAAGATGCGCTACCGCGGTGTCCACGGTAATGACCAGATCAAGATTTGCGATGAGCCCGGCGGTATCGGCGAAATCGGCCAGCTCGGCTGTCCAGTCAATCAGGTTCATGCCAGCGGGTGGTGATTTTGCCTGCTCGGCCGCTGCGCCCTTTTGCAGGCTGATGAAATTAAGGCGCGTTATCCTGGCCAGCGGCGCCAAGGTTTGGAGTGCCATCGAGCGGCTGCGATCGTTGCGGTGGATCGGCTTGCCCGCCCAGACCAAACCAACTTTGGATCCGGTCATCGCCGCAGCCCGGCTTTGCCAATGCTGTTGTTTCCGTGCGGGCGCAATCAAATAGGGAACTTTGTTCGGAATGGTTTCCAGCGTCGTGCCGAACATCATTGGCAGGTCGAGCAGCGGGCAATGGAAGTCAAATCCCGATGCGGTTTCAGTGGGCATAAGCCACTCGTCCGCGTCCACCTGCCCACGCATCAGCCCCATGACCTCATTTTCGCAGGAGAAGATGATCCTGGCCCCGCGCGCTTTGACCATGGGCACATAGCGCACGAACTGGAATGTGTCGCCAAACCCCTGCTCGGTATGGAGGAGGATTTTTTTCCCACGCAAGTCTGAACCATCCCAGTGCGGCTGGGTAAACTCGCGATGATTAACGTCAAATTCCCTGACCCGCGCCCGCCAGGCATATTGTTTCCAGCCTTCAGCGAGCTTGCCTTGAAGGAGCAGGGCAAGTCCAAGGTTCCAACGGGAGGCGGGGAAATCGGGCTGAAGCTCAATCGCGCGGCGACAGCAGGCTTCCGATTCTTTCAGCATCCCCTTGCGCTGGTAGGCATCGCCGAGGTTGCTATGGGCTCGGAAGAATTTGGGCTGTTGGGAAAGGATCTGGTTGAAACACGCGATTGCTTCATCGACGCGATCGATTCCCTTGAGGACGTTTCCGAGGTTGTTTAGACACTCAAAATGATCCGGCTTTAACTCAAGGGCATGGCGGTAAACCGCGATTGCGTCGTCGATGCGGCCGTCATCGCGCAGGGCGTTTGCCAGGTTGTAATGAATCTCGGCGGATTTCGGACCCGATCGCGCTGCCCGCTCCAGAAGGATCACAGCATCCTTCACCTGCTTTTTTTCAAGCAGCGCGCTGGCCAGATTGCTGTAAGGGTCGGGCAACTCGGGCTTTAGCGCTGATGCGATTTGAAAGCAGCGAATTGCCTCCTCCAGAGCGCCTTTGCCGCGCAGCGCGGTGCCCAGATTATTATGTGCTTCAGCCATCTTGGGCTGTGCGGCAACCGCACGGCGAAAGCAGTCGATCGCGCCATCAAGATTCCCTTTTTGGTAGAGGGCGTTGCCCAGGGCGCCGTACGCCTCGGCCCAATTGGGGTTTAGTTTTGTTGCCTTGCCGAGAGCGACGATCGCCTCATCGACGCGACCCATCGATAAAAGGGCGGTTCCCATGTCGCCGTGATAAGACGCGACGGATGGATCGATCGCGATGGCGCTGATAAAAAGTTCGATCGCAAGGTCTTCGCGGCCAACCTGCCTGGCGATCGCCCCCATCATATAAAAGGCGTTTGCGTGCTTCGGTTCCTCAGCCAGGACCTCTCGATAGAGCTTCTCGGCTTCATCAAGTCGACCGGCCTTGTGGTGCACCAAACCCATTTTGAACTTCTGCTCAGCCGCCATGCACAATTCCTCCGATACGATTACGTCCGTACCTGCTTGCCACACCAATCGCGCCATATTTGTCGATAAATCTGCTCGATGTCCCTCGCAAATCCCGGCGCATCCATCAGTGCCGAGGCGCGCATCTTATCGCGCAGGGAGGCGCGAAGGTTAGCCAGCTTATTTAAATCGCTGGCAAGGTTAACCGCGGTTTGCACATACTGTTCGGGAGTTTCTGCCGTCAGGTCTCCGAGTCCGAGATTTTCAAGGATGCTTTTGCCGCCGCGCCCGACGGCAGTGCTGCCAACGAGTGTGACGGGGGGTACGCCCATCCACAAACCATCGCAACTGGTGATCCCTCCGCCGTAGGGAAAGGGATCGAGGGCGATGTCCATTGTCTGATAAGTCTGAAAGTATTCTGGAAGCCGCTGCTTTTGCACAAACACAACGCGCTCAGCGGCAATGCCAGTTTGCGTGAACCAATCGAGAATTCGTTGCCGGGGGCTACCCAGTGGCGCGTGAAGCATCAACCGAGCGCCGGGGATGGCAGCAAGAATCTTCGCCCAAATCATCACGACAGGCTGCTGAATCTTTGCAAAATTATTGAGACAACCAAATGTGATATGGCCATGTGTTAGGGCTGGCAGCGCATTGACTTCCGGCGCTTCAATACCCGGTTGATAGCACCAATAGGCGCGCGGCATACGCACCGTTTTTTCCGAGTAATATGCCTCCATTTCGATGGAATCCATAAACGGATCGGAAAGACGGTAATCGATTGCGGTCAGGCCGGTGCTGCTGCAATAGCCAAGGTAGGTCATTTGGATGGGGGCCGGCTTGCGGGCGAACAGAAGGAGCCTATGGTGGGCTGAGTGCAGGGAAAGATCGATTAGAATGTCGATCTGGTCGCTTCGGACGAGCTGGGCCACTTGCTCGTCTGGAGCGCGGGCTACGTCACGCCAGACATCGCTGTTTGCCTTTAGCTTTTCCGTCATTAAATCCGGTGTGCCTGCGCTGGAATAACAATAGATTTCAAACCGTTGATGATCGTGGTTCGTCATCAGCGGAAACAGATTCCATCCGACAACATGCTCACAGAAATCAGAAGAGACATAACCAATTTTCAATCGACGGCCGGGATCAGGGGTATTTCGATAAGGGACAATTGACGCAGCGAGGGGCATTGCGTGCAAGCGATTCCATTTGGCTAGTTCGTTGCAGATTGCTGGTGTGTCGTAAGCCGGGTGGAAGTGCAGCGCGTAAATGCGGTTGCTGTGGGTAATTGCGTTTTCGGGCTGGATGGCCAAAGAACGATCGAAGCTGGCAATCGCCTCATCGACTCTGCCGGCCACCTGCAGGGCGTTTCCCAGATTGTAATGGGCCTGGGGAAGATTGGGCTGGATCGCAATTGCCTTCTGGAACAGCGCGATCGCTTCATCGAGCGAGCCGCTTTCCTGAAGGACATTGGCGAGATTGTTCATGGCGTCGGGGAAATCCGGTCGAAGCAAAAGCGCCTTCTTATAGCACTCCGCGGATTGAGGGTAGTTTCCCTGTTCCTTCAATAAATTCCCCAGGGTGTTATGAATTTCCGGCCAGTTTGGCCGCAGCTGCAGCGCGCGGCGGGCGATTGAAATTGCTTCATCCGGTAAACCCTGCTCCTGAAGCACATTTGCCAGATTATTCATTGCTTCGGGATAGTCGGTGACGATTTCGATGGCGCTTCGATAGGCGGCTGCTGCATCAGACCATCGGCTGGTTGAAGCGAAAATGTTTCCCAGCTCGCAATAGGAGCCGGCGGATTTGGGGTTCTGGGCGATGGAGGTACGGAAAAGCCCGATTGCCATGTCTGCCCGGCCTACCTGAACCGCAAGCATCCCGAGCATATGAAATGTTGGAGCGTGGTTCGGTTCCCAGGCGAGAACCTGCCGGTAGAGTGCTTCGGCTTCGCTCAACTGCCCAGCCTGGTGCCGGCTTCGGGCCAGATCAAATGTTTCCTGAATCTTTGACGCGCTCATAAGAAACAGTTTTCCAGAGAAGAAAATTGTTTTGGGGGGCGAGCCGCACGAACTATCATAGTGGGCGAGGCGCTCCGAAACGACATGCGACAACGCTTATTGATATTTTGCATTGCTTTGACGACATGCGTCGGCGGTGGGTTGCAGGCTGCGCTGGGGTGGAGTCATCAGGGCCATATCCTTATGACGCGCCTGGCGGCGCTGCGCATCATTGATGATTCTACGGCTCCTCAGGGTCTGCGGGACTTTTTAAAGCAGAACATGCCATACTCGCTGGCGGATTGCCGGACGCTGGCCCTGAGTCAAACCGTCGGGCTGCACCCGGAGACGTCGGAGTTTGATCAGGGGCTGGATCATTGGGTGACTATGCCCGATCAGATTCGCAATCTGCCGGAGGGGCAAAAGAAAATTGAGCCCTATGGCGGCGCCGAGGGCCAGATGCACTTTCTCGATCTCGAAGCATTCGGACCTCGGTTTGTTTACAGCGATGATCTTTCCAGCAAGCCCGATGTTGATCTGATCCCACATGATCTTGCGGATCCTCGATGGAAACGCGGCGGGTTTCTTCCCTGGCGGGTCGAAGAAATGTATCGCAGGTTAATTGAAGCCCTTGGACCTGGGGATCGCGCGGCGCATCCCGACGATGCATTGAAGGCGGCGGGATATCTCGCGCATTATGTTGAGGATGCGACGCAGCCGCATCATGCGACGATTGACTTCAACAGCGCGTCTTACCTGGTGGGTCACATCAAGCAACTTCCGATAACCACCCGCCCTGGGGCTGCGGCGCTTGCGGCGATGCGCTTGCCGGTTGGCGTTAATCCGCATGGGGATTTGGAATTTCAGCTATTTGCCAGCGCCGATCCGCTGAGAGAAGCATTTCGAGCGCAATTTTGGGCTCTGCTGCTGACCGACATCGACCGCCTGACTACCGAGCGGCAACAGAAAGCGCAAATTTTGCCGACTTCCTTTGATCCGTTTCGATGGAATCTAAACGCACTGGGCGACAGTTACGATTATCTACCCGTGGTAGGTCATGCTGCGGTGGCAGCTTATGCGAGCGGGAGGTTTGATGTGAACGCTTTCCTGGGCTTTGAGGGTAAAGCAAAAGGAAAAACAGTCAGTGTGATCCAGCTAATAGCATTGAGGAACGCGCGTGGGGTATTGGATGTGGAGCAGTGCTACCGGCTGGCCTGGAGCGCATCGCACAGCACGAATACCCCACCAGGATAGCATTTTGGCAGGCGTTTAGTGCATGTGGGGCCGTGAGTTAAGAGAGAATTACCTGATTTGAAGAATTGAGCTTAGGCGGATAGCTGAGTGAGATTGGCAAATCGGCCGCACCAGATGCGTTCTTCTGGCGTAAACTAAGAGAAACAGTCTGTTCTCGGGCAGAATAAAAAGTTCAATCCGCCTAACCAAACAGGTTTTTTAGGTTTTGGCAAGCCGATATATGTAGACAGGCACTTTATGCCTGTATATGTTCGGTCTGGGTGCTGGGGTGCGGTGGCAGCGCCCGTTCATGATCAGGATTTTGTTATGGAATCGACGATATCGTTTCGGCGCTTAGGGCTTCTCGCGACAGTGCTGGCCTTTGCTCCCTTTTTGCTTGCGGCTGGAGCCCCCAAAGGTGATGAGCTTTCGAAGCTGGAGGTAGTGCAGGAACACACCAACCCCTCTGCAACGACGGAGCCAACATTCATGGAATCCGGCGTAGTGAAAAATGTTCTGGTGAAGCCAGGTGATGTGGTCCATCAGGGACAGATTCTGGCAACGGAAGATGCCGACCTGGAAGAATTGAAGTTGAAATCGATGAAGATCCTCGCGGACTCAACCGCCAAGGTAGATGCTGCGATCGCCGAGCGCGACATGAAGAAGGTGGTTTACGAGAATAAGAAGTCATCGGCGGAGCTTCATGCCGTTACGGAAATGGAATTGCAGCAGGCGAAGCTGGAATTCGATGAAGCCGAAATTCAGATCCGTGTGTACTCCGAACAGGGGGATCAGGCGGCTGCGGACGTTGCGGGTCAGGAGCGCAAGATTGAGAAAATGAAGTTGTTGAGTCCCCTGGATGGCATTGTGGAAAAAATCAATGTAAACCCAGGCGAAATTGCCGATCCGGCCAGGCCGCACGGTGTGATGACCCTGGTGCGCACCCAACCCCTTTGGGTGGATTTTCATGTTAAATCCGCCAAGGCGGCCAAACTAAAGCTGGGACAAACACTTTGGGCGTCGTACGTCAACGAACCGGACAAGTGGATCGCGGGCACCGTCATTTATTTCGACCCGGTTGTGAACGCAACGGTTGATGAGCAGGTTGTGCGGCTGGAATTGAAGAACGATGAAGGGAAGCCGGCGGGATGGATGGTGAATGTTCGTTTGCCGTGGCCGGCGGATTCTGGTGTTGATGAGGCGGATCGCACCGCCATAGGCAGGTGAGCAGTGGCTTCCGGAATAGTTGAATCCCAGGGTTCCGAATCTTCGTCCCAGCAGGACGCGAGTGCTTCGCGCTCGAACCTGGTGCAGCGTCTGCTGGCGGCGTCTTCGAATCTGCCACAGTTCGTAAATGATTTGCTGACCACGCAGGCGGTGGTTGTCGCGGGGACAGAAGCGGCCGGTTTTGTAATCGAGCGCCGCGACGGGAATCTTGGCCTCCGTCCAATTGCTCATATCCGGCCGGATAACAGCAGCGCCGAGATGCGCGCGGCTGCGATCAACGCATTTCAGGAGATTCTTAAGCCTTGCGTGGCCCAGGGCAAAGATGGGGCAATCGAGATCAGCGCGGGCGATAATTTGCCGGAAACACAGTATTGCCTGGTGACGTTGCTGCGTAAAGACGGGGAAATCGTCGCGGCCAGCGCGGTGATTACCCGATGCCGTAATCTTGAGCGGGCGCAGCAGCGCCTGATGTCGATGCAACTGGTTGCGGGGTATTTCGAGCTTTACACACTCCGTCGGGCGAGCGAGCAGGCGCAAATCGTCGCGCAATCGCATCAGCACGTGCTTCAGCTTGCAACCGCGGTAGCGACGGCGGAAGGTTTCGAATCCGCCGCGATGAATCTTTGCAATGAACTGGCGACGCGCGGCAACGCTTCGCGCGTGGCGTTGGGATGGGTTCGGGGAAACAATATTCGGGTAAAGGCATTCTCCCATACCGAGCAGTTCGATAAAAAGCAGGAACTGGTGAAGCTGCTGGAATCGGTGATGGAAGAGTGCATCGATCAGGAAGAGCCCGTGCATTTCGACCCGGAGGGTGGAGGCACGGCCAATGTAAGCCGGTCCGCCCAGGCATTGTCGCGCGCGGAAGGGGGCAGCATTGTTCTGACGCTGCCTTTGCGTCGCCGAGCCGATGTGGTGGGAGCGATTACGCTTCAGTTTCAACCCACGCAGAAGCTGACACAGCAAGCCTCGACCGGATTGGCGGTTGCCGTCGATCTTCTCGCGCCCCAGCTTTACGATCGCTATCAGAATGACCGCTGGCTGGCGACCAAGGTTGGCCTGAGCATTCGCGACGCGACGAGGAAGGCAGTGGGGCCGCAGCACATGCTGGCGAAGATGCTTTCCGTATTGGGCATCGTACTGATTATCTTCCTTTTTGCGTTTAAGCCGACCTATCATGTGAACGCTTCTTTCCAATTTGATTCGATCGACAAGCGAAAGCTGGAATCACCTTTTGAGGGATGGATTGAAAAGGTAATGGTTCAGCCGGGGCAGGTGGTCAAGAAAGGCCAGTTGCTTCTTGGAATGAACGACGACGAAGAAACCCTTGAATGGAACAAGGCGGTCAATACGGCTGCCAAGGCTCGGGCGCAGCATGCGAAGGATGCCGCCGACCCGGACAAACAGGCCGAGGCGGCAATTGATCTGGCGGAGGAAAAGATCGCCGAGGCCGATGCCAAGCTTTATAAGGATCGGATGGATCGCTCGCAGGTTGTCGCGCCGTTCGATGGCGTCATCCTGAAGGGTGATTTAACCGATCAGGAAGGCGCTCCGAAGAAAGAGGGCGAGGAGCTTTTCGTCATCGCCAAGGACAACAGCCTTCGCGCGGAAATGACGGTTAGCGATCGAGATATTCAGGATTTGTTTGTCGGTCAGCGCGGCTTGCTGGCCACGACAAGCAAGCCGACGGAAAAATATGGATTTGTGATTGACCGGATTGTTCCCCTTGGTGAACCCAAGGAGGGGGACAACGTGTTTACGGTTTATGCCAAGCTGGATCGACAGATGCCCTCTTGGAAGCCCGGCCTGGCGGGCGAGGCGCGAATCGATGTGCAGAAGCGATCATTGGCATGGATCTGGACGCACAAGTTTATCGATTATGTGAAACTCAGGCTGTGGATGTAGCCTCGTTGGTGGGATTCCAAAGCCGAACGTTTTTTTATCCAATAGAATTTTGAATGCTTCAACTGAGACCCACATTCTCCGAGTCCTGGTATCGCGTTGCGACGCTTAAGCCGCGCCTCCGGGCTGGGGCGCAGATGTCGCGGCAGTATTATCGCGGCGAGCGCTGGTATGTGGTTCGCGATCCAGCAGGCAACCAATTCCATCGCTTAAGCGACCCGGCGTACCGCTTTGTGGGCCTGCTGGACGGGCGAAGAACCGTGCTGGAAGCGTGGGACCTTGTCGGCGGCCAACTGGCGGACGACGCGCCGACCCAGCCTGAAGTCATCCAGATCCTTAGCCAGCTCTACGCGGCCAACCTGCTTGAGACGGATATTACGCCCGATGCGACCGTTCTTCTCCGCCGTCACAAGCAGATGGTGAAGCGGAAGATTCAGGGCCGGATGATGAATGTGCTGTTCCCGCGCATTCCGCTTTGGGATCCGGATCAGTTTCTGAAGCGCTGGCTTCCGGTGGCCCGCGTGCTGTTCAGCCGGCTTGGCGCGGTGATTTGGCTGGTGGTGGTCGCGCTGGCGCTTGTTACGGTCGTGCCGCAATGGGCGGATATTCGCGCGGCCGCCAACCACGCGCTGGATCTTCAGCACAACTGGGAAAACATTTTTTACCTGTACGCGACATTTATCTTCATCAAGCTGATTCACGAATTAGGTCACGCGTTTTCCTGCCGTCGGTTTGGCGGTGAATGCCACGAACTGGGGATCATGCTGCTGGTTTTGGTGCCGACGCCTTATGTGGATGCATCGTCGGCGTGGGCATTTGCCAACAAATGGCATCGCATTTTTGTCGGCGCGGCGGGCATGATTGTCGAATTGTTTTTCGCGTGCCTGTGCGCGTTTATCTGGCGCTATACCAATCCGGTGACTTACCCCGTCATAAACCAGCTCGCGTATAACGCCATGTTCATTGCCAGCGTTTCGACGCTGATGTTCAACGCCAACCCGCTGCTTCGCTATGACGGCTATTACATACTTTCAGACATGCTGGAGATTCCCAATCTCCGTCAGAAGAGCACGGAGTATGCAATGGGGCTTATCAAGCGGCATGTTTTTGGCGTGAAGCTGCAGCAGCCCCTGCCCACCATCGGTCAGCGCGTGTGGCTATTTCTTTATGCGGTTTGCAGCAGCGCTTACCGTATTTTCATCGGGGTGGCGATCATATTGCTCGTTACCTATAAGGTGCCGGTCCTGGGCGTGCTGATGGCCATCGGTGGCGTGGCGACGTGGCTTTTAGTGCCTGTGTTTAAGGTCGGAAAATATCTGCTGCTTGATCCTGAACTCCACCGCAAGCGCACCTGGGCGATTTCATTCAGTTCAGCGGTGGCCGCCGCGCTGGTGATTATTGTCGGGCTGGTGCGGTTCCCCATGCATGTTGAATTTGCCGGAATTGTTCAGCCGGACGATCCAACCGACATTCATGGCGTGGCCCAAAGCGGCAAACTGACCATGTCGCGCGAGGGAAGGGTCGTTAAGATTGACGCTGAAGACGGGCAGGCAGTGCGGGCCGGGCAGTTGATTCTGGAACTCACCAATCCGGTCGTGCAGCACGATATTGAACAGGCCCGGTGGACGATCGACGAAATCCACGCAAAAGATCTGGCATCGCGCGGCGCTGGCGATCTCACGGAGGCCGTTGAGCTTAAATATGAGTTGCAAGTGTGGCAGGGGAAACTAAATGATGCCTTGAAGCGCAACGAGCAACTGAAGGTAAAGGCGCCGTTTGCCGGGCGATTGATCGCGCCCAGGCTGCATGAAATGGAAAATACCTATCTGCATCGCGGCGAGGAAATTGGCAGCGTTGCGGTGCTGAGCAACCTGGTGATTAAAGGGGATATCGATCAGACCGACGCTCAACTGGTTCTGGATTCGCTCAACTCCAAAGCTCAGGTTGATGTGCGGCTGGCGGGATTGCTGGGAAAAGTGTTGCAGGGCGGGGCACTGACGTTGCCCGAAGCAGCGGTTCAGGAATTGACTCATCCGTCGCTTGGCCCGACGGGCGGAGGTGAGATTCAGGTTGATCCGCGCGATCCCAAGGGCATGCGCCCGGCCGTTTCACAGTTTGAGGCCCATGTGAAATTGGCAAATCTCCAGGAGCAGTATTTCCCCGGTCAGAAGGCTTATGTTCGATTGACGCTGGATCGCCGGCCACTCGCATGGCAGTGGATTCGGCGCTTCCTGCAACTGATTCAATCTCACGACAACGGAAAGTGGATCTAAGACCTTGTCCACAGTCTCCAACGATCTTTGGTCCGTTTTTGACGCCCGCCGCGTGAAAGCGCCGGAGCTGCGGGGAATCGATCAGTTCTTCAGCGGGCTGGTGGGTTGGGCAAAGAACAAACGCCGTGTGCTGGTTCGGCTCAGGGCGATGGCGCAGCGGATCGAGTTGCTGGAGCCTGAGATTCACAACCTGGGATCGCAACATTTTTCCCAGGCCGTACAGGATGCTCGCGACAATGGGCGCCTGGGCCGGCTGAGCGGCGACGCGCTTTGCCGGGCGATGGCGGTGGCGCGCGAGGGAGCTTTTCGCGCTTTGGGGCTGCGGCCTTTTCCCGTGCAGATCATGGGCGCGCTGGCCATGCAGGAGGGGCTGATCGCGGAAATGGCCACCGGGGAAGGCAAGACGCTTACCGCGGCCGTTGCCGCCAGTGTATGGGGCTGGGCCGGGCGGCCCGTGCATATCATTACCGTCAACGATTATCTGGTGCAGCGTGACGCCGAGGAGATGGGGCCGGTCTACCGCATGCTGGGGATGCAGGTGGGGCACATCGTGCATGATTCGGTGACGGACGAAAGGTATGAAAATTACCGCCGCAATGTTGTTTATGTGACCAGCAAGGAATTGGTGGCGGATTTTCTTCGCGATCAGATTGCCCTGGGCAACCTTCGCACGGCCACGCAAACCGCGGTTGGCATGCTTTTTTCAGGCCCTCAGCGCGGTCGGCTCCTGGTGCCGGGGCTTTGGAAGGTAATTGTTGACGAAGCCGACAGTTTGCTGATCGACGAAGGCGTTACGCCACTCATCATCTCCAATTCCCCGGAGTCTGAAGGCAATGCACCGATTTATGAGCGCGCCGATGCGCTGGCAGCGCAATTGGAGCTTAACCGCGATTTTGTGATTGACTGGACCGTGCGCAGCGTTGATTTAACTCCCCGCGGCCAGCTTCGTCTGGATGAACTGGCCGAGGATGACAGCGGATTTTGGAAGGGCAAGCGTCGCCGCGAAGAGCTGGTGAACCAGGCGCTCTGCGCGAAGTACTGCTTTATTCGCGATGAGCACTATCTTGTAAGCAGCGACAGCAAGGTGCAGATCATCGACGAATACACCGGAAGAACGATGGCCGATCGTTCCTGGCGGCATGGCCTGCATCAGGCGATTGAGGTGAAGGAGGGCGTGCATGTTACGGCTGACAAGGAAAACCTCGCGCGTTTGAGCTTTCAGCGGTTTTTCCGGCAATATCCGATCATGTCGGGCATGACGGGAACGGCCTGGGAATCGCGCGGGGAGATGTGGCAGATTTACCGGCGACCGATCGTTCGCATACCAACCAACAAGCCATGCATTCGAAAACAACTGCCGCTGCGGATGTTTGATACCACGTCAGCCAAGTGGGACGCTGTGGTGGCGCGCGTTTGTGAGATCAACGATCAGGGCGCCCCGGTGCTGGTGGGCACGCGCAGCGTGCTGGCTTCGGAAGAGGTTAGCCGGCGGCTTGCGGAGAAAGGCAGGGTTCACCGGGTTTTGAATGCTTCGCAAACCGCCCAGGAAGCGACGATTATCGCCGAGGCGGGACAGCAGGGGAAAATTACCGTTGCAACCAACATGGCCGGCCGCGGCACTGATATCAAGCTTGCCCGCGGCGTCGCCGATATCGGTGGGTTGCATGTCATTGCAACGGAGCCGCATTCGGCGTCACGTATCGATCGCCAGCTTTTCGGACGCGCGGCTAGGCAGGGCGACCCTGGATGCGCGCAGCTCTTTGCGTGCGCGCAGGATGACTTGTTTGTCCGTCATGTGCCGCGACTGCGGCGGATGTGGCGCGCCATCGGAGGATTAAAGCTTATCGAAATCGCCCAGATGCGCGCGGAAAAACTTGCGCGGTTCAACCGGTCGCAAGTTTTGCGCAGCGACGATTGGATGGATCAGTCGTTGCCATTTTAGGTTCATCACGTCACAATCGCCCCGCATCTTATTTAGCCGATCCAAAATTGCGACGATTTCTCTGAAGTGACCGTGGTGCCAACGGAAATTCCTCCAAAACCAGCCGCCGGGAAACTGCAGACGCTCGTGTATGTCCTGCACAGCAGCGATATGTACGGAACGGAGCGCGTCGCGCTTGCGACCGCGCAGGGCCTGGCTGATTCCTTCACCACGATATTCATGGGGCCGCCGGGCATGGCCATGGAAGAGGCTAGGCGGCGTGGTTTTGAAGCGCTGGAGTACCGGACGTCAAAGGACCTGGCACGGATTCTGCGTCCGATTCTTCGCGATCATGAATCATTCACGTTTGTTGCTACAGGCCCGCGGTATTCCTTTGTTTGCATGGCTTTGAATGTGCTTTATCGCCGGAAGATCCGGCAAATTCAGATTGTGCATGGTGGGGCGGGCGAAAAGCAGGATTATGCCCGGAAGAAATTTCTGTCGCCGTTTAATATCATGTTCATCACGGTCTCCGATTACTCAAAGAAGAAGCTGGCTTCGTGGAACGTTCCCGCGGACCAGATTGAAATCGTACTGAATTTTCTGCCGGCCGAGCAGGTTGCCGCGGCACCGAAGCGCGGTGTTTTCAATGGGCCACCGAAGAATGCGGTGGTTTCCTCGCGCACGGCTGATCTTAAGCGCCTGGATGTGCTGATGGATGCGATGGATTATGAGCCGCGACTTGCGGATTTTCCGATCGATGTGCTGGGTGATGGAGATGAATTGGAGAAATTGCGCGCACGCGCGCTCGCGGATCATCCGAATGTTCGTTTCCACGGGTATCAGGGGAACGTTGCCGAGTGGTACGCAAAAGCGGATTTGCTGGTTCACACATGTCCGACCGAGCAATTTGGGCTGGTGATTATTGAAGCCTTCGCCGCGCGCATTCCGGTGCTGTGCCCGGATCAGGGTGGGACGGCGTGCCTGGTGCAGGATGGCGTTAACGGGTTTTTATTTCGTGCTAACGATCCGAGGCATCTTGCCAGGCGGCTTTTGGAACTGCGGCAGGCAGATCCGCAATTGCTCAATCGTGTTGTCGCCAGAGCCGCGGAAGATCTCGCGACGAAATATTCCGCCGAGATGTCGCTTCATCGATACCGCGAACTTTTTTCGCAGCCCAGCTGAATATGGCCAGCTTAATCCGTAATCCTTTGCTTTATGTACTGCATAGCAGCAACCTTTACGGCACGGAGCGCATCGCGCTGGATACCGCGGCTGGGCTTGCGGATACATTCGAGCCGGTTTTGTTCGGGCCGCCCGGGCCGGCGATGGACGAAGCGGAAAAACTTGGCCTGGAGGCGCGGCGCTTTCGGGGAGCCAGGGAATTTGCCCGCGTCTTGCGGCCATTTTTGAAAGCGCATCGATCACTCACGTTCGTTGCCACCGGCGTTGTGCAATCTGCGGTATGCATCGCGCTGAACGCGATTTACTTTCGCAAAATCAATCACATTCATATCGTGCACGGCGGCGCTGCCGGCGCGGGAAGCTATGGCCGAAAGAAGTGGCTGAACCATGCGAACGTTACGTTTGTCACGGTTTCCCAATGGGCGCGCGAGACGATGATTGCCAACGGCGTGCGAGCTGATCGCATTGAAGTAGTGCCCAATTTCCTACCGCCGCAGCGGGTTGCTTCGGCCCCGCGGCGCGGACCGTATGTCCAGCCTGGCATTCGCAGGGTACTGGTCGTGTCTCGCATGGACCCTCTTAAGCGGGTGGGTGTTCTGCTGGACGCTCTGGATCATTCACCAGCTCCCCTGGCGGAAGTATCGTTCCGAATTCTGGGGTTGGGGCCGGAAATGAAAACGCTTGTGCAGCGCGCAAAGGCTGCCCATCCAAATGTTGAATTTGCCGGCTTCAGCGCCAATGTGCCCGCAGAGCTGGCGGCGGCCGATCTGCTGGTGCATACCTGCCCGGTCGAATCTTTCGGCCTGGCGGTGCTGGAAGGCATGGCGGCGAATCTGGCTACGCTGGTGCCGGATAAAGGCGGGGCGGGGCTGCTGGTAGAAGAATGCGTCAGTGGATTTAAATTTCGGGCTGATGACCCCGCCAGCCTGGCAGAAAGATTAATCGAATTAAAAGACGCGCCCGCAGAAAAGCTCAATCGCGCCGTCGCGGGCGGGCGGATCGCGGTGGACAAAACGTATTCCGCGGAAGCCGTGCTGGACCGATACCGGCAACTTTTTGCCCGGAAATAACCGCAAATCTACATCACTTCAGCTGCGATCAGATCTTCAAGAGTTTCACGGCGTCGAATGATGGTGTAGCGATCTCCATCTACAAGAATTTCCGGTGCTCGCGGCCGATTGTTGTAATTGCTGCTCATGGCAAAGCCGTAGGCTCCAGCAGTAAACACGGCAAGTAAATCGCCACGTTGTGTGATCGGCATCGGACGATTCTGTGCGAGATAGTCCCCGCTTTCACAAATCGGTCCGACCACATCAACAGTTTCGCCCCCGCGTGGCTCGAACGTCTTGCCGCGCTCGGTCGGAACGTTGGCCGTGTCCGGCGTTACTGGCCAAATATGGTGATAGCTTTCGTACAGCGTCGGGCGAATGAGATCATTCATTCCCGCATCGACGATCACGAATTTCTTCTGCCCGCCCATCTTCCGATAGAGCACGCGCGTCAGCAAAATCCCTGCGTTCCCCGCGATATAACGTCCTGGCTCCAACGCGATTTTGTAGGGCTTGCCCTGAATTAAGGGAAGCAATGCCCTGGCATGCTCGGTCACTGGATGGGCCTGATCGGGTCGCTCGTAGTTCACGGCAAATCCGCCGCCCATATCAAACCACTCGATGTTGTGGCCCCGCGCGGTCAGCGTGTCGATGAGCGCGACGATCTTCTTTACCGCATCCACATACGGCTGAATCTCGTAAACGGGCGACCCGATGTGGATATGCACGCCGCCGATGCGCAGGTTCTTCAAGTTGCGGTATTGTTCGAAGACCCGCTCGGCGCGCTCGATGTCCACGCCGAATTTGGTTTCCTTTTTTCCGGTGGTGGTTTTGATATGCGTCTTCGGATCGACATCAGGGTTGATCCGAATTGCACCGATCGCCTTTTTGCCAATCGAGGCTGCAACGCGATCGATATTCTCAATCTCAGCTTCAGATTCAAGGTTGAACGCCGCAATTCCGGCATTGATGCCGTCGGCAATCTCCTGATCGGTTTTGCCCACGCCGGCATAAATAATCTTTTTAGGATCACCACCGGCGCGGAGCGCGCGGAACAATTCGCCCCCGCTGGTTACATCAAATCCACACCCCTGTTCCGCAAGCAACTTGCAGATGTGGATATTGCCACAGCTTTTTATCGAGTAGCAGATCGTCGCATGCGCCGGCGAAAACGCATCAGCCAGCTGGCGATAGTGATGCAGGAATGTCGCCTTGGAATAAACGTAAGCGGGTGTTCCCACTTCGCGGGCAATCTTCTCGGCGGGAACGCCTTCGCAATAAAGTTCACCATTCTTGTAATTGAAAAAATCCATGGGGCTCGTTCTCTTAAAAAATCAATGTCGAGAGATTATAGCGGAAATGTCACGCACCAAGCATTGGATACAGATGCTGCCAGGCAATCTGTGCAACGCCGTCAGCAGTTGTTTCGTAGGGATAGAGTTCAACCGTGGTCCAGCCATCGTAGCGAATATCGCGCAAGGCTTTGAAAATTGACGGAAAATCGATGACCCCCTTGCCGGGCGTCAGGTGCTGATGCACGCGGTTGCTGCCGATATCCTCCAGATGCACATGGGCAATTTCCGCCGGCATCGCGCTGATGATTTCTGCCGGATCCTCGCCGACGCAAAAGAGATGCCCCACATCGCAGTTCATGCGAATCAGCGGCTCATCGCGAAAGTATTCGTTTTTGAATGCCAGATATTCCACCGCGGTCTGGATGAACAGCCCCGGCTCGGGCTCGATCGCGAGAATGATGTTTAATCGCCGTGCATCTGGAAGCACGACTTCAAGCCCTTCAGCAAACCGCTCGCCGGCAATCTGCGAAGTGATATTCCGCCCAATCATCGGCCCGCCGGGTTGCAGGCTGATTGTTTTGGACCCCATTTCGGCTGCCAATTCGATGCATGCCCGGGTGTGTGATATACGCTGCTGCCGCTTGTGAACGTCATCCTCAATCCATGTAGGATGATAGGTATCGCCAAGTGCGAAGAGCGTGAACGCGTTGATATTGCTGACCGAAAGCCCGTGTGCTGAAATGATTGCCCGAATCCGCGATCGCTCCGCCGCGTCCATGGTAGTAGGATAGGCATGCGGCACATCCGCCATCAATTCCACGCCGGCATAGCCGATCTGGGCAATGGCAACAATCGCCTGCTCGAGGGTGCTTTTCTTAAAGGCATTGGTAGAAAACGCAAGGCGAATCATCCCAGCATCTTATAGTGCACTGTGTTTACCGAGAAACACCTCCACACCCAATCCCCTTGCCCGATAAGGCACCGTCCTCTACAAACTGTGCATGCCCCTGACGTACGAGACCAGCGGCGTCGATTACGGCCCGCTGGACGCCTTCAAACGCGCCTGTCAACGCGAAGCCGCTGCCACCGCGGGGGCGCTGGCGTGTCACGGCCTGCGCGAACCCAGGGGCATTCGGGGCGACAGCGCCTACCTGATTGAAACGCCGGATGAATTCCTCGCCCATGTTGAAGAAGGTTTGGGAACCAAAAATCTTGTCGCTGATGCGATGCTTGAACTGACGGGGAAAAGTTATTACGCCAACATCGGCATCGATACCGTTGCAACCATCGTGAATGATCTGGCCACAACCGGGGCTCTGCCGGTATCCGTGGCAATGCATGCGGCCGTGGGGGATGCTGCCTGGTTCAGCGCCACCTCCCGGGGCGAAGATCTCGCGCGGGGATTTGCCCAGGGCTGCCGCGCATCCGAAGCGGTTTGGGGTGGCGGGGAAACGCCGGCGCTGCGCGGCATTGTTGATCCTAAAACCATCGTGCTGGCGGGTTCGGCAATCGGCCGTATTCGACCAAAGAATCTGCGTATTCTCGGTGATGTAGCCGACGGTGACGCAATTGTTCTCCTGGCCAGCAGCGGTGTGCAAACCAACGGGCTAACCCTTTGCCGCGCGCTGGCATCGCGGTTGCCGCAGGGTTATCTCACGCCGATGGACGATGGCCGGTCCTACGGCGAAGGGCTGCTTGATCCTTCCGCCATCTACGTTCCGTTCATCGCACAGTGCCAGCGCCTGGGGATTCGACTTAAATATGCGGTTCACATCACCGGGCACGGCTGGCGGAAACTTATGCGCCTTGCGGAGCCCTTCGTCTATCGGCTGAAGGAAATTGGCGCCGTGCCCGCGGTATTTAAGTTCATTCAGAAGAACGGCCCGGTCGATCTCCGCGAAGCTTACGCAACGTTCAACATGGGCGCCGGCTTTGCTGTGTATGTCTCGCCGTCCGATATTGAGGCATGTCTCCAGGCGGCGAAATCCGTGGGCATCAAGGCATGGCTGGGCGGGGCCGTGCAAAAGGAAGGAAACCGCAAAGCAGTCGAGATTCTCCCGTTGGGTATTACCTTCGAAGAAGATACGCTTCAGGTGCGGTAGCATCGCGAATAAACGGTGTTTTTGCCGATTCTTTGATGATCTGATCTAATAGCGGCCTTAAATAACTCCGAGAACCAAAATATGGGCGAATCTTTATTCCATGTGACCAATGAAGCCTCTGCCCACTTCATGCATTTTACGGTCCCTCCCACCATCGACACGATGGAGATCGACAGCCTCATCGCCAATGTGCTTGCCAGTCTTGAGCCCGCCTCCAGCGAGAAGTGGGTGATGGATCTGACGCAGGTCTCTTACATGGGCAGTTCCATGCTGGGGCTCATGGTAAATATCCGCGAGCGAATTCGCCGGTCCAATGGCAAGCTCGCCCTTTGCGGCTTGTCCCCCCAACTGATGCGCGTGTTTCAGACCTGCTGCCTTGAGAGGCTTTTCCTTATCGCCAAAACGCGTGAAGAAGCCGTGCTACTGCTTGCACGTAAGTAACAATTTCTTACTCCAAAACTAATCGGGAATGGAAATATTCCTGCCGGGTTGTTTAAGGCGCAGTCGCTTATCGTGCGCGGCGATTGAATTGGATTTTCGCACGATGGCCCGCTGCAACCCATCAACATCGCCCACTTTTGCTATTTCTGCGTAAGCATTCAGCCAGTCGGTGCGCTGAGCGTTACTGATCGGCAAGGCCAGCGTGCTGAACCAGAATTGCGCCAGGTCTTTCACGATCCACCGGCGTCGGGTGAATAGCGCCGGCAGCGGCCGAACGCGGGCCGCATCAATCAAGCGCAGCTCAACGTCTTGCGCGCCTGGCCGCGCGAATAGATGACAAAGATAAAGATCGCGATGGTGCAGACATTTCCCGTGTAAATCCGCGATCATTGCCGCGGTTGACTTCAGCAAACGATCAAACCCAAAACCGGAATCAATTAATTTGTCAGCAGGTGTGAAGCCTTTCAGATCCACCGTCGCGATAAAGCATCGACCATCCGCAAGTTCGCCCCAGGCCGCCACCGTGGCTGTTGCAATTCCGTTCGATTGCAGCAATTGGTAGCCGGTCGCTTCTTCCCGGGGTCCACTGCTCGGTGGCATCATTGCGAGATACCGCTTGACGTGGAGCCGGACGGTACCGCCAGGCGTTGCAAGGTCCCACACGCAATTGTTGCGATCGGGAAGCATCCGCCAGGGTTTGATGTCCGGGCTGGCAAAAATCATCTCGGGGGTGAAACCGACGCGCTCAAAAACAGGCTTGAATTCCTCTGCGATGAAAACCGTGGAAGAAGAGCGCGACATATCGTTTACCGAACAACCATCACGAGCGCGCGCCGGCTTGAAGAAACCGGCTGATACCCGGTTTAAAGATCACCTTGCCGTCAACGACAACCAGCTCTTCATCCAAAAAAAGCTTCACCGCGCGGCTGAGCACATCGGCTTCAAGCGACAGACCATTTTCCTTAACGTCGTCCAACGTGTCGGACCCCACATTGATGTGGAAAACATCCTGTAAAATAACGGGTCCTTCATCGAGCTGCTCGGTGACAAAATGAGCCGTGCAGCCATGGACGCGCACGCCGCTTTCATACGCCTGCTTGTAAGGGGCGGCGCCCGGAAAGTAGGGCAATAAGGATGGATGAATGTTGATGATCTTGTTTTGCAGCGCCGCGATAACCCTGGCAGGGAGGATGCGCATATAGCGCGCGAGCACGACCAGATCAGGTCCCACCGCCTGAAGATTCTTCAGAAGCCATTCAAAATGGTTTTCAGCATCCTCAGAAGAATGCCAGGCGAATGCCAGCCCGGCTTGCTTGGCCAGCGGCTCCAAATCCGGGTGGTTGGAAAGAACGATCGTTGGCACACCGTTCAGGCGCTTTTGAGCAAAATCGGTGATGAGCTGCTGCAGGCAGTGGGGCTCCTTGCTCACCAGAAGCGCGACTTTCTTAATTCTTCGCTCACCATGCAAGTGAACGCGCACCTCCATCTCGAGGTTGCGGCCCAGTTCAAGCAATCCGGTGATGATCTCCGAAAGATCGGTGGTTAGATCCTTGAGATCAACAAGCATATCCATCAGGAAAAACCCGCGGACCACGCGCTGCTCGATGTCTTCGATGTTGATCCCGCGCTCAGCCATGTACGTCGCGAATTGCGCAACGACGCCTTTCTGATCCTTCCCAAGAACACTGACCACGGCCAATACCGCTTGCGCCACGAATGAACCTCCATTAAAGGGGAGTAGTCTACGAAGCGATCATTGAAATCGCACGCGAGCAGGTGAAAGATACCGCAGATTCTGCTGTGCCGCGGCATTTTCAGGGTCATTTTGCAACACCTGCTTAAACTGAGATTCCGCCAGATCGAGTCGACCCATTTTCATGTAAAGCACGCCAAGATTGTAAGCCGCCCTGGGCCAGACCCGGCTGTCGTGACCCTGAATGGCCAGCTGATATTCCGAGATGGAATCGTCATCCCGGCTCATCTCCTGCAGTGCATTCGCCAGATTGTAATGAAGAGAACTTTCATCGGGGACCCGCAATAGCGCGGTGCGGAAGCAGGCCGCCGCGTCATACCAATCTCCTCGTTGGGAATGCGCTTTTCCGTAGATCAAATTGCCGGCATAACTGCCCGTATCCAAGGAAAGAGTGTGTTCAGCCAATCGGTTCGTGTCCTTCCAAAAGCCGGCCTGGACGAAACTCAACGACCCCAACAGGCACGCGATCAGCCCACCTGCGAAATAAAACACCCTTCGATTCGCGCTTGCCAATGACCACGATAATGCCAGCGCCGCTCCGAACATTGCAAGATACATATAGCGATCCGCAACCGTCGAAAATCGCTGCAAGTCAAATGGAATAAACCCAAGCACGGGAAGCAGCGCTATTACAACAATGAGCAGGCCGATGGCAATGCCTTTCGAATACCGACGCGCGGCAAAAAGAAACGCGCCGACGATTGCCAGCGCAAGCAACCCAACAGTCCAGCGATGGTTTTCCAATACCCAGGCAGGCGTGCGCGCGTAATCAATGGTCAGATGAAACGGCCAAAACAGCTTCCCCAAATAATGGGCAATGGCATCCACAGCCACCGCGGGGCGCTGCCAAACGGGCGGAGCCAACATGTGAGATGCCGGCTGAACCTGATGCGCAATTGCTGCGAACACCGCCGCCGCGCCAATCCAAGGCAGCATCGACCCCGCCAGGTCGCGCCAAGGTCTTCGCAGGATTAAAAGATCGAGCAACACGATCATCAACGGAGCGGTCACGGCGGTTGGTTTTGACAACAGCGCCAAGACAAAGGCCAACGAAGCCGCGGCGTAATATCCCCATCGGCCGGGCGAGCGTCGATCCACAAACGCCAGGTAAAGGCGCATGGACACCAGCGCAAGCGCACCTGCCAGCACCCCATTCATTCCCGATACCCAAACTACAGGTTCCACCTGTAGAGGATGCAGCGAGAAAATGAGTGCTCCGAGAACCGCTGCAATTGTCGATCTAAAGCATCGCATCAGGATCGAAAGTACGAGCGACGACGCACACAAATGTAAAATAAAATTGATCGCGTGAAATAGGATTGGATGGTCAGTTCCCCCGGAAATTGCTGAGACCAGCCACCAGATCGTGTAGGGCACCGGCGTATACAAACCCAGGCAAGGGCCAGACCAAATCTGCTTCAAATGCTCGACAGATGCCGGATGCAAAATCGGATTGGTAATGACAAGATCAAGATCGTCCCAGGAAACGAAATCAAATCCCAGCACCCGGACGAACACTGCCGCCGTGCACGCCAGCACAATCGCATAGCACAGAAGGGTGCGGGCTTTTGGATTGAATTTCATGCGTTCCGAAGTGCCGTCCGCTAGTTGCACACCGAATTCACTTCTTCCCCATGGCCCGCCGCGATTTGAAGAACTCGCTCAAAAGCTGAGCGCATTCTTCCGACAAAACGCCCGGTGTAACCGCCAGCCGATGATTGAGCCGGGGATCATCGCAAATTTGAAAGAGTGTCCGGACCGCACCCGCTTTGGTATCGGCGCAGCCATAAATTACGCGGTCCACCCGCGCATTCACCATCGCGCCGGCGCACATAGGGCACGGCTCCAGCGTCACCACCAGCGCGCAATCATTCAGGCGCCAGGCGCCAAGCGCCGCGCTTGCCTGCCGCAGCGCAATAATCTCCGCGTGGGCGGTCGGGTCGGCATCAAGCTCGCGCCGGTTATGGGCGCGTGCGATAATTTTACCAGTTGGCATATGCGCGATGACACAGCCCACCGGTATCTCGTCCAGGGCCATAGCCGACTTAGCCTCGGCAAGAGCAAGACGCATCAACGCTTCGTCGGATATTGGAGGAAGCATGCTATCGCAGATTCCGGCGGTGCTATTCACCGCGGGCTTTCCCATCGGCTGCGACATTTGGATGTTCATTGAACGGGAATGACTTGAGTAACTTCCGGCACGCGATCACGAACGTTCCGCTCGATCCCCATTTGCAGCGTCATCGTGCTGCTCGGGCATCCGTTGCATGCCCCGTGAAAGCGAATGCGAACCACGCCGGCTGGATTGACATCCACCAGTTCGATATCGCCGCCATCCGCCTGCACGGCAGGGCGGATCAGGTCGATCACGCTTTGCACTTTCTCGTGCACCGAAGGATCTTTCGCGGGTTGCGTAATCGTAGCTGCCATACCTTAAATTATAGACTTTCCGCGCGGGACCGGCAATACAAGGATTTACATGCCCAATTGCCCCTTCTCAATTGGCTGCGCCGCTCGCTGGCATTGTGGTGGGCAATTCATCTCTTGCGCCCAGCAGCAGATGCATCGAGCCCCCGCTCGCATAAGCGATGCCGCCATCAAATGCCTGCCAGGCGGCATTTGGGGCGACGTCATCCACCGGCGTGTCGTAAACGTAGTTGCCTGCTTCCCTGTCCGGCTCCCCTTTGTGTTTGACGATAGCCCGGTTGAAGCCACAGATATCCACATGCCCCGGTATCTTATTGCTGATTGCCAGCGCCAACCGCTGGTGGCCCAGGGCGATGAGATAGTCCTTGCCGATCAAGAGCTGCTCAAACACGCCCCGAGGTCTCGTCTTCAAATCCGAACTCCAATATATCCACGGGCGATCCATCTGGTAGCCGGTCAATGATTGAGGACCGCAGGCATAAACATAACTACCCGAAATATGTAGTGTGACATTTGCGCTGTTATTGCTGAGGGTGGGCAACACCGCGTCGACGTCGGCTTGCGCTTCTTTGGAATGGAATTGCCAGGGTTTGCCGGTGTCCAGGGAAAAGATGCGCAACGATTTCCCCCAATCCGAAATTGCGAAAACGCGTCCGTTATGCACGAGCAATTGTTCGGGCAGCGTTTGGTTCTGAAAGATCTGGGCATTTCCCGCCGGCGCGTCCGCCGTAAATTTAGGCTCCATTCCGTTGTCACCGATATCCACGCCGAATAAATCTATCAGGCTGAGATGATCTGAAGTCGTGTAAGCCAGCGTTCCATCGGCGGCCAACGCAAGGTTAATCGGGAATGCTCCCATATCCATGGGGAAAGATTTGCGCCCGGCCAGCTCGCCGCTGAAGGAATTTAGCACGATCAGGTCAACGCTTTGGGGATTCTGCAGGCGAATAACCGTGAAGTCATCGTTGACGAGCAGGCGATCGACCGCAGTATTGCTGACTCGGGTCTGCCAAACGACATGTCCATCGGCATTTTCCAGCGCCAGCACGCGGCCGTTGGAGGTACCAATGATGATGCGATCTCCCATGGGCCGAACCTGCACGATCTTCTCGTCGGGCGAGTTCGCCAGGTCGTCGCTCGGATTGGGCGGTTGCGGCGTGACAACCGGCGCTACCTGCGTGGGATCGATTGGAACATTGAGCTGACGGATTAGCACACCGCCATTGACCCGAATAACGACGCGTTGCGGCCCCGCGGCAGCGGGAGGCCTTGCCACCGGCACCGGGTCCGCGACAGCAACCGCATCCAGCGGAGCGAGAGACGAAATGTCCTTTTGCCACACATTTTTTCCCGTGTCGCGGTCCATCAATACGACGTTCTTACCCGACCACGCCAGCAGCCCGCCCGAAACCCACGCCGCCCCGAGCGCGAAATGCTGAATGTCCGGATTCGTAAAAATGGCCGAGCCTCCGCCGACTCGATATACAGACAACCCAACTCTCGGATTCCATCCAATCAACCGATCATTTCGCCCCAGGCCATCCGGTGAAATCACCAGTTCAGCCACGTTGGGAATCACGGTTTCAGCCGAAGGTTTGCGAAATGGATTAACCAATGTTGAATTATTCATCTTCGCATAAATTTCACGTTGCTGGCTGACGGGAAGATGGAGGTCCGGCAGAATATTGGTGCTGCTTTCGACGCTGTAGCGATTAAGCGCGTTCCTGGCCTCGCTTAGCGTCATTTCCTTCAGGGTGGTCCCATCAGGGAGAACCAGCGGCCGATGCAATTTCGCATCGGGCGATTCAGTCGCTGCCAAAGTCAGGCGGGCGGCTGCAACATCCACCTTTTTCATTGAAAGGTAGTCGCGCGCCATCGCCTCTTCCAGGGGCGCCCGTTCATGATCTTTGTAGGTGTTCAGCATTTTCCGCAAAACCTCCGCGGCCTGCCGCGGGTTTCCCTTGGCCTCAAATACATCAGCCGCCGCCTCCATGGATTTGCGGGCAACCTGCGAATTAGGATAGACGTGAACCACATCCAGTAGTTGCTCCGGCTGATTCGCGGCGTACGCCGAGGTAAATTTCTCCATTGCCGCCGCTTCAAACTTCGCGTAAGCCGCTCTTCCCGCCGATGAAGTCGAGATGATTGAATCGATCGCCTGCTGGGCGACAATCCCCGCCTGTGAGGCCGTGCCGCTTTGCCCGTCCAGTTGCGAGACCAACCGCATCGCCCCATCCGAAAGAATCTGCTGATAAAGCTCAATTGCGTCAACCAGTTGCTCGTGGTCCCGGTCAAACTTCGCCCGGGCAATGCGGTAGGCCACCTGCTGCGAGGCCGATTGCGCCGCCGCCGCGGCCAAATCAAACAAACGGTTGATGCGCGGAATTTCCTCATTCTTCTCCGCAAGCCGCGCCGCGAACGTCATCACATCATTAAACGCGCGATCGCGAATTGGGCCACCTTGCAACCTCTGCGCGCCACCCATGAGCGCAAACGCTTCATTCAGCTTGTCATCCGCCAGATTATTCTGCCCCGACGCGAACATCACCTCGGCATAGTGCAGCCTGGGCGTCGCGTCCGCGGGGGCCGATGCCACCTCCTGATCAAGCTTGATCCGCGCAAGCCCCAGATTGGTATATACCGATAGATACCGGTCCCCCGCGACGATCAAATGATCCTGCGTTACCAGCACATTGCCCGGGCCTTCCGTCGCCAGATCCCAATTGTTGCGGGGAAAGGTGTCCTCCAATTGACCGGTCTTGCGAAGAATTCGCGACAGAGAATCCTGTGTCGGCATATAAATCGCATCGGCGGTAACAAAGCTCCTCCCGCGAACCAATCCGGCAACCGAAGCCCAATATGCTGCTAATTTGCCGTCGCTCCAGTCTTCATGATTATATTTCTGCCATGGGATTTGCCACACATGCGCGGGTCCCCCCAGGTACATGAAGTCCCCATCCACTGCCAGCAATGTGTCCGGCTTGCCTTGCTCGCCTGTCTGCACCAGATCGGAAAGGTTAATGCGCTTCAGTTCCCGCCCGCTGTCCGTGTCGTAAATAAAAACGGAGTCGCTCGCCTCCGGCAGCGCAAACAGCTTCCCATCCTGCACAATCGCCGGGTTATGCACCCAGGGCGGTGTCGAGTCGCTGCTTGTTCCGATCTGCTGCATGCCTCCCCCGCGCATCATGTTTATGTTGCCCTGCATTAAGTTCGGCGCGCCTTTGCGAAAAATATCCAGCCATTGCACCGCGCCATCGTAAGCATCCAGCGCTGCGGCGGCTCCCAGCCCCGTCACAACGAACAATCTTCCGCCTGAATAAGCGATATGTGATACCGGCGACGAAACCACCAACTGCCCGTCGCCGTTAAAGGTAATCGGATTGGAAGCGCTCACGATCTCCGATTCCCATCGGAACTGCCCGTTGCTCACATCAAAGCAAAGCACATGGCAATCCTCAAATTGCTGTCCCTTGGTTTCATGTGCCACCACATAAATGTTGTCTCCCACGATCAACGGTGAGCCGGAAATCTGCAGCCCGCGCAGCGTGCTCTGCGCCTCTGGCAGGCCTCGCATCGATATGCGCCATAGTTCCTTGCCTGTTTGGCGCTCCAGGCAAACCAGTTGCGGATCAGAAACCGAATAAACGGAAGAAACCACGAAGCTGCCGTTACTGACGCCATCCGGGGAATCGTCGCCCAGCCCCAGAATCGCCGTCACATATTTGTCGTTGATGGTCACGCAAAGCTGCTGTCCGGCGGGCAGCGCCGCGACCGCGGTGGGCAGCTTATATACCCCGTGCTCACTGGCATGCGTTGTCGCCCACCCGGGAAGCGGAAGCCCGCTGTCGAGATCGATTCCATAAATGCTGGTGTTGTCCTGGAAAAATAATTCGCCGCGATCAACCGCCGGCATAACCCCCAGCCCCGCGCCCATTTTCCGCTGGGCCCGGTCTTGTTCTTCCATATCATGTCGTCGCGCCGGGTCGCTTACCCATTTCCATGAAATCTCCGACAGATTAATACTGTAAAGCCGCGCCCCAGGCTTAACCGAGGACGACGAAAGCTTATCGCGGCTTTCATTGCCGCCGAAGGTCAGCCACGAATCGCCTCCCGCGCCGCGAACGATTCCCGTATCGCTTGCCAGTTCCCCTTGCAGCGAATCCGCCAGCACCACGTCTTCCCCGCGAACGGCGCCCGTTGCCTGGGCAAAACGCTTCTTGATTTCATCCAGACGCAGCGCCGCGCTCGGCTCATCGCCACTCAGCTTTTCAGCGATCGCCGTGCGGTAAAGCACCATCGGACGCTCGGCCACCAAATTTGGATGCCACGCCAAAAGCCGGCGTCCGATTTGCACAACCGCCGCGTAGTCCCCTTGCTCAAAATAAGTGTCCATCAGACGAATCGCGGCCGTCTTTGCCGCATCCGTCGGGAAATACATCGAAATAATCTGATGCAGCTTCGCCCTATCCCCAGCCTCGGCCGAGGAAAGAATGCTTCCCGCCGTCGCTTCGTACCGGCCGCGATAAACATCCAGCCCCTCCGCCGGCCATTTGCAAAGCGACTGCCGCACCGATTCGGTCACCGATGTGTACTGGATGAATTGCGGGCTGGCGTCCAAAGCCGCCGGCACCACGCGATCCGGATATTTTTCCAGAATCTCCTGATACAAATCCGCGGACTTTCCCCACTCCTTCAATTGCTCCATCCGCCGCGCCAGGGCCAGCCTATCCAGCGCGATCGCGGAATCGCGCGGATAGACCCCCGTGGCATTTTCCTTTGCGTGCGCCGTGTCCAGAAGGTCCGAGGCGGTCTGGTCCTGTCCAAATGCGCTTCCAACCGGCGCGCACACCGCCCATGCGCAAAGGCAAATTAAAATCCGTCCGGGTAAATGCATGCGCATAAGTGCTCACTCACTTCAAACTAAAATACTTTCCCCAAAGCGGAGCCAACCGCCCGACCTCCTCGCGGTCAATCAGCGACTTATCCGACCAGATCGCCAATTCCAGCGCCCGTCGCGCTGGGCATTCAAGCAGGGGTGCGGGGTCGCTTCCAATTCGTCTCAACGCCCCGCGAATAAGCCCCATCGCCCGAGTTGAGGCCGCCTCAAGGTTGCCAATAATTTCTTTCAATAATGCGTGCGGATCAACCGGTCCCGGCGGCTCAGGCGCGGGAACTGCCGTGCCAAACTGCGGCGGCGCGTGCGCCTTCCAGCAATCATAATCCGTCACCAGGGCCACCAGCGCGTAGGGAATTTCCGCCTCCCGCGCCAATTTCGCCTCCGGCATCACCGTCATGCCGATCAGATCACCGCCCCAGAGGCGGTGCATCAGGCTCTCCGCCCGCGTCGAAAACGCGGGGCCTTCCATGCAGACATAACAGCCCCGATCATGCACGGTTGCTGTACTTTCTTTCGATGCCCCAGCTTCTTCCAGAAGAATCCGACGCAGCACCGGGCAAAAAGGTTCCGCAAATTCAACGTGAACGGCCGACTTTTCAAAAAAACTTGCAGGCCGCCGGCTCGTCTTATCAATGATCTGATCCGGAATCACCAGATCGCGCGGCTTCATCTCCTGCCGCAAGCTGCCCACGGCTCCCGAAGCAATAATGTGCGTGCAACCCAATTGTTTCAGCGCAAATATATTCGCCCGCGCGGGCACCTGCGTTGGGCCCAGCACATGCCCCGGCCCATGCCGGTTCAGCAGCAGAACCGCCAATCCCTCCCATTCCACTTCAAAAATGGCATCGCTGGGGCGACCAAAAGGGGTTTCGATTTCATGCCTTCGCTGATTTGAAGTCTCCGCAATCAGCTTGCCCAGACCCGTCCCACCGATAATCCCCACCTTAAGTTGCTTCATGCTGCAAAAGGATAGACGCTGGTGGCCTCGGCGAAAAGACAATTTCCCAGCCCCGGGCGGCCTCGCCTGAGCCGCCAGTCGTCTGATTCACTTCGGATAAAAAATCGATTCCCCGTTAACCACCGCAAAGTCCGGCAATTTATGGGATTTGGCGGTTTTTTCGTCAAAAATGTCAACAACCGTCCAACCTCGGACGAGAAACGCATCGGAAATCAAAGACCTGTGACATCGCCACGGCAAAGACTCCGCGCACATCGTCGCCGTTGTTTTTGTCCCCGCCAATTCAATCAGGCGACCAAGCCCGAGTTGAAAGTCCAGTGTCTGCATATAATCCGCATAACCGCGAAATGCAGCATTTCGCCAGGCATTGTTGGGAGAATCCACCTCAGGCTGCCGCCGCCCGCCAAGTTCAACAAACGGCTGATATTCAATCCCCATCCTGCCCAGCGCCAACCTCAGCTCAGTGGCATTGAATTGCGGATGCCGCCTCGAACCGGGAAATCGCCGTACATCCGCAATGGCCTCGATTTCGTGTGCTTTCAAAATCGATGTAAACTTCTCCAACTCATAAGTCGAGTGCCCAACAGTAAACAGCTTGCGATTCATGGCGGCAGGCACCCAGGCACCCTCGTGTTCTACCATCGACTTCCGCACCCCGCACTGGGGAGCTAAGATCGTGGGTTGTGTCTCCAGGTTATCCCATTTTCCTTGATGTCACGCAGCGCCTGATTGTCATCGTGGGCGGCGGCGCTGTCGCATCGCGAAAGGCCCAGGGCGTCATTGCCGCTGGAGCAGCTAACGTGCGCGCCGTCGCCCCAGCGTTCCTCAGCGATTTTCCGCAAAAAGTTGAAAAAATTATCGGGAACTTCGCGCCCATCCATCTGGATAACGCCGGCCTCGTTTTCGCCGCAACGGATTCATCCGCCGTGAATCAAACCGTCGTCGACGAGGCGCGCCGCCGCGGCATACTCGCGAACCGCGCCGATATCGATGACGAAGATCCTGCTGATTTTCTCACGCCAGCCGTCTTGCGCTGTGGCGCCATTACCGTCGCCGTCTCGTCCAAAGGCTTGCCTTCTCTCTCCGCCAACATCCGCGACATGCTTGCCGGAAGCCTGACCGACGATTGGGCGAATCTCGCTGATGCACTCGGCCGCGTGCGACTCACCATCAAGTCCAGCAACCTGCCCATCGCCCGCCGTCGCGAAATCTTCCGCGCCCTCTCATCCTCCGAGGCCGCGACAATCCTCGCCACCGAAGGCGAAGCGGGCCTTTGGGCCTGGGCAAAAAAAAGCTTTGGCGATTTCCTTCCGATCTTGCCCGAATCAGCAAAATCAAGCCCCGTAGACAACCCATCGGGCGGTGCAAGCGCATGATCGTTCCCGCGCCTCCAAATTCAGGCCAGATTCTCCTGCTGGCAGCCGCCATACTTCTCTTCATCGCGGGAAACATCGCCTCGCTCGCGCGGATTCGCCGCGATCGCAACGCCCTCCGCATTGCCGCCAAATCTTTGGATTACTTTGCAATTTGCCTGGTGCTTTTATCGCTCGCCTGGCACGCGGCATCACGCGGTGGGTGGTTTCCGATCGAAGATAATTTCGAGGCGATCGCTTCCATTGGTGTGATGCTCGCCGTCTTCAACATGTACATCCAGCGCCGCCGGCCGATCCCCGGCTTGGATTGGTTCCTGATGCCCATCGTTGTTCTTTTGCTTATTAGTGCCGCGATCTTCGGAAAAGCCAAGCCCGACACCTATCGCACCGACAGTTTATGGTCATGGACCCATCGCCTCAGCAGTTACGGCGGCGCGCTGGCGTTTGCCATAGCAGCTGCCGTGGGAACCATGTATCTCATCGTCAGCGCCCGCCTTCGCGATAAACGCGCTTCCGCCGGACCCGCGCTGGGAAGCCTTGAGCGCCTTGAGCACGTCACCCAGTCCGCCGCAATTCTAGGTTTCGCGATGCTGACTCTCGGCATGGTCACCGGCCTGATCATAATTATCCACGATGGCTCGCATACCATGCTGGGGCCGCACTGGATGCAAAGCCCCAAGGTAATTCTGGCGTTCAGCGTCTGGATTGTGTATGCGTTTGCCCTTCACACGCCGATGAACCCCGCTATTCGCGGAAGAAAGTCCGCCATGCTTAGCATTCTCGGTTTCGTGCTGATGTTCGGCACGATCATCGCCGTGCAATTTATGCCGCGAGGAAGATAACGTCGCCCGCGAGGAGACCCTTTAACAAGGGCTTTGGATTCGATGAATCGACTGCTGGTCCTGGGACTGAATCACACCACCGCGCCGCTGGAATTGCGCGAAAAGCTGGCATTCAATGCCGCCGAACGCGCTGCCGCGCTGGTTTCTTTACGATCACAGTTCGGCCAGTGCGAAGCAGTTCTGCTTTCCACCTGCAATCGCGTCGAACTTTACGTCGCCCGACCCCAGGAAGGCCTGCCAAGCGCCTCGGAACTGACTGATTTCCTCGCTCAAACCCGCGGCCTGGCCGCCAGTGAACTCAAGCCTCACCTGTACGAAAAGACCGAACGCCAGGTAGTGGAACATCTGTTCAGGGTCGTCAGCAGTCTCGATTCAATGGTGCTCGGCGAGACGCAAATTTTGGGCCAGGTGCGTGAAGCCTACGATGCCGCCCGCGCCGGGGGCGCCGCTGGGCACATGCTGCACCCGCTCTTCCAGCGTGCCGTCGCCGTCGGCAGGCAAGTCATGAGCGAAACCGCCCTGGGCAACGGCCGTCTTTCGATCGCAACCATCGCAATCGACTATGCCAGGCAAATCTTCGATACCTTCAACGACAAAGTAGTGCTCAGCATCGGCGCCGGTGAAATGGCGTCGCTGGTGCTTTCAAATTTCGCGGCACTCTCCCCCGGCGATCTCCTGGTTTGCAATCGCGATACCGCCAGGGCCCAGTCGCTTGCGCAAGAATTCAATGGCCGCCAGGTTCCGTTTGAAGACCTCGCGGATCATCTCGCGGTCGCGGATATTGTCGTATCATCAACCGGATCAACCGAGCCAATCATTTCCCGCGCCATGTTCGAACAGGTCATTCGACGTCGCCGCTACCGGCCGGTGTTCCTGATCGACATTGCCGTCCCGCGCGATGTTGCAGCCGATGTCGGCAAGCTTGAAAATGTTTACCTCTATAACCTGGATGATCTCCATCGCGTCGTCGCCAGCACGCGCGAGCAGCGCAGCGGAGCCGTCGACGCCGCCGACCAAATTGTGGCCCAGCACGTTCAGCAATTCGCCTCCTGGCATCGCACCCGCGAAATGGGACCGATAATCGACCAGCTCTTCCGCCGCTCGCATGCCCTCGCCCAGGAAGAACTGGCCCGCACGCTTGCAAAATTCCCTGATGTCTCCCCCGCGCAAAAGCAAAGTCTGGAGGAATTGGCCCGGCGAATCGTGAATAAATTATTGCATGATCCCGTCCACATGCTGCGCCAAGCCGACAGCCAGCATGCGCCGACAAGCCAATACCTCCACGCCATGGAAAAACTCTTCAAGCTCGACGGCAAAGAACCAAAATTATCCGCCGAATCGCAAACGCTGCCCAACCCGGATGGCCCAACAAACGATTAAGTGTGCTGAGTGGGGAACCATTCCATGGAAGAAAACGCAATGACGGATTCCGTCGGCCAGCCTCATCACCCTCTCTCATGCACTCCAATTCCCTGGCCCAAAACCCGCGCCGCAGCCATCACCTGTGGCCTGTTTTTGCTGCTACTGACGTTCTTCGCGCTAGCCGGCCCATCGTGGGGTTTGGCGATCTACCGACTTTCCGTCGATGGCGCAACAGTCACCATTTGGCTCATCGCTTCTGCCGGCATCGGCTGGGTCATCTGGCGCCGCCTGGCCCCGCAAATATCAACCCAACGTGTTCACCCAATCCTGGCATTGATAACCTGCGCCGCTCTGGGAATCGGCGCCATGAGTCTGCTGATTCTCGGCCTCGGCCTCGCCAGTTGGTTGAACAAACCCACCGCCTGGGGACTCATTGCAGTTGGCCTCGTAGCCGCTGCAATCTTCGTCTTTCCCCGTCGCAACGCGTTCGACGCGCGGGCCTGGCTCGCCGCGCCCGCCTCCTGGCATTGGCTCTGGGCGATGCTCATGCCACTAATCGCCATTGCCATCATCGGCGCCTTCTTCCCGCCCGGCCTTCTCTGGGGCGACGAGCCGCACGGCTACGACGTTGTGGAATATCACCTCCAAATTCCCCGCGAATGGTTCGAGGCCGGCAGAATTATTCCACTTCACCACAACGTATTCTCCTATTTCCCTTTCAACGTGGAAATGCATTTCCTGCTCGCCATGCATCTCCGCGGCAATCCCTGGAGCGGCGTTTACCTCGCCCAGCTCATGCAAACGGCGCTCTGGGTGCTCTCGCTCCTCGCCATTTACGGCGTAGCCGGTGGCGGGGCCGGCGGAACCATCGCCGCCGTGTTCGCCGGTGCCGTCCCCTGGACCATGTTCCTCGCCAGCGTTGCCTATAACGAAGGAGGCATGGTCCTCTTCGCTACGCTGGCCCTTGGATGGGCTTTGCAAGCAAAATCACTTCGCCAATTCGCCATCGCGGGAATAATGGCCGGCTTCGCCTGCGGCGTGAAGCTTCCCGCTGCGCCACTGCTCATTCTTGGTGTCCCCATCGCACTGATGCTCTTCCACCCGCAAAACGATTCGGCCCCAACGCCCACGCCACGAATCACGCTAGTCAAAGGCTGCGTCATCTATCTGCTCTGCGCTCTACTCGCACTGTCCCCCTGGCTCATCCGCAACATCGCATGGACGGGAAATCCGGTCTTTCCCGAGGCCATGAGCATTCTCGGCAAAGCCCACTTCAGCGACATCCAGGTCATCCGCTGGCAACGCGCTTACTTGCCCGCTCCCGCATACCGCTCAATCCCCGGACATCTCAAGGCGCTAGCCGTCGAAGTTCTCGTCAATCGCCTTTACGGCCTCATCTTCATTCCCCTTGGCCTCGCCGCGATCGTCCTCTCATTTCGCAGCCGCGTGGTTCTCTACCTCCTGATGCTCCTCGCCATGCAAACGCTGGTCTGGCTTCTCTTCACGCATTTGCAGGGCCGCTTCATGGTGATGCTCATTCCCCTGGTCGCATTGATCATCGCGCAACCCCGCGGCCGCGATTGGATCGCATTCTGCGCCATCGTCGCCATCGCCCTGGTCGGCATCAGTGGTCAGATGCTTCTCACCAAAATCGCCCGCTACATCGTGGCCGATCATAAGATTTACGCTGAGAACAAAGCCGCCGGCATGGATGTCCCTTACGGCTTAATTGGAAAAGAAAAGTTTAGCCTGGGACTCGTTGACACCGATAGCCTGCCCGATGATGCCGTGATAGATCTCGTCGGCGACGCCGCCGCCCTGCGCTACCAGATTCCCATGTCCCGCCTGCATTACAAAACTGTCTTCGATGTCGATACAACCGATCTCTCAAAAAATATCCTTGCGGACTGGCTGGCCGGAATGCCCCAGACAAATTTTGTCCTGACCGACACGAACGAACTGAACCGCTTCGCCCAGACCTACTACGGCATCCCACCCCTGAAGCCGAAAGCGCCCGCGGCATTGCCAGGTCCGATTTCCCCACCCTAAGCCATTCCCAGATCTTCGTAAATCGCCGACAACACCGATCGCACCCGATTTTGATGCGCCAAATCCCCCGGCATCCCATTAAACACCAGGGCAATCACCAGCCCGCGCGCTGGGTCCGCCATCCCCACCGAAGACTGCCTCCCTCCATGCCCAAACGTCTCGGGCGAAGCGTGCAACCCATACCCATACGGCACCGTCTGCTCCCCATACCGCGCCGAATTCACGATGAACCCCAGTCCCCAATCCACAATGTGCTTGAACGTAAGATCGTAAGTTCCCGTGCGCTGCCGCGACGTAAAAGTTTTCACCGTCTCCGCAGAAATCAATTGCGTGCCCGAGACGGTCCGCCCCCCGCGAAGCAGCATTTCATAGAACATCCCAAGCTGGCTCACCGGACCCCGCGCGCTCGCCCCCGGCGAGTAAAAGCCGCATTGCGCGGGCTCATGAAGGTCAAACGTCCGCTCGTCCGGTCCCATCGTAAAACGCATGGAACCCAACCGCGGCGCGTAACTCGCGCAGGTCTCCCCATCCATCACAAACCAGCAGTCCTCCATCCCCACAGGTTCAAAAATTTCCTCCCGCATAAATGTCGCAAAATCCCGATGCCCCGGATCTACCCGCCGGATGATCTCCCCCAGCACATACCAGCTTGTTTCAGGGTGATATCCCGCCGTCTCGCCGGGCACCCACCGCGGCTCCAGCGCCGCCCCACAAATCCGCTCCAGAATCTGATCCCACCCCATCCCAAGGATGTAATCCGCCGCTCTAAACCCACCCGTGTGCGTCAGCAGTTGCCGAACGGTGATCGCTTCCTTCCCCCGAACCGCAAACTCCGGGATATAGGCGCCCACCCGTTCGTCCAACTCCACCACCCCCATATCCACAAGCCGGCCGATCCCAATCGCTCCAAGCGGCTTCCCGCTGGACAGCCATGGCATCACCGTTTCCGGGGTCATGTCGATCCCCTGGCGCGCCACGCCCGTCGCCCAGTTCGCCACCGGGTCGGATTTCACCGAAATATAGAGCTGAGCGCCTGCGTGCAGGCCCAGGGTGGTTCCCTCGTCGATCAGCGTTGCCGTTTTAGCGAATGTTTCGCGGAAGTTTTGCATTCGAGGCGATCATAAAAGAATCGCCGGGAAATGCACCGCCCGAAATTAATGCCAGCTAATTTGCGAATTGTAGATATTCAGAATTCGATTCCACCAGCATGCTGCGCACCCGTGCCCGGTTCCAGAGCGCCTGGGCAGCCGGTTCGCCTTCCAGATTATGCGACCGAAACCACGCCATCGCCGCCTCGTAGCGGATGGTCTCACGGAACTGGTGGTTGTCGCCCAATTGCAGAAGCACAAACGCCGAAGCCGTCGCGTCCTCAGGCATGCGGCGCATCGGAATGCGCGGCCAGATGCCATCCGCCTGCTGGAGCTGCGCCAGATACGTCATCCCGCGATCAACCGCCGGCCCCTGTCCCTGCTGCCTCGTAAGCGCCGCCAGGCAAAGGGCGGTCGTCATCGCGTTTCCCCAGCCCCCATCCCGCTCCTGCCCGGCAATGATCGCCCGAATCAACTTCGAACAGGCCGGCACATACCCCTGATTCAACTCATCCAGCCGAATAACCCCCAGCGCCGCCGCGGCAATGCAGGCTTTTTCCGAAAGGTCCGGCTGAGCCACCGCTTCCAAACGTATCGAGATCAGCTCGTTCAGCAGTTCTCCGTACTTCCGGGCGTTCCAAAGCCTTTCAATGTGCCGTACTGTCAACATAACGATTCCTTTGGTAGGTTGCTGTTAGGCCTAATTATGTGCTAACAATTGTTCGGGGTCAATAATATTATGGCCTCGCAAATGAATATTTTAAAATTAATATAAATATTTATTAAATAAGTGTTTATGAGAAATAATGTGCGTCGCATGAAGGCGTCCGATAAGATTTTTAATCTGTTAGGGTACTCCCTGCGTCGAATGACCGCAGATGGAGTGCTGGAATTGCCCAGCCCACTCTCTAGAATCGCTGGTCTGGTCCGTCTCTCCACTTTTGGAACGATGTTTTGCGAGCGCTTCAGCTTTTATTCCGCTACACCCTCAATAACGTCATCTTCGGCATCGCGCTCATGGCGCTGGCAGCAGCCTACATCGCCATCGGCTCCGGTTTCCCCTCGGTCCGTGAATACTTCGAAATGAACGAGCTTGAGTTCTTCAATGCCTGGCCATTGAAGCTGATCATGATTCTGCTGGTGTCGAACCTCGCCACCGTCACCTGGAATCGCATCCCCCTCACGCCCCCGCGCTATGGCGTCTGGTGCATTCACACCGGAATCATCACCCTCATCATCGGGATGTCCCTCTATTACCACCTCAAGATAGAAGGCCGCACGCTCATTCCCGTCAATCATATGGTCGATTGTTTTTACGATTCCGCCGAGCGCTCCCTCTATGCCCGCGTGATGGATCGCCCCATCTACGGCATCCACCGCCTCACCAGCCTCCCAAGATTCGGCGAATATGATGCCGACCGAACCCCCACGCGCCTCCAGCGCCCCGATCTCACCAACATCGATCACATGACCCCCATCATGGCCGGCATGGATCCCGGCAATGACCTCGGGGCCTGGCTCGGCCTCCAGCAGAAAATCCGCCTGGATGTCGTCGGTTACTATTCCTATGCCGACATCGTCCAGGATGTCGTTGAAGACCCCGCCTCCAACAACGTCGGCGTAGAAATAAAAATCGACAGCCCCCATCCCGGCCAGCCAGGATCAACACTCACCCTCACCGCCGCCGACCCCGCCGCCGCCCGCCAGGTTCTGGGCAATACAGAATTCGAACACCGCGATGTCTCCGAGCAAGCTCTTGCCATGATCCGCGAATCCGCCCAGCACCTTCTCCAGCTCACAATCGCGTTGCCCAATCAAAAGTCCCGAAAGCTGGATGTCGAACTCGGCAAGCCCATCCAGTTAGGCAACGGCTACACCCTCACCGCAGATTCCTTCAACCCCGCGTTCCCCATGTCCGGCACCCATGAAATTGTCCAGGCCCTCACCGTCCACATCGTCTCCCAATCCCCCGCGCCCCAGCAGGAATTCTGGCGCATGATCCTCCAGGGCCGCGCGCTCCAGACCGATTTCAAGATGGACCCAGCCACCACGCCTCCCATGGTCAAGGGCAACCGCCAGAAAGAACCGCTGGATAAAGACCTGGTCTTAGGGTTCACGCTGGATGACCCCGCAAGCCTCATGCCCACCCAGGGCGACGAAAAGCACAACCTCCGCACCGCGGGCGATCACGCTCTGATCGACATCCACACCTCCTTCACCCATTCCACCGAAATTCAGGACCTCTCCACCGGCGGCCAGATCCAAATCCCCTTCGATACCGCGCCCCTCTCCGCCCAGGTCCGCCGGGTCGATCATTACCGCGTCATGTCGCGCGTCATCGAAACGCCCCCAGCCCGCCGCGTAAAGGATGATGCGGATGCCGGCGTCAAGCAGGTCGCCCTGATCCGCGTCACCGCCGGCTCCTGGTCCCAGGATGTCCCCGTCCCCTGCAATCTCTACGCCGCCCCCGATGCCATGACCCTCGAGCCCATGATCGCCTGGGACATGGGCATCGTTAAGATTCCCGGCGCCAATGCGCCACTGCAATTGCAACTGGGCTACACCTGCCGCCAGCTTCCCGCCCAGCTCACGCTCAGAAATTTCGAAATGATCCACTACCCCGGCGGTACCGGAGAAAACGGCCCCTTCCGCGATTTCCGCTCGACTCTTGAAGTTGCCGACCCTTCCGGCGAAAAAACCATCGAACAGGCCAGCCTCAACAACCCGATCTATTTCGAAGGCGGGAAATGGATCTTCTTCCAGGCCGGCTACGATCCCCAGGGCCAGAACTCAACCATTGGCATAGGCAACCGCCCCGGCGTCACCATCATGCTCGTCGGTTTCGTCCTCATCGTTGTCGGCTTGATGTATGCGTTCTATCTGAAGCCCATCGTCACCCGCAGAATGAAAGCTGCCGCCCTCGCGCGGTATGCTGCCCGCGTGGCCCCGGTTCCTGCCCCCATTCCGCAGGCCCAGGCCGTCGCCGTCTCCTCGGAGTCGAAATAATGAAACTGAAGAATCTCCCGCTCACGCTTGTGCTGCTGCTTGGCATACTCGGCCTGAACCGCCCAGCCGCCGCCGATGATCTCGCCAATCAGGTCGATCTAGCGCCCCTGCGCCTCATCGCCGTTCAGCACAACCAGACAATCAAAACCCTCGACAGCTTCGCCCGCCAGACGATGAAAGCCATCACCGGCCATTCCTCCATCGATGGCCACGAACCGGTTTTCACCCTTCTTGACATGGCCTTCCGCCCCGGCCAATACACCCGGCGAAACATCATCAAGATCAGCAACCTTCCGCTGCGCCAGGAATTCTTCGTGCTGGGGACGATCGACGATGCCGAGAAACAACGCATCCTGAAGGAAGGCACCGTGTCGCTGGATTTCATGGAAACCCAGGACGTCGCCAACCTGCTTCAGCTCGTGCAATCCAAGTCCGTCGCCAAATCCCGCGCCATCAATGAGCTCATCATCGCCGCCAGCGCCCTGCGCGAAATTTGCGAGATCGATAAGGGCACCATTCCCGCCGCCCTCATTGCCCCCGCAACCGCCGCCCCGGAAGATCACCTCTGGCATCACCTGACCGACATCCTGGGCAATTCCCCAGCCCTCGTTGCGGTGCTAAAGGAAAACAACCGCCCCGCGCCAGCCGCGCTCGAGCATTACGACGATGGCCCCCTGATGGACAAAATCGTCGCCAACACCCAGGCGCTTAACGAGGGCTGGACGACCAGCAACGTCGAAGAAATCAATCGCACCGTGCAAAATCTGGGCGATCTTCTTCCCCAGGTAAACCCCGCCGTCTATCCCTCCCACGCCAAGCGAAACGTCGAGGTCATCTACAACCGCTGGATGATGCTCACCATTCCCGGCGCAGCTCTCTACTTCATCGCCTTCGTCCTGTTCCTCATGTCCTCCCAGTCCGGCGTCGGCAGCCTGCGCCTCTGGGGCCTGCGCTTCATGGTCGTCGCGCTCCTCGTCCACACCGCCGGCATCGCCGTCCGCTGGTGGCTCGTGGGCGATATCTTCCCGCCCATCAAAAATGAATTTGAAAGTGTGATGTTCTCCGCCTGGTTCGGCGCCGTCGTCGGATTGATTCTCGAACTTCGCCGCTCCCAGGGAATCTTCGGCGCCGCTGCCAGCTTCGTCGGCACCCTCGCCCTCGTCGCCATCTTCACCGCCCCCTTCGTCACCCACACAGAAATTGGTGGAGACATCGGCCCCGTGCAGGGCGTGCTGATGAGCTACTGGCTCTACATCCACGTTACCATGGTCACCGCAGCCTATGCCCTCATCGCCATGGGCTTCGTCCTAAGCTCCTGGTGGCTCATCCGCTATTACACAACCTACGGAACCCTCTCCCGCAGCGCCACCAGCCCAGCCCCGGACACAGGCTCCCCAACACCAGGCGCGGCACAAGCAACATCCCCAATCGGCGGCGGGGCGGCAGCCTTAGGCTTCGCCCGCACCCTCGCCCTCACCTTCTTCATCCCCCAGCCTAAATCAGAATCCACCGCTGCCGCCAGAGCAGTCGCCGCCCCAGCAGCCGACAAAAATTTCCTCGTCACCCTCGACGTCTGCAATCTGGTCGTCCTGCAACTCGCCTTCTGGGTTCTCGGCGTGGGAATCGTCCTGGGCGCCATCTGGGCCGACCAAAGCTGGGGCCGCCCCTGGGGCTGGGACCCCAAAGAAACCTTTGCCCTGGTCACCTGGATCGTCTACCTCATCATCGTCCACATGCGCGTCGCCACCGTCGACAAAGCCTGGTGGACCGCGGTCCTGGGCTGCTTCGGTTTCTTCGTCATGCTCTTCAACTGGATCGGCGTAAACTTCCTGCTGGTCGGGCTGCATAGCTACGCGTAAATAAGATATTGCTACAGATATAGACCGATAGGCATAGACATCGCGGCCTGCGATCTCTGTCATGAAGATTCTGGCATAAACCCCATTCGGGCATAAGCCGACAAAGGTAGATTATCAGTGATCGCAAATACGCGGGATGATTCTCTACCCTTTTTGATTCGAGGAATGTCCATGAGCCAAAGAACCGCCGAACCTATGCGGATTTGTTTATGGACCAACTGCGTTCCGAATCGAACGGGGAACAAAGACCGATTGGTAACATGGCGCTGCGAAATGCACTGGGGTGGAGCGAAGAGAAATACGCCCGTATTAAGGCGGAATTGCTTTACGAAGGCAAAATAATTACTGGCAGAGGTAGAGGTGGATCCGTGGCCATTGCGGAAGTACCGAAATCCCCCTCAACGGCGCTCAACCTCTTCATTTCCTATTCGCACGCTGACGAAGACCTAAAAAATAAGCTCTTAAAGCATCTACAGCCATTAAAGATGCAAAATCTTATTGCGGAATGGCACGACGGACAGATCAAGGCTGGCGATGACTGGAACCGAGCCATCTCAGACAACTTAAATAAGGCACAGATTGTTCTGCTTCTGATTAGCATTGACTTTATTAATTCAAACTTCTGCTACCGGATCGAACTCGAAAAGGCCTGAGAGCACATCCCGCATTTCATAGTGGAATGGTTGTAGCATCTGTAATATCTGTGCACGCCGAAGCGATCATGGTTCATTTTGGTGCTGGCGTGGAGTTATTGTGACATGGGTTTCGGCGTTTGTTTCAATTTCTAATTTGACCTCCCCGGAACCTATGTTATATTCC
>JALYJB010000020.1 GCA_030775485.1 Planctomycetota bacterium | reverse complement strand
ACTTTTTGCCCAGCGACAAATACCGCCGGCGGATGAAGACGCATTTCAACCGCAAGGCATATCGGCATCGAGCACAGGCAGAGACGGTCTTTTCGATGATGAAGCGGAATCTGGGAGCTGCCCTGCGTGGCAAGACCCACCATTCCCGCAGACGCGACATGCTCCTGCGGGCACTGACCCATAACATAGCACTTGCGTTATTGTGGGTTTTCTACAGAGCCGGTCCTGTCCCCTTTTATTTGTACCGAACTTCGAGCATTGAGACAGAGCCGGACATTCATAATTGGCGACCACCAGTTGTATTTATGAATGTCCCCTTATCTCTCCCCCCTGCGGCAGGAATCAGACGACAATAACCTTATCGGCGTACCTAATCTGATAAGACTCGTATTGAGCACTTGTATCATAAATTTCTATAGATTCTCCGCTGGAAAAAATAAGCCGCAAAGTACTTGCATCGACCACCACCGCCTTTTCAATCTTATGATGTAAAAACCCAACTAGCATCTGCGCCGCTGCAGGTAGACTCTTATAGAGCGCGGTGATGTCCCCCGTCGCATTTCTATGTGCGATATCCGTCTGCATATTTACGGAAATCTGGTTTTGAAAACGAAGAATAATATCATTTGCTCCAATACATACCTGCATCAGCATCACACCGGTGAGGAAATCAAGATCAATGTTATCGGGCAATTTATACATCGTAGGCCTCACTGATTGGGTGGCATCGGCACATGCATCTGTGATCAATATTCAACTGGGCTCGGGGGGGTCCAATACGATCACGCCTTGTTTGACATCTCCGCGATAAGTCATGGACGAACTCCTTGGGGAAATTGAAAAGGGGACATTCAAGAAATTGAAAAGGGGACATTCATAATTACCGGAAAATGACCGCGCACTCCTAATCGAACCCTTCCAGAAGAATCAACCGATACTTTTCAGCAAATTCTGTCGGAATGACAAATGGTGGCTTTCCCTTCGGGATTTGATCGCCCGCGAATAATTCAACGATCATTTCCTCGATCATTTCCGGATCGGTGATCTTAAAATAAACCCCGCTCCAGAGGCCGAGGAACCAGTTCTGCTGTTCGCCGTAGATCCAGAAACTTATGCCATGAAACCCCTCTTCCTCCTCGATCTCCGCGCAAACGATTCGTGCGTCGTTCTGAATGCCGCTCACCATTTCGGAGAAACCGAATTGTTCTTGATGAATGATTCCGCGTGTTTTCAGGATTTTAATAAGGCGTTTGTTATTCATCTCTGAATCCTGAATTGTTGGCTCCACGCTATCGCATCCTTCAACGTCCCCAGGTGGAAATTAAGCGAATCGCATTCGGAGCATAAAACTCCAGTGGACTTCCTTTAAGATGGTTTCGGCGTGCAGTGCATCGTTTTTAATCCCCCCACCGCTTCGCATTTCACTGCACGCTCGGCCCGGCAGCTGGGATTGCGGTTTGGGCTGTGGGTTTGGTTGTGGGGGTGAGGCCTGGGGCGTGGAGCAGTGGCGCTAAAATCGCGGAGGCGAAGGGGCGGGCCATGGCGCCTATGTGGTCGCCCCAGTTGCCTAGCTGGGACCATTGATCGTCATAGGGGCGGCTGACGAGTTTTTGGTATTGCACGCGGTCGGCGGTGCTGGGGCGAACGAAGCCGCTGTAGCCGGCGGCTTCGACCTGGATGCCGTCCATGGTGCCGAACATTTTGGTGCCGGTGTAGAGGACGAGGGTGTCGTGGACGCTGCTGAAGGCGTAGAGGTGGCCGCGCACATGGCGGAGGGCGCGGGTGAGGTCGTAAGTGGGGGAAAGGGCTGGGGCCATCAGGAGGACATCATCGACAGTGACGTTGTCAGGCAGGCGCTCCAGGGCCCAGACGGCGATGCCGCAGCCGCCGCTGTGCCCCGTAAGATAAAGGGGGCTGGCCGGGTCGGCAGCCAGGTGGGCTTTAAGCATATCCGCGACGTGCTGGGCTTCCTTAAGATTTCGTTCCTGGGCGCGGAGGGCATGGATGCCGGGGTCGTGCTCGGTCCAGTCGTACTGCTCGACATTAACCTCGAGGCCCCCATCGCGCAGGCCGGCGACCATGCGGCGATCGCAGGCGCGCCCGCCACCGATGCCGGGAAGATGAACGAGGAGCGGGCCTTTTTCGGTGACGATAGTGGGGATAACAACGGGGACGAGATACAAGGGCTGGGTGGTTGGCGCGGCGGTTGCGGTCACGGGGAATGTGCCCAGGTGCTGCTGGGCGATGGGGGCTTGCGGAGCGGCGGATTCAGCGCGGGCGCCGGCGGCTGTGAAGAAGACGGCCAAGGTGATGGCGAGGATGGAAGGAGCTTGCCGTATGCGCTGCATGGGAAAATTTCTGCGGATATCGCTGACTTTCAAGTCTGCCCCGTTAGGGTTTAGTCGTTGCCCTTTCGCGGATGCGTTATCGCATCTGTGTTCCGAATTTCAAAGGCCCGCCATAATTTATACGCATGAAACCTGGTTTGGATGCAAAATGTTGGGGGGAAAGCAGCGAATCAAGGCAATTGTGTAGTCTGACCGCCCTTCTTACCGTTTGAGCGGACGGATCGGCTGGATTGATCGTTATCGGACGGTAATCCCCCCACCGGAGTAAGTCTGCGTTTATATATATGTATTATATTGCATATTTGCGTTTCTCTTAAATTTTGGCGATTGTCAAAATGGAATTAACACTTCAAACCGCATTTTTGATAGCGCCAGATGGGAACTTTCACTGCTGACGAAAAAATGTGCCACGTGGCACATTTTTGGTGTGGGCCAAAATGGAGGGTTGTTCGGTCTTGGTTTCCTCTCTATGGCCTCTCAGATTGGGGTGGTTTGGATGGGCTGGGCCTGAGATTTTAATCATGGCCGGTGCCCTATCGCTTGGGGCTGCCGGGTGGATTGGATTTTACTTGGGGATGCAATTGTGCCACGTGGCACAATTCACGTTTCCGATTATCTGCGCGTAATCATGGGGGTTGGAAACTATTGGCTATGCTCCCCCCGACGGTCGGCTATTATTCGGTTTCGGCGCCGAGGCGTTTCAGGAGTTCGTCGAATTGATCTAAGTTGGCGTAATGGAGGATGAGGCGGCCGCGGCCTCTGACGCTGGACTTGACCTGGACGCGCATACCGAGGTGGCGGGCCAGGGTTTTTTCCAGATCCTGGATGTGGGCGGAGGAGCCGGCGACTTTCGGCGGCTCGGTGGTTTTGGCGGGGCCCTGGAGGATGAGGCGCTCGAGGTTGCGGACGGAAAGGTTTTGGGAGACGGCCATTTCGGCGAGCCGCTGTTGCTCGGCCATATCGGTGATGGTGACGAGGAGCTTGGCATGGCCCATGGTGAGGCGGCCGTCGTGGATCATATTTCGGACTGGCTCGGCGAGGTCGAGCAGGCGCAGGTAATGGGCGACGGCGCTGCGGTCTTCGCCCATGCGAAGGGCGAGTTCGTTCTGGGTGAGGCCGAGTTGTTCCATGAGGGCGCGGTAGCCCTGGGCGCGTTCGACGGGGTTGAGATCTTCCCGCTGGATGTTTTCGACGAGGGCCATCTGGGCCTGGGTGTAGCTATCGACATCGCGGATGATGGCGGGGACGTGGGAGTAACCGGCAAGCTTGGCGGCGAGCCAGCGGCGTTCGCCGGCGATGAGCTCGTAGCCCCCTTCCATAATTCGGACGATGATGGGCTGGATCATGCCCGAAGTTTTCATGCTGGCAGCCAATTCGGCGATGGCGGATTCCTTGATGGTTTTGCGGGGCTGATGGGGGTTGGGGCGGATGATATCGATGGAGATTTCGAGAGGCTGGCCGGTGGAAGCGCTGTTGGTGGCCGCCCCGCTGGGGTTTTGTGGAATGGAGATTTCGCGTTCGACGGGGAGATCGGGGATGAGGCTGCTGAGGCCGCGACCGAGCCGGGGTTTTGATTTTGACGCCTGTGCCATGGATGGACTCCCTTCCGATTGATTTGTGCCACGTGGCACAATGGATGGGTTATCAGAATAATCACTGGGTTCGCCAGTCGCAATGAAATGCGGCTGGGAAATTGTGGGTGAAGGGAATTTGAGGTTGGGGATTTCGAGGGTTGGGATTTTTTGGTGAAGATGCGGCGGGGCGGGGATTGGGCTTGCGGGGGCGTCATCAGGATGTGGGGGATAGGGATGGTAGACGAATTCGTCGAGGGAGAATTTTTTCGGCATGGGTGGCTCCTGAAAAAAGATTGAGAGGGTTTGCAACAGAACTATTTGGTAGGGGGTGTCAGTGCGTACAGTGCGAGAAAAGGGTCCGGCAATTAAGTTAGTAAACACTATCTAAATGTGATTGCGTGGGTGGCGACTCACGGAAGCTAGAGTTCTGGTCATCCCACTTGTAGGGGCGATTCCGCTGCTGGCAGTTTTTGATACAGCAGCAGGGGCGATGAAGGATAGCCGAACATTGCTACTCGGAAGGGTTCGCCGTTGAGGCTGACGCTGAATTGTGTGTAGCCGTCACGCTGCAAGAATCGATTCGGGAGTTGGATGGTGCGATCAACGGTTGATCTGATATCGGCACCGGTGAGAACTGGAGCGCTGACTGGGTATATGCCGTCGGCCGCCCAGGTGAGTGGGGGCGCTCCACCGAGAACCAATGCGTCCCGATTATTTCCCGCGACACTTTTTTTCAAGGGTTCGACCCACTGCCTGGCCTGGGTCGGTGTCCAGCCGGCATTGCAATCCTGGAGCGGAGTTGGGGTTCCCTTCAGTTGCGTAATGATGATGGCCATTGTTTGGGGACGGCCCAACACCGCGAAACGAAATTGATGATCCTCGCCAAACGATAAATCGAATTGGCTCACGCCGGGAAGTTCAGCGATTTGGTGTGGCTCGGGCATGACTTCGCGCCCCAGGTCCGCCAATGCCTGGGAGGATATCGGAGACATAGTGAGGGCTCGCAATCCCGTTTCAAAGCGCAGGAAAGCAGGATAGCCGGCAACGAGGATTGCATTTTTGTCCCACTTTACGCAGGTTTCGAGCATTCGGTCCAGACGAATGGTCGGTGCTTCCTTTCCTGATTCATCCTCTTGTTCCATTTGCCAGTTTTGGAGCGTTGTCTCAAGTTCGCGCAGCCGGCGGGACGCTTCGCTTTCGTTCTTAAGCTGGTGAAGAACCGCGACGCAGCCCACGTCGCCGAGTTGCTGGGTTATGATGGCGGCGTAGCAGGGCGAATTGGAATCGGCGATTGGCGGAGGTGTTTCGACCTTGATCGATCGGTTTACACCTTTGGAGCGCGCGGCGAGCGCCTGCTCTGCTAACGGCTTAAGATATTTGCGTAGCGTTGATTCCCGTTGAATGGTGCCCGAAAGCGGAAGGACTCGCGAGCAGCCTGAGCCGTCGCTTCTGATGACGAACACGAACCCAAACAGCGCGTTGGAATGGAGCATCTCCGCGCGCATGCGTTGGGTGAGTTGATCGATTGGTCGGTTGGAGGACATAGGGGTTACTCGTCCGGCAATTCGGGATCTGGGAACTAATAATAGACGGTCTGGAAAGGAGGAGCTTTCATTCTTGCGGCTGTTGCGCGGCGCGGCCGCAGACGGATTGAAACTTTGGGTTTAGGATGGCGAGTCTATGGTAACTTTTCACTGGTTCGGCATTGTCTTTCTCGGGATGATTTTTCTCCTTCCTTTGTTGCTGGGTTATTTGATTGGGCACTGGGTGGGCTACCGCCGAGGCAGGCGGGCTGGGGCGGGGGGCGAGCGGGGGTTTCCGGTTATTCCTCTTGAGCCGCCGGGCGAGAGGAAATGAAAGCTGGTGGGGGAGCACGGGCGGTTCGATATAAGTGCTCCCCTCTGTATATGGGCCAAAACCTGAAGGTTTTTGACGGATTTTTCGGGATTTTTCCGGGGCGAAATTTTCTTTTCCCGCAAGCTGTTTGTTAGCATTATGTTATGGCAAATATTAATTTGTGGTTTTTGTAGAGTTTTGTAGATTATTTTCGGGTGTTTTGGATCTTTTTGTAGTTTCTGCACAAGGATGCCGTCCGCCGAGCCTGGCGGGCGCGGTGGCTTTGGGCTTTCTGGTTTGATGCCAGCGGCCGTCATGGGCCGGACCCCTGGGATATTTGAAGCTAGACCGTCGATCAGTCTAATAGGTGAGCAACAAACGATCATGCACTACTTCGTTTTCGAGCGTCTCCCCGGCCATTTGAAACCGACGTAGCATTGATCTGCCGCAGTTAACGAATATTTCCCGGTCAAAAAGTCCCTTTGGGATATATAATTCACAAAGCGTCTTGCCAGTCCGTTTTGATCCATCGATGCTTAAAGCGACGTATACCCCTCGATTTTTACATTCTGAAATGATCTGAAAAAGTTGTCTTAGGCTGAACGATTGAGCACCGTACAAAATGGCTTGGGTGTGAGTGTACGGCGGATCGCAGTAAATCAGATCTCCCGACTTGGCGTTTTTCATCATTTCCCGGTAGTCCGCGTGAATAAACTTCGTCCCATTCGTACGCAAATGCCATTCATCAACGCGATTTCCAAAGCTCGCCGGCGGGATTGGGTCGTGAACCCCGCAGGGCGTTGAGCAATATCCATCACGTTTACGAAATCGAACTACTCCGCCGTAGCAGCTTCTGCAAAGGAACAATAAATCGGCGCCGTTTGGGTTAGCATTATATGCTGCTTTGACCCGTTCGAATTCTTCAAGTTTATTTCCGCTTTTGAATCGTTCCCAGCGTTTTGAATACCAACTCTTCAACGTTTCAGGATTATCGCGAAGAGTCTGCCAGATCTCCATTACCGGCTTGAAAACATCCGAGCCAACACCATGGGTTGGAGAAACCGTTGCCAAAACAGCGCCGCTTCCCATGAAGGGCTCGTAGTAGGTTTCATATTGGATCGGGAAGTAAGATGCGATTTCGTGTGCAAACCGTTGTTTGTTTCCAATCCACTTAAGCAACTGCGATTTGAAAGGCTTTACTTCGCAGGATACGGATTCGCCGAATAGCAGGTGCTGCATTGTTCCCTTCAGCAAACGATACGAGACAGGTTATGCACTTTTTGCATATCAGTCAATCCCTCTTAGCCTTTTAATCGTGGGCAAGGAAAGAGCAACTCACGACCGCGGCAGATTGGCTGATTTACTTCGTCAGCTGCGAGTCGAAGCAAACCTCAGGCAGGTTGATTTGGCCGCGAAGCTCGATGAACCACAATCGTATGTGAGCCGCTATGAATCCGCGGAACAGAGGCTTGACCTTATTGAACTCCGTCGCATCTGCAAAGCGTTAAGGATTTCCCTCGCCGATCTTGTCGAGAGATTTGAGCGGGCAACGTGATTGCTGAGACTCGATTTTTGAATCAGGGGAAGGATTTCTGGGCCCACATCCGCTCGATCAGTGAGGGAGTAGGCTACACCGTGCGTCGCCAAGGCACAGTTAAGGTTCCTTCAATTCCAGAGATCGTGGTCTCCTAGCAGCACTAAAGTTAAAGACGGATCATATAGCAGTGAACGACGTTGCGACGGATTATGGGAATCTGATCCTTGCGTATTTCACTCATCGAGCACAGGTACTTAACGAATACGTCAAGCCACGCTTGATGGACGCGAAGAGGGCAAAAGAAGTGTTCAATCAGCTTTGCAAACTGCACAATCCAAATAAGTGTGATATCCCAATGAACAAGCAGAGCGGCAAAAAGAAGGCGCCCAACTATTTGCAGGGAATAATCAACATCCTGATTCGAGCAAACTGTGATGGGCTGACATGCAATCTCATGCCGCGGTCGCTTACAACGGTTACGCGCGATGGCAAGCCGCTCCGCACGCTGGCTCGATGGGTTGACGGCGCGTTTCCGGATACCGTCAATCCCATCGCCGTTTGGGAGGTCAAAGAACATTACCACACGACAAGTTTTGGAAGCCGTGTATCTGGGGCGATTTACGAAACCCTTCTGGATGGGATGGAACTGGAAGAGCTTCGGACGAACGAAAGAGTCGACGTGAAGCACTATTTGATGGTGGACGCATTCAAGACCTGGTGGGAGGATGGGCGATCGTATCTTTGCAGAATCGTGGATATGCTACACATGGGCCTAATTGACGAAGCCTTGTTCGGCCACGAAGTCGTTGAACGAATGCCGCAAATCACCAAAAGTTGGGTGAAAATCCACAAAGATCGAGAAACGCAACGTCCGTCAAATGACACTGCGCCAGGAACAATACCCGCTGGCGAGGGTAACGAGCCAAAAATCTAATCGTGGTCCGAAAAGTCGAATAAAATTGCAGGAGGCTTTCGGACAATCGCTGAGAAGGAATAACGCCGTGAATGCCCGCCCAATGGAATGGGGAAACGCAATGGTGACGCTTCAGGTCCGGACCTGAAATTGCTCGAAGACGGGAAATCCCCGGATTGGAAGGTGGCCGAGCATAGGGAGCTTCGTATCGCTAGAGTTCAGATCGTCAACTGGAAAGGTAGCCAGAGATTGAAGGGACATACGACAGAATAAATGGATGAAATTTGAAAGAAGGGGGAACGGGGAGGAAGGCCACAGTTGGTCAAGCTGTATGTGGCGGAGGACGGGGCGGCGCTGGTGGCAACGGTGTCAATGTTTTGTCTGTTCAAAGACATCCGCCGGGAACTGCAGGCTTGGGCCTACCACGGCGGCGTCTGGACGCGACAGCATCGCACCACGGCGCAGATGCGTCAGCGGCTGAGTGAATTGCTGCGCGGTTCCTGGGACCCAATTGCTTACACCAAAGCCTCGGACAAGAAGCCGCGACCCAAACGTCCTCCGCCGCTGCGCCTGCACGGCGGCCACAGTTCAGTGCAACGTCTACTGGAAGGAAAGGCGCGAGTCATAACAAAATAATGCAAGAGCGCGGAAGGGGTGGGGATGTGGAGGGGTTCTACTTTGGGCGAAAGCGGGTACAATGGTGGGGAATTCGTTTATCAAATGACTTTTCTAAACGGTTGTTGTGGTTGATTTGCTGTTCAAAATGGGGGGGGGAAATGTTCCTTCTGAAACTGGCGAAGAAATTAGTCTGGCTGCGCGGCTTGTGCGGGCTTTGCGGGGCGGTGGCGCTGTTTTCTCCGCAAACAGCTTTGGCGGTTCAGAATTATACAATTCAGCAAGTTGGCTTGACTGGGGGAATTTACACCATCAACACCGCAAGTGGATTCGAGCAAAGCGGCTTCATTCGAAATATAAACAGCAGCGGGCAGGCTGCGGGCGTCTCATTCATTTACAACGGCGGCGAGGACAGCTGGTTTTTTAACGGCAGCACCAGTCAGCGAATCGGCCTTATCTCGGGGATATACACAAATAACGGCGGCGGCGGGACCACTCGGTATGACCGCGTGATATCGATGAGCGATAACGCAAAGGCGATGGGGACTTCCAATCGGTACGACGCCTCAGGCAATTCTCTGGGTTTGGATACTTGGTACTTCAACGGAATGACCACACAGCAAATCGGCCTCGCTGGGGGGATTTACGCGGGGACGACTGCAAGTGGAACAACTCAAAACAGTTATCAAGTAATGAACAATTCCGGGCAGGTGATGGGTAATTCCAGTCGCTACAGTTCCGATGGTATTAATACTTCGCGTGGGCAGGACTCTTGGCTGTTCGACGGAAGCAGTACCAAGCAAATCGGGTTCACTGGCCTGAATTACGGGTATAGCTCGGCCCTCGGGACTTTCGAATATAGCGGTGTCCTACAGCAAAATAATGGCGGCTTAGTAACGGGCTACTCCGATCGATTTTTTGATCTCGGCACCGTCGGGACGCTGGGCGCGGACAGTTGGCTGTACAACGGTTCCAGCACGAAGCAAATCGGTCTTACTGGAGGAGATTATGGTTACGCGGCCGTCGGCGGAACACAGGAGTCCAGCAGGTCTCTTGGACTGAATAGCATCGGGGAAGCGATTGGCGTTTCGAATCGGTACAACTCATTAGGCAATTCGCTGGGCCAGGATAGTTGGATTTTCAACGGTGCTACCTCGCAGCAAATCGGACTAATCGGTGGCGTTTATGGCTCCACAGTTCGCAACAATACTCCGCTGCAGATTAATGATGTGGGAGATGTAACCGGATACTCCCTATTTAGCGTCAGTAGCAGCTCTCAGGATAGTTGGCTTTTCGACGGCACAACTACCCGACAAATCGGCCTAACTGGGGGCATCTACGCTGTCTTTGGGGAGCAATACAGCATCGCGCAGCAACTGAATAACAGCGGACAGGTGATCGGATATTCGAAGCGCTACAACGGCCAGAATGGAGTCTTATTGGGTCAGGATCCATGGCGATACGACGGTACTAGCACGCAGCAAATGGGACTTACGGGAGGGGTATATTCGTATAGTTTTTTCGGTAATGGAACATTTCAAATGAGTGTTGCCCAGCAAATTAATAACGCCGGGCAGGTGATCGGATATTCCAATCGCTATGACGCTTCGGGCAACTCGTTGGGTCAGGATGCCTGGTACTTCAACGGCGCCACCCAGCCGATCGGGCTTTCCGGAGGGGTTCACAGCTATGCTGGGGCTGGGGGAATTTTTCAAAGCAGTACCGCTCAACAAATCAATAAGTCCGGGCAGGTCGTGGGGACCTCTAACCGTTATGACTCCAGCGGTAATTCGCTTGGCCAGGATGGATGGTTCTTTGACCCCGCGACGGACGTAACCACATCATTGCAATTCAGTGTTGATTCAGCAAACAATTTCAGCTCCACGAGTCCAGAAATTCTCACTGACACCGGCGTAGTCCTTGGACAGTATGAGCTTTACGTCGGGTCCACGGATGAAGGGCTGAGGGCATTTTACTGGAGTCTTTCAAACGGGTTTTATGATCTGGGATCGCTGGTATCGGGCGGATTGACTGCAGCCGGCTGGCAGGATCTCGCACTTGTCGACGTGAGTTCGGTTCCAGGCGCGCTCGGAACAGCCGGAGATGGATCGCCGCAATACATCGCTGGTGTCGGTTCGATAAATGGCCAGTACGGCAACGGCACGGAATATCTCCTTTCAGCATCAGTGCCTGAGCCGCGGATGCCAAGCTTGGTTTTAATCGCGGGGCTGGGCCTGTTGGCGAAGCGCAGGCGGGAACCGATGGCAGTCGCTTAGGCGTTTATTTCGCCTTCATATCCTCCCTTCTGGAACGAAACTCCTTCGCCGGTATAATCCCCGGGCTATGCCGTATACATTGACTCCTACATCCAGTGAAGTGTTGCCGCCGGAGATGGGTGGGGGCGACGCTGAGAATCGGTGGACGCTTAACTTTGGGCCGCAGCATCCGGCGACGCACACGACGTTGCGGCTGGTGCTGGAGCTTGATGGGGAGCGGATTTTGCGGGCTACGCCGCATATTGGGTATTTGCACAGCGGGTTTGAGAAGCTGGGCGAGCATCTGAATTACAATCAGTATGTGACGATTGTGGATCGGATGGATTATTCCGCGCCGATTTACAATGAGCTGGCCTGGCATGGGGTGGTTGAGAAGCTGATGGGGATTGAGCTGACGCCACGCTGCAAGGTGTTGCGGACGATTGCGGGGGAGCTGGGGCGGATTCAGTCTCACCTGCTTTGCGTGGGGGCAGCCGGTTTGGATCTGGGTGCGTTCACGGCATTTCTGTACGGGTTTAATCAGCGGGAAACGATTTACGATATCGTCGAGTTCATGTCCGGGCAGCGTTTTCATACGAGCTGGACGCGGGTGGGCGGCTTGAACATGGATTTGCCGGATGAGGCGATGTTCAAGCGGATGGTGAAGAAGTTTGTGAATGAGGATATGCCGCCGGCGATGGCCGATGTGGAAGCGCTGCTGAACAAGAACCGTATTTTTGTGGACCGGACCAAGGGCGTGGGGATCATCAGCCGTGAAGAGGCGATTGCGTGGAGCCTTTCGGGGCCGATGGCGCGGTCCGCCGGTGTGCGGCGCGATATTCGCAAGGATGAGCCTTACCTTTGCTTTAAGGATAATTGGGATGGGCAGGGGGCGCCGGCGGTGGACTTTAAGGTGCCGGTGATGAGCACGGGAGATGTTTACGCGCGATATCTGGTTCGACTTGAGGAGATGAAGCAGAGTTTGGCGATCATTCGGCAACTGATTGACATTATTCCGGCGGGGCCGGTGAACGTTAGCCCGGAGGGGAAGGAAGTGCTGCCGCCGAAGGATGAGGTTTACAGCAGCATTGAGGGGTTGATTCAGCATTTTGAATTGATCATGACCAATCGCGGTTTTGAAGCGCCCAAGGGGGAGATGTATAGCGCGATTGAGAGCGCCAATGGGGAGCTTGGGTATTACATTGTTTCAGCGGGTGAGAATGTGCCGTGGCGGGTGCGGACGCGGCCACCCTGCTATATCAATTACCAGGTGTTTCCGAAGTTGATTGAGGGGCACATGATCAGCGATGTGGTGGCGGTGCTGGGGAGCATCAACATCATCGCGGCGGAGCTGGATCGGTAGGCTGGCGTCCGATAAATAGCGTGGTTTTGATATTGGCAGTAAGCAATTTAAGCGGAATACTTCATGGGATGGATTACAGAGAATCGTCGGACGGCAACGGTGGAGCGGCAGGCGGAGCCTTACCTGACGGAGGCGATGAAGGGGGAATTATCGGCCAAGTATTTTCCGCGGTATCCGAACAAGCGGGCGGTGCTGTTGCCGGTGCTGCATCATGTGCAGCATGCGTATGGGTGGATTGCGGCGCAGGCGCTGGAGGAGATCGCCGCTTTTCTGGAGATGGCGCCGGCGGAGGTTTTGGATACGGCGACTTTTTATGAGGAATATTGGCTGAGGCCGAAGGGGAAGTATTTGCTGCAGGTGTGCCGATCGCTTTCGTGCGAGATTTGCGGCTCGCGGAAGATTACGGAACATCTGGCCAAGACATTGAATGTGCAGGAGGGGGAGACATCGGCGGATGGGAAATTTACGCTGATTGAGCTGGAATGCCTGGGGGCGTGTGGGACGGCGCCGGTGCTGCTGATTAATGATGTTCTTTATGAGAATTTGACGACGGAGACGGTGGATCAGCTGATTGCGGGGTTGCCGGCGGACCCGCACGCGTATCGGGATCCCACGGTGGATTGGGAAGAGGGGCATTGATTCGTTGAAATTATTTCCTTGCCTCCTCCCCCATATACAAAGTGGGGGAATCGCGGGCGATATTGGGGTCGGGAGTTTCTTTTCGCGTGAATCGCGCGTGAGGAAATTGTCCTGGCCTTTTGTGTTTGACGGGTGATCGCGGCGGCGGCTGGCGTTTTATTTTTTGAGGTTGGCGATGACATTGGAACAGCGGGTGGCGCGGCTGGAGCGGTCTTGTTTTTTCTGGCGGGGGAGTTTTCTGGCGGTGGTTTTGGGGGCGATCGGGCTGGGAGCAGCGCGTACGAATCCTTCTTCCCGGGGATCAGATTTGGGGGATGGGGCGTTTTCGCGGGTTACGGTGAAGGAGTTGATTGTGCAGAATGAGCCGCGGGGGCCTTCGATTCATCTGTCGGTGAATAAGGAACAGGCGGCGCTGCAGGTGGCGACGGGTGGCGCGGCTTCCTCGGCGGCGCTGGTGGCGAATCAGGGTGAGGTGAATTTATTTTTGACGCGGCGGCAGGGTGGCGCGATTACGAGTGCTGGGCTGAATGTGGATGAGAAATCGGGGAGTTTGAGCTTGAAGGATGCGAAGGGGAATTTTAAGGATGTGGAGCCGGAGTAGAATTGATCGGCGTGGCGGGTGGATGGCTGGTTTTGAAATCAAAAAATGCATCAGAAGAAAACACAATTGATTTCTGTTGTCGCTTTGATCCGCAAAGAGCGTGAGGTCAGGTCGTGAGTGGGGGATCGTCAAGAAGCGTGTTTACCGTGCTTGGAATTATCGCGGTGGTTGCGCTCATTGGGTGGTGGGTGTATTGGGCGTTTTTTGATACGTATCATCTGGCTACGGTGCGGGAAGGGGTTTTGTATCGGGACGGGGTGCGGACGATGCATCAGTTTCAGCTGGCGGTGAACAAGACGCATGTGAAGACGATTGTGAGCCTGGTGGATGATCGGGAGATTGGGCAATCGCCTTTTGTGGAGGAGGCGGCGTTCTGCCGGGAGAAGGGGATTGATGTGGTGCGGGTGCCGGTGACGCTGGGTGGGTGGCCGAGCGGGGAAGAGGTGAAGCGGTTTCTGGAGATCGCCAATGATCCGGCGCGGCAGCCGGTGCTGGTGCACTGCGCGCAGGGGGTGCGGCGGACGGGGATGATGGTGGCGGCGTATGAGCGGAGCGTGCTGAAGATGGATAAGGAGCAGGCGCTGGCGGCGATGCAATCGTTCGGGCATAGCGCGCGGACAACGGGGGATATCCGGCGGTTTATTGAGGTGTATGATCCTGCGACGCAGATGATGACGGAAGAATTGCCGGTTTCGAGTGAGTGAAATATGGCCAAGTATTACGCGAATCTTTCGAAGCCGATGCCGGCGAGCAACGATTGTTTGCCGCACGCGGCGATGAATTTGGGATCTGTGCGCGGGGTGGGGATGCGGCCGAGTGTGGGGATGGTACATCGGCTGGTGATTGAGCCGCAGATGCATAATTGGGTGCTGTATCGGCTGGATGACGCGGGGGGGTTTGTGGGGGATACCTGGCATGGGACGCTTGAGGATGCGCTGGGGCAGGCGAGGCGGGAGTTTGGGGTGGAGATGGGTGAGGGCGTGAGCGGGGTATAATCAGGTCGAGCAATTTTATGGCTGAGCCTGAACCCACATCATCTCAACGTACCGGCAAGGGGCTTTGGGGGTGGCTGGGGCGGCAGGTGGGGTATGTGACGAAGGCGATTAAATCGGATGTGGCGGGGGTTGAGCCTAAGACGGTTTACCGGGATTGCACGGTGGAGGAGCAGGAGCATCCGGCTGATCCGAATGTGAAGCTTCGGCGGACGGTGATTGATGAGGTGGTGGTGATGCCGGTGAAAAGGGATTCGGAAATAAAGAGTGATTAACCCTTCGACGTAGCTCAGGGCAGGCCGCCAATACGCGAAGATGCTTTTTTACGGGGCGACCCTGCGTCCGGCTCATCGTTTTCTTTTGAAATAAAGGATATTAGTCAGTTGAGCTTCACTCAGGGTCACCCCATAAATAAGTGACTTCGCGGCTTGGCGGTTAATCACTCTTAGATAATCGGGTGATTTTCTCTGCCACCAACTAATTTCCGTTAGCTAGAGGGTTTTTCCGGAGAGCCGATGAAAACGATGTGCCTTCTTATGCCTGTTTTGTTGTTTCTTACTTTGCATGCGAACGCCGACGAGATTAATCGACCCAACATCTTCGATCACGCTGTGGGGCAATTCTCGTTACAAGGTAAGGATACCAAGATTATTTTGGGGCGTCTGAATAGATTTGTTGAACCCCAGCCTGCGCCGGGCGAGATTTTGAAACCACCCATCCCGATTAAATATTTCGCTTCAGTGGTATTTGAGTGGCAAGGGAGAATTCCGGAAGGAAGCGAGGTGGAAATCGACGGTCAATTCGGAATGCAGGGCTCCTATCCAGTGGAAATCCCGCGTCTGAAGCCGGGGGACATCTTCCTGATGGCTGTCGCTGCAACAAATGAAAAGGATCGATTTAATTATATGGGAGAGGGGCGTTTGCCGATCGGAATAAGTTTGCCGTGCCAGATCAATCCTGACGAAATTGCTGACGTGAAGGCTGGTCTATTGCAGTTCGAGATGATTGCCAAAACGTCGCAAAGGATGATCGACAAGGCCGAATCGCAGAAATTAATTGATAATTCAAGAGGAAATTATTTTATCTGGGCGCTGGGTGTGACGGCTTTATCGATAAACGGTTCCAAGGATGATGTGCAGAAACTTTCGGAAATGTACTTCGACAAAAAAACGTCGCTGCGGCAGATTCTATGGCTGGATTTATGTTTCGCCGGGTACTTTCCAGAGCAAGCCAGCCCATCTATCGGAGACCGGCACGAGTGGTTAATCATTTATTTGCGGTCTACGGTGGCCGGGTTTGGGGAATTTCCCGTGCATGACCAGCGCTAGTCCGCCGCCCAGCACTGTGTTCAGGGCGCGGTAGCGGATGATTTTTTGTTCGGGGAGGCCGGCCAGGGCGAGTAGGAAGACGATGTAGGCGGTGATGCAGACTGTGAAGGAGGCGTAGTTGACCCTGATGAGGAGGTAGCTGAGGGCGGCGAAGAGGATGACCAGGGCGGCGAGGGTTTCGTGGCTGGGGTGGAGGAGTGCGCTGACGAGGGTGGCGACGGCGACGCCTGCGAGGGTGCCGAGGATGCGGGCGAGGCCGCGCTGGAAGGTTTTGCCGAAGCTTGGCTTGAGGACGATGGCGACGGTCATGGCGAGCCAGTAGCCGTTGGTGAGGTTTAAGGCGCGGGCGAGGATGCTGGCGTAGATGAGGGCGATGGCGACGCGGAGGCCGTATTGGAAGGCATCTGATTGCCAGGTGAGGTTGTCGTAAACGTTTTTCGCGGAGGGTTGCGCGGTCGCGGGGTTTTGAGGGTCCGGGGGCGGGTTGGGAGCTGGGGATTTTCGATCGAACTTCCAGAGCATTGCGACGAGGAGCGTCTGGCCAAGGCCACCGATAAGGACCATGGTTGCGCGGTTGAAGGCAGCGGCGAAGGGGACGGTGTAGTTGCTGGTGATGAGCATGGCGATGACGCACTGGAGGCCGATGAAGGCGGTGGCGGAGCCGAGGGTGGCGAGGAGACCATAGACAAATCCCCAGAAGGCTACGACGGGGAGGAGGGAGAGGAGCGAGTGGCCCGCGAGGCTGCCGGCGAGTGCGGAGACGGCCATACCGGTGGAGGCGATGAGCATGGGGGAGAGGCGCGAGCGGCTGAGGCGGTGGTTGGAGCCGAAGCCCACGGACATGGCGCCACCGGTGGCGAAGATTCCGATTCCGGGGTGGTTGAAATAGATGCCGAGAATGAGCGGCAGGGCGACACCGGGAATGCAGCGGAGGGCGGCGCGGGGGACCCACTGGGACCAATCGGGGGTGAGAATCTCGCGGAAATCATGGGCGGTGCGGGCGAAGAGGCCGGGGGCGAAAGTTGTTTTTAAACCAGCGTCCGCCACGTTCTGATTGGCCTTGTTTGAGGGGTTCATTGTAGCGGGAGATTGGCATTCGATGGATTGCATATGGTTGCCGTCATCAATTTGGGGTTGACGCTAATTAGTTTCGGTTCGTGTCGAAGGTTTTCTGTAGAGATGGCTGGGTGGTGGGCTGGGTGGCAGCGCCGTCGATGATGATGCCGAGGGCGTTGACGACGCTACGTTCGACGGAGAGGGGGATGGGGAGGTCGTGGCCGTCGCTGGGGCGGTTGATGACCTGGGGTTGGCCGGCGGGGTCGGTCATGACGAGGGTGGAGCTTCCGCCGCTATCGAGGTTGAGGGCTTGCCAGGCGCCGCGTTTTTGCAGTTCGCGGGCGACTTGATGGATGGTGAGGCCGGCGGAATATTCGGGGCGGCGGCCATCGACGACCATGAGGATGAGCATTGTGGCATCCTGGTTGATGGCAACGGCAGTATGGGGGGCGGGGCGGCCATTGGAGCTGGGGTCTGGGTCATCGGGGATGGCGATCTGGCCGTTGATGAGAATCATCTGGTTACCGGAGACGATCTGGCGCGCATCGGGTGGGAGATGGGGGCGCTTGCCGATGGTGACGTGGCCCTGGGAATTAACGACGAGCGTGGGCCAATCGGCGAGCATGGGAGTTTTGGAGTAGAGCCGACCGTCGGACATGGAGAAGCCGCAGGCGCGAGCCCAGTTACCGGGGTAATAACCGACGCGGCGGCCGAGGATCATCTGATAATCTTTGGGGGCGAAGAAATTCGCGTTGATTGCGATGTTGAGTCGATCGCGCGCGGCCATGGCACTGACGGGCATGAGGGTGGTTTCCCAGGGCGGGGTGAGATGGGGATCGTTGCCGCCGCGCGAAACTTGTATGTGGATGGCTGGGCTTTTGAGACTGATGGTGACGATGTGGAGGTGGAGTGGGGGGGTGGCACGGATTTCGTGTTGGTAGGTGACGCCGGGGAATGGGTGGGTGGGGGGCTGCTGGGCCTGGGCGGAGGCGGCGATTAGCAGGATGACGAGCAGGATGGTTACGCGCCGCATAGGTTGAGACTGGTCAAAGGGTTTCGCGTCAGAATTGAATTTTAGCGTATTGTGGCCGAGCTAGTACAAGTGGTGGTGCGCCGGGAATAAGCCGGCGATAAAAGGTTGATGAAATTCGTTTCGATTTGGAAGTTTTGCAGGCTTCGGCCCAGATGATCATGCATTCATGTTTGAGGCTATCCGCGTGTTCACTCCACACTCCGCATCTTCTTGCCGGTTTTGGGGATTGGGGATATGGTCTGGCCTCTTTCACGAAGGACGGCAGCTGGATGAGCATTCTGGTAAACAGCAGTACAAAAGTGATCTGTCAGGGGATTACCGGGGCAGCGGGGGCTTTTCATACCAAGGGGTGTCTGGAATATGGAACGAAGATGGTGGGGGGCGTGACGCCTGGGAAGGGCGGTACGAAGGACGCTAACGGGTTGCCGGTATTTGATACGGTGAGCCAGGCGGTGGAGAAGACGGGGGCGACGGCAACGATGATTTTTGTGCCGCCGCCGTTTGCGGCGGATGCGATTATGGAGGCAGCGGACGCGGGGATCGCGGTGATTGTGGCGATCACGGAAGGCATTCCGGTGCTGGACATGGTTGCGGTGAAAGCATTTCTGAAGGACAAGCCGGGGAGCGTTTTGATCGGGCCGAATTGCCCTGGAATCATCACGCCGGGCGAATGCAAAATTGGGATTATGCCGGGGTATATTCATACACCCAGCAAGAGCGCCAAGAGCGGCAAGAAAGTGGGGATCATCAGCCGCAGCGGAACGCTGACGTATGAAGCGGTGTGGCAGTGCAGCACGCGGGGAATTGGGCAGACCACCGCGGTTGGCATCGGTGGGGACCCGGTGAAGGGGCTGAACTTTATTGAGCTGCTGGGGATGTTCAGCGACGACGCGGATACGGATGGGATTATTCTGATCGGTGAAATTGGCGGAACGGATGAAGAAGCGGCGGCGGCGTTTGTGAAGGAAAAGAAGATAAAGAAGCCGATCGTGGGTTTTATTGCTGGGCGAACGGCGCCGCCAGGGCGGCGGATGGGACATGCGGGGGCGATCATCAGCGGGGGGGAAGGGAGCGCGGAATCGAAGATTGCGGCGCTGAAGGCCGCGGGCATCGCGGTGGCGGAGAGTCCGGCGACGATTGGGGAAGAGATGGCGAAGGTGCTGGGGGTTAAGGCAGCTTAGGGTGGCTTCTTTTTTTCTCTTTCGACAGAATTTGCTGAAAAGTATCGGTTGATTCTTCTGGAAGGGTTCGATTAGGAGTGCGCGGTGATTTTCCGGTAATTATGAATGTCCCCTTTTCAATTTCCTGGTGTACTCCGATAACAGCGGGATGTGTACTTGGGTGTCTTGCGTGTCCGAATCCATAAGCGAAAATGGAGTCATAGATGTTAAAAGGCCGCTTCATGTTCGGATTATTAGTTGGGATTGGTACGGGAGTCCTAACTGCAATTGTCATCTACAGGCTCCGGCTTTTTGAAAATTTAAATATGATCGAGGTCTGGTGTGTAGTTTTGGCGCCTTTAGTTACAAGCGAGATAGCGAAGGCATTGATGGCCCGGATTATATCAAAAAAGGATCGCGAAGAAGGTTAAGGGGACATTCATAATTTTATGCGATGGCCTAATTATGAATGTCCCCTTTTATTCGAGGCCTTCAATAGAGGAAATCGGTCCTTACTGGGAGATCACCACTGACTTTCTAATGCCACCAGTTTCGCCAACCATGCAACTGGTCGACAAGAACGCCAAGCGCGTCTGGCCGGGTCGAATTACCGGCGTCCAACGGCTGGAAGGGCTCTATTCGGTGGAGTTGCACTACCGGGCTTCCGATTTACGGGCGATCGAGCGGTTTGATATCGCGCGGACTTATGAGCATTTCTGGGGCTACGATAACAACGAACGCCAGCTCGATTATTGCCCATTGGTGGTTTCAAAGCGATTCTATGATCTCTGCCAGTGTCACAACCTTAAAGTTGATTGGCTGCCGGTACACATCGATCCGATTTGAGACAAATGAAAGGGGACATTCAGGCTCTGTCTCGATCGTCGGTTTCGTCACAAAGGAGCATGATGTTGTGCACCAGCACGCGCAGCATCATCTCCTGCTTGCGTCCTTCAGCGGTGCGGGCACGCAGGGCCGGGCCCTGATTGCGTTTGATCATGCTGTGCACCGTCTCGCTCTGTGATCGCTGGGCATTGAGTTTCTGATCCGCCTTCCGCGCCATGCGTTTGGCCATGTGTCTTCTCGATTGGCCCGTGGGCGGCTTGCTCGTCGGGCGGCCGATGCCCGGCGAGATGATCGACCGCACCCCCATGTCCTGGCGGGCGATGCGGTGATTGGCTTGCGAATCATAACCGGCGTCGGCAACCACCACTTTCACGCCGGCGCGCCGCCAGGCATGATACAGCAGGCCGTCAAAATCCGGCGCGTCCGAGCCGTTGCCGGTACGCACCTTGGCCGACAGGATCAGATGACAGCCCGAGGCGACGGCAATGGCCAGCTTGGGCATCACCTTCAACTGGCGGGACCGGGCGGCATTGACCGAATGCCCCCATTTCCCCGGCCGAGAGCCCTCACCCCTGGCCCTCTCCCGGAGTACCGGGCGAGGGGAGTGTCGTTGGTGGCGGGTTGGATTATTTGGTTTCCAGGGGTTTTAGGAGGGCTAGCACTTCTGTGTTGCCGCCTGTTCCCTTGATGGGGCTTCGGGTGGCTTGGAGCCAATTGAATCCGTATTTCTCTACCTTTTGCTTTACTTCATCTACGACCGCATCGACTGATTCTTCGGGGAGCACGCCTTTTCTTAAGAGCGATTTGTCGGCTTCGTAATGGGGCTTGATGAGGGCGATCACCATCGCGCCTGGTGCTAAGAGCTTTCGGGCGGCGGGAAGGATGTTTTGCTGGCGGGTCCAGGAGACGTCGATGGTGACGATGTCGACGGGTTCGGGAAGCAGGACGTGCATGGCGTTTTTTCTTTCCATGACGATGACGCGGGGGTCGTTGCGGAGCTTCCAATCCAGTACGCCGTAGCCTGTGTCCACCGCGTAGACTTTGGTTGCGCCGTTCTGGAGGAGGCAATCGACGAATCCACCGGTGCTGCAGCCGAGGTCGGCGCAGGTTTTTTGGGCGACGCGGATGGCGAAGGCGGCCAGGGCGTGTTCGAGTTTAAATCCCGCGCGTGAAACGAATTCGGACATAGATTGTGGGGATTTTAACATTGGCGTATTGGAATGCCGCGTGGGAGCAAACAAAAACTCTCTGGGGCCGCGTGGAATTGCTCTGACGTAGGGCGTAGAGTCAGCACATAATACGGAATTGGCTTTTAAGGAGATTTCTCATGATGCAGCCGCGACAGCTTGGCAATTCTTCGGTGAAGGTGGCGCCGGTCATCTTTGGGGCATGGGCGATTGGTGGCTGGATGTGGGGCGGGAACGATGAGAACGATTCGATCGAAGCGATTCGCGCCAGCGTTGCGAATGGCGTGAATACCATTGATACCGCGGCTATCTATGGAATGGGGCAGAGCGAATTACTTGTGGGGCGGGCGATTGCGGGCATGCGCGACAAGGTTGTTATCGCTACCAAGGCGGGAATGCGGTGGGATACCGAAGAGGGGGTGGAGCCCTGGAAGCAGACGGATGATTCGGGAAAAGAAATCATCATTCGCAAGAACGCCAAGCCGGCGAGCATCAAGTATGAATGCGAGCAGAGTCTGAAGCGGTTGGACGTGGAGATGATTGATCTGTATCAGATTCACTGGCCGGATTCCTCGACGCCGATTGAAGATTCAATTCGGGCGATGGAGGAGCTGCGGGCTGAGGGAAAAGTTCGGGCGATCGGGGTGAGCAATTATAATGTGGAGCAGTTGAGGAGCGCGAAATCCGCTGGGCTGATTTCGAGCGACCAGCCGCCTTATAGCATTATCCAGCGGAAGATTGAGAAGGATATTCTGCCGTTTTGCCGGGAAAATAACATTGGGATCATTTGCTATTCACCGCTGGAGCGCGGGCTGCTGGCGGGGACCGTGGGGCCGGAGCGGCAATTTCCGCCGGGGGATCATCGGGCTGCTCATAAATTTTTTACTGTGGAAAACCGAAAGCTGGTAGCGGCGGCGCTGGCGAAGATTAAACCGATTGCCGACGCGCACAAGGCGAGTTTCGCGCAGATCATTATTCAGTGGACCATCAGCCAGCCGGGCATAACCGCTGCGATTGTTGGCGCTCGCAATGCCGAGCAGGCGGCTCACAACGCGAAGTCGATGGACGTTCGGCTTAGCGCTGATGAGCTGGGAATGATTCGCGCGGCATTTGATGAATGCTCGCGGGTGATGACGGGTGGATAAATTTTAATGCACGGAGGGTTGAAGTTTTCGATCGGCATCGATCGTGTGCTGGATCCACTGGGGATCGGGCTGGAGTGCGATGCCCTGGGTTGATCCAAGCATGCGCGCGCGGGCCAGGACTTCGATGCCAAGAAGCTTGCCGTCAAGCGTTACGAGTGGTCCACCGCTGTCGCCGTAATTAAGCGGGGCATCGTGGAACACGGCCAGGGCGGCAGGCGTTAGCGGGGTAGCGGGAACCAAGGCGGGGGTTATCTCCAGAACTTTTCCGCCGGCAAATCCACTTGGGCCAAGGGTGACGACATCATCCTGCGGCTTGATTTGCTGAAGGTTTTCCCACTCGAATGGGGCGGCGGCTGTTTCATTGATTTTCACGATGGCGATATCGCATGGGGAGCCCGCGGGGGGTGTCCAGACGATGCGGACGGACTCCACGCGAACCTGATTGGCCTGTCGTTTCAGGAGATAAACGGGTTGGCGCGGCACACAGTGGGCGGCGGTGAGGAAATACCCATCGCTGGTGACGGCGGATGCGAAACCCATATCAAACCCATCGCGTGAGGAAGGGCGAAAACGGAAGACGACATCATGATCGCCGGTGGAAAGAACCTGCGGCTTAGCGCCGGCGATGATGACTGCGGTGCGATCCCGGAGATAATCGCCCAGTTGCACCCCGGCAACAGCCAGCGACGAAAAACGGCGGTAGGAAACTTCCTTTTCCTGGGGGGTTGCCAGGTGGGCGCAGCCAACAGCCAACGCGAGCACGGCAGCGGTGAAAGAAGCGAGCAGTCGCCGTGAAAACGTCATCTCCTGAAACCTTAGCGGATATCGATTGGACTGGCGATGGGAAAACCGGATAGAGGCTGGAAACGCAGTTATAAGGCCCATATCAAAGCGCGCTGGATCTCATCCTGCAATTTTGCCTCGTCATCATTCCAGAATTTGATGGATAGCTGCGCGCGAAGAATGGGCAGGGGCATGTTGCCGATGCCGGGCAGCTTGGAAAGTTTGGTCCAGTCCTTTTCGGTGGTGATGAGGAGCTGAGCGTGGATCATTTGAGCCAGCTTGGCGAGTTCGACGAGATCATGCTCGACATAGGCGTGATGATCGGGGAAAGCGGTTGCGCCGGCGCGCGAGCCGCCGACCTGGTCCACGGACCATAAGAAGCTGTCGGGACTGCCGATTCCGCTGAAAATGAAATAGGGTTTGTCCGCGAGGAAAGAAAGCGGATGAGGCTGATCGGAGGCATCGGCGAAATGATCGATCACGTGATCGGAGTGGAAGATTGGGGCTGACGGATTGTTTCGCCTTAGCGTGGATTGGATTGCCTTGAGGGCAGCATCATTGGCCTGGCGCGCATGGGTGATAAGGAAGGCATCGGCCCGGCGAAGCCCAGCCAGCGGTTCGCGAAGAAGGCCGCGCGGCAGAACGTGGTGAAAGCCGAAGGGGTTGGCGGCGTGGATAAGGACCAGCTCGAAATCACGCCGGGCGCGGCGGTGTTGCATGGCATCATCGAGAATGAAAATGGTGGTTTGAGGGTGAGCTTGCAGCCCCCGGGCAGCGCCCTTCAGACGATTTGGGTTGGCGATGACGGGAACGGCGCCGGTGCTGGTGTTGCTTAGCCCGGCGGTGAGAAGAGCTGCTTCATCGCTCGGTCCCTGAGGGGAGGATTTGTACCCGCGAAGAAGAATGACGGGCTTGTGGCCGGCGGTGGCGAGGTGTTTGGCGAGCCACTGCACCACCGGCGTTTTTCCGGTCCCGCCGGTGGTGATATTACCCACGCTGATGGTGGGGCGGCCAAGATTCCTGCTGGGAAGCAATTTTATATCGTAGAGAATATTGCGCAGCGTCATCGCGGTTGTGTAAAACGGTTCGGCCAGCCGGGTGGCGCCAAGCAAAAGCGCGGCGGAGAGGGATTGATTAGATCCATCCAAGACTCGGTACAGGGGTTGATTGGAATTGGGCGTCATGCGCATTGTTGATTTAGCCAGTGATCATCAGCGGCGGTAAAAATAATGGGAGCGCGGGGCAGGTTTTGGAGATGGAAAGTATCGATGAGCTGCGCCGGATCGCTCACGTTTTCGATCGATTCAGCGATGCCCGACCACCGCGCCAGCAAAGCGAGCACTCTGCCGGCGGGGACACCCGCCTGCCGATAGGTGGCCAGGCGCGTGTCGCCGTGGCGCTTGGCGAGACGACGGCCATCTTGCCCGGTAACCAGCGGAAGATGAATATAACGCGGAATCTGGTCGGCGGCGCGCAGGGCTTCATAGAGAAGAATCTGGCGCGGGGTTGAGTCCAGCAGATCGTCGCCGCGAACGATCTGGGTGATATTTGCGGCCAGATCGTCCACGACAACGGCCAACTGATAAGCGGCGGTTCCGTCTGATTTGGAGATGACGAAATCTCCCAATTGGGCTGCGACATTGATCTTCTGGCGGCCGCGAAATAGATCATTAAATTCGACGGCGCGATCCGGCGCGGCAAAGCGAATGGCGGGGAGCCTGCCGGCGGTGGCGGCCGCCTCCTGGACCGAAGCGAATCGGCCCCGGCAGGTTCCCGGGTATACCGCTGCGCCGTCTTCCGCGTGGGGGGCGCTGGCGGCCAGCTCGACTTCCCCGCGGGTACAGATGCAGGGGTATGCAAGCCCGATCTTTAGCAAGTAATCGATTGCGGATCGATAGATTGCGGCGCGCTGTGATTGATAGATCGGCCCTTCGTCCCAGGTAAGGCCAATCCACTTCAGGTCTTGCAGGAGAAGTTGGTCGGCGCCGGCTTTGATTCTGGGGCCGTCGAGGTCTTCAATGCGCAGCAGGATTGCCCAGCCATTCTGTTTGGCCAGCAACCAGTTGAGAAGGAAGGTTCTGGCGTTTCCGAGATGAAGAGCGCCCGAGGGCGAAGGCGCCAGGCGCGTTTTGGTCATTGGGAAGATTCTAGCGGTTTGGATCGGGTTCGGCCCGCTGCGCGCTTCGAAAGATGGAACGCAGAAATGCTTCGTCGGCATTGAACTGATCCTGGGAAATCCGCATTGTGAAATTGCAGGGAACGAGTTGATCGCCACGCGGGACAAAAATAATCAGGTTCCACGAAACGGTGCCCGAGCCGGTGATGTCGTTGGGTCTGGTAGCAGAGGTAATTGCGTTTGTAGTTGAGGGTAGAGTGGCACCATTACCGCGGCCATGGAATCGCAAAGTCTCGAAAGCGCGAAGGCCGTTGATTTTTTCAATTTCTCCGCCGCGGAATTCGCCAGGATGAAGCTGCATCTGGTGCTGGGCATCCTGAACCAGAAATTCGATGCGACTTGGCGGCATGAGGGGGAGGGAAGAGAGGGCGATTTCAATATCGCCAGATGGCGTGGAGCCTTCCAAGAGCATGGAAGTATCGAGGAACTCGGTCTTCCAACCCTGGGGAGCGCGCACTGAAAGAGGCATCACCTGCAACGAAAGCTCGGTGCGCGGGCCGTCCAGAATGCTTTGCGTGCTGGGCGGCCCTGAATCAGCCGCTGGCTGAGTTTGCGGCGAGGCGGATGGCGCGGTTTGGGAATCCTTGCCGCAGCCAACCATAGTCAGGGCAAGGGCACAACTCAGCAGAAATAGGTACTGACGCATGTCACCAATTTTGTAATGGCAGCAATTATGCCGGTATGAAAGGTAATTTCAAGAAACGATAATTCTCATTGGCACAAACGAATTTGCCATATTGGACTGGGCCGGGAGAAAAGATTATAATGATCGAAGTAATTGTAAGCATTCATATTCAATGCTTCGTGGTGTTTTAAGTTACATCTGAAAACTTGACCGCGTTTGAAAGGACATGACTCATGCCTCGTCCACGTATTGGTAGTGATTTAAGTATTGCTGATCTTGAGCGCATTTTAGATCGTCGTCGATCCAAGTTAAGCGGATTGGAACGTGAGCGCGGCAAGCTGGTCAAGCAGTTGGATGCTCTGGATCGAGAGATCGGCGCCCTGGGCGGCAATGGGCGCAGCAAGAGCGGTCGGGCAAGAAATGCCAGTAGCCTGACGGAAACCATTGTTGAAGTGCTACGAAAAGCCAATGGCGCCCTGAAGGTCGCGGAAATTGTTTCGCGCGTGGAGGCAAGCGGTTACCGCTCGAGCAGTGCCAACTTCCGCGGCATAGTGAACCAGGCCTTGATTAAGGACAAACGCTTTTTGAAGGGCGATACACGCGGATCGTATTTACTGAAGAAATAAACGACCGAAGTACGAATGTCGCGCCACGCAATGGCGCCATCGGATATGCGAAAGCAGCCCCGCTCCTGGAAACCCCGGGAGCGTTTTCATTTGGCGCACCACGGTTACGGCGCTGTGGAAAGTTGTCCGCCTTCCACATTCACGGCGTGACGGGCGTTGTGTTCATCGCAGGAAACCTGGCCATCATGAAGGCTGATGACGCGATGGCAGCGATGCGCGACGGAGGGATCGTGCGTGACCAGAACTATGGTGCGCCCGGCTTTCACCAGTTCGTCGAAAAGTTCCAGAATCTGCCCGCCAGTCTTGCTGTCCAGAGCGCCCGTGGGTTCGTCCGCCAGCAATATGAGAGGATCATTAATCATGGCGCGGGCGACGCAGACACGCTGTTGTTGTCCGCCGGAGAGCTGCATGGGGCGATGATCGGCCCGCTCGGCAAGTCCCACCTTTTCCGCCAGCACCATTGCGCGATGGCGGCGCTCTTGTGGTGAAACACCCAGATAAAACATGGGGACTTCCAGATTCTGCAAAACGGTGAGCTGCTGAATCAGATTGAAATTCTGGAAGATGAACCCAATGCGGCGGCTGCGGATTTCGGAAAGCTGATCGTCATTCAGGTGGCTGATGTCCTGGTCGCCCAGGATGTATTGCCCGCTGGTGGGTTGATCGAGGCAGCCCAGAATGTTCATCAGTGTGCTTTTGCCCGAGCCGCTGGCGCCCATGATGGCGGTGTATTCCCCCTGTTCTATTTCCAGATCGATCCCGCGCAGCGCCGGAACTTCCACATTGGCGCCGGGCCGACGGTAGACCTTGACGAGCTTGCGTATGGATGCGACCGATGGCATATAAAAGCGCGCTCAGGCAACTCGACCGGATTAGCGATTCCCTGAAATAGACGATCCAAGGCTTACAAAGTTTCCGCCAGCCGCTCGTAACTTTGCACGCGCCACGGCGGGGCGGTTCCATCTTCCACATCGGGAAAATACTTCCGCAGGTTGGCCTGACTCACATCCCACAAGCCGAACACCTTTACGCCGGGCGTATCGATCACAAATCCCCCTGAATCCAGATGATATCGGCGAACGGATGTCGTGGTGTGGCGGCCCTTGTCGGTAACAGAGCTGACCACACCAATGCGAATATCGAGGCCCGGTTGAACGGTGGAGATGAGCGTACTCTTGCCCACGCCGCTGTGCCCGGCCAGAACGGTGGTCTTGCCGGCGAGCATTTCGCGGACCTCATTAATTCCTACCTGCTGCTCGGCGATAGTTTTAATGGTGATGATTCCCATGGTGTTGTAGTGATCAAGCGATAGCTGCGCATCCGCCAGGGCTTCCTTCGATTTATCATCCGCCTCGGCCAGATCAATTTTGTTCAGACAGACGATCGGCGTCAGGCCACCGCTTTGGGCGGCGACAAGCATGCGGTCGACCAGTTGCCATTTCACCCGCGGCTGGAGCAGGCTGGCGACGATCAGCATTTGCTGGGCATTGGCGACGATGGGGTGCTGGTGGCGGCCATGGAAGCTGTCGGCGCGGGTGAGAATCGTATCGCGCGGCAGCACCTGCTCGATTATGGCTTCGGGCCGGCCTTGTTCATCCGTGGCGCCCAGATCGCGAAAGCGCACGCGATCTCCCACAACGATGGCGGTTTCGCCCAGTTTGTTCAGCGTCTTGCGCGCCATGCAAAGCCGCACGCCCGTTTCGTGTTCCACTTCGTATAACCGCGAATACACCTGTATGACGGAGCCGATGGGCTGGGCTTCCATATCAGCAGCCTGCACCGCATCGCCCGAGCGAAGAACGGCGGTGCGCTCTATTTTTTCCTGCTGGGCATTTTTCGATCGATTGGTGAATCGTTGCTGCTTGGGGACACGGTCCGTCTCCAGATCGCCGCTGAAGAAGCGCGAGGTTAAATCCTTCTCACGGGGCGGTTTCTTACGTTGATTGTTCATCGTGCACCGCATCGGCGGCAGGAAAATGGTGACCGCCCGCTTCGGAAAAGACAAGCATTGGCTGGGTATTTGATTGTTAGGATCAGGTGTCTTAGAGTGTTTACTTAATGTGGTCGGTTCTGTCGTTCGCGACCGCAGCATTCCTTTAAATTGCTTTTCTTGGATCGTTACACCGGAGCGCACGTTGTCGATATCGCTTCCATTGTTCGACGAGTACGAGAAGAAGGAAAAGTGCGGACTCTTTGGCATCTGGGGCACGCCGCTGGCTTCGCAAATCACCTACCAGGCCTTATTTGCGCAGCAACACCGGGGGCAGGAATCGGCTGGAATTGCGGTAAGTGACGGCACGGGCTTGCAGGGCCATACCGGGATGGGTTTGGTTAGCCAGGTGTTTACACCGCGTATGTTGCAGGAAGAGCTGGTGGGACAGGCGGCGATTGGGCACATCCGATATTCGACGACGGGATCAAGCAAGCTGTGCAACGCCCAGCCGCTATTGCGCGAGTTTTTGATGGGGCCGGTGGCTGTAGCGCACAACGGCAATCTGATCAACGCATCCCTGTTGCGCCGGCAATACGAAGAGCATGGGCATATTTTCCAGTCGACGACTGACACGGAAATTATCGTTCACCTGCTGGCCAAGCCCACGCATGCTCAGAAGACTGATCCGCTGCCGCATGTGCTGAAGCATTTGCAGGGGGCGTATAGCCTATTGTTTTTGTTTCCGGATCGCATTGAAGCGTGCCGTGACCCGTGGGGCGTGCGGCCGCTGGTGATTGGGAAGACATCCGAAGGGCTGTGGTGCGTGGCGAGTGAAACGTGCGCCTTTGATGCGATCGGCGCGACGCTGATTCGGGAAGTTGAGCCGGGGGAGATTATCCGGCTCGACAGAAACGGCATGCACGCCCGCACGTTCGACGTGCCGGCCAAGGAGCAGGCCCGCTGCGTGTTTGAACACGTTTATTTCGCAAACCCGGCAAGCAAAATATTCGGCCAGACCGTCCACATTGTTCGCCAGGCGATGGGACGACAATTGGCATTGGAATCACCTGTAAAGGCTGATTATGTAATGCCGATGCCCGATAGTGGCCGGTCGGCTGCGCTGGGGTATGCCCAACAATCGGGAATTCCCTTTGAAGAGGGGATCGTGCCCAATCGGTTCGTGGGTCGCACCTTCATCATGCCGACGCAGGGCGCCCGCGATCGGGCGGTGGCGGTGAAGCTGAATATCATTCCCGATGTAGTTCAGGGCAAACGAATCCTGATCGTGGAAGATTCCGTGGTACGCGGGACGACAACACGATCGAAAATGCGGGCCATCCGCGCCGCTGGGGCGCGGGAAATTCACCTGCGCGTATCGTGCCCGCCGATTCGGCATCCCTGCTTTTATGGAATCGACTTCCCGACTCGCCAGGAACTGATCGCCAATGATCGCACGGTGAAGGAAGTGGGAGAATTTCTGGAAGTCGATAGTCTCGCCTATCTCTCGCTGGATGGAATGCTTTCCTGCATGAAGCTTTCGCCCGATCATTACTGCACCGCCTGCTGGAGCGGCGAATACAAAATTCCGATTGATAATCCGCAGGCGAAGTTCAGCTTCGAGCGCGATCAGCTCAAGATGTTCAACAGCTAAAGCGGCTTTGGTGGCAGGTAACGCGCATTGTAATCGGGGACGATTCCCAGCGCCGCATAGTGCGTTTGCAACTCCAACGGGAGATGCTTGAAATCCCGAATCATTCCCCGGCAAGCTGGTGTCGCGCAACGGCAGGGCATCTCAAAATCATCTTCATCCATCGTGGTCGAGTAATCGAAAAAGATTTCTTCGCCCCTGGCAATATCTCGGATGGCGATGAGCTCCACATTCATTCCTTCGATCCGCAGGCCCGCGTTGGGCTGACAGCTGTGATTGACGAAATCGTCGAGTTCGCCGCTTTCGCCCAGGTACAGGTCTGGGCCGATCTGCACGGCCAGGGTTTGCGGCGTGGTCTGGTGATAGCGAAGTAACGGCCCGTGATAGTTCAACAACAATTCTCCGCGCGGGATCTGTGTTTCGGTGAATACCCCGCGCCCGCTAATACCGGTGCGAACCACAAGCTGCATCGGGGCATCATACCGCGGCGGCGAGAATCTCTACCTCATCGCCAATGCGGAGGGTTTTTCCGGCCTCGCTGGCGGGAACGATGGTGTTGACCGCGAGGCGATAGAAATGATTAAAGCGAGATGCCTCCGCCCAGGGGGGGAGCGTCTCCTTGCGGCGCTTCATGAAGGTGTTGGAGAAATCCGCATATCCCTCTCCGGTGAAGGGATCGCGCGGGGGCACCACGCAACGCTGGCAGGGGTTGTTGCCGTCGAAGAGAACATCGCCAATTCGGAATCGCACCAGCGACCCCTTGGTTGTGTAAAGATGATCCTCCCAGAAAGCTGGGGCCTGGGCGATTTCAAGGTTCGCACGCATGCGCAGGCGAATCTGGCCCGCGCTCAGCGGGGGAAACCAGCTGGCGACTTCACTCAAGGTGGCAGCCCCGATGAGCGTTGGCCCTGGGCAATCCAGATCATCGGGAAAGCCGACCTGGGTGTTGTCCCTCACCTCTACGCTGATCCCGAAGAATTCGGAGAGCCAGGTTTGGAGCTGGGGACGCTGGCGGGTGATGTGAAATGAAACGCGCAGGCCGTCGTCGGCGGTGCCCAGGCGGAGCGTGCCGGTGAATGCATCATAGAAGGACCGCAACTGATGGATTCGGGCGTTGCGCTTGCCGTTGATGAACTTTCCATCCGCGTCAAAAAACGCGAAGGCGCGATCGCCTTCCAGCGCGCCGCCCGGAGCAATGCGCGCCTGTGGAACGGCAACAGACTCCAATGATTTGATTGGATAAATGGAAATGCCTGCGAGCGTGGGCATTTTTCGTTTTCTCTTTCAGAAGACGTAATCACGAAATGTGAATGGCATCGCCAATGCGAACCGGCCCGGCCTGTATGACCGACGCATAGACGCCCACCCGCACTTCATTGTGCTGAGCCGCGGTCTTGAGAACGCCTGGGTCTTTGGGCAAATCTCCCTGGGCCAAGGTCGTCATGACGCAACGGGGACATGGGCCAGTGATTTGAATCTTCACGTTCGCCCCAATGCTCAGCGTCTTGCCAATCCAGTCATTCTCGACAAAGCCCTTTTGCCCGGGCGTGCTCACAATAAGGTTAGGCCGAAAGCGGCGGGGTTCAATTCGCCCGGCGGGATAAAGTTCGCGAAGCTTATCAAGCGTTGACGTCGTCAAGATATGCAGGACGGCGAGGTCAAAAAACGTGCCGGGCGGCATCGCCTCATCGGTCACGGCATCACGATGGGCAAGGCCGTCCATATCGGGCCAATATTCTTCCAGTTGCGCCTGGGGCGGCGGCGCTGTGAGCAACGTTACCGGGCGGCCGAGCGCCCCGGAAACGGTTTGGGCAAAATCGGCGCTGGAGGTGACGGCGAATCGGCCGTCCGGTAGTGAGACTCGCACCGCCGGCAGTGATGATTCACCATCCGGCGGACTCACATAAGCCGCGCGATAACTGAAGAGATTTGGCCATTTGCGGGGGTTTTTGGCGCTGACCACCATTTTTGTCTCCGCGTCGCATAAGGCGTAGGCTCGGTCTCCGAACAACCCACGCGCAGTGATAGTTGCTGAATTCAGCTCCTCGCCCATCATGGATTTAACCGGGTATCGATGCAGGCTCACCAGCGAGCTTCCTTGCGTCATTGCGGACATAGGCATTCCTTTCCCAGGCGAATCGTTTGAAGTCACCACTGGCGAAAGCGTGTTGGCCAGCGGTGAGCGATGTACACGACACTCTTTTAAACCATGGCAACTTCGCCCTTAGCGGGCGGGACCAGCGGAGCGGCAGGCGCTGAACCCATTGTGGCGGACGCCTTCTCATCGAGCACCTTGCGAATGCCTTCAATCTCGGTGTTGGTTTTGCTGCGAATCGTTACCAATATGATGCCGATCACGAGATACGCGCCGACGATGTACGGGAACAGGTTCGTCGGATAGGGGGCCGGAACGGGCCAGAACGGGCCGATGATGGGTACAAGCAGCAAAATCAGCGCGATGACGGCAATGGCAATGTGGTGAGCCTTAAGTTCGCCGATCTTCTTCAAATAGAACGGAGCGGAGAGGGAGATCAGGACATAAGCACAGCAGAATCCCATGGCGCCGAAGAGGCCGGCATCATTGAACACGTCGATGGGGGCGCCGATCTGGAGGATTTGCACCGCCCCGGCGTAGGAAAGGAGCATGAAGATCGCCGGAATCAGGAACTGCACGGCGGCGAAAATGGTGATGGCGACATGCGGCGTCAGGTTGTGCTTGTGCGAGCTGCCGATGGATATCGGAAAGATTCCGTAGCGCCCCATCGTGAAGAGGATTCGTGAGCCGGAGTTCAGGCAGGAGAGCGCCAGGGCGAAGAAGCTGATCATCGCGCCCAGGGAGGTGACCACACCCATCCACTTGACGCCAAGATTTTCACTGAGCGTGGTGAGCGGAGCGGTAAGGGCGTCGAGCGTCGGATTGTTGTTGGCCAGTGCGTGGGTTTCGACGTAGGTCACAAAAATGAAGAATGCGCCGGTGAACAAGAGGCTGGCAATGACGGCGCGCGGGATCATGACCAGCGGCTTTTTTGCCTCTTCTCCGAAGGCGGTGGCGCATTCAAATCCCACGCCGCTGAAGACAGCAACCACCACGCCCAATCCCAGGGGCTTCATAATGTCCTTAAAACCCATTCCGGCAAAGGGATGAAGCTGGGCGGGATCCTTCAGGCCTATCTTTCCCAAGGCAAAAAGGCACAGCAGTGCGATGACGGTGACAGAAATCGCCTCCGCCGCGAGCATGAGCAGCGTGCTCAACGTGATATCCTTGTAGGCGAGAAACCATGCCGCGACAACGCAGATCAGGAAGAGAGTGACGGATGGGTGCGAAAGGTAACCGGTCGCCCCAGCTTGCGTCAGGAGGAGCGAAGCGAAGTGGGTAAATCCGGAAACGCCGGCGATTCCGATGAAGAGGTAGGCCCAGATGAGGGACCACCCCGACATGCCGCCAACTTTCGGCCCCAGGCCTTTGACGGTGTATTCGTACATGCTTCCCGCTGCCGTGTAGCGCTTGGCGAACTGGTTCAGGCTGATCGCGACGAACAGCAGCATGATGGTGCCGAAGAGAAAGCAAAACCATCCCATGGTGCCGGCGGTGGCGAACATCAGCGGCACGATCAGGGCGGCGGTCATGCTGGGCGAAATCAGCGCGATGGCCTGCGCTGTTATCTCCCAGAAATTCAATGCGTCATGCTTTAATTTGGTGTGGGTGTTTTTGACTTTGTAGGCGTAATCTGTCTTCATATCGCTCATGGCAGACTCCTGAATTAACCCTCATCTGCCCGCCAAGGCGCGGCGCGGTAACACACCGCAACCCAGCGCCCCTGCGCAGGCTTCCTGTCCGCCGGCGTTTTTCCTCGTTCAGTGGTGACGAACTCCGCAGCGCATCTGGGCAACCCTACAAGCCCAGCGGCTGATTCCGGCCATCCTGCGACAGCCATGGAGCGTGGTGATGCAACGGTCTGACTTCGCGGTTGAGTTGGTTCAATTAACGAACGGCCCGGTGTTGTTTCATATGCCGCATCGGCGGCGGAGCCGAGCTCTCTGGAAGCGGGCAAGCGACGACAATTGCTTCCACAATGTTTCCATTCATGGCTACCAGGCGGTGGGGCTGCCGAGAATCAAAATGGGCAGCATCTCCCACATCCAGCGTGTATTGCTTTTCACCAACCAGTAAACTCAGCTTTCCGGAAAGAACGTACACCCATTCTTCCCCTTCATGCTGAAAGCGTTCATCTCCAGCCCGGTCAGGGAATACGCACACCCGCAACGGCTGCAGATTGGCAAAACGGGCGGCGCTGGAGAGGGGCGCGTACGAAAGACCGTTGCTTATTTGCGTCTTCACCTCGGCGGCGCGGATGACGACACACGATTGATCCACCGGCGGTTGATCGAACAAATCGCCAATAGAAACGCCAAATACGCGAGCGAGCGTGAGGATGACGGCGATCGACGGTTGGCGCGTTCCAGCTTCCAGCCGAGACAAAAATGGCCTGGAAAGCCCGCTGCGCTCGGCCAGTTCTTCCAGGGTCCATCCCCTGGCTGACCGTAAAGCGGCAAGGCGATCACTCAGCAGTTTCAGGTCTGGTTCCAGCTGCTGGATGCCTGTCTCCGACATAGCGGGCATCCTACCGGGGTGTTGTCTGCAAGGCAACCAAAATTATTGCAAACATAGGGAGAATTATAATTTTGCTCCACAATTAAGCAACTAAACGGCTGTATTTGGTTTGCCTGGGAGGCAAATCAGTCGGTTCCCCCCGAGCGGCGCGCGTGCCCTATGGATTACGCGCGGAGGCGTGTTTGGACGTTGTCCAGGACGTTCATGAAGTTGATGTAGCTGTCGTAAGGGCTTTCATAGGGGCTGAAATACTTGTGTACGTCGCCGTCGGCCCAATATTTGGTGCACATGTAATAGAAATGGTCGCTGGTGGTGAGGCGGCGCCAATCGGAAAGGAGCTGTTCATCGCCCTTTTCCTTCAGCGGGCCTTCCAGCTTGTAAAGCTCGTGAAGTGCATTGGATTGCATCGCATTGCCCAGCCATGCGGAAAGGTCGCGTTCGGTATCCGCCCAGGAAATCATGTGGGGGACATCAATTTCGCCCACCGAATCATATTTGTCGATGACCTGACTGGGGGTCAGGAAATTGTTGTCCCGATGTTCCATCACCTTGCCGGGCAGGTGCTTGAGGAAATCAAAGATCCCTGTGTCGGCCCACTGGTGCTCGCCGAAGGTTTCGTAATCCATGAACAGGTTGCACAAGAATCCGTTGCCGTTGATTTGATTGACCCAGCCGGCAAATTTTTCAGCTGTCAGCGGCCATTGTTCCCAGCTTCGATTGGAGAAGCGGAACGCAATGTCATCGCTCAACCGGTAATTCTTCAGCAGCAGCTTAAGCCGGTTGGCGTGGGGGGGGCGATAGACGAAGTTGGGGCTGCGATAGCCCAGAATATGGTCAGCGCCCTCGGTGATGATCGCATCGTAACCCATGTGGCTGATGAAATGGGCTACATCGTTGTTGTAAATCAACTCTGTATTTCTGAAGACGCGCGGCTCCTGGCCGAACAGATGCTTGATGAACTGACGGTGCTGCTCGACCTGGGATCTAAATTCCTCGCGCGAATAAAGAAATGACAGCGAGTGATAATATGTTTCATCCAGAAATTCGACGCAGCCGGTCTGGTTGAGTTGATGGAACGAATCCATCACCTCAGGCGCATATAGCTGAAACTGCTCGAGCGCCACGCCGCTGACCGAGTAAGCGATGCGAAAGCGGCCTTCGTGCATGCGAATGGTTTCCAGCAGCGTTCGGTTCGCTGGCAGGTAGCATTTGTGGCAGACCTTGCGGCAGATTTCGGCGTTTTTATGGTCATCGAAGTAATGGCGATCCGTGTCAAAAACGCTGTACCGCCGAAGACGGAACGGCTGATGGACCTGAAAATAAAAAACCACTGAAGCCATGGGCTGCACCTGCGAATTTTCGGAAAGGGCAGTATACGCGCGATGGAGTGTGAATCCATCCCACGATTCACAATCCCAATAATGGATTTTGCGTTTGAAACTTATCGGACGCGAATGAACATCCTAGCGGCGCTGTCGCGATACAAAAAATCGGATGGCGAGATTGAACGCGAAAATCAGGCTGATCAGAACAATAATGCCTGCCCACGCCTCACGCTTTTGATCGGGATAAGGTCCCGTCGCGTAATCGAAGATTTGAGTCGTCAGCGCGGGAAACGGCTCATTGGGATTGGTCGTGAGAAAGCGGCTTCCCAGGGCGGTGAAGATGAGAGGGGCGGTCTCGCCCGCGACACGCGCAATCGCGAGCATAATGCCGGTCAAGACGCTTGCGCCAGCCGATGGAATTACAACCCCCAGGATCGTGCGCGATTTGCTTGCGCCCAGGGCGATGGCAGCTTCCCGATAACTATTGGGAACCAGGCGCAGCATCTCCTCGGTTGTGCGCGCGACAATCGGAATCATAATAAACGCCAGCGCCAATGCTCCGGCCCAGCCGTTGTAGTGACCCAAAGGAACTACCAGCAGTTCGTAGCCGAGAATTCCGACCACAATACTGGGAACACCCGCGAGAACATCCGCGATGAATCGCACCAACGAGGCCAGCCGCGATGCCGCATCATATTCTGAAAGGAAGACACCTGTCAGCACTCCAACTGGCAAGCCCACGATGGCGGCAAGGGCAACCAGCATCATCGTGCCAAGAATCGCCTGCCGCATTCCACCTGGGTAACCTGACATGCCCGGCGGAATTGGATCTCTAACGAAGAAACTCCAGTTTAAGGAGCCGATACCAATTGAAAACAGATAGCCAATCACTAGTACCAGGATTGCCAGCACTGCCACGGTAAAGGCGATGCAAACGACCGCCATGGCGGCACTTCTGGCGCGCGCCAACCGGTCAAAGTTCAAGGTTTGCCGCGAAGAGAATAAGGCGGGGGTTGTCATATGGCGGAGGTGAATTGGGAGGTCAATGCGCCGCGGCGCTTCGCGATCCACGCCCGACAACCAAATAGCGGGCAACGATATTAAATATCAATGACATTACTAAAAGAATCAATGCAACCTCAATTAGTGCGGCGCGGTGCTCGTCGGTCGTGGCTTCGGAGAATTCGTTGGCTAGCAAGCTGGACATCGTTTGCGCCGCGACGAATGGAGACGCTCTGATCTGGTCGTTATTGCCGATGACCATGGTTACCGCCATCGTTTCCCCCGCCGCCCGAGCAAGACCCAGCATGACGGCTCCGAAGAGTCCGCTGCGGCTGAATTTGAGCATCTCCTTGCAGCTTTCCCACCAAGTAGCGCCCAAAGCGACCGTGCCTTCGATCTGCGCCAGGGGAACGGCGCGCAATATATCCCTGCTGACGGCGATGATGATAGGCAAAATCATAATGCCAAGAACTAATCCGCCCGCGAACATGTCCCGGCCGGTCAGGGCCACGGGAATCCAATTTCCCGATTCAGAACGCTGGCGAAACATCCACGAGAGGAATGTTAATTTTCCCAGAGTTTCGGCCAGAAACGGCTCGAGAACGCGCTGCAGGAAAGGGCATAGGACAAATAGCCCCCAGATGCCATAGGCGATGCTCGGTATCGCAGCAAGAAATTCCACAAGAAACGAAATGGGTGCGATGAGTTTTCCTGGAGCAATGCGGACCAGAAATAGCGCGGTTCCAAAACTCAGCGGAACCGCAAAACACAAGGCTAAGATCGAACTGGCAACCGTTCCATAGATTACCGGCCAGGCGCCAAACGCGGGAGGAATCGTCTGGGTTTGCACTTCCCCGTCCTGGTCAACAACTGGTTTGCCGTTTGAGCCAATCAACGGCCTTTCCAGTTCGTTGGGTCGCCAATCCGATGTGACAAGGAATGAAAACCCAAACTGCTTTATGCTCGGCAGCGCCGACCGCCAGAGCACGAGCAACAACGCGGCGAGCATTAAAAGCACTGTCACGGCAGCGGCCCGCACAACCAGTCCAAATAAGAAATCAGCTCCAATCCGATCTAAAAATTTGCCGGAGCCAGACTGTAGTAGAGCATGTGAGTCTGGCTGCTTTGGCATATCGGACTGGTGGGGCGCGACCGGATCACTCATCGGAATTTTCCAGCAAGACCAAGGTCAAAAGGGGTGGCGAGAGTATCGCCACCCCTTTTGAATTGTACCTCCAAATTCACGCAAAACTATTTGGGTTCATTTGCGTGGATTGGGGTTCCACTGAACGTCAGGCCGCCGCACGCCTGCGTTATCATCGCCTGGATTTTCTCGGATAGGCCGGCGTAGTGCATGTCGGCGGCAAATTGTTGGCCTTGATGGCTTGCCCACGCCAGATAATCCACCAAGGCCTGTGCCTGCTCGGTGGTTTTGATGTTATTCAGATTTTTGTAAATGAACACATAAGTGAATCCTGCAATCGGATAGGCTTCTTCACCGTCCTGGTTCCAAAGATTTGCAACCAGCAGATCTCCCTTCATGGAATCCGCCGCCTTGATCGACGCTTTGGAAACGGCGTCTGGGGAACACTTCACAAATTTGCCGGCTTTGTTCTGAACTGAGCCGTAGGTGATATGATTTTCATCCGCATAGGCCTGTTCAATGTATCCGATGCCACCCGTGGTTTGTTGAACTGCCGCCGCCACCCCGTCGTTTCCTTTACCACCTGTTCCAATGGGGAATTTGACCTGTTTACCGGCCCCGATGTTCGAGCGGAATTCTTCGCTTTGCGTGCAGAGATAGCTTGTGAAGATGAAAGTAGTGCCGCTGCCATCCGTGCGCCATGCGGGGGTGATGGAGGTGTCGGGCAGATTTACACCCGGATTGAGTTCAACGATCTTAGGGTCGTTCCACTTGGTGACTTTGCCCAGAAAGATATCGGCCAGAAGAGGTCCGCTGAATTTCAATTCTTCCTTCACGTCCGGCAGGTTGTAGGCCGGCACGTCGCCGCCAGCAATGACGGGGAATTCAATCAATTGGTCAGCGCCGCCAGCCTTGCTGATTTCCTGCTTATTCAGCGGCGCATCGGAGGCGCCAAAATCCACCGTCTTGTCCAGGAATCCCTTGATTCCACCCCCCGATCCGATCGATTGATAATCCACCTTCACATCGGGATGCTGCTTTTGATATTCGCTGACCCATCGCTGCATCATCGGGTTGACGAAAGTTGAACCCGCGCCTTGCAGGCGGACATCCGCTGACGCAACGACCGAGCCCAGGGAGCAAAACATCGCGGCAAACTTAAAGAATCGAAGCATGAAAACTCTCCTTTGAATGAGGAATCCTCGTTTAAAAACCGTGAGCTCATTATTTCGGGTTACGTTAAGATCGGATTAGGTCAGCTACAATCAATCGTTATGCGAGAAAATGCAAGCGTCAGCGACGCGCAACTGCTTTCTAGATGCAGGTTTGAAGCGTTTCGCGGCAGCGGCCCTGGGGGCCAGAAGCGAAACAAAACCAGTTCCGCCGTCCGATTGACCCATTTATCGACTGGCATTTCGGTGATTGCGGGAGAATCGCGTTCGCAACATCGCAATAAGGAAATGGCGATCAAAAGGCTGCGCCATCGAATGGCGCTGGAACTTCGCGAAATTTTCGAGCCCGGCAAATCGCCGCTTCCCGCCAAGTTGACAGGAGCCACTCCCGCCAAGCGACTGGACATCTCCCAGCGTGACATCGGCTACTGTGACGTGATGGCCACCGTGCTGGATGTTCTGGCGGCGGGCGGCTGGAGTGTTTCATTTGCTGCGCGCACCCTCGAGGTTACAACCGCACACCTGGCCGCATTTCTCCGGGCCGACCACGAGCTTTGGGCCGCGGTCGCCCGGCAGCGAAAGAAGATCGGTTTGAGGAGCCTTGTATGAGGTTACTTGCATAGTGACGAATGTTGCCTGCAATCGGGGGCTGGAAATATCGCAAATGATGGAAAATAATCCGCGCGTTAATTCCGCGCGGCATCGTCGTCTTCGAGCTGCTTGGGGATGGGAAGATTCCCGGATAATTGAAGATCCACCAGCGCTATCATTTGGTTGGGATCGATAGGTTTAATCAACAGAGGGGGTAGCTCTCTCGCGGTTAAATCATGCATCCTGTGCTGAATCTGATCGAGTGGCATTCCCGACAAAAGAATTACCGGAAGGCCGGGGCGATGCTGATGGAGGTAATTTAGAACATCAAACCCATCCACGCCCGGCATGTGCAGATCAAGAATAAGTAAATCGACCCGATTATGCTGAAGTTGCAGCAACGCCGAGCGGCCGTCACCGGCTTCATCCACTTCAAATTCCTGTGAGCGCAAAAAGTGGGCCAGGGCCAATCGCTCCACGGGCGAGTCGTCACACACCAGGAGCCGCCAGGCGTGCTCAGCCATCCCCGGCCTGGGAGTACTCTCGTTCATCAACTGTAGTATCACATAGATGTAAAAATAGGACAATTGGCAAAATTTCAAGTGTAGCGACTTGAGTCCAGGCCTGGGGAGAATCTTGCCAGCCGATGCCGGCGCCGATACGTTTGAGGGACGATGCCACACTGGCCCCTGGCGGTATTATTCGATTTTGACGGCGTAATCGTGAACAGCGAGCCGTTACACTTCCTTGCATTTCATCAGGTGCTTTCCGCGGAGAGGGTGGATCTCACGGAAGAGGAGTACTACCGGGAACTCATTGGGTTTGATGATCGCGGAGCGTTCAAGCATCTCTACGAAAAACGCCAGATCCCGTTGGAACCAAAGACCATGCTGCGCCTGATGACCCGCAAGAGCGAAGTCGTCATGGAGCTGATCGAGGATCGAAAATATCACGCTCTGCCCGGCGTGGAAGAGTTCGTTCGCGGTCTGTGGCGGCATTATCCCCTGGGGATTTGCTCAGGGGCACTGCGCGAGGAAATCGAAGCCATGCTCGAAGGCGTTTGTTTGCGCGATTGCTTTCCAATAATCGTGGCAGCCGAAGACGTAACCGTGGGCAAGCCCGATCCGCAGGGATATCTCAAGTGCATGAAGCTGATTGCCGAGCGCTCGAAAAAGAATTTGAAACCGTCGGATTGCCTCGTGGTAGAGGACGCGCCGACAGTCATCAAATCGGTGAAGGCGGTTGGATTTCCCGCTCTGGGGGTCGCAACATCACATTCGATCGAAAAATTGAAAATTGCGGACTGGGCGGTAAAAACACTCGCGCCGCAAGAGGTTCAGCGGCATTTACCAAAGCTGCAAATGGGGGTGTGATGTCCTTGATTTCCTGTTTGAAAAGAGCGCTTCAGCCAAGCGTGAACGAAGAAGCGGAATCTGCCCGCAGCGGGATCCGGCTGCCTCTCACGATCTGTTGCGTGGCGAATTTGATGTTCGCTGTTCCCGCGCCTGCCGCCGAAGCCCCGCACGCAATTTCCCTGCAATCAGCACCTGACCCCGATCAGGCTGGTCAGCCGATATTGCCGGCCGATGCGACTTGGGCCGGAGTGGCGGTCATCATCGCCGGAGGATTGTTTCTCGCCGCAGCATCAATTGGCCCGATCGTCCGCCTGAACCAAAATAGCGCACTTCCCGCCGACAGTTGCGATTAATCCCGGGGCGCGTTGCTATCGGCTGCCGGACCCGCGGTATGGGCTGCCGGCGCGACCAGATCGGGAATAGGCCCGTTGGGCATCAGAGGCCGCGCGATTTGATCCTGCGCCAGCAGGGCCGGACCCGGAACAATGCCCAGGCGCCGCAACCCCTCGTTGACGGCATCATCACGCTGATTGATTCTATAGGCATCGCGAAGCACCTGAGCAGCTTGCTGATTTTGACTAAGCTGCTGCAAATAAAGCCCGAGCTCTTTTTGCGTGGCGAAATTGCCGGTGTCGAGTGCAAGAGAGCGGTGGTAATCTTCCAGGGCGGTGTCCGCATCTCCGCGATAGCGACAAATACGGCCCAGCAGTTGGTATTGCTCAGGGGAGTTTTTCTCCGCGGCGGTTTTTACCAGCAAATCAGTTTCGGTATTGCTCGCGTCGGTTTCGGCGATAACCTTCGCCAGACGGTCGAACGTGTTGTCGTACAACGAACGATCGAATCGCGCGCTGCCCGCTTTGGGCATAAGCCCTAGCGCGGTCTTATAGGCGACGATCGCCTCGTGGGAGGAATGAGTCTGTTCCTCGCTCATGCCCAGCCAATACTGTGCTTCGGGATCCGTGGGATCCTGCCTCACCGCATTCCGGAAAGAGCCTGAAGCTTCAGGGTATCGCCCGTCGTTGTATTCACGAATGCCGGCATGCTTGGCATCCTGGGAATAGGTCAGCATATCGCTGCTGCACCCTGTCAACAGGAGAGCCGCGCCAGCTAGAAGTATGAATTTCACGGTGTTCGATGCGGAAATGATCACAAGCTACCTCCCTGTAGCACGGGTTTCGTCGGTTTAATCCAACGCAAAATGTAACGCATTGCCCCCGAGATTCAAGGCAGTGAAGGTCAAATGGCGGGTTTTTCCAATGGGTTTCACGATGCAACGCTCGGCTTTCGCCGGGCGACCCATTTATCATTGCCGCAAAAATAAGAGATGGACGGCAGGAATGCCGTCCATCTTAGTTTGGATAAATTTTCAGCTAATTCGATTATCAAACACCTTGATTACAGTGTCGCTGTCTTTGTGCCCGAGCGGCGCCGTTGCATAAGACCGACGGCACCCAGCCCCAGCAGGGAAATGCTTGCTGGTTCCGGCAGACTTGAAACAGGCACCCATTCAACAGCGAGCGTATTGCCGCCGGTGTCCGTTGCGGTGCCGAATACATCGCCTGAGCTGTCGATGGTGTCAGCAATGGAGGAATAACCAGCGGGCAGCAGGGCATTCAGATCAAGCGCCGAGCCAGCGTTTCCCTGCCAGATCAACGCGTGGTTCTTATTACCGGTACCCGTCCCAAATCCGTATCCAACCTGATTGGTACCGTTGGTGTCATAAGCGAAAGCTGTCGTGATGTTGATAGCCGTTGGAGTCAGGTCCACCGCGGTGTTGTTGGCGCCAATCCATAGAATAGCATGCGGTTTGTTGGTGGTGACAGCTCCCTGAGCAATACCAACCTGCTGGCTGCTGCCATCGGTGCCGTAAGCAGTCGAAATTGACATCGCGCCCAGATTAGTGGGATTGAGGTCAACTGCGCTATTAGGATTGCCGCTGGTCCAGAGTAGAGCATGATTGTTGCCGGCTGTGGGAGTTGTACCCCGGCCGTTGCCGACAGACTGCGTGCCCTTAACATTGTAGGCGGTGGATGAGGTAAAACCGGCAATGTTGGTGGGGTTGAGGTCAACAACGGTGCTCGCATTGCCGGCGGTCCAGAACAGGGCGTGGTTATTACTCGCCCCAAGGGTTGAGCCTTGCCCCTGGCCAACCTGGTTGGTGCCATCGGTGCCATAGGCTTGGGAGGCCGTGATCACCGGAAGGTTTGTGGGATGGATGTCGACCACGGAAGCTGCCGTATTAGTCCACAGCACCGCGTGATTATTGAATGAGGTGGTACCACCAGTGCCGAAGCCAACTTGCTGACTGCCATTGGTTCCAACCACGGATGAAGAGTTGAAGGAACCGTTCATATCGGTCGCCAGGGTGTTGTTATTCCAAAGCAGTCCATGGCTGTTACCACCGGTGCCGGAGCCTGTGCCGTCTCCGACGACCTGGTTCTGCGCCGCCGTTTCCGGAAGGCCTGAGAGGTTAAAGGTTGTGATTCCGCTGGGGAGGGTCAAAGTATAAAGCGATGATAACGCGTACGGCTGGGTCGCATGAGCCTGGCTGACGAAGCCAAGGCCGGCAATTGCCGGAAGAACCACTGCCGCCAGGCGGGTCCGCGTTGCAGCTCGCGAAATTCGCCCACTATTTTGCTTCTTCATCAAACGCATTTGCTTCCTCCAAGTGTTTCCGCACGACACATATCGCGGAAAATGTTTCGTCTTTCTCCGGCAGTCTGATCGCCCAGCACATTGCTCAGCGGAATTTCTCTGCCTTATCGGGTGACAATCCGGTCTTCAGTTTCCACGAGGAAAACCGCCGTCACCTGCTCCCTCGGAACCAAGGTGTTTACCGCAAAACTCATAAGGGTTTGCGCACTAGTATCTATGGCATCAACTATGAAACGATTTAAATGCACATTAAAAAACAGGTTCGATTGACGGGTCTTATTTGACTCTTCCAAACGCGCCTGCTTCCCAATGCTTTGTTTCATATGCGAACCATTAATTCTGCGCGAAGTCTACACCACGTCCGCCATCTGACAACCGTACCTCTTCGTGTACTGGGAGGGGCTCCACCATCCAAAATCTCCCGGCAAAAAAGCGGGCCACAGCGTCGCGCCACCACCCGGTTCATCACCTGCCAAAAGCCGCAAAAAACGCGGAAAACAGCGAAAAATGCGGAAATGAAGGCCCATACAAAAGTGTTAAAGCGCGTAGATTGCCGCGATTTGAAGGCGTGTGGGCACCAACGGACCTACCAAAATGGAATGCCATTTTGGTAGGTGAAACTACAAACGCAGCCGGCCTCTAAAAAATAAAGCCCGGGCAATATTTTTTCAAACACCCAATGTCAAATAAAGGCTGGTGGTCAACCCGGTTCCAAAGGAATAAACTATGGATGGGCCTGCTGCTTTCGATGTGTAATCAACTATGGAACCCAAAGGATTGCATACTTGGCACGATCAACCTATTGCGGTCGCGTCGTTGCATCCGTGGGCTGCAGAAATTTGTGGTAGTTCATCCAATCCCAGGCGCGGGCTGTCCAGGTGCCATGCGGTGCCGTGCTGGCGTGCATGCCGAAGCCGTGGCCTCCTTCGCTATAAACATGCAGTTCAGTATTTACTCCGGCGCGCTTCAGCGCGAGGTAATAGTAGACAGCGTCTTCCGCGCCGTATCGGTCGTCGTGGGCGACACAGATGAAGGTAGTCGGCGTGTCCTTGCTGGGGTGAACGTCCGGCGAAAGGCTGCCGTCCGTGCTTCCTTTGGGTCTCAGTCCACCTGGATAAATGGCCAGAGCGAAATCAGGGCGGGAGCTCGTTTTGTCGATCTCATCGATGGCATCGTAACTCAGTTTGTCGAAGTTGGTCGAAACATCCACCGCCACTTCGCCACCAGCCGAGAAACCCAGAATGCCAATACGGTTCGGATCGATCTTCCATTCCGCGGCCTTGGATCGTACCAGGCTCATGGCGCGCTGACCATCCTGCATGCCTGCAAGATAGCGCGGCGTCCCTTGCTGGTACGGAACGCGATACTTCAGCAAAACGCCTGTTATACCGACCGAGTTCAGCCAGGTGATGAACTTTGTCCCCTCGTTCTCCATCGAAAGGCTGGTAAACCCGCCGCCGGGGCAGACGAGGATGGTGGTACCCGTGTCGTTACCTTTATCCGGGCGATAAACCGTGATCGTGGGCGTCGAGATATTCGTTAGCATTCCGTTCGTGGGATTCGTCTTCTCAGGCCCGAGCTTGGCCATCTGCCCGGGCGGAGTTCCAGGCCATAGATCAAGGGTAACCAATGGGGCGCCAGCCAAGGCAAGATCAGGCGACAAAACAATTGAGAACAAGGCGATGACGACGCAGATAAACTTTTTCATGGCAGATCCTCGCGATAAGTTCTAAATCGGAACTCCAGTAATACGCCTGAATCGAACAATCGTGGTGCCACGCATCGAGATCGTCAAGAATGCTACGTGAAAACATTGGAATCATCCGCCTCGTAATTATTTGAAAGCGAGGGCCGAAACCATTTTAATCGCCCTCTCATTCTCGCGATTGGGATCTGAGAACCATCATGACGATTGAGCAGACACTGCAACAAGCGCGAAATCATCAGCAAGCGGGCCGGCTGCGCGAAGCTGAAGTACTCTGCGCCCAGGCATTGAGTGCTCAGCCAGAACATCCAGATGCCCTCCATCTGATGGGCATTATCTTGTTCGCCTCCGGCCGTCCCGCGGATGCAATAGAATTTGTCAGTCGCGCAGCAGAAAAGGCGCCGTGGAATGCGGAAATGCAATCTAATCTTGGCGTATTGCATGCGGCCAGCGGACAAAGGGATCAGGCCATCGAGCGCTATCGCCGTGCGATTGAAATATCGCCGCGGTTTCAGCCACCTTATCACCACCTCGGCAACGCGCTGATGAGTATTGGAAATCTCGACGAAGCAATCGCTCGCTTTCAGCAGGCACTGCAGCTTCGGCCCAACTGGCCGGAAGTTCTAGGGCGATTGGGCGATGCCGTTTATAGGAAGGGCCGCGTTGATGAAGCGATCGCGCTCTACCAGCAGGCGCTGCAGATCCGGCCTGCCGCCGCCGGTATACACAACAACCTCGGAAACGCGCTGCGCAGCAAGGGAATGATTGAACAGGCGATCGCCTGCTATCAGCAGGCAATACATTTGCAGCCAAATCTTGCGGATGGCTATGTCAATCTCGGCAGCACACTGGTGCATGCCGGACAACCCGGGGCTGGCATCCCATTTATTGAGAAAGCCGTGCAGCTTAATCCCAATTCCGCGGACATGATTTACAACCTAGGCAACGGGCTCATCGAAGTCGGGCGCGATACTGAAGCGATTGAATGTTACCGACGCGCCCTGGCCCTTCGGCCCAACTGGGCGGACGCGCTGAACAACTTGAGCAACGCCCTGAAAAGTCAGGGGCATCTGGAGGAAGCGGAGGCATGTGTTCGAGCGTCGCTGGTTGCGGAGCCGAATCATCTGCTCGCCCACAACAACCTTGGAGATGTCCTTTTTCATAGCGGGAAGCTAGACGAAGCCGAGAAGGCCTGCCTTCGAGCGATTGAGCTTGATCCGGCATTTCCCGCGCCACATTGGAATCTTGCCCTAATACTGCTCTCGCAAGGGCGGCTTGCCGAAGGTTGGAAGGAATTTGCCTGGCGGCGACGTGTTGAAAAGTTTCCGATGTCCAAGCAACGGCACCAAGAGCCGCTGTGGGATGGCTCGCCGTTGAAGGGCAAGCGTATTCTAATTCACGCCGAGCAGGGCCTGGGAGACACCATTCAATTCGTGCGGTATCTACCGCGCGTCCATCAACTCGACGGAACCATTGTGCTCGAAGCCCAGCGATGGCTGTTCGACCTTCTGGCGAATTTTCCGGCAATTGAAAGACTTGTGGCGATCGATGAGCCCCCGGTTCCCCGCGATGTTCAATATCCTCTGATGGATCTCCCCATGCTGTTCGGGACAACGCTGGAGACAATTCCAGCGGACGTTCCATACTTATTTGCGGATGCCACCAAGGCCGCGCAATGGAGAGCGAGGTTGGGTGATGGCACAGAGCCAAAGATCGGAATCGCCTGGGCCGGCCGGCCGACGCATCTGAACGACAAGCATCGCTCGCTGTCGGTGGCAATGCTTGCCGGTCTCTTGGAAACGCCCGGCGTTCGTTTCATCAGCCTGCAGAAAGGGGATGCATCCACACAGGCGAAAAGCAATCCAAGCCTCCTGGATTTGACCGATGACATCTCCAATTTTGCCGACACGGCGGCGCTGATTGAAAACCTGGATCTTGTCATCAGCGTCGACACGTCAGTCGCGCACCTGGCCGGCGCGATGGGCAAGCCAACGTGGGTGCTGTTGCCTTTCACCGCCGATTGGCGCTGGATGCGCGATCGCGAGGATTCACCCTGGTATCCAACGATGCGATTGTTCAGACAACCACGCCTGGGCGATTGGCAGCCAACATTAACGCGACTGCAACAGGCCTTACGAAAGCTGGTGGAATCGCGCCAATGAGTTTGTGCGTAATGACGCGGAACCCGCGTGGAAAACTAATTTCTATCGCGTCACAGAAGTTTTCACTTTACCCTGGTCGGTATAGGCCGGTGGACAATAAAGATTGAGCGTGATCAGAGGTTTGCTTCCGGTCCCGGTAATCTGGTGGCGCTCCGCCTTTTCAATCACCAGTAGCGATCCTGTCTTGATGGCGATCGAGCGTGTACCCACGGTCGCGCGACCATGGCCGGAAATCACGAAAAGCCATTGTTCCGCCTTGGGGTGTTCATTTTCAACCTCATCGCTGGAGGATTGCCCTGGTTTTAGAACCATAACAGCCGACTGAACTTGCAGCGTTGAAATTAACGGCTTGAAAAATGCTTTGTGTTTCAAAAAGTTAATGTGCTTCATTGGTCAGTCTCAGTGTTGCCGGTCTGTCTGATCCCAACCATAACCGGCTCGTTCCTTTTTTAGCTGCCCGCTTCCAGATCAACGCCCCGTCCGAACTAATTCTCATCGGATGAGCCTGGTATCCTCAACGGTTAATCTTTAGCTGTGCCAAATGTTATTGTAACCCATTTTTTCTTCTGATTTTTACTAGGCGATTTCGCGCGCGATGCCTACCCTTCAAACAGTAAGTCGGCAATAGTTACGGCTTCGCTAATATGTCGGGCCGCGTTCCGAATGCTGTGCAGGTTTTGTTGCCTGAAACGGGAACGGCTTTTAGTTACATTTGTTGGAAGAGGTACGGATGGGAGGGTCTTCGAAGTCGTTGCATGGGCCATTTCGTGCCTTGCTTATGCGACACCGCGCTGCAAAAGCGCTCAGTTTGCGCTTGCCCGTGGTGGCAGCGGGGTGGCTGGGTGGGACGATTTGTGTGAGCAACGCCTGGGGAATTACGCCCGACGCCTGGCAGGCGCCGGTAGCAGCGGATTATTACTCCGCCAATTGGGAGAATATCAATTTCATCGGAAACCCGGCGCCGCCGGCGCAGGGGGATTATTTATGGGTGAACAACGGCAGTTCCGTTACACACAGCGCGGCTCCCTCGGAGGTGATTACGCTGTCGACCACCTCGCCCGCTGGCCAATATCTGGAAATCAGCAGCGGTTCGCTGAGCATCATGGAATCGGGCAATAGCGGAGGCGCGGGCTATGGTCTCTCGCTGAATACAGGCGGTTATCTGGAAAGCGACGGGTCGGGAACGATTAATATTGCCGGGCCGCTTACGATTGGGGATGGCAGTGGAACATCCGGGGCTCTGGCGCAGTTCTGGAATGGAACGACGGTAAACATTGGAACTACGGTCGGCACGAACCAGTCAACGGTGATTGGCAATGGCGGCAGCGGAGAGATCGACCAGATCGGCGCGGCCTTCACCAGCCCCAACATTAACATCGGCAATACCGGCAACGGTGGCTCGGGAGTTTACTTTCTCTATAGCGGCACACTAAGCGCCACCAATTCGGTCACGCTGGGCAACAGCCCTTCCAACGAATTGCAAGTTTTGGGGGGCACGCTAACGACGCCGAGCCTCACCCAAAATGGCGGCAATGTTCTGTTGGGTGGAGGCGACAGCACGCTAACGACGCTGCAAATTACCGGAGGCACTTTTGCCGTTGGTTATTCTTCATCGACAGCGCCGCTGCCGAACTTTTACTCGGGTGGAACCTATTTCGTCGATTCGATTGCGCGGACCCCTTCACCGGTGACCGCGACCGTGGGAACCCTCAACATTTCGGGCGGGACATTCGCATTGAATGGCGCGGCATCGGTTACCGCAACAAGCACTACCGTGCCGGGTGGCAGTTTCGCGGAGTCCGCCGGGACTTTTACAACCAATTCGGCGGATTTTTCGGGCGCGACCGGGTTTTCATTCACCGGCGGGACCATGACAATCAATGGGAGCACCTTCAAGCCACATTTGCAAAGCGTGTTTTGGAATAATGGTTCGGGAAACACCCTTTTTGCAACCAATTCCTGGCAGATTTCCGGAAACCCAGGTGGACCGACGCCCAGCCTTTTCCTGCAGAACAGCGCTCGCAGCACGACAGGAACGGCATTGGTGGTAGGGAATAGCGGGGGCAGCGGGGTTGTCGCCGTGAACGGGACGGATACAACGCTTTCGTCGCCGGGGGGCATTACACTTGCGATTGGAATTGGCGGATCTAACACCGGTGGCATTTTCATTCCGGGCACGGGCGCCCTTAATCTTTCCGGACGTACAAGGGTATTCTCCAGCATAACCGACGTTGGATTGAGCGGCGGGCAGGGAACAATTTCGATTGACGGCATTACCTCCCAACTGAATACAAACCAGCTGTTGGTGGGCGAGGGCGTATTTTCTCCACCGGGCTTGCAACCGATTGGCGGCTCGGGAACTCTGAAGATCACCAACAAGGGACAGGCAATCGCGTCAACGCTTCATATTGGTTTCGACGGCGCGCAAGGGAAGGTGAGCGTTGACGGAGCCAATTCCAATCTGACAACCACCAGCGAATTGATTGTCGGCCAGAACGGGACGACCAATGTTGGCACGTTAATCGCTTCCAACTTTGGATCGATCAATTCTTCCGGCTCAGCGACAATCGGCGGTTCCGGAGGCATTGGTTTGGTCACCATCAACGGGCAAAACACCTCCTGGACCAATTCGGGAACCATTAACGTCGGCGATTTCACACTGGGCACCGGAACGGGAACACTTACGGTCGGCAGTGGCGGGATTGTCACCACGGACGGCCTGGCGATCTCGCAGAATGCTGGATCGGTCGTCAACCTGGGAAACGGTGGGGCGATCAACACCGGCACGCTCTCAACTTTTGGAAATCCACAGGATTTCAATTGGACTGGAGGCGCGCTCAGTGTCACTAACAGCCAGGTAACGGTCTCAAGCGTTGGAACATTGGAGTCAAATGTCACCCTGAAATCGAATCAAACGCTCGCTGCGTTGGGTGGGCTTGCCGTCGCGGGTGGATCGGCCCTCCGTGTCAGTGGCGCTTCCATCACGACCCCGTCCCTGCAAAATAGTGGCGCGATTAATGAAACGTCGGGATCAATCGTGGCTGGAAATACGAGCAACGATGGAACGATTCAGCAGACAGGCGGCAGCGCCAACCTGGGAACAATCGTCGGCGCGGGATCTATTTCCGTGGGGAACCCGAGCGGCAATGTCGTGACGATGAACGTAAATTCAATAACTCAATCGAACGTATTAATCGACAGCACCGGCTTACTGGTGGTGGGGGGTGGCCCCGGGACGGGCAATACGGTCAATTCATTGCAGATCAACAACGGCGGATTGCTCAATCTCGGCAATGCTTCGTTGACTATCAACTACGGCAATAACACCAGCCCGGACAGCACTATCCGCGCCTATATCGCTTCGGCATACAATGCTGGCGGGACGCTTTGGACCGGTTCGACGGGCATCACCAGCAGTAACGCCGCGGCCGACCCGGCGCACCATACCGTTGCCTTCGCGGATGGAGCCGACGGAATGGTGATCAACCTGCCAGCGAATGTTTCCAGCGCGATTCCCTCGGGCGGAATTCTCCCCGCGGGCGACGAACTGGTTACTTATGCCTTCGCCGGCGATGCCAATTTGGATGGACAGGTGGACTTCTCGGATTTTGTGATTCTCAGCAATCATTTTGGCAGCAACAGCACCAGTTGGGACCAGGGAAATTTCAACTACGATTCAATGGTTGATTTTTCCGACTTTGTTATCCTCAGCAATAATTTCGGGCTAGGCGTACAGGGCAACGGAACCGGGGCAACGTCCGCGCAATTGGCGCGGTACAATTCATTTGCTGCCGGCTTTGGCATTTCCAATAGTCAGATCGCGGCATGGGATGCACGGATATCCTCGCTCCCTGAGCCGGGATCAACAATTCTTGTCGGCTTAGGGGCAATCGGTTTACTTCATCGCCGAAAACGAACCGCTCGGTAGCGGATAATTGGCGTACAACACTTCATTTCCCCTCCTTCGATGTCGGGCATCGGACGTGCTGGCATCAACATTCCGATTGCATTACGGTAGATCAACCGGAGTCCCATCGAGAAGCCTATGAATAGAAGAAATCGCCGCCTGTCCTTCGTCGCGTTTTTTTACATCTTCGCACTTGCCGGCCGGCTACTTCCCGCGGATGTTGTGCCCGCCAGCCCATTTACGGATCACATGGTGCTGCAGCAGGGAATGAGCGTGCCCGTTTGGGGAACGGCTGCGCCCGGGGAAACGGTCACCGTGAATTTCGACAAGCAGCATCAAGCGACCAAAGCAGACGCGGATGGAAAATGGATGGTGCATCTGGCGGATCTCAGTGCGGGCGGGCCTTTTGAGATGACGATTGCCGGCAGCAACACCGTTAGGCTGACGGACGTGCTGGTTGGCGAAGTTTGGCTTTGCTCGGGGCAATCCAACATGGATTTTACCGTGGCGCGCACACCGAAATATTATTTCGCGGGCACTAACAATGAAGCGGAAGAGGTGGCGGCCGCCAATTACCCGAACATCCGAATGTTCAGCGGGCACTGGCAAAGGGCCTATGAGCCACAAAGCCGGGTTGATGGCGTCTGGAAAATCTGCACGCCCGAAAATGTCCGGGAATTTTCCGCGATCGGATATTTCTTCGCTCGCGATTTACAGAAAAAGCTAAATGTGCCTGTGGGAATTGTGACTGAAACATTCGGCGCCAGCACAGCCGAGTCCTGGGTGAGTCGCCAGGCGCTGGAAGCCGTTCCAGAGCTGAAGGCAATGCTCGATCCGTTTGATGCGGTGGCCAAGAATTACCCGGCGGAGGAACGCAAAAAGGCATTAGAGGCACATCGGCTTTGGGAAGAGCAGATCGCCAAATCCACGGACATCGTCAATCGACTGAGAGAACCACCCAATCGTGATCCTGCCAACAACCAGCACAACCCAACCGTGATGTACAACGGGATGATCGCGCCGATCATTCCGTATGCGATTAAGGGCGTGCTGTGGTACCAGGGAGAATCCATCAACGGCGGCGCCAAGGGCGTTAAACTTTACCCGTTGGTGCAGGCCACCCTCATCAAGGATTGGCGGCAGCGGTGGGGTGAAGGGGACTTTCCGTTCTACATCGTGCAGCTTGCCGCCCTGAAGTCCGGCAATAGTCCGGCGGTTCGCCAGGCGCAGGCAACGGTGCTTTCGCTGCCGAACACGGGGATGGCCGTAACGATCGATATCGGCGACGCGAAAAATGTGCACCCCAAAGACAAGCAGGATGTTGGCGACCGTCTGACCCGCATCGCGCTGGCCAGAGCATATGGTGAGAAGATTGAGTATTCCGGGCCGATGTATGATTCCATGAAGGTCGAGGGGAACGTCATCCGCATTCGGTTCACCCACGCCGAAGGGCTGACGGCAAAAGGCGGGGACTTAAAAACGTTTGTCATTGCCGGCAGCGATGGCAAGTTCGTGCCCGCCGAAGCAAAAATTGATGGCGACAGTGTTCTGGTTGGCAGCTCCGCCGTGGCGCAGCCCGTTGCCGTGCGCTATGCGTGGGAGAACTATCCGCTGGGCTGCAATCTTTACAATTCTGATGGGTTGCCGGCCGCGCCTTTCAGCACTAACGCTCAGTGATTGATCAGTCAGTCGATCTCGCGATCGGATTTTGATACATCAACGTAAAAGGACGCTTGATGCTGCGCTGGCGAATAGCTCTGATGATCAGCGTGGCGATCGCGATCAGTTATCTGGATCGCCAGACGCTGCCCGTTTGCATCAAGGCGATCAGTCACGACATTCCCATTTCCAACCAGCTTAATGCGTTTCTAAATTCGGCATTTCTGCTGGCGTATGGCGCGATGTATCTGGGCGGCGGGCGGCTGATGGATTTCCTGGGCACGCGACGGGGGTTTGCGATCATCATGTTTTTTTGGTCGCTGGCTTGCGCCAGTCATGGATTTGCAAGCAACGTGTACATGCTGGCGGCCAGCCGATTGATGCTGGGGATGGGCGAGGGGGGTGGTTTTCCCGCAGCCACGCGCGCGGTGGCGGAATGGTTCCCCGTGCGTGAGCGATCGAGCGCAATGGGCATCATCAACGCGGGGACCGGGGTTGGCGGTGTCATTGCGCTGCCGCTGATTGCGATGATCGTTTCTTCTATCGGCTGGCTCGGGATTGCGCATTGGCGCTGGGTCTTTTTCCTGACGGGTGCGATGGGACTGGCCTGGACGCTGTGGTGGATTATCTCTTATGAAATTCCCGACCGGCATTCCGGGCTCGGGGCGGTGGAACGGGAGAAAATCAGGTCGGTCCTTAATGACGACATGCCGGTGGCGGCGATGATTCCACTTCGAGAGATTTTAAGTTTTGTGGAGACCTGGGCGATCATCGTCGCGAAGTTTCTTACCGATGCGGCCTGGTACTTTTATCTGTTCTGGCTTCCTAAATATCTCTACGATTCGCGGGGATTTGATATCAAGGCCGTGGGAAAAGTGGCATGGATTCCATACGCCGCTTCTGGGGTTGGGTGTCTTTGCGGCGGGTGGCTGTCCAGCACGCTTTTGCGGCGCGGCTATTCGGTGAATCTTTCGCGTAAAGTCGCGCTGGGCGCCAGCGCGGCGCTAATGCCTTGCGTTATTGCGGTGCCGTTTGTTTCGGTTTCGGTGGCCATCGCGTTGTTCAGCATTGCGTTCTTCGGCCAGCAATCCTGGTCCACCCTCATCATGGTTCTGCCTACCGATCTGTTTCCCAAACGCGCGGTGGGAACGGTTGCGGGCTTGGTTGGTTTCGGTGGCGCGATCGGCGGCGTGGTATTGGGGCAGCTGGCGGGATATTTGCTGGATCATGGATTCAGCTACCGCCCGGTGCTGGCGATCGCGGGCTCGCTGCACGTGATGGCATTCATCGTTATACTTGTGGGAGCGCGCCGGATCCGACAGTTACCCCTTGGCGCCCCGGCCCATGGCTTTGAGGTCATTCAGGAACAGCAGGGAACGACATGAAGATTAAAGAGGTCAGGACACGGGCAATTCAGTGGAAGGGAAAGACCGTTCCCTTGCCCCCTCATTTTTGCACGAATCCGATGGATCTGCTTTCGTTGTCGCAAGCCTCGATGGGGACGTTTACCTTTCATGGCTGGCTCGTTACTGAGATTATCACAGACACCGGGCTGGTCGGCATTGGTAACGCGGCATTGGCGCCGACGATCACCAAGCAGGTGATCGATCAATACCTCAAGCCGTTGCTTATCGGCGCTGACCCGTGGGACATTGAATTCCTCTGGCAGCATATGTATCGCAAAACCATGGCCTTCGGCCGCAAGGGCATCGGCATGGTGGCCATTAGCGCCGTGGATATTGCATTGTGGGATTTGCTGGGCAAAGCGGCCAAGCAGCCAACGTATCGGCTCCTGGGCGGACGAACCAAGCAGCACATCCCGGTTTATGCCAGTCGTCTTTACAGCACGCCTTTGGATGAACTGGCCAGCGAAGCAACGAAATACAAACAGCAGGGTTATAAGGCGATGAAGCTGCGCTTCGGCTGGGGTCCGGTGGATGGGGCTGAAGGCATGCAGAAGAATGTGGCCCTGGTTCGGACCGTTCGCTCGACCCTTGGCGATGGCATCGACATCATGGCGGACGCCTACATGGGATGGACACTGGATTATGCCAAGCGCATGCTGCCGCTGCTGGAGCCATTCAATCTGCGCTGGCTCGAAGAGGCGGTGATTCCCGATGACATTCACGGCTATGCCGAGCTGAGGCGCCGCACCTCAATCCCCATCGCGGGCGGCGAGCATGAATTCACGCTGTATGGCTTTCGCGAATTGCTGGAAGCCAAGGCGGTGGACTATATTCAGTTCGATACCAATCGCGTTGGTGGAATCTCTCAGGCCCGGAAGATTTCCGCGTTGGCGGAAGCCTATTCCGTGCCGGTCATTCCTCACGCCGGGCAGATGCACAACTATCATGTGGTGATGGCCAGCTTCAATTCCCCCATGGCCGAGTTCTTCCCTCCCGTGGACGTGGAAGTGGGCAATGAATTGTTCTGGTACATTTTTGACGGCGAGCCTAAACCCAAGGACGGATTCATCGATCTGGATGATAATGTTCCTGGGTTGGGCCTCACGATTAATGAACAGGCACTCAAACAATTTGATGTGATCGAATGATTCGACTGGTGCAAATCAGTATTGGCCAGCAGCGCCGCGTTGCGGCGGTTGAAGAGCCGCGCCTCTGTTTGCTGGCGGCGGTGTTCGCGTCGACCTATTCGTTTGCCGCCGCGGCTGTTGCGGGTTCCACTTCAATTTCGCAATTGATTGAGGCGAATAAAACGGCGGAATATTTAGATTACGACGCGGTGTATGGCGGAAAATCACCGTGGAAATTACTGCCGCCCATCGATCACCCCGATGAACCGGGGCGATGCCTGGTATCGGGCACGGGGCTGACGCACCTAGGCAGCGCGCGAGAGCGGCAATCGATGCATATGGGGGCCAGCGACCAGGCGCTCACCGATAGCATGCGCATGTTCCGCTGGGGAGTTGAAGGCGGCAAACCCCTGGCCGGGGAAATCGGGATTGCGCCCGAATGGTTCTACAAGGGCAATGGCACGGCGCTTTGCGCCCACAACCAGCCACTGGATGTACCGACCTACGCTGAAGATGGCGGCGAGGAAGCGGAAATCGCCGGGGCGTATATCATCGGCGCCGATGGCCGGCCATATCGCGTCGGCATGGCCGTGGGCAACGAGTTTTCCGATCACCGATTCGAGAAGCGCAACTACCTCAATCTCGCCGGCTCAAAAATGCGAAGCTGTTCGCTGGGACCCGAACTTGTGATTGATCCGGAATTTAAATCGATACAGGGACAAGTCCAAATTCGGCGCGGCAATGAAGTGGTCTGGAACAAATCCCTCAGCACCGGCGAAGCGGAAATGTGTCATAGCCTGGCCAATCTCGAACATCATCATTTCAAATTTGAATGGCACCGCCGGCCGGGTGATGTGCATGTTCATTTTTATGGCGCCGATTCGCTGAGTTTTGGCCAGGGTGTTGAGCTGCAGGATGGCGACTGGATGCAAATTAGCTTCCAGGGTTTTGGCAGGCCGCTGCGCAATCCGCTGCGCAAAATCGCCGCGCTGGATGAATTGATTCAAGTTGCTGCCCTCAAATAAGAGTATTTCAATGTCAAAGGCACGCGTCGCATTTCTGGGTTTGGGAATCATGGGCTCGGGAATGGCCCGCCGTCTCCTGGCGGCAGGTTTTCCTGTAATCGCCTACAACCGAAACCCGGACAAATCAGCAGCGATTGCCAAGGAAGGCGCCAAGTCGGCACAAAGCCCGCGCGAAGCCGCGGCACAGGCGGACGTAATTGTCAGCATGCTGGCTGATGATGTTGCCGCCCGCGCGATCTGGCAGGGAGACCAGGGCGCGCTGGTGGGGGCCGCCAAGGGGTCAACCCTGATTGAATGCAGCACCGCATCGGTTAGCTGGGTAAGGGAATTGGCCGCCGCCGCGAAGGCACAGGGCTGCGAATTCCTGGATGCCCCGGTCACCGGCAGCAAAACCCAGGCGGCCGCGGGCGAACTGAATTTTCTGGTGGGTGGAGCAGAGCCGGCACTGGCGCGCGTTCGTCCGATTCTTGATGCCATGGGCCGAAGTATTACGCTCCTCGGCCCCACCGGCAGCGGGGCCATGGTGAAGCTGATCAATAATTTTGTCTGCGGGGTGCAGGCGGTTTCGCTTGCTGAAGCCCTGGCCATGATCGAGCGGACCGGGCTTGATCGCGAGAAGGCGCTGGGAGTGTTGGTCAACGGCGCGCCGGGAAGCCCCATGGTTAAAGCGCTTTCAACACGAATGGCTTCGCGCGATTACACACCGAATTTTCTTTTGCGCCTGATGACCAAAGATCTTGCCTACGCAATAAAAGAAGGCGCAGCAGCAGGCATTGAGCTGACATCAGCCAAGGCAGCCCATCAGGCATACACGCGCGCAATCGAAAAGGGCGAGGGGGAGAAAGATCTTGCTGCCGTGATCGAACAATATCGGCAGCGCTGATCATCCGGCTTAAAATCAAACTCGTCCAAGGATAGACCCGATTTGTGAGGCCAACGAAAGGAAATTTACCCGTGAGCCAGCCTCGACCTATTTTAATCGCCGGCGAGTGGCGCCAGGCACAATTTTCGGGAACGTTTCGCGCCGAGAATCCGGCCACGGGCCAACCGCTTTCTGATGAATATCCCATCAGCACCTGGGCGGATTGCGATGCCGCCCTCTCTGCCGCCACCGAAGCAGCAAATATTTTGCGTGATACTTCCGCGGAGCAGCGCGCTGAATTTCTGAGAGGTTATGCCGGGCGGATCGAATCGCGGGCGAGCGAGCTTGTTGAAATAGCCAACCTGGAAACCGGGCTCCCCAAGTCGCCGCGGCTTGCCGCCGTTGAATTACCACGAACGACCAATCAGCTTCGTCTGGCGGCTGATGCTGCCGTCGAAGGCTCCTGGACTCAACCCACCATCGACACCAAAGCAAATATTCGCTCGCAATTCGCGCCAATTGGTCCGGTCCTTGTCATAGGCCCCAACAATTTCCCGTTTGCGTTCAATGGGATTAGCGGCAGCGATTTCGCGGCGGCCGTCGCGGGGGGAAACCCGCTCATTGCCAAGGCGCATCCCTCACATCCAGCAACGACGCGGTTGCTCGCGGAAGAAGCCGCTGCGGCCGCGCGTGATGCCGGTCTCCCTGTGGGCACGGTGCAGTTGCTCTACCACATGAAGAACGAAGACGGCCTGCGTCTGGTGGCGGATGCGCGAATAGGGGCCACGGGCTTCACTGGAAGCCGGCGCGGTGGAATGGCGCTCAAAGGCGCTGCTGATGCCGCCGGAAAGCTAATCTACCTGGAAATGTCCAGCATCAACCCGCTGATCATTTTGCCCGGCGCGCTGGCGCAGCGCGGCGAAAAAATCGCCGAGGAATTTGCCTCCAGCGCCCTGATGGGCAACGGCCAGTTCTGTACAAGCCCCGGCCTTGTGCTCGTGCTGGATGGAGAAGCTGCCGAAAAATTCATTGCTAATGTCAGAGCCCGGTTTGAAGCCGCCACGCCCGGAACACTGCTTTCGGGCACCGTGTTGCGATCGTTGATACAAGCGGTAGAAACCCTGCAAGCGGCCGGCGCGCAACGGCTTACCGGTGGCCAGGCGGAGCCCGGACCGGCCTATCGATTCAAAAACACGCTCTTGCGCGCCAGCGCCCAACAATTTTGTTCCACGCCGGATCAACTGCAAACAGAAGCATTTGGGAACGCGTCGCTTATTGTGACAGCACGCAACGCGCAGGAAGCCATGTCGGTGCTCGATCATTTCGAGGGCAATCTAACCGGCTCAATATATTCGGCGACCGATGGCGCCGATGAATCACTCTACAACCAGATTGCAGCTCGGCTTCGACCCAGGGTGGGGCGTCTGCTGAACGACAAGATGCCCACCGGTGTCGCGGTCTCTCCCGCAATGAACCATGGCGGCCCTTACCCCGCAACCGGGCACCCGGGCTTCACCGCCGTGGGCATTCCAGCCTCTCTCCGGAGATTTGCACTGCTGCAGTGTTACGACAATGTTCGCATGTCCCGATTGCCTCTTACGCTCCAAGACAAAAACCACAACGGCAAGACATGGCGACTGATTGATGGAAGCTGGACACAAGCCGATATAACCGCCTGACATTCCGAACCTGCCGCCGGATGGCTTTCCGCGAAGCTTTTTTTGCCTGAAGGCCTACAATACCGCCATGAAGGACGAAGACTCCTGGCGATCCGAGCTTAAAATCGTTGTAGATCTGATGCGTGACGTGAGTCGCCAGACCGATCCGCAAGCTGCCGCTGAGCTTTATGGGCGCCGCATCCGCGAAACCGGCATGGTGCCGACCGATGGGTACATTTCGGTTAGCCGGCGCGGCCTTGAGCCGCCGGCGTATCGCATCACCCGCAGTTCGCTGTGGAAAGAGCAGATCAATCCGTGGACGCAGAAAAGCCGCCTGCCTCTTTTCCAAACAGGTTTGCTGGGAGAGCTGCTTTATTCCGGTGAGCCGCAGGCCATTTCCGATCTCCAATCGAGATTGTCGCCGGATGATCCAGCCCTGGAATATTTTCAGGGCATGAACATGGCCGTGAGCATGCCTCAATATGATAATGGCGTCGCGATCAATATGAACGTCATGGTCCTTCGGGATCCAGCCAGATTTCCGCTGAAGATTTTTCCCAGCCTCTTTTTGCAATCTAATCTTTGGGGCCGATCCGTGCTGAACCTGGTGCTTCGGCAGGAATTGAAGACGGCTTACGATGCCCTCGATCACGAGCTTAAACAGGTTGGAGAGCTCCAGCGATCGCTTTTGCCTTCCGAGCTGCCGACGATTGAAGGGATTGAATTGGCCGTCAATTACAGAACCAGCGCGCGGGCGGGGGGCGATTACTACGATCTGTTTAATTTAAGCAACGGCCGCTGGGGCCTATTGATTGCCGACGTCAGCGGACATGGTCCGCCGGCAGCAGTGATTATGGCCATCACGCATGCCATCGCGCACCTCCATACCGGCGATGGAACGGCAGCGGCGCTGCTCTCGTACATCAACCGCAGCCTGGTGGCGCGCTACACCAACGGCAATGGTACATTCGTCACGGCATTTTACGGCGTTTACGACCCCGCGGAACGCACACTCACCTATGCTCGAGCCGGGCACAATCCGCCGCGCATCATGCGCAACGGCGTTGTCGGTGAACTGGACAGCGTCGGCGGCCTGCCGCTGGGCTTGTGGGAGGATCGCCCCTATGAAGAGCGCGTGGAAAAACTCGCGCCTGGCGACGCGTTGCTTTTCTATACCGACGGCGTGACCGAAGCGCGCGACGCCGCCGGTGAAATGTTCGGTATCGAGCCGCTGGATAAGGCTCTCCGGGCGGCCGGAAGCAGCGCGGAGAATTTGCTAAGTCATGTCCTCGATGCGCTCAATACTTTTGCGGGCGGCGTGCCGCCGGGTGATGATCAGACTCTGCTGACCATGGTCGTGCGATAGCGCATCTCCGCCCATGATGTGCTAAACATCGCGCGAAATAAGTATTTCGCTTTCGCGTTCCGCCGCACATAATTCAGAAATTGTGAAAAGGAGAAGCACGATTCCAAACATTTGTAATTGCGCTGATGGGTTGTGTCGCTCGGTTGCGACAGGCTTCCTGGTGGTTTTAGCGGGTTGCGCGTCCGGTCCGAAAACGCCACCCCGATTGGCGCCGCCATTGGTATCGGCACTGGCCTCACACTATGTCGGCACACCGCTATCTGGCCCGCTGATGCAGGATCTGTCGACAATTCGATCTGCTGATTCTTTGGCGATCAAAGTCACCTTCATCGCGCTCGAGCAAATGCCGGCCGTGGAGTTTGAGCCGTTGGAATCTCACGTTCGGCTTGTCGTGGCAACACGCCGTGATGTGCCGGTGTTGCCAACGGCCCGCATGACCTCCGGGGTGCGACTTAATGCTGACACAGCCCAAGCGCTCCTGGCCGATTTGAACGCGGGAAAATATGGTCGCACCGCGCCCATTGCCATCCTCGCGGGAAATTGCATTCCCGGCGTTACCGCTTCCTTTGCCCTTCAGGAACGCCAGGGTCAGCCCGATTTACTTCCGGGGGATTTGCTCGAACGGCATCTGGAAGTCGATATTTATCGCCCTCCAACCTCCACGAATGGGGCAGCAGCCACCACATTGCAAATCGGCCTTGGGATGGATGATTTCGTGAAGCCGGATTCACCTCGAACCGATCTGAACTCATCGCCCGCCGACCATTCATCGGTGGCCACGCGAAGAAATATCGGCAAGGGTGAACCCGCCCTCCAGACGGCGCTCATGCCGCCGGGACCCACCCCGGTTTATCAGCGCGAAATGGTTCTCTTCGATCGTCCAGCGCAAACGGCGGATTTTGCGCTTCTTATTCCCATTCGATTCGCCGAATCGCAGAGTAGCGCGGTGGCCGCGCTCATCGAAATATCCGCCCCCTCCGGGGACGCCGCCTACCAGCAAACACTTTCCCACACGCTGGATGATCTGAAAAAATCCACCCGATCCGCTGGGCTTGAACCCAATGCCGTTAAGGTTGATCCGCCCGATTGGCCGGGGCTTTCCAGTGCGTTGGATTCTCTTAAATGGTCGGACCGTCAACGCGCCGGCCTGGCGTTTCTCGCCGGGCAGACTGGGGCGGGGATAGCGGAAGATGTGGCGCTGTCAGCGGATGCAACCGTCGTTTCGGAACTGGCCGACGCGGTTCGTAAAGCGATCTCGCCCGATCCCGCGAAGGATCGCAAATCAGTCGGCTGGGTTCTTGATCGCACCACTTTGCAGATGCTGGCGCAATTGCAGGCTGGCAACAAAATACCGCCGGAACTTGCCGCCATTCTGGCGATCCATGCCGGAGAGGCTGGTCGAAGTTCCGATACGTTGCGGGAAGTGATGGCCGGCGCCAGCAGCGAACAAGATCTGCAAAACCGCCTGGCAACCGAGAACTATATCTTTCTCCAGGATTCTTCTCCCGCGGCGCGTGTCCGGGCACTGGATTGGCTCAGGACACGCGGCCTTGCGCCAGCGGGTTTTGATCCATTGGGAGCGGCCCGGGATCGCCGCGCCGCGCTCGAAAAGGCTCAGCAGGCCGCTGTTCCCCAGCAGTAGTTCATGGCGCCTTCGGGCGCGCTTCAACGCCAGGTTCGTCCATGACAAAAGAAAACACACCCCCTTCAACCGACTCCCCTCAAAATTCTTCGCAAGCACCTCCGACCGTCTCAACACGGGCCCAATCTGATAAGGCGGGCCAATTACCGGCGGCAATGACCAGGTCGCGCAAATGGCGCCGTCGTTTCATATTCGTGGGGATGTCCTGCTTGTTGCTGGCTCTGCTCTTCCGATTGTTGCTGATTATCTTGCTGCCATCGGTATTGCATAGGGTTGCCTGGCACTACGGTCTTTCAGCAAGCTACGAAAGGCTTGAACTGGATATATTGGGAGGCGATGTCGGGATCTGGCATTTTTCGCTTTCGCCCGCCGAGGGCGGTGATCCCCTGGTGCAATCGGAATACGCGCGCGCGGATATTTCCACGCTGGCGTTATTCACCGGCAAGTTGACGGTCCGGCGATTGGAAGCCGAAGGCGGGGGCCTGCTGATCCAGCGCCGCGCCGACGGCGCCATTCCGCTTCTTCAACGCCTGGCCGCGTTCCAATCAGCGCGGACAACGCCAACAGCTACATCGATTCCCCAGAAAATAACATTGACTCCTCCGTTGGAGCTCGATGTTTTGCGACTCACGAATTTTCGCTTGCGGCTTTTGGATGCCGCGGTCAATCCGCGCGTGGATACGGTCGTCAACGTGAATATGCGCTTGACCGATCTTGATTCAACGTTCAGACCAACTCATTTCGAAATGGAACTTTCCGCGTCGCCAATTCTCGATGCGCTTCACATCGAAGGCACGGGTTCCTCCAACGGCAAGACCCTCGATGCAACGTTGTCGGTTGCACTCGATGGCCTGCACCCCAAGCCCTGCGCCGGATATCTGATGCCGATCGGCATCACCCCCGTCGCCAGTGGTATATCGATGCGCATGAGCGCCCATGTGACCGCAACGACCCGGCCGGACAATTCTGCGGCGGCGTCACTTCTTCTGGAAAACATCACCGCCATCGCCGATGGCCAGGAAGCCGCTGCGCTGGATAAGTTCGCGCTCACGGCCGATGCGGTCAACTTCAATACCGCCCAAATCCGCCAGCTTTTAATTGAAGGCGCCCGGGTTGAAGCCTGCCGGACCCCACAGGGTGCGCTGCTCATTGCCGGTCTGGAACTAGGCGCGGCCCAGCCGGTGGTTTTTGCAAGCGCGCCAACGCCGGCGCCGACCAATGCCGCGCCCGCCATTCTGACGCCACCCCCTGTCGCGATCGCGCCTGTTTCCGCGCCCTTCACTCCTTTGCACTGGGGTCTGGCCGAGTTGGCTCTGAAGAACTTCCAGGCCACGCTGGATGATTCCTTTGTGACGCCAGCGGCCCACGTGGCGTTTCATTTGGACAAGCTGACGATAGGAAAAATATCGCCCGACCAACCGAATGTCGCGGTTCCCGTCTCCGGATATTTTGCCGCCCCGGGAATTGCCGACGCAATTGTGATCGAAGGTTCAGCAAAGCCCTTCGCTCCGCTAAAGACGCTGGATCTGCAATTGTCCCTGCATGGCATTCAACCAGTCGCGCTGGAACCGTACTTAAATGCGCTGGGGCTGCAATCAGATTTCCAGAATGGCGCCTTCGCAGGCACACTACATGCCGACGCCGTAACCCGGGACAACGGAGCTCTGACGGCCAATGCCAAGCTTTCGAACATTGTTCTTAAAGACCAAAGCGAACTTCTGGCGTTCAACTCCGTGGACCTGGCAAGCTTTCAATACGATCCACCGAATCGGCGCATCGTCGCAAAATCGATCGAAATTTCCGGCCCGAGACTGGACAGTCGGCGCGACGCCAGCGGCGCGTTTGGTGCACTCGGGTTTCACACGAAACCGAAAACTGTTTCGCCCAAATCATTGTTTGTGCGGGCCGCTGCGCCATCGTCGTCCGCGCCCTCCGGGGCTACGCCGCGGTCAACCGATTGGGCCGCGCTGCTGCCGCGAATAGAGATCGGCAGATTTGCGTGGAAAGACATCCACGTTCAATTTGACGACCAAAAAATGTCGCCACCGTCATCCCTCGCCCTGGACGATGCGGGCATTGAAGTCACCGATCTCAGGATTGATCTAACCGCAAAGACACACGCTTCCCCAGGCAAAATCCATGCGTGGGTGAACGCCCCGCGGTCGGCTGACGCCATTTCGGTGGAAGGAACGATAGACCCGCGGGCCGATGGGCCTTCCATTGATCTGATAATCGACGGCCAAAAAATCTCCGCGGAAAAAATAGCGCCGTATTTTAAGGGGTTCGCGATGCAGCCCGTCCTTCAAGACGGGAACTTCCATCTGAAGACCCATCTGGCGTTAGAGAAAAAGGCCTCCGAATTGAACGGCGCGCTGGGCGTAACCGACCTAAGCTTCAAGGAAGGCCCAGAAGAGTTAATTGGCTTGGATTCGGCGGAAATCAGCGGCGTTGGGCGTAAGGGTCGGACGCTGATCGTCGGCGATATTTCCGTGAAATCACCCCGACTGAATGTCTCCCGCCAAGCGGATGGATCGGTCCTCGCCGCGGGACTTCGACTGCATTTGCCCACCCAATTAAGCTCGGCACCAGATCGATTGGGGCAGCTCACGGCGCCTTCTTTCGCCGGCAGCGAGATAAACGCCTCACAACCAGCCTCGGCAACCACGGTTCCCTCGTTCGCCGGGTCTCTTTCGGCAGTTGTCCGACAGTTCAATCTGCATGATGCATCGGTGCGGTGGACGGACAGCGCGGTGTCACCCCGGGTTTCCGCCCATTTGGTCGTCAATGCCAATCTGAAGAATGTCTACCTCGATAACTCTCAAAAGCCCGCCACCGTGAACCTGGAGATGCATGAAGATCACGCGCTCGATCATCTGTCTGTGACCGGCACCGTCATTCCATCTTTAGAGATCCCCGCGGCTAGATTGGAAGTGACAGCAACTGGCATCCGCGCGGGCACTTTGACAGCCTACGTTCCGCCCGCCATCCAGGTGAATCTCAAAGATGGACGGTTCCATGCCGGAATCGATGCGTCGGTCGGCAATAGCAATAAAGGTGGCAAGAGCGGATATGTGGCGATCACTGATTTAAGCTTTCAGGACGGCAACGGCCCAAATAGCCTTTTCAAACTGGATACCATCAAATTAGCCGCAGCGCGCGTTGATGTTCCCGGCAGGGTAATTGCGATTGATGAAATCTCGCTGGCCGGTGTAAAAACCTCGGCTGTCAGGGCGGCAGATGGCACACTAAATCTGCTGGGGCTGACGCTGGCCACACCCCCAGCCCATATGACGCAAGCGCCCGCCACGGCATCGTTGGATACTTCGACACCACCGCCCCCTTCGGTTCCCGCAGCTCCTGAAGTAGCTGCTATCCAGAGCGGAACACTAGCAGGCCTGGTGCTTAATAAGTACCCCTTGATCACCCTGGACAAGCTTGATCTAAACATCAGCCAGATCACCTTCACCGATGAGATGCGACCTGCGGCCGCTCCCTTACAGTTCTCCAACCTAAAACTGCTCAATCGCAAGCAAATCCAAGTCTTGGGGGATGATGCCGCCTCCAGGCCGCCGGTGGAGCTGGCTTTCAGTGGAGCAGCCAACCCGCTGATCGAATCGATTAAAGCAGATCTACAGATATCGCCGTTTGCGGAAGCGCCCGCGCTTGATGTTGATATCAACGTATCGGGGATTCGCGGATCAGGTCTGACTGACCTCGTCCCGGAACTAAAGCCTCATATTGATGGAAGCACGCTTACCGATGGCCGATTCAAAGCACGATTTCAATCGGCGATTCACCGCCATCGCGCCGACCTGTTGGATTTTGATCTAACCAAGGGTTTTGATCTCGACCTTTCGCTGAAGGGTGTCGAATACCGGGAAGGACCCTCTGGCCCGGTGCTGGCAGGCGTTGAGGAAGTAAACGCGGAGGGCATTCGAATTGAACCCAGGACATCAACCATTGTTGCCAGAAGCATCGAGGTGACCAACCCCGCCGCCAATGTATTTCGCGATGCCGCTGGAATTCACGTCGCCGGCTGGGTGGTAAAATTGCCAGCCGTCGCCGGTTTGCCACCAGGCGCGCCATCGGCGCTGGCACATGGCGCAAAAACGTCCACGCCGCCGCAATTTACCGCCATTACCATTGCTCCGGCGCAACTGCCTGTAACGTCGCAGGCGCAGCCCACCGGGGAAATTCGAATCGATCGATTCCTCGTCAGCGGGCTTGACTTCAACATTGAAGACCGGACATGTGATCCGCCCCTGGAGGTTCCGCTGAATGGCTTGGATATGGAAGTGCGCGATCTGTCCAGCCGCATGCCCTATGAAGATAAGTCATGTAAATTCAATGTATTGTTAAACGCCGGGAAGGTGCAATTGGCTGGAAACGCGGTCGCCGGGGCGGTGGGGGACGCCGCTTCGGTCGTGTCCGGCCAGAAGGTTGAAATTAAGAACGAGATCGAACAGCGCGATCTCTTCTCCCAGGTTGAACTCAGCGGCGTTGTCTCCCTCTATCCCAAGCCCAAAGGCTGGGTAAAGTCATCCGTCAGTGGCTTTGATCTCGCGTCATTGCGCGGGGAAGCCAGGCAGCAGGGTGTCACCCTGGGTGGAGGGACCTTCGATAGCGCCATCAGCTTCCGATTGAATGGCAGTGATACCATTGAATCTAAATCGCGGCTTAGCGTCACTGACCTGAATGTCAGCGAACCAGCCAATGGCCCAATCACAAGGTTCCTCAAGTTGCCAGCACCACTGGATGTCGCGATTGCGGCGGTGCAAGACCCCGACGGCGCGATCAATATTCCCCTTGATATACCGATCAAATCCGGGGGAGTTTCCACTGGAGATATTACAGGGGCCGCCGCTGGGGCAATTGCGCAAGTCATCGCGGTTGCAATAGCGAGCTCGCCATTGAAGGCTGGGAGTGCGGTCGAAGGTCTTTTCGGCGGCGGAAAAGACCAAACCAAAGACCTCCCGGTAACGCTTGATTTCGACCCGGGCCAAACGTCCCTCGACTTCGCCGATCTGGTCCGCATCCAGCCGCTGCTCAAGCGCCTCCGTGAAGACCAATCGGTGCAACTCACCGTGCGCCATGAATTGGGCGCCGACGATGTCGGCCGCGCCAGTGTGCTGGCCAATCCCTCGCCCGAAGACTGTCTGAATCTGGCCACCGCCCTGCGCGAGAAGAAAATGGCGCTCTTGGCTGCCGGCAATGTGGCCAGGCAGCAGGCCCGCGCGGAGCTTGCATCGGGCTATGGCACGGACGCTGACGCAGCAGTTGCGCATCTTCGCGATCTCAATCGCGCGTTCATCGCCACTGAAGACGCCCTGGATCGCGTTTATGATTTGCTTCGTCCGGGCGCGGACCGTCAAGCCGTCCGCCGCACCAAGGCCGCTTGCCTGCGAATCGGCGAAGACCGCCTCATCGCCCTGCGTGATTTGCTCTTGACCCCAGCAATCGCCAGTTCGGGCAATCGAATTGTATTAGCTCACCCGACTTCAAAGGCCGCGGCATCAGCCAGGGGAAAGATCGTCATCACAATAGGCTATATTAAAAAGGAATAACCTCCGACCGATTGGGATGCCCAGACATTGCGCGAAAAAGGCATATCGCCGCCTTTGTTCTCAACGAACGCCCGAATCAAACCAGAAATCACGCCTCCAGCATCAGCCGCGCCAATTCCTTTAACCCCAGTTTCACCCGCCACCCCAATCCGTGCATTACCGAAGTGTCCGAAACCAGCGCCTTATACTCCGGCTGGAACCCCGCCTGTGTGCGAACATGTTCGCGCCACTCGAGCCCCAATAAACCAAATACCGCTTCAAGCCAATCTTCGATCGAATGGACAATCCCAGAGCCAATCATGGCCTCGCTAGCTTGATCCTGCTCCATCAGCGCCAGCATTCCCTCCACAATATCCCCGGCGAAAGCCCACTCCTTCCGCACGGAAATATCCCCCAGCTCTAATATTTCCTTCGACCCCCCCGCAATCCGCCGCGCCGCCTGCACCACCTTCATGCTCACATGATGTGGCTTTCGCAGCGGGCTTTCGTGGTGAAATAAGTATCCCACGAAAGTTCGAATCCCCAGCGAGCGGTAATACCGCGCCGCATAAACCGATTGAATCCGCGCGATCGAATAAGGGCTGCTGGCCTCAAACGGGTCGGTCTCCTTGATTGGCTTTCCAATGTTGACGAACTGCACGCCGCTGCCGGGAATAAAGACCCGCGCCGCCGGAGCGTGCCGCTTCACCGCCTCCAATACATTAATTGCTCCAGTGGCAATCGCTGCGTGATTCTCAAAAAGCGCATCGTGCGAAGTGGTTGATGCCGCCGCCATCTGCAGCACATAAGCCGGCGAATGCTCGCGCACCAGCTTTTCAACCAGCGCGAAATCCGCCACATCCCCCCGAACAAAATCGCCCGATCGCGAAACGCCAATGGGTTCGATTCCACGCTCAAGAAAAAGCCGGACCAGGTAATGCCCATCCTGTCCATTGGCGCCGAAGATTATCGCTTTCACAAAATGCCTTGATCCAAGGGATCTATCGCCGGATAACTTCAATCGTCGGCAGCGGGAAAATCAGACCGATGCCCCTGTTCAACGTTTCTTTCTCGCGCTCAATGAATTCTTCCTTAAAGTGCCACGGTAGCACCAGATAATAATCCGGGTTCATCGCCCGCGAATCTTCCTCGCTCACAATCGGAATATCCGTCCCCAGCGTCTTTGCCCCATATTTGTCTGGATTGCGCTCCGCCGCCACGTCAATAATCCGCGAGTCAATCCCGCACCACTGCAAAATGGTGTTCCCCTTGGTGGAAGCGCCATATATATGAATCTTCTTGTTGTCCTTCTTGAGTTTTCGCAAAACCGTATTCAGCTCATCCCGGTGAACATTGATGCGATCCTGAAAATGCCGGTAAGGTTTGTCCGTGTCCAGCTCCAGATCAAACTCCTCCTGCCGCATATTTCGCAGGTTGGTTTGGTACGCCTCGCTGCGAAACATAAAGAAGCTGTCATCGTGTGCCGCATAACACCGAATGCTGCCGCCGTTGATCGAGTTCTCCGTCGCATTGAAAATGCGCATCCCCGCCGCCTTCAGCAAATACTCAATCACCGCCAGGCTGTAATATTCCAGATGTTCGTGGCAAATCGTGTCGTACGAATTCATCTTCAGCATCGAAGGCATGTACGACATTTCAAAGATCCAAATCCCCTCCGGCGCCAGAATATTCTTAATCCCCCGCGAAAACGCGACCGGGTCCTCCAGATCATAAAACATCGCGATGGATGTGATGACGTCGCACTTGCCCCCTTTTAAAACGTTATCCAACTCAGCCGACGGGAAAATATCCTGCACCACCGTCACATCCGACTTTATCCCCTGCGCCACATCTGAAGGATCAATTCCAATCTTGCGATATTCAGACGGGTAATACGAAAGCAGCGTCCCGTCGTTGCATCCAATATCAAGCACCGTCGCCTTGGGCTTCTTGATGATGGCGCTCGCTTCATCCGCAATCCCGCGCAGATGGTTTCGCATCGTGTTGTTCGTCCCCGAGCGATACCAGTAAGCCGAATAAAGCACTTCCGGCGGCACCGTGTGCTCCATCTGCAAAAGCCCGCATGCCTTTTCGTCCCGCGTCGGGTCGCAGCGCACCAGCGTCGTCGCAATCCGTCGGATGGGTGGCATTTCTTTGCCGGGCTTTACAAACGATCCCTGCAAGTATTGCTCGCCAAGGTTAATCACCGGCGTCAGCGCGGCCGATCCACAAACCCGGCATGTTTTTCGATGTATTAGATGCATGGTTTTCGCGAGCTGTTAGTTGGTTTTCTGGAGCTTCTCAATCATCGATCGAAACTGCTTGTCAATTTCATCAATGCAGGCGTTGCGCTCCAGATTCAAAACGCCCAGCTTTCGAACCACCGTCACGCGTTCTTCCGCCGCCACTTTCTCAAATTCATACACCTTCTCCTGCTCGTGCCAGAGCTTGCAGTTTACATCCGCCAGCTGCGCGAAAATCGCGCCGATCCCACCAACCACCTGCCCGACAACGTTACCCTCTTTCTTAAACACCTTGTTGGAAGCAAACGTCAGACGATCCGCCTTGATGTTCCCGGCGACAGCATCCCCCAGCAGCTGATCAATCTCCGCCGCCATCTGCTTTTCCTGCAGCGCCAAACTCTCCAGACGCCCGGGATCTTCAGAATGCCACTGCTTAAGTTTGACGATCGTCAGCTTATCGCAAAGCGACCCAAGCGTTTCACCCATAGTTCGCCTCACTCACCGTCGCCCCAGCCGCATCACCGCGCTTCCGCCGCTTCAGGCGTTTTGCTGGGGGCAATGTTCTTCAATTGCCGCTCAATCATCTCCGTCATCGCCTGCGCATTGTAGTTGCTTGACGAGAAAAAAGAGCATTTTACGCCAAAACGCGGGTCATCCAGCCCGTAGTTCGCTTCCATGCCCTTGTTGCAGAAGCAAACGAATGCCTTATTCGAATAAATATTTTGCGGGTTGATCGAAAATGTATAAGGCCCCGAACTTCGTCCCACAATCACATCGCAAAAGGTGCTCAAATACCCCGTCTCATTCAAATCGGGTCGGCCTTTTTTAATGATGTCCGCGGACTGAATAACATTGGGCCGCGAAACGCTAAGCGGCGCGGTCGGAATGAAAAGGATATCCGGAAAATTGCGCGCGAGCCGATCAACAATCGGCGAGAAATCAAAATTCTCCGCCTGCTTGGAAAGCACCTTGCCATTGGAAATCAGCACCTTCCGCCGCTTATCTTTCTCAACGAATCGATCGACTTCCCCAATAAAGAATTTCGAATAGTTCACCACTGGAATAAACTGCGTCACATCCGGCGGTTCTATATTGAACAAATCGCGTAACTGCTCGGAAAAAACGTAATGAACCAGAGAAATGCAATGCCCCCCAAAGGGCGGCAAAAATACATAATAAGTCCCACAAAGCCCAACCCAGGTATTGATGAAAACAGTTGAGGAAGGCTCGTCGATGATCCATCGCGGCTGGTTCCATAGCCCCACCAGAGGCGCCGGATCGTATTTCAAGCCCTCAATGTCTCCCAGCAAATCCGCCGGGCACGCATGGCTGTAAACAAATTCCCGGCCCGGCAGCATCTTCATGAGATACTCAACCACCGGCCGCGACAAATAAACGTCGCCGTTGTTCCAGTGGTTGTAGAAAACAATGCGCTTGGCGTGGAGTGGATCCATGGCAATATCGGTCGGAAAAGAAAGTCAGATACCTGTTGATCAGCAGAATCCGCCTCAACGCTACCTTCCGCGTGCAATTGAACAGCAGGCATCCAGGCTGATTCACCATCCTATCATGCGCCACTCGCCCTTCAAGAATCAGCCGTCGGATCTCCGCCTGAAAACCGCGGAAAAATACAAAGGGGAATCGCGCGAAAGAGTCCGCGCGATTCCCATGGTTTTCAATTGAAAGACCCAATTAATTCTGCGGCATACCCCCGCCGCCATTACTCATCGGCACCGGCGTCTGAATGGGTTGGCTGTTTTTCATAATCACCGGCAGAACGCCGTCGATCGTCGATTGATCCAGTGACATGGTGATCTTCGTCCCGTCGGCTGCCGGCTTAAGCGCGTCAGCCAATTTGTTGGTCTGATCGCCCAGCCGCTTTATCGACTGCGGATCATTCCGCATCTGATCGATCTGCTTATTGAGGCTGCTGAGCATCAGTGCCGCCGCTTCCGGCGTCTTGCAGTTCATCGTCAGGCTCAGCGACTCTGTGGGTGGCAGCGAACACCCCAGCGCCGCCCAGGAAAGATTAGACATCTGCTGATTGGGCCGCATTCCTGTCAGGCTCGCCAGTTGCGTTCCCGCGATCTGCAGGCCCACGCCACCGACCGCAATATGTACCGAACCGCTTCCCGTGCTGCCCAGCGCATCAAGCAAGTCCGAATGCGCCGGCGCGGGCGCGGTAGCGACGGACTGCAACCGAGCCAGTTCTCCGTTCTGGCAAAATACCAGGCATTTTCCAACGACTGCCGTAGTCGTCTCCCCAGCCGCGGCCGCGGCATTTTGCGGGTTGGCGGGCGCGTTGCCGCCTGGCTTGAATGCTTTCGCCAAAGCATCGGCGTCAGCCCCCGCGCCCAATGGCACCACAATTTCACCAGGCTGCTGCGCCATCAATCCGCGAATCGAGACGACAACATAAAGATCCTTCCCGCCCGCTTTGGTGAAGTTGGCAATCCATTCCTTTGCCACCGGCAACTGCTTTTGCATCTGCTGAGTGGCCTGGTCCTTCTGCGCCTGGGCCATCGTCGATTGATCCATCGCCTTCTGATACATCGCGGAAATCGCGTCGATGTTCACCGAAGTCATATCAACATGAATGACCGCGTCCGTCAGCGTATCCACAAACGGAGCAACGGCATCATCAGCCGCACGCGCCGGCAAAGACGCCAGGCCACACATCAACGCGACCGCCATGCAACTCATCCAAATTCGTTTCACTTGCACCTCGCGAGGAAAAAATAGAACTCCAAATAAGGCCAAGCATTGTGCACGATCAGCACTGTTGAGCAAGCGCGACAAAATGTTTCGACAAAGATGCTCCAGACGGCGGAACAACGTGCCTCTTAAGGTTCAGACCGAACTGGGCAATTGGCGACAATAAAAAAATGCGATGGCTTAGCCACCGCATCTCCTGCATTTGGTTTTTGATTTTAACTTCGTTATTCGGGCATGCGAATGCCCAGACGCGAAATACGGCGATTCAAACGCTGAATGTTAATGCCCAACAATCGGCTCGCAGCAGCCTTGTTGAAGTTCACCTTCTTCAAAGCCTTGGCAATCGTGCAGCGTTCCATGTCCAGCAGGCTAAGGTCGTCAACGCTCTCGCCGTCAGTCTGGGCCTGCAAACGCGGAGGAAGATCAGCCACGCTCACCAGATTGCTGGCGGCGATGACATGAGCATGCTCCATCACGTTGGCCAATTCGCGGACATTGCCCGGCCATCCATACTGCTGGAGTACCGCAGCCGCTTCATCAGACAGCTTCTTAACCGGCTCGTTATAAAGTTCAGCTTGTGTCTTCAGGAAGTGTTCCGAAAGCGGAACAATATCACTCAGCCGTTCGCGAAGCGGCGGAAGCTTCAGCACAACCACGTTCAGGCGGAAGAATAGATCTTGCCGGAATGATCCCTCGCGCACCATGGCGTCCAGCGGACGATTCGTTGCGCTGACAACGCGCAGATCAACGGGGCGCGGACGGAAATCACCGACCGGCACCACGCACTTTTCCTGCAATACCCGCAAAAGCTTCGATTGCAACTGCAAGCTCAATTCCCCGATTTCATCAAGGAAGAGCGTGCCGCCATCAGCCGCGCGGATAAAACCTAGCGAATCACGCGTAGCACCCGTAAAGGCACCCTTCACATGACCGAATAGTTCGCTTTCGAATAAGGTGTCGCTCAATGACGAGCAATCAACAGGTATGAATGGCTTGACCGACCGAGGTGAATTCTGATGGATGTAGCGGGCAAGCATTTCCTTGCCACTACCCGTCTCGCCGAGGACCATGACGGTCGACCGTCGAGGCGCCAAGTCACCCGCAGTCTTCTTCAGGGCTCCCATCACCGGCGATTCGCCGATCAAACGGTAGCTTCCGAAGAAACTCTGTACGTCCGATTGTAATCCCGCTCCCTCTAGCTGCATAGTTTCACCGTGTTGAGAACAAGAATAGCTGGGGGCAAAATCAATTGCAATCAATAAAACATCTCAAAATGACCGTACGGGCTGAACGTCCAAAAAAAGTAGTAAGATAAATGCTATAAACAGTATAATCGCTACAAATTACCTATTTTAAAAGTGCTAAAATGAAGGGCCGCTTTATACTCTCAAGTCGACGTCCAGATTCATCTGATTTCGGAACCTCTTGCGGATCGGCTCAACCACATTTGCCACAAATTGATCCACCTGCTCCGGTGCACGGCCTATGAAGCGATTCGCATTTAAAGTATTATCCATATTGATTTTAGGGAATTGTGGATCAGATGCTAATCGCTCCAGTAAATCGTTTTTCCCGCCTCTCTCTTTTACTTGCCGCGCGGCTTCCTGCGAATGGCGGCGGATCGTCTCATGCAACGCCTGCCGGTCGCCGCCAGCGCGCACGCCAGCCATCAAAAGCTCCTCTGTCGCCATAAACGGCAATTCTGTCGCAACTGTGGATTGTATGACGTTCGGATATACCACTATCCCTTGTGCTACGTTGCCTACAATTACCAAGCAGCCGTCGGTTGCTAAAAATGCCTCCGGAATACTTAATCTTTTATTGGCTGAATCATCCAAAGATCTCTCAAGCCATTGTTCTGCCGCCGTTTGCAGCGGCGAGGTGGATAGGCTAATCACGAAGCGCGCCAGCCCCGTCGCCCGCTCGCACCGCATCGGGTTTCTCTTATAGGCCATCGCGCTTGAGCCCACCTGCTCATCCTCAAAAGGCTCTTCAATCTGCTTCAACCCCGCCAATAAGCGAATGTCATTACAGAACTTATGCACGCTGGCCGCCACGCCAGCCAAGCTGCCCACGACTTGGGCATCCACCTTGCGCGGGTAGGTCTGTCCCGTCACCTCAAAGGCGTGGGTAAAACCGAATCGCTCGGTCACCATGCGATCGAGCGCCTCTACTTTGGAATGGTCTCCATCAAACAGCGAAAGAAATGAGGCTTGGGTGCCCGTGGTTCCCTTTACCCCGCGGAACCGGAGAGTTTGAATTCGATATTCAATTTCTTCCAGATCGAGTGCTAAGTCCTGTGCCCATAAGGTGGCGCGCTTGCCCACTGTCGTTAATTGGGCGGGTTGAAAATGCGTATACCCCAGTGTCGGTAGGTCCTTCCATTCGATGGCAAACCGGCCCAGGGCATCAATGGCGCGGGCAAGGCGAGTGGCGATAATCTTCATCGCCTCGCGCATGATAATGAGGTCAGCGTTATCCACTACATATTGGCTGGTGGCGCCAAGGTGAATGATCTCCCGCGCCGCCGGCGCCGCCTCGCCGTAGGTATGAACGTGGGCCATGACATCGTGTCTAAGCTTCTTCTCCCATGCTGCAGCAGAAGGAAAATCAATCTCTTCAACATTTTTCTCCATTTGCGACAACGCTTCTGGGGTAATTCGCGTCAGCCCTAGCTCGCGCTGGCATCTGGCAAGCTCAAGCCAGAGCTTCCGCCAAAGGGAAAATTTTTGTTGAGACGAAAAGAGTTTGAGCATTTCCGCGCTCGCATTGCGCGAGGCAAGTGGGGATTCATAGGTATCGTGTGCCATAGAACCCCGTCATTGTAAGTCCAGCCGGGCGCGAAATAAAAGCTTTTCCCTATCAGGGCGTCAGATTCAAAGGTGGCGTGGTTGACAGGTTAAGGCTGAATAATTCACTGGAAGCCGTATCGTATCCAATCCATCCATTGCCCCTGGGAGACTGGCACATTGCGGCAAATCGAAAGCTATCAATGGAAAACTGAGGCGGGCATCGCATTTCTGATCTCGAAACCGCGGTAGGGTCAGCCCCTCCGAAGATCATCAACGCTGGAAATTCGATCGAGGGCATCGTCTGCGGGCGCTGGGATTCCAGTCGCGGGCCAATCAGCTCCGCGTCCGCCGAGAACAGCACAATCTGATTATTCGCGTCCGGAACTGGGGCTGAAAGCGCATTGGGCAGGCCAACCAGGCAAACCACCGGCGTTGCCTTCCCCGCTGGGGTGATCTGCCAAATCTCGCGCATCCATGGATCAAGAATCAGCAAAGCGCCATTGGCGCAGCCGTTAACCTCATACCCTTCATGGGTCAGCTCCGGCACAAGCGATTGGGCATCCAGATGGTCAAAACCTCGCCGCAAGGGAATTTCCGGTCCGGGTTGGTCCAGGTCCCTCTGCAGAAAATAGCTTCCATCGAGGCTGTGAAGCCAAAGCCATAACGTTTTACCCGCGCAGGCAACCTCTCCCCGGCAGATCGAAAGCTCATCCCCCGCGGCGCTCAGGTCGGCGATCTGATGCTCATCAGCCAGAAGCTCGATCTTCTTGCTCGTCAGCGAATATCGCCCCAATGCCGCATGAAAATGCTGCTCCGATGTGCCTGCAAAATAGAAATAAAGAAAATCTCCCGCTCCGGCCAGGCCCTGAAAGGTGCCGGTGACAGCCGGATACCCAAAGGCCGCCGCGACGCTCGCCGAGGTCAGCGGTGTCTCTTCGACGAAGTTTGATTCATTGACGAACTCGACGGTCTCCGAGCCCCCCTTGGTCTCCAGAACGAAATATATGCCCGCTGGCACAGCCGTGAGGTGTATAAGCCCATGGCGCGGAATCGCGGTGAGAGGATCGATTCTCAGGGAGTAAACCGGTGGACGGGCGTCGACCTGCGAGGTGGGTGAAGGCGCAGCTAATGGTTCAGCCGGGCGCGAGCACCCAAGAGCCATTAACAAAATAGCGCTCGTTATGAACAATCGCATGTGTTACCGCTGGTGGATCAGCCCCAACTGACTCATCCAGCAATATTATAACACAAGGAACCAGACAGGGTTGCAGGCTCATTGGGAGAATTGCCGCGACGGAGCGCCCGGCAAATGCATTTCGTTCCTGCAATGCTACCGCCCGCTTTAGCAGGAGGAGGGTTCGGTTGTTCTCGAACCCAGCACCTGGAACTCACTTCGGTCCCGATTGAAATAAAGGGCGCCTTCATACCACCCCGGCGCGGCCTGTCGGCAGCGCAAGAGGGTGCAGTGAACCGTCAGCTTCTCACCACTGGGGCTGGGAACCTCCACGGTGCCGCCGTAACCCAGGGGCAGGCGGTGAGTGGTTATGAAGCCGATGCCGCGCTGATTCGCATCGCGCGTGTACAGGAGCATTTCATCGCAGCCGTGCGTGTCAGCAAAGAGCCGCAGGAGCGCTTTCGCTCGATAGGGCGTCCGACGGACCCCGCGCTGCTCTACGTTTGTCCCTGCGGCCTCCAAGGCTGATAGAACAAGACTCACCTCACGCGGCCACTCGGCCTCAACCACGCCTTCTTCCGACGCTTTCTCAAATAACATGGCACGACACCTCTCTTTGCCGTCGAGAGTCAGGCATTGAATCCCGTGCGGCTCCTGAGACTTACAATACGTTGCCGCCGAAAGAAAAAAAGCAATGTAAAACGATGGCCGAGAGGTCCGATAATGAACCTGAGATCGGTCAGACTGTCAGGGCTTCGTCGTTTTCCGAAGAATGACCGTTGCCATTGCTGGGCGGGCTGGGAATGCTCAGCGGGTCACTGGGCCGCATGGCCCCCATGCTATTCAAACCAGCCCCGCGCGGCGCGGGCTTGCTGGCGGGTATGACAATCGGCTCGGGCGAGGCGCCGTGGAACCAGAAAATCAGAATTGCAAATAGCAGCGCCAGGCCACCGATCGTATACGTGCCGGTTTCAAATCGGCGGTCGATGGAACTGAATTGCACGTCCGTTTCCTGGAACGGCTTAATCGTATAACTGTGCGCCGCCTGCGCCTGTTTCACATCGCGATCCTGGACTGCTACTTCCAATTGACTGGCCGCCCTGGCGAGCGCCTGGTTGAGGTTCACGATACTTGCCTGGGCCAGTTGTGCCTCCTCGTGCCGGCCGGCGGCGTCATCATATTGCACGCGGATGCCATCGTAATTCTTCTTGGCCGCATCCAGGGCCGCCTTGTCCGCGTCCAGCTTCGCCTGGGCGATGGAAAGGGCCTGGCCTTGCTGGTCGCCCGGGGTCTTCTCAAGCTGGGCCGTCAGGTCGGTTTGCCGACGATCAAACCGCGCCTTGAGATCGTCCATTTGCTTTTGCAGGTCGGTTACCTTCGATGAAGGCGCCGCCCCGCTGCTGGCGACGGCGTCGGCATATTGGCGCCGGGCATTGTTCAGAGCCGCCAGGCGGTCGTGCAACTGCTTGGCAAGGTCCTGCTGCGAACCGGGCAGGCTTGCCAGCAGCGGACCCATGTCGCTGAACTGCTTTTCCAGGGGATCCAGCACATCATCGATCTGCTGCTTTTCGCGAACCAGTTTGTTGCGCAGCGAATCAATCAATTTATTCAGGCCGTCCTGAACTTTCACTTCCCCGTCTTCAACGCCAAGGTCGGCCTGGCGCGATTTGATCTGGCTGGTCCAGTCGCCGATTTCCTTTTGAATTGGTTGAAGAATCCCCGGTTCCTTAATCCCTTCACCTACCGCGGCGTTGTAACGATGTTGCGCGCTGTCAAGGTTTTCTTGCAGCACCTTCAGCTTCGTGTCGGAGTTCCACTTTTCCTGCTGGCGGGTCTGAATCAATTCTTCAACATCACGACGCGTGTCTTCGAGCTGCTTTTCAAGGTCTTCGCCGTCAACCAGAAGCGTGTTGATTAATTGATGCGCCTTAACCTGCGCATCCTTGGCGGAGTCCACGAACTTCTTAAGTTGCGACCCATCGTCCAGCACCACGCCGGCGGCCGTCAGTTGATCGTTGAACTGTTTCACCGCGTCATCAAGCTGGGAGCGCGCCTGCGTGGCGCCTGATGATTCTTCCCCCTTGGCGGCATTCAATTTGGCGGTAAGGTCGGCCATTTCCCCGCGCATCTGATCGAGCTGTGGATCGGCCGGCTGGTTGGCCGACGGCGGAGATTTCGCTTCCGCGGCCGCGGCCTGAAGACGCGCGAGCGTGTTGCGATCCCGATTGACCGCATCCTCCGCGTCGAACCGCGCCCGTTGCAGCTCGGCCTGCCTCTGCGAGAGCTGAAAGAATTCATCGCTGCTGGGCGCAGCGCCTACCGTTCGCTGCAACGATTGGATTTGCGATTTGAGCTGGTCGATTTTCGCCTGTCCGTCAACCACGTTGCGGACCGCGCGGCTGGCAATGTCCCGCAGGCGCCGGCTGGCATCCATGATCGAGGCATTTTCATCGATCATGGACTTCAACAGGGCCACCATGCGCTGTTTATCAGCCAGGCCCTCGGTGCCAAAATCGTAAGTCAGCGAAAGGGTGGTTAGAGCGCTCTGCCGATTTGAGGCGACATTCATGGTGCTGGCGACGTGCTCATAGGTCACCGGGTCTGCCAGGAAGCCCGCGGCGACCTTGGGATTTTCCTGGTGCAACAGCTGGATGGCGTGATCGCGCGCGGGCTGGCCGGCATCAAGCATGCGGCGCTGGGCGGCCTGGAATTCATCGCCGTCTGCCGTCCCCGGATCGGCCGCGAAATTATTGTACGTCAGTGATCCAACGACAATGGACCGCGCCGGCACGAGATACCATATCGCCGCGCCCGCTCCGCCCATGCACAGCAACATGGAACCGAGCAATATGGGAACCAGATGGCGGGGCCGTGTCCGCGTGCGCTGCGCGCGCGGGACGGATTCAATCTCTATTCTCGCCGGCTTGAGGCTGGTCCTGGACAATTCCGGTGTAGCGGATCGCCGAACCGAACGCCCGGATGGCCGGGCCTCCGCGACGGCTTCAAAAATTTCGGTTTCGTCCGCGACCGGATCGGGCGGCTGCTCAACCGCCCGCTCTTCGTCGGCGGGCATTTCCGCCACCGGCGTTTCACCAGTCCACTCCCAGTTCTCCTGCGGCGTGCCTTCGTTTTGCGGCTCTGCCCCTCCCGAGGCGCCGGACACAAATTCATCAAACTGCGGCGTCTCTTCCACGGGGACTTCAGCTTCGCCGCTCGGAGCAACCGAAGCATCTTCCTGCCTGGGCGCGCCCATGGGAGGGAGCCCTTCGTCTTCGTCGGTTCGGTTCCAGAATTCGTCTTCGGCGAAATCATCCTGCGGCTGCTCGGCCAGCTTGGCGGCGATTTCCGGCGTCTCCGGGAGAACGTAGTCATCGGTGCGGTTCAGCGGAATTCCGCCAAAGGCCGCGTCGTTGAGGGAGGCAATGTCAAAATCAGAAAAGACATCGCGCTCCCGCACGCCCGGCATGGCCAGCCCATCGAAGACCGTGGTCAGGCCGCCGGCTGGCGCCTTCCCCTTTCCCTTGGACGAGTCCGCCACCACGCCCGTCATCCCGCTGAGATTCGTCTCAATGTTGGACGCGCCCGCTGAAGAGATGCCGAAGGGATGCGTGGCAAACGGCGCCCCGCTGGGCGGCTTGGGCTGCTGAATTTTGGGCGGTGGCGCGATGCCCTGAAGGCCTGGAACGCCCTCGGCCGCGGATTTTTCCGTGACCGAAACGCCCAGCGGATTTGTGCCAAAATTAACCGCCACCTTTCCGAAATGCTGTGGCCTACTTGGCAGTTCGCCAAGCGCGACGGGCATGCCCCCCAGGAAATGCTCGAAGTTGGTGGCCGTGAAGAGCGCGCCGCCGCCGAGCGACGCCATCGGCGCATCGTCCGGTGATGGCTGCGGGAATGAATCAGCCGGCGCGGCCCTGGGCGGTTGAACTTGAGTAACAGATGGCGCCGGGCGCGAAATTCGCGCGCCTGAACCGGGCGGCGTGCGGGTTCCCGCCCCGAATGCACCTTCGATGATCACCCCAGCCGTCGATAGATCGGTGTTGAAGAATCCATCGTTGAGATCAAACCCTTCGCCCTTCAGCGCCGGCCGCGCGGGCAGCGGCGCGGGGATATGCTCTGTCGGTGGCAGAGGCGCTGGCTCAATAGCCGCTGAATCCCCCACATCAAGCGAAATATCATCGCTCGGCAGCGCCGCCTCAGCAGGTTCCGCCGGCGCTTCGATCTGGGCAGGCTCCGATTGCGGTGGCGCGATGTAGCTAAACGATTCCGGTTCCGGCGCGGGAGCGATCGAGGAAATCGTCCCGAAATTTTCGGGGGAAGGCTCGGCAACCGTAAGTTCCGGTTCGTCGCTCTCTTCAAAATCGCTGAGCGCGGAATCAAATGGCGAATCGATTTCAACCGGTTCGGTGAAATCGGTCGGCGTATCAAGATCAATTGGAATATCAAACTCGTCCAGAACGCCGCCCCCGCCGGGGGGGGCATCGGCCGCCGCCTGAAGTTCGGTCCGCGGCTGAATATCCAGGGTCGATTCGACAACATCCGGCGGTCCCGCCTCGGCAGCAGCCTCCGCTTCCGCGGCAAAACTGGTGGAAACATCCAGCACTTCCTCGCTGGAATCGCTCATTTCCACCGGCTCGGGCAGCGAAGTCACTTCTTCGCGCGCGTCCGCTTCCGGCAATAGGGAATTTTCTTCCAGTGACGGTGTCAACGCGGCGGCCGTCGTCTCTTCAGTGAAACTAAATTCTTCGGCCCGCTCTTCGGTTAAAGGCGCTGGCGCCGCAACAGGTTCCTCGGGTAAGGACGATTGCCGCGCCGCGGATTCCTCGATCAAGGGGCCGGTGGAATCGCCGCTGAAGTCTTCAACCATGGCGCCAAATGCCGTGTCGCCGAGGTTGGCGACCGCTGCGCTCGCATCGGCTTCCCCGGCGTCCAGTCCCAGGGTGGAAGCAGATAACTCAGCATCCAGATCCAGCGTTTCGCCCGTGGCAGAGGCGGTATCAACCACCTCGTCCGCCGCAGCGGCCCCAACCACGTTCAACTGCTCTTCCAGCGGGGCCAAATTCAATTCCGCGCTTTCGAGCGGGGAAGACTCCACGCTTGTGTCTTGCGCAACCGGAACCAGTTCCGCCTCTGATGCTTCATCCAGCGGCATTCGTTCGATCGGCTCTTCCACCACATGCGCCAGCGAAGCCGGCGGATCAATCTGCTCCTGTGCCTGCGCGGGGGGAGCAAAATCCTCGGGCCGTACCTGAAGCCCGGAGATGGGAGTCGGCTCATCGGCGCTGGAGGGTTCGTGAGCGATGGAAGCTTCGAAAATTTCCGCCTCCACCGAAGCGGCCATTGGGTGATCGAAGATTTCTTCGCCATCCACCAGCGGACGGGTTGATGTGCCGTTGGAATCATCCACGTCAAATTTCAGACCGGATTCAATCGAAAGCGGCGGTGGTTCGGCCTTGGGCGCAATCGACGCCTGAGAAAACGGCGAAGCTTCGGGTTGCTCGACGGTGGGCAGCACATCTCCGAAATCCAGATCGAGCTTGAGGGGGGGAATTTCAGGATCTTCCGCCGATCCATCGATGTTTGCCGGCGCGGCAGGCATTGGGGAAGCCGCCGGCGCGGATCTAGCCGTGTCTTCCACAGCCGGCGAAAGATGCAGGTTCATCGCCGCCAGCGGAACTTCTTCTGGAAGCGCAGCATCGTTGATGGTAACAGCCTGATCCGAAGCAGCGACGCCCATCGCCGGCGCAGCCTCGCCAATTGCGGATTCTTCAGTACGTCCCGCATCAGGGGCTTCAGTTGCCGCTACATTGTCGGTCTTCTTGCCCGGCGGTACGCGGATGATTTTCCCGCGCTTTGGCTTGGCGGCCTCCACCTCGACTTTGGCCTTGGGCGGCCTTCCGCGCCGGGGCTTGGCAGGGCTGATGATTTCGGAAACACCCTCGGCAATTCCCGATGTCACGATTTCCTCTACCGCGCCGGCGGCAGCAGCCAATGGAAGCACCACAAAACCGGCGCCCGTGGCAGCGGCCGCAATTGCTGCGGTGGCTGTTGTTGCGACCACCCCAGCAACGCCCGCATCAACCGGCGGAATCGGCGCGGGCGCGTCAGCGGCCACCGGCTCGGTAGCACGCGGGGGCTCCGCGGTTGGCGCGCTTTCCAGTTCGAGCGGCTGCCTGAAAACCGGTTCGGGTGCATCAGCCTCTCGTTCATCAACAGAGACAGGCCGCGCAATCTCGGGCGGCGCGGCAGCCGAGACCGACAACTCTTCCGTCGACATTTCGCCGGTTGCGGGAACTGGTTCGATGAAAGGCGCAATCTCGCTGGCTTCCACGGGCGCGGGCGACTCCGCAATTTCAACGGCGGGCGAATCATCCACCTCCACCAGTGGCAGCGCGATTTCCTGTTCGTCGGAATTCGATTCCAATGCACTTAGATCTCTGGTGGGAACTGGCGTCGTGCTAAAGACGGGCTCCGGCGGCGCCAGTACGCCGGGGTCGATCGTGATGCCCCGGTCGGCCGCGGGCAATACCACATTGATGCCGGACTTTGTTTCCGGGGACGATTCAACTGATTCTACGGCCTCAAGCTCGATTTCCGGCTCTGCCGTCGCCGGCATTTCAAATGCCTCGGGAATCGGCACATGCGCTTCGATGGGTTCGGGCGAAACTTCCGGCTCTATCGGAATCGCCTCTTCAGTCGGCTCAGGAGTGCTCGCCTCCGGGGCATCAGCCGATGTCCATTCTTCTACGGGAAGCACAAGCTCGATCGGCTCGTCAACTTCCGCGGCCGGTAAAGTCACCGGCTCCGGCGGCGATGCGGGCAAGGGAATTTCCGTGGGATGCGGAGCCAGCTCCTCAAGGTCGAGAGGTTCGTGAACCGGCGGCAGCTCAGCCGGTGTACGGTCGTTGCGCCACCCTCGCCGCGCCCAGCTCAGGTCTGCCGGTGGCGGCGGTTTGACGATGGGTTCATCGAAGTCGGCCGTTGCATGTTTCTGTTCCGCGGCGGGAGCCACGGTATCATCCATTTCATTTGCCGCTGGCTGGACAAGCGGCTCAATGAGATCGGCAATCGAATCGCCGCTGGTGGCGCTCAGTGCCAGATGGGGCGCGACGCCGTGGGTGGCTTCCGGGATATTTTCAAGAACAGCCGTTTTCTCGGGAACGTCGCCGAAATCGGCATCACCCGCGAGATCAATCGCGTCGGCTTCATCAACCTCGGCCGGTGCTTTCGCGGCAGCCGCGGGCTTGGCCTGGACGGGAGCAGGCGGTTCAGCAGGAGGCGCCGCAACAATAGGCGCGGCAGGCTGGGCAAGTTCAAGCGCTATTTCTTCATCGGTAATCCCAGGCCCTGCAAGCTCAGCTTCCAATTCCAGCGGGAAGGACTCCGGCTCACTGACAGCAGGCGGCAGATCCAGAGGGAGGGACTCGGGAACAACTTGAGGAGCCTTTGCGGCAATCGCTGGAACCGCAACCGGCGGAATTGCAACAGGCGGCGCCACTCGCGGGGGCGGTGCAATCTTGAGCGGATCGGTCGCCCGCGGTGGCGCGACCGGAGCCTTAACAACCGGAGGCGCGGAAATTGGCGCGCGTGTGATCGGGGGAGACACTTTGGGCGCGATCGCGGTAACCAGGGAAACCGGGGGGGCGACAATTTCGGGTTCATCCAAAATCAGCGGTTCATCAAGCGGCAACTCCAGTTCCAGTGGAACTTCATTTTTCAGCGGCGCGCCCATTTCTTCTGGAATGTCGATTATCTCCTCGTCCAGCGGCGCTTCGGAGTCATCTGCCTGGGCAGGGGCGGGGGAGGCAAGTGAAATCAGCGAGAGGCGCGCGGGGCCGATCCGGATCTCATCCCCAAATTTAATCTCTTCCTGATGGATTTTTTTGCCATTCAGAAAGGTGCCGGTCCGGGTGTAGAGGTCGCGAATGTAGCGCTTGCCGTCGGATTCGAAAATGACGGCATGCCGCATCGAAACCGAATCATCCGTTACCCGAACCAGCGCTTCGGCATGGCGCCCCACAAACATCACGCGCCCGGATATGGGCTTGGCCGTCGAATTATTGACTGAAATGGCCGCCGGCTCGCACGCAACCGGTTTGGGAGCGGTGGGGGCGGTGAATTTGAAAACAAACCGCCCCAGGCGGAGGGTATCGCGGTTCTTAAGAATTACTTCGCGCACTTCCTTGTCGTTAACAAAGATCCCAGTGCGGCTGGCGAGATCGGAAATATAGCTGCCATCCGGCCCAGTGATGACGATCGCGTGATGCCTGCTTATCGTGGAGGAAATGAGGTGGAGATGACAATGCTTATCCGTGCCGACCAATAAGGCCAGACGATTCAGCGGCAGCGGTGGATTACCGGCATGTGAACCGGCTGGCACCAACGCTGCGACATTTGCAAGGGTCGCTTGCGAAGAGGGCTTGGCAGCCATCGTCACCAATCCTATAGAACCTGAATAAAAGCGCAAACGGCGCTAATGGCCCGCTTTGCGCCATGAGAAGCAGGAATGCCCTGGCCTAACCGCGTTCGCTGACACCCGGCGGCGACACCCAGCGGCCCACCGGCAATTCTCACGACCGACAAATAAAACGTGCCGCCAGCCCAACAGTTCACCAAAATCGACCGCCGATGGCAAATCTGCCAATCAGGGTCAGCGTTCTTCGCCGCGTGCCCGCACGCCATTTCCGCGTCGGGCCACTGCCCATTGACCGCGAATCCTACCATAGCCATCGACCCGAGGGACAATAAAAAACCTATTTTACCCTCACCAAAACTTATCGGACGCCCCCGCCCCCAACGCCCATCCCCACATCCACCGATCCTTTAAAAAAATTCGTTCCCAATCTCAATACACATTTTTTATCGGACGTTGATCAGCTTGCTTATCGAAATAAATCGTAACAGCCCTGTTGAGAAATCCCGGAAATCCCATAACCCGCGGATGACATTTTCAGATCCCGGCGCCCTTCTCGATTGCGGGTGGCTCAAACATTTCCGTCCACGCATCCTTTAATTTCTGGGCGCAGCGTCGCTCATCCCCAAGTTCCACGACCGATAAAAACAGTTCTGACGATTTTCCCACATCGCTCAATACCGCCCGCACCAGTCCACCATCCGCCAGATCGTAAAAAATCTGCACCGAAACCAGATCGTTGAAGACCTCCCGGATTTCAAGTTCGCGGTTTTGGGATAACGAATATAGATGCGAATGCTGTCTTAGGGCGTCTGAATACTGAAAACGCATGGGCGCCTCCTGGTAGGAGGCCGCAGCTTAACCCGACCCGGCCCCAGGAACCAAAATCAGATTGCCAGAAATTACTTTCTTTTCTACGCTTGGCTCGGTAGCTGGATCATTTCACCGGCACATACACAGAGGCTGAGGCAATGAAATCCATTCTCACCCCCAGCCAACGGCCTATTCAGCACCTCCTCAGGCGTCAACATAACCCCATTAACATTAGTAGTATGGTGGGCAGGATGAACTTTTTGCCGCGATTGGTTCCTCCAAAAGAGACTTTTGAATCTCAACCTGTTGTACGAACAGTGCTTACGATCAATTTCCCCTGTTTTTTTGCTCCGTTCTTCACGGATGTTGAGATTTCATGGAAGAAACTGAACGGGATGCGCAACAGTATGGGGTCAGCTTGGAAGCGCCGCCCCGAGAGCCGCGGCTGGATAGGTTCCGGGTTTCGCATTTGTACCGAATGCGGAATGAATCTTTGACGCGGGCGCCGCGCATGGAGGGCAACAGTCCCCAAATAGACGATTTGCGGTTGCTTCGGAAAACCGCCGCCGGGGACGAAAAGGCCTTCCACGAGCTCGTCGATCGCCATTCCCAGCGAATGTTCCGCCTGGCGGTGGCAATGGTCGGAAATGCAGCTGATGCGGAAGATGTGGTGCAGGAAGCATTTACGGGCGCTTTCCGCGGAATTAACGGGTTTGAAGGCCGTTCATCCGTAAAAACCTGGCTGACCAGAATTCTGATCACCCAGGCCGCAAAATGGCGGCGCGATAAAAAACGCCGGAAGACCAGTTCACTCGATGCCGCCCCCGAACAGGTGGGCGCGCCGGGTGGAGAGGCGCGTGTCGGCCAGCAGATCGATTTGCAGGCTGCTATCGCACAATTGTCTGTGGAGCATCGCGAGGTAATCGTGCTTCGAGAATTTGAACAAATGTCGTACGACGAAATGGCCCAGGCGCTCGACGTTCCCCGCGGAACCATCGAATCGCGCCTGCATCGGGCGCGACTTGAATTGCGGGAAAAGCTGGCGGCCTATTTAGCGTGACGGTCTCCGTTCTATCTGGATATCTCCATGGCTCTGTGCCCCTTTAGCCAACAGTTAAGCGTCTACCACGATGGTGAGCTCGATGCCCCCAGCCGCGAAGCGCTGGAACGCCACTTGGCCCTCTGCCCGGCCTGCGCTAACGAACTTGCCCAGCTCTCGTCGCTGTCGCGAATCTTCGCGGCCGCGCCACGGCCTCGGCTGTCGCAAATATCCCTGCACCGCCTGCACAACAAGACCGACGCCGCCATGGACGATGGTTTGGTCCGCGCCGCGCGGGTGCTCAGCGCCATCGCAGCCTGCATTCTAGTGTCGGCGTCGGTGGCGCTTATGGTGAAGGGCGCCCAGTCAACGACCTCGACCCAGCAATTAACATCATCAGCGCCCCCCTGGGTGGATGTGGCAATTACCCGGGATCGCGACCGGCCCACCGTTGCAACCAGCACGCCGGCTGCAACCTGGTATCTGGCCGAAGCCTCCGCAACCTCCGACGACAGCAACTGATTAATGCCTTGATGAAAAAAAGGTGGACCGGGCTCAGGCGAAGTAGATGGATTTAATTTAATTGTAATTCTTATGGCAATCGCGCGCAAGAAAATTATCTTCTATTTCACCGTGCTGCTCATGCTCGGCGCGGGGGTGCTCGTGGGCCGATTGTCCGCCCGGCTGCCCGGCCCGCCGCCACCTCCCGGTCGAATGCCGCAACCTTGGCTGGTGGCGGAACTAAATCTCACCCCGCAGCAGCAACAACAGATGGATGCGCTTTGGGCCGACGTCCGCAAGAAAAATGAACACATCTTCGATCAGCGCCATCAACTTCAGCAGCAGCGCGACGACGATATTCACCGTCTGCTCACGCCCGAGCAGCAGTCAACCTACGACAAAATCCAGCAGGAATTTCGCAACAACGCCGACGCAATGAACCACGAATTTGAAAAGTCCATCGCGGATGCCAATCAGCACAGTCGCGAAATGCTCGACGATGCCCAGAAAAAAACCTGGGACAAAATCACCAGCCAGCGCATGCGCGACCGTCGCGGCCCGCGCGGGCCGTCAACCCAGAGGTCCAGCACGCGCTTCGATGGCCCTCCGGAACATGATCGCTTTTAAAAATAATGTTTGGTTCCAATTACTCAGCTCTTCGGAAAGGAGCAACTCTATGGCGGCGTTGAAAAAGATCGGATTGCTTGCCTGTGTCATGCTGATGTGTGCCCTGGCGGCCCCGGCGATGGCCCAGAACAATGGTGGCGGCGGTGGTCCAGGCGGCCCAGGCGGTGGTGGACCGGGCGGGCCAGGTGGTGGACCCGGTGGCGGTGGACCCGGCGGCCCGGGCGGAGGTGGCCGCGGCCAGTTCCAGCAGCGCATGATGGACACCCTCAAACAACAACTCGGCTCGACCGATGAAGAGTTCACCGCCCTTCAGCCCAAGATTCAAAAGGTCATGCAGGCCCAGCGCGACGCCGGCGGTAACGGAATGCGCGGCATGTTCGGTCGCGGTGGTCCGGGCGGCGGCGGACCCGGCGGCGGTCCTGGCGGTGGACAAGGCGGGGGTGGCCCCGGCGGTCCCGGCGGCACGCCCTCTGCTGTTCAACAAGCTCAGCAGGAACTCCGGACAACACTGGATACCTCCACGGCGACGCCCGAGGAAATCAAGGCCAAGCTTGATGCCCTGCGCCAGGCGCGCTCAAAGGCCAAGGAAGATTTGTCGGCCGCCCAGGGGGACCTCAAGAGTGTCCTCACCCAGCGCCAGGAAGCAGTCATGGTCCTGTTCGGCATCTTGGATTAATCGCTGAGGTTGCCAGGTAAACGAATTTCTCGGCGGGTGCCCAGGTGTGCCCGCCGAGACTTTTGCCTGCGGATAAGCGACGGCAAAGCGTTTTGGAATACGCATCGAAGGGAGCTCAGGTTTATGAGGGTTACTATAAAAATTGGGTCTCTTATTGCACTCCTTCTGGTCTGCCTCATGGCTACCAGCACATTTGCCCAGGCCACCGGCGCTGGAAACGGCGGTGGACCGGGCGCGGGTGGAGGAGGCGGCGGTGGGGGTAATGGTGGCGGTGGGGGCCGTGGCAACCGCGCGCAGCGCATGATGGACACGCTCAAGCAACAGCTCGGCGCCACCGACGATGAATTTGCGGTCCTCCAGCCGAAAATTCAAAAGGTGATGACGACCCAGCAGGAAGCCGGTAACGGCGGTGGCATGCGTGGCCTCTTCGGCGGCGGACGCCGCGGGCAAAACGGCCAGGGCGGTCAGAATGGCGGTGGGGCGCAGGGCGGCAATCCGCCCGGACCTCAAACTGCCGTCCAGCAGGCACAGTCCGATCTCCGTACCACGCTGGCTAATCAATCCGCGACAGCCGAAGAAATTAAGGCCAAGATCGATACGCTGCGGCAAGCCAGGGCCAAGGCCAGGGAAGACCTCACAAGCGCCCAGACAGACCTTAAATCCGTCCTAACCCAGCGGCAGGAAGCCATCATGATTCTGGCCGGCCTTTTGGATTAGTGCGGACCAGCCTCGGATTGGCGGTTGGGAGCTGGCCACCTACCGGGGTAGGATCAATGCCTGGCTTGGGCTGCGAATGGAGCGTTAGTTATATGTTGTATCCTAAAAAAATGGGGATTTTTGCGGCTCTTTTGCTCGTAAGCCTGATTGCCGCCCCGGTATTGGCGCAAAATAACGGTGGCAACGGCGGTGGTGGCGGGTTCGGCGGGCAAAACGGCCCGCCCGATCCCCAGCAAATCCAGCAGTTCGTCGCGCAAATGCGGCAGCGCGTCATGGATAATATCAAAACCCAGCTTGGTTCCAGCGACGACGAATTCGCGGTTCTCCAGCCAAAAATCCAAAAGGTTCTCGACGAAATGCAAACTTCCGGCGCCCAGGCCCTGCAGCGCCGCGCTTTCTCGCGCGGTTCCCGGTTCGCGGGCCTTTTCAACTCCCAGGAGGCCAACCCCGTCACCGAGGCCGCGGATGACCTGCGGAAAACCCTGGACGACACCGCTTCAAGCCCTGACGCCATCCGGTCCAAGATGGATACGCTTCGCGAAGCCAAAGCCAAGGCGCGCCAGGATTTGACCGCGGCTCGCGAGGATTTGAAAAACGTTCTTACGATCCGCCAGGAAGCGGTCCTGGTCGGCATGGGCTTGCTGGAATAGCCGGTTTGTTTGAGGTGTGGTTCAAAACGTCCGCTGCATGAAGTTTGCGGCGTCCGGCCCCGATAGGCTGGACGCGCGAAAGGTTGAAGACTGTGGATCAAGTTCTTGCCAATCTCGTCCGCGAAGGCTTGCTCACGCAGGAAGCTGCTAGAGGCGTCACTGAATCGGTGGCTGCCGGAAAGCCGATCGACGAGGCCCTGCGCGGCGCAAACGGAGTTTCGGAAGAAAAAGTCCTGCGCCACCTGGCGACCTATTTCGATATTCCCTTCGTTGATCTTGAAAAGGACGCCGAAAAAAAAGCCCCCTCAAAGGAATTCCTGTCCAGATTTCCCGCCCGCATTCTGCTGGATCGGAGAATCATGCCCCTGGCGGAAAATGGCGACGGTGTGGCGGTCGTTACCTCGCGCGTGTTTGACACCACCGGCCTGGATGAACTGCGTCTGGCCACCGGCCTTGACGTGCATCCCGTCCTCGCTCCCTCTATTGAAATCGATCGCTTCATCAAGAAATACCTCGGCGTCGGCGCGGACACGCTTCAGGAAATGGGCCTCACCGACGAAGAGGACATCAAGATCCTCGAGGATGACAACGACGGTAACATGGATCTCACCAACGCGGCGCACGATGCCTCCATCGTGCGCTTCGTCAACCAGATCATGGCCGAGGCGCTTGAAATGCGCGCCACCGATGTTCACATCGAACCCTTCGAAAACCAGCTTCGGGTGCGCTATCGGGTGGATGGCGTGCTTGTCGAAGCCAATATTCCCCCGCAGGTCCGTAAATTCCAGGCCGCGATCGTGTCGCGCCTGAAGATTCTCAGCCATCTGGATATCGCCGAGAAGCGCGTCCCCCAGGATGGCCGCATCCGCCTCAAAATTGCCGCGCGGGAAATCGATCTGCGCGTCAGCGTCATCCCCATGATTCACGGCGAAGCCGTCGTGCTTCGTATTCTCGACCGCGGCGATACCGTTCTGGGCCTGGAACACCTGGGCATGTCGGCCCGCGATAACAAAATCTGGCAGCGCGTTCTCGATCTGCCGCATGGAATTATTCTGGTCACCGGTCCAACCGGGTCGGGCAAGACCACCACCCTGTATGCGGCGCTTTCCAAAATCAACGGCACCGATCTCAAGATCATCACCATTGAAGACCCGGTCGAATATCAATTGGCCGGCATCAACCAGATTCAGGTGAACACCAAGAGCGGCCTCACTTTCGGCGCCGGCCTGCGCGCCATTCTTCGCCACGATCCTGATGTCGTGCTCGTCGGTGAAATTCGCGACCGCGAAACCGCGGAAATTGCCGTGCAGGCCTCGCTCACCGGTCACCTGGTTTTCAGCACCCTGCACACCAACGACGCCCCCGGCGCAGCCACCCGCCTGGTGGATATGGGTATCGAGCCTTACCTGGTTTCATCCTCGCTGGAAGTGGTCGTCGCCCAGCGCCTGGTGCGATTGATCTGCAAGCATTGCAAGGAAGAAATGCCCCAGGCGGAAGTCGAAAAACTGCGGGCTGAATTTGGGGATGAGGTGCCCCCCGTCATTTTCAAGGGCCGTGGCTGTCGAAATTGCCAGAACACGGGTTATCGCGGCCGGCAGGGCCTGTTCGAAATGATGCCGGTCAGCGATCCAATCCGAGCTCTCATTCTTTCGCATTCCAGCTCGCGCGATATTCGCCGCATCGCGGTGCAGGAAGGGATGAGCAGCCTGCGAGAAGACGGCTGGCGCCTGATTCGCGAAGGCCGCACCACGCCCGAGGAAGTTCTCCGCATGACCAAGGATGAAGAGGTCGCCACCGGTTCCGCGGAACTCCAGGCGTCGCGCGTGGAACGAAAGGCGGAAATCGCCGATGCCAAAAATGTGGCCGCTGCACTCTTGGCATCGCGGGGAAGCTGAAATGAACGTTGATTTGTATGTGCGGTGTCAACTGAGCAAGGTGTGGTAATGTCGGTTTTCGCATACGTAGCGCTGGGTAAGGATGGCCGCAAGACCAGCGGAACGCTGACCAGCGATTCACGCGCCGCCGCCCTCGCGCAGATGACGCGCGACGGGCTGCACCCGGTCAGCATTCAGGAGGCCAGGAATTCCGCCGCCGCCCAGAAGAAAGCCCAGGCCGCCGTTTCCGGCGCCGCCCGCGTGGGTCGCGTGCCCGCCAAGGCGGTGGAATCATTCACGCGCGAACTCGCGAATCTTCTTGCCGGCGGTGTCCCGCTTTCACGTTCGCTGGCCCTGCTTCGGCGCGAAGCCTCCAATCCTGCCGCCAAGCATTTGTGGGGACAAGTGCATGACGACGTGGTGGGCGGCACCGCGCTGGCTGAAGCGCTCGCCAAATGGCCCAAGAGCTTTTCGACTGTTTATGTCGCCATGGTTCGCGCCGGTGAGGCCGGTGGGTTTCTCGATGTCGTGCTCGGACAGATCGCCGACTTCCGCGTGCGCGAGCAGGATCTTAAGGGCAAGGTGAAGGCCGCCATGGTGTACCCAGCCATTCTGGCAATCCTGGCCGTGGGCGTGGTGACGTTCTTAATGACCTATTTTATCCCCAGTTTTAAGGGCATTTTTGCCCAGTTCGGCGCTAATCTTCCCACGCTCACCCTGTTTATTATCTCATGCAGCAACATCGTCCAGCGCTATTGGTTGGGCGTGCTGGCGGTGGTGATCATCAGCGCCGTGGCAATCAGGCGAACGCTCGCAACATCCGCCGGGCGACGCAAGCTGGAAGTCATCATGCTTTCCACGCCCGTCCTCGGCCAGATCATGGCCCACTTCGCGCTCGTGCGATTCTCGCGAATGCTCGGCACGCTCGCCGGCGCGGGCGTTCCATTGGTGGCCGGCCTGAAAGTTGCGCGTGAAGCAATCGGCAATCAGACACTCTCCGACACGGTTGCCCATGCCATCGAAGAAGTGCAGCGCGGTCAGCCTCTGTCCAAAAGTCTGGCGGGAGACAACCGTCTGTTCCCCGCGTCGGTCGTGGAAATGGTTGCCATCGCCGAGGAAACCGGGCGACTCGACAAGGAACTGCTGCGCATGGCCATCACCTACGAATCCGATCTCGACCGTCAATTGCGTCTGCTGGTGTCCATTGTCGAGCCGGCGATGCTCTTCATCATGGCGGGGCTGATTGGAACCATTGTGGTCGGCATGCTGCTGCCGGTCCTCAATCTGCAAGACATCGTTAAATGAAATGATCCGCGAAATTTTATCAGTGAACAATAGGAGTTATTTCCATGATCGTTGCGAATTCACCCAGACGCGTTTCCTGCGGAACACCCGCGGGCGGATTCACCCTCATCGAGCTGCTGCTGGTGATGATGATCATCGCCATTCTTGCCGCGATCGTCGTGCCGAAATTCACTGGGCGCCGCCGCGATGCCGAAATCACCAAGGCCAAGCAGGACATCAGCGCCCTGAAAACCGCGCTCGGCGCGTTTGAGGTGGACAACGGCGCATTCCCAACGCAAGACCAGGGCCTGGCCGCGCTGGCAACCAATCCAGGCAACATGTCCAACTGGAAGGGCTACATAGAATCCGTCCCGATGGACCCGTGGGGAACGCCCTATATCTATCGAATTCCAGGTGGCGCCGGACGTGAATATGACCTTTTCTCAGCCGGCCCGGATAAACAAGAGGGAACCGCCGACGACATCAACCCGGCTGTTAATCCATAACGCTTAACAACGTACGAAACTTAAAATGCGCGCAACGCGACATACATTCCGGGGATTTACGCTCATCGAGCTGCTGATGGTGATGATGCTTCTTCTCATCATCGCCTCGTTCCTCGCCCCTTCGCTGCGCGGCTTCATCGCCGGTCGCGAGGCAAGTAACGCCGGCACGCTTGTGCTTTCCCTCGCAAATTACGCGCGCGCGCAATCGGCTTCGGAGGGGCGCGCCTACCGTCTCAATTTCGATACCGCCGCGCACGCCATCTGGCTCACGGAAGACAATGGGGGCGGAACCTTCGGCGCCATTCCTTCCGGTGATTTCGGCCAGCGTTTTCAGATTTCGCCCGCGGTGAATATTGACGTCAGCGTCACGCCGCAGGGAAATGTGAATCTCAATATTCCCCAAAATGTGCAGCAACAGGAAGTTCAAACCACCGGGCAGTCAATCAGCGGCCAGAGCATGGGCGCGGCGACAACCCTCATGCAGAATATTCATAGCAACGGCATCTATGTGGAATTTCAGTCCACCGGACGTGCCGATCCAGCAAGCATTAAATTTACGGATCGCGGTGGAAAAGTGGTTGAAGTCGCCTGCACGTCCGCCACCGATATTTTCCATATTCTTCCAGCGGGGGCCGCACGATGATGTTCACACCCCAAATGGCCGCAGGGAATATTTCCCCCCGCCCCCGCGCAACGCGGCGCAGCGGCTTTACGCTCATTGAGGTGCTGGTAACGTTGCTGGTGCTCAGCATCGCCCTGCCGCCGATCATGCAGGGCATTCAGCTTGCCACCAGGGCCGCCAGCCAGGCCAAGCGCCGCGACGAGGCCGCGAATCTGGCCAGCTCCAAAATTTCACAGCTCATCGCCGATCAGACCTGGCAAACCAATGGCGCCTCATCGGGTGATTTTTCGCCCGATTGGCCGAATTATCGCTGGCAATCCTCCGTCACCAACTGGGCCCAGGACACCAGTGGCCTGGGGCTTGAACAATTGGATGTAACCGTCAGTTGGACTCAGAACAGCCGTGAACAATCGATCCTTGTTTCCACCTTGGTCTTCCCAAGGAATTCAACGCAATGATGGACGCAATCTCTTCATTCTCGCAGCCCGCCAATCGCTTATGTGCCATGCGCAAAGCGCGCTCGCGCGGTTTTACACTGATCGAACTGGTGATGGCCATGGGCATGGTGGCCGTTCTCGCCGTGTCGCTCTATGCGAGTCTTAACATTGCGTTTCGAACCACCCGAACAGCCGAGGCGGCCATCGAGCCTTCCCGCACCATTGCCCTGGTCATGAATCTGCTCGGCCAGGATATCGAAAACGCCCTGCCCCCCAGTGGCGTCCTGGCAGGGAATTTTGAAGGAGTCCAGGGCCAGGAAGGCGATGACCTGATTTTCTTTTCCACCGCCGACAGCGCCCAGCACGTTGACGCCAATGGAGAGATCAAGCAAATCGAGCTCACCGTCGTAACCGATGCCGCCACCAACGATCATGTGCTGGTCCGCCGGGTCACCCGAAATCTTCTTTCCCAGAATTCTCCCAGCCCAGACGAAGAAATCCTCTGTCGCGGCGTGAACAGCTTCAAGGTGCTTTATTTCGACGGCACAAATTGGACCGAAACCTGGGATTCAACCCAGGAAAACAGCACCGCCCCCGCCGCGGTTCAGATAATTCTTGAGCTGTCGCGCGCGGTGCCCAGTCATGATCCGCGGATCACTCGATACACGCGGATATTCAACATTGCCTGCTCCACCGCCGCCCAGGATTCAACCGTCAACACGGGGTCATCGCTATGAAGGCCCGCGCGTTCTATTCTAGCCGGCGCAACCCCCAGCACGGTGGCCGCCATGCGCGCCATCGCGGGATAATTTTTATCACCGCGCTGGGCGTCATCATCGTGCTCAGCGGCATGGTTCTGGTCTTCGCGCAGGAGATGCGCACCGAAGCCCTGGCGTCGGCGAATCGGCTTTCCTATGCCCAGGCTGATGCCATTGAACAAGGCGCCGAGCAATGGGTGCTGGCCAACATCGAAGGCTGGAGCTCCCAAAACCCCGGCGACGCGGTGGATATCATCGAAACTCCCGCCGAAGCCCTTCAGGTGGGCAACGGATATTTCTGGCTCATCCGTCCCCTCGAGGGCGACACCACCCAGTATGACTACGGCATAGTCGATGAAGGCGGCAAGCTGAATCTCAACACCGCCACCGCAACCGAGTTGCTCGCATTCCCCGATATGACCTCCGATGTCGCCTATTCCATCACCAATTGGGTGGGGGCCGGCGCTCCCAATGCCAATGGCTCGGATTCCGATTATTACGGTTCGCTCCCCGAGCCCTACACCGCCAAACATTCCGAGTTTGAAACCGTCGACGAATTAAATCTCGTGGCGGGCGTTACGCCGCAATTGCTCTACGGCTTCGATTTGAATCGTGATGGTGTGATCGACCAGGCCGAAACCACCGCCGGCGGATTGGGAACTATGTTCAACAGTTCCGGCGCCGACGCCCGCGGGATATTCCCCTACGTCACCGTTTATAACAGCCAGCCCGCCAGTGGGGCGCCCAACAGCAAGGCAACCCATCTGGTGAACATCAATACCGCGCCCGAACAGGTTCTTCTGTGCCTCGGCCTTGACCAGACCGATGCCGACACACTGATTGCAGCCCGCCCCAGCGCGGATTTATCAAGCCAGTTATGGGTCGCTACCGCCTTGGGCACCCCAAAAGCCAGGGCGCTCTTTGCGGGCGCAAACCCGCGGGCAGGAGTGAAATCATTCCAATATTCCGCCGACATCGTGGCCGTCAGCGGCGACGGTCGCGCGTTCAAGCGGGTTCGAATTGTCGTCGACGTGCAGAAAGTGCCCGCGAAAATTGTATACCGTAGGGATCTGACTTCCCTGGGCTGGCCGCTCCCGGCGGAAATTCGCGCTACGCTGCGCGCCGGCCACGCCATCGCCACCGGGGGCGCTTCTTCGGGCAATGGGGGAGCCAGCGGCAACTCCAGCGTCGGTCGATAGTACATGTGAGAGATGTTTGTTTGTTGAACATGGGAGAGCTTTGAAATCAGCGCGTCATAAAAAGCTGCTTGGCCTTTCGATCGGTGAACGATCGCTTTTGGCCGCTGAAGTCGTTGTCGGCGACAAGCCGCGGGTGCGCCGCGTCGCGGAGATGGTTTATCCGGAGGGTGTTTCCATCGCCCAGCCCGCTGAGCTTGGGGCCGCGCTCGCTCATTTTCTGCGCGAAAATGATTTTACCTGCCGAACCGCCGTCGTCGGCATCTCCGCCAGGTCGCTGGTGGTGAAATCCAAGGAAGTTCCGCCCGCCGATGTTTCCACCCTCATTCCCATGCTCCGCCTTCAGGCCGAAGCCGATTTTTCCTCCGAGCTGAAAGATCTGGTTTATGATTTCGTCTCCGATGAGGAAAAAGGCGCGGCAACCAGGTCGGTGTTGCTGCTCGCGACCCAGCGAAAATTCATCGAATCGGTGCAGGCGTTTTGCGAAGCCGCTCGCGTTCAGCCGATTGCCATTACCCCTTCGGCGCTGGTTCTGGGCGAAGCCACCGGCGGCGCCCTCAAGCGCAATGTGCTGGTGCTCTCTGTCGGACCGGGCGGATCTGAACTCACCAGCCAGCACGGTGTCTCTTCCGGCGCAATCCGCCACCTGCGCCCTATTTCGCCCCAGCCCGCTTTTGTAAGCGAATTGCGCCGCGCGGTTTCCACGCTGCCCGGCACCGGCGCTGTCCGCGAACTCATTCTCTGGGACGGCGCCGGCGTTGATTCCAGGTTGCTGGGTGAAAATCTGGGCGTAGAGGTGCGCGCCGGCGAGCTTCCCAGTCTGGGGGTCGATACCTCCATCATCGGCCTCAATGGCGAGGGTCCGAAATATGCCGGGGCAATCTCCCTGGCAATGTCTGGCTTGAAGGGCGGCCCAACCGTCGATTTCCTGCATTCGCGCCTCGCGCCGCCCAGGGAAAGCCGCATCCCCAAGTGGGCGACTGCCGCCGTCCTGGGCCTTATCGTGGTTATCGCCGGCGCGGTGTGGGCCTATCAAAACGAGCAGAGCAAGCAGCAGCAGCTGAACGACATCAAATCGCAAATCGACGTCATCAAGCCCGACGTGGATGCTGCCACCAAGTTTGTCGGAATGGCCGGCCTGGCGCAGTATTGGCACGGCGACGACGGCCGCTTCGTCGCCTGCCTGCGCGATATCACCGACGCGCTTCCGCAAGACGGACAAACCTACGTCACCAGCATCGAAATAAATTCAGACAAACCCAGGGTTCCGGGCGTCTCCTCATCCGGCAAAGTCTTGCGCGTCGATGATAGTCAGCCCCTTTCCATCACCATCGAGGGAAAAACCACCGATTCCGGCCGCGTCTTTTCACTCGTCCAGCGCATGCGGAACAATCCCGCGTTCACTGAAGTCAAGCGCGGCCAGGAAGGAAGAACGGGCCGAGCCCAGCTTCAGGCCTGGCAGTTCTCTATCAACTTTAATTATGCAACGCCAAGGCAATCGCCGGCAGGCGCCAAGGCCGCGGCCTCCAATGCCCCGCGATGAACGAAATACGAATCAGCCTCTAAAGTCATTATTGATCTGGAGCTAATGTGGTACTGTCCAAGCGAGAAAAATATGTTGCGATTGCCATGGGCGCCGCCGTCGCCCTCCTGGGGTTTAACAGCCTGATCTGGCAACCCTACAGCGACAATCTCGATCAGATGACCAGCGCCATCATCAAGGCCAGGGATGATCTCGACACCGACAAATCCCTCATCGCCAAACAAAAACGCCTCCAGCCCGTCTGGCAGGATCTCATCAGGGGTGGGCTTCATTCGGATGAGTCCCAGGCCCAGAACACCGCCCTTCGCGCTCTCGATCAATGGGCGCGCTTCGCCAACGTCAGCTTCGATTCCTCCCGCGCCGAACATTCGGTCCAGCAGGGCCAGTTCTGGACGATGGGCGTCAACATCGATTTCACCGTTCAGCAGAAAGATTCCGTGCTGACGGTATCCCGATTTCTGTGGGACGTTGAAACGGCCACCATTCCCATGCGAATTAATAAAGTCACCATCAGCAGCGCCAAGGAAGGCACCGAAATCCTCAACGTCAAAGTCAATGTTTCCACACTCTTTATGCCGACGGGAAATCAGTCGTCGGGCCAATCCGTTTCGATGGCTGGATCAAACGGAGACCAGCTATGAAGTATGTCATTCTTCTGATGCTCGTCACCTTGTGCGTCGCCGGCATAGTTACCCTCGCTCAAACCGCCGCGCCCACTACACAGCCCACAGCCGGCGCAACCACCCGTCCCATGGTCATGCCCGCCACCCAGCCCTTTCCCGCGCCGATGACCGTCGCGCAAAAGGCGCCGCTTTTAAGCGCCCCTCCTGCTGAGGTCCAGGGCAACCGTGGAAACAATCGATCAGACAACAACCAATCCAACGGCAACGAATCCCCCCCGCGACGAGCCGCCGGCGCGGGCAGGTTCGCAAACTCTGACAACAATCCAACCACCGTACCCGGACTCGAAGCCGAAAATATTCTGATTACACCGCCGCGCGATCTTCCCGCGGACGTTCTGGACGTTCTGGGAGCAAGAAATATTTTCATCAAGGGCCAGCAGGCCGTCCCAAGCCGCGACCCCGCCAATTCAACCGCCGCGCAGGCGTCAACCCCCCAGGGTGAAACACTGGTCTTCATCGGCGCCTCGAAAATGGGCAATGAAATAACCGCTTACATTCAGGATGCGACTTCCGAAACCGTCACTGAATATAAGACGGGAAACAACGTCGCCGGCGGCAAGATCACCAGCATCACCCTCACTGAACTGGATTATGTTACCGGCGCGAATACCGCTCACATCGGCCTGGGTCAGACGCTCACGGGCAATAATGGCTGGTCCCTTCTTTACGGCGTGGCCAATCCCACCACGCCCACCGAAGAGCCTACCGGACCCAATGCCGATCTCCTGGCCAAGATGATGGCCCGCCGCCAGCAGGAAATGTCCGGAATCGCCGGCAAGGCCGCCACCCCAGCCGGCGCGCCAACGAACGCTCCGCCCGGCGCCGCAACCCAGCCCTCGCCGGGCGGTCCTGGTGGTGCGGCCCAATAGAAAACCGCGCGATGATATGCACATCGCCCGGCCGAACCGGTTGAAACCGAACAAACAGATGTAAACGGCTCGCATTCTTCGTGGGAGAGCAAGCCTGAAAATTTTCAATGGGCCGCGCGACGCCGCACTGACGTCATGCAAACCCAGACCGCCTTGATGATGAATGTTTAGGAAATGAAAGGGCTATCATGCGTGGACTGCGCCGTGTTGCACTGATTCTGAGTTCCGCCGCCATCCTTCTTGCCGACCCATTGTCGATGAGCGCGCAAACCGCGCCCGCCGAAGCGCCCGCCCGCGCCGAAACAGCCGGCGCGCCCCCTTCAACCACTTTTGCCCAGCCCGCCTCCCAGCCCGCCACCCGGCCCGAACAGTTCTCATTCAATTTCACCGAAGCGCCGGTTGACACCGTCCTGCAATATCTCTCGCGCCTGGGTCATCTTACCGTTGTCCGAAAGATAGCCGTCACCGGAAAGATCACCATCTTCCGCACCGATCCGGTCAGCACCGAAAAGGCCATCGAGCTTCTGAACACCGTCCTCAAAACGCAATCCGCCGGCGCGTATCGCGAGGGGGATACCCTGACGATTGACAGCTTCACGAACATCAAAAAATCGCCCGTGCCGACATTCATCGGCCGCAATCCGGACGACATTCCGCCCACCGATGACATCCGCACCCAGATTATCCCCGTAAGCACCGTGGATGCCGTGAAATTAAAGACCGATCTCGCGCCGCTAATCAACCCCGACGCCGACATCGCATCAAATGCCGCCAGCAACTCGATCATCATCACCGATACTTCGGCGCGCGTGCGCCGCCTTGTCGAAATCGTCGCTGCCATCGATAAGCGCGATTCCGCCAACAGCGCAATTAAAACCCGGCAGCTCAAATATGCTGACGCAACCGCGGCGGCAAAGCTCATCATGGATATCTTCGCGCCCCAGCAAACAGGCCAGCAGCAGGGCGGCCAACAGGGTGGCGGTTTTAATTTCGGTGGAGGTCGCGGCGGCGGTGGGGGCGGCGGAGGCCGTGGATTTGGCGGCGGAGGCTTCGGGGGCGGTGGCAATGGTTTCGGCGGGGGTGGGGGTGGCGGCGGCAACAACAATCAGGCCGCTGACGTCGGGCAAACCGGCAAAGTAATCGCCTCGGCCGACACCCGCACCAATACCGTCGTCGTCACCGGACCCAAGGACACCGTAGAGCAACTCATCATGCCCATGCTCGACGAGCTCGATAAAAACCCCGTCGATCCCCAAACCTTCTTCATCTATCGCGTCAAAAACGGCCAGGCTGTCGACATGCAATATACACTCAACAGCCTGTTCGCGGGAAGCACTTCAGGCGGTGGGGGCGGTGCCGGTCAAAACCGCGGCTCCGGAACCAATCGAACCACGGGCTCCAGCGGTTTCGGCGGGGGC